>NZ_JAKKCT010000001.1:0-1339152 GCF_021728095.1 Pseudoalteromonas sp. L1 | reverse complement strand
TTAAAGTCTCTGAAGGGCCGTTGAAGACTACAACGTTGATAGGCAGGATGTGGAAGTGGTGTGAGCCATTAAGCTAACCTGTACTAATTACCCGTGAGGCTTAACCATACAACGCCAAACGCGTTTTGTGGCAGCGTAACGAACAGAAGTTAAGAAACTAAAGTAGAATTTACTTAAAATCAGCATTCCGAATTTTAGTAGGGTGAACCGCAACGCTTAATGCGAAATCAGTTCACCTTGCGCAAAGGACTCGTAAGCGCTACGCGCTTTATCGAGAATCCTTTCCACGTATTTTGCTTGGTGACAATAGCGTTTTGGACCCACCTGACCCCATGCCGAACTCAGTAGTGAAACGAAACAGCGCCGATGATAGTGTGGCATTTGCCATGTGAAAGTAGGACATCGCCAGGCTCCAAATTAAAGAAACCCGTTGCAGCAATGCAGCGGGTTTTTTGCGTTTGTCGTCGCGCTTTTATATCGCGCTCCATCCTCATTGTCAGCTGCCATTCATTAAATTAACTTTGCTTTGTGTATGGCTTTGATTTAGGATCAAAACAGTTTAAAAGCAAGAACTAATGGCCTGTGTCTAGATTACTTATTTGTTTATTATTATTTTTTTCGAGTGCTTCAACTTTTGCTGTTGAGGTGACTAGTCTATATCAAGATACCCTTAAAGTTGCAGACAAATCACGCGATGC
Organism: Pseudoalteromonas sp. L1; assembly: GCF_021728095.1. NCBI lineage: Bacteria > Pseudomonadati > Pseudomonadota > Gammaproteobacteria > Alteromonadales > Pseudoalteromonadaceae > Pseudoalteromonas > Pseudoalteromonas sp. L1. The sequence goes on along the minus strand of NZ_JAKKCT010000001.1, from coordinate 1,338,454 downwards.
TCGTTTAGCGGCAAGTCGTGAAGCATTGCTAAATGTGCTGGTTAAGGTCAGCGGTGATACAAGTGCGGATCAAAACCCTCTTGCTAAACAGCGTACCCGCGATATTTCAGATTACATGCTTAAGTTTGAATATGACGAAAAAGCAGACGGTAGTTTAAATCTGGTCGTTAAGTTTGAAGCGAATAAGATTAATGCACTGATCAAAGATCTCGGTCTGCCATTATGGGGTACACGCCGTCCTTTAGTTGCTATCTGGTTAGGTATTGAAGATAACTGGCGCCGTGAACTGGTTACTCAAGAATCATATCCGCAGCTTGAACAGTTAATTTATGATAAAGCAGGTGAGCGAGGTTTACCTGTCGTTGTTCCTTTGCTTGATTTACAAGACCGCTCAATTGTAGGTATCCCAGAGGTATGGGGTAATTTTTCTGAGCCTGTAGAGCGTGCGTCGAGTCGTTATAGTGCAGAGCGCAGTATCACTGCAAGAATGTATCAACAACAAGACTCAGAAACGTGGATCCTTGATTGGCGTTTTACTAATGATGACCTCTTTGAAACGAATCGGCTGGTAGGTGACAAGCAACAGATTGTTGCTGATATGGTTGATAGTTTAGCCACAGGCTTGGCATTCGAGTATGCGATAGATCCGACTACGATTGGCCAACTTGCATCAGCAACATTTTATTTAAAGGGTATTAATAACTTTGTTGATATTGAACTTGCAAAACGCCGATTAGCAACCTTGAGTGTTGTTACACGTGTAGAAATTTTGCTACGTACACCAGATATGGTGCAATTCAATGTTAATCACACTGGCAGTATGAATGATTTTAGAAAAGCGCTAGAACTTGATAGTGCCTTTAAAGCCTATGAGGACCCTCGAGATTTTTATCAAGTTATTAATCAAGACGAACTTGAATATCAGTGGCAGGGGCTTTAATTCTAGTGCAAGAACCTATGCAAATGGCACTGCCGGTTACGTTGCCTGATGATGAAACGTTTACGTCTTATTTTGGTGGCGAGAATTCTCTTGAGGTTAGTCATCTTAAAGATGCATTTACAAAACTAAGTAGTAAATTCCAATATACTTACTTATGTGGTCTAGGTGATTCTGGTAAGTCTCACTTGTTGTACGCAACCTGTATTGACGCCCAGGAGCGTGGCTTGTCAACGATGTTACTGTCTATGAGAGAGGTGATTGACTACGGGCCTGTCGTTCTGGATGGCTTGGAGACTCTTGATGTTTTATGTATCGATGACGTTCATTTAGTGGCTGGCAATGATGCATGGGAAAAAGGATTATTTAACTTTTTCAATCGCTTTAATGAGCCAGGTAAATACTTGGTTGTTACTGCCGATCTATTACCTGATATGCTGCATATCAATTTACCTGATCTTGTATCGCGTTTGAAATGGGGCACGACATTGCAAATACGCTCAATGAGTGACGATGACAAGGCTGAGGCACTCGTTCGCCGTGCCCACATGCGCGGCCTTGAACTGACCGATGAATGCGCGCGCTTTTTATTAACGCGATTAAGCCGTGATATGCGCGCACTACTCGATGTTTTAGATAAACTTGACCATGCCTCTATGGCTGCACAAAGAAAATTAACAATTCCTTTTATAAAATCAACGTTAAAGCTTTAGTAGGGCTAGAATCTAGTCCTTGCTTTCAGTTATCATTAGCTATTACAAAATCCTTCTGTGAAAGACCAGGTACTCAATGAACTTAGAAAATATTTTAGCGCAAGCACTTGAGGCTGTTGCCAGTGCGAACGAAATCGCGCAATTAGAAGATATCAGGGTTAATTACCTTGGTAAAAAAGGTGAAATCACCAACTTACTTAAAACGCTAGGCAAGATTGCCCCTGAAGAGCGTAAAGAAGCGGGTCAAGTGATTAACCAAGCAAAACAAGAAGTACAAACAGCCATTAACGAAAAGCGTGAGTTACTAGCAAGTAAGGCTCTTGAAGAGAAGCTAGCGGCAGAAACGATCGACGTAACTTTACCGGGTCGTGTTATGCCAACAGGTGGCTTACACCCAGTAACTCGTACTATTGAACGTATTGAAAGCTTTTTTGGTGAGTTAGGTTTTGCGGTTAAATCAGGTCCTGAAGTTGAAGATGATTTTCATAACTTCGATGCGCTAAATATTCCTGAGCACCATCCTGCACGTGCTGATCACGATACTTTCTATTTCAACCCTAAGCTTGTGTTACGTACACAAACAAGTGGTGTACAAATCCGTACGATGGAAACTGAGCAGCCACCACTGCGCATCATTTCTCCAGGTCGTGTTTATCGTAACGATTACGATCAAACACACACGCCAATGTTCCACCAAGTGGAAGGCTTAATGGTTGATACAGATGTAAGCTTCACTGAGTTAAAAGGTATTCTGCACGACTTTTTACGTAACTTCTTCGAAGAAGATATGGAAATTCGTTTCCGTCCTTCTTACTTCCCATTTACTGAGCCATCAGCTGAGGTTGATGTTATGGGTAAAAACGGCAAGTGGTTAGAGGTATTAGGCTGTGGCATGGTTCACCCTAACGTTCTTAAATCAGTGGGTATTGATCCAGAAAAATACACAGGCTTCGCATTCGGTATGGGTGTTGAGCGTTTAACCATGTTGCGTTACGGCGTGAATGACTTACGTGCATTTTTCGAAAACGATTTAAAATTCCTAAACCAGTTCCGTTAAGAGTGAAGATATAAAATGAAATTTAGTGAAAAGTGGTTAAGAGAGTGGGTTAACCCAGCAATCGACACACAGGCTCTTTCGGAACAGTTATCAATGGCTGGTCTTGAAGTTGACGGTGTTGAGCCTGCAGCAGCAGAGTTCACAGGCGTTGTTGTTGGTGAAGTGGTTGAGTGTGGTCAACACCCTGATGCTGATAAATTACGTGTGACTAAAGTAAACGTAGGTGGTGATGAGCTACTTGATATCGTGTGTGGTGCACCTAACTGCCGCCAAGGTTTAAAAGTCGCTGTTGCGACTGTTGGCGCTGTATTGCCTGGCGACTTCAAAATCAAAAAAGCCAAACTTCGTGGTCAACCTTCACACGGCATGCTGTGCGCATTCGTTGAATTAGGTATCAGCGAAGAAGGCGATGGCATCATGGAATTACCAAGTGATGCGCCAATCGGTACTGACTTACGTGAATACTTAAGCCTTGATGACAACATTATTGATGTTGACTTAACACCAAACCGTGGTGATTGTTTAGGTATTAAAGGTCTAGCGCGTGAAGTGGGCGTATTGAATAGTGTTGATGTAAATACACTTGAAATTGCACCAGTTGCTGCAACGATTGAAGACAAAGTATCGATTGAGCTTGTAAATGATGAAGCGTGTCCTCGTTATTTAGGCCGTGTAATCAAAGGTATTAACCTTGATGCAGAAACACCACTTTGGATGGTAGAAAAGCTGCGTCGCAGCGGTATTCGCTCAATTGACCCTGTTGTTGATGTAACAAACTACGTGTTATTAGAGTTAGGTCACCCAATGCACGCATTTGATTTAAATGCGATTGAAGGTGGTATTAAAGTACGTAGCGCAAACGCGGGTGAAGAGTTAGTTCTGTTAGATGGCAACACAGCTAAACTAAACGAGTCTACGCTTGTTATTGCTGATCACAACAAAGCGCTTGCTATTGCAGGTATTTTTGGTGGTGAAAAGTCTGGTGTAACTGAAGCAACTTCAGATATTTTATTAGAAAGTGCATTCTTTAACCCGGTAGCGATTGCAGGTCAAGCACGTAGCTACGGTTTACACACGGATGCGTCACACCGCTACGAGCGTGGTGTTGATTTTGCACTGCAAAAAGATGCGATGGAACGTGCGACAGCATTATTACTTGAGATTGTTGGCGGTGAAGCAGGCCCTGTTGTTGAAGCCGTAGCAACAGACAAACTACCAAAAGTAACAGAAGTGCGTTTACGTCGTGAGCGTTTAGACCGCGTAATTGGTCACCACATTGATGATGTAAAAGTCACTGACATCCTAACGCGTTTAGGTTTAGACGTGAAAATTGTTGATGGCGTATGGAGTGCAGACGTACCTAGCTATCGCTTTGATATTCGTATCGAAGAAGATTTAATTGAAGAAGTTGCGCGTGTTTACGGCTATAACAGCATTCCAAACGTTGCACCAACTGCTAAATTAAAAATGACTAACCATGATGAGTCGCATGTTGCGGTGACTAAATTCCGTAATACGCTTGTAACGCGTGGTTACCAAGAAGCAATTACCTATAGCTTCGTTGATCCGAAAGCACAAGCAATTTTACACCCGCAAAGTGATGCACTTGTATTGCCACACCCAATTTCAGTTGAAATGTCAGCAATGCGTGTGAGTTTAATGCCGGGTCTATTAGCATCATTAGTTTATAATCAAAACCGCCAGCAACCACGTGTACGTTTATTTGAGCATGGCTTAAAATTCTTACGTGACGAAAATGCTGAAAACGGCGTAAACCAAGTTGCTGTCATTGGTGGTGTTATCTCTGGTCTTGCACACGGTGAACATTGGGTTCAAGAAAAGCGTAGCGTTGATTTCTATGACTTAAAAGGTGATGTTGAAGCACTTTTAGCAATTAGCAATGATACAGCACGTTTTGAGATCAAAGCAGAGCAGTCTGATGGCCTACACCCTGGTCAATCGGCAGTAATTTATTCTGATGGCAAGAAAGTAGGTTTCTTTGGTGCAGTGCATCCACAGGTGCAAAAGTCACTAGATATCAATAACACAGCATTTGTGTTTGAAATCGAAATGTCTGCACTAGAAAAAAGAAAATTACCAGAAGCTGTGGCTGTGTCGAAATTCCCGTCAAACCGCCGTGATATCGCGATTTTAGTGGAAGATCAGGTGAAATCTGGCGATATTTTAAACGTGATAGAAAAAGTTGGCGGAAATCAATTGGTTGACCTAAACTTATTCGATGTGTATAAGGGCAAAGGTATTGAGCCAAATTATAAGAGTTTGGCGATTGCTCTAACACTACAAGCGGTTGATAGAACGCTCGAAGAGAAAGATATCAATCAGGTAGTTGATAATGTGGTGGCCGCACTGGCCGAACAATTTAACGCATCGTTGAGGGACTAGATATGGCGCTTACTAAAGCCGACATAGCTGAACACCTATTTGAAAAACTCGGGATTAATAAGAAAGATGCCAAAGATTTAGTTGAAGCGTTTTTTGAAGAAATCCGCTCAGCGCTAGAAAAAGGTGAGCAGGTTAAGCTCTCTGGATTTGGTAACTTTGATCTTCGAGATAAGAAAGAACGTCCAGGCCGTAATCCGAAAACAGGCGAAGATATCCCTATTTCGGCACGCCGAGTGGTAACTTTTAGACCCGGTCAGAAGTTAAAAACTCGCGTTGAAGTTGGCACAAGCAAATCAAAATAAAAAAAGGCAGCGTTAGCTGCCTTTTTTATTTCTTTTTGCTGTTTAAAAATCGCGAGGGGACACAAACTGACCTGCTTGGATACTGTCGTAGGTTTGTTGTGCTAAATCATCTAAGCTATCTAGGCTCTTACCTGAGGCTGTTAACTTATGTTCGATTGGTAAAATATCAACATTTTCGTAGCCAGATAACTGCGCAACCCGTGCGAAAGTATATGCGTGCTTGTATTTTTCATGTTTATAAAACAAGCTGACTAAAGTTGGGTAGATCTCAGGATTTGGGGTTTCATCTGCCTTATTGAGTTCTAATGTTTTGTAAAGCAAGTCGATTGTTTTTTCATCATCAAACTTTACATAATAACTGGCAAGGAAAAATTGCATTTCAGCATTTTCAGTGACACTTTTATCATTTTCTAGAGCAAGTAACTTAGTTAACGCAGATTGGTCATTATTGCGTGACCAGTGATAGTAAAGAAGGCCTGGGTGTTTGGTGTCTTTAGTATCTTGAAAGATACGGGTCATTTCCTTAATGCTCGTCAAGTGGCCTTCAACTCGTGAGGTTGTTTTTTCTTTTAGTTTTATATGCTCAATTTTTGCTGCTAACGACACGCATTGGTCATACTTTTCAAAGCCTTTTAAAAGCTGATACTTATTTTCATCGGTAGGCGACTTATATTCAATATAACGTTGCATGATGACGTCTTTGCGTTGCTCTTTACAGTGGCTATCTTTATTTAGGTCATTACAAAAGCCAGGGGTTTCTTCACACACTTTGGCTAGTGTCAGCGGATCTTCGCACCCAGTTAATGCCAGTAAACCAAGCAGCAGGCTTGCTCTTAATAACATTCCTTAACCTCAAGTTAATAAATACTACTTTATTCTAGCGCAATGAATTGATCTGTAACAGTGGAGAATCATTTGAGTTTAAATTAGAATACCCGTGCCAGAGATGTGCTGCTCTCAAATCACAGTACATTTTTATGGCTATCCGTTCAAAATTGTTTAATTAGGTAAAAAAAATGACCTCATCTCACGAGTTAGAATACACAAACAGCTGGCAAGAACGTCAAGACTACGCAGAAAGCATGCAACCAATTATTGGTAAGCTTTACCGTAGTCGTGGTATCGAAATTGCTGTATATGGCCGTCCTCTCGTTAATGCCAGTACAATCGATATCATCAAAGCACACAAAACAGTTGCTCAGTTTGAAGGTACAAAACTACGTTTACGTGAAAGCTTCCCATTTCTTGAAGCGATTAGCAAAATGGATTTAAACTCAGCACGTATCGATATTGGTAAACTAGCGTATGGTTATTTATTTAATGATGCAGCTAAAGGTCGTTCAGTTGAAGAGTACCTAACTGACGAACTGGCGGAAATCGCTAATGCAGAGCGAAAAGAGCCGCGTGATGTTGTGTTATATGGCTTCGGTCGTATCGGTCGTTTATTAGCGCGTCTATTAATTGAGAAGTCAGGCCCTTATGCTGATTTACGTTTACGTGCAATCGTCGTACGTGGCGGTAAAGACGGCGACTTAGAAAAGCGCGCAAGCTTACTGCGTCGTGACTCTATTCACGGTCCATTCAATGGCTCTATTACAATTGATAAAGAGCGTAATGCAATTAAAGCTAACGGTAGTTACATCCAAGTTATCTACGCTAACTCACCAAGCGAAGTTGATTACACAGCTTACGGCATCGAGAATGCACTTGTTGTCGATAACACAGGTATCTGGAAAGACGAAGCAGGCCTTGGCCAGCATTTAGAAGCGAAAGGCGCTGCAAAAGTATTATTAACTGCACCTGCTAAAGGCAATATTAAAAACATCGTATACGGTGTAAACAACCAAGATATCAAACCTGAAGATAAAATTGTGTGTGCAGCAAGCTGTACAACCAATGCTATTACGCCTACATTAAAAGCGCTTAACGATAAGTTTGGTATCAAGAATGGTCACGTTGAAACTGTTCACTCATACACAAATGACCAAAACTTAATTGATAACTACCATAAAGCTGAGCGTCGTGGTCGTGCTGCTGCACTGAACATGGTTATCACATCAACGGGTGCTGCAAAAGCGGTTTCTAAAGCGTTACCTGAGCTTGAAGGTAAACTAACTGGTAATGCTATCCGTGTTCCTACACCAAACGTATCGATGGCTATCTTGAACTTAAACCTTGAAAAAGGTACAACTGTTGAAGAACTAAATGCGTTCTTACGTGAAACAGCACTTTACTCAGATCTTCGTGACCAAATCGATTACACAGCGTCAACTGAAATCGTATCTACAGACTTAGTGGGTAGCCGTTACGCAGGTGTTGTTGACTCACAAGCAACAATCGTAGATGACAACCGTGTTGTGCTTTACGTTTGGTACGATAATGAGTTTGGTTATAGCTGTCAGGTTGTACGTTGTATGCGTGACATGGCTGAAGTAACTTTCCCAAGCTTACCTCGCTAATAGCTAAAAAATAAATAATATAGAAGCCAGCATTATGCTGGCTTTTTTAGTCGTGAAAGTGTTTGCAAATTTTCTGCATGTGATAGGCTGTGCTACGTCTACACCATATTACTAACAAAACGTTCTACATAAGAGCGTTGACTTAATTCTTAACTAACAAGCGAGTAGCTAAGAATTATTTTTAACCAATAGGTTTATAGAATGAAAATCACCAGCAATTTTGACAGTGGTAATATCAAGGTTATTGAAGCCGTTGATCCGCTGAATATTCAATTAGAAATTAATAAAGACAATCAGTCTGATTTTTTCCAGTGGTTTCACTTTCGTCTTGAAACAACGCCGTTTCAAAACCATAAATTACATATTAATAACCTAGAAAACTCAGCGTATCCAGACGGCTGGGAAGGTTATCACGCTGTTGCATCATACGACCGTCAAACGTGGTTTCGTGTTCCTTCTGAGTACGCCGATGGCACGCTATCTTTTGAAGTTGAACCTGAGTGTGGCAGCATATATTTTGCTTACTTTGCACCATATAGCTATGACCGTCACTTAGATTTACTTGCATGGGCACAAAGCCAACATGCATGTGAACTAGAAACATTAGGTGAAACACTTGATGGTCGCGACATGAGTGTATTGCGTGTAGGTATCCCAAGTGAGGATAAAAAGACCATTTGGGTCACTGCACGCCAACACCCAGGTGAAACGATGGCTGAGTGGTATGTTGAAGGTTTACTTCATAAACTACTTGATGATGAAGACCCACATGCCGCAGCACTCTTATCTAAAGCGGTATTCTATATCGTGCCAAACATGAATCCTGATGGCAGTGTGCGTGGTCACCTGCGTACTAACGCAAAAGGGGTTAACTTAAATCGTGAGTGGCAAACACCGAGCATGGAAAATAGCCCTGAAGTATTCTTGGTGCTAAACAAAATGCGTGAAACTGGCCTTGATATGCACTTAGATATTCATGGTGACGAAGCAATTCCTTATAACTTTGTTGCAGGTAGTGAAGGTATTCCAGGTTACGATGACCGTTTAAAAGATTTAGAAGATAGCTTTAAAGCTGCGCTTTTAACAGTGACGCCAGAATTCCAAGACGAGCATGGTTATCCAAAAGATGAGCCGGGTCAGGCTAACTTAACGGTAGGTTCTTCGGCTGTTGCCCATGAGTTTAATGCATTAGCGTATACGGTAGAAATGCCATTTAAAGATAACGATGATTTACCAGATCCTGATTACGGTTGGTCAGATCGTCGCTCGTATCAATTTGGTCAAGATACGTTAGCGGCCATCGTGAACGTGGTCGATAAACTAAGATAACGCACATTACGGGCATCAGCAAAACTGATGCCCGTAATTGTATCTACTGATAAAAGTTTCAGCGGTGCTTACGAATAGCACAATGAATGTTAATTAAAGTCACGTACACGTCATTTTGAAAATTAACTGTTAACAAAGATGGGGTGTTTAAGTTAATATTCAATACGTTTCGCTGAGACGTTATTAAATTTTATTAATATTTCTCACACTTATATGTCGCGTATTCTCACAAGCTCACGCAGAGTATCGTAACTAACAATAAAAAATATCATCATAGAGGATATCCATGGAAGCTCTTGTAAGCGCCGTCAATGACATAATCTGGAGTAATGCACTCATTTACTTATGTCTAGGTGCAGGTCTATTTTATTCCGTTTTAACCCGTTTTGCTCAAGTTAGACATTTCAAAGAAATGTGTAAGTTATTGCTAAGTTCTAATAACTCAGATACTGGTATTTCATCATTCCAAGCGCTAGCTGTTTCATTATCTGGCCGTGTTGGTGTGGGTAATATTGCTGGGGTTGCTGCGGCAATTGGCTTCGGTGGGCCTGGTGCTATTTTCTGGATGTGGGTTGTGGCGTTTTTAGGCGCGAGTACAGCCTATGCAGAGTCTACCCTTGGCCAAATTTATAAATCTGAAGAAGACGGTCAATATCGCGGTGGTCCAGCGTATTACTTTGACCGTTGCTTACAGCAAAAGTGGTTAGCTGTATTATTTGCCGTATCAGCTATTGTTGCCTGTGGCGTATTCTTACCTGGCGTACAAGCAAATGCGGTAGGTAATGCATTTACGCAAGTGTTTGGTGAAGGCACACTGGTTAACACAAGTTTTGGTGAAGTAGGTAGTTTTAAGTTAGTTGCACTGGCTATCATTTTAATCGTGCTTGCGTTTATTATTTTTGGCGGTATTAAACGTATCGCAAACTTCACACAAATCGTGGTGCCATTTATGGCGTTAGGTTACATCGTACTTGCTTTAATCGTGGTATTTTTAAATCTGGATAAAGTGCCTGGTATCTTCTCAATGATTTTATCTGATGCATTCACAGCGCAAGCAGGTTTTGGTGCTGCAATTGGCTGGGGTGTTAAACGTGGTATCTATTCAAACGAAGCAGGTCAAGGTACGGGCCCTCACGCAGCATCTGCGGCAGAAGTTGATCATCCAGCCCAACAAGGCTTAGTACAAGCATTTTCTGTTTACGTGGATACAATCTTTGTGTGTACTGCAACAGCATTAATGATCCTTATCACTAAGCAATATAATATTGTTGGTGAGTTACCTGCGGGTCAATTTATTGTGCAAAATGTTGATGCAGCTACGGAAGTAGGCTCTGCAGCCTTTACCCAAATGGCACTATTTAGTGTATTTGGTGGTTTTGGTGAAGCATTTGTTGGTATTGCGTTGTTCTTCTTCGCATTTACTACAATCCTTGCTTATTACTATATTGCAGAAACTAATGTTGCTTACTTAAACCGTTATTTTAAAGGTAGCATTCCATTAGTTGTCGTTAAAGTGGTTATCATGTTCATGGTTGCTTACGGTATGGTGAATAACTCTGGCTATATTTGGGCAATTGGTGATATTGGTGTTGGCTTAATGGCTTGGATTAATATTGTCGGTATCTTAGCCATTTTCTTTGTCGCCAAACCAGCACTCAACTGTTTACGTGATTATGAAGATCAAAAGAAAGCGGGTGGTGAAATTACCTTTGATCCAGTTAAGTTAGGCATCAAAAATGCGATCTTCTGGGAAAAGCGTTTAGTAGATAAGGCTAAAGAAAAAGAATAAATCGTATTTCCAAGATGAGTTTGATGATTGCAGTTTTCGAATCTTCACAATTGAATGAAATTCAAATAAGACATCGACTCATAAAACGAGTACAATAAAGGGCGCCTTAAGGCGCCTTTTTTATGCGTAGTATGGAGAAAGATATGGCGATTATTAGTTGCCCGCAATGTGCAAAATCAATATCTGATAAACATAAGCAGTGTCCGCATTGCGAATGCCAAGTCACCGATCTTAGCAATGAACAAATGCAACAAATGCAAAAAGAAACGCGCATTCGTAAACAACAAAAGTTTATGAATCACTCTTTCCTCGCACTGATTTTATTTTTAGGGGGCTTTTTCTGTTATTACTTTATGCACCCCGAAGCAAAGTCTCTTGAGTGGTATGCCTATTCAGCGGCAATGGCTGTAGGTTTTGTTTGGTATCTCGTTAGCCGCATCTATTTAGTAGTTTTGAAAAAGAAAAAGTAACATGAATATTGATCACATAGTTAAAAATATCACCCCCGACGTATTTGAGCGTCTTCAGTACGGCGCCTCAACAGGTAAATGGCCTGATGGCACACCATTAACTGAAGAGCAAAAACAACAAACCGTTCAGCTCGTGATGCTTTACCAAGCTAAAGTTTCGCAAACCAATGAGCAATTTACCATTGGTGAAAATGGTGAAATGGTGCAAAAGAGCAAAGCTCAATTGCAAAAAGAATTCGCATCAGAAAATGAAATAGCTAGGTTTAGTGAAAATGATCTTTAAACACCTGTTTACTCCGAAATGGAAGCACCCTAAAAACCAAGTTCGTTTGGCAGCCGTTGAACGCCTTGATACCGAGCGCGATCTCAGCATCTTAAATAGTATTGCACTGGAAGACAGTTCTGCAGAGATCCGTAAAAAAGCCTTGAATAAAGTGAATGATATCGTTTTGTGGTGGCAGGTGTATAAGCAAGATCAAGCGCTGAAAGAGCTTGCCGAGCAGCACATCAATCAAGCTGTTTTAAACACTGACAGTCAATTAGATGTAAACATTAAAAATGAATTTATCGAGCGTTATGCGCCTGTTAAAACACTAGAGAAGTTAGCATTTGCAGAAAAAGAAGTGCAAGTTCGCGTTAAATTATTAAAGCGTTTAGCCAATGCTAACTTGATTGATAAAGCATTTAAAGAAGGCAGTGAAGAACTACAAGCTCAGCTTGTTGAGTTGGTTATCAATCACCAGTTAGCAAAATCATTATTAAAGCATGCCAAAGGGAAAGCTCAACAGCAGCTAGCCACTCACCTTGAAAACGAACGTTTAGCTATTGAAATGCCAGCTAAAGTTGAGGCAGATACACGCGTTGTGTTGGCCAAATTAAATGCATTACGTGATAAAACTGATTTTCAACTGGTATCTCAACAACATGCTGATTTGTTACAGCAATGGCAGGCGATTGAACTTAAGTGGTTGAATGAAGAACAAGTTAAAGCGCTTGATAAAAAATACATAGCGATCACTCAAAAGTTAGATGTTCACCTTGCTTCGCTTCGTAATGAATATGAAATTGCTCAACAATTATTATTGGAGCAACAGCGCCAAGTACTCGCACTGGCAACACTTGAAGCGTTATCAGAAGAGATTGAGAATGCTCTACAGCTTGGGATGGAAGCGCCTGAGCAAATCCAACAAGATTGGTTAGAAGCGAAAGTAGCACAAGCAAAAGAAGCACTTACTGAAACAAAACTAACTGATAATCAAACTGTTCGTGATGTTAAAAAGCGCTTAGAGAGTTTGTTTGAGCAGGTAGAGCAATTACCAACACTTGTTACCTCGATAGCTGAATACAAACAAGCGTTTGAAACGTTATCTGCGATTGAACCAAGTGATGATGAAGCACTGTTTGATGAGCGTCAGCGAGAGTTTAAAACACAGCAAAAAAATGCTCGTCAAAAATTATCTAAGATCCCTTCGCGATTACAGGGTAGTTTAAAAGCAGCCTTAACAGCGCGTGTTAACATGTGGCAAGAAGCAATGGCGCCACTTACGACAAAATTGACTAAAAATCAGCAAGCCGCTAAGCGAAAAGCACGAGATGTTAAACGATTGATTGAGCAAGGTCGTTTTAATATTGCATTTGGTGTTTTTAAAGGATTTGAAGAACTATATAACACGCTAACCGAGTCTTATAAGCAACCACTTGATTCACTTAAATCTGACCTTGAGTCGCAATTAGCGGAAGCAAAAGATTGGCAAAAATACGCATCTGCACCAAAGCGTGAAGCACTACTTAAAGAAGTGAGTGAATTAGCGACAGCAGAATGTACTGACCCTAAACAACGTGCAGAGCAAGTTAAACAGTTGCGTCGACGTTGGAATGAATTAGGGCGTCTTGATACAGAACAAGAGAAACGCCAAGGTGAGCAATTTGATCAGCAAGTAGAGTTACTGTTTGCGCCGTGCCGTGAGTACTTTGCTGAGCAAGAGCAACAGCGTGAGCAAGCTAAATCACAGCGTGTTGATATTATCTCACAAATGCAACAGCTAAATGAATTGGATACTCAGTCTGATGAGTTTGATTGGAAGCAGTTTGAAAGTAAATTTAATCGGATTGCTAAAGCATGGCGTTCTGCTGGTAATGTAGATCCTAAAACATACCGTGAACTACAAGCGCAATTCAAAGCTGCACAATCACAAGTTCAAGCTCAACTTGCTGCATTTCATAAAGCAAATGCTGAGCAAAAAGCTGCACTTGTTGAGCAAGCAACACAGTTATCGCAAAGCGATGATTTAGCTGCTGCGTGCCAAGAGCTAAAAGCACTTCAACAAACTTGGCAAACAATAGGCTTTGCAGGGATGAAAGCAGAGAACACTTTATGGCAGCAATTTAGACGTGTTAATGATGAGACATTTGCCAAGCGAAGTGCCGAGTTTGAACAGCAAAAACAAGCACAACAGCAAAATGACGAAGTTATAGCAGAGCAGTTAACTGAGCTTGAATCTGCACTAGAAACAGTGGTTCATCTTGCTCAGCTCAAAGACTTAGCTGCGAAGCTTGCAGAGCTTGAGTATTCGAAAGCGTTATCAACTCGGGTTACTCAGTTAGAAGCGGCGATTAGTGCAAAAACAGCGCAAATTAGTAAGCAAGCAGAGCTCTCTAAGCTCAATGCTTTATTTACAGCGCTTGAGAGTAATACTGATATTCCTGCTCAGTTCCAAACGCCATTGACAACCGTATTAAACGCGCAGCAATTACTAACACGTATTGAAATTTTAGCTGGTGTAGAGTCTGCCGATAGTCAATTACGTATGACTGAGCAAGTTGCGATGCTTGATGATAAGCACCGTGGAGAACAAGCCGATGTTTATTACTACTTGAAACAGCTTTTAGCGGTCAGTGAAGGTTCAGTTTCACCTGACACACTAGCAAGGCTTAAAGCAATATTTGCACAATAACGACTATTTAGAAGCCGCTTAATTAGCGGCTTTTTTGAGGAAGACCATGAGAATTTTACTATTATTAACTTGCTTACTGTTAGGCGCATGTAAAAGTACAGAGCAAGGCATTTCGGTTTATTCATTCACGAATTCAGAAATTGAAGCGGCTTTATCAAATCAACTACCCAAATTTAAAGAACAAATAAAATTAATGGGGTTACCTGTAGAATTTGCAGTTAACGATTTGAGTGTTAATGTCGGTCCAGAAAAACGTGATGTTATCGTGTTAGGTGCTGATTCAAGCGCTGTTGTTAATGCGTTTGCACTTAAATACCCTGTACGACTAAAGCTTGAAATAGAAGGTAGCCCTTTTTATGACAGTGAGAAAAAAGCCGTGTTCTTACGTAATGTAAAATTGTTAGATACGCAGGTAGATACCGCTGGCTTTAAAGGGAACTTAAGTTTACTTGATGATCAAGCTATGCAAGTAATTAATGGGTTTTTAGCGGTCAATCCAGTTTACAAACTTAATACAAGCGACCCGAAAATAGCTTTACTTAGTAAGTTGCCACTCGATCTGCAAGTAGCACAAGGTGAAATCCGCTTAGTTCCTGCCATGTAACTTTTTAACTAGTAAGAGCGCTTTTATAGCGCTCTTTGGCTTTTTTCATAGCTTGTTTTAATGATTATTCGTTGCGATAATGTGTCGTGATATTTCGCGAATAGACATTTTGCTATGATTAAAGAATTTTTAAATGATCCAACACTTTTATTAAATGCTGTAGGAGAAGGGATATACGGCTTTGATTTATCGGGTAATGCTGTATTCGTCAACCCAGCAGCTGAGCGTATGACTGGCTGGAAAGCAGAAGAACTCCTCGGTAAAAAAATTCACCAATATCATCACCATACTCGAAAAGATGGCTCACCATATCCTGCAGATGAATGCCAAATATATTGCACTATGTTCGATGGTAAACATCGTCACGTAAATGATGAGGTATTCTGGCGTAAAGATGGTAGTTATTTTGCTGTTGAGTATACCTCAACACCCGTTTACAAAAATGGCGCCTTGATTGGAGCAGTCGCGATTTTTCGCGATGTCTCAAAGCAGCAGCAAACTGAAGTTGCATTGCGCGATGCTCTGGCCCAAGTTCAGCACTTGTCTGAGCAGTTACAAGCTGAGAACGCCTATCTTATTTCTGAGTTAAATGAAGATTGGCAGGGGTCGGGTTTAGTCGGGCAAAGTCATTCGTTTCAAAGTATGCTTGAGCAAATAACCCTAGTGAGTCAAACGAACAGTACCGTTTTGATTTTAGGTGAAAATGGCACAGGTAAAGAACTGGTGGCGAGAAACTTACACCGTTTAAGTAGCCGCGCTGAGCAACCATTCATTAAAGTAAATTGCGCGGCATTTTCTGCAAATTTAATAGAATCAGAGTTATTCGGTCATGAAAAAGGAGCGTTTACCGGCGCTAATGAGCGCAGAAAAGGGCGTTTTGAACTGGCTGATAAAGGCACTCTATTTTTAGATGAAGTGGCAGAGTTACCATTAGAAGCGCAAAGTAAGTTATTGCGCGTGCTACAAGAGCAAGAGTTTGAGCGCGTAGGAGGTAGCCAAACCTTAAAAGTCGATATTCGAGTATTAGCCGCAACTAATCGAAACTTATGGCAAATGGTTGAGCAGGGCAGCTTTCGCATGGACTTATATTATCGCTTAAATGTGTTTCCCATTCGTGTTCCTGCGCTGCGTGAGCGCAAAGAAGACATTCCACTTCTCGCGGCAAACATAATCACTCAGCTTAACAAGCGGTTAGGTAAGCAGCTAAAGGGGCTTAGCAAAGCAACGCTCACTAAGTTGTCTAATTATGATTGGCCAGGCAATATTCGCGAGCTACAAAATATCCTCGAGCGTGAAGCTATTTTATCAAAACAAGCTTTGCTACAACTCTCTGCACCTTTGAATAACGAGCAAACAAATGAGCAAGTTGTCTCGCTTGCTGCTGTACAAAAGCAGCATATTTGCGAGGTACTAAAACGGTGTAACGGCCAAATATCAGGTGAAAATGGCGCTGCTACCTTGCTTGGTTTACCAGAAAGTACTCTTAGATCAAAAATGAAAAAGCTGGCTATAAAACGTAATTTCGCGAAATAGCGTGGCTGTTCGCGTTATTTCGCGATTTTGGTTATTTTAAGTGAGAAAATAGTCATTAATATCAATTATTTAATTTTATTTTGAGTTGGCCTGATAGTTGCTCTGTAAGGTTATTACCGACACAGAAGTAAGTAGCAAAATGAAATTTGATATTAAAGAGCAAGACTTAATCATCAAGCCCTACAACCAAGATGGGCCGATTTATATCCGAGAGCAAAAGGGGCACTTCCAACGTATCCGCCGTTACTTAGGCTGGGTACTGATGTTGACGTTTATCGCCATTCCGTGGATTCAGTATGATGGTCGTCAAGCCGTCTTACTCGACGTAGCAACACAAAAATTTAGCTTGTTTGGGTTAACACTGTTACCTCAAGATTTTATGATTTTAGCCATGTTATTTATGACAGGTGCTTTTGCATTGTTTTTTGTGACGAACTGGTTAGGCCGAGTTTGGTGTGGTTATACCTGCCCGCAAACAATTTGGATGCTTATGTTCACTTGGGTCGAACATAAAGTCGAAGGGAACCGTAACCAACGAATCAAACTTGATAAATCTCCTTGGTCAGCAAGTAAGTGGCAAAAGAAAATAACCAAACATGCAGTTTGGCTTGTCATCTCTTTACTCACATCAATGTCATTTATGGCTTATTTTATACCTGCTAAGTTTTTATACATGAGCTTATTCACACTTGAAATGTCAGGGCTTGTTAGCTTTTGGGTTTTCTTGTTCGCTTTTTGTACCTATGGCAATGCGGGGTTCTTACGTGAAAAAATGTGTACTGTTGCGTGTCCATATTCACGTTTTCAATCAGTAATGTTTGATAAAGACACGTTAGTCGTTACCTACGATCAAGAACGAGGGGAATCTCGTGGTGCGCGTAAGCGTAAAGCCGATCCTAAAGAGTTAGGTTTAGGTGACTGTGTAGATTGTAACCTGTGTGTTGAAGTATGCCCTGCAGGTATTGATATACGAAATGGCTTGCAATATGAATGCATAAACTGCGGCTTATGTATCGATGCATGTGACGATACCATGGAAAAATTTAATTATCCAAAGGGGCTAATAAAATATGCCTCAGAAAAACAAATGGAAGGAAAAACAACAAACCCATTTAGGTTAAAACTGCTTGGGTATGGCGGTTTAACGGCCTTATTTGTGGTTGCTATGGTCGTTTGGGTAGCTATGCGTACGCCAATAGAAGCATCAGTTATTCGTGACCGTAATGCTTTGTATCGTGTTAACTTTGAAGGGCTGGTTGAAAACCCATACACTTTATCAATTATCAATAAAACTCAGCATAGTTTGAGCTATTCAATTGGTATAACTGGTATCGAAGAGGCTAGTCTTCAGGTGCCAGAAACAATAACGATTGATGCAGGTCAAATGAAGAGGGTGCCTGTTACCGTGGTTGCTGATGGTTATGAATTAAAATCAAAAGTAACGCCAATTAGTTTCCATATTCAAGCGCTTGAAGATGCAGATATAGCGATAACGAAAGAAACAAAGTTTTATAAAAACTAATAACGATTGGTATTGAAATGGCTTGTTAACAAGCCATTTCAGCAAATTCAAGTTGTTTTAAAACATAAGCTTTGGCGCTTTGCAAATCATCAAATAAACAATCAAGAATTTGAATCGGAGACTCAGCTTCTGCGATGATACGTTTCATTTGATTAAGCACGATTGAAGAGCTGAACATATATGCTGTGGCAATACAGTTTGTGCCCTGTAAAGCACGGAATAAATTAGCAAAACCTCGTTCTGCATCAGGAGTCGTTGCAAGTAGGTGTGTAGAATGACTAATATAAGCCCACGGGCGCCCAGCCAAAGCACTGATATGCTTTTTTAAACCAGTCGCGAAGTCGTTGACTAATCGTGCGTTAATATTACCAGAAAATTGTCCAATAATTATTGGACCCTCAGTGATGATACTGACACTGCCATAGTGATTCTTAAATTCCAATTTGCTTCCCTTTCGAATTAAAAAGAGCGCGAATTTTATACAATTCACAGAGCGTGTCTAGCTATTTATTGTACAATTATAAAAAAGCATAAATATTCTAAATTTATGCTTTTTATTGGTTTTTAATTGCTTTTATGGGTGTTGTGCAGATAGCTTATTCATCTGGCATTTAAAGTATAGATAACTATTTATTAACAATATAGTCAAGAGCGCCTGTAATTGCCGCTACTTGAGCGTGAATACAAATTTCGTCACTTGCTTGTGGGCTATCAGGGTAGACCTCTGTTGTTGTTACAAATTCTGCATCTGTTAAGCCCATACATAAACCGAGCTTTTTCGCTTCGTAATTAATTACTCCAAACTGAGTTTGCGGCACACCAATCAACTGGTTATTTTCATCACTTGGGGCGATGTGGGTAACTTTTTCAACTGATTTTATAATTGCGGTTTGGAATTCATGTTCAGGACGTTCGCTGTCAGCTACAAGATAAAATCCATCTGGTATATTCCAATTATCGTGTGTTTTGGCATCGCGCGCTGCAAGCGCTGGACGAAACTCGCTATTATCAGTGTCGGTTGTTTCATGGAGATCAATATGTGCGTACGGTGCAATTGAATTATCAGCTAGGTACTGCATGATTGCTGCCGATTCTTGCGCAGGACTATTTTGATAAAAGGAGCGGTTTGGATCAGTTGCAGTTGGATTCCAACGGTTTATGGTTTCGTAACCCCAAGGGCTAATACAGGGTGCAATCAAAATATTAAAGTGTGAAAGGTAATCGGTAGCTGATTTTTTGGCAAAGGCTAATGCGCCGTGCACGCCACTCGTTTCATAACCGTGTACACCACCTGTTACTAACACGCATGGTTTATTATTTTGCCAATTTTTGCTTTTTAAAATGAAAAGCGGGTAGCTGTTAATGTCATAGTCAAGCGTACCATAGCGTTCAACATCGAACTTTTCTGATAATGAATCAAGCTGTGATACGACGTCATCTGAGTAGCTACGCTTTACTGATTGAAGCGCAAGCCATGCTTTTTTGTCTTCATCATTCCAAGGTTTACCAGGGGTTCCGATAGGATAACTCATAAAATACCTTATTTGGATTTGCTGCAAAAAAGCGAGCTTATCGAAGCGTAGCATGTCATGCAACTAGATAAGTTCAGTCGTTATGTTTCCTTGTTCATATAACTTTGCGTGATGATGTTTGTGAATGTCGAATAAGTATTGGCGCATTGCATCTTCGCCTTCACAGACCTTAATTATTTTTGCAGCAATACCTTTACTTGTCGCTCTGACAGGTTTGGCTCTGATCATCACATGCTCTTGGTTGGGTAACTTAAAAGCAAGCGTAATTTCTTGCTCTAAAACGGCTTCGGCATGTTTTGGTTGTAGGAGTATTCCAGTACTCGAGAGTGATAAAATAACGTATTTTTCTGTTTGTAGGTCAAGATCGGGTGTTCGCCAACTTCTTTCAATTCCTTTGGTGTCGATTACTTCAGGCGCACTAAGAACCGGCGTTAATTGACCGCTTTCATCTGTGGTGAACTCTAATGGAAACCACAACTGATAGATACCCACTTCTGCCAATAGCGTTAATTTTGCATTCTTGAGTAATCCACTTAGCTTGTCTGGTAGGTTGAGATTTAATGACATTTTAGTGTTGATAGGGTCATCAACACTTTGTTCAGCCTCAAATAAGCTATTAAAAAAAGACAACTCTTGCTCTGATAAATGTGTCATCCCTAGCTCCTTTTAAGTACGACTGGGTAATAGTAACTTAAGGTCATAGTTTGTTCAAATAATGTGTACAAAACAGGCATTAACTGTGCCAGTTGCACAGAGATTTCTTTTAGTGTTTATTTGACTTACACTGGAGAAAATAATTCACAAGGATTTTATTTTGTCGAGTTTGACTGGTGTAAATAAAAGTTTAGTTATCTTTGCCGCTTTAGTTATTGTTTTAGCAGGTATTAAAGCTGCAAGTGTAATTGTGATCCCTTTTGTTTTGGCAGCTTTTATTGCCATTATATGTAATCCCCTGATCCGCTTTTTTGCTAAATATGGAATTCCTAAAGCAATTGCAGTGGTTTTTGTCATGATGATGATAGTTGGTGTAGGGGTAAGCCTTGCCGGTTTGGTAGGGCAATCTATGACCGATTTCTCTGAAAAACTACCTGAGTACAAAGCGCAACTACAAGAAGAGTTTGTGTGGGTTGTTAATGTTGCTGCTAGTTATAACATCTTGATTGATAAAGAACAGATTATTTCTTTATTTGACCCAGGAAAAATGATTGATGTGGCTACAAATATGCTTACAGGCCTTGGCGGCGTAATGGCAAATATGTTTCTTATTATTTTAACGGTAGTATTTATGCTGTTTGAAGGGCCAATGCTAAGCAAAAAAGTACATATGGCATTAGATGACCCCGAAATGAAAATGAAGCAAATTGACCGCTTTTTAGACTCTATTAACTCTTATCTTGCGATAAAAACGTTAGTAAGTTTAGGTACCGGCCTGCTTGCTGGTTTTATGCTATGGGCACTTGGTGTTGATTACTTTGTGCTGTGGGGGGTTGTGGCATTCATGCTCAATTATATCCCTAATATTGGGTCGATTATTGCGGCCGTACCGGCGGTATTATTAGCTTTAATTACACAAGGCCCGCTTGTTGCTGGGGTTATTGCGGGTGGTTACCTAGTAATAAATACAGTGATGGGTAACATAGTTGAGCCTAAATTTATGGGTAAAGGTTTGGGTTTATCAACGTTAGTTGTATTCTTATCTTTAATCTTTTGGGGTTGGTTGATGGGAACAGTTGGAATGCTGTTATCCGTACCATTAACTATGATAGTTAAAATAGCTCTTGAAACAAGCCAAGAAGGGCGTTGGCTCGCAACTTTGCTGGGAAACGGCGAAGAGCTTAAATTAGATGATTAAAAGGCGCTGATGCGCCTTTTTACTTTAATGGTTGCTTTAACACACTCAGGTGCTGATTGAGTATAGCAATTTCACATTGCTTGTAGGTAATAGCTGCCTTGGTTGCATTTGGCATTTTTTGCAAATATCGCCAACGACAACTGTCCTCTTGATAGCTGGCTTGGTTTTTTACACTGCGTAAAAATATAGGTAATAGTTGGCTGTTCCCCGTATCTTCTTTTATCTTTTCCAGATCTAGAGTCAGTTTATTCACCCACATTTTTTGTTCGCGTTCCAAATCTGCAATGACTTTATCTAAGCAGCGAATATATTGCTTTGTTTCAGCAGGTGTATTGCCGTTTAATGTGCATTGCTGTTGAGCATCGATAGAGAATGCTTGAAATGATATAAATCCTAAAAAAACTGTAAATATCGGGTGTTTCATATTATTTTTTATCACGATAGTTAAACTCTAAAATAAACTCAGCGCCACCAAGTTTTTCGGAGTCACCAATTGTTAAGTGGCCATTATAAGAGTTTACTAAGTCCGACACGATAGCCATACCAACACCATGACCACTTTCATAAGTGTCCAATCGGGTGCCTCTTGTTAATAATGATTCACGCTTGTCAACGGGCACGCCAGGTCCATCATCACAGATATTAATTGTTAATGATTTGCCTTGCTTAACGTTAATGTCAACTTGCGAGCGGCAAGCTTTACAAGCATTGTCTATTAGATTACCTAACAATTCCATTAAGTCGGTTTTATCACCTAAGAAGTAATCTTTCTCTGTTACTTCACAAGTAAAGATAATATCTTTGTCACGATAAACCTTCGTCATGGCACTTAAAATTGAATCAATAACAGGTTTAACAAGCGTTTGTTTTTTCCATGTATCAGACGCACCAGTGGCGGCTCGCTTTAATTGATGCTCGATCATCACATTAATACGGTCTAACTGCTCTTGTGCATCTGCATCATTGGCTAAAGGGCTTGACTTAAGTACAGCTAATGGGGTTTTCAATGCGTGCGCTAAATCGCTTAATGACGCCCGATAACGCTCTTTTTGGCGCTGCTGTGATTCAAGTAATAAGTTTAAATCTGCCTTAATTGTTTGTAGCTCAACAGGGTAAAGACCCTTAATTTGTTGATTATCGCCAGACTCAATGGATTTTATTTCTTTGTCTAAACGTTGTAGGGGTCTTGCGCTCCAAACAAAACCAATCGCCATCAATGCGGCGATTGCAACACCCATAACATACATCCAATTTACTAAGGTTTGTTTAAAGCCATCCATCAACCTGAGTAGAGCATCATTACGTTTTAACAAAATAAACCGTGCATGCTCGGATTGATCTATATTTTCTAGGATAACGGTAAGGGTAAGCTGCCAATAAACCACATTATTATATTCAACACGACGGAAATCGGCTGAACCAGCAGGGGCTTCGAATTCGTCAGGAATAAAATTTATATTCGTTGCTGACTCAGAGTACCAAACAGGTAGATCGCCACGATAAATCATAGCGTAGGTGTCTGAGTTTAGTCTGTTTAGTTCGGGGGTGAGAATGGTGCTTGGCATCACAATGCCACGTTCAGTAAAGTCAACTTCAGAGATAAGAGAATATAAGTGGGCTTCGAGCGTTTTTTCGGTCGCTTCGACTAAGGAGGCGTAGTAAGCCTTACCAATTGAGAAAAACAAAATTGGTAAAGCAACTAATAAAACAAAGACAAGGATAAATCCTTGCCTTACTTTAAGCGGTATTTGCGATGCTACCACTGACTTTTAAGCCTGTAACCACGGCCACGTAACGTTTCTACAGGGTTTAGTGTACCGTCAGGGTCTAGCTTTTTACGTAAACGAAGCACGAATACTTCAATTACGTTTGAGTCAAGATCAAAGTCTTGGTCGTAAATATGCTCAGTTAGCTCTGACTTAGAGATCACTTTTTGTGGGTTAACCATTAAGTACTCAAGTACTTTGTATTCATATGCTGTCAGGCTAAGCTCTCTGTCATCTACCCATACTTGCTGAGAGCGAGTATGAATTTTGATTGGACCTGCTGTCATTTCAGGGTTTGCTTTACCCGCACTACGGCGAATAAGTGCGTTACAGCGCGCAATTAACTCTTCAACATGAAACGGTTTAGTAAGGTAATCATCAGCGCCTGCATCTAAACCTTCAACTTTATCTTGCCAACGGTCACGCGCCGTTAAAATTAAGATAGGAATAGTAATACCTTGTGCACGTGCTTTTGTGATCAGTTCTATACCATCTACTTTTGGTAAGCCTAAATCGACTACTGCCATATCAAGAGGGTATTCTGTAATATGAAATAAACCAGCTTCGCCATCGTGACAAAGATCTACACTGTAGCGCTCTTTCTCAAGGGCATTACGTAAATTGTCTGCTAAGTGTAAATCATCTTCAATTACTAAAATTCGCATTTTTAATCCTTTTTCACTTCGCCAGTCTTTTTGTTCACATGGATATCGACCACGTGTCCGTTCGTTTTTAATATTCTAACGGTATATACTTTTTCTTGCTCTGTGATTTTGAGGGTTCTACCGTCTTCCGCTTTTTTTGCAATCAACACTGCTTGCTTTTTACTGACCTCATCAGCTTGCTTGTTACTTGCAGCTGCTTGAAAGCTCGAAAGTGCAAATAGTAGGCTAAAACTGAAGGCTAATAATACGCGCATGACGGGAAACTCCTAAACCAGACCCATTTAGTTTAATTAACCAAGTAACTAAAACTCAAGTAAAAACGTTAAATTATGTGATTTAACGAGATGATCTTAGTTAACAAGCAGTGAACAAACACTGAATTATTGCAGCAGGAAAGTTCACTCTAATTAAAAATTAACCAAAGACTTTTTTAAATGGCTTTACAACTGAGTTATCGTAAACGCCAGCAGCAATATAAGGGTCGTTTGCTGCCCATTCCCTTGCTGCTTCTAATGAATCAAACTCAGCAACCACTAATGAGCCTGTAAAACCGGCTTCAGCAGGGTCTTCACTATCAACGGCTGGTAGCGGGCCTGCTGTAAATAAACGATTTTGATCGTCTAATTCCTGAAGGCGAGCTAAGTGAGCAGGGCGAGCAGATTTACGTGCTTCCAAACTATTCTCAACGTCTGTTGAATAAATCATATATAGCATAATGTGTTCTCAATGTTATTTTGAAAAAATAGTAGCATATTCTGCTGAGTAGACGAGAGATTATTTGCGTAATAATCTTTACACAAACCCATATAACTTTAACTTATAAAGCTTGAAATACGCGGTA
This sequence comes from Pseudoalteromonas sp. L1, assembly GCF_021728095.1. NCBI lineage: Bacteria > Pseudomonadati > Pseudomonadota > Gammaproteobacteria > Alteromonadales > Pseudoalteromonadaceae > Pseudoalteromonas > Pseudoalteromonas sp. L1. The sequence continues at coordinate 1,313,726 of NZ_JAKKCT010000001.1, read as the reverse complement.
TAACACTGGTAGAGTCGCTTGATTGAGAAAATAATAATAAGGTTTTTAAATGAGCGAAAAACGCGAGCATTTTAGCTCCCGCCTCGGTTTTATTTTAGCGGCAGCCGGTTCTGCTGTAGGTATCGGAAACTTAGTGGGTTTTCCTGTTTCCGCTACAAAAAATGGTGGTGGTGCTTTCCTTTTAGTCTATGCATTGTTTGTCATTTTTATCTGTTTGCCTGTAATGATGGCCGAAATGGCAATGGGTCGTAAAGCGCAAAAAGATCCTCTCGGTTCTTACAAATTATTGGCGAGCAATGATCCAAAATGGAACTTTGCAGGCTTTTTAGCGGTACTAACGCCATTTATGATTGCTGTTTTTTACATGGTGATCACTGTGTGGATTTTTGGTTATTTATCGCAAACCGCATTTGGTAATTTAGATGCTTTAGCTCAGCCTGATAACTTTGGTACCTTTATCAATAGCTATACCGTGTTTGGTTATATGGCTGTAGTTGCAATCATCGTTAACTTGATCTTGGTTGGTGGTGTTAAAGAGGGCATCGAGAAAGCAGCTAAGTTTATGATGCCGGCTTTATTTGTGCTACTTACCGCGCTGGTGGTTTATGTATTAACACTTGATAACGCGATGGCGGGTGTTAAGTACTATATCGTTCCTGATTTCAGTAAAATGAGTGCAAGTGTACTTAATGGTGCGCTGGCTCAAGCGTTCTTCTCACTGTCGTTAGGTATGGGTATTTTAATGACCTATGCATCGTATATTTCTAAGAAAGACGACATTGTTGGCAGTGCAAAAATGGTTGCGGTAACCGATTCATTGGTTGCATTTATTGCCGGTCTTATGGTGCTTCCAGCTATTTTTAGTTTTAATCCGAATACTGATCCGAGTACTTTATCAGACTCATCGGTGTCGATGATTTTTGTATACCTACCAAAAATTTTATTAGCACTTCAAGCTGACATTGGTTACGTGGGTGCATCAATTGTTGCGTTTGTATTCTTCTTACTCGTCTTTTTTGCTGCAATTACGTCGCTTGTATCAATTGTAGAAGTACCAACAGCAACATTAAGTGACCGTAAGGGTATCAGCCGTAAAAAAGCATTGGCTATCCTAACTTTATCAACAGGCGTATTAACTGTGTTGTGTACCATGTCGTTTGGTATGGTTGACTCACTTACTCAGTTTGTTAATTATGGCGGCGCAGATAAGAGCTTATTTGATATTGTTTATGATGTGTTTTACGACACAATTTTACCGCTTAATGGTTTAATGGTGTGTTTATTCGTTATGTACCGCTGGAAAAAAGCAAACTTATCAGCAGAGCTAAGCCAAGGCTGTGACGGCTATATCGGCAGCTTTACAGAGAAGTATGTGAACTTTTCGCTATCAACGTTTATCCCTGCCATTTTATTACTTATTTTTGTAAATACGGTCGCAACGAAGTTTTTTGCATTTAGTATTTTCGGATTTTAAAAGCCAACTCAATATTTAGCCGCGCACTTTTGCGCGGCTTTTTTATATTCGCTAAATAGCCCCTGCATCTAAAACATCACCTAGCCCCAAAGTAAACATCCAAAGTCCCCATAAACTGTGTTCAATAACACACACAAAGGTCGAGCGGCTTTGCGCATAGGTGTAAGAAAAAAGCAGCCCACCTAAAAATGCCAGCAGTACGGCGAGTATATTCGCATAGACAATGTGAGCCAACGCAAACACCGATGCGCTGACAATAATACGCACGGTTTTACTTGGCATAATGTGTTTATAACGATGGAAAAAATAGGTTCTAAAAATAAGCTCTTGTGGCATCACCGATAAAATGGGATAGAGCAATAACAACATCAGCCAATCATAAAAAGAATTTCTGGGCATCGAAAACCAGTTTTCTTGATTCATGATGCCGTAAAACATGCCTGAGAATAGCGCCCCTAAAAAGAAGAAGCTAAACAAGCGACGTTTGACTGCACTAAATTCACCTAAGCTGGTTAGCCTAAAGCGTTTGAAATGAGGGTCAGACAAAAGCAACATGCTGCACACGGCCATTAAAATAATAAGGGCAGGTATAAGCCAGTTAGCGAGGTGGGCGCGTAGCAAGAAGCCTAATAGCGGCAAAGAAACAAATATGAGGGTAAATTCAAACCAGCGGTATTGGTTAGCGTTCAATGTCGTCTCAGCGTGTTTTTTGTATACGCTAACAAGCTAAGACGACAGATTTATGACATTAAGATTGCTTTGAATCTTCCTCTTCGTCATCCTCAGGTAAGTATTTAAATAGAGTAATGATGGTGGCTAGCACGCATACAAAGGTAATGCCCATTAAACCAAATACTTTAAAGTTAACCCAAAAATCGAGTGAGAAATTATAGGCAATGTAGATGTTCAGCGCTGATATACCACCGGTTACTGCAACCCAAAAGAGATTAAGTTTGTTCCACAGTGTTTCCGGTACCTTGATTTCTTGTTTACTCTCAGAGGCATTTTCTAAAATAGAGCTAAGTGCTTTTTTAACTAGGTTTTTGCCAAGCACATAGCGGCTGACTAACAAGGTAGCACTTAAGATGGCATAGACAATGGTGGCCTTCCATTTCACATACTGTTCATCGTGGAAGACTAAGGTAAGTGTTCCTAGCACGACTGCGATTGCAAAAAACACCCAGTGGCGGGTTGGTACTTTGCCATCTTTAAAATAACAATAAGCAACCTGAATTAAGGTAGTTAGCATCAGCAAGGCTGTTGCCCAATAAATATCAACTAATTTGAAAACCGCAAAAAACAAAATCAGCGGAGTGTATTCAATAATTGCGCGCATAGATTTATAAATGCTCTAATTTAAAAAGATACGGGGTTGTATCAAGTTATAGCTCAAGATACAAGGTTGACTTAGTTGCCCTGAAAGCTTAGCCTCCCGAGCCAATCTGGCCTAAACCAATGTTTAGGATGTTTTACCTTATCTTTTTCCGCTTAACCTCAGATGATTAAGCGGCGTATTTTGGAGCATATTATGAATAAAGCCGCGTTAGTATCGCAAATGGCTGCCCACAGTGAATTAACAAAAAAAGACACACAAGCAGCCTTAACGAGCATGTTAAATGCTATCGAAAAATCATTATCTGAGGGCGACCAAGTGCAAATAAATGGCTTTGGTACATTTGCCCTAAGTTATTACCCAGCACGTAAAGGGCGCAACCCGCAAACCGGTGAAGAAATTGAGATTGAAGGCGCTAATAAGCCAGTATTCAAACCTGCTAAAGCACTCAAAGACGTTTTATAAGCAGGATTTGCACAGCGGCTGTAGTATTTACAGAGTAAAAATTGGTGACTTAAAAATTAATTTAATATTTTCAATGCATTAAGTCTTGGCATGTTGTCTGCTTCTAATGATTTAGGTTTGCCCAAATAAGGAGATAACATGTCAGATTTAAATAGCCAACTTAATGGTAAAAAGATTGCCATTCTTGCAACCAACGGCTTTGAGCAAAGCGAGCTATTGTCACCACGAAGCGCATTATTAGAAGCTGGTGCACTTGTTGAAGTTGTGTCACTTGAGCGTGGCGATATCACCGCATGGGATGAAAACCAATGGGGTGAGCGAGTCACTGTTGACCGCGTAGTCAGCGAAGCAGACTCTGCAGAGTATGACGCGTTACTGCTTCCTGGTGGTTTATTCAACCCAGATACGTTACGTCAAAATAGCGAAGCAAAAGCCTTTGTTGATGGTTTTTTCACTGCCGGTAAAAACAAACCCATTGCCGCGATATGCCATGGTCCATGGCTATTAGCCGAAATTAACAAGTTACGCGACCGCAAGGTGACATCATACCCAAGTATTAAAACTGATTTGATCAATGCTGGTGCTAATTGGGTTGATCAAGAGGTGTGTGTTGATGAAGGCATAGTCACAAGCCGAAGCCCTGCTGATTTAGAGGCTTTTAATCGTAAGTTTATCGAAGAGATTAAAGAAGGCGAGCACCGCCATCATTAATCATTTCTCATAATTAGTTAGACATAAAAAAGGGCCTTTAAGGCCCTTTTTTATGTAATAAAACAACTTACTTAGTAGCAGCTTTCATACTGGCTACAAACTCTTTTAAACCAGTGAGCATTGCTGCTTGGTCATCAAGGTTTGCCTCGATGATTTTAACAACCGCAGAGCCTGAAATGGCACCAGCGGCCCCTGACTCAAGTGCTGATTTAACATCTTCAGGTGTTGATACACCAAAGCCAAGTAGAGCCGGTGCAGCATGATAATCTTTTAGTTTTTTAACTAATGAATCTGCTGGCATTTGTGCCTTGGTTTCTGTGCCTGTCACACCTGCGCGTGAAAGAAGGTATGTGTAACCACGACCATATGACGCACACTCCCGTAAGGTGTCATCATCAGCATTAGGCGTTGCAATAAAAATTGGGTCGATGCCATTTTTCATTGCTGTTTGGCGAAATAGCTTTGACTCATGTAGTGGCACGTCAGCCACTAAAATTGAATCAACACCGGCTTCTTTAGCATCTTGATAAAATTTTTCGATGCCACGCTTAAACACCAGGTTTGAATATAATAATAGGCCAATTGGAATATCGGCATTGTACTGACGCACTTGTTTAATGATATCAAAGCAATCTTGGGTATTGATGTTTTCATCAAGTGCACGAATGTTGGCAGCTTGGATCACTGGGCCATCTGCAATCGGATCTGAAAATGGAATACCTAGCTCAAGGGCATCAGCGCCGCCATCAATTAAGCTTTTGATGATTTCTACACTCAGTGCTTTATTAGGGTCGCCAATAGTAACAAAGGGTACAAAGGCACCTTGGTTTGTTTCATTTAATGTGGCGAACAGTTGTCCGTAACGGTTAGTCTGGCTCATAGTGCGCCTCCTTCTGATAAAACACTGTGTACGTGAGCCAAATCTTTATCGCCTCGGCCGCTTAGATTAACCACTAAAATAGTGTCTTCGGTTTGTTGCTCGGCATATTTAAGGGCATATGCGAGGGCATGGCTTGATTCAAGCGCTGGAATAATCCCTTCGTTCTTAGCCAGTCGTTGGAACGCTTCAAGTGCTTCTGTATCGGTAATACCTACGTACTCTGCACGGCCTGTTTCATGCAAGTGAGCATGCTGTGGGCCAACAGCAGGGTAATCAAGACCAGCTGATACAGAGTAAGACTCTTCAATTTGGCCATCATCATCTTGCATAATGTAGGTATAAGTACCGTGTAAAATGCCTTTTGTGCCTTTACATAAGGTGGCACCATGCTGGTGGGTATCTAAGCCTTTACCAGCGGGCTCTACACCAATTAGTTTTACGCTTGGCTCATCAATAAAATCTGTGAACATACCAATGGCGTTAGAGCCACCACCCACACAAGCAAGTACAGCATCCGGTAAGCGACCTTCTGCTTTTAGCACTTGTTGTTTTGCTTCTTCACCAATCATTTTTTGGAACTCTCGCACCATGGTTGGGAATGGGTGAGGGCCTGCTGCAGTGCCTAGTAAATAGTGAGCGTCTTTATAATTTGCTGACCAGTCACGCAGGGCTTCATTTACGGCATCTTTTAAGGTGCCAGAGCCCGCTGTGACAGGAATAACCTCTGCGCCCATTAGTTTCATACGAAATACATTTGGTTGTTGACGTTCTACGTCTTTTGCACCCATGTAAATACGGCATTTTAAGCCAAGTAGGGCACAGGCTAGGGCTGTTGCAACACCGTGTTGGCCGGCACCTGTTTCTGCAATCACTTCTTTTTTACCCATACGTTTGGTCAGAAGTGCTTGACCAAGTACTTGGTTGGTTTTATGTGCACCACCGTGCAGTAAATCTTCACGCTTTAAATACAGTTTTACCTTAGGATTTTTAACTAAGTTTCGTGTCAGTGTTAATGGTGTAGGGCGACCTGCGTATTCATTTAATAATTTTTCAAACTCAGCCTGAAAAGCTGGATCGTTTTGTGATTTATTAAACTCTGCTTCAAGTTGCTTGAGTGCAGGCACAAGCAGCTGTGGTACAAACATACCACCGAATTCACCGAAATAAGCTGGATTTTGCATTCTAACCTCAATAATTTCTGATATGCGAAAACGCATTTTGTAATTTTGTTTGGCACTTTTTACCCGCTGACGCTTCAACGCCAGAATTTAGGTCAAGGCCATTAGCACCGCGATAAAGCGCTGCGTGAATATTTTCTGGGTTTAAACCCCCGGCTAACATAAACGGCACGGTTGCCGTCTCTAGCACTGACCAATCAAATGCTTCGCCTGTACCGCCTTTTTGGCTTTTGCTGTAAGTGTCGTATAAATGGCGATCAACCCCTTCAAGCGGTTTGGGTAATTCGCCTTTAACAGCTTGGGCTTTCCAAATTTCACAGCCAAGCGGTAATTGCTTTCTGAGACTTTGAATATACTCGCTATTCTCGTCACCATGTAATTGCACTGCAGCTAATTTTAAGCTTTGTGCATAATCGACCACTTGCTCAAGAGGTGCATTGACAAACACACCCACATACGCGAGCGGGGCACTTTGCGTAACTTGCTTGGCACAGTCGATATCGACATAGCGCGGTGACTTAGGATAAAAAATTAAGCCACCATACACAGCACCACTGGCGTAGGCTGCCATCGCATCTTGTGAACGGGTTAAACCGCACACTTTGTTCTCACCTAAAATCACTTTACGACACGCGGCTTCTAAGTCGCGCTCAGCCATCAGTGAGCTGCCAATTAAAAAGCCATCACACAATGGCGCAAGGCGTTTAACATCTTTATGGGTATAAATGCCCGATTCTGAAATCACCACTTTGTCATTTGGGATAAGCTGACGTAAACGCTCAGTTGTTGCAAGATCAGTACTTAAATCACGAAGGTCGCGGTTATTAATACCAATTAGGCTGGCATTAAGTGCAAGTGCACGACTTACCTCTTGTTCATTACTAACTTCAGTGAGTACCGACATATTTAAAGAATCAGCCACTTTATGAAGCGCTAAATATTGCTCGTCATCAAGGACTGAGAGCATTAATAGAATCGCATCACCACCCGATAAGCGTGCTAAATAAACTTGGTACTCATCAATAAAGAAATCTTTACAAATAAGCGGCTGTTCAACTTGGCTGCGCACGTGTTCGAGGTACTGATAGCTACCTTGAAAATATTTTTCGTCAGTTAATACGCTCATACAGGTTGCGTACTTTTTATAAACCGATGTAATTTCGTCTAAATTGAATGGTTCGCGAATAAGCCCTTTTGACGGCGAGGCTTTTTTACATTCTAAAATAAACTGTGTACCGGTTGCTGCTAATGCCGCTTCAAAGTTTCGCTTGGTTGGCACAACATCGCTAATGAACGATTCAAGCGGGCGCTGTGCTTTTCTTTGTTCTAATTCAATGCGTTTGTCGGCAACAATTTTGTCTAACACGTTAGCCATGACTTACCTCAATAATTGCGTTCAATGTGTCCATCGCTTTGCCTGATGCTAATAATTCGCTTACTTGATCTGCGGCTGCTTTTAAATCACCTGCTTTATCGGTTAAATAAAGAAGGGCGGCAACGTTGGCTATAATGGCAGCGTTATGCGCCATTTCACCTTGACCTTGTAAAATCGCTAAGCTTGCTTTTGCGTTATATTCTGGGCCTTGGCCTGCTAGTTGTTCAAGTGAATAGTTTGCAAGACCAAAATCGCTCGCTGTTAGCGTGTACTCGCTCAGTTCACCGTTATTAAGCTCAACCACTTTGGTTGTCCCGTGTAAGGCAATTTCGTCAGTGCCTGCACCGTGAACCACCATAGCGCGTTTTGTGCCAAGGGTTTTTAAGGTTTCGGCCATTGGTAAGCACAGTGAAGGGTCATAAACACCAAGCAATTGCACCTTAGGGGCAGCAGGATTGGCCAGTGGCCCTAAGATATTAAAAATTGTGCGGCTTTTAAGAGCCGTACGCACGCCCATCGCATGGCGTACACCACTGTGATAATGCGGTGCAAATAAAAATGTAAACCCAGTATTGTCTAAACAATGCGCTGCTTGCTCAGGGCTCATATCGATATTGATACCCAAGGCTTTAAGTAAATCCGCTGAGCCCGAATTACTCGACACACTGCGATTACCATGTTTGACCATATTGATGCCCGCAGCGGCGGCAACAATAGCAGCTGTGGTACTAATATTAATTGTGTTTGAGCCATCGCCACCGGTACCACAGCTATCAGCAAGTAAGGTTTTGCTGGTTTGAAATGGCACTGCGTTGGCGCGCATTGATGCCGCCGCACCGGCGATTTCATCACTTGTTTCGCCTTTTAGTTTTAGGGCGATAAGTGCAGCAGTTAATTCAATATCATTAAGCTGGCCATTCATGATGGCGTCAAACAATGCAGTTGCTTGCGAAAATGATAAATCTTGCTTTGCTAACAATTGGTTTAACTGGGTTTGAGTTGTTGCTTCCATGTTATTCCTCTACTGCACGCGTGTGGTTAAAAATTCAATGCTTTGCTGTAATAGCAATGCGCCATTTGGCGTTAAAATTGACTCAGGGTGAAACTGATAGCCAAGGGCACTATCTTGTTGGTGGTAAATTGCCATTGGAATATTTTCATAACAAGCAATTACTTCAACGTCGTCAGGGACTTTAGTTGCCATTAATGAATGATAACGAGCAACCGGCATTTTATCGCCCATACCCGCGAATACTGGGTGCTCAGTCAACGTAATAATTGATGACTTGCCATGCACAGTTTCGCCCGCATGACCAATAACCCCACCGTAGCTTTGTGTTAGTGCTTGCTGCCCTAAACAGATACCCAGCATCGGGAAGCGGCCTTTACACAGTTCAATGAGCTCCATTAAACAACCCGCATCAGATGGTGCGCCAGGACCAGGTGATAGCACTAATAGTACAGGTACTGTCTCTTGGCACATTTTGTCGAAGATGCTTTGTGCACTGATGTTATTACGGTATACCACTAACTGGCACCCTAACATAGAAAGTTCATCGACTAAGTTATAACTAAATGAATCAAAGTTATCTAAAAAGTAGATTTTATAGGCTGATGTTGTCGTCATTATTGTGCCTCGTAAGTCGATTGAATCGCAGTGATCACAGCTTGTGCTTTAGCGCGGGTTTCATTGGCTTCTGATTGTGGATCTGAATCAAACACCACACCTGCACCTGCTTGCACGTAGGCTGTGCCGTTTTTAACAAAGGCAGAGCGAATAACAATACAGCTATCCATGGCACCATCACCTGTTAAATAACCTACTGCACCTCCATAGCTGCCGCGACGTTTTTGTTCGGTTTGACGAACTAACTCAGCAGCGCGTACTTTAGGGGCACCCACTAAGGTGCCCATGTTCATACAAGCTTGGTAAGCATGTAGCGCATCGAGTTCAGGTTTTAAAGTACCAACCACGCGTGAAACTAAATGCATCACTTGTGAGTAGCGGTCTACTTTTAATAACTCTTTAGCGTGACGTGTGCCTGGTACGCTAATACGGGCTACATCATTTCGCGCTAAATCAACTAACATCAGGTGCTCGGCACGTTCTTTTTGGTCGTTGCGAAGTTCAAGCTCAATGCGGCTGTCTAGGTCTGGATTAATTTGCCCATTAGCAAACTTGCCACGAGGGCGAGTACCTGCAATTGGGTATACCTCAACTTGTTTGCTCTCTGGGCAGTATTTGAGGGCTGACTCGGGCGATGCGCCGAATAACACAAACTCTTCATCGCGCATGTAAAACATATATGGGCTTGGGTTTTGTTGTTTTAGTTGGCTGTAAGCATGAAGTGAGTCAGGGCAGGCGAGAGAAAAAGTACGTGATGGAACAACTTGGAAAATATCGCCATCAACGATGTTGTTTTTTAACGTGATGACATGTTCGCAGTATTGCTCGTCGCTAACATCGACAGAAATTGGGTTTGAGCCTGTTTGCTTTTGCCCTTGGTAGCTTTGTGCATTGTCACATACGGTATTTAAACGTTCTAACTGTTGACCAACCTCAAAGCAATTAGCATGGACTTCAGGGCCGTTAAATACATTGCCAATTAGCTCGGTTGTTTTTGCTTGATGGTCGATGACAACTAACGTTTCGGCTAGGTAGAAAACATAATCTGGGCAGCTGTTCTCGCCGTCAGGTACATCTGAAAGGGTTTCAAAATTAGCAACCATGTCGTAGGCAAACACACCGCCTAAGAACACAGAGAATGGGTTGTCTGTGGTGCTTTTAATACTGTTAATGCAGCTACGTAGCGCACTAAATGCATTATCTGCTACTAATTTACTGGCTTCATCAATATCGCTTGCGACCTCGTTGTAGGTTAACGTTAATGTATCTTCTACAAGCTCTGCAGAGCAGTTTTGCACATGAGTTTGTAAATAAGGCAGTAATTGCTTGCCATTATTTGACTGTGCAGTGAGTGTGACCTGTTTGCCTTGGCAAACAATACGTAGCGCTGAGTCAACCAAAATTAGACTTTTTACACTGTCTTTAGAATCAATTTCAGCAGACTCTAACAGCAGTGAATTAGGCTTATCGAGTAAACTGTATAACGCAAGTGGGCTACTGATGTAGTCGCGCACTTGAGTGATACTGGTTACTTCACCCGGTGTCGTTGTTATATGACTAAAAATCAAACCTCATTCTCCCTCATTCCCAAAAACTCTTTAAAAAACAAAACCCCGCGAAGCGATGCTTGGCGGGGTTCGTATAAAGATGCCTATAAATTAGATAGACCCTTACCGTCCCGCTAAGCCAGGCGCCACCACCAATGATGTGTAAGAGTTGCTATGTAATTCATTATAAAACCTTAAAATTTAGATATAAAAAAACCCGCTACTTGAGCGGGTTTTGAAATCGTTAGACACGACAATTCGTCACCCGCTAGTTACGAGTGCCACCACCAAATTGTGATTTGAATTGTTTTGTTCATTGTTATTGCTTATTTAACGTGTCTGAAAGTGCATACAGTAAAGCGTACCTATGCCGATACTGTCAAGCATTAATTTACATATTAATACGTGTTCGGCATTTACCTCTCGTAATTGCCCATTTATGTGGGTATATATGTCTAACCTAAAAAGATAATCACGCCCTCGCAGTAAATTTTTGTTATACTCACATCATTGATTCAAGAACTTACGTAAAGCAGTCTTTCCCTTTGATAAAATACGATTTACATAGCCACACCACATACTCAGATGGTCAGCTATCAGTCGAGCAATTGTTACACCGCGCGGTTGAGAAAAACATAGATGTGTTTGCAATTACCGATCACGACACGTTGAGTGCGATAAAACCAGCTCGCCAAGTCATTGCAGATGATAATTTACCGCTTAAATTAATTGCTGGCGTTGAAGTATCAACAAAATGGGAAAGCTTTGAAATTCATATTGTTGGCTTAAATGTTGATGATGAAAATGACGCACTGTTGTCATTATTACAAGCGCAACAAGGCAAGCGTGAAGAGCGTGCTTTAGAGATAGGTCGTCGCCTCGCTAAAAATGGTTTTGAAGGCATTTACGAGCAAGCAAAAACATTTGCCGAAAACGCCCAGATCACACGCGCGCATTTCGCCCGTGCACTGATTGAACGTGGTGTAGCTAAAAACTTCCCGGGGGTATTTAAAAAATACTTAGGGCGAGGAAAAACAGGCTATGTACCAAGTAGTTGGTGCGATATGAAAACGGCAATTGCTGCCATTCACCAAGCGGGTGGGGTTGCCGTTCTTGCCCATCCTGGGCGTTATCAAATGTCGAATAAGTGGCTACGTAAGTTAATTATTGAGTTTAAAGACGCAGGTGGTGATGCGATGGAAGTTGCACAGCCACAGCAAGCGCCGAGTGAGCGCCAGTTTTTAGGTGAACTTTGCCGTGAATATGGTTTACTTGCGTCGCAAGGGTCAGATTTTCATTTTCCGACCAGTTGGTTGGAGTTAGGTAAAAATTTATACTTACCAAAAGATTGCCAAGGGGTTTGGCAAGCATGGGAAGGGCAATAGGAGCGTGTAATGAGTCAGTTTTTTCATATTCATCCAGATAATCCGCAACCACGCTTAATCAGCCAAGCGGTTGATATTATTAAGCAAGGCGGTGTTATTGTATACCCAACCGATTCGGGTTATGCACTTGGCTGCAACATTGGTAATAAGCAAGCAAAAGAGCGCATCGAACGTATTCGTGGCATTGAAAAACACCATAACTTTACCTTAGTTTGCCGCGACTTATCAGAGCTATCCACCTATGCTCGCGTCGATAATCAGTTATTCAGATTAATTAAAAATAACACCCCCGGGCCTTATACGTTCATCTTTAAAGGCACTAAAGAAGTACCAAAGCGTTTATTAAACGAAAAGAAAAAAACCATTGGTATTCGTGTTATCGAACACCCAATCACCTGTGCTTTATTGGCTGAATTAGGTGAACCGTTAATGTCGTGTTCTTTAATTTTACCAGGTGAGCAATATACTGAGGCTGATCCTGATGAAATTCGCGATCGCATTGAAAAGCAAGTTGATTTAATTATTCATGGTGGTTATCTTCCTGAACAGGCAACCACAGTAATTGACTTATCAGATGATAGCATCGAAATCTTACGTGTCGGTTGTGGTGATACCAAACCATTTGAGTAGAGACTTCATTGACTAGCCCAGAGCTTGACGCGCCAGATAATTTGCAAGAGCCAGTACAGCAAAAGCTGCCACTGGCTTTTTTGCATGGCAAAGCAGTGGTTGATAAACCTGAAGATTTATACATTCCGCCTGATGCGCTAGAGATCATTTTAGAAACCTTTGAAGGTCCTCTCGATTTACTTCTGTATTTAATCAAAAAACATAAACTCGATGTGCTAGAGCTCTCTATTTTTAGTATTACTGAGCAATACGTTAGTTATGTTGAAATGATGAGCGAGTTTCAGCTTGAACTGGCTGGCGAATACCTTGTGATGGCGGCACTACTAGCACAAATTAAATCACGATTATTACTACCAAAACATGAAGAGCTTGAAGAGGAAGAAGACCCTCGAGCTGAGCTTGTCAGACGTTTACAAGAATACGAACAATTTAAAAAAGCTGCCGAAAATCTTGATGAAATCCCTCGCGAAGGCCGCGATATCTTTGTTGCCGAAGCACTGGTACCAGAATTTAATGAGCGTGAGGTACTGTTACCTGACGTTGACATGAAAGACTTGTTAGTTGCGCTAAGCGACGTTATGGCTAGGGCCAAAACATTTGAACACCATCATATTACCGCAGAGGCCTTATCAACCCGTGAACGGATGAGTTTAATCTTAGATAAACTCTCAGAAGCCCAATCACAGCTGCCTTTTAGTACTCTTTTTACTATTGATGAAGGCAGAAGTGGTGTTGTCGTTAGCTTTATCGCTATGTTAGAGCTGGTGAAAGAAAACCTGATCAGCTGCTTTCAGGTAGATGCCAATAGCCAGATTTATGTTGGTTTGGTGGAAGAAAGCGAATAGCTAAGCCCTTTAGTAGGTAATACAATGAAACAGAATATTGTTCATATTGCTTTGGTCGTGAAAGATTATGATGAAGCTATCGATTTTTATGTAAATAAACTTAAGTTTGAGCTTCTGGAGGATACCTATCAACCAGAACAAGACAAACGTTGGGTGGTTGTTGCCCCGCCAAATTCTCATGGTGTGACCTTGTTACTTGCTAAAGCGTCAAAGCCTGAACAGCATGACTTTATTGGCAACCAGACTGGAGGAAGAGTATTTTTATTTTTAAATACAGACGATTTTTGGCGAGATTTTAAGCGCATGAAATCAATTGGCATTAAATTTGTCCGAGAACCAATTGAACAGGACTATGGAACCGTAGCTGTTTTTGAAGATCTGTATGGAAACCTATGGGACCTTCTTCAGTTGAATCCAGACCACCCAATGGCAAAAAGATAACACTAAAATACGAATAAAATTTTAATAATAGTGTAAAGATAAGCACTGTCAGTCTTTTCTAATAAATCACTAGGAATAGTTTTTGTGTTTTTAAGGTCATTTAATGAGTCTTTAAACTCACAAGAGCATATCGTGATCAAATCAATTCTATTTTTAAAGGTCGCATTTAACAAAAGAACCTTAGTTACTGGTTTTAAGACTGCCCTTATTGTGGGTATTTTCTTAAACATAATTAATCAAGGCGATCTCATTCTAAGTATGAAATTAGCCGATGTTCATTGGCTCAAACTAGCACTGACCTTTTGTGTACCATTTTTCGTGTCTGTGTATTCTGCAACAATAGCACGTTTAAGGTTTGACCCAGGAACAAGAGCATGGGTTGAAGCGCAGTTAAGCTGTGGCAAATGTAATAAGGTGTCGTTGCATGTACTTAAAAATCACTTAGTTGGTGAATGTAGTAAATGCAGAGACAAAACGCTTTGGTACAAAAACCATTAACACTTTCTATGCAAGGGAAGTTATATCGCTGTGTAAATATGTGCGTAAATGCACAGATGATGTTTGTTTAACGCTATTTTAATTGCAAATAAGCTAGGCTATTCTATCAGTAGGAATAGCGATTTTCGGAAAAGAGTATGTTAAGCAACACTAAAACCAGCTACGGATGGGTAGCAATTACACTTCATTGGTTAATGGCTCTTGGGGTGTTTGGCCTGTTTGGCTTGGGTGTCTATATGGTTGAGCTAACTTATTATGATGCTTGGTATAAAGGCTCCCTTGATTTACATAAAAGTGTAGGGATTACCTTAGCTGCTGTTTTACTTTTTCGCTTTGGTTGGCGGTTACTCGGTACACAACCTGAGCCGATATCTAATACTAAAACTATGAACTTTATTGCTCACTCAGTACATAAAATAATTTATTTATTACTTATCGTCATTGTTATAACCGGTTATTTAATCTCGACAGCAGATGGACGTGCTATTGACGTATTTAATTTATTTGCTGTACCCGCATTGCCAGGTTCAATTGCTAATCAAGAAGATATTGCAGGTGAAATTCACTTTTATGCCACATACGGGCTAATAGGTGTTGTTGTTTTACATGCATTAGGGGCACTAAAACATCATTTTATCGACAAAGATAAAACCTTAACTAGAATGATCAAACCACTAAAGGATGATTAATATGAAAAAGTTACTTTTAAGCACGGCATTAAGTGCGGCGTTATTTTCTACTGCAAATGTGAATGCAGCAGACTATGTGATTGATACAGACGGTGCCCATGCATTCGTTACTTTTAAAATTAAACACTTAGGCTATAGCTGGCTGCATGGCCGCTTTAACACTTTTTCAGGTGATTTTAGCTACGATGATAAAAAACCTGATACCTCTAAAATCAATGTAACGATTGAAACAAAGAGTATTGATTCTAACCACGCTGAACGTGATAAGCATCTACGTGGTAAAGACTTTTTAAATGTAGATAAGTACCCAACAGCGACGTTTAAAAGTACTTCAATTAAATTTGATGAAGAGGGTGATGAAGCTGATGTAACGGGTGAATTCACTTTAAATGGCGTCACTAAAACGATTACCTTTGAAATTGATAAAATAGGTGAAGGTAAAGATCCATGGGGTGGTTACCGTGTTGGTTTTGAAGGTGAAACAAGCCTAAAACTTGCTGACTACGGTATTGATTACAACCTTGGACCTGCATCTACACATGTGGATATTGGTTTATTTATTGAAGGTGTTCGTAAGTAACATTATTTTAAAAGTGCCGCTTAATGGGCGGCACTTTCATTTCTATCCTTGAGCCTTTTCTCTAAAATTGGTTTTAAATTATCAGGTAACCAGCGCACTAAAATGTCGTGATAATCTTGCGTATGTGCGATTTTTTCTAACGCAATATCGAGTTCACTAATTATCTGGCGACCTTGTTCATTATTAGTGCAACCAATAAACCCTTCACTCAGTTTAGGTGCCTCTGTCAGAGTGAGCTGGGTTAGTTTGTCTTCAAAGCCCATTGAGTGAGCCAGATAATAGTGCTCACTGGGATAACCCAATAGAATATCGATACGTTTTTTGCTTAACATGTAAGTAAGGCTTGCTAAAGTATCACTGCCTGGGCGAAATATTATATTTGCATCATGATTGGTGTTTATAACGTCATCAATACTTTTACCAAACGAGCGGCTCATAGATACCCCAAGTGCAAGGTGCTTCTCATTTAACAGAGCTTTTAAAGAAATTGCTTTACTAGGGTCTAAATCGAGCGCTTTAATTAGCTCTTTTCTTATGGCTATTGATGGAGATAATCCAATTGTTGATGTGTGAGAGCTAAAAGCAATGTGCTGTTTACGGTGCTCATTCTGATATAACGACAACATGCAATAATTATTTTGCGGATTCGAAAGTTCGTGTATTGCTCTACTTGACGGATAAAGAGTATGTGTGAATCGATAACCTGGTAACGCTTTTTCAATCATTTTCATGACACTTTCATCACGCCCGCTACCTTCATAGCGGTCATTCATGATGTAATAAGGCGCAAAATCAACGACTACCCATTGAATAGTTTTGGTTTGTTTTTCGGCAAATGAGGCTGCGCAAAAAAAGAATAGTAAAAGAACACTAGTACGGCGCATCTTACTACCTGTTAATAGTTAAAAATATAAGTGTAGCAGGGTTTTAGTTCAATGCAGAGAAGTAAAAACTAAAACGCCAGCAGAGCTGGCGTTTTTCGGTTTAGTTGGCTTTTAGCCATTTTACAAATTGGCGGGCATCACTGGCCTTTTGGAAAATGGCGTTTTTCAAGCCTTGCGTGTCACTAAAAATTACACGCTGTTTGTTAACCGATATTGACTGCACTGGGTGTGCAATTTGGATCAGAGACCCATTGTATTTATATGACATAATAAAACTCACTCTTTCTGTTTGTCAGATTCTGTAGAGCTTTAAAGGCAGTTAAAAATACAGTCTGACATTTGTTGTCTTGCGTACAGTGTTGACTAAGTTTGTGACAGTTTGGTGATAATTTTGAAATTCATCAAATTGTCATTTGGTAACACGACATCGCAAGTATTTATACGAATATGCGGGAATTACTGGATCAAGGTAAGGGGTTAACCGCGAGGTTTCTAAAAACCAGACAGATAGACTACTTCACGAATGTTTTTTATGCAAGTTTTATTTTTAAATAAATCTACTTTAAGTATTGGCTTTTAATCTAGTGCTATAACCGAGTTATTTTTAAAGGGAAGAGCTCGTTTACTCAAGCTATAAAAGACAAGCAAATAGACGTATTTACTTGTCTTTTAAGTATTTGCTGTTAGTTAAGTATTTTAATTTGCTCAACTGAAGATACGTCTACATGAGTTTGGTAATAGTATTTATTTGTAGCTCGTCCTTGTGAGATGAAGTCTATTATGACGCGCTTTGCTTCGCCCGTAACTTCTATCTCTTTATCAATAAAAAATGTCTCAGGGGATTCACCAAATTTTTTAGTGAACTCAGGTACAACCTTGTAGTTTAAGGCAACTGTAATTGATCTTCTATCACGGTAATCTTCTTCAGTATTTAAAAAAACGTCACCTCTGTGTTTTCCGCCTGCTTTAATATGAAATTTAAATATGCCTTTAACACTGTCTGGCGCACTCGCTTCACTTAAAGCAATCACGTCCATTGTATTACTGGTATCTATACGTGATGGTGATGAACTGCACGCAGCCAGTGCTAATGTAGAGAGTAAAAGTAAGTATTTCATATTTAACTTCCTTGTAAGTGTTTAAACTATATTTATTGGGTACAAATCGGTAGTTAGAGTAATTGTTCAATATGTCAAAAGCAACAGGATTATCTTTATTTATTAATTAGTTTTATGCAGTAGCCAGCAAAGGTCTCTACAGTCTTTCAAGTTAATCCATATCAATTTGAAGGGGATAGCTTGCTCAGGTTTAATATAGCTGGATGTTTTTTTGAAACAGGCGTATTCTAGTCGGGACAATAAAAATAATAGTTTTAAGAAAGAAGTAGATTCATGAATTACCTCTTGGTAACAGACATTTTTGGTAAAACTGCTCACCTAACACAGCTTGCCTTGCAGCTTAAAAATCGAGTTAGAATGTGCGACCCATACATGGGGCAAATACAGTTGCCAACAAATGAATCAGCACAATATCAGCACTTTTTGAATGAGTGTGGGCATGATACCTATTTTGAGCGTGTCCATTTCACACTAACAACAATAAAACGTCCTACAACGATTATAGCTTTTAGTGCAGGGGCATCAGCAGCCTGGCGAGCACAAGCTGAATTAGACAACCCTTTTATAAAACAGCTTATTGCTTTTTACCCATCGCAAGTGAGGCATCACCTTTCACTGAATGCGAATATACCTTGTCGATTTATTTTTCCTCATAGCGAAGCACATTTTGATATTGCGCCAGTGGTTGCAGCTTTAAATGAAAAGGACAGGGTAGAGTGTAATGTAAGTCAATATGCTCATGGTTTTATGAATGCTTTATCTGAAAATTTTGATTTAAATGCTTATAAGTATTTTACCTCGCACTTGCTAGCAATTGAGACAAGCTCAGCGCAATCAATACCTAATTAGAAAATCTGGTCTATAGTCATTACTAAATAATAATTAAAGTAATTACTATGTCTACAAATCAAACATACAGCCACTTTTTATCTAACCCTGTAGCTAAACCTCCATGCAGAATGCTCAATGCGAGCATGTATGGCTTTTTTGTTTCCGCTTCTGAGCAAAAAATGCAGCAGTATGTCGATGCCACGCTTAATACACTTGCCAATGACTCGACAACGTTTAATGTTTTAGGGGAAACCTGCTTACTCACATTCACCGATATAGAAAAAATATCGTCACTTGCAGCACCGTTTTCTGAACATGGCTGGATGCAAGAAACGGATATTATCATTTGGTTGCCTGTCGCTAAAATGTTAGATGGCGATATTAGCTACCTGTATTGGTACCCTGCATTTATTAGTGTGAATAATGTTTATGCGCTGATCAATGGTCGTGAAACGTGGGGATACAATAAATATCTGTGTGACTATGAAATGCCCAGTAACATTGATGATAGCGGGCGATTCTCGGTTTCCTTGCAGTGTTTTGAGAAGTTTTCGCGTGACTCCATGTTAGCTCAGCATGAGTTGCTCACTATCACGCGAGTGATAAAGCAAAAGCCCGAGAGTTTGTTAGATAATGTGGAGCAATTTGCAGAGCGTGTCGCCTCGGTTTTAAGTGATGACTATAAAGGGATTGATTTATCCCTGTTAAAGCAATTACTTGATGGTTTCATTCACCCTCAAATGGACCAAATTTTATACAAACAATTTCCTGATGGTGAGGGTGAAAATTCTGTTTATAAAGCCGTTGTCCACTCACCTTCAGTGATAAAAAAAATTCATCAGCTAACGCTTTTAAAAAATGATTACAGCCTCGATGTTAATTTTTTAGCGAGCTTTCCACTAAACGATATGTTTGGTATTGCTCTTGGTAAACAAGCCGTACACCTACCGTTTTACGTCAGCATGGACTTTGATCAACTTGGCGCAACTGAAATTTTATCTGCGTAAGGGAAGAGTATGCAAAAAGAAAAAATTACCATAGTGGGTGGAGGAGTAGCTGCAATGACAGCTGCAGTTTACCTAACTGAGCAGGCTGATTGGCAACAAAAGCGTGAAATTACAGTTTATCAACAAGGTTGGCGATTAGGTGGCAAGGGCGCGAGTGGGCGCAATAGCCATTTTGCAGAGCGTATTGAAGAGCATGGATTGCATGTTTGGTTTGGTGCATATGTAAATAGTTTTCGTACTTTGCAAGGAGTGTATAACTCATTAAACAGGCCAGCTACACGTCCACTTGCTACATGGCAAGAAGCATTTAAACCCCATAGCTTTATTGCCCTGCAAGAGTACATTGATAACGAGTGGCAAACGTGGCCAATTGATTTTCCGACAGTTGCAGGCAACCCTGCGGATGGAAGTTTAGACATCACTGTGTGGGATTTTGTAACCATGACTTTGGCTTGGTTAAAAAAGTGGACTGAAGACATTGAAGAGATATGCGAACAACATCACGCTGAAACAAGATTGGTGACAAAAAAATCGCGGGATCAATCATTACTTAAATACATGTATCAGGAAATTAAAACCAATATTGACCATACGCTAAGTAGTGCTGAGCAATTTATTAATGATATTGAGTCAGGTGCTGGCGAGATTATCTCAAGTCCTCGCTCGCTATTGACGCATTTACTGCAATTTTCTTCGCAACAAACAACGCACACCGACAAACAAGCCGATCGTTTAGTTATCTGGTATATCGTACGAAAACTGAAACGTTGGTTTAAAGCCCAAGTGATTGATTTATTGGATGACAGCCCAGAACTACGTCGACTTTTTATTAGTGCAGATTTAGCGATTGCAATGCTAACAGGGCTTATAAAAGACAAAGTTTATCGCGATGGTTTCGCCGTTATTAATTGTTACGACTTCCGACAATGGCTTGAGAAAAATGGCGCCAATAAAACCTATAGTGTGAACTCAGCACCAATTAGAGGCTTTTACGATTTGGTTTTTGCCTATCCAGAAGGTGATTTTAATAAACCCAATGTTGAAGCTGGTGTGGCTGCACTTGCCATGTTGCGGATAGGTCTTTGTTATAAAGGCGGAGTAATGTGGAAGATGCAAGCTGGGATGGGGGATGTGATTTTTGCACCAGTGTACGAGCTATTGAAAGAACGAGGTGTGAAATTTAAATTTTTTCACCAACTCACCAATCTTGAAGCTGGTCAGGACACACAGGGAAAGGCGGTTGTTTCAAAGGTTGAGTTATGCCAACAAGTTAAGTTATCAGTAGAAGAATATGAACCTTTAGTTGACGTTAAAGGTTTACCGTGCTGGCCAAGTGAACCTATTTTTTCACAAATAGAGTCAAGTCAGGCCCATTTGCTTCAGGAACACCAAATAAACTTAGAGTCTTTCTGGACTCCTTGGCCTGAGGTGTATGAAGAGCAGTTTAAGAAACCACTCCCTAGTATTAAATTAACTCATGGGGTTGATTTCGATACACTTATTTTAGGCGTGTCAGTTGCGTCACTTGAGCATATTGCAAGTGAGTTAATTGAGTTAGATAGCAATTTAGCAAAGCAATCGCAGCAGGTAAAAAGTGTCGCCACACAAGCTTGTCAGGTATGGTTAAATAAAACTGACCAGCAGCTAGGGTTTGATTACACCGTACCGAGTAAAGAGAATCCGATTCTTAGTGGTTTTGTTGAGCCATTCGATACATGGGCAGCGATGGCTAATTTAATCGATAAAGAAGACTGGCCAAAGAATAACGCTCCTGTAAATATCGCTTACTTTTGTAGTGCACTGAGCTGCCACAGCTACCCAGCAGCAACAAATCATCAGTTTCCAATTAAAATGAAAGAAGCTGTTAAAGCGAATATGAAAAATTTATTCAACCTTGATATGTCAGCATTATGGCCAAAAGCATACGACAGTAATAATCAGTTTGATTGGCAAGTCTTTTTTAATGACCCAAGCAGTATTTTACCTGTATTCGAGCAACAGTACTGGCGGGCAAATATTGACCCCAGTGAGCGTTATGTTTTGTCGGTGACAGGGTCTAGCCAATACCGCTTAGCCACTGATGGCACTGTGTTTAATAATTTAAGAATTACAGGAGACTGGATTAAAACAGGTGTTAATGCGGGCTGTGTTGAAGCGGCTGTGATGGCCGGAATGCAAACCTCAAGGTCGTTATGCGGTTATCCAGAAACTATTAGTGGTGAGTATGCATTTGAAAAAACAGATAAGAACATTAAATGAGGGCTAAATAGTTTGATATTTCATAAATTATGTGTGAATTATGCGACTTTAGTCTTTTATATGGTCTATACTTACGTTAATTACAAGAATTTAACAAGTTTCCCTCTTTTAAGGTCTGACCAATATGAAGCGTCGTTATCTTATTGGCCCTAAATTACTCGTTTTATTGCTAGGTAGTGGAGCAACTAATGTAGTTGCTTTTGGGTCTGAGACTGAAAAAGACATGGAAGTTATCAGTGTTTATGCGCAAAAGCGTCCTCAAGCAATTGAAGACGTGGGCGTTGCTGTTAGCCAAGTGAGTGGCCAAAAATTAAAGAATCAACATTTTAAAGATTCGACTGAAATCGCCTTATTTGCGCCCAATGTAAAAATTACTCAGAACGCTGCTGAGGGCACGCCACCGGCTGTAAGTATACGAGGGGTGGGTTTGCTTGATTATAATACCGCCAACACCTCACCTGTGGGCATGTATTTAGATGGCGTAGCAGTTGGGTCTGCCAATAACCAAATCATTAATTTATATGACATAGACCAGCTCGATATACTTCGAGGTCCACAAGGTACGCTATTTGGACGTAACTCCACCGGTGGGGCAATTCTGATCCGTACTAATCGCCCAGAGTTTGATAGCTACGGCGCACTAACGCTTGGCATAGCCAATAATAATGCGACCAGTATTGATGGTATTTGGAATCAGCAAGTTAGTGATACAAGTGCGCTACGCTTTGCTGTTAATTATCAAGATTATGACTATTCCACAGAAAATATTTTCAGTGATTCACCCGAAGCGGGAATGGAGCAAAAAAATGCCCGTGTGTCATTTTTAACGCAATGGGACAATGTTGATGTGTACTTACAAGCACACATCGAAGATTGGGATGGAATTGTACAACCTGTTGGTAATATTGGCATTGTAGCTAACCCACTCACTGGTGAATTATGTTCCCCTAGCGATGCAGGCTCAACGCGTTGTTTTGATAGTTTTGGTTTTAATGATGGCAGTGACGACTTTTTTACTGTGAGTGTAAATAACGATTCACCACACAGCTCGGATGGTTATGGCTTTATTGGGGAAGTGAATTGGCATCTTAGTGAGCAAAGTACGTTTACTTCACTGTCTAGTTTTAACGATTTAGAACGCAGCCATGCATTTAACTGTGATGGCTCCCCAGCTCGTTTATGCGAAGGGGTGTTAGGTTTAGATACTCAGCTATTTAGCCAAGAGTTTAGGCTACTAAATGAATTTGAAAACTACACGCTCACCAGTGGTGTCTACTTTGCAGATGAAAACATAGAACAGGACAATCTTAACGATATTTTACGCGATCTGCGCGGCATTTTACCTAGCAACTTAACGGCAACGTTTATCTACGATAACGAAATTAGTATGCAAAACCTTGCGCTTTTTAGCCAGATAGAAGTACCGTTTGCTACACGCTGGACAATAAGTGCAGGACTGAGGTACGACTACGAATCACTCGATTATAACTCCGTGGCAACCTTAAATACTGTGATAGACCCTACCAATCTAGAGGGAGTTAATGTGCCTTTTTATGAGGTTGCTGACTCTCAATCTGACAACGGTGTAACAGGGCAACTTACAATCAACTATGCGCTCAGCGATGCAACTAATATGTATTATCGGTTTGCCAATGGGAGTAAAAGTGGTGGCTATAATGGCGGGTTTTTATCGTCAGAAGAGCAAGCTATTTTAGCTAATTATGGCAAAGAGCGACTGAATGCCCATGAAGTGGGTTTAAAATCATGGTGGCCGAAGCAGAACTTGAGAATGAACTGGGCTGGTTTTTATTATGATTACAATGATCAGCAAGTATTTATGAATCAACCGTCAGAAACACCGCAAATGCCACCCGTGCAATTGCTTGAAAACGTCGGTAACTCAATTATTTATGGTCTTGAAAGCGAAGTTTATTACCAGCCACACAATGATTTAGCCTTGGTTTTAACGATAGGCTATATTCCGCATGCTGAATTTGAAGAGTATGTTGATCCACTCGGAAATAGTATTACTGATAACCGCTTGCCTTTTACATCTAAATGGAATGTTGCCGCAAGCCTGCAATATGATACTTATATAGCCAACAACCCACTTACGGCTTCTTTAAGTTACGATTATCAGTCTGACTTTTACTTTGATCAGAATATGAATCCTTATGCGCACCAAGAAGGTTTTAGTATCGTAAATGCTAACTTGAAATATGGTGTTGATAATTGGTCATTTATCTTGTGGGGGAAAAACCTATTTGATACTGAGCATAGCCAACTGAAGTTCGATTTAAGCTCGTTCTTGGGCATGTTAGAAGATTTCAAAGGTGAGGGGCGTCGTTATGGTTTCGATGTTGCCTATCATTTTTAATCTAGTTGTTCTTGCTTAATTGAGATAGATGAATGAGATTTAAGTTCTATGTAGGCAGTCTGCTTTTTCTTCTTTGCATGATGTTTTCGGCCAATGCTGCGCAAATTTATGTTTATACAGATGACTCAGCTGAGCAGAATTTGCATGATGTTGGGCAAGTGCTCATGGCAAACGATAATATGTTTCCTCAGTCAGCGGCTAACATTAACGAATGGCAGGCAAGTAAAACACCTCAATCTCGCATCAGTTCGGTGGGGGGAAGTTATTGGCTAATCGTTAAGATAGATAACCAAAGTAATCGAGAAGATTTGGTGCTCTATCCTTACAATACGCTTGTGTCGAAAATTGAAAGTCGTGTCTATGACCTAACGGATCCTAGTAAACCTGTTCAGCACTATCTTACAGGAGGTGTCGAGAGAAATGAGTTTGCATTCCATTATGGTAATCGGCTAACCCTAGAAAAGGGAAAGCAGTATGTATTGATTACTTACTTTGAAAGTGATTATTTTTATACGCCTGCTAAACTTGTGTTAACACCGTACCAGAGTTATTTTGATACTATCACTGTAGAGAATATGGTGATGATGCTGTGCTTTGGAGTGGGCATTGCGCTTGGCTTATATAATTTATTAATTTACCTTGTTTCCAGAGATATCACTCACCTTTATTATGCGCTCTTTACTACTTCGTGGGTGTTCGCGTGGAGTCATTTTTTTCATATATCTGACCAATTATTTGGCTATTACAACCCTCATTTGCATTGGCTCGGTTTCGCACTAACGCCACTCACAAATATATTGTTTTATAATAACCTACTGAAATTAAAAGAGACTTTTCCAAAGCTTGCACAGCTATCAATGACTGTGGGTGTTATTGCGACACTCGGTATTCCTTTTTGTATTTTATGGCCAAGCTTTGGTTTCTACTGGTCTACAGTGGTCACGGGTATTGCACTGTGTTTGGGTTTATACATTGGTGTTCGCTGTATGCTTAAAGGATTTAAACCTGCACGTTACTTTGTGTTGGCCTATCTTGCGATGATGCTACCAAATATGGTTGGTAATTTAACTAACCTTGGCTTGTTGCCTGCTACAACAGTTAACTTATATTTGATCGGCCTAATTGGCACGGCGATGGATGCTATGTTACTGGCTTTTGCTGTTGCTGATAAATTTAGGCTACTGCACGATGATAATGTTGAACTGACCAAAAACTTAGAAGAAAAAGTGCACTCTCGAACATTAGAGCTTGAACAACTTGCTGATGAATTGCGCGATGCTAACCAAGCGAAAAGCCGTTTTCTCGCTAATATTAGCCACGAAATTCGTACGCCCATGACCTCTATTATTGGTTATGCCGACGGCATAATGCTCGGTGATATAAAACCCCATGAACGTAACCATGGTATTGGGGTTATTTTACAAAATAGTCGGCATGTACTTGGTTTAATTAATGATATTTTAGATATGTCAAAAATTGAGGCTAACAAACTTGAGATTGAACTGATAGAAACGGACTTATTTGCCACAATTGCCAATATTGAATCCCTTATAGGTAAACAAATTCGTGATAAAGGCCTTAAATTTAGCGTTGATTATCAATTTCCCTTACCTGATTACATTGTCACTGATCCAAGCCGGTTAAGACAGATCTTGTTAAACCTAACAACTAATGCGCTCAAATTTACGCAAGTGGGGCGTATTACGCTGTCGGTAAGTTGTGATAACGATATTCTTGCTATCAGTGTTAAAGACACAGGTATTGGTATGACTGATGCAGAGCAAGAATCACTATTTAGTGCGTTTTACCAAGCTGACTCGTCTATCTCACGTCAGTATGGTGGGACAGGGCTAGGTTTAAATATTTCGAAAAGTTTAGCAGCAAAACTCGATGGCGACATTAGTGTTAAGAGCCATGTTGGTTCAGGCAGTGAATTTATATTGTCGATGGCAGTCTACAAAACAGAAAAAACACGTTGGCTAAATAATATTAGTGAAGTCAGACTGGTAGAAACATCGCCATTTTGTAAATTAGATGAACCAGAAAATTTAAAAGGTCATGTACTTCTCGCTGAAGATCATCCAGATAATAGGCGTTTAATTGCACGAATTCTAGAGCGGATGGGCTTGACAGTAACCACGGTAGAAAATGGTAAAGATGCTGTCCAACAAACCTTAGAAAATACCTTTGATTTAATTTTATTGGATATACAAATGCCAATAATGGACGGTCAAGAAGCATTACAAATGATGCAAGCAACAGGGGTGACAGCACCTATTATTGCACTGACTGCAAATACGATGAAACATGAAATTGAGCGTTATATGAAGCAAGGTTTTGTTGATTTAATCGCAAAGCCGATAGATCGAAATGCTTTTAGCCATCAAATTTCCAGCTATTTGGACTGCGACGAATTAAGCGATATCAAATTACCAGATAAAGAGTTTCAAGTTTTAAAAGATGATTATATAAAAGGGCTTGAGGATCAGTATCGAGAAATGCGTGAGCAGTACAAAGTTATGGATATTGATGGCTTGAGTAAAAATGTTCACATGTTAAAAGGCGCTGCTAATATGTTTGAATGTGAGCAACTATATGTGAAAGCCGTGGCGGTGGATACGGCGCTTAAAAATGACACGGTGACTTTAGATGCGCAGCTCTTTACCTCTTTGTTTTGCGCCATGCAAGATGAAATCACTAAAGTGAATTATTAATGCCTTGAATATTGACTATTCGCGCACAGGCGCAGACAGTGAGGTAAATCGTTGCTATTAATACCCTTAAATAATAATCAAAAAGAAAGCGAATATGTCGTATCAACACATTTCCATCCCCGAGCAGGGAGAGCAAATCACGATTGACTCATCTGGTGTATGGCATATTCCTTCAGATCCTATTGTTGCTTATATAGAAGGTGATGGAGTGGGGCAGGATATTACTCCTGTGATGCGCAGAGTTGTTGATTCTGCGGTTTCTCATGCTTATCACAATGAAAAGAAAATTCATTGGATGGAAGTGTTTAATGGTGAGAAAGCGGCTGCACTGTATGATGGCGATTGGTTTCCCCAAGAAACCTTGCACGCCGTTAGACAATACAAAATAGCGATTAAAGGCCCTTTAACAACGCCTCTTGGCGGAGGTTTTCGCTCTTTAAATGTGGCGCTTCGCCATGAAATGGATTTGTTCGTTAATATGCGGCCAATTCGCAGCTATTCACGTCTTCCTTCGCCCTTAAAAGAGCCTGAGAAAACCAACATAACAGTCATCCGTGATAGTTCTGAAGATGTGTATTCGGGAATTGAATGGCAGGCAGGAAGCGTTGATAACGAACGCATGCTTGATTTTTTGTGTCAAGAAATGGGAGTAACTCGGCTGAGATTTGACACACAGTGTGGCATTGGTATCAAGAATAGTTCAAAAGACGGGGCTGAGCGTTTGATGCGTTATGCCGTTAATTATGCACTCCAACAAAAAAGCGATTCATTGACGGTGGTGCATAAAGGAAATGTGCTTAAATTTACCGATGGTGCCTTTAAACGATGGGCGTTTGGTCTTGCTGAGCAAGAATTTAACGCGCTTCCTCACGAAAATGGTCGTTGGTTAGTTATCAAACGCGATGGCTCAAATGATTTAATTATTAAAGAAGTAATTGCTGATAATATGTTGCAACAAGCCTTACTGACCCCAGAGCAATTTGATGTGGTTGTTACAACGAATCAAAACGGCGATTACTTAGCAGATATGTTAACTGCACAAGTAGGGGGAGTTGGCATTATGCCTGCGGCAAATTTAAACAACGACGTGGCATTTTTTGAACCTACCCATGGTACCTTTAATCGTATTGCTGGTGAGAATAGTGCAAATCCGACAAGCAGCATTTTGAGTGCAGTGATGATGTTACGGTTTATGAAATGGCATGAAGCGGCAGATAAAATAGAGCTGGCATTAGAGTCTACTTTGGCTGCGAATGAAATGACTTTTGATTTGGCGACTCATTCGGCCGGTGCGACGATGCTTAGTTGCAGTGACTTTGCAAAAAGCATCATCGCTCGAATAAGTAATTCAAATAAATAAACATATTAAGCGGCATTGGCGCTTTTAACTGCATAGACACAGGGTTTTCCTGTGAGTTCAGCTGCACGTTGATAAATACGCTCAGCACCTGGCTCATTGCTTGTTATGCCTGTTAGTGTGTCCATTAAAGCAACCACTAAAATAGCAGGCACTTGGCAGCAATATTCGTCAAGAACCGCCGTCGTTGTTTGTGCATCAACATGGCAGTGTGGGTGTGTATGTACTGTGCTATACGCTTTTAATAATGTGTCTGCTTGTAAAGCATCATCTTCTTGATGCTTAGTTTTACGACATTGACAACCAAACTCATCAACCATAGTGGCAAGTGTTTGATATATATCTTCACAAGCTAGGTCACTTTTCTTACAAAGCTGCTGCTCGATGAATGCGTGTAATTGACCATTAATGTAAAGGCCGTCCTGTTGAGTGAATTGCGCTGAAGTTTCCATAATCATCTTCTCTTTGTTTATGTGCTTAACTTCACTCTAGCGGCTCAATCATTATTTATGAAATTGTTGTTTTCAATAACTGATATTGATTTTATCAATATTGCGGTGGTTTTATCGATCTGCCACTGTGCTTGCAAAAGCAATAAGCTCTCTGCGCAGCCATTGATGTGGGTTTGAATGATGTAGTAGCGGGCTCCACAGCATTTTCACTTCAATTGGTACGATTTGAAATGGCACAGGGCTTATTACTAAATCAGTATGTTTTGTTAATAACATGGCTTGTCGACGTGGCAGGGTCGCGATGAGGTTTTTTGATTGGCACAATAAACTTGCAACCATGTAATGGCGGGTAAATACACGAATATTGCGAGTTTGTTCTAATTGCCATAACGCTTCATCAACCCAACCTAGTTTTTGGCTGCCTGATTTATTTGTTACTGCTGTTTCTGCGCCCCAGCCTGCACGGTTTACCCATATATGCTCTTGTTTTAGGTAGCTCTCAAGTGACTGTGTGAGTAAATAAGGGTTTTCGGGATGGCTCAAGCAGCAGTAATTATCACGCCAAACACTGGCTTGATGAAAAGAGCGAGGAAGGCCGTTAAAGCGGTTAATCGCTAAATCGATAGTGCCTTTTTCCATGTCTTGTAGGGTTACGTCACTGGGGCTCAAAATATCGAAATTAAGCCCCGGATTCTGCGCTAACTGGTTTGTAATAAATGGGGCTATTAATGTTGATTCTAGATAATCATTGGCCATAATACGAAAGGTTATAGTGGCGCTACTTGGATCAAACTGTTCACTTGGTTGAGTAATTTCTTCTGCCATTTTTAGCAAGGACTCTATTTCAGGCTTAAGACTTAGGGCTTTTGCTGTTGGCGTCATTGTACCTGCAGCTCGCACTAATAGTGGGTCATCAAATAAATCACGCAGTCGTTTAAGTGCATTACTCATCGCTGGTTGTGTTAAGGCAAGTTTATTTGCTGCCTTAGACACACTTTGCTCGTCGATGAGCACATTTAGGTATACCAAAAGGTTGAGGTCAACATGCCTAATATTCATCTGATCAATCTTATTTATTCTTGCTATTAATTATCTAAATTAAAGCGTGCTTGCTATGGTGTGTAAACAGCACCATTAAAATAATCAGTATAAGCGACATTAATAATGCCAAATGAAGTTATACAACAAAAAGCGCAATCAGAGCAATTAACACAGGTTATAGCCACTAAGCTTGCACGTGCAGTATTCGCTGGCTTTGAAGCTATGTTTGCGGAGTTTTTAAATATTACATTAGGTGCACAAAGTCGTTTTGAGCAGTGCCAATGGCAGCAAGTTCAACAGATGATGAAGTTACGCTTACAAGTCTACGAAGGGCAAGTGAGTAAAGTCAGCAGCGCGGTAAAAATCATTGCATACAGTGAAGTGGATGACCCTGCACTTTGGCTTTTAGCGAAACAGATTTATGGTGAGATGGTACAAAACCATGAAAATCAACCTATTGCTCACACATTTTTTAATTCGACATTTGGCGCTATTTGGGACTCTCGAAAGATCCGTAATGTTCATTTATTTGTTTTAAAGGCTCGTTATCGATTAGGGCCTAGACCATTTGATTCTTTAGTGAGTCGCATCTCACTCAAAGATGGTTTCGATGAGGCTGTTTCGTCATTAATTAAGCGCCATGTATTTCGAGTTGGCTATGCAAACTTTGACGATGATGTAGCGCTTTTGCAGCGCACATTGATTGCAGGCGCCAAACATCAATGCCCACAAGTATATCAATTACTCACTCTTAACGATGGTTACATTGAGTATGCCAACTCCTTATTTTTCAGAAATAAAGCGTGCTACATAATAGGGCGATGCATTGCAAAAAATGGCGATAACATGCCATTTGCCATTGCTCTATTGAATACAGAGCGGGGCCTTGAGATTGATGCTGTGATGATGGGAGCTGACCAACTGAGCTTACTTTTTGGTTTTGCACGCACTTATTTTATGGTGGATACGGACCAGCCAGCTCGTTACGTTGATTACTTAAGTGTGTTAATGCCTCACAAGCAACGTTTTGAACTGTTCAATGCGATAGGATTTATTAAACACGCAAAAACAGAGTTCTATCGTTACAAAGTGGATACGACTCGCAGCAGTCCTAGTGATGATAAATATGTTATTGCCCCAGGCACACCTGGGATGGTGATGTTAGTGTTTACAACACCTTGCTCAGATTACGTTTATAAAGTAATAAAAGATAAGTTCAATGCACCAAAAACAGCCACTAAAAAGCAAGTCATGGCGAAATACGATTATGTAAAACAAGCAGATCGTGTGGGTCGCCTGGTTGATACACATGAATTTCGTTACCTTGCTTTTGACTTAAGCCGTTTTAGTGATGAACTATTACAAACAATGCAGCAGCAAATCGGTGATAGTTTAGTCATGTCAGGCAATGCACTCATCCTTCGTCATGTTTACGTAGAGCGCAAAATGACACCGCTAAATTTATATATTAAACAATGCGATGAGCGAAAGCTCGAACAGGTGATGAACGATTACGGGAAAGCAATTAAGGAGCTTGCCGGTGCGAATATCTTCCCTGGAGATATGTTGATGAAGAACTTTGGTGTGACGCGATGGGGGAGAGTGGTGTTTTATGATTATGACGAAATTTGCCCATTAACTGATTGTAACTTTAGAGAATTACCGCAAACAGATGATGCGTTAGACGAGCTCAGTAGTGATAGTTATTTTGATATTGCTGATAATGACATTTTCCCTAGTCAATTCAATGTATTCTTTAGTGCTAATGAAGCCGCGTTTTCGTTCTTTAAGCATCACCACAATGATATTTTTACCGCAACCATGTGGCAAGATATTCAAAGAGCAATAAAAAATGGTCAACTATTTGATGTGTATCCTTATAAACAGTCTTGGCGTTTCTCGCAGATGAGAAAATCTCAACCTTAAATCCTTAATTGGAACAAAGAACTAGCGTAAGCTAAGCAGTTCATAAAACAAGGATAGAGATAATGAAAAAAATAACGCTTATTGCAAGTTTGCTACTTAGTATTAATGTGAATGCCAATCCATTACTTGGCAGCTGGCAGTTTATTGAAGGAAAATACGCTGTTGAAGATGGCTATGTCACAGCGAAAGCACCCGAATTGAGCTCGGTAAAATTAATCACTGACTCTCATTTTAGTTACATAACACAAAAAAATGGCAAGTTTCATTATGCTGGTGGTGGTGAATATATTCTTAAAGAGCAACAATTTATCGAAACATTTTCGTATGGTAATGTACCTTCATTATTAGGAAAAACGATGGCATTTGATTACAAAGTTGAAGGCGATGTTTGGCACCATACTTTGTACGAAAATGGCAAATTGATTGAAGCCGAAACATGGCGACGCATTACAAAATAGGGGCTGCTATGCGCTACATAAAGCACGAAGATTCAAACTTACACTTTGCACACATCAACCCACCAGAGATAAAACCACACGAAGTGTTAGTTAAGGTCGCCGCTGTTGGTGTTAATCGTGCTGACTGTATGCAGCGACAAGGGAAATATCCAGCTCCTGCTGGAGATAGCCCTATACTGGGGCTTGAATGTGCAGGGGTGGTTGTTGAACAAGGCAGCAAAGTGACTAAAGATTGGTTAAATCAGCGGGTTTTTACTTTGTGTGCAGGTGGTGCTTATAGCGAATATGTAGCGGTAGATGCGGCTCAATTAATGCCCTTAGCTGATTCAATGACCATGGCACAAGGGGCTGCGATAAGTGAGGTCTATTTGACGGCTTATTCTGCCTTGTTTCAATTTGGCGGTCTTAAAAAAGGACACACTGCACTTATTCATGCAGGAGCCAGTGGGGTAGGCGGTGCAGCAATTCAAATGGCGAAAAGCATCGGTGCGAATGTTGTGGTGACAGCAGGAAGTGAAGAGAAGTGTCATCATGCAAAAGCAATGGGTGCTGATCATGCTATCAATTATAAAACAACTGATTTTGTCGAGTATATGAAAAACAATGAGCTCACAGCGAATACCATTGTTGATCCAGTCTCTGGTAGCTACTTGAACAAAAACGCCCATGTTGCAGCCATGGATTGCCAAGTAGTTATGCTGGCATTTTTAGATAACCGCTTTGCAGAGGTTGATTTCGCTCGATTGCTTAGTAAACGAATTTCTTTTCATGCTTCTACGCTGAGGAATCGCAGCAATGAATTTAAGCGTACCTTGCGCGACCAGTTTATTTCACGTTTTTATGACACATTAGCTGCTGGTGGCTTTGATTATAATATCTATAAAACGCTCAATTGGGCACAGGCAAGTGAAGCGCATCGAATTTTGGATAACAACGAAAACGCAGGCAAAGTAGTGTTATTAGTTGAATAACACTAAAACGCCCATATAATTCCTTTACATTCGAAGTCTAAGCAAAGGTTAGTATGAACCCGATTATAGAAACTCTAAAAGAACATAATGTAAGTGACGAACAAGTGCATGCGTTGTTCAGTGCTTTCTTAGAGAACCCAATGTTGGCGATGGCGCAAATACAACAACTTGGTATCCCACCAGAGAAACTACAGCAGTTAATGGCGCTGGTAATGACACAGCCGAATCTAATTAAAGATGCAGCCGAGTCACTCGGTATTAATGCTGAGCAAGTTGAGCAGGCTAAACAACAGTTTAAAAATCAATAGATTAGTTTAATCTATATCAATTGCATAAGCTTCTAGTAGCTTGTGCAATTTATATTGCTCATCTTCAGCAAACTCAATACCAACATTTAATCGATCGCCTTTCATTTGATTGTTTCTAATGTATGCCCTAATAACTTGCGTTGAGCTATCTTGCGGGGAAAGGATATGTACAAAGACTTGGCGACGTTTTAGAGCTAAAAAGCCTGTTTTGACATGGATAGCAAAGCGACAACCTGTCGGCGAAATATCAATAATCAGTCCATGCAACAATGTTTTATCATCATCTGATGGGTTTTCGGTTACGCTAATTTTTGCAGGGATATGAGTTTGTAACCTGCTTGCTTCACGTAGTTGGCGACTTTCAATATTTTTTGGGTAAGCTAAATACATCAAACGTTCAGGGCGAACGGTTAATGCAATGATATTGGTTGTGAAAGCGACACACTCACCGCGTTGATCTTCAACGATGTAGCGCACAATAGCACCATTGCCTTCAACTAACACATCTTTGAAATCATTTTTACCAACTTGTGCAGGGCACTTTAAAATTAAGTACTTTCCGGTTTCATAGCCAACAAGTGTTAACTTAAATCGAATAGAAATAGGGTTACTAAACTGTAAATCAATTAGCTTGCCAGGCAATAGGTCTAAGAAAAAGGGTGACTTGTTTGCTAACTGAGGTGTTGTTTTTTCTTTTGTAACATCCATTTACGGGTATTTTGTGATTATTATTTTCTTTAGTATCTGTTATTCGGAACATAAAATCACTACTACAAAATGGTGAAATTAATTTTTGATTTTAATACTTATTATTTTGTTACATTTTACACTGAACTTGCAGTTAGCCAGCGGCGTCTTAATTGACGAATCAAGTTTAAATTAACGGGTTCTAGGAAAGGGAAGATGAAAAGATTATATAAACTTTGGAAAAATAACCGCTCGCTCATTATCTTTATTTGTTTAATGAGCGTATTTAGAAGTGCTGTGGCTGATTGGTATGAAGTACCTACCGCTTCAATGAATCCAACAATTGTTGAAGGCGATCGAATTCTAACGGATAAAATGGCTTATGATTTGCGGCTTCCATTTACTCACACTTCCTTAATCAGAACAGCTGAACCTGAAGTGGGAGATATCATTGTTTTTGACTCTAAAGCAGCTAATAATCGCCTAATTAAGCGAGTAATTGGTTTACCAGGTGATACCGTCAGTATGATTAATAATGAGCTGATCATTAACGACCAAGCAATCAACTACACAAAGTTAAAAGAGAATGATATTGAGCAAACTTTAATAGAGAACTTGCCTAGCGCGGCACATGTTATTCAGGTCTCAAAAACGCCTTCTTTGCTACAGCATTTTTCTAAAGTAACTATTCCTAAGGATATGTATTTAGTAATGGGCGATAACCGTGACAACAGTGCAGATTCCAGAGTAATAGGTTTTGTACCTCGAGATGAGCTACTTGGTAAAGCCAATAAAGTCATAGTATCACTTGATTATGATAATAATTATTTACCACGCAAAGAACGTGTTTTAAAGGATTTGTACTCAGCGCCTTAGTTTCAGTAAAAGTTTTCAGACAAAATAAAACCGTTGTGTCTAAAAACACAACGGTTTTATTAAGAGCGATAAGATTACATTACGCGCATGCCAGGCTCTGAGCCTTCATCAGGGTTAAGAATATAAATTTCTTTACCGCCAGGGCCTGCTGCTAATACCATGCCCTCAGACATACCAAAGCGCATCTTACGAGGCTTAAGGTTTGCTACCATTACCGTGAGCTTTCCTTCAATGTCTTCTGGTGCATACGCAGATTTAATACCTGCGAATACTTGGCGAGTTTCGCCACCTAAATCTAAAGTCAGTTTTAATAACTTATCTGCGCCTTCAACGTGTTCTGCTTTGGCAATTTTCGCTACGCGTAAATCAACTTTCGCAAAGTCATCAAACTCAATCTCTGGGCTAATTGGCTCTTTTGCCAATGGGCTGTTTGGGTCGATTTTATCTTTTTCAGCCACAAGGCTTTCTTTAGATTCTTCAATCATTTTGTTTACTTTATCCATTTCTACACGTTGCATTAACGGTTTAAATTTATTGATTGCGTGACCTTTAAGTGCCGTTTTAGCGCCTTGCCATGCTAAATCGTCATTTAAGAAGGCTTCAACATTAGCAGCCATACCTGGCAGAACAGGTTTTAAGTAAGTGATAAGTACACGGAACATATTTAAACCAAGTGAGCACACATCATGCGCTTCTTGTTGTTTAGTTTCGTCTTTAATTAACACCCATGGAGCTTTAGCATCAATAAACTGATTGGCTTTATCTGCAAGCGCCATAATTTCACGAATAGCACGGCTGTATTCACGATTTTCGTAGTGATTAGCGATACTGTCAGCGGCATTTTGGAATTCGCCTAGTAATGCTTCGTCCATAACCGTGTCGCTTAATTTACCGTCAAACTTCTTGGTGATAAAGCTGGCACAACGGCTTGCGATATTAACAACTTTACCTACTAAATCTGAGTTTACACGCAGTGCGAAATCTTCAAGGTTTAAATCAAGATCAGTAATGCCACCGTTAAGTTTTGCAGCATAGTAGTAACGTAAGTACTCTGGATCTAGGTTATCAAGGTAAGTGCGAGCTTTAACAAAAGTGCCTTTAGATTTTGACATTTTCGCGCCATTTACAGTCACAAAACCATGAGCGAAAACGTTTGTTGGTTTTCTAAATTTTGCGCCATCAAGCATTGCAGGCCAGAACAAGCTATGGAAATAAATGATATCTTTGCCAATAAAGTGGTAAAGCTCAGCATCTGAATCTTCAGCCCAAAATGCATCAAAATCGATACCTTTTTTATCACATAAGTTTTTGAAACTCGCCATGTAACCAATTGGTGCATCTAACCAAACATAGAAATACTTGCCTGGCGCACCTGGAATTTCAAAACCAAAGTAAGGCGCATCACGGCTAATGTCCCATTGTTGCAGGCCATCAGCAAACCATTCGTCCAATTTATTGGCCATTTCTTGTTGGATAGAACCAGAATGCAACCATTCTTTTAACATGCCCTCAAATGCTGGTAGGTCAAAGAAGTAGTGTTCAGAGTCTTTTAATACTGGCTCTGCGCCCGACATTACCGAACGCGGATTAATAAGCTCTGTAGGGCTATAGGTTGCGCCACATGCATCACAGCTGTCGCCATTTTGGTCTTCAGATTTACATGTAGGGCATGTACCTGTTACAAATCGGTCAGGTAAGAAAATACCTTTCTCCGGGTCAAAAAGCTGTGAAATAGTGTGCTTTTTGATGTGACCTGCGTCATTTAAGCGGTTATAGATAAGTTCACTAAGCGCTTTATTCTCGTCACTGTGGGTACTGTGATAATTATCAAATTCGATATTAAAATCAGCAAAGTCGCGTTGACGTTCGATGCTGACATTTTTAACCATCTCTTCAGGCGTGATCCCTTGCTTTTGCGCATTAAGCATAATTGGAGTGCCGTGAGCATCGTCTGCACAAACATAGTAGGTCTCATGACCTTGTTGTTTCTGAAAACGTGCCCAAATATCAGTTTGTATATATTCTAATAAATGACCTAAGTGAGTCGGGCCATTGGCATAAGGTAATGCGCTAGTTATGAGGATCTTTCGCTGTGCCATAATCATTCCGAATTGAGGATAACCGCCTTTAAAATACGCGATTATCATATTTTAACCACCTATTTGTCAGCTAAGGCCTAACATGCAGATGATATTTATTAATTGTCTGGTTTTAATGCTTTGAATGTTACATAATTCCGTGGCACTTTTCATCAAAGAAACGCTATTTTATTGCTATGTTTGGACTGTCAAAAATATTCTCTGGAAAATCGACTGAAAAAGCACCTATGCTTGAGGCATTAGCTGCTTATCGAAGTAGTGCTTTTGCGATAGGTATAGAACAAAGCTGGGTGAAAGATATCCAGCAAAATGATGACAAAAGTTGGCATGTTAAGCTTGTTTTACCTTTTGCAGGGCTGGGTGAAATTCATGATATTGAATCATTCATTAACCAAAAGTTGGCTTGTGAGGTAACTATTGAAGCCCAAGTTAAACTCTCAGAAGCGAGTAAGTTTAAGCAGATTAAACATATTATACTCGTAGCTTCCGGTAAAGGTGGAGTTGGTAAATCGACGACTGCGGTCAATTTAGCAGCGGCACTTCAGCAAGAAGGCGCTAAAGTGGGGATATTGGATGCAGATATATATGGCCCATCTATTCCACTGTTGCTTGGCTTGCAGGGCGCTGAGCCAAAAACAGCAGACAATAAACATCTACTGCCTTTTGAAGCACATAACCTCAAAGCTCAATCAATAGGTTTTTTAGTTCCGAGTGATGATGCGACCGTATGGCGTGGCCCCATGGCTTCGGGGGCGCTTAACCAGTTGTTAAATGAAACCGATTGGGGAGAGCTAGATTATTTAATTGTCGATATGCCCCCGGGCACTGGCGATATTCAATTGACTATGAGCCAAAAAGTGCCAGCCAGCGGCACTGTGATCATCACAACACCTCAAGATTTAGCATTAGCAGATGCACAAAAAGGTATCGCAATGTTTAATAAAGTAAATGTGCCTGTATTGGGTCTCATCGAAAATATGAGTTACTTTTTGTGTGGTCACTGTGGACAGCCGAACCATGTGTTTGGTAAAGATGGTGCAGTTACTTTAGCTCATCGTCATGGGGTGCCTGTACTTGCGACAATTCCATTAGCGACAGAAATTCGTGAAAGCTCTGAGCAAGGTCACTTGATTGCGCAAAATAACGCAGAAACTATTAGCGAAACATACAAAACAGCGGCACGCGTTCTCGCGAGCAGTTTATATTACCAGCAGGCGAAAAGCGCTGTTGAGATTGTTATAACGGATGATTAATAAATGAGATTATCAGATACCCATATTCAACAATACATTAATGATGGCCGTATTGTTATTGAGCCCTCGCCAAGTAAGGAAATGATTTCAGGAGTCACAGTCGATTTACGCTTGGGTAATAAGTTTCGTGTTTTTCAGGATCACACCGCTGCCTATGTCGACTTGAGTGGACCAAAAGATCAGCTAAATAAAGCGATGGAATCAATAATGAGTGATGAGATCGTGTTGAATGAGGATGAAGCTTTTTTCCTACACCCAGGTGAACTAGCACTCGCAATTACTTACGAAAAAGTGACTCTACCTGCTGATATTGTTGGTTGGCTTGATGGGCGTTCATCTTTGGCGCGACTTGGCTTGATGGTGCACGTGACAGCACACCGTATTGATCCTGGTTGGTCTGGCAATATTGTGCTCGAGTTTTATAATTCTGGTAAATTACCACTTGCACTGCGTCCAATGATGAAGATAGGGGCGATGAGTTTTGAAACAATGACGAGTCCTTCTGAGAACCCATATAACACGCGTAAAGATGCAAAATATAAAGATCAAAACTCAGCTGTAGCAAGTCGTATTAGTGACGATAGCAAGTAAAGTCTAATGCGGTGGTTTATTTGACCGCCGCAAATCCCTCCTCATTTGTATAATTAGTTCCTATAAAATTGGCAATTTAAGCGCTTAGATCCCATACTTTTATCTATGTTTGGTGGCACGGAGCTAAGATGCATTCATATAACATGCGCGTAGTCAGGTTTTATAAACAACTAGCTTGTGCGATATGTGCTATCTTGCTGTGTGTTTTATCCTTCTCAAGTTTTTCCTCTCAACTGCCTGTGTGGTTGTTTCAGTCAAATCAGCCACTGAGTGTTTTGGCAGATAAACTTGATGAAAAGCTGATTACACAAAGAAAATTACCCGCGAACAATACCGATACTCTTCGTATTAAAGCCAACCAATCATATTGGATGGTAATCGATTTACATCAACTACCACATGCGCAAACTTATGTTGCGTATCTAGCTGAACCTAATTTAATGTGGAAGAAGTTTTATATTTTAGACAGTGCCTCAACAGCGAAAAATGATGCGCGGTTAATCCCCTTACCAAGTTTATCAAATATAAGGCCCCACTGGCTTATTGAGCATAGGCCTGAAAACCGTTGGGCATTGGTAAACTTTCAACACGATAGGGACATGAACTTACAATTAGGGGTCGTAAATTCCGAACAGTTTGAAATTAACTTACATAAAACAATACTGAGTTACGGTGCAATTATTGGTGTACTACTTATTAGTATATTTGTTTGTCTTGTCTACTATGTTGTATCTAAACGGGTGAAGTACTTATTTCTAGGGATGTATTTTACTTTAGTTAGTATTAGTTTTTTAATTGATAACGGCTTAAGCGGCTATCTTGTTGCAGGTCTTGATTGGTCTGCTAAGTGGCCTTTTCATGAGTTTTCCCTTGGCTTTGTAAGTTATTTTTTATACGAATTTTTGAGTATAAAAAACAGCCGCAATGGTCTGAATCAAACATGGTTAGTGGCAATAGCTATGTTTTTTGCTATTGCATTGATGACATCATTTTTACCTGCATTTAATTTAAGCTGGGTTTATATTGTCAGCTGTAGCTGCTTTATTGTGTTGTCGGTTGCGACGGCAGTTATATTACACAAGCAGAAAAACCATCCGAGCTTGCTGCGTCAATGTATGCTGATAATACTTTCATGTCAGGTTGTGAGCTTACTTATTTGGAATGGCTTTGGTGTTGGAAAACATATAATACAAGATGTTGTGTTGTTGATCAGTTCACTGTCAATTTGTACGGTTTTATTGCTTAAAGACAGACATCGCATAGCGTCATTTAACTATAGTCTCACCCATGATGCTGATACTCAATTACCTAACAAGCAACTGTTACTCGATGAAATGGTTAAAAAAGTTTCACAAAAGCAGCATTTTGCAATCATGTTGTTTAGACCACATGTGTTAACCAATGCACGAGCAACATTTGGTTACGACCATGCTAACCAGTGTATAAATACGACGCTTAATGCCCTCACTCAACAGCTTCAGTCAATTAACGCCCTAAAATTAGAAACGCGCTCGGAAGAAGGTGTGTGGATTGCGCGGATCGATGACAGTATTTTCGCGTGTGTCATTTTAGGGGAGCTTGAGCTCAGCCACATTGAACAGTTTGCTTGTGTTATACATGGGGTGTTTGAAGAGGGGATTTCGCATAATAATATTAAGTTAGTTGATTCGGTTGATATTGGTGTTTCGTACTATCCAATGCATGGCAATACCGCCAAACAAATCCTGCAATGTGCTATTCAAGCTATGAGTGAAAAGCAGGTGCAGGGGGAGCGTTGGCGAATGTTCGACTTAGAGAGTGCGCGTTTGTCTGAGCAGCGTTTGCTCATTGCAGCCTCATTAAAGAGTGCTATTGAGGAAGACCAACTTGCACTGTATTTTCAACCACAAGTTTGCTTAAAAACGGGGAATGTTGTCGGTTGTGAAGCGTTACTGCGTTGGCAGCATCCCGCTTTAGGAGCGATTAGTCCAGAAGTGTTTATTCCTATTGCTGAATCATCTGGGGTTATTAATCAGTTAACTGAGTGGGTGGTAACACGGGGAATTGAATGGCAAGCAATATTTACTAAGCACATCCCAAATCATGTTATCTCTATTAATATATCGGCGAAGGACCTGCTCAATAAAGATTTACCAGTGTTATTTATCACTAAGTTGAATGAGCAAGGTGTTGAGCCAAGCAGTGTGATGCTTGAGCTGACTGAATCTGCCACTTTGGAAGAAAGTAAAAAAATTAAAGTATTACTTAATGACTACAGACTCATCGGTGTTAAATTGGCTATTGATGATTTTGGCACTGGCTATTCTTCTTTGGCATATTTAAGCCAACTAGGCTTTGATGAAGTGAAAATAGATAAGCAGTTTGTACTTAATCTGCAGTTTTCTAATAATGATAAAAGTATCTGTAAAGCAACGTGCGATATTGCAACGACACTTGGTGCGGAGGTGGTTGCTGAAGGGATTGAGGATGAGCAGAGTTTGGCTATTTTAAAAAGTTATGGCTGCCAAGTTGGTCAGGGATATTATTTTGCAAAGCCAATGTCTGCAGATGACTATGTGAGTTGGATCCAAAATTTCAAATCAATCGATATCAGCCTCGATGTAAAAGCGCACCTAGTTGATTAAAGTACAACTGCATCATCTCAGTACATTGTATTGTATGCGTATCACTTGGGTATATTAAACCACTATCATTCAAGCCACTGACTAAGAAGGTGTTAGTTATCCTAGAATGTGTTGAAATACATTTTTCAAAACAACGTGCTGCTAGCTCTTCAGGCATGCTCATATACATTTGCTGCATCGCTTTATCAAACTTGATGGATTGGTTTACATAGTCATTTGGATTTTTTCCATCAATATCTAAAAAAATATGATGGAAAAATTGATCTAAGTAGCGATTTAACTGATGAGATAAGTCTGGTGTTTGTTGCAACCATAGAGCAGAGCAAAACTGCATGCTTTGCCGTTGTGGAAACATGTGCTGACAAATATGGTGGTCAAATGCATGAAACCACTCATGAGCAAGTGCTCCACCACCTGCATTTTTAGCAAGAGCGAGAGTTTGACTATGAGCATTATAGTGAGCTTGTACGCCTTTTTGACCACCATAACCAAATGCAAAATTTAGTTTTTTGCGCAGTCCAATCGCTTCTGGCGGTAATTGCAGAATTTGCGCAAGGTCTGCAAGTGCGTCATAGATGAGGTTAGCTGCTAACAATCGCTCTTGTTTGTTAACCCAGTTACCCACAACCATGGTTCGAAAACCAAAGGTATCACGAATTTCATCAAAGTCGACTTGATCATCAAATCGATAATTAGGGCCATGACGGAAAAAGCCCGCACTCAATCGTTTAGACACTCGCATTACAAGTAACGTGCCTTTACATGTTCTGGCATATGTTGAGTTTGTTTATCTATAAGTGCGTTAAGTAGTTGATATAAAAGTGATACATCACAGTTTTCAATTAAAGCCAAGCTATGTGCTACGGCTTCTAAAGTTGATAAGCTATCAGCGCGAGGTGCCTTACGTATTGTGTACTTATTAGCAGGTAAGCGGTTGAAGCTGACAGCTTTAAATGTCTCTAGGGTTGGGGTGAGTTTTAATATTTTAAATGCTTTTTTCCATGTCCCGTCAATCACGATTAAATGAGTCAATGAGCTTTTAAAGTCGCGCATTGCTTGACTTGAATCATCAAGCTTTAAAGAGTCATCACTTGGGTATAAAACGGCTGTTGTTGTTTTAGGGAGACTGGCCAGTATAGAGAAATCATTCTCAGACTCACCTTGGATAATTTCACAGTTATTCAGCCCTAGTAGCAAAAGTCTCGCTGTGTTTTTAGTGACTTTTTCTTCACTTGGATGACGTAATATAATGATTTTTAGTTTATTATTAATTATGTTTATCGCATCGCATAGACATGTTCTTATCGAAAAGCCACAATGTGGGCAGAGTTCTCTAGCCATATAAACTTAGGTAAATTACTAATTTTGCCTAGTATACATCAGTAAGAAGTAGTTTGCTTTTTTGATGTAAGCAACTAAAGTTGCGACTAGAGAGGATTATGTTTTTAATTAAGGGAAAAAGATGACGACGATCACAATAGACGAAAGTGCACTTGAAGGTATGGAATCGCTTTTAGGTGATCAATTTGCCGACACCTTGACCTTTTGCTGCAGTGAGTTTCAACGGCTGAGCAATGAGGCACTCGCTTGTATTGATGTTGATAACGAATCAGCGGCACGTCATGCACATAGCTTAAAATCTAATGCTGCTCAATTTGGCGCTATGAGTTTATCAGAACTTGCCCGTGAAATAGAGCATGATCTCAATGAGGGGCAAGTGAGCAAAGCAAAAGCAAATTCACAAAACTTACAAGCGCAAGTTGAAGGCTCACAAGAAAAATTACAAGCTTGGTTTGCTGCTCGCTAAAAACTTGAATTTATTTCAGTTATAACCTCAAAAATCCACTAGCATGGTTGCCCTTTACTAGGTTAGTCTAAAGATTAATTAGTAGAGGTAACCATGTCACAAATAAAAAAGAGTCACAAACTAAACGGTGTCTGTTATGACATACGTGGGCCTGTGCTTGCACAAGCTCGAAAAATGGAAGAAGAAGGGCAAAAAGTATTAAAGCTTAACATTGGCAACCCTGCTGCCTTTGGCTTTGATATGCCTGAGGATATGCATAAAGACATCATCCGTAATTTGTATTCAGCCCAAGGCTACTGTGACTCTAAAGGCCTCTACTCAGCCCGTGTGGCTGTTTATCAACACTATCAACAACGCGGTTTGTTTAATCTTGATGTCGATAATATTTATATCGGCAATGGGGTCAGCGAATTGATTCAAATGACCACGCAAGCATTACTTGATAATGACGACGAAGTGCTTATTCCGGCACCGGATTATCCGCTATGGACGGCATCAGTTAAGTTAGCAGGGGGCAACCCCGTGCATTATCTTTGTGATGAAGAGCAAGATTGGTTTCCTGATATTGCGGATATAAAAAGTAAGATTACGTCAAAAACAAAGGCATTGGTGTTAATTAATCCAAATAACCCAACAGGGGCCGTATACAGCGACGATCTCTTACTGGAGCTTATCAATATCGCTCGTGAACATAAGCTACTGTTATTGAGCGACGAAATTTACGAGAAAATTTTGTACGATGGTGTTACCCATAGCTCTATTGGGGCGCTGTGTGATGATGTTCCCATCATTACATTTAATGGTTTGGCTAAAACATACCGTGCTGCGGGGCTTCGTATGGGTTGGATGGTATTAAGCGGCCGCACCAGTATGATGGAAGATTTGAGCCGTGGTCTTGATATGTTGGCATCTATGCGCTTATGTGCCAATGTGCCTGCACAATATGCAATTCAACAAGCCTTAGGTGGGGTACAATCAATTGATAACCTGATTAACCCAGGTGGACGATTATATGTGCAACGTGATATAGCATGGCGTGGTTTAAATGCTATTGATGGTATTAGCTGTAAAAAGCCAAAAGGGGCGCTCTATGCATTCGCGAAAGTGGATACGGCACACTTTAATATCAAAAACGATGAGCGCATGATTTTAGATTTACTCAAAGCTGAGAAAATCTTATTAGTGCATGGCCGCGCTTTTAATTGGCCAGATCCTGATCATTTTAGATTGGTGTTTTTACCTAACAAAGATGATTTAACACAAGCAATGAGTAAAATGCAGCGTTTTTTTGCAGACTACAGGCAAACTTAAAAAAGCGAGCTTCGGCTCGCTTTTTGATTTCTTTACCAATCAATATGCTTTATCAATACGCACCGTATTGTCAGATAGGTAGACTAAGCGGACCTTATCTCCTTGATTAAAGAGCATTCTGCTGTCTTTATCTTGTACAACCATAAATTGCTCACCATTTTCTACTTGGATCATCAATTCAACCAGTTGGTATTGAACATAACGACTTGATTGTTGTTGATTGT
The DNA here is from genome assembly GCF_021728095.1 of Pseudoalteromonas sp. L1. Taxonomy (NCBI): domain Bacteria; kingdom Pseudomonadati; phylum Pseudomonadota; class Gammaproteobacteria; order Alteromonadales; family Pseudoalteromonadaceae; genus Pseudoalteromonas; species Pseudoalteromonas sp. L1. The sequence goes on along the minus strand of NZ_JAKKCT010000001.1, from coordinate 1,268,893 downwards.
GAGCGATAGAGCCACCAATCATTGAGCCCAAAATAGTCGCTACTGTACGGCCACTACCGCCGCCAAATTGATTGCCGACCACTCCACCGATAAGTGCTCCGCCAAATGTTTTCCAGCCATTGGTTTTATCATTCACTAGCTCTTGCTCGGTGATATTACGCACTGACTGAACAGAACCAAATAACACTTGCTGCACAGGAACCGCTTTGTTGCGTTGATAGTCGGCGTAACTTGGCGCGCTTAGTAATAAGCACGCAGTTAGTAAACTAATAAGGTATTTCATATATCCTCCTGGCTACCAGCCAAAAGTCGATTTCTCTCGGGTTTTACGAATTTCAGTTTCATCTGCCCATTCAATTAAACCGCTTTTTAAATCCATTAAGCGCATTGTGAATTTGTAATAAACATCAGACTTATCTGCATTTGACTTTACGATGCTCGATAGGTTGCCATATAGCATGTATTGTGCGCCCACTTGCTGGCCAAACGCGATTGCAGTATTTGGGTTGACTAATGGGTCAACGTTCTGGAAGTTGAGTTGTTCACGAACAGCTTCAACGCGGGTCATATCAACAAAACGAAACTTACCACTGCGTAGTAATTGTGTAGAGATGGAATCGGTAATGGATTCTGTATCAATATGTTCACTGGTTTTGTTTTTAATACGTTCAACAAAGACGATAGGGCGGCTATTTGCTGTAAGCGTGCCAACCACAGGCGAGGCAAGCAATGAATCAGTCATTTGGCTCGCCACTTTTTGTAAGTCTGTTGAACCAAAATTGACATCAACTGTTTCAACCGCTTGTGCGTCGCCATAGCTAACGACCGCTTTATTAGCGCAACCAGAAAGCAACAAAGCGCTTGTTATTGCAACGGCTGCAGCCGACTTAACTGAAATTAATTTCATAGTAGTATCCTTAATCTTCAAATTCTTGTGCTTCTGTTGACACTTCACGCACGGCAAGCGAGAAGGTGACAGCATTTGCTGTCGGGGCTAAGCCCGGTAATTGTGTTTTAGCAAAACCAAATAGTTTTATGGCTTGCCATGGCGAGTGGTTACCTTTAATTATAAACCCATCAGCGTCGTACCAAGTAAATTGGTATTGTAGATATTGTGACTTTTTGTACTGACTAGCCAGTGTTACCACAACATCAGTTAGGCCATTTGTTTGTCTGGTTTTAACGTCTGTTATAGCAAGTTTCTTTCCTAATTCAGGGTTATCGACGATTAATTGCTGATTATACTGTTGGCCTGTTTGCTCAACACCGATACCAGATGTGGTTGGGCGTGAGGAGCATGCCGCAACAAGCAAAATCATTAAAAGTGGCAGTAAGTGTTTCATCATTGCTCCTAGAGTTGGACTACATGAGAGTCTAAATAGTTATTAATAGACGTTAGAAAGACGAAGGTTAACCCTTGCTTACTAACAGTAAAATCAAGGTCGTTATGCCCTTTGATTTTCAAAGTATGTGAACCTGAAGCTAAACGTGTTCGAGCGATACTTAGTTGACTTGGAAGAGTTGACCAACTGCGGGTATCAGCTTGCTCGGAGGCAAGGTTGTAAATATTTGCTAAAATATTGCCGACATCTCCGCCACTTCTTGCAAGTTCAGCGCGCATTTTTTCTTTCGCAATTAGTCGTAATACTTGACGCGATATACGACCAGCGCTTTGATCTTCAAGTGTTTTAGCTGCTAACGCTTCAAGACGAACTATCGGTTTCAGCTCCAAGCTTTTGTTTTCTAGCTGCACTGTGTTTTCAGTTACCGAGAAGGGCATATCTGCATAAATAGGCAGTGCTAAACTATAAAATCGCGCATCACCTCGTGAGGTGTAAATAGGCAGCCTTAAATTGAAAGCATGTTTTTGGGCAATGAGGCCTTGCTCTGCAATAATAACGACCTGTCCGTGGTTCTTATCTGTAACACTTAGCTCACCATATTGTTGGCTGAAACGCTCATACTCTTGAGCAAACCCTTGTTGTTTAGCCAGTCGCAAAACATCTTGTTGAAGATACTGATTATCGGGATTTATTTCTAATGCCTTTTTGTAATCAATATAAGCATCATCAAATTGCTTATTTGCCTCATAAAGCACTGCTGATAAGTAGAAAGTAAAGGCATTTTGAAAGCCATTTTTTACATTACCAATTAATGCATCCATACTCGGATAACCCTGCGCAGCTTTTTTTGCTTGTTCATCAACAATGGCTTGGTTTTCCTTTAGTGCGTCCTCTTGTACTTTATTTGCTCGTCTTACTTCTACAAGTGCCGATTCCAGTTGCGAATTAAACACATAGCTGAGCGCTTTATAGCTGTGCAGCATAGTCATCTCATAGGCTGCGGGCTGATAGTTTATAACGGTATCATTTGTCAAAAGTGAGTTACTTTGCTCTAACCCTGCGCTAATCTGTAATTTAGCTGCTTGACGCTTATCTTCTACGCGTTTGTAAATTGTCTCGAATGTTTCATTCGATGTTTCATTTTGTTGGGCTAAAAAATCCAGTCGCGCACTTTCTAACTGATTCAGTAAGTAATTGCTGTGCGATGAACTCGTACTAGGTAATAATTGCTTAGCATTACTAATATTATTTTGCCTCACAGCTTGTCGTACAGGCTTGAGCTGCGTTGCATAATCTTGGAATAGATCAGTAATACCTATGGTGCTGCAACCTGATAAAAAGCTTACAGCTCCTATAAACAAACATCGACGCACTGAGCACTCCTTTTAAACACTGTAATCAGATTAGCATATGCGCCTTAACCTTTTATGATAAATTATGTAAAAAATCGTAAGTTATAGACGATAAAGCAGGTCTGTTATACGGATAAAAATAATAAGGATAACTGAATTTTGTTTGCCACTATCTTATATACATTTTTAGCACTTAGTGCCTTTGCTGCAAACTCATTATTGTGTCGAATGGCATTGCACAGCGGGGACATTGACCCTTGGAGCTTTACAGCAATTAGGCTATTTAGTGGTGCCATCATGCTACTCTTACTTTTTAGTTGGCAAGTAAAAAGAGTGACAAGCGACGAGCCTGTCGATAAAGGAAATAACTTAAGTGCAATGAGCTTATTTATCTATGCCGTTTGCTTTTCAGTTGCTTATGTTGAACTTAATACAGGAACAGGGGCGCTTATTTTGTTTTCGGCAGTACAGCTGACGATGATAGGCTACAGTATTTTCAATAAAGAGCGCTTATCATTATTGCAGTGGTTTGCTTTAATTGTTGCATTCGCTGGATTCATTTACTTAATGTTACCCTCAGCAGCGGTTCCTTCTTTATTACCTGCTATCCTTATGGCATTAAGTGGTGTTGCATGGGGAGTATACAGTATTCGCGGTAAACAATGTCGCGCTCCTTTACAAGCCACAACGTTTAACTTCTTAAGAAGCCTTATTTTTGTACCCGCGCTTATTTTTGCCGCTTTTTTTCAATGGCCCTCTATCTCTTTCAGCGGGATAGCGCTTGCAGTTGCGTCTGGAGCCCTTGCATCTGGTGTGGGTTATAGTATTTGGTATTTGGCCCTACCAAAGCTAAAAAGTAGTCAAGCTGCTGTTGTGCAATTGACTGTGCCTGTACTTGCCATTGTTGCAGGAATGATTTTTTTAAACGAACAAATTACATTGCAATTAATGGTAGCAAGCGCCCTTATTCTAGGCGCTGTATTGGTGTTCTTACTTACTAAGAAACACGTTTAGGTTGGTTAATATTTGTTACGAAGCGCTCATACAGGCTGCTGAGGTTTTCTAGCACCGCATGTTTACCTGCAATTTCGCTATTTGTAATTCTGTCTTTTAATGTGTTTAAGGATAAGTACTGCATCATCACTTGGGATTGTGTAATGTGACTAATATGCCAAGGTTCTGGTGCAACACCTCCTTTATATTCTTGATAAGGGCGATAAAAACCATAGCGCTCGAGATTCTCATCAAGCCAGTCGTTAAGCTGAGCAAATGGGCCATCACACGCGTATTCATCAGGTGTAAGCTGAAGTTGATAGTCATCATTAATCGCATTTGCGTCGTAAATATCGAGATCAGTGCCAAAATGGTGTCTGCTTGCTCCAGGTAGAGCTGAATAAAGCATGATTGCATGACACTTTTGTGTATCACTAAGACTCTGTAAGTCCAAGGCTTTTTGATCAAGAGTATAAACAGGACGCAAACCCTGAAATTTCGCATTCCATATAGCACTTTGACGCTGAAAATCGCGAAAGCTTGAGGCAAGCGTAAGTTCAATACCTACCTTTTTAGCTGCCTGTTGTAGCGCTAAAAAATCATCAACAATATCAACATGCAAATGATGTTTTTGTAGCTCAACTAAATGTGAGCTACTTGATCCTGTTGCACAAAGTGCTAATTCAGCCTGGTTCATGTTAGTAGTTGCTCTAAAATCGCTTCGTAGATATCTGCAAGTTGAATTAAATCATCTGTACTGACACATTCATCTACTTTATGAATTGTTTCGTTACGCGGGCCAAGCTCAATGACTTTGGCGCCCGTTTGCGCAATAAAGCGGCCGTCAGATGTTCCACCTGTGGTTTCAAGCGCTGTGTCGCGCCCAGTTACCTGTTTAATAGCGCTTACTGTTGCATCAACCAGTGGACCGTGATCGGTTAAAAACGGGAGTCCATTCACTATCCAATTGAGTTCGTAATTAAGGTTATGCTTTTCAACAATATCAATCACTCGTTGCTGAAGTTGCTGATGAGTAACTTCAGTGCTAAAGCGGAAGTTAAATTGAATTTCAAGCTCACCAGGGATCACATTACCAGCACCTGTTCCGCCATTAATATTTGAAACCTGAAAGCTCGTTGCAGGAAAAAACTCATTCCCCTGATCCCACTCGGTTTGGCTCAGCTCAGTTAAAGCAGGGGCGGCTAGGTGAATTGGGTTTTGCGCTAGATGCGGGTAAGCAACATGGCCTTGCACACCTTTAATGGTTAAAAAGCCAGTTAATGAACCTCGACGACCATTTTTAACCACATCACCCAGCTCATCTCGTGACGATGGCTCGCCAACAAGGCACATATCAATTTTTTCTCCACGTGCTTCAAGAGTGTCGATTACACGCGTCGTGCCGTTGATAAATGGGCCTTCTTCATCAGACGTAATTAAAAACGAAATCGAGCCTTTGTGGTCTGGGTGCTTAGCCACAAATCGTTCAGTGGCAATAACCATAGCGGCTAAAGAGCCTTTCATATCGGCGGCACCACGACCATGTAGCATGCCGTCTTTTACCAGTGCCGAAAAAGGCGGGTGCTGCCAATTTTTTTCAGGGCCTGTGGGTACAACATCTGTGTGACCTGCAAAACAAAAGTGTGGTGACTCTTTACCTTTACGTGCCCAAGTATTTAATGTGTCGGTGAAAAACAGCGACTCAATATTAAAGCCCAGCTTTTCAAGGCGCTCGTTCATTAACGCTTGGCAACCGGCATCTTCAGGCGTCACTGATTCACGCTGGATAAGCGCTTGAGCAAGTTCAATAACAGGGTGAGTCATTAGGCAAAAATCTCATCGTATTGAGCTGCTTTAAAACCTAAATGATACTTGCCGTTATGAACCAGTACAGGCCGCTTGATCATCGCAGGTTGTTCCACAAGTAATGCTAATGCAGATTCTTTATCTAAATTTTGTTTTTGTTCATCAGATAACTGACGGTATGTTGTGCCGCGTTTATTTACTAAATCTTGCCAATCAATGTGCTGTGCAAATTCATTAATAAGCTCAGCAGTGATACCGTCTTTACGGTAGTCATGGAAAGTGAACGCTTGATTGTTATCAGATAAAAATTTTTTCGCTTTTTTAATTGTATCGCAATTGCTGATACCGTACATGATAGTCATAAAATCTACTTTTTTGTCACAGTGAGTAATGTATCTATCCCAGCACTAACCTGAGATAGAGAGTAATATAAAGGACCAAGCTGCTGGCTATTAAGGACGCATAAGGTGGCAATCATAGGTGATGAAAGTTCACGTAAATCGAAATAAGCGAGCCGTTCGCCTTGGCTTATCTTGCTGTCATTAAGCTTAGCAATTCTTGTGTGGTTGATATGTTCGCTCAAGGATGAAAAATGTAAATTGATTAATATTTTCAGCCCATTTTTTGCCTGTAATATATATTCTTTTCCGGCATTTTTTACTTGCAGTAGGGTACCATCAAAAGGAGCAACTATATTATGGCTGGTTAATTCAACGCTGATACTTGGCCCAAGAGTCGAAAATCTAAAAAAAGCCTCAGGGTGTTCGCTTATAGGTTTAACTCGGCCTGTGAATGGGCTTTTTATAGCCATCACTTGGTTTTTACGCAAGGAGCGTTGACTTTGATAGGTTACTTCTTTATTCATAAGACTATTTAGTATTTCCTAACACATGATAACCATCTTTTTTCAGTGCCGAAATTGCTTTTTCAATGCTGTGCTTTTTAACTAAAACATAATCTGTATCATAAGTTGAAAGAGCGAAAATAGAGATAGATGCTTTAGCAAGTACACCAGAAATATTAGCCATTATACCTGTTAGAGAAAAGCCCAGCGGGCCAATGACTTCCAGTGCTTGCCAGTCGGTTTCAGCATCTAGGCTATCAATAGTAAAGCTGCTAGGGCAGACGATAGATAATTCATCAGCGGTCTTTGCAATAAAAAATATGCTTTCTTTGAGCAATGCAGGAGGGATAGTGGCATCGACATCAAGGCTATGAATTGTGAGCTCTGTACTATGAAGTTGCAGCGTTTGCTTTGACATCTGTGATCCTATCTATGAAGCCGATAATTAATAGTATACCCAAATCACTTAAAAATACGAGCTATCAACAAGAGATTAAATACAATTAGAAACCATGGGATCACGCCATTTAGTTTTTCATTAATCTTGTCCACAGAATCTGTGGATAAATATGGGAATAGGTCAGTATAAAGAAGGTAATAGGCTAATTTATAACGATTTTATAAATTAGCCTAATTTTTGATGGGTTAGTTTTCTATGCTTTCAACTTGCTTAGCTTGAATCGCTGTAAGGGCAATGGTGTAAACGATATCGTCTACTAATGCACCACGGCTCAAGTCATTTACCGGCTTACGCATACCTTGCAGCATTGGGCCAATACTAATTAAATCGGCACTACGTTGAACGGCTTTATAGGTTGTATTACCGGTATTTAAATCAGGGAATACAAACACTGTTGCTTTACCTGCAACTGGGCTGTCAGGTGCTTTTTTGATTGCTACGTTTTCCATAATAGCGGCGTCGTATTGAAGTGGGCCGTCAATCACTAAGTCAGGGCGTTTTTGCTGGGCAAGTTTAGTAGCTTCGCGCACTTTTTCTACATCCGCACCTGAACCCGAAGTACCCGTACTGTAGCTGATCATTGCAACACGAGGTTCAATACCAAACGCAGCCGCTGAATCAGCTGACTGGATCGCGATATCGGCCAGTTGCTCTGCCGTTGGATCAGGGTTGATAGCACAGTCACCGTAAACTAAAACCTGGTCAGGTAACAACATAAAGAACACTGATGATACTAACGACGAGCCCGGTGCTGTTTTAATTAACTGTAGCGGTGGGCGAATCGTATTCGCTGTGGTATTAACAGCACCTGACACCAAGCCATCGACTTTACCTTGTTCTAGCATCATGGTGCCGAGTACAACGTTATCAAGCAGTTGTTCTTGGGCAACGACTTCAGTTAAGCCTTTGTTTTTACGGATTTCGACCATAGGCGCAACGTAATCGTTGATGACATCAGCTGGCTCAACAATAGTTACGTTATCGTTAAGCTCAACACCTTGCTGCTCAGCAATACGTAAAATTTCTTCTTTGTCACCAAGTAGAATTGTTTTTGCAATACCACGTTGACCGCAAATTGCCGCAGCTTTAATCGTGCGCGGCTCATTACCTTCTGGTAAAACAACTGTTTTATTTGCTTGACGGGCTTTATCGGTTAATAAATAACGGAACGCTGGCGGAGACATTTTACGAGTACGACCAACACTTTGCGCAAGGCTGTCTAACCAGTCTGAATCAATGTGACTAGCGTTGTGATCTTTTACTTTATCGATACGTTGATCATCATCACAGGGTACTTCCATATTGAAATTATGCAGTAATAATGACGTGCGCCACGTATCTTCTTTTGTTGCAAGAATTGGCAGGCCCGTATCCATAGCTTGTTCACATAATTTCATGATGCGATCTTCAGGCTTAAACCCACCGGTTAATAAAATAGCCCCAATTTTTGTACCATTCATAGCAGATAAACAAGCGGCAACTAATACATCAGAGCGATCGCCCGGAGTTACCAGTAATGCACCAGGAGTAAAGTGGCTTAAAATATTCGACACGGTACGGGCACAGAAAGTCACGCGGCGCAAACGACGGTGAGCCATGTCGCCTTCGTTAATAACTTCGGCCTTTAAGTATTCACATAAATCACGCACACGCGGCGCAACGAGGTCGAAATCCCACGGGATTGACCCTAATAACTTAAATGGGTGCTTTCTGAAAATAGGCAGAGATGCTAAACGGTTTAATTCGTTTTCAAGTTGTTCAGGCTCATGGGCCTCAACAAGATCAGCACGGGCACGACCTTCGTCATCTAGAGGTGCATTAACTTTATTGAAAATACAGCCTAACACGCGAGGGTGATTAACACCGCCATAGTTACCAGCAGCAATTTCTAAACGGTCTTCAATTTGGTCATTGCTATCGTTACTTGGTGTTAAAACAAAAACAATATCAGCACCGAGTGTTTGCGCGATCTCACGGTTCACACGGCCTGCATAAGGCTGACGACGTGTTGGCACCATACCTTCGATAATAGCAATTTCGTCTTCTTTGATGGTGTTTTCAAAGCGCTCTACGATTTCTTCAAGTAAGTCGTCGCCTTTACCGTCACCAATCATTTGTTCAGCATAGCCAAGATCGAATGGCGTAGGTGGATTAATTGGCGAGCCATGGGTAACAATTTGCGTTGATTTCTCGGGGCCTGTATCGCCAGAGCGCGGCTGCGCAATAGGTTTGAAAAAGTTAACTTTAAGCGCTTTTTGCTCAAGCGCACGCACTAAACCAACAGAAACAGATGTTAAACCAACCCCAGTTGAAATAGGGATCAACATAATTCTACGTGCCATTTACTTAACCCTCCTTTGCAATACGGGCTGCATCGTTAGCAATAACCCATTCTTCGTTAGTCGGGATCACAAACGCTTTAGCATGGGCTTGGCCTTTTGAAATGAGGCCTTCTTTACCAAAACGTGCCGCTAAGTTTGCAGCTTCATCACACTCAAGGCCTAAAAAGCCTAATTGGGTGATTACTTTGTTACGAATGATATCTGAGTTTTCACCGATGCCACCGGTAAAAATAAGCGCATCAAGGCGTTGTAGAGGCACCAAAAATGCAGCAATTTGTTTTGCTAAGCGGTAGCAGAAAATATCGAGAGCAAGGTTTGCTTGCGGGTGACCTTCAACAGCGGCTTCTTCGATAGTGCGACAGTCATTTGATAATTCACTAATACCTAACAGGCCACTTTGCTTATTAAGTAAGTCATCAATTTCTTGCACTGAATAATTAAGTTGCTGAGTTAAGAAGGTAAATAAACCCGGGTCGATGCTACCACTGCGGGTACCCATCACTAAGCCTTCAAGCGGTGTAAGGCCCATACTGGTATCAACGCTCTTACCATCTTTAATCGCACATACCGAACAACCATTACCTAAATGCGCACTGATCACATTGGTTTGCTCGCGCTCTTTACCCAATAATTTCGCTGCTTCACCAGCAACATAATAATGGCTTGTACCATGGAAACCATAACGTCTTACGCCATGCTCTTTATAAAGCGAGTAAGGTAGGGCGTATAAGTACGCAATATTTGGCATGCTTTGGTGAAACGCCGTATCAAATACAGCAATTTGCGGCAGCGTTGAGAACGCTTGCTGCGCAGTGCGAATGCCCAATAAGTTGGCTGGGTTATGAAGTGGTGCAAGTGCAGCTGTTTTTTCGATAGCTGTAAGTACATCATCGTCAATAAGAACAGATTCAGTGAAATGCTCACCACCGTGCACAACTCGGTGACCGACAGCAATTAAATTATCTGCAAGGCCCAAGTCATTCACAAGCTTCACGAGTTCTGCAATTGCTGCATCATGGGCTTGACCTTTTGCAAGTTCAATCAGCTTTTTTTCGCCATTATATTTATATTTAATTGAAGGTGTGTCTGAGCCAAGGCGCTCAGCTAAACCTGAAATAACTTCGTCAGAAGTAGCGGCATCTAAAATGGCAAATTTTAAACTTGAACTACCACAGTTCAGTACTAAAACATGTTGTGGTGAGCAAAGGGGCTTGGGCATAGCTAGGTCCTAAAAGTACGATATCAGTCAGTGTATATTAAGGCTTGATAATTAGAATTCTTTGCCAGTATAGTAAATAAGTATTTTGTTGCTACACTTAACAAAGCTAGGCTGTAATTATACTAAAGTCTGGTTGACTTAAGCCGATAACATTTTATCTCATTTAGACTTTAAACGTTAGTCCGATTAACATTAATTTGGTATTAAAACTAGGACAGGTTTTGCAGGGATTGTATCCGGGAGTGTGTTACACTCGGTTGTGAAACAAGATGAAAACCCTAGGAGTGATGATGCAAAAAAGTGTCATGTCACAAGTGCAAACAGGTCGTCAATACGCTAAAAAATGGCCAATGCGACAAGAGCTCGCCCCCATGTTTGCTGAATTTAGAGTGATCAAAGCCACAGATCTGGCAATTACAGTGATGCCAATTTTGGCTATGCTGACTGTTTTTATGCAAGTTAACTATTTAGGTAGTGATTATTTCCCGCAAGCAATTACTATCGCGCTATTCTTTTTGTCACTACCATTTCAAGGTTTATTGTGGCTAGGCCGCCGTGCAGAAACCCGATTAGAGCCAGCGATGCTAAGTTGGTACACCGAGCTGCACAGTAAAATGAAAGCACATGGTTATCAGTCACAATTAACGACTGAAAAACCACGCTATTCAGATTTAGCTCAACTCTTAAAAGATATGTTCGAAAAAATGGATAAAGCTTTCACAAAAGAACACTTCTAATCGCGAATAAACTGGCTCACATAAAACGATAACGTTACTTTTTGTGGGCCTTGTTGCTCTATTTGCTGCCAATGCTCTGGGCGAAATTTCCAGGCAAATGGTGTCATCATAATTAGATGTTTAATCTCTTCGACAGACAACAGCACCTGTTGCTCTAATAATGTTGTCGATTCTTTGCTGAAGCCAGCTGGTGGCTCTATTTCTGTGTGTGGTTTTACATCAGCATAAATAAACGCTTTTAACTCTTTAAGGTGCCAAGGGCCAGGGCTTGCAACAATTAAGCTCGCATGAGGTTTTGCAAGGCGGGCAAGTTCTTGTGCAAATAAAGGGGCAAACACACTAACAAGCACATCAGCCTGCGCATCTGCAAAAGGGGCTTGGCTAATTGACGCGACACTAAAATGCGCATTTTCATACCGCTTAGCGGCGTATTTTACAGCAGGTTTCGAAATATCAACACCATGCACTTCGGCACTCGATTGCGCTGCAATGGCTTGGGTATAGAAGCCTTCACCACAGCCTAAATCAAGCACTGAATTTGGTGTCAGTGATGCCACGAGTTTAGCTAAAGCTTGCTGTAAAAAACCATAATGCCCCGCATTTAAAAACTCGCGTCGCGCTTGCACCATTTCAAGGTTATCGCCCGGTTGTTTCGACTTTTTATTTTGCACGGGAAGTAAATTGACATAACCCTCTTTGGCGATATCAAAGCTGTGGTTATTGTCACAACGGTATGTTTTATCCATGAGTGTAAGCTCAAGTTTGCAAAGCGGGCAGTGATAGTGAAGACTCATGAGTCTAAATAGTCCTTATCATAAAAGGTTTTAACCCAGTGAGGGCGATAGGTGATCATTAAGGTAATAGCCATACCATTGAGCATTGCTTCAGGAAACCAAATTATCGCGCATAGAATCAGGTAGTTTTCTGAAATCTCAATAAAACTGTAATCACCAAGCAAGTAATAAAACACACCGCTGGTAAGTATTTTAATACAGGCGATAACAGCGGCGGTTAAAAACGCGCATAAAAAGATATAGATAAAAAAATGTCTTGGTAAGTAGGTATAACAAAGCACAAAACACAAATAGCTCAACGTAATTGGTAAAAAAGCAGTAAACAATAAATGCACCGGCAATAAAGCCATAGGCAACTGAGCAACTAATACCAACAGTAAACTTGCAAGGGCACTTGCAAAAATGGCCAATCGCCAACCTAAAATCAGGGTCACAGCAGTAACCCCTAAAATATGCAATTCAAGGCCTGGTAATATCCCCGCTTTAATGCGCCACAGTACTGCAAGTACCAAAGCACAGGCGAGCACACCAACTTGTCTTATTGGCGTTGCCAATAATTGTGATGCGCTTGGTTTATCAAAACTTAGCCAAAGTATTAAAGCCACACAGCTCCATAAAGGGAGCTGCCATTGCAGTGTGTCTATCATGCGTTAAATGTTGACCATATTGGCGCATGATCAGAAGGTTTTTCGATACCACGTAATTCGTAATCGATACCTGACTCAACACAACGCTCAGCAAGGGCTGGAGTTGCTAAAATTACATCGATACGTAGGCCTCGGTTGTCATCAAAACCTTTTGAGCGGTAATCAAACCACGAGTATTGTTCAATTTTTTCAGGGTAAAGTTCACGGAAGGTATCTTTAAAGCCCCAGTTTAATAATGTACTTAACCATTCACGCTCTTCTGGTTGGAAAGAGCACTTACCTGTTTTTAACCAGCGTTTACGGTTTGGCTCACCAATACCAATGTCGAGATCAGTTGGTGAAATATTAATATCGCCCATCACAATAACATCTTCTTCAGGGGTGTGATTGACTTCTAAGTGGGTCATTAAATCTTTATAGAACTGACGTTTATAAGGGAATTTAATTTCGTGAGCAATATTATCGCCCTGTGGGAAGTAACCGTTCATAACAGTTAAGTCACGGCCATTCTGTTGGGTTACAGTCACGCTGATCATACGACGTTGTGACTCGTCAGTATCGGTTGCAAAGCCTTTCACTACCGATTTAGGTTCTTGTTTACATAACATTGCCACGCCGTAATGGGCTTTTTGACCGTGAAAATAAACGTGATAACCCATTTTTTGCACATCTTCGAGTGGGAAAGCTTCATCATGAACTTTGATTTCTTGTAAGCCAATGATATCTGGTTGATGTTTATCTATCACCGCTTGTAGTTGATGTAAGCGAGCGCGAAGTCCATTAATGTTGAACGAGATAACCTTCATCATGCACCTTAGTTTATTTTTCTTTAAAGGAAGTAACGTAATTCTACCATCAAATGTGGTGCTATTCATGAGCAAAGAAAGAAAAATGCATTGTTTAAATGTTGATCAATTGAAGGTTTAGTTAAACGCATTGTTAACTCGATATTAATTAAAATATTAAATAAAATATTTAATTGATTTGTTCTTTTTTGTTTATATAATGCGCGCAACTTAAACCGTTCAAATTATGTACACTTAAAAGGTAAACCATGAAAAAACAATTAGTGATGCTTTCTCTTGCATGTATCTCATTTGGCTCATTGGCAAGCAATCCACAGTATTTCTCAGCTGATAATCGTATTGAATCGAAGTTATGCAGTCTGAGTGCGAACGAAGGGTTTACCGCTGCACGTAAAGAAGCGACAAAGCATGGTATTGCGATGTCGCGCTTTTCTAAAAGTATTGAGTGTAATGGTGTCGACATTCGTGACATTGCTAAAAAAGCACAATCACAAAAGGCGGCTTCTAAAGTGTCAGTTGAAGTGTTTGCTAAGAATCAGCAAAAAGAAACTCAGCTTTGTATTACAGCACTTAAACAAGGTTTAACACCTGTACGCGAAAAGATTGGTAACTTAAATACCTTAAAATGTAATGGCGAAGCAGTAACAGAGTTCGTTAAGCGTTACCAAAACGCGGCTATCTAATAGCTATATTAAATAAGTTGTAAAAAGCGCTCTTGGAGCGCTTTTTTTATGAAAAAATTACAGTACCCCATGAAAAGCTTGCTGAATCATAGGCTTAACCTTAACTTAACTGCTCTCTAAGTGCTTGATTTTAGCTGGCAAGATGTTTTGGCATCCAACTTGTATTAGTCAAAGTGAATCTAATCGACTACAAGGAAATGTCTTATGAACAAGTTAACTTTAGCATCAACAATTTTAGCAGCTCTAAGTCTATCAGCATGCTCTGCAAGCAACTCTTTAGCAAAAATAGACAGCGATTTTGGCAGTTTAGATAATGATAACGATGGTTACATCTCTAAAACAGAGGCCGATGATGATGCAATTTGGGCGCATTTTTCAAATATCGATACCAACATGGATGAACAAATCAGTCCAATTGAGTTTAATGCTTATATGCAGCTTAATACCGGTAAGGTTGCTGAGGATAGTGAGGTTTCTGAGTCGGCGTTTAAAGCTGAAATCGCTAAATTTGACCCGATCGAAAATGATTTTAAATCGTTAGATAACGATAAAAATGGTTATATTTCGATTGAAGAAGCCGACGATGACGATATTGCCAACCACTTTGGTTATATGGACAGTGATAAAGATAAGCGCGTAAGCCGTAATGAATTTATCAACTATATCACTGAGCATGGTAGTGACGTTGCTGAGGATGACGCATTAGACATGGTTAAAAAGAGCTCGTAACTTAGCTCAAATATAAACATTGTTTGTAGCCAGTGTATTACACTGGCTTTTTTTGTAATAATTTTTCCAACCTAGCAAGACTTCTGTCATAATAGAGCGTTAGTGATCTAAATGACCTATAGTAACGATGGCCACAAAACGTATTAGTGATGAACAGTTAGTCGAAATCATAGAAGCCGCGATTTTTGTAGCAGGTAAACCTTTATCTAAACGTCATTTAAAAGAGACAGTATTAGCTGATTTAAGCGTTTCTATGTCGCGCATTAATAATGCAATTGAAGATATTCAAATCCATTATCAAACACGCGGCATAAAATTAGTTGAAGTTGGCAGTGGTTATCGATTTCAAGCCTGCGCAAGCTTAGCTCCGTGGCTTGCAAATCTTTGGCAAGAGCGCGCACCTAAATACTCAAGAGCACTATTAGAAACATTATCCCTTATTGCCTACAGACAGCCCATTACGCGTGGTGAAATTGAACAAGTACGAGGTGTTACTGTTGGCTCAGGGATTATTAAAACCTTATTAGAAAGAGAGTGGATAAGGGTTGCAGGCCACAAAGAAGTGCCAGGACGTCCGGCTTTGTATGCTACAACATCCGCTTTCTTAGACTATTTTTCATTAGCTGGTTTAGATGAATTACCACCCTTACCTGAACTACAGGAAAGTAAAATTAACCAGCTTTTGAGTGATCCTTCTGTGAGAGAACTATCTGAATGAGTAATGTAGAAACTGAAAAGTTACAAAAAGTATTGGCCCGTGCTGGCGTGGGCTCACGTCGTGAAATGGAAAAATACATCGATGCAAATCGAGTAAGTGTCAATGGCAAAGTGGCCCGTTTGGGCGATCGTGTTGAAGCAACTGATGTCATTCGTGTTGATGGACATGTAGTAAAAGTTGAAGATAAAGCTGATCGGATTTGTCGTGTGCTTATGTATAACAAGCCTGAAGGCGAGTTATGTACTCGTAAAGATCCTGAAGGTCGTCGTACTGTGTTCGATCGTCTTCCTAAAGTGGATGGTGAGCGTTGGATTGCAGTAGGTCGACTGGATATTAATACCGCTGGATTAATGCTGTTTACCAATGATGGTGAGCTTGCTAATCGCCTTATGCATCCAAGCTATGAAGTTGAGCGAGAATATTCTGCACGGGTATTTGGTGAAGTAACGAATGAGACTTTACGTAACTTAACCAAAGGCGTTGAACTGGATGATGGACCTGCAAAATTTTTAAATATTAAACCATTAGGTGGTGAAGGAATAAATCGTTGGTTCAATGTGACCTTAACCGAGGGACGTAACCGCGAAGTTCGCCGTTTGTGGCAATCACAAGATGTGGAAGTATCTCGTCTTATTCGTATTCGTTACGGTAAGTTAGAGCTTGATAAACGCTTGCCTCAAGGTGGTTGGGCAGAGCTTGATCTGGATACAGTTAACTATTTACGTAAAACTGTTCAATTGGGTCGTGAAACGCAAACAAAGTTATCAGTTATACCTGAAAAGCGTAAAGAAAAACGAGCCAAAATAAACCAAATACGTAAAGCGGTTAAAAAGCATAATCAACGCGTTAAGCAGCCTAAGCGTCGTTAAATACTCGCGAATAAAAAACCTTACTCGCGAGTAAGGTTTTTTATTGGTAAATCATACATCAACAGCACTGAACTTATTTTTGTTGCGCATCTAAAGATTGACCATTGATATCTTTTGAATCATCACTCATTAGGTAAAGGTAGGTAGGCATAAGATCCTCAGGGGTTGCTAACTTGTCTTTATCCTCTCCTGGATAGGCTGATGCACGCATAGATGTACGTGTTGCACCTGGGTTGATGCAGTTAATGCGAATGTTTGTTTTTTCTACTTCACAAGCCCATGTCTGCATCATGCCTTCTACTGCAAACTTTGAAATAGCATACGCACCCCAAAACTCGCGACCTTGGCGACCTACACCTGAAGAGGTAAAAATAACCGATGCGCTAGGCGATTTTCGTAAAATAGGGAACATGTACTTAGTGATAAGTGCCTGTGCAGTAACATTAACCTTCATGATGTTTTCAAATGTTGACACACAGAAGTGCTCAAGCGGGCCAAGCGAACCTAAAATACCTGCATTGTTTACTAAGCCATCAAGTTTGCCGAATTGCTGTTCGATTGTCGCAGCAAGGTCACGATAGTTTTGTTTCGTTGCACCTTTAAGATCCATAGGAACAATCGCTGGCTGAGGGCCGCCCGCATTAACGATTTCATCGTAAACAGCTTCTAGTTTGCTGGTTGTTTTACCAAGTAAAATGATCGTAGCACCATGTTTTGCATAGGTTAAGGCTGCTACGCGACCAATGCCATCACCAGCACCAGTAATTAAAATAACTTTGTCTTTTAGCGCGTTTTCTGCGGCTTTGTAATTGTGCATAAAAGTACCATAGGTTAAATTTTTTCGTATTTTACCATAGCAAAAAGCCAAGTTATCGAATTTATTGCAAATTAAGGTGGCGAAAATTAAAACTTTACGTTAACTTTAACTGGTCTAATGTCTTATTAATAACCTAATTACATTAAATTAACTTAACTAAAGGTATCTTTTTAGCTACTTTTAAATATGAACACACAATAACAATAAGATTTTCGCGGAGCGATATTATGAAAAAAATGCTACTTTCACTGGCCGTTGCAACAGCCATTACAGGTTGCGGTGGAGGAGAAACATTAGAAGATGTAAAAAATGACAATCCCCCCATAGTGCCAACCGCGACAGTTAAGTTTGACCCTGCTAATGGTGTTATCTCTGTACCCAACGATTTACTCATGAGTGGCACACTTGATGGCACGCTTAATATTCCTGGTGAACTTGATGAAAATAATGTGAGCGTAGAGCGTGCTGCCTATGCTGATCCACAGTTAGCATTAGGTGCACTAGATGGTTGGTCTACACAAACTCCGTTTAAAATCGATCTTACTTTTCCTGCGGGTGTTAGCTTAGATGCTACATCTGCTGCCTCACCAGGCGCAGTGCGTATTTTTGAAGTCGTCATGGGAGCCAGCCAAACGGATGAAGCATGCTCACAAGTGCCTGCAGGTATTGCCTGTAAATTAGTGTCAGAGCTCACATTTGGTGTCGATTTTATTACACAAGGCTCTGGTGATGCTGTTGCTGTTATACCATTGAAACCATTTAAAGCAGGTAGTAGTTATATCAATGTTTTAACAACCTCACTAATGGACTCAGAAGGTCGCTCAATCGAGCCGTCATCTACTTATGCGTTGGTTAGTGAAGAAACAACCCTTATTACAGACGCACAAAAATCGTTACAAGCGGTCATCAATAGTTATGAAAACGCTGTAACATCAGGTGGTGCAATTTCTAAAGATGAAATCATTTTTAGTGCGGCTATGACCATGCAGTCGGCAGGTCAAGTACTTGGCACAGTCAAACAATTACTAGCAGCAAGTTTAACGCAAGCGGCTTTACCAAGACCGACGGTACAAATTCCTGAGCAACCGGTAATTACTGTCGAACAAGTATTTGCGTCACAAGGGGTAACAGGTTTGTCACCTGCTTTTGCTGGGGTTCAGTATCAAAAAGGCAGTGTAATGCTACCTATGTACCTTGCAACACCAACAGGCACTGAGGTAAGTGATTTAGCTGCGACATACTGGCAAGGTATGTGTGACAGCGGTGTAGCGGTACTTGGTTACGCCTCTTCAGCAGGTGCATCGTTCCCAACAGATCCAATTAGTGAGAATGATGCTTTATGTATGGCACTTAGTGGTGGCAAGTTACGCGACTTAGGCCTTGACCAAACTAAGCACTTAACCAAATACAATACAATCCCTAAAACGCAAAGCATTGCGAATGTACCGGTTCAAATTACTAAGCCTATTTTACCCGTGATCAACTTTGTTCGAAGCCAAATCGGTCTAGATGCTTTAGCAATGCCTGAAGGTGGCTGGCCGGTAGTGATTCTTCAGCACGGTATTACGTCTAAGAAAGAAGATATGTTAGCAATAACTGCTCAACTTTCTATCCAAGGTTTTGCAACGGCTGCTATCGACCACCCAATGCATGGTGAGCGTGGTGTTGATGTAAATGGAGATGGTGTCGATGACTTCAACGCATCAACGGGCTCAGTGCTCAGTTACATGAATTTACAGTCTCTACTTGTAGCACGAGACAGTTTACGTCAATCAGTTGCTGATTTATTGGGTTTACGCTTAGGTTTAAACTTTTCTGGTGCGACTGATTTAAATACTCAAGATGTGTCATTCGTGGGACATTCACTAGGTTCAGTTGTTGCGCCTGCTTTTGTTGCAGTGACGAATAATCCGCTTGATCCTCAGGTTGATCCACTTTTCAATGTTAAGAGTGTTGCACTTGCCAGTGGCGGTGGCGGTATTGCAAGCTTCCTAATTGATTCGGCAACGTTTGGTCCATTCGTTCAAGGCTCGGTGTTACTTGCTGCTGGCATTAGTGAGTCTGCAGAATTTAGCTCATACCTACAAAACGAAGCTGTGTCTAACTGTGGCACGCTAGCAGCAGATCAAACCGCTTATGTTAGCTGTGGTTACAAAGAGTACATTGGTTCATTAACAATGGCGGGTGAAACAGCAAAACTAGCAAATATTCAAGGGGTAGTAACACAATTTGCTTTTGCGGCACAGACAGCCCTTGATAGTGGTGATCCTACTAATTACGCAGCATCAGTTGCGGCACTTGGCACGCCAACATATATGAGTGTCGTTGTTGGTGATGGCGCTAACAATAAGCCTGACCAGGTTATTCCACCTATGGTAGCTTCTAACCCTATCGCAGGCAGTTTACCGCTCGCTAGCTTGATGGGCTTAGCAACAGTGGCTCAATCTCAGGGGCCAACAGCGGAGCCTATGAGCTATGTTGTGAAATTTACTAAGGGTCATCACAGTTCGGTATTAACGCCTGTTGCTACGCCTGATTCAGGCGCTACTGCACAGGAAAGTGCAGCTGCAACGTCTGAAATGCAATTGCAAATAGCCACTTTCTTAGCGAGCCGTGGTCAGTACTTGCAAGTCACTAATACTGATGTAGTCACTGACTAAAAACTAAATTAACCAATTAAGTAAAAAGCCACATCATGTGGCTTTTTTTTATGAAAAAGCATGTTAAATTGTGGCGAACTAACATTAAGTGGAGAATTTGTTTGGAATTTTTATACGAATATGGGCTGTTTTTCGCCAAAACCATCACCTTTGTTATTGCCATAGCAATCATTGTCGCAATTGCGGTTGGTGCAGCAGCAAAGCCAAAATCGAAAAAGGGCGAAATACAAATAGATGACTTAAGTGAGCAGCTGGAGGATCTAAAACAAAGTTTTATTGAGAACACCCTTTCAAAAAAAGAGCTCAAAGCGCATTTAAAACAGCAAAAGGCTAAGAGCAAAAAAGCCTCAAGTGATGAGAAAAAAGCTCGTCTGTATGTCATCGACTTCAATGGTAGCGTAGATGCCCATGAAGTAGACAGTTTACGTGAAGAAATTACAGCAATTCTTACTATTGCTGATAAAGAAAAAGATAAAGTACTCGTTCGCTTAGAAAGCGGTGGTGGGGTTGTTCATGGTTATGGTTTGGCTGCTTCACAATTACAACGCCTTCGTAATGCAGGAATTCACCTAACGATTGCCATTGATAAAGTTGCTGCCAGTGGTGGTTATATGATGGCATGTGTGGCGAATGAAATAGTTGCAGCTCCTTTCGCTATTGTTGGCTCTATTGGAGTGATAGCTCAAATTCCTAACTTTAACAAAATACTGAAAAAGAATGATGTTGAATACGAACAAATTACTGCGGGTGAATACAAGCGCACACTAACATTATTTGGCGAAAACACAGATAAAGGGCGCGAAAAGTTTAAAGAGGAAATAGAGCAAACTCATGGTTTATTCAAAGCTTTTGTTAGCGAGCAACGACCTTCACTTGATATAGATTCAGTTGCAACAGGCGAACATTGGTTTGCTACTCAAGCCTTTGATAAAGGGCTTGTTGATAGAATAGATACCAGTGATGATATCCTCTTAAGTCAGGCGAGTGATCGTCAGATTTACAAAGTGAAATACAAAATCAAAAAGAACTTAAGCGATAAACTGGCAATCGGTTTGAGTACAAGTATCAGTAAGGCTGGAATTAATTTAGTCTCCCGCTTTAAAGGAATGAACCCTTAACGAAAAACGATAAAAAACCCGCATTAATATGCGGGTTTTTCAATGGTGAATCTAGTTTATAGACTTATGATAATCTTCTAAGTCTTTTGCCGCATCAGGGTCGTTAAAGACATCTTCGTCTAATTGCCCTTCAGACTTTGCAACAACACATGTCACCATACAGTCACCTGTCACGTTAACCGCGGTGCGTGTCATATCAAGTAAACGGTCCACACCAATAATGATCGCAATTCCTTCAACAGGAAGACCAACTTGGTTTAAAACCATGGCTAACATAATTAAACCAACACCCGGTACGCCTGCTGTGCCCACTGACGCAAGTGTTGCCGTTAGAATAACCATTAAGTAATCAGAAATAGATAAGTCGACTGCAAAAACTTGAGAGATGAACACAGTCGCAACACCTTGCATGATAGCGGTACCATCCATGTTGATGGTTGCACCTAATGGAACCGTGAAAGAAGCAACTGAGTTATGTGCACCTAGTTTTTTGTTCGCCGTCTCTAAAGTGATAGGCATTGTCGCACTTGAACTTGAGGTACTGAAGGCAAATAAACATGCATTTTTCATTTTCTTCAAGAAGGTTACTGGGCTTAGGCCCGTTAATACTTTGAGAAGAATACTGTAGTTAACTAAGCCATGGATAAATAAGGCCAACACAACAATACTAAAGTAAAGAGCGAGGCTTTTAATTAGTTTCAAATCAATAGTGGTAAATAGTTTCGCCATTAAGAAGAAAACACCGTACGGTGCAATATTCATTAATAAAGTCACTAGTTTTAAGATAACGGTATTTAAGTCTTCAAATACGCTAGCGACACGTTTTCCAGCTTTCCCACTAAGTGCCATTGCAATGCCAAATAACAATGCAAATACAATAACTTGAAGCATATTGCCACTGGCCATCGCATCAATAGGGTTAGTCGGGAACATGCCGATGATCACTTGAGCCAGTGTCGGCGCTTCTTTTGCACTGTAATTAGCATCAGATGGTAAGTTAATACCTTCACCTGGGTTAAATATCAATGCGAGTGTAATTGCGACGGTAATAGCGATAGCGGTGGTAAATAAATACAGTAAGATTGATTTTCCGCCTAAGCGGCCAAGCTTTTTAGGGTCACTTAAGCTACATGTACCACATACAAGTGAGACAAATACTAAAGGCACAACGAGCATCTTTAAACTAGCAATGAATATTTGCCCACCAACGTGAAAAATACCATCGACAAAAAATGCTTTAATAGGCAAAGAGAATAACCCTAATGGGATAAGGAAATCGTCTTCACCCGCTAAAATTGCCTGAAAAATAAAACCTACTACTACACCCAACACCATACCAATCATGATGCGAGATGTGAGACTCAATGAACGGACTTTTGACATACACCTAATCTATATTTTTATAAATTTTGCCATAGCCTACCAGCATGTAAATTTTTATACAGAAAAAATCGCTAAATATTGAAATTATTTCGTCCTGAATTGAATGAAAAAATTATGATATTCGTTCAGGTTTTAGGTTAATATTAGGTAAACAACAAATTAAGCATAGAAATAGCTAACTAGGGAGAAGTCGATGCCTTTATTGCGATGGCTGAGTATTATAGCTTTTAGCTCATTATTAGCCGCTTGTGGCGGTGGTGGTTCATTAGAAAAAGACGGTGGGTCTTTAGATGGTTCAGAAACGGTAGACCCTGAGGTTGTAGAAAACGTAACCTTGAGCTTATCAATCCGTGATGTCAATGGCTCGCAGTTCACAGTCGACAACCCTGTTAGTAAAGATAACAAAGGGACTGTAACGGCAACCTTGCTTGACGCAGGGACGCCTCTAAATGGTCAGCTAATTTCATTTACAACGAATTTTACAGGCAGAATAACGCCTGTTCTCGGTACGGCTCTAACAAACAGTAGTGGTGAAGCCTCTGTTACATTGAGCAGTGGTGATTCAAAAGGGGCTGGACAAGTGCTTGCCAGCTATATGAATGACAATGGTGAAACAATCACGCAAGTTGCTGGTTTTATATCAAATGGTGATGATGCATCAACTGAATTGGCTCAGTATTCAGTCTCGGTTTCATTGCTAACTGGCTGTAACTCTTCATGGGATGAAAATAGAAACAATGTTAGGTTAGACCCAACTTCACAAGCATCTGGTTGTACTGTCTCTAATTCTATTTCTTCTGCAGAGCTAGGTGATTTATTCGTTGCAGTCACAGACGAGCAAAGTGGTGATGGCGTTGCGAATGCACTTGTTGATGTTACGACTGATCTAGGTTCCGTTCTTCCTTCATCTGGCAGAGCATTAACAGATAACTTTGGTATTGCACTGCTTAAATTGCAACCGGGTAATACCGGCGGCGCTGGAACTATTTCAGTTTCGTCTTTGGACGAATCAGCAAATATCAACTTTGCTGTTGGTATTGCTGATCTTACTTTAGATGTAGATAACGGCTTAAATTTTGATGGCAATGGTAACGTAATACCGTTAAAAGCAGGGGGGAGTACTGTTATAGAAGTAACTCTTCGTGATGAAGAAGGAAACTTATACACTACACCAACAGATGTGGAATTTAGTTCTACATGTGTTGCGAGCAACGACTCAACGATTGACGCATCTGTCAAATCATCTGGGGGTATTGCCAGTTCTACTTATAGGGCAAATGGTTGTTCAATTGATGATGTGGTAAATATTACTGTTGAAACTGGCGGTAAAAACTTTACGGCCTCAACGACGATTCCTGTTGAAGTGTCTGCTGTTCAATCTATTCAATTTATTGATGTATCAGAACCAGTTATTGCACTCCCTCCAGGTGAAGGCGGTTTACCAACTCAATCAGTCGTACGTTTTCGTCTACTTGATGCTGATGGCATTGTTTCACCGCAACAGCGTATTGATTTTAAATTAACTGATTCAGTTGGCTTGGCTAAGCTTACACAGCGCAGTGCTAACACAGATAATAATGGTGTAGTACAAACTACGGTTACATCGGGTATTGTGCCAGGGCCGCTTGTTGTTAAAGCATGTTTTGTATCAAAAGAGGATGTTGCCGCTTTACCAGAAGGTGATGATTTATCTTGTTGGACTGATGAAGTAGAACTTTGTAGCGCAGAGCCCAACAACGAAATTTGCCCAGATGGAACGCTTCATTTAGTTCCACTGGCTGAGCAAATTAATGCTGTTTCATCACAACTAGCACTGTACTCAGGGGTGACTGACCAAAATAGCTTTGACCTTAGCCCGACTGAATTTAACCCTAACGCACTTAACTATAATGGTATAACAATTCCATTAACCGTGTATTTTGGTGATCAATTTAATCAGTTTAATAGTGACGGAGTTGAAGCAACGGTACTAACAGAATCAGGTGTTATCGGTCCGCAAAATCGTGAAGCTGTTTGTCGCACTAATAATGCTTTGTGTGAAATAACATGGCGCTCGCAAGGTGAAAGACCTTTTTATGATTATAAATGGGGCAATCGCATTGGTGAAATCGACGGCAACTCTGCAACGAGAGAGGGTTTTAACCCGAAAACAAACGAAATTAACTGTGACCCTTACTTTGGTAATGCAGCACCATGTATAGGTACTTTATTGCGTGCTAAAAATGATCCTGAAGGGGTTGTGCGCGGAGGCCGAACAAGTATTCTTGCTGTTGCAAAAGGACAAGAAAACTTTGAGGATGAAGAAACGACAGCTGATGTAACTCGTCGTAATGGTTTGTTTGATATTGGTGAATATTACGCTTTATATGATTTACCAGAAGCTTTCAACGACCATAACGAAAACAACAGCTTCGATAAGGCCAATTGTAGCGATGCTAATCGTGAAGACTATGACGCTGATTCAGACCCATGTTCAGAGAAAAACTCGCGCGGTGGTCATAACGAAACATGGCGCGATCTTAACAACAATGGTGTTTATGACGATGCTGACGGTAAATACAATGGCTTGCTATGTAGCGAAGCTGCATTTAACGCAGGGCAATGTACGCGCGAGTTAATAGAGGTTCGCCGACAAATCGAACTTGTCATGTCAGGTGATGAACCGTACGTACGTTTTGCTGTTTTAAAATCAGATGATGTCGTGTCACCGCCTTTTGAAGTTTTAGTCCCTGCTGATTGTTCAAATTCTTTGGCTGGTCAGTTTGAGGTCTCTGATGCACCACAGTGGTGTGATGTTGCAGAACTTGATTTATCTGTTGCTGCGCGTCCAAATCCAGACTTTGATGCGAACGACCCAGATGAAACTGACCCTGAAACACTCGATGTTGGTTTAGCTGGTATTAATATTCGTATTTATTACAGTGATGAATTTGGCAATCCGTTACCTGCAGGTACACGCGTGTCGATTTCTGCTAATAATGGTGACTTTTCTATTATTCAGCACCAAGAGTCGATTCCTAGCACAAATCGCGATACAACTATGTATTCGGATGTCAGAATTGCGCGAGAAACGGATGGTAACCAAGATCAAGATGGCGTACTAACGATAACGTTTGAGTTTGAAAACCAGCTTGGTGGAAGCAAAACTGTCAGTAAATCAATTGCAATTTTTGATGACAGATAATCTTTCGTTTTAAGATAATTTTTAAAAAATGCCAGCCATAAGGTTGGCATTTTTGTTGCTGTTCTATATATTCCCCATAAAAATACCGCAAAATGCTAATTTGTCTAAAATAGCAACAAAAATTGTTTAATTATTCAGTCAATATCGAAAAGTTTCGATTAAAAGCTTGTAACAATTGGTGTTTGTAGATATACCTATAAATATTCGTGCTCTAATGTTAATAAATCATACTTATTTAGATGATGTGATGGATATACATTTATAGGAGCAAAAAACTTTAAAATTCTTGGTCAGAAATAGGCAGCTATGGGAAAATCACTTGTAATTGTAGAGTCTCCAGCAAAGGCTAAAACAATTAATAAATACTTAGGTAATGATTTTATCGTTAAGTCCAGTGTTGGGCATGTACGTGATCTACCGACTTCAGGTTCAGGCAAAGCAAAAACGGCAGCAACAAAAACACCTGCTGAAGTTCGCAAAATGTCACCCGAAGACAAAGCTGCCTATAAAAAGCAACGCGATTATAAAAACTTGGTTGCCCGTATGGGAATCGACCCTGAAAAAGGGTGGGAACCACACTACGAAGTGCTACCAGGTAAAGAAAAGGTCGTTCAAGAATTAAAAAAACTGGCAGAGAACGCTGATCAAGTTTATCTCGCAACCGATTTGGATAGAGAGGGGGAAGCTATTGCATGGCACCTCGAGCAAATTATTGGTGGTGAGCCAGAAAAATATAAGCGTGTTGTTTTTAACGAAATTACCAAGAATGCAATTCAACAAGCTTTCGAAACACCGGGTGAACTGAACACTGACATGGTGTATGCACAACAAGCTCGCCGTTTCTTAGACCGTGTTGTTGGTTTCATGGTTTCGCCACTACTTTGGGCGAAAGTAGCCCGAGGGTTATCAGCCGGCCGCGTACAGTCTGTTGCAGTTCGATTACTGGTTGAACGTGAGCGTGAGATCAAAGCCTTCATACCTGAAGAGTTTTGGGATATTCATGCTGATGTTAAAAATACCGAATCAGCATTACGATTAGAAGTTACCAAACACGCTGATAAAGCATTTAAGCCCGTTAATGAAACACAGGCAATGTCTGCGGTTAATGAGCTTGAAAATGCTGAATACAAAGTTATCAGTGTTGAAGAAAAGCCAAGTAAGAGTAGACCAAGCGCACCGTTTATTACCTCAACGATGCAACAAGCTGCAAGTACCCGCTTAGGTTATGGTGTTAAGAAAACCATGATGTTGGCACAGCGTCTGTATGAAGCGGGTCATATTACCTATATGCGTACCGATTCAACTAACTTGTCAAAAGATGCGGTTGAAATGTGTCGTGATTACGTTTCAGAGCAATTTGGTGATAAATACTTACCAAAGGCACCTATCAGCTATAGCTCAAAGGGCAATGCACAAGAAGCGCACGAAGCAATTCGTCCTTCAAGTGTAACGGTGCTGTCTGGACATTTAGATGGTGTTGAAGCAGACGCTAAAAAGCTGTACGAGTTAATCTGGCGTCAATTTGTGGCATGCCAAATGGTGCCTGCAGAGTACGATTTAACAACTCTGACAGTGGCTGCTGGTGATTATCAATTGAAAGCGAAAGGTCGTGTACTTCGCTTTGACGGTTGGACAAAAGTTCAGCCTGCTGTGCGCAAGAAAAATGAAGAAGATCAATCATTACCTGCGGTGAAAGAGGGTGAAGTTCTCACTCTTGTTGAGCTTGATCCTAAACAGCATTTCACTAAACCACCAGCTCGCTTTAGCGAAGCTAGTTTAGTTAAAGAACTTGAAAAGCGCGGTATTGGCCGCCCATCGACATACGCATCCATTATCTCAACGATTCAAGACCGTGGTTATGTACGTGTTGAGAATCGTCGTTTCTTTGCTGAGAAAATGGGAGAGATTGTTACTGACCGCTTAGTAGAGAACTTTGAAGATCTCATGAATTTCGACTTCACCGCTAAAATGGAAGGTCGATTAGATGATATTGCTGAAGGTGAACGTGTTTGGACACAGGTGCTTGATAAATTCTACGCAGACTTTTCTAAGCAGTTAGAAATAGCCTCTGGAGATGAAGAGCAAGGCGGAATGCGCCAAAACCAGATGGTTGAAACAGATATTGATTGTCCAACATGTGGCCGTAAGATGGGTATTCGTACTGCATCAACGGGTGTGTTCTTAGGCTGTACAGGTTACAACCTACCACCGAAAGAACGTTGTACAACAACCATGAATTTGGTGCCTGGCGATGAAGCGATTGCTGCTGATGTAGAAGATGTTGAAACAGAATCATTAATGCAAATGAAGCGTTGTCCTATTTGTGAAACGGCGATGGATTCATACTTAATTGATGAAACACGCAAGTTGCATGTGTGTGGTAACAACCCTGCGTGTAAGGGTTATATTGTTGAGCAAGGCACCTTTAAAATTAAAGGTTACGACGGCCCAATTATCGAATGTGATAAATGTGGTTCAGACATGCAGTTAAAGTCAGGTCGTTTTGGTAAATACTTCGGCTGTAGTAATGAAGAGTGTAAGAATACGCGTAAGTTACTAAAAAATGGCGAAGCCGCGCCA
Source organism: Pseudoalteromonas sp. L1 (assembly GCF_021728095.1). Lineage (NCBI taxonomy): Bacteria > Pseudomonadati > Pseudomonadota > Gammaproteobacteria > Alteromonadales > Pseudoalteromonadaceae > Pseudoalteromonas > Pseudoalteromonas sp. L1. The sequence goes on along the minus strand of NZ_JAKKCT010000001.1, from coordinate 1,240,809 downwards.
CCGAAAGAAGATCCGGTTCATTTACCTGAGCTCGAGTGTGAAAAGTCAGAAGCTTATTTTGTCCTAAGGGACGGCGCATCCGGTATTTTCTTAGCTGCAAATACTTTTCCTAAATCACGTGAAACGCGAGCGCCAAAAGTTGAAGAGCTTAAGCGTTTTAAAGATCGTATTTCAGAGAAGTTTTATTATTTAGCTGAAGCACCGACGCAAGACCCTGATGGTAACCTTGCTGTAGTACGTTACAGTCGTAAAAACAAAGAACAGTATGTTATGAGTGAAGTCGACGGTAAAGCAACAGGCTGGACAGCCCACTACCAAAATGGCAAATGGGTAGAAGAGAGTAAAAAGAAAGCTCCCGCTAAGAAAAAAGCCCCGGCTAAGAAGTAAATTTACCTTCATATCGAAAGGGATTGCAGTTGCAATCCCTTTTTTGTTTTTATCTCCTGCGAATGTCGTTTTTTACCAATCTTTGCTTTTAGGCTGTTGTTATTGTGTCATCAACATCAAGACAGGAGATTTAAAATGCGAACACGTTTATCACAACAGCAAGTATATTCACTTAACCCAGGCCTCGTTAAACACTTAACAGGACTGAGCGCACTGCCAGAAGGTACAAATATAACCGTGAAGCTCGCTGATTTAGTCAGACTCAGAGTATCGCAAATTAATGGCTGTGGTTTTTGTCAGCATATGCACTCAGCAGAACTCAGAAGCCATGGTGAACGTCAACAGCGACTAGATGTACTGGCAGCGTGGCGAGAAGTACCAGTATTCTCACAAGAAGAAGTAGCAGCACTCGCCTGGGCTGAGTCATTAACAAATATCGTTGATAAGCATGTTGGAAATGATGTGTACAATCAAGTGTCAGCTATCTTTAGCGAAAAAGATATCGTGGCCCTAACGACGGTTGTGTTAGAGATTAATAGCTGGAATCGTATAGTTAAAGCGTTTCACTTTATCCCTGAATTAACAGAATAAGGAAAGGAATATGAAGTTTACACTTGCCCCTAAGGTCAACGCGTTAGTCAATATCACATCAGCATGTGCGTTTTTCTTCGGCAGTACTTTATTTTTACCCTCATTTATAGAGTACGCCACAGTCGGTGTGGTGTTATTCATGATAGGTTCGTTATTATTTTTATTAAGTGCTGTGGCGGATTTTAATAGCCATTAAAATAAAAAAAAACCGGAGCGCACATCATTGTGTCATTCCGGTTTTTTCTTATTCTTTCAAACGTCTAATTAGATTTGTACGTCGTTTACTTTTTTGTAGCCTTCTGCCTCAAGCTCATCATTCACGCACTTTAAAACGTAAGGTTTAAGCTCGTCATTGCTGATGTCATCATCTTTAGCCCAGTTTAAACACATTTCAGTGTATTCTTTGATCATTTCAGCTGATGCTTCAGGTGCTTCGTTAGCGATTGCATTTGATGCAGACATAGTTAATACCGGCGCCAAAATCAGTGCTAGCAATGCTTTTTTCATCTAATTATTCCTAATCAACATAATTAATTATTACTGGCTTATCACACAGTAATGGTGCGCAATGTGTAACTCACTTTGCTTGAGTGAATTTATAAACTAAATCTCTAAAAAAGATAACGAAATTTTTTTATCGTAAAGATAAGCAAAAAATGACCAATATTTTTATCTACAATGCTGGAAATATGCCGGTAGTTGCACGTATTATCTCGTTAATTTTAAAAGGAAAGTGAATCTAGTTATGTCTGAGCAAGTGACAAATTCAAAAGTAAAGAAAGTGCCGACCAAGGTAGAGCAAGTTGTTGAGAGTTTTATTTTTCGGTCGCGTTGGTTATTAGCGCCGTTCTTTATTGGCTTATTAGTCGCTGTTGTTTTGTTACTACTAAAGTTCTTTAAATATTTGTACAGCATGGCCTTAAATACGTTTACCGCATCAAATCAAGAGTTGCTAGTTGGTATTTTAACCTTAGTAGACACTGCCTTATTAGCAGGATTGCTACTTATTATCATCTTCAGTGGTTATGAAAACTTTGTCTCAAAGTTGAATATAGAAAACCATGAAGACAGGCCAGTGTGGATGGGCAAAGTAGGTTTCTCAGGCCTGAAAATGAAATTGATTAGTGCAATTGTGGCCATCTCCGCTGTTGAGCTCTTAAAGGTGTTTATTAGCTCGAATAATCACTCCACAGATGAACTACTTTGGAAAGTAATAATTCATGTCACATTTGTGGTCTCTGGGGTGTTATTTGCTTTAACGGATTACATTAACAGTAAAACGATGAATCATTGATAGCGCTACAATCATAAAAAAGCCCTGCAATTGCAGGGCTTGGCTTTAACAACTGATTTTTAATTCAGGGTTGCATAAAAGCAACCGAACCCGGGCAGAGTGACTGTATTATTGTTTAATTCAGCTGTGTGATGTGAGATCTCAGTATGCTGTAAAGATACAGTATCAGAGATTGTCAGTTCGCTACTTTGTGCACCTAAGTTGAATACACAAAGCATTTTAGTCTCGTTAAGCGTTCTGTAAAAAGCAAGCACTGGCTCTTGCGTATCTATAAATTCAATATCGCCTTCTAACAGTACGTTTTTATCTTTACGCCATGCCATAAACTCACGATAGGCATTTAAAATTGAATCTTTATCTTGATCTTGCGTATTTACCGCAGCAATCTTGTGAGCATCATCCACTGGTAACCAAGGTTTGACTGTAGAAAAGCCTGCTTGATCTGCATCACTTGCATCCCATGGCATAGGAGTACGACAGCCGTCACGGCCTTTAAAGTTTGGCCAGAATGTAATGCCATATGGGTCTTGTAAATCTTCAAATGCGACTTCGGCTTCACCCAAACCTAGCTCTTCACCTTGATACATACACACGCTACCACGTAACGAAGCAAGTAGGGCTGTTAGCATCTTACATTGCTGAGACTCAATTTTTTCACCTTGACTCCAGCGACTAGCGACACGCTCAACGTCGTGGTTGCTAAATGCCCAACAAGGCCAGCCTTCTGTCATGCGTTGCTCTAATGTGTTGACGGTTGTGCGAATATACTCTGCGCTGTAGTCATTGGTTAGTAGCTCAAAGCTATAACCCATATGTAGCTTGTCACCGCCTGATGTGTATTCAGCCATCGTCGCTAATGAGTCTTCTGATGAGATCTCACCTAATGCAACAGTACCTGGGTATTTATTCAAAAGGGCACGAATGTCTTGCATAAAGCTCAGGTTTTCGGGTTGCGTGTTGTTGTAATAGTGATACTGGAACGCATACGGGTTGTCTTCGCTAAAGCCACGACCTTGACGTTTTTCAGGGGGCTTAGCAGGGTTATCACGTAATTGCGCGTCGTGATAGCAGAAGTTAATAGCATCTAAGCGGAAGCCATCAACGCCTTTTTTCAACCAAAACTCAACATTGTCTAATACCGCTTTGCGTACTTCAGGATTATGGAAGTTTAAATCTGGCTGCTCAGCAAAAAAGTTATGCAAGTAATATTGGCCACGGCGAGGCTCCCACTGCCATGCAGGACCGCCAAAGATTGATAACCAGTTATTTGGTTGCGTACCATCAGGCTTTGCATCTGCCCAAACATACCAATCAGATTTGTCGTTAGTCTTATCTTCACGGCTATCAAGAAACCATTGATGTTGATCAGATGTATGGCTTAATACTTGATCAATAATAATCTTAATATCACGTTGGTGTGCTTGTGAAATTAACTCATCAAAGTCATCGAGGTTACCAAAGATAGGGTCTATGTCACGGTAGTCACTGATGTCGTAACCAAAATCTTTCATTGGTGATTTAAAAAAAGGTGAGACCCAAATTGCATCCACGCCAAGGCTCTTGATGTAATCGATACGATCAATGATACCTTTGATATCGCCAATGCCATCGCCATTAGTGTCTTGGAAGCTGCGCGGGTAAACTTGGTATATAACCGCACCTTTATACCACTGCTTTTGAGTCATGTTTTTCTCCATCGTGACATTCAGTGTCTGTAAACTGAGAGGTAACCTCACAAGGATTACCAGAATGTCAAAAGCATACGTGAAGGGGGTTAGGCTGTAAAAACTCTGCATACGTATGCACGTTAAATTAACGTTTTAACTCAGCATAACTTATTAATGCTATTCGAGTGTGTTGAATTAATTTTTAATGCGAAATTCTTTACCAATTTTTTACTGTCCTAAAAAATACAACTAAAAATCCACTGTGGTGCATAAAATAGCTGGCTTGTCACAAGTTGGTGCAACAAATTTTTTGGTATGACCAATTAACATTCCCTGTGTTGAATCAAGAGTAATCGTTTTTCTACCTATCTTGATCACAAGTAAGTATTAGCTTTTACAGTCAGGCCCCAGTTTGGGGGCTAAAAGTAAGACAATTTTGTTTCATTCACATTTTCTTACCCAGCTTTGATAATAAATAAATATTAATCAGTAGCTTAACTATTTTTGCTGTAAATTATTTGTTAAATTTAAATTGCATGAACTAGTCTGAATACGTATGCATAAATTTGTTAAGAAAATAAGCTGAGCGTTAATATTCATCTCGACAACAAAATCAGCCAGCGAATAACAGCTTTTCTGAAACAGATAACTGCATCACGTTGGCATTACAATTTGGGTAATGGGAAAACATTATGTCTATGTTCAAACCAAGTATATTAACTCTGGCTCTTACAGCCGCAGGTTTAAATAGTTTTGTAGCGTATGCCGCAGAAGAAGACCAAAAATCAAAAAATGATAACGTTGAGGTTATCGAAGTAAAAGGTTTTCGTGGCAGTGTTGTAGAATCTATTAATACGAAACGCTTCACACCTGAAGTCGTTGAGTCAATCTCAGCAGAAGATATCGGTAAGTTACCTGATTCATCAATCGCAGAATCAATCGCGCGTCTTCCGGGTTTAACAGCACAGCGTCTAGACGGACGTGCAAGCCGTGTAAGTGTGCGTGGTTTTAGCGAAAACGAAAGTGCTACAACCTTTAACGGTCGCGAACAGGTGTCAATTGGTGACAACCGTGGCGTTGAATTTGACCTTTACCCATCAGAAATCATGAGCGGTGTAACTGTATATAAAACACCGAGTGCAGGTATTGAAGCAGAGGGTATTGCTGGCGTAATTGACATGCAAACTGTAAAACCTTTAAGTAAAGGTGAACAAGTTATCATGTTCAACGGTCAATATGAGCAAACAGGCTTTGATAAATTAAACCCAGACGGCGACGATAAAGGGTTCCGTGGCACAGTTTCTTATATTGATCAGTTCGCAGATGACACCATCGGTGTTGCATTTGCTTACAATACGATGAGCTCTCCAAACCAAGAGAAGCGTTGGAACTCATGGGGCTACCCAGAATTTACTGGCGAAGATGGTAATACCTACTCTATCTTAGGTGGTGCTAAGCCGTTTGTTCGCTCATCTACACTTGAACGTGATACAGCCATGTTCGTGTTAGAAGCAGCACCGAATGATCGTCTAAATATGACATTCGATGCATTGTATGTTGATTTTTCGGATGAAAAAATCCTACGTGGTATCGAAGTTCCATTTGCATGGGGTCAAGGTTCAATCGACCCTAGTTCAGCTGTTGTTGACGCAGACTCAGGCTTTATCACCAGTGCTGTTACACAAGGTCAACGCGTTGTAGTGCGTAATGACTACGAAGAGCGTAACGCTGAGCTAACTCAATTTGGTTTTAACACTAAGTACGATATCAGTGATGACTGGTCAGTCGAGTTTGACGCTAGTCGCTCTGAAGTTGAACGTCAAATTTGGAGTATCGAAAGCTATTCAGGTACAGGTCGTGGCGATGCAAATGGCATTGCAGATGATATTGGTTATGTATTCGACGGCGGTAACACAGGGGCACAATTCAGCCATAACCTTGATTACAGCGATTACGATTTAATTCAACTAGGTGGTCCATTATCATGGGGTGCAAGTGCTGCACTGAATGATAAATATGGTTTAACCGGTACAGCATACGAGAATACCGCACAAGATGGCTTTATCAATGCGCCAGAAATCAATGATGAACTAAGCACATTGAAGCTTGCTGCAAGTAAAGTCCTTGATAACGCATATATCAGCCGCGTGTCATTCGGTGTGTCATATCGTGACCGTGAGAAGAGCAAACTGTCTGAAGGTTACTTCATGACGTTAAAAGACTTCTCACTTTCAAACCCTGGTATGTTATCAATCCCAGAGCAATACCGCTTAGGTACGGCGAGCCTTGACTTCATTGGTATGGGCAATATGGTTGCTTATGATACCAATGCTTTAGTGAATGATGGCTACTACAGCTTACTTCAAGAAAGTTTAACTGACTCAAAGCACAAGACACAATCGTGGACTGTACAAGAAGAAGTAACAGCATTCTTTGCTCAAGCGGATATTAACGCTGAGCTTGGCTCAATCCCTGTAACAGGTAACGTTGGTGTGCGTTATGTTAAAACTGAGCAGTCTTCTCAAGGTTTTGCAGCTAATACTGTAGATGGCTTAGTTGTCGTTACACCAACAGATATTAGCCATGACTACAGTCATTTCTTACCAAGCTTGAACTTATCATTTGCCATTGATGATGAGCAAACTGTACGTTTCGGCGCTGCGAAAACGATTTCTCGTGCCCGCCTAGACGAAATGAATGCATCTATAAGTGCATCATATAACCAGCAACCGGATGAAAATGGAAACTTCTGGAGTGTCTCAGGTGGTAACCCAGAGCTTGAGCCTAAAGAAGCAACAGGCTTTGACTTAAGCTATGAAAACTACTTCCATGAAGAAGGTTATTTTGCCGCTGCATTTTTCTATAAAGATATCACGCAGTGGATCTTTGATGGTACTTATGAAATTGATATGAGCGGTGTTGCTGATCCATCAACAGGTGAGATTCCACCAACTTCAACGGGTACCGGCTCTGGTAAAGTAAATGGTGGTTCTGGTGACCTTTGGGGTTATGAGCTTTCGTTAACACTACCGTTTACTATGTTTAGTGATTCACTTGATGGCTTTGGTTTAATCGCAAGTCATACAGGTGTTGAGCAAGATATTACAGACCAAAACGGTAATGAATATGAGCTACCAGGCCTATCTGACCAAATCGATAGCTTAACAGTTTATTTTGAGCGTAACGGTTTCCAAGCGCGTACTAGCATGCGTAAGCGTAGCGACTTTAAAGGTGACGTATACGGTTTAGGCTTTGCAACTACACAAGTCGATATTAAAGGCGAAACAATTTGGGATGCACAAATTGGTTACGACTTTAGTGAAGGTGGCGTAGAGAGTCTTGACGGTTTATCTGTCACTTTCCAAGTTCAGAACATCACTGAAGAGCCGTTCACATCACTACAAGGTGATAACTCACTACAAGTGCGTGATTACCAAGACTACGGTCGTACATTCCTGTTAGGCTTCAGCTACAAGCTGTAATAAGCTAATACAGTGATAGAAATTGCCCTTGTGATTTGTTTTACAAGGGCTTTTTTATATCAGTGAGCTACACTCAATGAATTGAAATTGGTGTTAGGTGTACTATGGAATCAAAAAAAATAACCAAGGTCGTGATCGCCGGTGGTGGCACAGCAGGCTGGATAACCGCCGCATTACTTAATAAAGTGTTAGGCAAAGTGCTTGATATCACGCTAGTAGAGTCAGCAGAAATTGGTACTGTTGGTGTAGGTGAAGCAAGCATTCCACCCATCTTGCATCTAAATGGTGCCCTAGGCATTTCTGAAAAAGAATTTATTAAGGCTACTGGCGCAACGATTAAGCTAGGCATCGAGTTTGAAAATTGGCGCAGCCAAGGTCACAGCTACATGCACGCCTTTGGTGAGATAGGTAAAGACTTTCCGTTTTGTGAGTTTTATCATTTTTGGTTAAAAGCACATCACGCTAATAATGCACCTGACTTTTGGGATTTTTCACTTAACTATCAAGCTGCCAAAGCACATAAATTTGCCCACCTTAAACACATTCCTAACACCCAGTTAGCGGGCTTACATTATGCTTACCATTTTGATGCCACTCGATATGGCGAATTCTTAAAAGAATTAGCGCAATCACGGGGCGTTAAACGTATTGAAGGCAAAATTGAATCGGTTAATCAATGTCACCAAAGCGGGTATATTCGCTCTTTGCTACTTAAAAATGGCGAGCAAATAGATGGCGACTTATTTATTGATTGCACCGGTTTACGTGCTTTATTAATAGAACAAACCCTTAATACTGGCTTTGAAGATTGGTCACACTGGTTACCATGTGATAGTGCGATTGCCGTGCAAAGTGATTCAGCTGCTGATGCAATTCCTTATACGCGTTCAATTGCAAGAGAGTCAGGCTGGCAGTGGCAAATTCCATTACAGCATCGTGTAGGCAACGGACTTGTGTACTCTTCTCGTTTCTTATCAGACGAAACGGCAAAACAACAGCTTTTGAATAACTTACCGGCTAAACCACTAACAGAGCCGTGTGTTATTAAATTTAAAACAGGCCGCCGTTTAAAACAGTGGCATAAAAATGTGGTATCGGTTGGCTTATCGAGTGGTTTTTTAGAGCCATTAGAATCGACCAGTATTCACTTAATTCAAAGTGCAGCCATTCGTTTAATTAAGTTTTTTCCTCATCAAGGTATTAAGCCAAGCCTTGTGGATGAATTTAATCAACAAAGTAAAACAGAATTTGAGCGAATTCGTGACTTTATTATTCTTCATTACAAGCTTACTGAGCGTGATGACAGTGCGTTTTGGCGTTTTTGTAAAGGCATGGATATTCCAAGCAGTCTTAAAAAGAAAATTGAGCTATTTAAAACCAGCGGCAAACTCATAAGAGAAGACGATGAATTATTTGCCGAAGTTGCATGGCAGCAAGTAATGATAGGGCAAGGACTCATAGCAGAGGATCACCATCCATTGGCTGATGCATTATCCGGTGAGCAATTAAATGAGCTATTTAGTAGTTTAAAAACCTTGATTAATAGTGCAGTTGAGCAACTGCCGAGCCACAGTCAATTTTTAGAAAAAGTACAAAATTAATTATGAAAACAACACAAAGATTTTTAGCATTAACCACCGCATTAACGCTTTTTAACTCGACAGCAAGTTTTGCTATTACTGCATCACCAGAGAATTGGTGGGTAGGGATGCAAAATAACTCGTTGCAAGTCATGCTTTACGATAACAATATTGCTAACAAAACGTGGCAAATGGTGCCTTACAAAGGCATTGAGTTTAAAGGGGTCACAACAACGAATAACCCTAACTACGCGTTTTTAGATTTAACCATTAGCGATAATGCAAAGGCGGGAACGCTGACTTTTAAAGCTGAAGATGGCACAAGGTTTACTTACCCGTTAAATGCCCGTGATAAGCAAAGTGCTAATCGACAAGGTTTTACAAATAAAGACACGCTTTATTTAATCAACCCTGATCGCTTTGTAAATGGTGATCCGAGTAACGACACCGTTGCTGGTATGCAGGAAGCTGCAAATCCAAGCTTTAAAGGTGGCCGTCATGGCGGTGATATTCAAGGAATTATTAACAGCCTAGATTATCTTGAGGACTTAGGTGTAACGCAACTTTGGTTAACGCCGGTGCTTGAAAATGACATGCCAAGTTATTCATATCATGGCTACGCTATTACTGACTTTTACAAAGTTGACCCGCGTATGGGCAGTAATGCGCTTTATAAAACCTTATCGGCAGAAGCGAAAGAGCATGGTATTGGTTTAGTGATGGACATGGTACTTAACCACTTTGGTTCATCGCATCAGTGGATGACTGATATGCCAACAGCTGATTGGGTTAACTTTGATGGCAAGTTTGAAAACGGTAAAAATGCCACAACTCATGCCAGACAAACAATTCAAGACCCTCACGCGAGCCAATACGACAAACGTCAATTTAATGATGGTTGGTTTGTTGAGTCGATGCCTGATCTAAATCAGCGCCAGCCGCTACTCTCTACTTATTTGATTCAAAATGCCATCTGGTGGATTGAATACGCCAATTTAAGCGGCATTCGTGTTGATACCTACTCATACTCAGATAAAGCGTTTCTAGCCGATTGGACTAAAGCGATTATGACCGAGTATCCGAACTTTAATATTGTTGGCGAAGAGTGGACAACCAACCCCGCAATTGCTTCTTATTGGCAGCGCGGCAAAGTCAATCAAGATGGTTATACCTCTGATTTGCCAAGTGTGATGGACTTTTCATTACAAGAAGCGTTGATCCAAGCACTTAACGAAGAAGAAAGCTGGAATACAGGTTGGATAAAAGTATATCAATCGCTTGCGAATGACTTTTTATATGCAGATACCGATAATATTTTAGTGTTTGCTGATAACCATGATATGAGTCGTGTTTACACTGAGCTTGGGCAAGACTTAGCAAAAACGAAACTGGCCATGACGCTACTGTTAACAACTCGCGGTATTCCACAAATCTATTACGGCACAGAGCTTTTGCTTGATAACACGCCAAGTAATGATCACGGTGATATTCGTATTGACTTCCCTGGTGGCTTTAAAGGTCAAAAAGCAAATGCTTTCATAGGTAAGGGGCTTTCAGCTGATCAGCAAGAGATGTTAGCTAGCATGAAAAAACTGCTTAAGCTGCGCCAAGAAAAGCCAGCGCTAAGCGAAGGCCGTTTAATGCATTTTTCGCCAAAGCAAGGCGTTTACAGCTATGTGAGAGAGCATAATGGCCAAACTGTATTGGTTGTTCTGAACAAAAACCAACAAGCCATTGATTGGGATTTAAGCTACATGCAAGAAGTGCTGAAAGGCAATAATAAAGGGCGCGATTTAATCAGCGAAAAGCGTGTTGATCTTGCTACGCCAATCCGCTTAAAAGCTATGCAAGCACGCTTAATCGAGCTTGAATAATTGCAACTAATAGGCTGAATACGTATGCATTTACTGTCCGTATGCAGCCCTTAACATTAGTATGAACTGATATTTACAGAAAAATGAAGTAATGATGACAACATATAAAATAACCGCGTTAGTCGTGGCATCGGTACTAGGTTTAACTGCCTGTGGTAACGATGCACCAGCAGAGCAGAACACACAAAAAACGCAATCTGAATCTAGCCAAGCCGCTATCTCTAAGCCTGTGGTATACCAAGTATTCACTCGATTATTTGGTAATACAAACACCACAAATAAACCCTGGGGCACATTAGAAGAAAATGGGGTAGGCAAATTCGCTGATTTTAATGATGCAGCATTACAAGGCATTAAAGAGCTAGGTACAACGCATGTTTGGTATACAGGTGTGCCGCGTCATGCATTAGTAACTGACTATACAGAATACGGTTTGTCGCAAGATGACCCTGATGTTGTAAAAGGGCGTGCAGGCTCGCCGTATGCGGTGAAAGATTATTACGATGTTAATCCTGATTTAGCAATTAACCCTGAGCGTCGCTTAGAAGAGTTTGTTGAGCTGATTAACCGCACTCATGAGCACGGTATGAAAGTTGTTATTGATATTGTGCCAAACCACGTAGCGCGTAACTACGAGTCGCTCGCAAAGCCTGAAGGTGTTAAAGATTTTGGCGCTGATGATGACACGACAAAAACCTATGCGCGCGATAATAATTTTTATTACGTAACAGGGCAGTCATTTCAAGTTCCCACCAGTGATAGCTATCAAGTCTTAGGTGGTAATCCGCATCCACTTGCTGATAATCAGTTTGCTGAAACACCAGCAAAATGGACGGGCAATGGGGCACGTGCTGCTAAACCTGACATCAATGATTGGTACGAAACAGTTAAAATCAATTACGGTGTGAAACCAGATGGTAGTTATGATTTCCCGACGCTACCTGCTGATTACGCTAATAAAGATTACCGTGCGCACTACGCATTTTGGCAAGATAAAGACCTGCCAAATAGCTGGTATAAGTTTCGCGACATCGCACTATATTGGTTAGATAAAGGTGTTGATGGTTTTCGTTATGATATGGCTGAAATGGTGCCTGTTGAGTTTTGGAGCTTTTTAAACTCATCAATCAAGATGCAAAAAAGCGATGCCTTTATTCTAGCCGAGGTTTATAACCCAACGCTTTACCGTCCTTATATCCAGCAAGGTAAGATGGATTATCTGTACGACAAAGTCGGTTTTTACGACACGGTTAAAGCTGTGATGCAAGGTAAGCAACCAGCGGATACTATTTTCGATATTCAAAGCCAAGTGGCTGATATTGAAGAGCACATGCTGCACTTTTTAGAAAACCATGATGAGCAACGCATTGCAAGCCCAGATTTCGCGGATAGCAGTGAAAAAGGCAAGCCAGCTATGGTGGTGTCTACCTTAATGTCGCGCTCGCCAACCTTACTCTATTTTGGTCAGGCAGTTGGTGAAGATGGTTCTGAAGATGGTGGTTTTGGCGACCCAACACGTACCAGCATTTTCGATTATATGGGTGTACCTGCGCATCAAGCGTGGATGAATAATGGTAAATTCGATGGCGGTGCGCTTTCAAAAGAGCAAACTGATCTTCGCGCTTACTACACGAAGTTAATGTCGTTAAACACACTTCCTGCCATTGTTGGTGGTGACATGCAAGCGGTTGAATTGACAGGCTCAGAGCAAGTCATTGCCTTTACGCGCAAGCTAGGTCAACAGCTGGTGCTTGTGGTAAGTAATTTTTCAGAAAACCCACAAAATGTTGAGCTTACTCTTAATCAAGCGTTGTTACCTAAGCTTAACCACAGTGATTTAACGTTAACTGATAACCTCGAAAATCATGCCGACATTGTGATTTCTGAGGCAACAACGAATGCGCCAATTCAATTACAACTGAATGGCTTGAGCAGTGCAGTATTTACCTTAAAGGCTGACAATGAACAATAACAAACCAACGCTAAGCTTTTGGCAAATATGGAATATGTGTTTTGGATTCCTTGGAATCCAATTTGGCTTTGCATTACAAAACGGTAATGTAAGCCGTATTTTTCAAACTCTAGGTGCGAATGTCGACGACATTCCAATCCTCTGGGTTGCAGCACCGCTGACAGGTCTTATCGTGCAACCGATAATCGGTTATTGGAGCGATAAAACATGGAATAAGTTGGGTCGTCGTCGTCCGTTCTTTTTCTATGGGGCTATTTTAACGACGTTATCGTTATTCATTATGCCTAACTCACCAAGCCTTTGGATTGCAGCGGGTATGTTATGGATTATGGATGCGTCAATTAACGTGACTATGGAGCCTTTCCGTGCCCTTGTGAGCGATAACCTGCCAAAAAAGCAACGTGCAACTGGTTATGCAATGCAAAGCTTCTTCATTGGTGTTGGCGCGGTTGTCGCGTCTGCTTTGCCCTGGATGATGACTAACTGGTTCGATATTGCCAATACGGCACCTGCTGGGCAAATTCCTGATTCTGTGAAATTTTCGTTTTACTTTGGTGCCGTTGTGTTACTCGTTGCTGTTTTTTGGACGGTATTTACCACCAAAGAATATTCACCCCAAGAGCTTGAAAGCTTTCATGAACAAGAGCAGAGCGATGACTTAAATGATGTTCAACAAAATGTGAATTTTAATAAGGGCGCTGTAATCTTTACGGTTCTTGGTTTTTTAGTGCTTGGTATTGTTACGGGTCTTTCTCTTGAAAAAGAGCTTTATTTGCTTGCTGGTGGTTTGATTAGCTTTGGTGTTATTCAATTTATTGCTGGTGCTTTAAAAGCTAAAAATGCAACCAGTGGTGGCTTTTATCAAGTTGTGAATGATGTATTCACAATGCCTGAGGCAATGAAGCAATTGGCTTGGGTACAATTTTTTAGCTGGTTCTCATTGTTTGCAATGTGGATTTATACCACCTCAGCGGTAACCAGTTTCCACTATGGCAGTAGTGACACAAGCTCACTTGCTTACAATAACGGTGCGGACTGGGTTGGCGTATTATTTGCCGCTTACAATGGTTTTGCTGCCATTGCTGCAATTTGTATCCCGATCATCGTAAAAAAAGTGGGGCTTAAAATGGCCCATGCTATCAATCTTGTGCTAGGTGCATTAGGGCTGCTCAGCTTTATTATTATCAAAGATCCAAGTTTACTTATCTGGCCGATGATTGGTGTCGGTTTCGCTTGGGCATCAATTCTATCTTTACCGTACGCAATGTTAAGTACCTCAGTACCGAGTAAGAAAATGGGTGTGTACATGGGTATCTTTAACTTTTTTATTGTTATTCCGCAGCTTTTAGCGGCAAGCGTATTAGGCCTAATTTTACGCCACTTTTTTGATAATCAACCGATTTATGCGTTAGTGCTAGGTGCAGTGTCATTCGTACTCGCAGCAATTGCTGTACTGCGCGTTAAGCAACAATAATAAGGACACACCATGAAAAAAATTAATCTCATTACAGCAAGCTTGTTAGCGTTAGGTTTAACTGCTTGTAGTTCAGAGCAATCAGTTAATACATCAGTTGAGCAGGTTTCTGCGCCAGGTGCGCCGGGTGTTGAGCCTTTTTGGGCATACTCAGGTAAAACAGGTATTGGTACATCATATGAGCAATACCAAGACGGCCACTATAGCGATGCAGCTGCTACAGGCAAAGTATCAAAAGTCTGGTTTTCAATCGCGAAAGGCATGATCACAGAAACCATGTTTGGTTTAATTCACCAAGCACAAATCAAAGATATGCAGTTTGTTGTAGTCGGTAAAGACTTTACCGTAACAGAAAGCGATGATCTGGATGTGAGCATTGATTATTTATACAAAGACGACGCGGGTCGCCCATTATCGCTTGCTTACAAAGTAGTAAGTAAAGATAAACAAGGTCGTTTCACTTTAGAAAAACATATCTTTACAGATCCTAACGGTCAAACATTGTTTGTTCGCAGCGTATTTAATACTGATCTTGACGGTGTGAAAGCCTACGTTAATGTAAATCCTTATATTGATAACAATGGCTTAGATGATTTTGCAAAAGTGACCGACAAGGGTCTAGTTGCTTGGCAAGATGAAAACTTTTTATCTTTACAAGCCGCTCAACCATTTAAGCAAGCAAGCGTTGGCTTTACGGGTGTAAGTGATGGCTTAAAAGAGTTAAAAGCATCACAATCATTATCAGCGACTTACCAAAATACCGGTAATCAGTCAGGTAATGTAAGCTTACTTGCAGAGCTTGGCGAAGTATCAAAAAACACCACCTTTGATTTAGCTTTAAGCTATGGTAACTCTGAAGCTGCAAGCTTAAAAGAAGGTCAAGCAAGTTTAAACCTAGGCTACCAAAAAGTACTTGCGGCATATAATGGTGAGGGCGCTGCAATTGGTTGGCAAGATTACTTAGCAAGCCTTGAGCCTTTGAGCACACTATCTAATAGCACCGCTGATAATGGTAAGTTGCTCTACACCAGCGCCATGGTGTTAAAAGCGCAAGAAGATAAAACTCATGCCGGTGCTTTAATTGCGTCACTTTCTAACCCTTGGGGTGAAACAGTATCAGCTAAAACAGGTTCTACCGGTTATAAAGCGGTTTGGGTACGTGATTTCTATCAAGTAGCAATGGCATTTATGGCCATGGGTGATACACGTACCGCTAAAACGGCGTTTGAATATCTAGAAAAAGTACAAGTAACAGATAACACACCAGGTAATGGTGGTGACACGGGTTGGTTCTTACAAAAGACGCATGTTGATGGTGAGCTTGAGTGGGTAGGTGTGCAGCTTGACCAAACAGCAATGCCAATTATGTTAGCGTGGAAACTACATCAAGCAGGCGTACTTAGCGATCAAGAACTGACAGATTGGTATGGCAAAATGTTAAAGCCAGCTGCTGATTTCTTGGTTGACGGTGGTCTTGCGAAAATTCTTTGGAACGACACACAAATTACACCACCCGCAACACAACAAGAGCGCTGGGAAGAACAAAATGGCTTCTCACCTTCAACAACAGCTGCAGTTGTTGCAGGCCTTGTGACAGCTGCTGATATTGCTAAAAAAGCAGGCGACACCAAAAATGCAGAGCGTTACCTAGCAACGGCTAAAACCTACAACAGTGAAATTGAAAGCACCATGTTTACGACTCAAGGTAACCTTAAGTCTGAAAATAGCGATGGTGAATATTTCATTCGTATTGGTCAAGACAAAGATCCAAACTCATCAACTACACTTAACGCTAATAATGGTCGTGAAGGATTTGATAAAAAGCAAATCCTTGATGGTGGTTTCTTAGAGCTTGTACGTTATGGTGTTCGTGATGCACTTGCGCCAAGTATTGTAAAAACATTACCAGAGTACGATGACGAAACCTTAGTTGATAACCTGCAAGTGCGTTACACCTTTAATTTTGCTGATGGGTCAGGTTCATTCCCTGGCTACCGCCGCTATGGTAACGATGGTTACGGTGAAGATGAAGTGACAGGTAACAACTATGCTGAAGGTGGTAACAACACCCCTGGTCAACGTGGTCGTGTATGGCCGTTTTTCACAGGTGAGCGTGGTCACTATGAAATCGCCGCTGCAAACGCAACCAATAGCCTTGATGCGATAAAGCAACAAGCTATTAAAGACACCTATGTAAAAGGCATGGAAGCATTTGCTAATGAAGGGATGATGTTACCTGAACAAGTTTGGGATGGCGTAGGTAACAATAAAGCAGGCTATCAGCTAGGTGAGGGGACAAACTCAGCCACACCGCTTGCTTGGACTCATGCTGAATACATCAAGTTACTTCGCTCAGTGAGCGACAAACAAGTATGGGATCACTACCCAGTTATTGAAGATGCGTTAAAGTAATTTTGCTAACGCAGTAACACAAAAGCCACGGCACTCGCCGTGGCTTTTGTTTTTTAACATTGTTAATCTCTAAGAGGAAGCATAAAGCATTTTATTGTTGTATGTTATGGCTGAAATATTCTACTTGGCGCTAAAGCTAGGTAAAAATAAATATTTTTGGTTTCGTGAGGTTACAAGGGTAATGACTGGACTAGATTTACTCGCTTTTTCTTTAAGCTTTATTTTCGTTGTGGGAATGTTCTTAATCATCCTGCCAATGCTTTTTTTTATTAAATCTAAAAAGTTGCCTATGGTAGAGGAAATTCTCGATGACGGTAAAACTTTTTATCTAATGAATAGTTTTACTGCTGGCGTAGGAATATTACATTATGCAACCATCTTCTTTTGGGGCTGGCATGCAAAGCGTTATGGCCTCTATGAGAAAAGAGAAAAGGTGCCTAAGAAAGTACGGTGCTGGTTTGTCGCTTATTACATTTTTTTTATGATTGTTTTTATTGCGTTTGTGCTACTTTGTTTTGTGATGCATTTTGGCTTTGGAGATAAATAAGGTTTTGGGTTGAGGCTCGTTTGGAGAAGCACCTAACTCAAAAAATATATGGAGCTACTATAAATAAATGGAATTATTAGAACTCACATTTGTAATCCTCACACTGTTTTGGGTTGGTGGGATTTTCATTATGATATTCCCTATGTTATTTTTTCTGAAAGGTAAACGAATTTCAGAAGTCGAGGCTATATTAGAAGATGGGGTTCGATTTTATTCATTAAATATCTTTATGACAGGTTGGGGAGCATTGCATTATGCAACGATATTTTTTTCTGACTGGCATGCTAAACGTTATAAAATGTTAGATAAAAGAAATTTAGTCCCTAAACACTTAAAAGTCTGGTTTATAGTTTACTATGCCATATTCATGGCCTTATTTGCTGCATTTATGTCTAGTGCATTCATCTTTTATTTTTATTTAGAAAAAGATTAAATTTAGAGTGTTTAATTTTATTATAAAACAACTAAATTTAGATGTTTATGTGCTAGCTTAACTTATGGGTATTCTACTTATAACCAACTTAGCGCATTAACTCCTAAAATTAACTATGCTCGAACATTTAAGGGATTAAATAAATGATTAGAACGGCATTATTATCTACATTACTTGTGTTTAACGTCAAAGCAGATGACTTTTATAGTCAACTTGTTCAAGCCGCTAAGGAGCGAACAAATCACTCCGTTATTTATGACGGAAGCTATAAAAGAATTGCTTATCCAAATGGTGATGTACCTGCGACTATTGGTGTGTGTACTGATGTCATAATTCGCAGTTATAGGGCACTCGGAACCGATTTACAAGTACTCGTTCATGAGGATATGCGTGATAACTTTACTTTATATCCATCAAACAGAATATGGGGTTTAACAAAGCCTGATTCAAATATTGATCACCGGCGTGTTCCTAACTTACAGCATTTCTTTAAACGACATGGGCATAGTCTAAATATAAGTGAAGACGCGAGCAATTATAGGGGGGGAGATATTGTCACTTGGATGCTGCCTGGCAACTTACCTCATATTGGAATAGTGACTGACGAGCTATCAAGAGATAAAAAAAGGCCACTCATTGTGCATAACATAGGGGCAGGGCCTGTACTCGAAGATATGTTATTTAGTTATAAAATAACAGGCCATTATCGTTATAAACCTTAACCGTTATAAATCTTAAACCCTAATATTTACATTGGGCTTCAATTACTTACCATTTTAATATACATTTAAGGTAACTGTTTGAGCCTGTAATAGGTAAGCCTAATTTTAACTTCAAAGGGATTTATATGAAAACTGTTAGTATATTCATTGCCAGCTTTTTAGTGCTTTTTACGACGACTGTTTTTGCTTCACAGGGAGTTGTGATTGAGAAGTCTGATAAATTTACTGAACTGTCAAAAGGCTTTAAGGTAAGTATCAGAACTGGCCCTACAAAAAACGCTAAAATTTATGACTTTTCGACAAATAAAATAACCGTCGCTGATGAGCATGGTGCGCCTTTTCAACGTTACTATTTGCAACTTGCCAAAGCCGATAGAGAGTGGGCTAAGGAAATCGTTACGTTTGATGATAAAACGAATGTAATTGACTTAAATGCACTACTTTTTGGTCAATTGATAGAAACGTCGAAACTAAAAAAATTAGACTCAGCGCATGCTTTTTCTTTTTATAATCGTCTTGAACGTATTCTTTCGCAAGAATATGGCACATTTGAACAGGTGTACAAAGGTGGCCTTGCTGACTATCTCAATTATATGTCGATAGAGGCAGGTTTTGATAATTACATAGCAAGAACAGGTATAGCGGGAGATAAACTCACACAAGCACTCAAAGAAGTAAAAATGCCGCCTTTGGTTGAACATCAACAATTAATGACTGAGTTTATTAAAGCTGTAAATCAAAAGGACAAAACCTGGTTGTTGGCTCAACAAAGACCTAATTCTTCACAGCGAGACTCGGGAATTTATGCGCGCGGTTTAAACGTGCTATTTGAGTACTTTGATAGTATTGGTAACCCTACAAAGTTTAACATTATACGAGAAACCCAGGGCCGCTCTTTTGATCTTAATTCGAATAAATACTTTATTATTGAATTGCTTGAACATAAAGGCCGACGAGAAAAAATAGAGATGGAGTTTATGTTTGTGGATACTTATGGTGGTCGCTTTATCGCTGAATACGACATTACAGGTGTGCATTTTCGTTAAGTAACGGTTTAAGTAAAGCAAAAAAGCAAAAAAGCAAAAAGCCGCACGTTGTGAAAACGTGCGGCTTTGATATTTACTTACAGCCCCGCTTTTTTAGCGCGGGCAGCGTGTAGCTTTTTATAACTATCAATTAAACGCTGATGCCTATCTAAGCCCTCAAGCTTCATGCTGGTTTCTGTTAAACCATAAAACATTACATCGCCGTTGATTGAGCCAACGACAGCATCCATGGTGTCTTGACCAAACATACGGGTGAAGCTGTGAATGTAATCTTCAATCTCTAGATCATCACTTAGTGCTACTTCTAATGTGGCGTGCATTGCTTGATAGAATAAACCACGTTCAACAATGGTGTTGTCGTTGTATTGTAAGAAGGCTTCAACTAGTTCCATCGCTGCTTCTAAATCACCAAGTGCTAGGTATATAAGTAGTTTTAGCTCAAGGATTGTTAATTGGCCCCAGACTGTGTTTTCATCAAACTCAATGCCGATTAAAGTGATGATATCTATGTAGTTATCAAGCTCACTTTGTTCTAGACGCTCAACTAAATCAGCAAGTTGATCTTCTGATAAGCGATGCAGATTTAAGATATCTTCGCGGAAGTTTAGCGCTTTATTGGTATTGTCCCAGATTAAGTCTTCTACAGGGTACACTTCTGAGTAATCAGGCACTAAAATGCGACACGCTGTACCAAGATCTGAGAACTCAGCAATGTAAGCTTCTTTGCCTAAGCTTTCTAAGATACCGAATAAGCTAGCTGTTTCTTCTTCATTGCTGCCAGAGAAATCCCATTCAACAAAATCATAATCGTGTTTAGCGCTGAAAAAGCGCCATGAGATAACACCTGTTGAATCAATAAAGTGCTCTACAAAGTTTTCAGGCTCAGAGACCGCCATGCTATTGAACGTTGGCTTAGGTACATCGTTTAAACCTTCAAAGCTTCTGCCTTGCAACAGTTCAGTTAGGCTGCGCTCTAATGCAACTTCAAAACTTGGGTGCGCACCAAAAGAGGCAAACACACCGCCTGTTTTAGGGTTCATGAGTGTTACGCACATCACAGGGAACTGACCACCTAGCGAGGCATCTTTTACAACAACAGGGAAGCCTTGTTCTTCAAGCCCTTTGATACCGGCTACGATGCTTGGGTACTTGTTTAATACCGCTTCAGGTACGTCAGGTAAAACAATTTCTTGCTCGATAATTTGGCGCTTAACGGCACGCTCGAAAATTTCAGATAAACATTGTACTTTTGCCTCGGCAAAGTTGTTACCTGCGCTCATACCATTACTTAAGAATAAGTTTTCGATAAGGTTTGAAGGGAAATAAACCGTTTCACCGTCTGACTGGCGTACATAAGGAATCGAACAAATACCACGCTCTTTATTACCAGAGTTGGTATCGATTAAGTGTGAGCCACAAAGCTCACCATCTGGATTATAAATTTCACGGGTATAGTCATCTAAAATGCCCTCAGGGAGTGAGTCATCGTCGGTGAGTGCAAACCATTTTTCATTTGGGTAATGAACAAACTCGCTATTAGCAATGTCTTCGCCTAAGAACTGGTCGTTATAGAAGAAGTTACAGTTTAAGCGCTCAATAAACTCGCCTAAAGCCGAACATAGCGCGCTTTCTTTCGTTGCACCTTTACCATTGGTAAAACACATTGGTGACGCTGCATCACGAATATGGAGTGACCATACATTTGGCACAATATTACGCCAAGAAGAGATCTCGATTTTCATCCCTAACTCTTCAAGGATAGCCGTCATATTAGCGATGGTTTCTTCAAGCGGTAAATCTTTACCTAAAATAAAGGTATTGTTTTCATCATCAGGTTTTGCCATTAGCATCGCTTGCGCGTCAGCTTCAATGCTTTCAACGGTATCGATCTTAAACTCAGGGCCTGTTTGAATAACGCGTTTTACTGTACAACGTTCAACAGAGCGTAAAATACCCGTGCGATCTTTCTCCGATAGGCTTTCTGGTAATTCAACCTGAATTTGAAAAATTTGGTTATAACGGTCTTCAGGGTCAACAATGTTATTTTGCGCAACGCGAATACCATCAGTCGGGATATCACGTGAATTACAATACACTTTAATAAAGTAAGCCGCGCACAACGCAGAAGACGCTAAGAAGTAATCAAATGGGCTAGGCGCTGAGCCATCGCCTTTGTAGCGAATAGGTTGGTCTGCAATGACAGAGAAGTCATCAAACTTGGCTTCAAGTCTGAGGTTGTCGAGAAAATTAACTTTAATTTCCATTAAAAAATTCCACCTTTGTGCGCGTTGCATGCAAAAGCCGTAAACGGCTTTGCACTGCGTTTTCATCATAATAGGTGCAATTATCTGCTTTTTCGAAGTAATAGTCTTGGGTAAATCGAAAAAAAAGCAATTTTATTAGTTTATTGCTTTTAAAAGCTGCAATTTAGGGTAAATACACAGGAGTTATCGCTACATAATAACTTATACACTCGAGCCACGAATGATCAATCTTGGTGGGAGTAGGGTGCTCTCCACTTGTTCTCCGCGAATTAATTTAAGCAAGTTATCAACTAGCATTTGCCCTGCTAAGGTTGTATCTTGCTGAATTGTGGTCAACGGAGGATTGACGAAATTAGCGATTGAAATGTTGTCAAAACCAACCACGTGAACATCATCAGGCACTTTAATTTTTGCTTCTTTTAAAGCGCGAATAGCACCAATGGCAATCAGGTCACTGGCAGCAAATAGTGAGTTAAAGCGAATATTATTTGCTATAAGTGAGCGGGTAGCATGATAGCCTGACTCTTCTGTAGAAATAGCATTAGCCATTTTTCGTTCGTTTAGCTTGATACCTTTATTCATAAAAGCATCTTTGAAACCTTGGTAGCGAGCAAAAAATTCAGGGCTGTGATCAGAGGCATCACCGATAAACGCACAATCGGTTCTGCCTGTTGCAAGCAGATGCTCTGCGGCAAGTTTACCGCCACCATAATTATCACAGCTCACAGTTAAGTCTGGGCGGTTATCAACACTGGCCCCCCAACATACGAACTTAGTATTTTGTTCAATAAGGGTTCTGAACTTAGGCTGGTAATCTAAGTAGTCACCATAGCCTAATAAGATCAGACCATCTGCACGGTGGCTATCTTCGTAGTCAGCTTGCCAATCTGAGCTACTTGATTGAAAAGACACAAGCAGATCATAGCCTTCTTTTGCACAGGCTCGAGTGATACTACCAAGCATAGCTAAAAAGAATGGGTTTATTTGTGATTCGTCTGATGTAGGGTCTTCAAATAACAAAAGCGCGAGGGTACTACTTTGCTGTGTTCTGAGGTTACTAGCGTTTTTATCTACTTTGTAATTAAGTTGTTTGGCGACTTCATGAACACGTCGGCGCGTTTCTTCATTAACCAAAGGGCTATTTCGAAGTGCTCGTGACACAGTTGACTGAGAAACACCTGCATAATGTGCGATGTCAAAAGATGTCGCTTTACCTTTCATAGGGTATTAATTCCAAAGCAATAGTGATGATTTGTAACGGCCATTTTCGGCTATTTAATATTTTTTTCAAGCTATTTGTGATAAGTCGTTTTTATCTGTAAATGATCAAGTTACAGAGTCATTTTTTGACGTAGCATCACAACGTTAAACGGGCTCAATAAGCAAGTACTTCATTGTAAAATACGTATGCAAAGGCAAATATTTAAAATTTTTATTGATTCAATGCTGACACCGGTGTCATAATGTCGATGTTTTATCATTTTGTTGTCAAAACGTATTTGGCTGCCCATTCATTTGGGCAGCATTTTTTTAATACTAAAGATAGTTGCTTTGAGTTAATAACTCAAAGGTTATCTTGAACAGTGGCTTTGCCATTGAAAACTATAAAAATAAGCGGCAAACAGCTTAGACACATAGAGAAAACATAATGAACACACAGTCTAACACCGATTTTGATCCTATCCTTGTTGCCGATATTGGCGGCACAAATGCGCGCTTTGCTTTAATCACTGATTTTAATGAACATACAAATCAATTTGTCATTGAGCATAACCTTAAATTTCCAAGTGCAGATTTTGGTTCCCTAGAAAGTGCCATTGAGCACTATTTCAGTCAAATATCATATGCAAAGCCAAACCGAGCGTGTTTAGCTGTTGCAGGCCCAATTAAAGCGGGCCAAGTCCATTTAACTAATTTAGGTTGGCATTTTAGCGTTGAAAACCTAAAAACTAAATTTGCATTCACTCAGCTAGAAGTTATCAATGATTTTGCTGCATTTGCCTATGCAGCGCCTTATTTGGATGATTCACAAAACGTAGCTGTTAAAGCAGGGCAAGCAGACAACAATGCCAATATTGCTGTGATGGGGCCTGGCACAGGCTTTGGTGCTGCATGCTTGGTGCGTACTTCGCAAGGCAGCGCAGTACTTAGTTGTGAAGCGGGGCATATTACCCTTGCAGCGGTTACAGAGTTAGATCGCCAGTTAATCACCGAGCTTAAAAAGCAATTAAATCATGTGTCTGTAGAAACTGTTTTTTCGGGCCCTGGTATAGCGCATTTATATAAAGCGATGGCAGCCGTTAAAGGCGTTGCAGTAAAAAACCTTGATGCAGCACAGATCAGTGAGCTTGCAACAACAGGACAATGCGATATCTGCGATGCAACCCTTAATCAATTTTGTGATTGGATTGGCAGTGTTGCAGGTGATTTATCCCTTACATTTGGTGCTCTAGGTGGTGTATTTATTGGCGGTGGTATTTTACCTCGTATGCAACAACGTTTACTATCTAGCCGATTTGTTGAGCGCTTTGCAGACAAAGGCATTATGTCGCAATATACTTCACAGATACCTGTAACCTTGGTAACACAAGATAATATTCCGCTAGTTGGTGCTGCTGCGTGTTTACACGTTAGTAGTCGAGCTTAATTGGAGCGGACTGGATGATTATCGTATGAAAAAAGTAACCATTAATAGCGTCGCAAGCTACGCCGGTGTATCTAAAAAAACAGTGTCTCGCGTGCTTAACAATGAGCCTAACGTGAGTGATGCTACCCGAGAAAAAGTACTAAAAGTATTTAAAGAGCTAGATTACACACCAAACCCAATCGCCCGTGGCTTAGCGCAAAACCGCAGTTTTATTATTGGTTGCTTGTATGATAACCCAAGTAAAAGCTATATCACTCGCGTACAAACTGGTGCGCTGGCAGCATGCCATGACCATAATTACAATTTATTGATCCACCCATGTGAACTTCGTGGGCAAGACCTAATTAACAATATTGAACAACTTCTTCAAACATCGCGTTTAGATGGTATTGTATTAACACCGCCATTTTCTGATTTTCCAGAGCTTGTCACTTTTTTAAAATCGAAAAAAATCCCTTATGCGCGCGTTGCATCTGCAGTTCTTGAAGATGATTCTATTTCTGTGCGCAGCAATGATGAGCAAGGTGCGTTTGAAATAACAGAGCATTTAATTAAATTAGGTCATAAAGAAATCGCTTTCATTAAAGGTCACCCAGATCACAGTGCGACAGAGCAGCGCTTCAAAGGTTATCGCCGTGCGCTTGCTTCTAATGGTATTGAATTTAATGAACGTTTAGTAGAAGAGGGTAACTTTAGTTATCACTCTGGTGTTGATAGTGCTCGTACAATTCTTGATTTAGAGCCGCGCCCAACGGCAGTCTTTGCATCAAACGATTATATGGCGGCTGCAGTACTTAAACTAGCAACACAAATGCAATTAAAAGTGCCTGATGATATCTCAATTGCCGGTTTTGATAACGCACCCATTGCACGTCATATTTGGCCTGGACTAACAACTATTGCGCAACCAGTTGAAGAAATGACCCACCAAGCGGTTACACAACTAATTAGTCATATTAGTGAGCCACAAGAAACACCTTATCAGGTAACGCTTGAAGCAAAACTAATTACTCGCGAGTCAACAGCTGCAATTAAATAAAATTCAATTTGTTTTTTTCACAGTAGCCCGAGATTGAGTGACGCTTTCTCGGGCTTTTTTTATGTAAATTCCCTCCTTGGTTGTTTTTATATAACCAGCTGAATTTAAAGAGCTATATTGCTGTTTCTCAAAGTTAAAGTGGAACTTTAAACATAACTTGAGCATGAATTTTACTCATAGTTAGCTAAAATAGCGTTGTTCATTATTTGGTCATTTAAAAAAATTAAACTAAATTTAACAGATAAGGTTGACACCGGTGTCACAGTCATGAGTTAATACAGTGACACCGGTGTCAGGTTGGTTGTGAGAGACAGCCTGTCAGCGTACCTTTGAACGGGTAAATCAAAGATGCTCAGTGCAATTATTTTCGTGGAGTCTGTAATTGTCACTGAGCCTTTATCCTCTAACTATAGAGATGAGTCGAATTTATATGTTGCATCCTCGTATCCAAGAAGTCACCGAACGCGTTATTGAACGTAGTAAAGAGACCCGCCAAGCTTATTTAGATCGTATCGCGCACGCAAAAAAACAAACAAGAGTACGTGCCGGCTTAGGTTGCGGTAATATTGCACACGTTATGGCTGCTTGTAGCAGCGATGACAAAGCTCGTTTAAAAGCAGATGAGCAACCAAATTTAGCGATTATTAATGCTTACAACGATATGCTTTCTGCGCATGTGCCTTACAAAGAATATCCTGATTTAATAAAAACTATTGCTACCAAGTACGATGCAACAGCACAAGTTGCTGGTGGCGTGCCTGCAATGTGTGACGGTGTTACTCAAGGCCGTGACGGTATGGAGCTTTCATTGTTCTCACGTGATGTGATTGCAATGTCTACTGCGGTTTCTTTATCACACGACGTGTTCGACGGTGTTTTCTGTTTAGGCGTATGCGACAAGATTGTCCCAGGACTGTTAATTGGTGCCTTATCATTTGGTCATTTACCAACGTATTTCTTACCTGCAGGTCCAATGCAATCGGGTATTCCAAATAAAGAAAAAGCCCGTGTTCGTCAAAAATTTGCACAAGGCTTAGTAAGTCGTGAAGAGTTATTAGAAGCTGAAAGCGCGTCTTACCACAGTGCTGGTACATGTACTTTCTACGGCACTGCAAACTCGAATCAAATGTTAATGGAAATCATGGGTCTACATTTACCAGGTAGCTCATTCATTAACCCTTACACAGAACTACGTGATGGTTTAACAGGTCATGCTGTCGAAACCATGTTAAAGCAGTTAATCGATACAAAAGACGCTAACTGTCTTGCTGATGTAGTGAGTGAAAAAACGATTATTAATGGTTTAGTTGGCTTGTTATCAACAGGCGGCTCAACGAACCACGCAATCCACTTAGTAGCAATTGCGAAAGCAGCGGGTGTAATTCTTACTTGGAAAGACATGGCTGACTTATCAGAAGTTGTGCCACTTCTTACGCGTATCTACCCGAATGGCTCAGCAGATGTGAACCATTTCCAAGCTGCCGGCGGTATGGGCTTCTTAATGAAGCAACTGCTTAGCAAAGGTTATTTACATAACGATGTGAAAACCATTGTGGGTGATGGCCTAGAAGCATACACCACAGAGCCAATGTTAGATAAAGACTCATCAGTGATCATGACAAACAGCACAGGCCCAAGCAAAGTTAAATGGGTGGCGTGCCCTGAAAAATCACATGACGAAGAAGTGTTACGTCCGATTGATAACCCGTTTAGCAAGCAGGGTGGTTTACAGCTTCTAACAGGTAACCTTGGCAAAGCCGTTATTAAGGTTTCTGCGGTGGCTGAGTCACATCAAATTGTATCTGCACCGGCTAAAGTATTTAGCTCACAAGGTGAGTTACAAGAAGCGTATAGCCGCGGTGAATTAAACACAGACTTTATTGCTGTAATTAAAGAGCAAGGTCCAAAAGCGAAAGGTATGCCTGAGCTTCACAAATTAACGCCAGTAATGGCAACACTGCAAGACCAAGGCTACAAAGTGGCGATTGTCACAGACGGTCGTATGTCGGGTGCATCAGGTAAAGTGCCTGCTGCTATCCACTTAGCACCAGAAGCGGTTGAAGGTGGGGTAATCGCAAAAATTCATGAAGGTGATTTAGTGACCCTTGATGCACCAGCGGGTGTATTGAAAGTACATGTAAGCGATGAAGAATTAGCAAAACGTGAATTACAACTTAGCCAGCCATGCCAAACATACGGTACAGGCCGAGAGTTATTTGCAGGTTTCAGAAATATAGTAAGTAGTGCAGACCTTGGCGCAAGTGCCTTTGGTTTAGAATAATAATACGCCGTTACTGGGCTATGAGGAACATACAATGAGCATTGAGAAAATTTTATCATCGGCACCTGTGGTACCGGTTGTTGTTATCGAAAAACTTGAAGATGCAGCACCCCTTGCACGTGCGCTTTATAACGGTGGCTTAAAAGCACTAGAAATTACTTTACGTACGCCGATTGCGGCAGAAGCTGTAAAGCTAATGAAAGAAGCCGTACCAGAAGCATACGTTGGCACAGGTACCGTGGTTGATAAAGCGACATTTAATGCATCTGTTGAAGCCGGTGCTGATTTCATGGTTAGCCCAGGTGTAAACGACGAATTATTAGCACTGGCTAAAGAGACTGATATTCCATTTTTACCAGGTGCAGCAACACCAAGTGAAGTAATGAAATTAGCAAGCCATGGCTTTAAGTTCTTAAAGTTCTTCCCTGCAGAAGCGGCGGGTGGCACTGCAATGCTTAAATCAATTGGTGGTCCTTTACCACAAGTAACTTTTTGCCCTACGGGTGGCATTAGCCTTGAAACAGCGCCTAACTACCTCGCACTTAAAAACGTTATCTGCGTAGGTGGTACTTGGATGTTAGATAAACAACTTATTGAAAACAAAGACTGGCAAGCCATTGAAGCGCTTGCTCGCCAAGCAAGTGAAGTAAAATAATTAACGGGAGATATTAGAATGATTAATGTTGCAATTAATGGCTATGGACGTATCGGTCGTAACGTATTACGTGCTCTTTACGAGTCAGCTCAAAACAACGAAATCAAAATCGTTGCAATCAACGATTTAGCACCAGCAAATGTTAACGCGCATTTAACTCAATTTGACTCAGTACACGGTCAATTTTCTCAAAAAGTAACACTTGCTGAAAACACCATGCTAATTGGTAATGATGAAATTACCCTTACGCAAGAGCGTGATCCTGCAAACCTGCCTTGGAAAGCATTAAACGTAGATATCGTTTTAGAATGTACAGGTTTATTCACTTCACGTGACGCAGCGGCTAAACACATTGAAGCAGGTGCTAAAAAAGTAATCGTTTCTGCGCCTGGTACTGACATGGATGCAACCGTTGTTCATGGTGTTAACAGCGACGTATTAAACGCTGACAGCAACATCATTTCGAACGCATCGTGTACAACAAACTGTTTAGCGCCGATTGCAAAAGCAATCAACGACACAGTAGGTATTGAGCAAGGTAGCATGACGACAATTCATGCTTACACAAACGATCAAAACTTATCTGACGTTTATCACCCAGACTTATACCGTGCACGTAGCGCAACTCAGTCAATGATCCCAACGAAAACAGGTGCTGCTAAAGCAGTTGGCCTAGTGCTTCCTGAACTTGCGGGTAAACTTGACGGCATGGCAGTACGTGTGCCAACAATCAACGTTTCTTTAGTAGACTTAACGTTCATTGCTAAGCGTGAAACAACTGCAGCAGAAATCAACGAAGTAGTTAAAGCAGCATCAGAAGGTGCAATGCAAGGTATTCTTGAGTATAACGAGCTACCGCTTGTTTCTATCGACTTTAACCACAACCCAGCGTCTTCAATCTTTGATTCTACACAAACTAAAGTAGATGGTAAGCTTGTTAAAGTTATGGCTTGGTACGATAACGAATGGGGTTTCTCAAACCGCATGTTAGACCAAGTTAAAGCGCTAGGTCAGTTCTTATAAGATTAGGTTCTTATGATAGATCAGTAAAAGTTTAAGCTTTATCCAACAAAGCCACGTTCATCGTGGCTTTTTTGGTTTTAGTGCTTAGTTACTTCCTTAATATGGATTGATATAAATACTAATCTATTTAATTTTTCTGTAAATTTTAAAAATAATGTTAAATGCTAAAAGGGGAAAGACAGTAACAATGGCATAAAACATAGATTGCCTAGTATCCAAAGGTGATGAGAGCCAGTGATATGTTATGGCTGAAAAAATTATAAAATAGATTGTTAAGTTAAGCGCTTTACTCATTGTTTTGACATTTATTTACAGTTTTTGTTGAAAGGTCATTTATGAATGCTACTGCTTCTTGAACACTATTTTGTTCAATTCTTGGCACTATAATCGTTTTCATAAAAAATTCATTATTATCATTTTTTACTTCTATAAAAAATAAATCAAAGTCATGGCTATTAGGAAATTTAGCTTGAATAATTCTATTATGGCTAAATGGATTTTTTATGTCTTGAATGATTTTAGTATTATAAAAAAGGTGTTCTTCTAAGTTCTCTTTTTGGTATGCATTTAAAAAAGTATTATAAATCTTATCCACTGGTGTTGTTGAAGATATTTCCCTTTTTTTGAGGTTATCTTTAGTTAACTTCCATACATTAAGGCTTGCCTCAATTGAGTTAGAAGATATTTGTTCAGAGTAAATAGGAAGCCTTTCGGAAGCTGTGTTACATTTCACCTTAGATTGCCCGTGAACGGTAAAGTTAATGCAACAAAGGGAAAGAAAAATCATCGTTCTAATCATTTTTTACATTCTTTTCTATTTTAAAAGATAAGTAGTTTAAGTAGATAATACAAATTACTACAGTTGAAAAAAAGACGATACCTTTTTGCATTTCCGTAGAAGAGTAATACCAGCCTAATAAGGCTAAAAGCTCAATTAAGAATACTCCAGCTATCATCCTAACAATATTATTCATTATTAATTTGGTGTATTTATAGTGTTAATTGAAGAGCGTCTCTTAATTTCTGAGTTTACTTCGTTAAGTTCTGACTTGTTAAAAAAAACGGTCCCCCATACAACAATAGTAACCAAACCACCTTTAGTTAGTTTTCTCTCTTTCCATAACTTTTTAATAAAGTCTTTCCCGCTCATAAGAGATGCACCTACACCTGTAAAAGACGCGATATTATCAATTTGAGAGTGGAAGGATTGTTCCGCAAGTAATTCTTCCCTTGTTAGTGACCACACCCCCCAATCTTTGTTAATTAGTGTAGGCTCTACTGCAACTGATATTAGCTTCCCAGTTAGAGCTCTATTAGGTAAGCTTCTGATTAGAGTCATAACTTCGACTCTTTGATACCGATCTAAGTGGCGATAAAGTATTGCTCCACAAATAGCTTCGACTTCATTGTTACCTCCATCTTTAACTAATGCATATGGTATTTCAATTATTGTTGCCAGCGCCCTAAGTTGTTCAGCTGAGTTACTTGGCAGGGTGTAAGGAAGGTTATTTATTGAGAAAGTTGACATTTTTATTCCTTTAAAAATTGTTTATAAAGTCGTTGATAAGATTACGTAGTTCCTTTTTTAAAGTCAATCGTATCTACCATGAAGGTATAACTTCTTTAGATTTATAGTTTTCTTAGCCTTTTGGTTTTTACTAAAAAGTTTTTATTTACAGTATCTTGCCTCTTAAATTTTTATGGGCAGATAATGAAAAATTTTTAGTGGCCTGCTCATCAACAGAACAGAGTGACTTACCAGACTTTACTATTCCCAAAGACGTGATATCGCAAGCAAAAGACGAATTTAGACGCTCAGATAATAAAATTTTATTTATGATGATGGTTAATCAAGCGGGTAATGTTGTGAAAGTCAGTGTGTTGGGTAAAAAATTACAAAACAAGCAATTCTTAAATATGTTTAAAAAGAATATGTACCAGCTTAAATATCCAAAGGCACAAAAAGGCGACCCAGAATTTAGAGAATTTATTT
The DNA here is from genome assembly GCF_021728095.1 of Pseudoalteromonas sp. L1. Classification (NCBI taxonomy): domain Bacteria; kingdom Pseudomonadati; phylum Pseudomonadota; class Gammaproteobacteria; order Alteromonadales; family Pseudoalteromonadaceae; genus Pseudoalteromonas; species Pseudoalteromonas sp. L1. The sequence goes on along the minus strand of NZ_JAKKCT010000001.1, from coordinate 1,209,426 downwards.
TACCATTCGATGTACAAACTGAAGTAGAATTTTATGGCTAATTTTAATGGCAAAGGAAATACAATGAAGAATATCTTGTGAGTAGCTTTACTCATTACCGCGGCGATATTTTCTACTTATATATTCACGATTCTAGTGTAGCCTAAACAATTGTGATTCCTAATAGTTATGTGTAATTTAATTTTTAAAAGTCGTATTTTGATAATTTTTTGTCTGGCTTCGTACTAAGCTAACGTATAAAAAAGCTGAGGCTAATACCATCTGAAAGCTATTATGTCTAAACATACAAGGAGAGTTTCGTGAAAAAATCTATATTGATATTAATTTGTTTTCTTCTGTCATTTTCTGGTAGTGCAAAAGACACATTCACCTCAGAACAATTAATTGAGAAAGCTAAAACATTTGTAGCAGCAAAAAATGCGCGTCAACAGCCCAACACGACAACTAAAGAATAGACTACTTTATCTCGTTGCTAGCCGATGATTTTATTGATGAACACGTCAAATTCAAATTTGTTTATACAGATAAATCAAAACTCCGAGAGGATATGGTTAGTAAGCTAAATAATGAAGTTATCTTTAGTTCAATAGAAATAAATGAGGTAATGGTTGGCGCTAATGTCGTTTTTGTAAAATGACTGAATTAGGCAAAGTTAAGCCTGCTCATTTAGACAAAACTATCGAGTACAATAAAACCAATATTGTTTCACTTGAGTTTGATCAATTAGGCTTAATTAAACACATTCGCCGACATCACGGCTAATGTTTACCTATCAAAATGGATGTCTAAATGTTGGGTAGATGTTCGTTACTAATCGATTCTAGCCACATTTGAGTAGATATAACAAGTTGCTGCACTTGAGAAAATTACTCGCTTTGCTTCCAATTTTTTCGGTAAGCAAGGCATTATATCTGTGTATAGTAAGTAGGTCATATGGAAAAAATTGTTGTAGGTTTAGTCGGTGTTTTACTTGGTGTTCTATTAAACGAATATTTCCGTAGAAATGCCAGAATAGAGAAATACTCAGAAAAGGTTTTTGAAAAACGCTTAGAAATTTACGAGCGTTTTTCAAAAGAAATTAGCTCAGCTGCATCACTAATTTCAAATTTAGTCGATTCAGAAGATTTTGATACTGAGCAAAAACAAGAACTGGCTTTTCAAGCGGGTTTAAAAGTGATGGAGTTCACTGATGAGCACAACTTCTACCTTAATGAAGAGATTACGGTGCACTGTGGAATGGTTTTTGTTGAGGCTCGTAACATTTTTAGAGACGATATTGATTCTGAAAAGTTGAAAGGTTTCCGCAAAGGTATTAAAGAAGCTCAGTTAATGATTCGTAGTGAATCTGGGCTATGTGAGATGGACAATTTTTTCTCAAAATTGACTAAATCTACCCCTGGTGGCAAATTGATTGAGGGGTATAGAGTGATTAAAAAACAGTATGAAAAATCAGAGGTATAACAAAATCTTTAAGGGTTATTGTCAACGCGTGGCATTTTCATCATGCATTGGCCTTAGTGTTTAATGTGGTATGCGTCAGTATCGGTATTGCGTCGCTCAAACCTTAACAGGGCGTTAGTGTGCCAAGACAGCATTGATATTCATAAACGTAATTAAGAGGAAAAGATGAAATTTAATATGTCTGTTGATGATAACTTTGCTTCATTCTTTGATGAAGAGAGTGAGAACTATATTTTTGTTGATAGTTTTGATAATGAAAATTTTGATGTGAGGCTCGGAAATGTAAGTGAATCAGAGGAGGTTGGCTCAATTTCTGCGAAAAGTGACTCTGAATTGAACGCGAAGCTTGAAGAGCTTTATCTTAGCATTATGGAAAAGCGAACATGATTTCACAAGCTCAAATAGCTGCGCTTGAAAGCTCAGTAAATGAAATTTTACGTCGCCATAAAATGTCATTTAAGTTATCTAAGCACTTTGTTAAAGATAGAATGAATGATACACGTAATAATCCGTTGATAATGATTGCTGAGCTTAACTCTATATTTAATAGGTTAACAACATTACACGTAGGGGCGCTTAAAAAATTAAGTCACAATGATACTTTTAATATCAGGTGTACAGCCTCACACATAAATATGCCTTGCGCTGTAAATAAGATTGAGGTTGATGGTGATGATCATCAAGAAAATATAGCTATCACGGTAATGAGAAAAAAGGACTGGAAATCAAAGGACTCCAAAGAGTTTCTTGTTTAATTAAAGAGCGTGTAAGCAAGCCGCTCAACAATGACGCACAAAGCAAGTATTCAAGACAACTCAAAGTCACCCGTTAATGAATGGCTAGCTAAGGTTGCTACATTAAAGCTAATGTAGAGCAGTACATAAATGGTCAATCAGACACAAACCTAACTTTTTAACGCATGCACTAAAAACTGATTTTAATAGATTATCTCAAGCCTGAAACCGTACTCTATGACACAACACTGAGTGATTTGGTTTATTGATTGCAAAAGAAATCGTTCATGTGGTTACTCGTAAGGCTTCTAAAGTGCCAAATGTTATCTTAAAATTAAGCTGAGGATGAAAAGCGGTAGGTTTATGCTTCTTTGTCCTTTATTGCAGTTTAATAATTTTACTGTTTATTAAGGCGTCAGCTATACAAAAGGATTTTAATGAAATATTCAATTTTAACGTCAATATCATTCGTTTTATTTATGGGGTGTTCATCAACACCACAGCCAGAAAGGCCTCATGCAGTTCTGCAAAAAACAGCAAATCCAACTTATCCAATTCATGCTGTACGTAATAGAATTGAAGGCTATGTTCAAATGAGTTTCGATATTAGTGAGCATGGTGAACCAGTTAATATTCACGTTTTGAACTCTGTGCCTGAACACATCTTTGATAAAGCCGCGATTAAGGCCCTATCTAATTGGAAATATGCGCCTAAAGTTGAAAACGGTGTTGCAGTAATGCAAAAAAACCTTCAAGTGCAGTTAGATTTTAAATTAGGTTAATTGATTAAGCATTGTATCACTAAAAACCAATTTTTTAGGCTTTATGGTATTAATATCAATGAGTTGTGTACATATAATTACGCAAGGTTAGCTGATATTTTTTCCTAAAAGCTTCTGTGCTATGCTGCGATAAATTTTTAAATGGATTTTTGTGTTATGTCTCGTCTTTCGCAACGAGTGTTCCGCGCTGAACAATTCCAGATCGGTGAAGGCAATATTAGTGGCTATATTGCGTGCTTTTTGGCTATTTTATCCTGTTTAGGGGTTTTAGCGTTTCACTTTCCTGAGTACTTAACGACGCCAGAGCTCAGACAAAATTACAGTGTTGAGTTTTTACGTCAGCTAATGTTTGTGGCATTAATTATTTCGGGCAGTTTAGGGCTCTTGAATTTTGTTCGTAATACTAATAAACGGCTCGGTGCAACGGCTTGGTTTTTTATCGTTGTGGCAATTACGTTTGGTGGGCCGAATGTTGAAGTGGGCGACTTCAGAGATAACACGCCGTATTTAGGGCTAGATTGGTTTATTCTTGATTTACTTGGCTCTACACTCATTTTTATCTTAATAGAAAAGCTTTTACCGCATCGTAGGGAGCAAAAGATCCTCCGCTCTGAGTGGCAAGGTGATTTGAACCATTTCTTTGTAAATCATTTAATTATCGGTTTTGTACTGCTTGCTACTAACCAGTTTGTGCATCATGCATTTGGTTGGGCGGTATCAGAGACTGTGCAAGGCTTTATTGTACAAATGCCGTTTCTTTTACAACTGTTTTTGATTATTTTAGTAGCCGATTTAATGCAGTATTTTGTGCATCGTGCTTATCATGAAGTGCCACTGCTTTGGCGTTTTCATGCTGTACATCACAGTGCAAAAGAAATGGATTGGTTGGCAGGCTCTCGACAGCATATTTTAGAAATTTTAGTCACCCGAAGTTTAGTGCTCACACCGATTTTTGTGTTAGGTTTTCCATCTGAAGTGATTAGCCTTTATGTGATTATTGTCGGTTTTCAGGCTGTGTTTAACCATGCTAACGTAAGAGTGAAATTTGGCTGGTTAAGGTATGTGATTGTTACACCACAATTTCATCATTGGCACCATTCTTCAGATAAAGCAGCCATCGACAGAAACTATGCCGCGCACTTTTCGTTTTTAGATTATTTGTTAGGTACCGCTGTAAAAGGTCAAGCTGAATGGCCCGATAAATACGGGGTGGTTGGTGACTACATGCCTGAAGGCATGCTTAGGCAGCAGCTATTTCCTTTTAAAAAACAAAAGTAATCGCTAGGTTATTTAACGGCTAAATTATTAGCCGTTAAATAATATGACATTAAAATTGTGCGTTGTGATAAACGTTTTGTACGTCGTCACAATCTTCTAGCATGGCTAAAAAGCGTTCCATGACTTCAACGTCTTCACCTTCAATCGGTGCTTCTACTTGCGGCACAAAGGCAATTAGATCTTCGTGGAAATCAGTAATGCCCATTTCTTCAAGTGCTGTACGCGTGTTGTTGTATTCAGTGTGTGGAGCGAATACAGTCACTTTACCGTCTTCAACTTCTACATCAGTTACATCTACATCAGCCATCATTAGTGCTTCTAAAACAGCTTCGTCATCATCACCATCAAATACAAAAATAGCGAGGTGATCAAATAAGTGTGATACTGAATTTTGTGCGCCAATTTTTGCATTTGCTTTTGTAAAACAAACACGTACGTCAGCGAAGGTACGTTTGTTGTTGTCGGTTAAGCAGTCAACAATGATCATACAGTTGCCTGGGCCGTAACCTTCGTAGCGAGTTGCTACGTAATCTTCGCCGCCACCCCCTTTGGCTTTATCGATTGCACGCTCGATTACGTGCGTAGGTACTTGGTCTTTTTTAGCACGCTCAATTAAGCGACGAAGCGCTAAGTTGCCATCGGGATCAACACCACCATTCTTAGCGCAGATATAAATTTCTTTTCCGTACTTTGAATAAACTTTGGTTTTTGCACCCGCAGTTTTTGCCATTGAGTCTTTTTTGTTTTGATAAGCTCTGCCCATCTGCGTGTTGCCTTTTTGTTATAGATAAAAATAAAGCGGTTATTCTAATCATTTAACCTACTAGTTAACAGTGTTTATTCTTCGCTTTGCTGTAACTGCCACATTCGTGCGTATTCACCATTCGCTGCAAGCAGTTGATGGTGCTGACCTTGTTCAACAACCTGTCCTTGTTTCATCACAATAATTTTGTCTGCGTCAGTAACTGTTGATAAACGATGTGCAATCACTAAGCTGGTGTGCTTTTGTGCGACTTCACGCATCGCACTAAGAATGGCTTGCTCTGAATGCGAATCTAGCGCCGATGTTGCTTCATCAAATAATAAAATCGGTGAACCTTTTAAAATGGCTCTGGCTATTGCAATGCGCTGTTTTTCACCGCCCGACACTTTTAAACCGCGCTCACCAACAAGGGTTTTATCGCCTTTATCTAGGCTTGCAATAAATCCATCTAAATGGGCAAGGCTTATGGCTTTATCAATTTCATCTTCGCTTGCTGTTGGATTTCCGTAGGCAATGTTTTCGCGAATGCTGGTATTAAATAGCACGGTATCTTGCGGTACGATGGCAATAGCTTGGCGCAAGCTCTCAAGTGTTACTGTGTTGATTGCTTGCTCATCGATATAAATTTTACCCTCATCAACATCATAAAAACGGTAGAGCAGGCGGCTTAGCGTGCTTTTACCTGCGCCACTGGCACCCACAATCGCCACTTTGCTGCCTGAAGTTACCTCAAAGCTTAAGTTATTTAAAATTGGCCGTTGTTTATCGTAACTAAACGACACACTTTCAAATCGAATAGCAGCTTTGGTTGCATTTAATGGTTTTGCATCTTTGTCATCGCTAATAGCGGCTTTTCGATTTAACAGCCCCAGCATATTTTCAAGATCAGTCAGCGCACGGCGTATCTCACGATAAACAAAGCCTAAAAAGTTAAGCGGCAAGAATAGCTGGATCATGTAAGCATTGATCATCACTAGTTCACCTATTGTCAGCTCTTTATTGACCACTGAGCTGGCACCTAGCCACATTAGCGCTGTAATAGCCGCGGCAATAATAAGCGCTTGCCCTGAATTAAGCGCCAGTAATGATAAACGATTTTTTAGCCTCGCTTGTTCCCACTTAGCTAAAAAGCCGTCGTAGGTGCTCGCTTCATAGTGTTCATTGTTGAAGTACTTAACGGTTTCGTAATTTAGTAAGCTATCGATAGCACGGCTGTTTGAGTTATTATCGGCAGCATTTGCTTCACGAATAAATCGGTTACGCCACTGAGTTACAATCACAGTAAAAGCAATGTAAGTAGCGACTGCAATTAATGTGACAAGTGCAAACCAAGGTGAAAACAAGGTTGCAAAAATAATCGCTACTGTGATTATTTCAAATAAGGTTGGTACGATATTAAACATCAAAAAGCGCATTAAAAAACTGAGGCCACTTGTACCACGCTCTATATCGCGACTAATTCCACCGGTTTGCCTATCAAGATGAAAGGCAAGTTCTAAACTATGCAAGTGTTTAAATACTTTTAAGCCAATATGGCGCATAGCGTGCTCTGTAACACGACCAAATAATGCATCGCGTACTTCACCAAAAAATACACTGGCAAAGCGCAGTAAACCATAAGCGATCAGTAAGGCAATAGGAACGCTTAATAGCGGGTTGGTACTTGCATCAACCGCGTCAATTATTTCTTTTAGTGCCCAAGGCATCAGTAATGTGGCGCCTTTTGCAGCAATAAGCGCCAAGATGGCTAAAATAACGCGGCCTTTAAAGCTCATTAAATAGGGCCAGAGTGTTTTGATGCTTTGTGATAGGTTCATTGCATCAGGCGATCTCGTCACCTGTTCTTTGCGGCTCATTCCACGCATGGGGGTCTCTTAAAATCAATTTGATAAAAATAGGCAAAAGCTTTCGTGTTTTAGGCAAGTGTAGTTTGCAGATTTACCTCTATACTGAATGCAGTATACACCAGCGCATTAGCAAATTAGTTAATGCATGAGTTAAACACGAAGAAAATTAAGGAGTAAGCATGAAAACTGTCGGTTATGCAGCACATGATTCTGAAAAACCATTAGAGCCGTATCATTTTGAACGCCGTGCACTTCGTGATGAAGATGTATCCATTGAAATTCTGTATTGTGGTGTGTGCCATTCTGACTTACACACAGCAGAAAACGATTGGGGCTGGACTCAGTATCCTGTCGTACCAGGCCATGAAATTGTTGGCCGTGTCCTTGAAGTAGGCAGTGGCGTTACTAAATACAAAGTGGGCGATAATGTTGCAGTAGGGTGTATGGTTGATAGCTGTTTAAGCTGTGACCAATGTCATCATGGTGAAGAACAGTTTTGTCGCGAAGGTATGGTAGGGACCTACTCAGGCCAAGACCGTATCAGTGGTGAACTCACTCAAGGTGGTTATTCAAAACACATTGTGGTGCGAGAAGAGTTTGTATTGAGCGTACCAGAAGGTTTAGACCTTGCTAAATGTGCGCCAATTCTATGTGCCGGTATCACAACGTATTCGCCACTACGCACGTGGAATGTCGGCCCAGGTAGTCGTGTTGGTGTGATTGGGCTAGGTGGTTTAGGCCACATGGCAATTAAAATCGCAGCTGCAATGGGCGCACATGTTACGGCAATTAGCCGTAGTGATAAGAAAAAACAGCAGGTTTTATCTTATGGCGCAAAAGATTTATTGGTATCGAGCGATGAAGCTGCCATGCAAGCGCATGCTAATCAGTTTGATGTGATCATTAATACCATTCCGGTAAAACACGACTTTACGCCGTATATTCCGCTTTTAGATATTGATGGTACGCAAGTATTGGTTGGTCAAGTAGGTGAGCTTGCTGAGTCTAACTCAGTGCCGTTATTAATGGGGCGTCGCCGTGTTGCTGGCTCATTAATTGGCGGTATTGCGCAAACCCAAGAAATCCTCGATTTCTGTGCGTTACATAATATTTTGCCAGAAGTTGAAATGATCAAAATGGAACAAATTAATGACGCATTCGATAAGTTAAAGCAAGGTGATATGGCCTCACGCTTTGTTATCGACATGTCATCATTAGAAGTTTAACTCGTTTAACAAAGTTAAATGACTAAGCGGGCCTAATTAGGCCCGCTTTATTTTAGTTACTTTTATTTTGTCACTATTTGTTTAAGTAATGCCTTGTGTTTTATTTTTTTACCCTCATTATACCCCTGTTATCCGCTTAATTTATTGGTCAGTTCTTGTTACGGTTTTTCTCAGTCATTATCTTGCTCTTTACTGTGTTCTTTAGTGCACAGAGCATGGCTATGCCTGACAATCACTCACACTTTGCTGCGACTAAATTGTTCCAAGTGGAGCTGACTAAAACCCCTGTTATTTCCCAAACTCATACAGCTGAGCATCCTAAACCGGTAGAACCATCGGGGTTTGATACCCTTGTGCCGCGTTTAACTGCCAGTAATTCATCATTGTTTCTTTATCATAGTCAGGTTGATCCTGATTACGAGCTATTGATTGAATTCTTTGCTGAAGATTGGGGAAAAGAGCACTTTTTAGCGCCGCCAGGTGCTGTGCGTGTGATCCCATGGTTTGCGTTAGCCACTCAACGTAAATCTCGCATTAGTGGCTGGAAAGACGCTAATCTTTTATATAAAGCCAACACGACCTACCATAACTAAACGACTTCCTTCGTTACTTTTTATTTTTTGGAATTAATTTTTACCGGCTGACAATGCCGGAAGGAAGTCATGTATGTCACATAAATCTAAGCCGGCGCTATGGCGTCGTCTAAAAATGAGTTATGTCGCTATGATAGCGGCGTGTATTTTATTAGCGGTTAGCGCACTACCTAACCTTTACCCTAACAAATCTTGGTTGCACATTAGCTTACCAGATCAAACTGTGACGCTGCAAAGTGTGACAACGTCACTAAATCAACATGGTTTTGAAGTGACTGAAGCCAATGATAGCCAAGCACAACTGGTTATTTTATTAGCTGAGCCGACTCAAAGTGCTAATGCGTTGAGCTTTATAAAAACGCAATACCCACAGCTAGAGGCTAAAATTGTTGAGCATGCGACAAGTCCACAATGGCTTCAGCAGCTTGGCCTTTCACCGATTAAGTTGGGACTCGACTTAAATGGTGGGGTGTTATTCGTACTTGATGTCGACCTAGATAAAGCAATGCAAGAGCACTTAAACAGTGTGTATCAACAAACTAAATTGACGCTTCGCAAAGACAAAATTCGTGGGATTCGGGCAAGTGAAGTAAAAGGAGGGGTTGAGCTACAAATTTTACCAAGCGGTGAGGAGCAACTGGCAGGGCTTGTCTCAACGTTACAAAGTCAATTCAAAGGCCTGATGCAAACTAAATCAACAACGAATAACTTAACCACGGTATTACTGCATTTTAATGAGCAAAGCCAAAATGAATTCAATAAACAAGTTATGGCGCAAAGCTTAACAACCCTGCGTGGTCGTATTGAAGAGCTTGGTATCACTGAAGCAGTAACGCAAAGACAAGGTAAGCAGCGCATTCGCATTGAGTTACCCGGTGTGCAAGACCCATCTGAAGCAAAGCGTATTATCGGTGCAACTGCGACCCTCGATTTTTATCAAGTCGTCGAAGTAGGTGGTAAAGCGTTTAATGTACAAGGCGGTGGCGTTGTTAATTTAAATCCGATGGCGATTTTTTCAGGTGATCACATTAATAATGCCAGTGTTGGCAAAGATGAATGGGGCAAGCCTTTAGTTCAGCTTAGTTTAGATTCGCAAGGTGGTGATGCGATGTCTGCTTTTTCGAAGCACAACATAGGTAAGCCTATGGCCACGGTGTATTCTGAATACTCACGGGATGCAAATGGCGACGTTGTGAAAAAAAGCGAAGTGATTAATGTGGCAAACATTGCCCAACATTTAAGTTCTCGTTTTAGCATTACTAACATGAAAAGCCCGCAAGCAGCCTACGATTTAGCGCTTTTACTACGCGCAGGGTCACTCACAGCGCCAGTGACAATCGTTCAAGAACAAACCATAGGCCCAAGCTTAGGCAGTGAAAACATTGAACACGGTTTAGCTGCGTTAATGCTGGGTATCGGTATTACCCTTGCCTTTATGGCGCTTTGGTATCGTCGCTTAGGGCTGATTGCCAATATTGCTTTACTGCTTAATTTAACGGCTTTAGTTGGTTTAATGTCGTTATTACCGGGGGTTGTGCTGACCTTACCGGGGATTGCAGGACTTGTACTGACGATAGGGATGGCAGTTGATACAAATGTGATTATCTTTGAGCGAATAAGAGAAGAGAAGCGTAAAGGTCGACCTACATATCAAGCGATTGAGCAAGGTTATAACCAAGCTTTTACGACTATTTTTGATGCCAATGTGACCACCATGATCACGGCAATTATTTTATACGCTATAGGTTATGGCCCGGTGAAAGGCTTTGCAATCACATTAGCGCTTGGACTATTAACTAGCGTTTTTACTGGCGTTTATATTTCGAAAGCCCTTAGCCAAACACTCTACATTAAACTAACTAATTTAACGGGGGCTAAAGCATGAGATGGTCAACATTAACTGCAGCGAGTAAAGCGCGCGTTTTAGGGTTATTACTAAGTTGTGTTTTAGTCATCGCGAGCTTAAGTGTTTTATCTGTAAAAGGGCTAAACTTTGGTCTTGATTTTACAGGTGGCTACATCAGTGAAATTAACACAACGTCAGTGACGTCAATTGCTGATTTAAAAGCAAAGTTAAGCCCTGAGGTTGCGAGTAAATTAACCATTAGTAAAGCGGGTGAATATCACTTTGTTTTAAGAGAAGCACCAGAGGCTAGCAAAGCGAGTACTTGGCAAGCAGAGCTGAATGAGCAAGGTGTAGACTATAGCGTCTTATCTAGCTCATTTTTAGGTTCACAAGTGGGTGATGAGCTTTTTGAGCAAGGTTGTTTAGCTTTATTTGCGGCGCTGATTGCAATTATGGTTTATCTTGCCGTGCGCTTTGAATGGCGACTCGCGGTAGGTTCAGTGGTTGCACTGTTACATGATTTAATCTTAGTGCTTGGTTTGTTTTCCTTGTTAGGGCTTGAATTTAATTTAACCGTGCTGGCGAGTTTACTGGCTATTATTGGTTATTCATTAAATGACTCAATTATTGTTGGCGACAGAGTCAGAGAGCTTTTACGTATTCAGCCAGACAATCAACGCATTAATACCCATGTTGTAATTAACGATGCAATTGGCTCTACGTTAACGCGTACATTGATCACCTCAGGCACAACACTTGCGACCATTGCTTGCATTTGGCTGCTTGCAGGGGCTGCATTAACGGGTTTTGCCATCGCGTTATTTGTAGGCATTGTGGTGGGCACCTTCTCATCGATTTGTATCGCTGCGACCTTGCCGCAGTTATTGGGGTTAAGTTCAGAAAATTACACCCAAACACTGGATGATAAAACCAAAGCCTATATGGATATGCCATAAGTCACTTTTATAACTTACTTTCATCAGCCGCTATTTTTCCATAGAATAGCGGCTTTTCTGTTTTAACTGCTTTGATATGAATAAAACACACGTAATTGAACATTTACGCTTTGCGCTAGAGGCACAACTACAGAGCACCAAAGCAGCGGCAAAAGCGGCTCATGACGCTGCAACTCACGAAGAAAGTGTCGCTGAAACCCAATACGATACCTTGGGTTTAGAGGCCGCATACTTAGCGCAAGGGCAAGCTGAACGAGTTAATGAGTGCTACCGTGATATTCAAGCATTCAATACGGTGTTCAAAGAAAGCGAATTTAATAAGGTTCGTGAAGGTGCATTAGTGTGTCTTATCGATGAGCAAGATAACGCAAAGTGGTTCTTCATGGGTCCAAGTGCAGGTGGCTTAGTGGTGACCGTAAAAGAGCAGCCTATTTATGTTGTAACCCGAGAAGCGCCGTTAGGTAAGCAATTGATTGGCAAACAAATTGATGATGAAGTTGAACTTTCTATTGCTGGTAATAAACAGCTGTACACCATAGATCAGTTAATTTAGTTTTTGGTATTTTTAATCAGTAAATTTCATCTTCAAGTAAAAAATATCTCGTTGGTAACAAAGCAAAAAAACCTCTATAAATCACTTCAAGCATAATGCTTATAAGCACCCATCTAGTTAAGTGAAATTTAGCCTCATGCGTTCACTTAATTGGTTGGGTGTTTTTCATTTTATCTATGGCTTAATTTAGGAAAAGTCGTGTTTAAAACCTTGATTGTGGTTGATAACAATGAGCAACGTATTGCTCAAAATTTCGAAAATGTCATTACCTTTGACACCTACTTACGTGATTACCCAAAACATAATGAGCCAAAAACTCGCATTTTAAACTTGTGTGATACAGGGCAGTATTTAAGTAAAGGTTATTATTGTTCTTTACTTGCTGAAGCAAGAAAGCATCAGGTATTACCGAGTGTAAAAACAATTAATGCACTACGCAGTGATGAGCACAGTACGCGTCATAAAGAGCTTGCTGGTGGCACAGTATTTTTTGGTCACACAGATCAAGAGCAGCAAAGCAAAGCAACTAAAGCGCTATTTTCACAATACCCAGCGCCTATTTTAGTGTGTGATGAGCAAGGGGTTGTTAAGCAAGGTACGATTGCTTCATTAAATGACACCACCTTTACGGAGTTTGTAAAACAACTCAGTAGCTTTACAGAATCCGTGTGGCGTATAAACGATAAAAAACGTCGTTACCGTTGGGATATGGCTATATTGGTTGATCACCAAGAAAAGGTGCCGCCAAGTGATAAAGATGCTATTGCTAAATTTATTAAAGCAGCTGCTAAACATGGTATTTATGCCCAAGCACTGACATTTGATGAAATTACCAGCATCGCACAGTTTGATGCACTATTTATTCGCCAAACAACGGCTATCGACCATCCAACCTATCGCTTAGCGAGTAAAGCACAAAGCTTAGGGCTGGTGGTGATTGACGATGCAGAGTCGATACTGCGCTGTTGTAATAAAGTGTATTTGCACGATGCCTTTAATTATCAAAAAGTGCCGAGTTTAAAAACTCACGTTGTGGCTGATACAAGTGAAGAGACAATTGAAAGCTTAGAAGCGCACTTTAGCTATCCGCTGGTATTAAAAATGCCAGAAGGCTCTTTCTCAAAAGGCGTCTTTAAAGTCGCTAATCGTGATGAGTTAGTTGCTAAGTTAACTGAGCTGTTTGAGTTCAGTGCACTTGTGCTTGCACAAGAGTACATGTACACCGAATACGACTGGCGTGTCGGGGTGTTAAATGGCCGTGCAATTTATGCGTGTCGTTATTTAATGGCGCGTAATCACTGGCAAATTTACAACCATGATGCAAAACGTTTCTTCTCAGGTGGCTTTGAAACCTTGCCAACATTTGAGCTACCTAAAGTGGTACTTGATGCGGCATTAAAAGCCTGTAAAACGGTGGGTAAAGGTTTGTATGGTGTTGATGTTAAAGAACACCAAGGCAAGGCATACGTGTTAGAAGTGAATGACAACCCAAGTATTGACCATAAAGTCGAAGATGCTTATTTAGGTGATGAGCTTTATATGATCATTATGGATGAGTTTAAACAACGCCTTGAAGCGCGGGGCCGCGGTTAATGAATGCATCTGTTTGTCAAATCCGTTTTGCTAAGGCTGCGGATTTGGCGGCCCTTGTTGCCATTGAAGAGCAAAGCTTTAGCCAAGATAGATTAAGTAGTCGTAGTTTAAAGCGCTGGATCAGCGCAAGCCACGGCTTACTGATGGTGGCCGAGGTAGATAATCAATTGGTTGGTTATGGTTTAGTGTGGTGCCACAAGGGGACCCGCCTTGCTCGGTTATATTCATTGGCTGTTTTGCAATCTCAGCAAGGCAAAGGTATTGCTTCACAGCTACTGCTTGCGCTTGAAAATGAAACGGCTAAACGGGGCCGTTTATACATGCGTTTAGAAGTTGCGGTAAACAACCAATCAGCAATTCGCTTGTATGAAAAGCAGGGTTACCAGGTGTTTGGTCATTACAGTGATTATTATGACGACCATAGTGATGCCCATCGAATGCAAAAAAACATTCGTCGTAATATCGAATTTAATGCCGATAAACACACGCCTTGGTATCAGCAAACAACTGAGTTTACCTGTGGTCCCGCGGCATTATTAATGGCGATGTCGTCATTAAACGAAACACCTATGAGTCAGCTAAAAGAGCTGGATATATGGCGTGAAGCAACTACTATTTTTATGACATCAGGTCATGGCGGTTGTCATCCTCTAGGGTTAGCACTTGCTGCAATGAAACGTGGTTTCAAAGCCGATGTTATTTTAAATACCCGTGATTCGTTGTTTATTGATGGCGTAAGAAGCGAAAAGAAAAAAGCCATCTTGCATACAGTACACAATCAGTTTGTAGCAGAGGCGATTACTGCAAAACTGCCGGTGCGGTATCAAGAGTTAACTTTGCTAGCTATTGAAGATTGGCTTGCTGAGGGTAAAGCGGTGGTGTTATTGATCAGCACCTATCGGTTCGATGGTAAAAAATCACCGCATTGGGTGTGTGTAACGCATATTGATGAGCATTGTTTATACGTGCATGACCCGTTTTGTGAAAATGAAAAGCAATTGGCGATTGATTGTCAGCATGTGCCGATAGCGAAAGTTGATTTTACTAAAATGGCCAGCTTTGGTTCATCAAGGTTAAGTACCGCAATGGCCTTTTCTATTTAATATAATTTTGGAAGTACAGTGACGTTTAGTAGTCTATTAGATATTGCTCCATACTCTTGGCCAGCGATTGGTAGCGCTGCATTTTGCGGTGCTATTATTGGTATGGAGCGTCAATTACGTGGTAAGCCGGTGGGTATTCGTACATCTGCATTAATTGTATTAGGGACTTATTTGTTTTTAGCAACGGCTTTTATGTTACATGGTGATGTGATTGATCACTCCCGTGTGGTTGGGCAAATAATTACCGGAATTGGCTTTTTAGGTGCAGGTGTTATGCTAGCGAAGGATGGCGCAGTGGTTGGCGTTACGTCTGCGGCGACCATTTGGGTACTGGCATCTATTGGCGTTGTCATTGCCACCGATAACTTACTCGCTGCGATAAAGCTTTCAGTGTTAGTCGTTGTTATTTTATATGGTGTTGATGTGCTTGAGGCTAAGTTTAAAAACTTAGGGCGCGGCGTGCACGCACGGGTAAAACGCTATTCAAAGTTGTACTATCGTAAAGAAAAGTGAGCAAAAGTTAGCTATTAAACAACACTAAACGGAAAATAAAATTAATGGCACCTTGTTACACAATAAAGCCTGCTAGTTTACAAGACGTATTGCTGGTTGATTGCCAAATTCCCGAATTTGATGGCAGAAATACGCTCAATAAATTACAAGCTAGGATAGCTAATTGTGAGCACCTTATTTTAGGTGCCTATATAAATAATGAGCCTGTGGCCTACAAACTAGCTTATGCGTTACATGCAAATACCTTCTATAGCTGGCTTGGTGCAGTGGCGCCAAAATGGCGAGGGAAGGGGATTGCACAGGCATTATTGAAAGCGCAGGAAGCATGGATTAAAGAACATGATTATGATGCTATTCATGTAAAATCGATGAATCGTTTTCCTGCAATGCTGAGTATGCTTATTAAAAATGACTATCAAATAGTGGGCTATGAAGACAAAGGCACACCACAAAGTAGTAAAATTTTATTTTCCAAAACATTTCTTCCAGATAAAACTACTTAGGTAAGTTTATTAAAAAGTGTGCCCCTACTGAGCTCTCAAGCGCACATATATCACCTTGCAGTTGTTGGGTCACTATTTTTTTCGCGATACTCAGGCCAAGCCCCATACCTGATTGATTATCTTTGCCTTTGTAAAATGGGGTAAAAATAAAGTGGTGTTCGTTGCTGTTAATGCCGATGCCATTATCTATGTAATGAACTTTTAAAACTTCGTCAAAATCATAAATATTAATCTCAATGACTGGGTTATCGGTTTTACTGAATGCATGTTCAATGGAGTTTTGCAGTAAAATAAACAGGACTTGTTTGAGTAAATCAGTCGCTACTTCACATTGGCTATGTGGATCCTGATATTTCACTGTAAGTTTAATATTCTGATGTTTCATTTTTTCTTCTAAATGATCCGTTAGAGACTCAGCAAGTTCAGCTAAGGACATAATCGTTTTATTTGATTGTGGATTAGGATAAAGCAAATCCTGCAAAATGCGGATTTTGTACGCACAAGTTGATAAGTTTCGATTTAACAATTCACTGGTGTTTATTATTGTGCTTAATGTGTTTTGTAATGCGAGTTCACTTAATCTTTTTTGTAGCAGTTTAGCTTGAGTCTCTTTTACAGCCAACTCTGTTACGTCTACTGCGGTGATGCAATTACCAAGAGGGGTATTAACTTCATGAGCAATCCCTCTGATTAAGGTTGCAAGCTCTGCAAATTGCTGTTGTTCAAACGCTTGCTTTTGCTGATACAGTAACTTGAGCTGTGTTTCAAAACTTTGCTTTATTGTTTCAAGAAGCTTGATTACAGGCTCGTCATACTCATGCGGTTTGCTATCGAGAATGCAAATAGTGCCAAACGGAGTCGTATCTCCAGCACTAATTGGCAAGCCTAAATACGAAATCATATTAAGTTTGATGTCAGGGTTTTCCTTCCAGTCATCATCAATCAGTGCATTTGGAATATTAAGCAGTTTTTGGGTTTTTATTACATGTTCGCAATAAAGGCCTGAATCTTCTAATTCTTCGCTGTCACCAATCTTATAGGGATTTTCTTGATAATCATTTTTCGAAAATACGCTAATAATGTTGTTTTCGACTTTCATTACTAACGCAACAGGGACATTGGCAAACAGGGCTAAAACTTCAAGCGTTTTATTCCAACTCTGCACTAACTCATTATAATCAGGTTGATACATTTATTGGCTCAAAATAGTGAGATACAACTATTTAAAAGCTTAGTAATAATTTCTAAATCAGCAACTTGAATAAGCTGTATTGGTGTTAATTTTTTAACTTTATTTAATTCATATGGCCTATGTTTAACCAAAAAGCTTTCGTCTTACTACAGTACGATACTCACTGGGCGTTTGTGATAACACTTTTTTAAAAACCCGGGTTAAATGGCCTTGGTCATTATAGCCAACTTCAAGTGCCACCTCTTGAATCGATAAATTTGATGAAGCTAGTAGCTCTTTTGCTGCTTGTACGCGTAATTGCTGCCAATACTCAACGGGCGTTTGGCTGGTGGCTTGGCGAAATCGCCGCGTGAAGGTGCGATAACTCAAGCTAAATTGCGCCGCAACCTCATGCAGTGTTAGCTCAGAGGCTAAATTGTTTTTTAACCAAAACTGGATCTGCGCGATAAGTTCATCAGGGTGTTTATCAACAGCACCTTCAAGGTAGCGTTGATCTTCATAAGGCTTACGAATTTCATGGGAAAAGTTGCGCTCAACATGTTGCGCTGCTTCTCGGCCATAATATTGGCTGATAATATGGACAATCACATCAGCAAGGGCATTTAAACTAGCAACGGTATACATGCGCTCAGATTGCGTGATGAAAAAGTCAGGTTTAAGCTGCACATTTGGGTAATCCCGCTTAAATTGCTCTGCATAATGCCAATGAGTAGTTGCGGGGTGACCGTCCAGCAACCCAGCCTCAGCTACTAAGCAGTTGCCGGTCCCCACACCAATAATATTGCTTCCTTGCTGCCAAGAATCGCTAAGCCAGTGTATTAATTGCTGTTGTTTACTCACTACCGGACGCGGGTTACGCCAAATACCAGGTACAATAATTAAGTCACTGGTGGGGGCAGTGTCAGCTTCGCAGTCTGGCACAATAGCAAGACCTGTACGATTGGGGATGGCATTTAAGTTACTTGCTACCAAGTTAATGTTTAAGGGCCTAAATTCTTCTGATTGCGAATGGCTTTTAGCAAAAGCTTCGCCTGCTCTGAGCATTTCGATGGGCAGAGTTAAACTGGTTATTAGCAAGTGAGGATAAACCAATATACTAATTTCTATCGCTTTTGCTTGTTGAAGATTCGTCACTCAAATTGCTCCGACCAGTTAATTTTGGCTCATTGTGCAGGATATTTGGCTATTTAAGCACAAACTGTGCGGGTTAATCCATTTAAACTTGGCTTAATTCTCGTAACACGTTTTCTCAAGGTTAATTATGACAGCATTACCCGTTATTGTTGGTATGGGTGGTATTAATGCCGCTGGCCGCACTTCTTTTCATCAAGGTTATCGTCGTATCGTGTTAGACAGCTTGGACGCTAAAGCCCGCCAAGAAACATTTTTAGGGTTAGCGACACTCATGAATTTAGTCACGTTGACTGAAGGTGTTTTAAAAGATGCAGATGGAAACACTGTTAATGAAGCTGATATTGAAGCTCGATTCGGTGAGCAGGTTTTAGCTGGTACGCTTATTCGTAAGATTGAAAAAAATCATTTTGATGTTGACGCCACACCTTGGCAACAAAAAATGACGCTGACAGCATCAGATGAGCAACAGATTGTATTTGAAACGCGTCGTCGTGATTTACCAACGCCAGTACCTGAAAGTTGGTTAGTTGAAGACCTTAGCGATAAAAAAGTAAAAGTAACTATTAGTGCTGATATTGCAGTTAAACATGACAGCACACGTGATAACCCTATTAAAGCAGCTGGTCAGTTACCAACAGGTTTTGAACCTGCAAATATGTACAACAGTCGTTATCAACCTAGGGGCCTTCAAGCAACTATTTTTGCCGCAACAGATGCAATTCGCTCAACAGGGCTTGATTGGCAGCATGTTATGAATAGCGTTGAACCTGATCAAATTGGCACTTATTCAGCATCTGTTGTTGGACAAGTTGATGACGAAGGGTTAGGTGGTTTAATCCGCTCACGTCAGCAGGGCGACCGTGTAAGTACTAAACAATTAGCACTTGGCTTAAATACCATGTCGACTGACTTCATTAACGCGTATGTGACGGGTAATGTTGGGACAACGTTTACCACATCAGGTGCGTGTGCGACATTTTTATATAACCTACGTGCTGCGGTAAATGATATTCAAGCGGGTCGTACTCGTGTCGCGATTGTGGCATCGGTTGAGTGTGCAATCACACCTGAAATTGTTGAAGGTTTTGGCAATATGAGTGCGCTTGCTAATGAAGAAGGACTCAAGCGTTTAGATAATACAGAGGTGGTTGATCACCGCCGTACAAGCCGCCCATTTGGCGAGAACTGTGGCTTCACAATTGGTGAGGGAGCACAGGTTGTTATTTTGATGGATGATGCCCTTGCTTTAGAACTCGGTGCAGACATTCAAGGTTCCGTTGCTGATGTATTTGTTAATGCAGATGGTATTAAAAAATCAATCACCGCCCCTGGACCTGGTAATTATATTACTATGGCTAAATCAGTCGCGCTGGCTAGTCGTATTGTTGGCCAAGAAGCAGTGCAAAAACGTAGCTTTATTTTGGCGCATGGTTCAAGTACACCCCAAAACCGAGTTACAGAATCGCTTATCTACCATAAGGTAGCAGAGACCTTTGCTATTGATAACTGGAAGGTTGCTGCGCCTAAAGCGTATGTTGGCCATACGATTGCTCCAGCTAGTGGTGATCAGTTGGCTATGGCACTGGGCGTGTTTAGCCACAACATTATGCCAGGTATTACGACAATCGATAAAGTCGCTGAGGATGTGTATAGCGATCATTTAGATATCCGCACTGAGCATTACCAGTGTGATGCAATGGATGTCGCATTTATTAACTCAAAAGGGTTTGGTGGTAATAATGCGACAGCAACAGTGCTTTCACCTGCAATGACATTAAAGATGTTAGCTAAGCGTCATGGCGATGCGGCCATGGCACAATATCAAGACCGTCATACTCAAGTTGCACTAGCACAAGCTGACTATCAACAACAAGCTGATTTAGGTCATTATGAGCTAATTTACCGTTTTGGGGATGGTTTAATCGATGAAAATGAGATTGTAATGAGTGCTGACTCAATGACAATCCCAGGTTTTGATAAATCAATTGCGTTATCAAAATCGAACCCGTATCAGGATATGTTTTAAGATCAAGACATGTTTAAGCACATTCTTGACAGCAAGGCGCTTCTATAGCGCCTTTTTTCTTATTTAAAGCGCTTTACATATCGTAAGGTTACAAAATTGATCAACGCCATCAAAAAAGCTATTTCATAGCGACTAAACGCAACGGCAATGCCAATTAAACCCATATTCCAAATACTTGCAGCAGTCGCTGTACCATAGGTGGAATTTTTATTCTTTAAAATTGCGCCACCACCAATAAAGCCTATACCGGTGATAATTCCTTCAAGTACTTTTGATTCAGCCTCTGAGCTTGTTAAAACTGACATGCCAACCAATGCATAGCCACAGGACGCCACTGCAACCAGCGGAAAAGTTCTTAAGCCAGCTCCGTTACTTGTCTTTTCTCGGTCAAAGGCCATAGGTAAGGCAAGTAAATAGGCAATACCTAGGTGAATTAAATTATCAATGACTTCATGCCAGTCTAAATTAAAGTCCATTTATCAATTCCTAAAATATACACTCTGTTTACATAGCAAGTTTAGTACCTAGTTAATATTTATAGAAAAATAAGGTAATTAGGACATCTAGCCGAGTTTTAGTGGATCTTAATTGCTATAATTTTGCGAATTTTACCCAGTAGCGTGTCAAATTTTCAGACTTAGTTTATTTGCACACCGTCATGCACTTTTTAAAAGTGTTCACTATGTAGGCTATAATTTGAAATATTCAATCACCATGCTAGAAAAAACAGCGCTGGCTATTTGCATTTTTATTGCGCTCATTGCTGCGGCTCAGCCTGAGCTGATGACGGAACATATACAGCCTGTGGTTCAGGACATCCTCTCTTTTCTAGGAAGTGGCTTTTTCCTGTTCGTTAACTTCTTATTATTTGCCGTTATCATTCTTTCATTTAGCCCCTTGGGCGGCCGAAAAATAGGCGGTGAGCATGCAAAAATTGAATATTCCAACTTTGGTTGGTTTGCCATGTTATTCGCAGCCGGAATGGGATCAGGACTGGTCTTTTGGGGAGTTGCAGAGCCTGCACTGCATTTTATGAACCCTCCTTTAAAGCAAAGTCTATACCCTGATAGGTTAGCAAGTAGCCTTGCATTAACCCTTGTTAATTGGGGAGCTCATGCATGGGCCTTGTATGCCGTGTTTGGCTTAGTGCTAGGAGGGTTGACGCAATACAGTGGTAACTCTGGCGATATATGTGCACCTGTTATGAGTGCGTTTGGAAATAAACTTAGCCTACGTAAGAAGCGAGGAGTGGTCTTTACGATTAAACTACTTGCTGTTTTTGCTGTGTTCTTCGGCGTTGTTGGAACAATTGCAAACTCAACATTACTTATTAGTAAGGGCGTTGAGGTTGAACTGGGTATTACATCGCCTTTATTGATAGGCACTGTAATCGTAAGTGTATTATTTGTTATTTATACTTTATCAGCGAAATTAGGCCTTAGAAGAGGGGTGCAATCGTTAAGTATCTTTAATGTCCTTTTAGCATTTTCATTATTGATTTGGCTATTATTTATCGTGCCTGTTGCACCTATTATGAAGATTGCACTAGATGGAACAGGTTATTATTTACAATTACTAGCCACAGGAACATGGCAGTTTGATAGTCAATTAAACACATCCACTTGGGCAACGCACTGGACATATAACTATTATTTTTGGTGGTTAGCTTGGGGGCCATTTGTCGGTGTATTTCTAGCCAACATTAGTCAAGGCAGAAAAGTGTGGCAATTTATTTTGGCGGTTGTCGGTATTCCTACATGTGTCACGATTATTTGGTTTTCTGTATTCTCTGGCGCTGCAATTGAGTGGGACAAACTAAACCAAGCCGGTATTTTATCAGCGATTAAGCATGACTACACTCAAGGGTTGTTTGTATTTTTTAGTCAGTTAGGCTGGCAAGGAACCATTTTGATATGGAGTAGCTTGTTATTACTTTTAGTGTTTGTTGCAACCTCGGCGGACTCCGCTATTTTAGTGATAAGGCAGCTTGTTCAAAATCAGTTTAAAAATGAGAGCACACTGTATGCATGGTGTTTGGCGTTATTTATGTGCAGTTTTGCACTGCTTTTACAACAAGATGAGCCTTTAAATCGGAGTATAGCGATTTTAGGGGCTTTGCCATTTTTAGCTGTTTTTATTTTGCAATTAGCAGGGTTTTTGAAAGAGTTTGTTCGTGACTTGTGTGCATAATTCGAACACTTTTTTACGGTAAAATATAAGTATAGCAATATACTTAATGAGTTATTATGAGTGTGAGGAAATTGATCCCCCACACTCATCAAATGGCAATTAAAGGTATTGCTTATGAAACACTAAGTGCTCATCAATAAAGCTACTAATGAAAAAGTAACTGTGATCATAGCCTGCGTGCATGTTTATCTCAGCGGGATAATCTCTTTCATTCACTACTGCAAATAAGTTTTCTGTTTTAAGCTGCTCTGTTAAAAAGTTATCAGCGTCGCCTTGATCAACGCGTATTGGCAGGTAATTATCAGCTTGTGCCTGCTTCATTAGTTCACACGTATCGTATTTAAGCCAACTGCTTTTGTTACTACCTAAATAGTTAGTAAACGCCTTTTCACCCCATGGGCAGTTAACAGGGTTTACGATTGGGCTAAAGGCACTGGCACTTACATATTGCTCAGGGTTTCTAAGGGCAATCATCAATGCGCCGTGACCACCCATTGAGTGACCTGCAATGGCTTTTTTATCACTGACGGGGAAGTGTGCCTCAATAAGTGCAGGTAACTCAGAAACAACATAATCGTACATATTATAATGCACGTTATAAGGTGCCTCTGTAGCGTTCACATAAAAACCTGCACCTTGGCCAAAGTCGTAGTTTTCATCATCAGGCACATTATCACCACGAGGGCTCGTATCTGGTGCAACGATTGCAATACCTAGCTCAGCCGCTTTTTTGAAGGCACCTGCTTTTTGCATAAAGTTTTCATCAGTACAGGTTAAACCTGATAACCAATACATGACGGGGACTTTGTTTGTTTCACTGGCACCAGGCGGTAAAAATATTGCAAAACGCATAGCACAATGGGTACTGCTTGCTTGGTGTGTGTATTGTTTATGCCAGCCACCGCTGACTTTTGTTGAGCTTATGTTTTCTAGCATAACCGCATCCTTGAAACAAAGACGCTTGGGGTCAGCCAAGCGTCAGGTTTATAGATTAATAATGAATGACTGAGCGGATACTCTTACCTTCGTGCATTAAATCAAAGGCTTCATTGATATCTTCAAGTTTCATGGTGTGAGTGATGAAGTCGTTTAACGCAAACTCACCATTCATATAACGCTCAACAATTTCAGGCAACTCAGAACGACCTTTAACGCCACCAAATGCACTACCACGCCATACACGGCCTGTTACAAGTTGGAATGGACGCGTTGAGATTTCTTGGCCAGCACCAGCTACACCAATGATGACTGATTCGCCCCAGCCTTTGTGACAACATTCAAGTGCAGAACGCATAACATCAACGTTACCAATACACTCAAATGAGAAATCAACACCACCGTCAGTCATTTCAACAATGACTTCTTGAATTGGTTTGTCGAAATCTTTCGGGTTTACTAGGTCTGTTGCCCCCAGTTTTGTAGCCAAATCAAATTTGCTAGTATTGATATCGATACCAATAATACGGCTTGCGCCTGCCATTTTCGCACCAATAATCGCTGATAAACCAATACCACCTAGGCCAAAAATAGCCACAGTGTCGCCTTTTTGTACTTTAGCTGTTTTCGTTACAGCACCCATACCTGTGGTAACACCACAGCCAAGTAAACAAATCTCTTCAAGTGGCGCTTCTTTGCTCACTTTAGCTAGTGAAATCTCAGGCAATACTGTGTACTCAGAGAAGGTAGAGCAACCCATATAATGATAAATCGGTTGACCATCTTTATAGAAACGAGTGGTGCCATCTGGCATTAAACCTTTTCCTTGAGTTTCACGCACTGCAGAGCATAGGTTGGTTTTACCTGATTTACACATCTTACATTCACCACACTCGGCAGTGTAAAGAGGGATTACGTGATCGCCTACTTCTACATGTGTCACACCTTCACCCACAGCTTCAACAATACCACCACCTTCATGGCCAAGGATTGCTGGGAAAATACCTTCAGGGTCTTCACCAGATAAAGTAAATGCATCTGTGTGGCAAACACCAGTAGCAACAATCTTTACAAGCACTTCGCCTTTTTTTGGCATCATTACATCCACTTCTTCGATTGATAGTGGTTGATTTGGACCCCAAGCGATAGCCGCTTTTGATTTAATAAAATCAGTCATAACGTTCCCTTATAGTTGTTGGAAGTAAGTAATAAACCTAGTCTATTTTATTTATTTCTCAATGAATGATAATCTCAGTTTTATTAAAACACTTTTACAGTATGGTAATAATGAATCGTTGGCATGGAATCGATGAGTTTTTAGCAGTAGCAGAAACTGGCAGTTTTACTAGGGCTGGTAAAATGCTTGGTATGTCGGTGGCGCATGTGAGTCGGTATGTCAGTCAATTAGAGGAGCGTTTAAATACACAGCTGTTGACCAGAACAACCCGCAAAGTTGTGCTAACCAAAGAAGGTGAAATATTTGCTCATCAAACAAAGCAACTTCAGCATGCAATGGATGATGCAACGGCACTGCTTGCAGAACAGCAATTGACACCTAAAGGCACTATAAAGCTGACTGCTCCTGTAATGTATGGAGAAAGTTATATTATGCCAGCGGTGCATTCGTTTATGCAAAAGCACCCTGATATTGAAGTGATCAGCCATTTAAGTAATGAGCAAGTTAATCTACTCGAAGAAGGGTATGATTTGGCAATACGACTAGGGCATTTAAAAGATTCTTCTTTAAAAGCAAGGCGCATTAATCAGCGCAGGCTAGTTATTTGCTGTAGCCCTGAATATATAAACAACTATGGGCAACCACACAGTGTGAGTGAGTTACACCATCATCATTGCTTAATTGGTAATAACAGCTATTGGCGGGTAAAAGAGCAAAACCAAGATAAACACATAAAAGTAGCAGGGCGCTTACAATGTAACAGTGGTTGGGCATTGGTAGATGCTGCAATTAAAGGGTTAGGTATTGTGCAACTGCCAGACTATTATGTAAATGAGCACTTAAATACGGGGAACCTCGTTGCTGTGTTATCGAATGTTGCGCCTGCACCTGAAGGTGTATGGGGGGTGTATCCACCAAGACAGTTTATTGCAACGAATGTAAAAGCATTACTTGATCATCTTGTTGAGAGTGTTCAAGTATCGGATTTATAATTATTTTTTACAATTTCTCGCATCCCATCATGGCTAAATATATGCTAACATGAGCGCATATTTAGCCCTTGGATTACCCATAAATTATTATGTTTCAACCTGTTAGCCTTTTTATAGGGCTGAGATATAGTCGCTCTTCAAAGGGTAATGCCTTTATCTCATTTATTTCATTTTTTTCTATTGCAGGCATCGCTATTGGCCTGATGGCTCTTTTTACGGTTAGCTCGGTTATGAATGGTTTCGAGAATAATCTAAAAACCAATATGCTAGGGCTAATTCCTCATATTGAAGTAGAAGGGGATTCCCATTCAAAAGAGGCAATGGCGACGCTTAAAACTCAGCTTACAAACTCTCAAGATGTAAAACAAGTCAACCTATACCGTCATGGTGAAGCCATTTTACAAACAAATAAAGACTTACATGGTGTGTTGTTACAAGGGCTTTATGATGATGGAAACTCACTTTATCAGATTAAAGATAAAATTGTCGTGGGTGATTGGTCATTGGTGATGGATAAACAGTACCATATTGCCATAAGTCGTTATTTAAGTCGCAAGCTTGGTATCTCCATTGGTGATAAAGTGCGAGTTATTATGCCAAATGCAAGCGCGTATACCCCCTTGGGTAGGGTGCCGAGTCAACGCTTATTTACGGTCGCAGCTTTATACGAAACGCAATCTGAAATCGATACCTCTTTAGCCTTCACCAGTGGTTACTCATTACAACGAGTTTTAAAAATAGCATCATCAGCAGCACCTAATTTAAGTGTATCCTTGTATGAGCCTTTTGCTGTTGAGGATGTTTTACAATCACACAGTCAGATGTTGGCTGGGTTTAAGTATTCAGATTGGCGAGACACGCAAGGAACCCTTTTTGCCGCTGTAGCAATGGAGAAAAGGATCATGTCAATGCTATTGGGACTGATTGTTTTAGTTGCTGTATTTAATATTGTCTCAGCGTTGACCATGATGGTGAGCGAAAAGCAAAGTGAAGTAGCAATTTTGCAAACGCTGGGTTTAACGCCCAAGCAAGTACAACATGTATTTATGATACAAGGCTTGTATAACGGTCTTATCGGTACCAGTATCGGTGCTTTACTTGGGGTATTGTTAAGTAGCAATATCAATGAATTATTGAATATGTTAGGCATCAATTTATTAGCAGGTGTGAGCTTACCCGTTAAATTTGATGTTATGAGTTTGAGCCTAATTGCCGCAGGGAGTATTGCGATGAGCTTTTTAGCCACTTTGTATCCTGCCCGAAAAGCTGCAAAAGTGAATCCAGCAGAGGTATTACGTTATGAGTGATTTAGTCATCAATTGTCAGCAGCTGAACAAAGTTTATCAAGATGGCGATAACCAAGTTGAAGTATTAAAAGGGGTTGAACTGGCGCTTAAACAGGGTGAAATGTTGGCCATCGTTGGCAGCTCAGGATCGGGTAAAAGTACTTTATTGCACATTTTAGGAACCCTCGATAATGCAACAAACGGCACAGTCGAAATTAAAGGTAAGCAAGTAGGAAAGCTAAACCGCAAACAACAAGCTAACTTTCGCAACGAAAATCTTGGTTTTATTTACCAATTCCATCATTTGTTAATGGAATTCACTGCGATTGAAAATGTTGCTATGCCATTGCTTATAAAAGGCTTAAGTGCAATTGAAGCGAACAAAAAAGCATTAATTATGCTTGATAAAGTAGGTCTTTCTCATCGCAGTGAGCATAAACCTTCAGCGTTATCAGGCGGTGAGCGTCAACGTGTTGCCATTGCAAGGGCCTTAGTTACTGAGCCTGCGTTAGTACTTGCAGACGAACCAACCGGTAATTTAGACAAACAAAATGCAATAAAAATTTATGACTTAATTAAAGAGTTAAATAGCAGTCTCAAAACAAGCTTTGTTGTGGTCACGCATGATTTAGAGCTTGCAGATAAGCTGGGAAAAATTGCTTATTTAGATGATGGTAAGCTTGCAATTAAAGAGTCTCAAGATGTTGCTTAGTGCCTTTATTTCAAAACGTTTTCGCGCACACAGTGGTCATAAAGATGGTCAAAATGGTTTTGTGAGTTTTATAGCAAAGGCTTCGACCATAGGTATTCTATTAGGTGTTGCTGTTCTTATTGTTGCGCTATCGGTCATTAATGGCTTTGAGCAGCAATTGGTGCACAGATTATTGTCTGTTGTGCCACAAGTTGAATATGTTGCCCCAAATAAACCGATCAATGATTGGCAAAATAAAGTCAAATTACTACATGAGCAAAATGGCGTTGCTGGCGCAGCGCCTTTTATTAGTGTAAGTGGTATGGCACAGTTTAAAAATGAACTGAAAGCGGTTGAGGTACGCGGAGTTGAAGCCGATTTAGAGAACCAAGTTTCTGCGCTTAATCAGTTTACTCATGGCCGTTTAGTAAGCCAACTACAGCAAGAAGATGTCATATTAGGTCAACAAATCGTCAATAAGCTTGGCCTAGAAATTGGCGACCCTGTTACGTTATTGATCCCACAGATTAATCAACAAACGAGTAAGTTATTGTCACCAAAGCGGGTGAGTTTAAAGCTCGTGGGTATTGTTAATATGGGCGGGCCTATAGATGAAACAGCTGCGTATATAAGATTAGATAAAGCACAAGCTGTGCTGGGTTTTACTAAAAACCAAGTAACAGGGCTTAGGTTAAAAGTGGATGATGTTTTTGCAGCACATCAAACGGCGATGCGGGTCGGGCAAGTTATCCCCGACTATGTGTATGTGTCTAGTTGGTTTAGAACACAAGGCAGTTTGTATCAGGATATTCAAATGGTTCGCACGATTGTTTATATCGTGGTGTTTTTAATTATTGCTGTTGCCAGCTTTAATATTGTTTCATCCTTGGTGATGGAAGTACGCGAGAAACAGGCAAACATTGCTATCTTAAAAACCATGGGTGCACAAGATAGTACAATCTTGGCAACTTTTGTTATGCAAGGCTTTACTCAAGCCCTAATTGGTGTGCTGTTAGGTACTGTTATTGGTGTTATGGTGGCACTTAATATAAGTGAGCTGTTTACTTGGTTAAGCAACCTAGCTGGTGATAACCCGTTACAAGGTGTTTATTTTGTTGAGTTTCTACCGAGTAAGTTAGTTTGGCAAGATATTGTTGTTACAGTTTTTGTTACTTTTATTTTGGCTATACTAGCAACACTTTATCCAGCATGGCAGGCAACAAGAATTGACCCTGCAAAGGTGTTAGGTAACTAAAAGTGTGAATCAAGCTTAAATGCTCGCAAACACTTGCACCCTAGTATATTAAGCCTTAAAGTGTCCTAAATGTAGTAAAAGAGTAACCAATATGGAACAAAAACAAGCTAAGCCACTGACAGAAGAAGAGCAAGCACAAGCACACAAGCAAAGTATTATGTGGCAACGAGAATGTTTCCAGAACGCGCAAAAGCATTTAGCTGAAAAAGGTGTGATCCCGCAAACTGTCATTGAAAAAGAAAGCCGCTTTATTGCGCCACTAGTTGCTGTTTGGAAATTCAAAGCCCAAAATGGTAAAAGCTACTGGGTGGTGACGGGTCGTTTACCAACGGACCACGCCGAAGCGAGCGCAGCGAAAGATGCACGTGAAGCTTTACGCTTCTTTTCGATGCAATGGCAGCTTAAAGCAGACCAACTTATGCAATCAGGTGCAGTTGATAAAACAAAAGTTGATTTTGCAAACCTGTTGATAAATCGTGCACACGGTTTATATGAGTTATTTGAAAAAGATGATATGTGGCAAAACGAGCCTGCATAATCTGAGTTTACTGTAAAAAGCTGAATAGAACTATTCAGCTTTTTATTTTGTATCGTTAATGCACCAAGGTGAATGGTCGCGTATCAAATTGTTTGATGGGGCAAAGCATTCGTTGTCTTGGAATACCAGCTTCCATAAATACTAAGCCGTCTGCTGCAAAACCATTTCGTTTAAACCTGTCAACTTCGTTCAAAATGCAATTAATACTCACACAGTCGCACCCTTGTTTTTCAGCCATTTTAACTAAATAGGTTAGTAGCGATTTATAGACAGAGCGATTGCGATGCTCAGGCAAGACAGCAATACGGCCTATGAGCCCATCATTACATAAACGCCCTGTAGCGACAGGGCATTTACCATCTTTTGTGACCAATACATGGTGCGCTGTTTGATCAAGATGATCGAATTCTACGTGTTTAGGGATGTGTAATTCATATACAAACACACGCTCCCTGATTTGCTGCAAGAGTTCCTTGTCGATACTCCATTCAACTTCATCGATATGATAGCCCATAAACACACGCTCCTAACAAAACCAAATACCCTCATTTAAAAGTGTAGTAAAGGTTTTCAAGAAAATGTGATTATTTTTTGAACTATTTATGTCGGTAGCTGTCAGGTAAGTTTGATCGGTGAGCTTTTTGATTAGCTCAAGTTCATCTAAATCATGCATATAGTTAACACCATTGATGCTTAATAGAACCTGTTCATCAATTATTTGGTAAATTGCACGAGTACCGCCTAAACGCTCAAAAACAACGTCTTCATCATTGAGTAAGTCATTTACATCATCTAATGTGTAGGGCTCTTCTAAAGGCGCTAAATCCATTTCATGCTTTGGCTGGCTCATACTATTGCCTAGCCAAGTCTTAAACACTGCGTCATCATTAATCGCAGCAATCATTAATTGTTTTACTTTCTCGGCTTCAGTTTGGTTAAGTTCACCTTTTGATGAGCGTAATTTAAGCTCTGCATCACCGTATCGTTGATTGCCAAGTTCAGTATCAATGAGGTGATCAGCAAATTGTGATAATAAATCGCGTTGGTTTGGCGCTCTAAAACCCACAGAGTAATTAAGTGCATTTTCAACTGCGTAACCTTCATGTGGGCAACCTGGTGGAATATAGAGAATATCTCCAGGTTCTAACACACAATCGATAACCGCAGGGAATTGCTCAACTTGCAACAGACTTTTATTTTGCGCAAATTGTTTTAAATTCGCGTCAGGCATACCAACTCGCCAGTGGCGTTTACCTTCACCCTGTATAATAAACACATCGTACTGGTCTAAATGCGGGCCTACACCACCACCTGGGGTTGAGTAGCTGATCATCAAGTCATCGATACGCCAGTTTGGAATAAAGCGAAATGGTTCTAGCAGTTGCGCTGCATCGTTATGCCAATGGTCAACTGCTTGCACTAAGAGTGTTGAATGTTGCTCTGTCAGTAAGCTAAAGTCTTCAAACGGGCCATGATATGCTTGCCAATTATCTGAGTGATTGGTCACAATACGTGATTCAATGCTTTCTTCCATGGCTAGACCGGCCAATTCTTCGGGCTCTATAGGATCAGCAAAATCTTTGAAGCCTTGTTTAATAAGTAATGGTTTTTTCTGCCAATACTCAGCTAAAAATTGCTCTTGGGTTAATGAATTGATGGTTAATTGATACATAACATGACCTAAGCGAATTGATATAAAAAAAGCGAAAGGAAGGCCTTTCGCTTTTTTAAGTCTTAATTTGAATTTAAGCTAAGTTGTCGATGAACTCAACAGCACGACCAATGTAATTAGCCGGTGTTAATTTTTTCATTTCTACTTTTGCTTCTTCAGGTAACTCAAGACCATCGATGAAATCAGCCATGATTTCTTGGTTTACGCGCTTACCACGAGTAAGGTCTTTAAGTTTTTCATATGGCTTTTCGATACCATATTTACGCATAACCGTTTGGATTGGCTCTGCTAGTAATTCCCAGTTTTGGTCTAGCTCTGCTAATAAACGCTCTTCGTTTACTTCAAGCTTGCTAACACCTTTTAATGTCGCTTGGTAAGCGATAAGTGTGTAACCCATACCAACACCCAGGTTACGTAACACTGTTGAGTCAGTTAAGTCACGTTGCCAGCGAGAAACAGGTAGTTTTTGCGCAAGGTGAGTAAAGATAGCGTTAGCAATACCTAAGTTGCCTTCAGAGTTTTCAAAATCAATCGGGTTTACTTTGTGAGGCATGGTTGAAGAACCAATCTCACCAGCGATTGTTTTTTGTTTAAAGTGGTTAAGTGCAATGTAGCCCCAAACGTCACGGTCAAAATCAAGTAATACAGTGTTGAAACGTGCAACTGCATCGAATAACTCAGCAATGTAATCGTGCGGCTCGATTTGTGTTGTGAATGGGTTAAATGTTAAACCTAGGCTCGTTACGAACTGCTCAGCGTGGCTGTGCCAATCGTAATCTGGGTATGCACTTAGGTGAGCGTTGTAGTTACCTACAGCGCCGTTGATTTTACCTAACATTTCGACGTTAGCAATTTGATCACGTTGACGCTTTAAGCGCATGTATACGTTTGCAAACTCTTTACCCATTGTAGAAGGGGTAGCTGGTTGACCATGTGTACGCGTCATCATCGCTACTGATTTATACTCAACCGCTTTTTCTTTTAATGCATTTAGAAGTTGGTCACAGTATGGAAGTAATACTTTGTCACGCGCTTCTGTCAGCATTAAACCGTGAGACAGGTTATTGATGTCTTCTGAAGTACATGCAAAGTGAATGAATTCGTTTACTGCGTTAAGCTCTGCGTTGTCTGCTACTTTTTCTTTAAGTAGGTATTCAACCGCTTTTACGTCATGGTTCGTTGTGCGCTCGATTTCTTTAACGCGTGCTGCATCAGCTTCGCTAAAGTTATCAACAATGGCATTAAGTAAAGCATTAGCCTCGTCGCTAAATGCCGGTACTTCTTTGATTGCGCTAGCTGCAGATAAAGCTTGTAACCAACGAACTTCAACAGTTACACGGTATTTGATTAAACCAAATTCGCTGAAAATGCTGCGTAGTTCCGTGGTCTTGCTGCCGTAGCGACCATCTACCGGAGAGATAGCGGTTAACGCTGAAAGCTCCATAATGACTCCTAAATTGTCTAGTTTGAACGATAATTAAATATACTGTTTAGCAATGGCAAGGATTTTTCTCTTCGAAAAGAAAAAGTGACGGCGTTTACCGCCCATTTGTCGCCATAACACGGCACTACGAATTCCGGCCAATAATAGGGCGCGGATTTTGTTTTGCGTGAGTTGCTGCTTTAATAACTCTGGCTTGCCGTACACTTGAATACGATGCCCAAGGGGGCTTAGCACCGATGAGTAAATATCGGCAAGCGCTGCGACCACAGTATCATCTGTGATAGCAAAATGGTCGAGGCGACGCTTAACATCATCAATGCGACGACCTAATTCATTTAAACTGTTTTGTTTTGCACTTAATGCGCGCTCTAACTGCATTAAGCCACCCACATATTTTACGATTTCAACGTCTTTGTCAGAGCCTGCTGAAAGCTGGGCGATTAAGACACGGTAACCGTCACGTAAATTATGTTTACCCTGATATACATCTTCAGGGCTATTAGGTGATGTCTCGACAATACAGTTTAGTAATTTTTCTAATTCGTGATCACTGCCTTGGCCATATTGCGCAACTTTTTGTACTTGTTTGGCAACTTGGCACATGGCGGCTAAAGCCATGACTTGGTGTTCTGTCATTATTTAATCACCGAATCAATAATACCACCACCTAAACAGACCTCTTCAGCATAGAATACGGCTGATTGACCTGGTGTAACTGCTTTTTGTGGCTCATCAAATAATACGCGTGCCATTCCATCTTCACCAACAAGTAAAGTACAGCTGATGTCTTCTTGGCGATAACGGGTTTTAACAGTACAGCGTGTGGTACCTTTGGGGCCTTCGCGGTCAACCCAGTGAAGTTGATTTGCATTTAAACCATTGCTGTACAGGCGAGGGTGGTCTTTACCTTGACCAACCACTAATACGTTACGGTCAACGTCTTTATCAACCACATACCAAGGTTCACCTGAACCCTCTTTCATGCCACCAATTAATAAACCTTTACGTTGACCAAGGGTGTGGTACATCAAGCCTTCGTGATCACCTACTTCGTTGCCATCGGTATCTTCAATTTTACCTGGCTGTGCTGGTAAGAATTTTTGTAAGAAGTCTTTAAACTTACGCTCACCGATAAAGCAAATACCGGTACTGTCTTTTTTATCATGCGTAATTAAGTCTTGTTCTTCAGCTATGCGGCGAACTTCAGGTTTAGCAATATCGCCAACAGGGAACAGTGTTTGCGCAATATGTTCATGGCTTAGAGTGTATAAGAAATAACTTTGATCTTTGTTGTCATCAAGACCACGACACATAACAAATTTATCACCACGCTTTTCGCGGCGTACATAGTGGCCTGTGGCAATGTAATCAGCACCCAAAGCCTCTGCTGCAAATTCTAAAAATGCTTTGAATTTGATTTCTTTATTACACATAATGTCTGGGTTTGGCGTACGGCCTGCCTTGTACTCAGCTAAAAAGTACTCAAACACATTGTCCCAGTATTCGGCTGCAAAATTTACAGTGTGAAGCTCAATGCCTAGTTTGTCGCACACAGCTTGTGCGTCTTTAAGGTCTTCAGCTGCAGCGCAATATTCATCATTATCGTCTTCTTCCCAGTTTTTCATGAACAGGCCTTCAACTTGATAGCCTTGTTGCTTTAATAAATACGCTGATACAGAAGAATCCACACCGCCGGACATACCCACGATGACTTTAATGTGACTATTTTCGCTCATAATATTCGCTGTCATTTTTTAACTGCTATGGAAAGGCTGGCATTATAGCATGCTTTTAGACGCCCAAACCAGCCAAAATCACAGCCGTTATTGGTAAATCAAACTCAGTGGGTAGGCTTTGCCAGCTAAATGATCTTCAATGCATTTTAAAACTAGAGGGCTTCTAAGCGGCAGGCTTTTAATTTGCTCAAGGCTAAACCAATCTGCGCCTAGAATGTCATCATCTAGGGGAGATGGTTTAAACAGCTCTGGGCTATTAAAAGCAAAGCTAAAACGCATATAGTGAACGCCATTCGCGGCATGCAAATTATAAATGCCAACAAGGTGGCTGGGGCTAAGGCTAATGCCCGTTTCCTCTATAAGTTCACGATGTGCAGCATCTGCTAAGGTTTCATTTGCCTCCAAATGGCCGGCAGGTTGGTTATAACAGATTTCACCTGTGTGTTTGTCACGCTCTTTAACAAGTAAAAATTTCTCTTGGCACGTGACAATAGCGGCCACTGTGACATTGGGTTTATGCATCTGGGTTGTTCACTACTTTAAATTGGCCGTTATCTAAGCCATCGAGAGTATAGTCACCAATGCTGTACCGAATTAATCGCAAAGTAGGAAAGCCAACATGAGCAGTCATCCGGCGAACTTGGCGATTACGTCCTTCAGTGATAGAGATTTCTAACCAACTGGTTGGAATGTTTTTCCGCTCGCGAACGGGTGGTGTACGCGGCCAAATTAATGGCTCGTCAATACGTCTGACCTTAGCGGGCTTGGTCATGCCATCTTTAAGTTCTACGCCTTTGTTAAGGGCAAAGATAGCCTCATCACTGACATCACCTTCTACTTGCACCCAATATGTTTTAGCTGTTTTTTTATTGGGTTCAGTTAGTGTGTGTTGTAACTTACCGCAGTTTGTAAGAAGCAAGAGTCCTTCGCTGTCTCTGTCTAGGCGTCCTGCCGCATACACGTCTTTAATAGTAATAAAGTCGGCTAGGGTTTTACGGTTTTGGTCATCAGTAAATTGGCAAAGCACATCAAATGGTTTGTTAAACAGCACCACTTTGCGTTGCTCTGGGCTAATTACTTTTTTTACTTCTCGTTTTTGCGTAGGTCTTGAGTATGTTCGGCCATTGCTGCGACGCGGTTTATTTTTTGGTTTTTTTACCATTAAATGCACCTAGCCGGTTTAGGTAAACCTGCAATTTTAGTTGCTTGCTTTGCAGGGCCTTTTGGAAATAGTTTGTATAAATACATACTGTTACCTTTTTCTTCACCTAGCTTTTGAGCCATTGCTTTTACCAGCATACGAATAGCGGGGCTGGTGTTGTATTCAAGATAAAAATCACGCACAAAATGCACAACTTCCCAGTGCTGTTCACTTAAGGTAATGTTCTCTTGCTCGGCAATAATAGGTGCAAGCTCTTCGCTCCAATCATTTGTATCGAGCAAATAGCCTTGTTTGTCTGTTTCAATCTGTTTGTTATTAAATTCAAGCATGATTTACCAAGTAATCGTGTTTTGAGCTGATAATGTGAGTTCTATAAATTCAGCATAGCTAATGTTAATATCACTTTCGTTTAGTGAGATGGCGCGTGCAGTGGCATCTTCTTCCAATAAGTGCAGGGTAGCAGAAAATTGTTTAAATTGGTTGATGTTATAACAAGCATCACCAACCAAAAGTACAGCGTGGTTGCTATCTATCAAATTCTCAAGTGTATTAAGGCAGTAATGCGATAAAGGTTTTGAAAAAATATGTAAGGTATTCATAGAGTCACCACTTGATGCTGTTGAGCTATTAAAGCACGCTGCTGTTCAAAGTTAGCAACTTTAACGTCAATAATGAGATTTTCCTTAGTTAAATTAAAATCCACAAGT
The DNA here is from genome assembly GCF_021728095.1 of Pseudoalteromonas sp. L1. NCBI lineage: Bacteria > Pseudomonadati > Pseudomonadota > Gammaproteobacteria > Alteromonadales > Pseudoalteromonadaceae > Pseudoalteromonas > Pseudoalteromonas sp. L1. The sequence goes on along the minus strand of NZ_JAKKCT010000001.1, from coordinate 1,173,537 downwards.
GACTTCTCGCACACATATATGTTTTCAACATCATATAACTCAAGCGTTTTTATCGTTTTAAAATAATTTTTAATACCTAACAGTTCAGGTTGTTGGTTTTTTTTAAGTGCTAGCACTGCATCCGCACTTAATAACCAACTGATATTCTGATCAATAGCTGCGAAGATAAGTGCCATGTCGAGCGATTCCCGAATGTGTTGGTCGTCAAATGGAGCATGTTGACTTATTACTAAAACATTTTTCATTTAAATTGCACCCATTTATCTGCTTCACTGGCTAGCATTGCAAACTCAGCAAGCCCTGCAACCTTGAAAACACCCGTATTCTGTGTATCCAAACCACGTTTTTCGGCTGCTGTAACGCATAACAATAGAGGAACTTCTTTTGCCGATAACTTTTGCCAAAGTTGTTTTATAGGTAGTTCATCGCTAGCAAGATCTAAATGATTGCTCGCATGGAAAATTCCTGCTTGGTATAAGAAAATAGCTGAAATGGTGTGGCCGCCTGCAATACAAGCTTCAGCAAACTTAATTAAGCGCTGTGTTGTATCATGATCAGTCGGTGCGGTATGAAGAGATAGTACAAATTGTGCCAAAACGCATCCAATAAAAAAGCCCCTAGAAAGGGGCTATTTTATCAGATAAATATCTATTTAGTCATCACTTGCGCCAAGTAGGTGCAGAAGTGATGTAAATAAGTTATATACATTCAAGTAAAGGGCTACAGTTGCACGAATGTAGTTAGTTTCACCACCGTTAATAATGCGGCTTGTGTCAAATAAGATTAAGCCAGACATGATTAAAACTACAGCAGCATTGATAACCATAAAAGTAATAGAGCTACCGATGAATAGGTTTACTAAACTGGCAATGATAACAACGATTAGACCAACTGTTAAAAAGCCACCCATGAATGAGAAGTCTTTTTTAGTCGTCAGTGCATAGGCTGATAAACCAAAGAAAATTAACGCGGTCGAACCAAGAGCCTGCATTATGAGTAATGGGCCGTTTGGCATTGCTGCATAGTAATTTAAAATAGGACCAAGGCCTGCGCCCATAAGCCCTGTAAATACAAATACCCAAGCGACACCAGAGGCTGAGTCAGCTTTTTTGTTGACTACAAAAAGTACACCAAATGCAATAAGGCTGAATACCAGACCCATGAAGTAAGGTAAATTCATCGCCATTGAAATACCGGCTGTCACTGCGCTGAATGCTAATGTCATGGCCAGTAAGAAATAAGTATTTTTAAGTACTTTGTTTGTTTCAATGGTCGACATAACCGGTTTAGCGGTATTGTACGAGTGATTAAACGCCATTGTAGAGCTCCTTTAAATGAACTATTTAGTTCGTTAGTTCCAATTATTAAACTAGAACTAAGACTACCAAGAGTTATATATTTGGGCAAACCTTTGTAGTTCAATAGACACGATAAATAATTGAAAAGTTCAATGTTGCGCATAATCTAAACGCTGCTGTACTAATGCTGAGCAAATTAATTGTTTTTTAATCACTTAAACAGTTTTTTGAAAAAAAAGCTTCACAAAGCTCATTGGCTTATCTATTATGCACGCCGTCGGAGAGATGGCAGAGTGGTCGAATGCACCGGTCTTGAAAACCGGCAGGGGTTTGTAGCCCCTCTAGGGTTCAAATCCCTATCTCTCCACCATTATTACTAAGCTATTTGCGCAAGCGAGTAGTTATTTCGCATTCGGAGAGATGGCAGAGTGGTCGAATGCACCGGTCTTGAAAACCGGCAGGGGTTTGTAGCCCCTCTAGGGTTCAAATCCCTATCTCTCCACCATCATCAGAGCCGCTGATTAGTTCAGCGGCTTTTTTGTGTCTAATCCTTTCTCATCTCTAGTACGACTATTGTCGATATTTCGGATTTTCTCTAGTTAGTCCATGCTTATTACTTCTCGTATTATCTTTGTTAAAGTAGGGAATTTATGAAACATCGTATAGCAAAGAGTGTAGGACTATCTTTATTATCGCCTGTGATCATTGGTTGTGTCTTAGGCCTGTATTATGCGTTTACCTTAGAAGGAAATGGCTTAAGTATTTTCTTTAACCTCTTAGTGAGCGCCATTTCTAATGCCCATATTGTTGGCTTAACAATGGCGGCCTTTGTCGTGCCTGGTTACTTATTAATGTATAAGTACGCGAAAGTGAACTACTCGGGTGTTTTAACACTGGGTTTATTAGGTGGCGCTATTTTTAGTTACTTGCTAAGTGCAACGGCGGGTACCGCATTTATTGTGAATGCACTTATGTCTGCATTGGCTGCAGGTTTATTCTTATTTGGATTAAGACAGGGCTTGGCAGTTCAAACTCCCCATCAATAGCAGAATATTTAATCAAGCTGACTGAAATTGAGGGCAAAATGTTTTTTTTTGCCTTTAAAAGGTTTCATTTGTCGCCCACAAAGAGTACCTTTAGCTACTGTATGTTTAATAAGAAGTAGTTTGGTATGTCGAAGCAAAAATTTTACCAGTCATTAGTTAAACAAACTGAATCGCTGATTAATGGTGAGTCAAATGTTATAGCGAATATGGCAAATATTAGTGCGCTTTTGTTTACCTCGTTAGAGGATATTAACTGGGCGGGTTTTTATTTAATGGATTCGCCAGATGAGCTAGTACTTGGTCCGTTTCAAGGCAATCCAGCCTGTATCCGTATTCCTGTAGGTAAAGGAGTATGTGGCACGGCTGCTAAGACACAAGAAACACAATTAGTGGAAGATGTTCATGCATTTGCCGGTCATATAGCCTGTGACGCTGCATCTAACTCTGAAATTGTGGTACCCATTTTTAAAGATGGTAAAATTTTTGCCGTACTTGATATTGATAGTCCAAGTATCGGACGTTTCGATGTTGACGACCGCACAGGTCTAGAAGCACTTGTAAAATGCTTTGAGGCAAACCTGTAATGAAAGATCTGCTAAACGTGCAAGATTACCTTTTTTCCATTCAAGATGTTGGTGATTGGGAAGGAGAAGAAGAAGTTGTAGCCGAAAGGCTCAATGAGTTGATTCACATGGCTTGGGATCGTCTCCCTGACGACCTTGACTGTGAATCGATTGATGAAATTATAAATGGTATTTGGGAACACCTTCGAGGGGAGCTTGCACTTTTAGAGGCCGAATTCGAAGAGTTGACCGACTGGGTAACACACTATGCCGATTCATCACTTGATGAAAAGATGTAATAAAAGGTTCTAACATGGAAACCACAAACAAGCTAAAAGATATTAATGAAGTACTGGATTTCTTATATCAAGAATTTCCGCAATGTTTTAAACAAAAAGACGGCATTCAGCCGCTTAAAGTCGGTATCTTTAAAGATATCGCTGAGCGCATTGAAGGTTCTGAGAAAGTAAGTAAAACTCAGGTTCGTCAAGCACTTAGAAAGTATACCTCAAATTGGCGCTATTTAGAGGCAGTGACTAAATCTGAGTTCCGCATCGATCTTGATGGTAATCAAGATGAAAAAGTGGAACAAGAACACATTGAGCACGCCCAAAAAGCACTTGAAGAAAGCCGCGCCAAAATGGCTAAGCGTAAAAAGCAGCAACGTCCACGTAGAGATTCAGACACAAAATCTTACAAAAAGAACGGTGCTCAAAATGCCAAATCTGGTGATAAAGGCGCTAGAGTAGGTAATAAGCCTGCAAAAGCTGCACCTGCTAAACGTTCAGGAAAAGTTGAACCTTTACCTGCCTCTGAGGTCAAGGTTAATAGCAAAGTGAAAGTTAAACTTGGCCAAGCCCTTGTAAATGCTGTTATAACAGAAGTGAACAAAGATGAAGTTCATGTTGAGTTAGTAACAGGGATGCAAGTTAAGACCAAAGCAGACAGCCTGTATATCATTTAATAGCTGTAAAAAGAAAGGAGTTGTGTATGAGTAAAAAGTTTACGCTCATTCCGTTAGTCGCTGCCCTGTTTTCAGGCTCATTATTGGCCGCTGCAGATAATTTAACTGAAGATGATTTGCCAGTACTCAAGCAAGAAAGCCAGCATAGTACAGCAAGCAAACGGGTGACAAACTTATTTACTCGTGCACACTATAAACCAATACGTTTTAACGATAGCTTATCTGAAAAAGTTTTCGAACGTTATATTGAGTCTCTTGACTATAATAAGAGTGTCTTTTTAGCCTCAGACATTGCTTCTTTTGAGCAGTATAAAGATCAGTTTGACAATGCATTGTCGACAGGCAAACTTGGTTTTGCATTTGATATTTTTAATCTGAGCCTAAAACGTCGCTTTGAACGTTATGACTATTCTTTATCGCTCCTAGAAAAGGAAATGAAGTTTGATAAAGAAGATGAGTACGTGTTTGACCGTGAAGAAGCTAATTGGGCTACAAGCCAAGCTGAGCTCGATGAACTTTGGCGTCAACGCGTTAAATATGATGCGTTACGTTTAAAAATGACGGGTAAAGATTGGCAAGGAATTAAAGACGTTCTTACCAAGCGCTACCACAATGCGCAAAAACGTTTAGTGCAAACAAACAGTGAAGATGCTTTCCAAATCGTGATGAATTCATTTGCACGTAGCATCGAAGCACATACTTCTTACTTATCGCCACGTCGTGCTGAACAGTTTAAGATGGATATGGACCTTGAGCTGGAAGGTATAGGTGCCGTTCTTAGCTATGATGAAGATTACACGGTTATTCGTAGTTTAGTGCCAGGTGGCCCTGCGGATAAATCAGAACAAATCAAAGCCGATGACCGAATTATTGGTGTAGCTCAAGATGGCGAAGAGTTTGTTGATGTGATTGGTTGGCGTCTTGATGACGTGGTTGACTTAATCAAAGGTCCTAAAGGCACTAAAGTTCGTTTGCAATATTTAAAAGGTGCAGACGCCCATGGTACACCTAAAGTCGTTGAGATTACGCGTGATAAAATTCGCCTTGAAGACCGCGCAGCTAAATCAGAAGTATTTGAAGCTAAATATTCAGACTTAACCAGTAAAATTGGTGTGATTGAAATACCAGGTTTCTACAATAACTTGTCGCAAGACGTTAAAGTTGAAATAGCTAAGTTAAAAGAAGCTAAGGTTGATGGTATTATTATCGATTTGCGTCAAAACGGTGGTGGTTCTTTATACGAAGCAACTCAGTTGTCAGGTTTGTTTATCGATCAAGGACCCGTGGTACAAATCCACACTTTAAATAATCGAATTGAAGAGCAAAAAGACCGCGATGGTGTCACTTTTTATGATGGTCCATTAACCGTTTTAGTTGATCGATACAGTGCTTCAGCATCTGAAATATTCGCAGCTGCAATGCAAGACTATGGTCGTGCAATTGTCATTGGTGAGCAAACCTTTGGTAAAGGTACAGTACAACAGCATAAACCACTTGGTCGTGCTTATGACTTATATGATCACCCATTAGGTAGCGTACAGTACACAATTGCTAAATTCTATCGTATTAATGGTGGTAGTACTCAGCATAAAGGTGTGATACCAGATGTATCGTTCCCATCGGCAATCGATCCAGCGGATTGGGGCGAAAGCCAACAAGACAACGCGTTACCGTGGGATAGTATCATTCGTGCTAAGTATAACTCTGTTGATAACCTAGAGCCTGCAATTGCGTATGTGAATAAGTTACATGATACACGTATTGCGAGCGAGCCAGAGTTCGGTTACGTATTTGATGATATTAAGCGTTATCAACAAGAGAAAGATCGTAAAACAATTTCCCTGGTTGAAGCCGCTCGCATTAAAGAGAAAGATGAAGGTGAAGAACGAGCACTTGAGCGTGCCAATGAACGTTTAGTTCGCCTAGGTGAAAAGCCGGTAGAGAACTTAGACGATTTACCTGACACCTTAGATGATCTTGACCCATTTTTGGAAGAAGCGGCATTAATCACGCAAGATTACATCAAGTACGGCCGTATCGCGAAAAAATAAATACTTACTTATGATTAATAAAAAGGCGCTTAGGCGCCTTTTTTGCTACCTAAAACAGGTCAGCTTGTTATAATTGGACAATCTGGCTGTCAAAAAAGCCACTGAAGTTTTGCGTCAAGCTTACAATAATAATTAAACACGCCACATAAGACGTGTAGGAGACTATCTTTTGAATTCTATTGAAGAAAAGCCGATCAAGCAGGCTAGTTTTTTAGATGCTTTGATCCCAATTACTGTGCTTGTGTGCCTTTTAGGCGCTGCTGTTTATTTGTTTGGTGATAATTCGTCATCAGGTCCTAACCAAATTGCATTATTGTTTGCTACTTTTACAGCGGCGTTAATTGGTTTAAAAAATGGCTATACATGGAAAAAACTTGAACAAGCCATGATTGAAGGGATTACCTTGTCCCTTGGTGCAATTATTATCTTGCTTATGGTTGGTGCCTTAATTGGTACTTGGCTATTATCAGGTACTGTGCCCACCCTTATTTATTATGGCCTTCAAATCATTAATCCAAGTTGGTTTTATGCTGCCAGTTGTTTAATTTGTGGCATTGTAGCTATGAGTATTGGTAGTTCATGGACCACTGCTGCAACTATCGGTGTGGCGTTATTAGGTGTTGCAACTGGTCTTGGTCTTGAGCAAGTTGTTACTGCTGGTGCTGTTATTTCTGGTGCATACTTTGGTGATAAGTTAAGCCCTCTTTCAGAAACCACAAACTTAGCACCTGCAGTAGCCGGTGCCGATTTATTTGACCATATTCACCATATGCTTTGGACAACGGTACCAAGCTTTATCATCGCTTTAATTATTTTTATCTTTATGGGCTTTAATGCCGGTGGCTCAGCTGAGGCGGGGCGTATTGAAGAAATTGTCAATTTACTGGAACAAAACTTCAACATTGGTTTTGAAATGCTAGTGCCCTTAGCTGTGCTGCTATTTTTAGCTATTCGTAAAATGCCAGCTTTTCCTGCTATATCAATCGGTGCTGTGCTTGGTGCTATTTGGGCAATGCTATTTCAATCAGATTTAATTAGCAGCCAAATTGATGCATCACAAGGTGAAATTATTGGCTATTTTAAACTAGTATGGACCACTTTTTTCGATGGGTTTAGTATCGATACTGGTGATGAAAAAATGGATTCATTGCTCAGTGGTGGTGGTATGGCTGGCATGTTAACGACTACATGGTTAATTATGACTGCGCTTATGTTTGGTGCCATTATGGAAAAAACGGGCTTACTTGATATGTTCGTAAAGAGCATTTTAAAAATAGCGAAGAGTACCGGCTCGCTTATTACCGCAACGATTGCTACGTGTATCGGTACAAATGCGGTAGCGGCTGATCAATACATTGCCATTGTCGTGCCTGGCCGCATGTTTAAAGAAGAATATGAAAAACGTGGTTTAAAGCCGGTTAACTTATCACGCACCTTAGAAGATGGCGGAACGATAACTAGTCCATTGATCCCCTGGAATACTTGTGGTGCGTATATGCAAAGTGTTTTATTAATCAATCCATTTGATTATGCACTGTATGCTTTCTTTAATTTAATTAATCCGTTCCTAGCGGTTATTTATGCTTATTTGGGAATTAAGATTTTACGCATTACCCCAAAACATGCGAAACCAAGCACTGTTGAATAATAACGTAAGGCCCTACAGAAGTGGGGCCATTTGGAGCCTTTTATGTCTGTAACGAATAAACCTCAAGCTCAATATCTAAAAGATTACCAAGCCCCACAATTTTCAATTCACCATATCGATTTACGCTTCGAATTAGCACCATTAAAAACCACAGTGCAATCGACAATGACGATGAGTCGTACGGATAATACCGAGGCCGATCTAATATTAGATGGTGTGGATTTAGTGCTTATTTCATTATCTGTAAATAATGAACAATACGATGATTATACACTTGAAGATGAAAAGCTGATTATCCATCATTTACCTGACAGCTTTACACTTAAAATAGAAAATCATATTGATCCACAAACAAATACATCACTTGAAGGGTTGTATTTATCTGGCGGTGCGTATTGCACGCAATGTGAAGCGCAAGGTTTTAGAAAAATTACGTATTACATGGATCGCCCTGATATTTTAGCCAGCTTTGATGTCACCATTATCGCGGACCAGAAATACACTCATTTATTATCAAATGGCAATCAAATTGACGCTGGCACATTGGATGACGGTCGTCATTTTGTAAAATGGCAAGACCCATTCAAAAAGCCAAGTTACTTGTTCGCCCTAGTAGCAGGGGATTTTGATGTTTTGCGTGACCACTACACAACTAAGTCTGGTCGTAACGTAGAGCTGGCATTATTTGTCGATAAAGGAAATTTAGCTAAAACCCCGCATGCAATGTCTTCACTTAAAAAGTCAATGCAGTGGGATGAAGAGCGTTTTAATCTTGAGTATGACCTAGATATATACATGATTGTTGCTGTCGACTTTTTTAATATGGGTGCGATGGAAAATAAAGGGCTAAATATCTTTAATAGCAAATGCGTACTAGCCAACCAAGAGACGGCCACAGATAAAGATTACCATACCATTGAGTCTATCGTTGGCCATGAGTATTTTCATAACTGGACCGGTAACCGTGTAACGTGTCGAGATTGGTTCCAGCTATCATTAAAAGAAGGCTTAACGGTCTTTCGTGACCAAGAGTTTAGCAGTGATTTAGGCTCACGAGCACTTAACCGAATTGACGCGGTTAAGGTTATGCGTACCCACCAGTTTAGCGAAGATGCAGGGCCTATGGCGCACCCAATTCGTCCTGAAAAAGTGATTGAAATGAATAATTTCTACACTGTCACAGTCTATGACAAAGGCGCTGAAGTTATTCGTATGATGCACACTTTATTGGGCGAAGAGAAGTTCCAGCAAGGCATGTCACTCTATTTCGAACGTCATGATGGACAAGCTGTGACCTGTGATGACTTTGTCGCTGCTATGAATGATGCGTCAGGCATTGATTTAAGCCAATTTAAACGTTGGTATAGTCAAGCTGGCACTCCAAAACTGAATGTTGAGCAACAGTACCATAGCGAAAAACAAACGTTTACTTTAACAATTGAGCAATTCGCACCAGACAATCAACCTGAGAATGACCTGTTGCATATTCCATTTGCTATTGAGTTATTGAATCCGGCGGGGGAGTCATTACCTCTGGTAGTAAATGATCAAGCCCATGATTCAGTATTGAATGTGACTAAACAGAAGCAACAATTTGTTTTTGAAGGACTCGCTGAGCGACCTGTTGCTGTTCTATTGGAAGACTTCTCGGCTCCTTGTATTGTCAATCAATCAAGCTCGGCTGAGGATTTACTGCATATAATGCGTTTTGCTCGTAGTGACTTCTCTCGCTGGGATGCGCAACAACGTCTTTTGACCAATGAAATTAAAACAGCGATTTCGTCGGGTAATAACGAGTTATCGCCGTCGGTTATTAATACATTCGATACGCTTATTACTAAGCGGGAAGGTGATTTAGCATTGATTGCTGAATTACTTAAATTACCAAGCTACGATACTCTGGCTGCTGAATACAAAGTCATTCCTGTTGATAATATTATTGATGTATTAAATGCGTTTGAAAAACAAATTGCATCAAGTCTTTCAGAGTCCTTAACGAATTGTTATCAATCACTCGAAGATGATGGGTCAACATCTGCTGACGCTGTTGCGGTGCGAGCATTAAAACAAGTTTGTTTGCATTACTTAGCTAAAACACCTGATCCAGCTATCAATGAGCTAATCATTGAAGCTGCAAATAGCGCGAATATGACAAATGTGCTCGCGTCACTGGGTGCTGTGGTGAAAGCAAATCATTCTCTTGGCGAGCGTTTATTGAGTGAATTTGATGCCAAGTGGCGTCATGATGTACTGGTAATGGATAAGTGGTTTGCCTTACAGGCGATGAATGATACTGATACCTGTATCGATGAAATTAAAGGTTTATATGAGCACCCAAGTTTTGATTTTGGCAACCCTAACCGTGTTCGAGCATTAGTGGGTAGTTTTAGTCATTTTAATATTACGCAATTTCATCGTGCAGATGGCAAGGGCTATCAGTTATTGGGTGATCTATTGGTTAAGCTTAATGAAATAAACCCACAGAATGCGTCAAGAATGTTGACACCTTTCATGTCATGGCGTCGCTATGACGACAATCGTTCAGCGGCGATGAAGGCACAACTTACTCGGCTAGCGTCATTGGATGGTTTAAGTGACGACTTATATGAAAAAGTAGAGAAGGCACTTGCTAGTTAATGAACGAATACTATTTTTCGCTCTACCTGAGTTACTCTAAATGTTTAGATTATTATCATGGTAAATATAAATCAGTCCAAGTGACGGAAGATGGTGGTAAAACAGTTCGTTTCGATGCTGAACATTTGCGTCCTTTTATTTCTTCGATAGGAATAAGAGGGCGCTTTAGGCTGATACTCACTGAGCAAAACAGATTCCTTAAACTTGAGAAAGTCAGCTAAAAGCATGAAATCTAATTTATAACTCTTCTTCAAAGTACGGTATTTTGTTCTAAAATTAACCGTACTTTGCTGTCCCCAATTAACTAAATTTATTATATTTTTGTTAATTCGGTTTGTTCTATTGTTAATTTACGTGTATAAATTATCTGGTATGACGTCTTACCAATACGTAAACGTCACATAATTAAATAAATATTAACCGATTGAACGCGTTCTATATTGTATTTTTACTATTTCGCTTCTATCGTTAGAAAGATACTAAAAACAACAATTTGATCACAAAACAACCCGTTACAGGGGGATGAACACAATGATAAAACGCTCGCTTTTTGTTAAAAACAAAATAGCACTGGGGCTTGCGGCAGCAACCCTTGGGCTTTCAAGCACTGCTTTGCACGCGGCAACTTTTGAGTTAGGGGATTTTGACGTCCGTTTTGACTCTAGTTTTTCTTATGGACAGAGCATTCGTGTTGAAGACCGCGACTTTCAGCATATAGGTAAAAGTAATAACCCGTCATTCGATTGGACCGGCTATCACTCAGCTTTAAATCCTATCTACTCGTCTGCGGATGTTTGGAACCAGCCAGGTGCATATTCAAATAACGGTGATGCTGGTAACTTAAACTTCGATAGTGGCGATTCGTTTTCAAAGCTATTAAAAGGCAACCACGAGTTATCAATTAGCAAAGATAACTATGGTTTCTTCACGCGCTTCATGTATTTCTATGATTTTGCTTTGATGGATGGTGATTTCGCCTACAACAATCCAACTTCTGGGCAAAAAGTCGATCCATGTGATGATGACGATACTAAAGAACAAGTGTGTGCAGACCTACGACTTTTAGATGCCTACGTTTGGGCTAACTTCGATTTAAATGAAGGGCGTAACCCGCTATCTATCCGTTTAGGTCAACAAGTCGTAAACTGGGGTGAAAGTACACTGATCTCTCATGGTATTAATGTCAACCCGGTTGATATTGACCGACTTAAAGCACCTGGTGCTGAGCTTAAAGAAGCGTTCATCCCTGTGGGTATGCTTTGGGCATCACTCGGTATTACCGATAACCTTACTTTGGAAGGGTTTTATCAGTACGAGTGGCACGAGACACGTCTTCCTGCTGCGGGTACTTACTTCTCAACCAATGATTTTGCATCAGAGAATGGTTACCAACAAAATATCCAACTTGGTTTTACCTCAAACCCTGACATTGATTTAGCATTTTTAACAGAAAGCTTAAATAGCTTAGATGACATTGTGCGCTCGCAAGGAATCGACCCTACATCAGCGCAAGGCCAAGCGATGATGGCACAGCTGTACTTAGCTTACCCAACTAAAGTGGCGTTAAAAGGTAAGGGCAACGCAGGTAAGAGTGAGCCTGATGATGGTGGTCAATATGGTTTGCGTTTAGGTATGTTTTTACCTGAGCTAAATGATACTGAAGTTGCGTTATATCACATCAACTATCATAGCCGTCGTCCGGTAATATCAGGTCAAGTTTCTAATTTTACAAGCGCAGCAATCGCGTCTGATATTGGTATGTTACTTAGCACTGAAATTACTGAAGACAATGTAACTGGCTTACAAGCGTTTACTAAGGGCCAATTAGAATACCCTGAAGATATTAAGCTTTACGGTTTAAGCTTTAATACTTCGTTAGGCGAAACCGCATTTGCGGGTGAGTTTGCCTTCCGTCAAGATGAGCCTTTGCAAATTGATGACGTAGAGTTACTTTATGCTGGTATGCCTGAGCAATTAGCTGTTGCAGGTATCCGCCCTGATTTTGCTGGTATCTCACAAATGAGCCCAGGTGATGCAACAAGCGTTGTCGGTCCTGGTGAATTAGCACAAGGCTTTATTTTACGTAATACTGCGCAATTGCAATTCACGGCGACTCATTTATTTGGTCCATCTTTAGGTGCTGATAGCTGGGCTGTGGTCGGTGAAATTGGTGGTGTACGAATTAATAATATGCCGGAATATGATGAGCTTCGTTTAAACGTGGCAGGTACAGGGCGTAGTGGCGTTATCCAAGGTCCATTGGCTGACGATTATTCTACATTGCACTTAGGTCTTTCTAATGGCCCAGAGACAAACCCTTTCCCAACTGCATCAGCGTGGGGCTACCGTTTAATCGCAAAGGGTGATTATTTCAATATCTTTAACGGTGTGAACTTTTCCCCTCGTTTTGTATTTTCACATGACGTGAATGGTATTACACCAGACCCAATGTTCTTATTTGTTGAAGACCGTAAATCACTCGGTGTAACTATGAACTTCAACTATCAAAATGCGTGGTCGTTCGACTTTAGCTACAACTCATTCTGGGGTGGTGGCGCGACGAATACATTCTCTGACCGCGATTATGTTTCTTTCAATATCAAATATTCAATTTAAGGGTAAATTATGATTATTAGAAAACCTACCCTCATTGCTGCAGCTTTTTGCAGTGTTTTCGCAAGCTCAAGTGTACTTGCAAAAATTACCGCTGATGAAGCAGCACGTTTAGGTAATGATTTAACACCAATCGGTGCAGAGAAAGCGGCGAATAAAGATGGTTCTATTCCAGCTTGGACAGGGGGAATTACTACACCTCCTGCTAGTTATAAAGCGGGAATGCACCACCCAGACCCATACGCTGAAGATAAAGTTTTATTTACCATTGATAAGTCAAACGTAGATAAATACAAAGAATACCTAAGCCCTGGTCAAATTGAACTATTCAAAACATATCCTGATACGTTCAAAATGAATATTTATCAAACTCGCCGTAGCGCTTCTTATCCTCAGTTTGTTTATGATGCAACTAAAAAATATGCAACGACAGCTGAGCTGGTTGAAGGTGGTAATGGTATTAAAAACACGGCGGTTGGTGTTCCGTTTCCTATTCCTAAGGATGGCTTAGAGGCTATCTGGAATCATCTATTACGTTTTAGAGGTTTATCTATTGAACGTTTTGGTGGACAAGCTGCACCAACGGCATCAGGCTCATATAATTATGTTGGCTTTGATGAGCAACTGTTAGTTGAGTATTCAGATCCAAAAGCGACACCTGAAAAACTTCAAGAATCAAACATTCTATTCAAGTTTAAGCAAAAAGTAACAGAGCCTGCGCGTCTTGCTGGTACTGCATTACTTGTCCATGAAACCATGGACCAAATTTTAACACCTCGTCAAGCGTGGACTTATAACTCTGGTCAGCGTCGTGTTCGTCGTGCGCCAAACGTGGCATATGATGCACCAGGTACTGCAGCAGATAGTTTACGTACTACCGATGACTTCGATATGTTTAATGGTTCACCAAACCGTTATAACTGGACGTTAAAAGGTAAACAGGAGCTTTATATTCCATATAACAGCTACAAACTGCACAGCGATAAGCTTGAATACGATGATATCTTGCAAGCAGGTCATATCAACCCTGAATATGTTCGTTATGAGAAGCACCGTGTTTGGGTTGTTGAAGCTAACTTAAAAGAGGGCACTCGTCACATTTATAAAAAACGTGTGTTCTATATTGATGAAGACAGCTGGCAAGTTCACGTAGCAGATATATATGATAATCGTGACCAAATGTATCGTGTGGCGATGGCCCATGGCCTAAACTACTATGAAGTACCAACTCACTGGAGTACCTTAGAAGTTTACCATGATCTTAATTCACGTCGTTATTTGGCAATTGGTTTAGATAACCAAGAGAAGATGTATGACTTCTCACAATCATTTAACGATAACGAGTTTACGTCAAGCGCACTTCGCCGCGAAGGCCGTTAATCTAAATAGGCACCTGTTTTATCAGGTGCCTTTGCAATTCATATTAGTCAATTAGGCACAATTGGTTTAACACGTGACTTATGGCTTACTCATTTATCTTTTCGAAGGCGATTTACCCTTATGAAGTATTTGCTTTATGCTTGTCTTGCTTATAGTGCTTCATGTTTTTCTCAGGACATGCCCCAACTAGAACATGCTATTAGTGCTGTTAATGCAGACAAAACACTCCTCACAGATATTGAACTAATTGATGATCAATTAGTGGCTGTTGGAAAACATGGCGTCGTAATCACCAGTAACGATGCACAATCATGGCAGCAAGCCAGTGTTCCAACGCAAGTTTTACTCACCGCAGTCGATTTCTATAATAAGAACCTAGGATGGGCATGTGGTCATGATGCCACTATTATTAATACTACGGATGCGGGCAAATCATGGCAGCTTCAGCAAGCACTTCCAGATATGGATAAGCCTTGCTTAGATATACTTTTCACCTCAGAAAAGCATGGCTATGCTGTGGGTGCATACGGCATGTTTTTTGAAACGCAGGATGGTGGCCAGAAATGGCAAAAACGATTTTTAGATAGCTTACTTTTTGAAGAAGACCGTGCATACCTTAATGAACTAAAAAAGAGTGACCCAGAAGGGTATGAGTATGAGACAGCTTCGATTCTTCCACATTTTAACCGTATTGTGAAAACCAATGACCGTTTAATATTGGTTGGTGAAATGGGGTTGATGGCTGAAAGTTTTGATAACGGTGACACGTGGCAACGTCTAGAAGAAATATATATGGGGTCTTTCTTTACGTTTGCGTCAACTGCAGATCAATCCCAAGGAGAAGACTTAGTTGCAGGTTTAAGAGGGAATATTTTTACTCGTCAAGCAGGCAGTGAACAATGGCAACAAATCCACACAGACAATTTCGCAACAGTAAACAGTGCAATTAACTACAATAACGAATGGCTGCTGTTTGCCAATAGCGGTGTCATTTTTCATATTAAAAATGATGAACTAACTGAAGAACAAATGGATGATGGCAAGTCTTTACTTGATGGTGTTGTATTTCAAAATAAACTCATTATGGCTTCAGAAGATGGTATTAAAGTGAAGGAGTTGAATCCGTAATGCGTGGTTTTTTAGATTTTTTAGAAAAGGCGGTATTCCGTCACCGTTTATTTGCGATTATCTCTTTTGCATTAATCACTTGTTTTTTACTTTTTAAAGCAACGCAGATTCAATTAGATGCATCATTTAATAAAAATATTCCACTTAATCATGACTACATGAAGGTCTACACCAAGCATGAAAAACAGTTTGGTGGAGCTAACAGCATTTTGATTTCTGTCTGTGATGCAGATGGTGATATTTTTAATGAAGAATTTTTCACCCAGCTTAAAGCTGTTCATGACCAGCTTTACTTTATTCCTGGTGTAAATCGTCCGTTAGTTAATTCAATTTTTGCCCCCAGTGCCCGTTTTGTTGAAGTCGTTGAAGATGGTTTTGCCGGGGGGCCCATTATTCCGGCTAATTTTACCGCGGATAAGCGTGGACTTGCCGTTGTAAAAGAGAACATTGAAAAAGCCAAAGTCGTTGGCCGTATGATTGCCAGCGATTATTCATGCGCCATGGTAACAGCTCAGTTATTGGAAACTGATCCACAAACACAAGAAAAGCTCGATACTTTAGCGTTTGCAGAAAAGCTAGAAACGCAAGTACGTGAACCACTGAGCACGGATAAAGTCAGTATTCATATTATTGGTTTTGCGAAAATGGCGGGAGATGTCGCTGAGGGTGCCAAAGGCGTACTGTTATTCTTCGCAATTGCAATAGCCTTTACGTTTGTAATGGTTTGGCTATTCTGCCATAGCTTAAAACTCACTATTTTACCGATCGCTTGCTCTATTATTGCGGTGGTTTGGCAGCTTGGCTTACTGTCATCGCTTGGTTTTGGTTTAGATCCTATGTCTATTCTGGTGCCATTTTTAGTATTTGCAATTGGTGTGAGCCATGGTGTGCAAATGATTAACGATATTGGCAAGAAAGTATGCGGTGGCAGCAGCACGCGAGTTTGTTGCCAAGCAAGTTTTAGGGCTTTATTAATTCCAGGTGGTATTGCACTGTTATCAGATACAGTTGGTTTCTTAACGTTACTCACTATTGATATCGGTATTATTCGTGAACTTGCGATCACGGCGAGCTTAGGGGTGGCGGTGATTATTTTCACGAACTTAATTTTGCTTCCTGTCTGGGCATCATACATGCAGTTTGAAGGCTCAGTGCGTATCCAATCTGGTACACACTCAGATAAGCCAAATGTTCTTGATAATTTACGAGAGATACTAGTTAAAGCAACAGACCCTAAAACGGCACGGCTAATTATCGGACTTACAGTGATACTGTTTGCTTTTGGTTACTGGCAAGCAGATAAAATGCGTATTGGCGACTTACACGCTGGTGCGCCATCGCTTCATCAAGATGCACGATATAACCAAGACACTTTCTTGATTTCAGATAAATACACCATTTCATCCGATATTTTAAAAGTCATTGTTGAAGCATATCCTGCTGCGTGTACAGAACATGATGTGATGGAACGTATCAGCCGTTTCCAATGGCAAATGGAAAATGTGCCAGGTGTGCAATCAGCAGTTAGTTTAAGTTCTGTCGCGCAGTCAGTGAATGCAGGCTTTAATGAAGGTAATTTAAAGTGGCAAAGCTTACCGCGTAATACAGCAAGCTTAGTACAATCAACAGCAAGAGTTGAAACAAGCTCAGGCTTACTTGATGGTAACTGCTCTGTTATGCCTGTGATTTTCTTCTTAGAAGATCACAAAGCCGAAACTATTGATCATGTGGTTGCTAAAGTAAAAGAGTTTGCGGCTAAAGAGGAAACCGATAAATTGAAGTTCAAGCTTGCCTCAGGCCCTGTGGGTGTGATGGCAGCTACCAATGAATCAGTTTCAGCGGCACAGCTTCCCATGATGCTTTACGTTTACGGTGCCGTCATCTTGCTATGCTTAATTAGCTTTAGAAGTGTGAAAGCCACTGTTGCTGTGGTACTACCTTTGTATATCGTATCGACCCTAGCACAAGCGTTGATGGTACAGCTTGAAATTGGTTTAACAGTGTCAACATTGCCAGTTATTGCTTTAGGTGTAGGTATTGGTGTTGACTACGGCATTTATATTCTTTCATCAATGATGGGGCAGTTAAAACAAGGTGTTGCACTTGAGGTTGCTTATCGTAATGCGTTAGTAGAGCGAGGCAGTGCGGTGTTATTCACAGGTATCACCTTAGCCATTGGTGTGAGTACATGGATTTTCTCTGATTTGAAGTTCCAAGTTGATATGGGGATCCTACTGACCTTTATGTTCTTAGTGAATATGTTGGGTGCCGTATTACTTTTACCTGCAATAGGTAGTTTCCTCTGGACTGACCAGAAAAAATAATGTGAATAATTGTGCTCCAATATGGCCAGTAATGGCCATTTATATCTATATTTTGTGAATAGATGACCAAATAGCTGAAAAGCTTAAAATGATTTCATCGAAAAGGCTGTTTATTAGCTGTAAAAGAGTTAGAATTTACCTGACTCCACGCTAATAAATGGCTGTACAAATATTCTACTAATCAATAAGTAGTATAGATTAAGGAACATACAATGACACGAAATGAAGGGCAAGCCTCGGTTATCTTAGATAATGTCTGTAAGCTGATCCAGAAAAAAGTTCACGCTGATAATGTGTTACTCGTTGAGAAATTCGCCAAAGCCTTGTACAGCAATATGTCTAAAGAGGATTTGGCACATCGCAACGATAGTGACTTATATGGCGCTGCACTAAGCCTATGGAACTCGCTAGAAAAAAATAATTCTGATGACGCGGTTGTCCGTGTCTTCAATCCTGAAGTTGCAAAAGATGGCTGGCAGTCATCGCACACAATTGTCGAAATTATCGCTAAAGATATGCCTTTCTTAGTTGATTCTGTGCGTATGGCGATGACCCGCGAAAATATCGCTTCTCACCTGCTACTTCACTCTCCGCTTAAAATTCAACGTGATAAGAATGAAAAAATCACGGGTATTTCTAGTTTAAAAGCTGAGCAGGAATCAACCTCGACTAAAACGGTTTTCTTCATTGAAATAGACCGCCAAACTGATGCTAAAGTAATCGAGTCTTTCAAAAAAGAGCTTGAGTCTGTCCTTGTTGATGTATCTATTGCTGTTGAAGACTGGCAGCCAATTCGCGAAAAGCTAGTTGCTGTAACTAAGGACTTACCAAACCGTCACCATAATAACAACAAAGACGAAGTTGCTGAAACGGTTGAGTTTCTAGACTGGTTAGCAAAAGATAACTTTACACTAATGGGGTACCGTGAATATGAGCTTTCTCCTGTTCAAGGTGACTATCAGTTAAAAGGTAAAAAAGGCACAAGCCTTGGCCTAATGAAAAACACTGATGAAGAGCACAGTCGTCTTTTATCTGAATTACCTGAAGTTGCTCGCCAAGAAGCACGCAGCAGTAATTTACTTATTTTGACTAAAACAAACTCTGTTTCTCGTGTTCATCGTCCAGCATACATTGATTATGTAGGTATAAAACGTTTTGATGATGAAGGCAATGTGATTGGTGAAGACCGTTTCCTTGGTTTATTCTCATCTAGCTTTTATAACAACAGCGCAACCGATGTGCCTGTTCTGAAAAGCAAAATCAATCGCATCATGGAAATGTGTGACTTTGCAAAAGGCACTCATGCCTACAAAGCGGTATTAAATATTTTAGAGACCTACCCACGTGATGAACTTGTTCAAGCACGTGAAACAGAGCTACTCGAAGTAGCAATGGGTGTTTTACAAGTACAAGAACGCGATATGTGTCGTATTTTTGTTCGTAAAGATGCCTATGGTCGTTTCTTTTCATGTATGGTGTATGTGCCACGTGAGCGTTATAACACCGCACTACGTCGTGAAACACAACGTATTTTAGCAAACGCATTTAATTCTGACGATAAAGTCGAATTTACTACTTTCTTCTCTGAGTCAACATTAGCCCGTACACACTACACGGTGCGTGTGACTGACAATAATATTGAATATAACGTGAAAGACATCGAAAACAACCTAATTGAAGCTGCCCGTACTTGGGAAGATAGACTACAATCTGCGTTACTTGAAAGTGCAGGTGAAGCCCGCGGTAAAGAGCTTAACCGTAAATATGCACAAGCTTTTGCCAGCTCGTATAAAGATCAAGTTCTGCCAAGCGCTGCGGTTGTTGATATTGAAAAGCTTGAACTTCTTAACGACGAAAACAAATTAGAAATGTTGTTCTACCGTCCACAAGAAGAAGCGAATACAAATGTTGTTCGTTTAAGCTTATTCCACAAAGATGAGCCAATTCACTTATCTGACGTTATGCCAATGCTTGAAAACTTTGGTTTACGTGTAGTGGGTGAAACGCCTTACTCAGTTAAAACGACAGATGGCAAGGTTAATTGGATCATGGATTTCACCATGCTAATTGACAACAAAGGTATTGCTGACTTTGATAAAGTGTCTGCGCGTTTCCGTGCTGCACTAACAAATGTGTGGAATAACCGCTTAGAAAACGATGGTTTTAATCGTTTAGTATTAATGGGCGGTTTAACAGGTCGTGAAGCATCTATTCTGCGCGCTTATGCTAAATACATGCGTCAAATTGGTGTGACTTTCTCGCAAACTTATATTGAAAGCACATTTGCAAATTATCCACATATCGCATCGCAAATCGTTAACTTATTCACTAAAAAGTTCTCAGTTAAGAACCCAGGAAGTGAAAAGGCGCTTGAGAAGCTTGTAAGTCAAGTTTACCTAGAGCTTGAAAACGTAGCGAACCTTGATGATGACCGTATCATCCGTTTATACGTTGATATGATCAATGCAACCTTAAGAACGAACTTCTTCCAAAAAGAAGCTGATGGCCAATTTAAGTCATATGTATCGTTCAAAGTTCAGCCTTCAATGATCCCAGAAATGCCATTACCACTGCCTGCGTTCGAGATTTTCGTATACTCGCCACGCGTTGAGGGTGTGCATTTACGTGGTGGTAAAGTAGCACGTGGTGGCTTACGTTGGTCTGACCGTCGTGAAGACTTCCGTACTGAGGTACTGGGTCTTGTTAAAGCGCAACAAGTTAAAAATACCGTTATTGTACCAGTGGGTTCAAAAGGTGGTTTCGTATGTAAACAACTACCGACTGACCGTGAAGCGTTCTTCAAAGAAGGTCAAGAGTGTTACAAAATTTTCATCCGTGGTTTATTAGATATCACAGATAACATTGAACGCGGTGAGATTGTTCCACCAGTTGATGTTGTTCGTCACGATGAAGATGACCCATATTTAGTTGTTGCTGCCGATAAAGGGACTGCAACTTTCTCTGATATCGCAAACGGTATCGCAAATGAGTATAACTTCTGGCTAGGTGATGCATTCGCATCAGGTGGTTCAGTAGGTTATGACCATAAGAAAATGGGTATCACAGCTAAAGGTGCGTGGGAATCTGTTAAACGCCACTTCCGTGAGATGGATATTGACTGTCAAACGACTGATTTCACAGTTGTTGCTATCGGTGACATGGCGGGTGACGTATTTGGTAACGGCATGTTGCTTTCTAAGCATATTCGCTTACAAGTGGCATTCAACCACATGCACATTTTTGTTGATCCGAATCCAGATGCAGCAACATCTTACCCTGAGCGTGAGCGTTTATTTAACTTACCGCGTTCTTCATGGGAAGATTACAATAAAGACCTAATTTCGCAAGGTGGTGGCGTATTCTCTCGTGCGGCTAAATCAATTAGCTTAAGCCCAGAAATGAAGAAAATGCTTGGCACTAAAAAAGCTAGCATGACACCTAACGAGTTAATCAAAGCAGCGTTAATGATGGAGTTTGATTTACTGTGGAATGGTGGTATCGGTACTTACATCAAGAACTCTAAAGAAACGGATGCAGATGTGGGTGACCGCGCAAATGATGCATTACGTATCAATGGCGCAGAGCTTGGTGCGAAGATCTTAGGTGAGGGTGGTAACTTAGGTGCAACGCAACTGGGTCGTATTGAGTTTGCTGCCAAAGGTGGTCGCGTAAATACGGACTTCATCGATAACGTAGGTGGTGTTGCGTGTTCAGATAACGAAGTAAATATTAAGATCTTACTAAACGGCTTAGTGGCTGAAGGTGACTTAACACGTAAACAACGTGATGAGCTGCTTTATTCGATGACTGATGAAGTATCGCAATTAGTATTGAAAGATTGTTACCGTCAAACACATACTTTGTCGATTACACAATCTAAAGGCGCATCAACGCTTAAAGAGAAAGTACGCTTTATTCACGCTCTTGAAAAAGAGGGTAAACTAAACCGTGCAATCGAGTTTATTCCAACAGATGAAGAGCTTGCAGAGCGCGCTGCGGCGGGTAAAGATTTAACTCGTCCAGAGCTATCTGTACTTGTTTCTTATGCGAAGATGGTTCTTAAAGAGTCGCTTGTTGTAGATGAAATTACTGAGAACCCATATTACCGTCAGCTGTTGGTTAACTCATTCCCAGTACCACTTCGTGAGAAGTTCAACGATGCGATGGATAACCACCCACTTCGTAAAGAAATTATCGCAACGAAACTTGCTAATAATATCGTTAATGATATGGGCCTTAACTTCATGGTTCGTATGCACGAAGAAACAGGTGCAAACGAAGCTGAAATCGCACTTTGCTACTCAATTGCGAAAGAAGTATTCCAAATGCCAGAAACGTGGTCATCAATTGTTGCGTTAGATAATAAGATTCCAGCAGCTGTACAAACAGAAATGCTTTATCAGCTTCGCCGTACGGTTCGTCGTGCAACACGTTGGTTCTTACGTCATCGCAACAAAGCACAAACCATTGAGCAAGCAATTGAATTCTTTGCACCAACATTTGCTGATTTAAGTGATAACTTAAACAACTACATGGTTGACAAAGAAAGTGAGCGTCTAGTTAAAGCTGCTGATAAATTAATTGAAAGCGGTGTTCCAAAAGCGCTTGCAACACGTGTAGTGTCACTTTCTAGCTTATTCTCTGTAATGGATTTAGCAGAAATTGCCAATAACTCAAATCGCGATATTGATATGGTATCTAATACCTACTTCAAGCTTGGTGCACGTATGGGCTTACATTGGTTCTTGGATCAAATTACTAATCAACCGGTTGCGAACCATTGGCAAGCACTTGCCCGTGCGTCATACCGTGAAGAGCTTGATTGGCAACAACGTACATTATCAGCTGTAGTACTTAATAGCTTTGCAGCAGACAGCAAAGATATTGATGCACAAATCGATGAGTGGATGGACAACCAAGATCTACTATTACAACGTTGGAAACAAATGTTATCTGAGTTTAAAACATCGCAAAGTCACGATTTTGCGAAGTTCTCAGTAGCACTTCGTGAACTAATGTTGTTAAGCCACAACTGTGACACTTCCAAATAAATGAAAAGTCGTTAAAATACATACCCCAGCTCGCTGGGGTATTTTTTTGCCCTTAATTTGCAATGGTCCGTTTTAAGCGGCTACCTTGTTTATTTTTACCTAAGGAACAACAAGCCATGTTTTATGATTTAGCTCGCCGTTTTATGTTTACCCGTGATGCGGAGTGGGCTCATGAATTTGCACTTAATAACTTACGCCGATTTGCTGATACGCCATTGAGTGCTGCGTGGTCACAAACTGTCCCTAATAAGCCCGTTAATTTTTTAGGGCTGGAGTTTAAAAATCCAGTAGGTTTAGCCGCGGGCTTAGATAAAAATGCAGAGTGTATTGATGCCTTTGCACAAATGGGCTTTGGTTTTGTTGAAGTTGGTACTGTTACACCACGCCCGCAAGCAGGTAACGACAAGCCTCGTATTTTCCGCTTACCTGAATCAAATGCGATTATCAATCGTATGGGTTTTAACAATAAGGGCGTTGATAACCTAGTTAACAATGTTAAAGCAGCGAAATATGACGGTATTCTAGGTATCAATATTGGTAAAAATAAAGATACACCAAACGAGCAGGGGAAAGATGATTACATTCACTGTATGCGTAAAGTATTTGAGCATGCATCGTATATCACAGTAAATATTTCATCACCAAATACGCCAGGTCTTCGTGATTTACAATATGGTGAAGCACTAGATGACTTATTGCAAAGTTTAAAAAATGAGCAGCTTGATTTGGTTGCTAAGCATAATAAACAAGTGCCAATGCTGGTTAAGATCGCTCCAGATCTGGATGAAGTTCAAATTGCGCAAGTCAGTGAGTCTTTGATCAATAATAAGATCGACGGTGTTATTGCGACAAACACAACACTTGAGCGCGCTATGGTACAAGGCCAACAATACGCAAATGAAGCGGGCGGCCTTTCTGGTCAGCCAGTACGTGAGCGCTCAACCCACGTGGTTAGTGAGCTTAAGCGCTTAACCGAAGGCAAGCTACCTATCATCGGTGTGGGTGGTATCGATGATGCTGACTCTGCAAAAGAAAAGTTTGCAGCAGGAGCAGACCTTGTTCAAGTTTATACTGGCTTTATTTATAAAGGCCCAGAATTGGTAAAAACGATCCTTAACGGCTTATAAGGATCGGTTATCTAAGCGATTGATCATTAATAAAATGTTCTAAAAAATCATTTTATTAATGGTCTACTTTCGTTATAATAGTGTGCTAAGTAAAGAGGAATTTTTAGTTTAAGGAGGAGTCATGTTACAAGCATCAAAGCAATGGAAGTGGCTTGCTTGTTCTAAAAATAATCGCCTTTTGGTCGACCTTGACCAAAACATGCAACTCTGCACGCCCTATAAACTTCGTCAGCTTACCGATGCTGTTCTTGAAGAGCCTAATTTCAGCCTTGAAGATGCTGCATTTTATCAGCAAGTCTATCAGTATCTTGAAACCTTTTCGTTATGGAATCCTGCAGAGCTTTGCCAAATTTCACTCAATGCGACAGCTGTTAAGTTTCATTTAAAGCCTGTGCTAGCTAAAAGCTGGTTTTTCCATGAATATATGGGTAGCGAGCCAAGTGTTGAGGCTGTAGTAAAGTTGTGCTCACAAGCACAAGAAGGCGAGTTTCTGATTGTTGACCATTCATCAGATGCGTCTGTATGTATTAACTTAAGTGAGCACTTTCAGTTAGATGAAAACTTGTCATTGCAACAGTTTGAAGCTATTAAAGTTCTTAACAATCGTATCCATCCTGTTTATATCCAGCAAAAACACTTCAAAACAGCATAATATCCCTTTAATTGATGGCGTTTTTGTTCGCTAAGCTATGCTATAATCCTGCGCAATTAGCATTTAAGGGTTTTTACTTTGCAATTTATCGCACTTACTTCTATCGGAATTGAAAATTTACTTGTTGATGAACTTACCGAACTCGGTGCAGAAGTCTCTAAACAAACCGTGGGCTCTGTACGTTTTGAAGCAGATAGTTTATTAGCACAAAAGATCTGTTTATCGAGTCGTTTTGCGACGCGTATCATGATGCTGATAGAAGAAAAAGAAGGTGTTAAGGACAAAGAAAGCCTTTACAATTTTGCGCGCTTACAACCTTGGCAAGAATGGTTTGGTCCAAAGCAAACATTCGCAGTGGATTTTACAGGTACAAATCACGATCTAAAAAACACGCAGTTTTCTGGGCTGGTTGTTAAAGATGCCATCGTTGATTATTTTGCAGATCTTTATGAACAACGTCCAAATGTCGATAAATTTAATGCAAACGTAAGAGTGGTTGCACGGCTGAATCGTCACGGTGTTGCCCTTTATATTGATTATTCAGGCCCGCGTTTATCTGAGCGTGGCTATCGTCAAGATCAAGGTAAAGCACCAATCAAAGAACATTTGGCTGCTGCTCTAGTAAAACGAAGTGGTTGGCTTGAGAACGTACAACAACCATTGTTTGACCCATGTTGTGGTTCAGGCACTATTTTGATTGAAGCGGCCAGCATGGCACGCAATGAAGCGCCAGGGTTATTCCGTGAGGGGTTTGCTTTTGAGCGCTTACCTAGTTTCCGCTTACAAAAATACAAAGAATTAAAAGCGGAGTTAACGGCTCAAATTACTGATCCTAAATTGTGGCTTATTGGTCATGACATTGATGGCAGTGTAATCGCAAAGGCGCAAGAAAATGCTGAGCGTGCAGACCTCGGCACTATTATTAAGTTTAAGCAAAGTGATGCGAGTAAGCTAACATCCGTGGCTAAACTACCAGGCGTGGTGATTTCTAACCTACCTTATGGTGAACGTTTAGGCTCGATGGCAGAGTTAGTTAACTTACACCGAGGTTTAGGTGTGGGTTTCAAAAAGCACTTTAATCATTGGAAGCTAGCCTTGCTTGGGGCTGACGAAAGCCTATTTAAATTGTTAAAGTTAGTAAAACTTAAACGTTATAAATTTAAAAATGGTCCGTTAGATGTTGTTCTAAATCTCTATCAACTTGACGATAAACAAGTCGAGTTAAGCAAAGAAGACAAGCCTGCGCTTAATTATGAAGGCTCAACAGCATTTGCAAACCGCTTAAAGAAAAATAAACAAAACTTAAAGAACTGGTTAAAGCAAAATGAAGTGAGCTGTTATCGTGTTTACGATGCAGATATTCCTGAATATAACGTAGCTGTTGATATTTACAATGATTCAGCAGTTATTTTTGAATATGCTGCTCCAAAAGAGATTGATGACAATACAGCACAAAAACGTCTGCAAGATGTAATCAGTCTAACCGCAGAGCAGTTAGAAGTCGCGCCTGAAAATATCGCTGTTAAAGTGCGTAAAAAACAAAAAGGCGAAGAGCAATATACCAAGGTATCAAAACAAAACCGTACGCAAGTGGTTGAAGAGTTTGGCGCTAAATTCAAAGTTAACCTATTTGATTATCTAGATACAGGATTGTTTTTAGACCACCGTTTGGCACGACGTTATATTCAGCAAAATGCACACGGTAAACGTTTTTTAAACTTGTTTGCGTATACTGGCAGTGCCTCGGTTCACGCAGCTATTGGCGGTGCAAAAGCGATTACTACGGTAGATATGTCTAAAACCTACTTAAAGTGGGCGCAAGAAAACTTTGACCTCAATGGTATTAGCAATACTCGCTATCGTTTTGAGCAAGCCGATTGTTTAAAATGGTTAGAGCATGCGCAGGGCCAATACGATCTCATCTTTTTAGACCCTCCGACGTTTTCGAATTCAAAACGTATGAAAGATGCATTTGATGTACAGCGCGATCATATTAAGTTACTCACATGGGTTAAGAAAATTTTAAGTCCGAATGGCACGTTGATTTTTTCTAACAATAAACGAGGCTTTAACTTAGACGAAGTCGGGCTGATGGGCTTAGGTTTAAAAGCTGAAAATATTTCAGCAAAAACACTGTCGCCAGACTTTAAGCGTAATAAGCAAATTCATAATAGTTGGCTTATTACCCATGGCTAATTTTACCTTGTATCACACCGATGGTTGTCATTTATGTGAGCTGGCAGGTGAGTTATTAAGTGCTGCAAATATACCGTTTGCAGCAAAAGATATTATGGATAATGAACAATTAATTGAGCTTTATCAAACAAGTATTCCGGTTGTTGAAAGCAGCCAAGGCAATAAATTATTTTGGCCTTTTGATACTGTCGCATTGGCGCAGTTTATTGCTGATAACAAAGAATAAGAGTAGTAATCACGATGGATTTAATCAGAATAGCCAAGGCACAACTTGCTTATGGTACACACCCACTGCTTGATGATGCTGATGCAGTCATTGAGTCGGGTGAACGTGTTTGTATTGTTGGTAGAAATGGCGCGGGTAAGTCGACCTTACTGAAAGTGCTCGATGGCCAAGTAACATTAGATGATGGTGAAATAAACCAATTAGGCGGTATCCGTATTTCGCGTTTAGAGCAAGATCCACCTAAAGGAGCCGAAGGGACGGTTTTTGACTATGTTGCTCAAGGCATGCCTGATATAGCGAACTTACTGATTGAATATCACCAAGTTAGCAATCAAATGCAAACAGATTATAACGATAAACTGCTGAATAAATTAGAGCGTTTATCTAATCAGCTAGAAACGGTTGATGGTTGGCGGTTTGATACGCGCATTCAACTGGTTTTATCTCGCTTAGAATTAAGCCCAGAAGCAAAGCTGGAATCGCTATCTGGCGGTTGGTTGCGTAAGGTCGCTCTAGCCAGAGCACTTGTCAGTGAGCCTGATTTACTCCTTCTTGATGAGCCGACTAACCACTTAGATATGAGTAGTGTTATTTGGCTTGAGCAATTCTTAAAAGAGTTTAAAGGCGGTATCGTTTTTATTTCTCATGACCGTGCTTTTATTCGTGCTGTTGCAACCCGTATTCTTGATTTAGATCGCGGTAAGCTCGTTTCATACCCTGGTAACTATGCCACTTACCTTGAGCAAAAAGCGCATGATTTAAAAGTTGAAGAAACACAAAATGCGTTATTTGATAAACGTCTAGCAGAGGAAGAAGCGTGGATACGCCAAGGGATCAAAGCACGAAGAACCCGCAACGAGGGACGAGTTCGTGCACTTAAAGCCCTACGTAAAGAGCGCAAACAGCGTGTTGATCAAGTTGGTAAAACAGATTTCAATATAGAAACGGCCGATCGCTCAGGAAAACTGGTATTTGAGGCAAAACATATTGCCCATGCATTTAAGGATAAAGTGATTGCGAAAGACTTCTCAACACTTGTTATGCGTGGCGACCGTATTGGCCTTGTCGGTCCGAATGGTATTGGCAAAACCACTTTACTAAAAATCTTATTTGGTGATTTAGCACCTGATAGTGGCAGTGTGAAGCAAGGCGTAAACCTCGAGTTTGCGTATTTTGATCAGTACCGTCAAAAACTTGATGAAGAAGCAACCGTGCAAGATAATGTTGCTGAAGGCAAACAAGAGGTGATGATGGGCGGGCGCTCTCGTCATGTATTAGGTTACCTTCAGGACTTTCTATTTCCACCGGCAAGAGCGCGTACGCCTGTTAAAGCGCTTTCAGGTGGTGAGAAAAATCGTTTGTTGTTAGCGAAGTTATTTTTAAAACCGTCTAATATTCTGGTACTTGATGAACCAACCAATGATTTAGACATTGAAACCCTAGAATTACTTGAAGATATTATTAATCAATATCAGGGCACGGTATTAATTGTTAGCCATGACCGTGAGTTTATCGATAATACCTGTAGTTCTGTGTGGGCATTTGAAGGCCAAGGAAAAATTACAGATATCGTAGGAGGCTATAGTGATTACGAGGCCTACGCTGCTTATTTAGCAGAACAAGAAAAGCAACTACAGCAGATAAAACAGGAAAAGCCTGAAGCGAGTAGTCAGCAAGAAAAACCACAAAAGAAAAGTAATAAACTCTCTTACAAATTAAAACTTGAATTAGAAGAATTACCCAGTAAAGTGGAGCAACTAGAAAAAGCACTCGATGCTCAGCAAATTGTCGTTAATGACCCTGACTTTTTTAAGCAAGACGCTGCAATTACAACAGACGCATTGAACCAATTAGCCCAGTTAGAGTCTGAGCTTGAAGCCGCATTTGAGCGCTGGGAAGAACTCGAAGATTTAAAGAATCAGTAGTAAGGATTAAAATGAAATATAAATTACTCGCTGCCAGTATATTAGCGACTCTTAGCACCTCAGCAATGAGCGCAACTTATCAATTGACTGAGCTAGGTCGATTAGACGGTGCAAAACACAACTATGTTACCGATGTTAGTGAAAACGGTCATATTATTGGTTTAGCGAATGGTATTTATCGACTACCTATTGATATCTCTTATATCGATTTTGAAGATAGCGCGATTAGAAATGCATACGATGCAGCCAAAGCTAGCTATGAACTTATCGACAAAGAGATCACATTTACACTCGATGATATTGAAAATAACGATGCTGTAAATACCAATGCAGACGCACATGCGTTTATGATCTCTTTTGTAACAAATACTCAATCTGGTCGTTTAACTAATTCAGAGTATCAAAAGATATCAAGTGCGCTTACTACGGTATACACACCTGAAGGCTCTTCAGAGCAAGTTCTTTTTGATGAACAGTCACTTGATTATGACGGCTTGACTCGCTCAACGTCTAATTTATTAAACGCAGTCACCGATGATGGTGTAATGGTTGGTTGGGGCAGTGCGCCTTACGAAAAAACAGCCTTTACGCAAACGGATGAAGACGAAGAAGAAACGCATTTTTTACGTGAGTTTATCAGCCGTGGTATTGTAATAAGCCCTGACGGTGTAAAGGTGTCATTAGTACCCGAGTTTAATGAGTATGGTGGTACAAGTATCGCGACTGATATCGTGCAAAGCAATAATGGTTACGTTGTAGTTGGTAGCGTATCGACAGGCATACCTGTTGACCGCCAAGAAGACATTGACGATAACTGTGACGGTGAAGATGAACCAGTATCGGACTGTATTGAAAGTTTAGATAGAAACATATCAACAGGCTTATTTGATAAACGTGCAGTTAAATGGACACTTGATAATAGCTTGAACATTACTAATACAGAGGTTTTTGGCTTAGCAATTACACCTGAAGATGACGAAGATTTTGCCTTTAGAAGTAATGCCTTAGCTGTAAATGAAAATGGTCTGATTGCCGGCACATCCGATGTACGTTACGACGATAGACGTTATTCGATGCCTGTTTATTTTGAGAATGGCGAAGTAAAACAATTTATTAACCAAGATGATGACTGGGTTGGCGGTAAAGCGCTCGCAATTAATAATGATAATATCATTGTTGGCTATGCCAATAAGCGTATAGAAAATAGAACTCGTACTAAGTTCTTCTATTTCGATAAGAATAGTAATAGCGTTGTTTTTCCGACAGACTTTTTCACAAGCTCTAGTTCTTTAGCAAACGACATTAACGACAACGGTGTGATTGTTGGTGAAGGTGAAACTGATATTTTCAATTCATCAAGTCGTCGTCGAGAAGGCTTTATGTACACAATTGGTGAAGACAAAATTGTTAACATAAATAGCTTACTACCTTGTTACGAAGCTGATGGCGAGACCCGTTTTAAGTATACTGTTGCTGAGGCGAAAGCAATTAACAACAACAATGAGATTTTTGGTGTTGCAACTAAAACGGTTGAGAAGACAGACTCATTTGGTAATGTTGTGTTAGACGTTGACGGTAATATTGAATATGAAAGTGTTGCTGTTGCCGTTAAATTAACACCTACCAGCGGTAGTGTTGAAGAATGCCCTGCGCAAGAGATTGAAGAATACGAGCGTCAATCATCAAGCTTCCCTTGGTACACTTTATTATTACTGCCACTTGCTGCAGCACGCCGCGCGTTCAGAAAGTAATAATCTGATACCAACATGCGATAATACTTAAATATGTTGGTATAAAATGAGTGACCATTAAAAACCCAGCTTTCGCTGGGTTTTTTGTCTATACATCCGTTGTTGATTTAGGTACTTTATTTATGGCGATGTAGCCAAGCTTTGCGCACCGAGCGTTTCCACAGCATATCGATTCCAAAATAACCAATAATAGCTGCAGCTGTGGCGCAGATGAGTGAACCTACAAGAAATGCCGGTCCAATTGTTGTCAGGCTGTCTAAAAACCATTGCCAGCTAGGTTCAAACTGAAAATGTTGTGGTGGTTGCGCAAGTGCAATAGTGCCAACGATATACGAGCAATAAAAAATAGGTGGCATAGTCAGCGGGTTTGTTATCCAAACCGTCGCAACCGAGATAGGTAAATTAACGCGTAAAGGGATAGCAAGTGCGGCAGCTAAAACCATTTGAAAAGGAACGGGGATGAAAGCAAAAAACAAACCGACTGCAAATGCTCCACGGGCTGAGCGTCGATTAAGATGCCATAAATTTGCATCATGCAACAAACGACCAAAAATTCTTAAATATTTATGATCTCTTACCTTGTTATGATCGGGTAAAAACCGTTGGATCGTTTTTTTAGCCATTTAAAGCAACCATTTACATCTATTTGGTTATGCAGTGGGTTTATATTCGGTTGTTTTATAACCGTTTATACCTTGCACACTGCGGCGTTTTATATACTCAGTTTTGCTATTGTTTTAGCTGGTGCCTATTTTAAGCCTTTTTCGTCAGTTTTGTTAGGATTTATTTGCGCTATTTTGGTTGTACTTCTTAACTACCACTATTTTTATAGTCTTCCTTACAAGGACTTGAAAAGAAATGAGGTCGTAGATGCAAAAATTGAAATCGTATCCATTCACTCAAGCCAATCTCCATTTTACGTAAAAGCGAAGATTATTGATTTATCAGAACAGGATAAAAACTTCAAGGCGACGCCTTTTGCTATGTTGAGTGTCATTAGTGACAATGAACTTAACGTAGGGGATGTGTTAACCAGCAAATTAAAGCTAAAGCCATTTAGGAGTGTAAAGAACTTTGATGTTTTTGATGCAGAGCGCTTTGCACTGTCTGAACGTGTATTATATGAGGGCCGTTCTGTAGGTCAAAGCGTGCGAGTCTCAGCTCAGAAAAAATCTACTACCCGTGAGTTATACCGCGGTTTTATATTTTCTATCACAGACAATATGAAGATGCAGTGGCTGTATTATGCATTATTGACCGGTGACAGAAGTAAAATCAAAGACGCTGATAAAGTTCACTTAAAAGAACTTGGTTTAAGTCACTTACTGGCTATTTCCGGTTTACACATTGGTCTAATATTCGCGATTGGTTTTTATACCAGTAAGTTATTGTTTGGTCTATTTTCTGTAAAGCATAATCAACAAAATAACCTTAATAAGTTATTTGTAGTTATTGGGTTATTGCTTGCATTTTTTTATGTCTACCTTAGTGGTTTTATTGTCTCTGCAACGCGGGCACTGTTGATGCTAGCTTGCTATTTAATAATTTATAGCTTTGCAAAGCAGCCTCTAAGGTGGCGAGCCATTCTGTATGCTTTAACTATTTTATTATTTTTTGATCCTTTTTCTTTATTAAATCCAGGGCTCTACTTTAGTTTTATTGCAGTAATAATTATTTTTTTAACATTGAACTATCGCTTTTACCCAAAATTCAAGCTAGCAAGGGGGGTGGTACAGTTAGTCATAATTCAATGTGGTTTGTTTTTAGGGTTGTTACCGATCACGCTTTATTATTTTGCTGGGATTAGCGTCATTGGTTTGGTCATAAACCTTATTGCGGTGCCGTTACTAGGCATAATATTAATGCCACTATTAGTAGCATACAGCTTTTTATCAATACTGGTAGATATGGGCTTTTTATGGCAATTTTTTGATGCATTTTTGTATCAAGGCTACCAATACCTAACGTCAATACCTTCAGATTGGCGATGGCTAAACTTTTATTTACCCAGTTTTAATTTACTCTTATTGTTCTATGTCATTTTACTAATACTCTTTTTCTCACCTTATAAGCGACTGGTTTTTATTCCATTAACGTTAGCACTGATTGATTGGCATTTAACACCTAAAGGTGAATTTAAGTTAGATGTGTTTGATGTTGGTCATGGGCTTATGATTATGGTTAGTGCAAATCAAAAAGCACTTATCTACGATTTAGGACCGCGCTACTTTGGACGGTTTGATTACATAAACTCAGTACTGCGTCCTTATATTTTACGTCATAATATTGAGGTTATAGCAACGGTTGTTAGCCATCAAGATAATGATCATGCAGGAGGTCTTGAAAGTTGGCAAGCTGCTGGTTTTGGTAAAACGCTTAGTACATTTCATCCAAATGGCCTTGATCAGGCCTGTGAAAATGTGTTTTTTCAGATTGAAAATCTAAGTGTTAGAACTATCAATCATTCCACGTTGTCGACCAACAAAAATGATCAGTCCTGTATAGTCATGGTGGAGAGTAAAAATCATCAATTATTATTAACTGGCGATATTTCTAAATTGGTAGAGCAAGCATTAGTTGATAGTAATGCGCGTATACAAAGCACTGTTTTGGTAAGTCCACATCATGGTAGTAATACGTCTTCAAGTTCTGAGTTTATAGAGCGAGTCGCGCCTGATATTGTGATCCACTCTGCTGCTTATCAAGGGCAGTGGAATTTTCCTCATCCAGAGGTTGTAAAGCGTTATCAGCAGCACCATATACCTCAATTTACAACGGCCAACTTAGGTCATATACGAATCACCTTTTATCAAAATGATTACCAGCTAGAATTTGCTCGTAAGTCACAAAGTTATTGGTTCGAAGAAGATTGACGTTTTGTTTTTACCCCCATAAGGCTACAATAGTCGAAGTCTATGAATAAGAGAGTGTTATGGATCAAACTACATCCCAAATTTATAAGCGCTTAATTAGTTATGTGAGTGATTATAAGCTTATTGCATTTTTTGCTATTGTCGGCATGATTGGTTACTCAGCAATGGATGCATTGTTTATCAATTTGATGAAACCATTTATTGATGAAGGTTTGAATGCCCGTAACACGCAAGTTCTAACTTATGCACCATTCGTGGTTATTGCATTGGTGTTAGGTCGTGGCATGTTTAATTATATGTCATCGTATTGCTTAAGCTATGTAGGCTCACAAGTTGTTAGAAGCTTACGTCAGCAATTGTTTGAGCATATCTTACATCTGCCTGTTTCTTTTCATGATAAAAACTCAAACGGTGATCTAATTTCAAAAATCACCTTTGATACTGAGCAAGTTCAGCAGGCAATTACAAAAGCATTGCTTATTGTTGTTAGGGAAGGCGCCTTCGTGGTCTTTTTACTATTCAACATGTTTTATACCAGCTGGAAATTATCGCTAATATTCTTAGTTATTATCCCCTTAGTCGCAGTGATTGTTGCGTTCGTATCAAAACGTTTTCGCAAAATTTCAAAAAAAATTCAATCAGCTATGGGGCAAGTTACACGTAGCTCAGAGCAAATGCTATCGGGTCACAAAGTGATCCATGGTTTTGGTGGTCAAAAACAAGAAATTTCTCAATTCTCGGCAATCAATAACCATAACCGTCAGCAGCGCATAAAAATGGATGCCACTAAAGCGCTCAGTGTTTCTGTTATTCAGATCCTCGCTGCGAGCGCGATGGCAGTGATTTTATGGGTTGTGTCTATGCCTTCGATGATTGACACCATTAGCTCAGGTGATTTCGTATTACTAATTTCATCAATGATGATGCTACTACGCCCATTAAAGCAGTTGTCTAATGTCAACAGTGACTTGCAACGTGGTATTTCTGCCGCGCAAAGTATCTTTTTAGTGCTTGATGAAGAAGTAGAAAAAGACACAGGAACGCATAAAGCCGATAAAGTGACAGGGCACATTGACGTTCAAAACGTAACCTTTCGTTATCCTACAAAAGATGAACCTGTTTTAAAAAACTTATCACTTGAAATTAAAGCAGGAGAAAGCATTGCATTAGTAGGGCGCTCTGGCTCAGGAAAGTCAACAATTTCGAACCTTTTACCCCGTTATTATGAGCTCGAAGGAGAGAGTAAAATATTATTAGATGGGGTGCCATTGTCTGATTATAAACTAACTGATTTGCGCAAACAGTTTGCTTTAGTGTCGCAACAGGTTGTTCTGTTCAATGACACAATTGCTAATAATATTTGCTATGGTTTAGATCGTGTTTTATCAGATGATGAATTAATGGCCGTTGCTAAACAAGCGCATGTTTGGGAGTTCGTTAAGGATTTACCAGAAGGCTTAAATACCATGGTTGGCGAGAACGGTGTGATGCTATCAGGCGGCCAGCGTCAACGCATTGCCATCGCGCGTGCTATCTTAAAAGATGCGCCTATTCTCATTCTAGATGAGGCTACATCTGCACTGGATACTGAATCTGAAAAACTAATTCAACAAGCACTTGATACTTTGATGAAGCAGAAAACATCGATAGTGATTGCACACCGCTTATCGACTATAGAAAACAGTGATTGTATTTATGTAATTGATCATGGTCAGGTTATCGAAAAAGGCACGCATTCTGAGCTTTTAAGTAAAGACGGTACTTATTCGGCCTTATGTAAAATGCAGTTTGGTGAGCAGTAGTGAGTGTCATTGAAAAAAGCTGGTATAAAAAACCAAGCCTATTAACTGTTTTACTCTTGCCGCTAAGTGTTATTTTTTGGTTGATTTCAACACTGCGAAAATACCTTTATAAAATTAATATACTCAAAGCGTTTAAAGCCCATGTGCCAGTAATTGTTGTTGGTAACATTAGTGTGGGGGGTAATGGTAAAACGCCGTTTGTTATTTGGTTAGCGCAGTATTTGCAACAACAGGGACTGAAGGTCGCAGTGATCAGTCGCGGTTATGGTGGTAAGTCAGCAAGTTATCCGCTTTTAGTCACTGATGATACAGCCACAAGTGAAGCGGGTGATGAACCGGTTCTTATTAAACGTCGTTTAGGCTGTGTTGTGATGGTTGGCCCCGATCGCCAAGCAAGTATCGAGCAGTTACAAAACCACGACATCGATATCATTATTTCAGATGACGGTATGCAACATTATAAAATGGCGCGTGATATAGAGTGCTGTATTGTAGATAGTGAACGTCAATTTGGTAATGGACTTTTAATGCCGGCAGGCCCACTTCGAGAAGCGAAAGCACGGTTAAAGTCAGTTGATTTAGTTGTCGAAAATGGTGGCGAAACAGCATACCGTTATGATTTGAATGCAAGTCAATTTAGATTAGTATCGTCGTCTGAACAAGTTACAGAAACGCCAACAAACGGACACGCTATTAGCGCCATTGGCAATCCGGTACGCTTTGAGTTGAGCCTTGAAAAACAAGGTATAAATTTATTATCGACACATCATTTTCGGGACCATTATAATTATCAAGCAACTGACTTTTTAGCATTTGGAAATGAGCCCGTGTTTATGACTGAAAAAGACGCCGTAAAATGCTTTAGTTTTGCTAAGTCAAATTGGTATTATTTACCCGTAGACGCTAGGCCAACAGCCGCTGTTATTGAAAAATTAAATTCATTATTAAAACAAAAAGGGATCCTCCATGGCCTTTGATACAAAATTACTTGAAATTATTGCTTGCCCAGTGTGTAAGGGTAAGTTGCGCCTTGATAAAGAAAATCAAGAGCTTATTAGTACAGCTGCGAAATTAGCTTATCCGATTAAAGATGATATTCCAGTACTTCTTGAAAACGAAGCGCGTGAACTAAGCCAAGAAGAGGTTGATAAGTGGAATTCGTAGTAGTCATCCCTGCACGTTACGCTTCTAGCCGTTTGCCTGGTAAACCTTTAGCGGATATATGTGGTAAACCGATGATCCAGCATGTTTATGAAAAAGCGGCTGCATCGGGTGCCAGTGCGGTGTATATTGCTACCGATCATCAAGCCGTGTTTGATGTTGTAAAGGGCTTTACAGATAACGTATTAATGACACGAGAAGATCATCAATCTGGTACAGAACGTCTTGCCGAAGTTGTTGAAAAGCTCAATCTTACAAGTGATACTATTGTTGTTAATGTACAAGGTGATGAGCCATTACTTGCCAGTGAAAACGTAAGTCAAGTTGCAAAATTACTGGCAGAGTCAGATGCACCCATGGCAACGTTAAGTGCAAACATTAATGACATAGATGACATTTTCAATCCTAATTGTGTCAAAGTTGTCAGTGATACAGAAAAAAATGCCCTGTATTTTTCGCGTTCCCCCATTCCTTACCATCGTGAAGCAATGATGAACGATGATAATAGTAAACTAAATCTTGCTGACTATGCGCGTCATATTGGTATTTACGCTTATCGCGCAGGCTTTATTCAACAATATATTGCGCTACCTGAGTCGCGTCTAGAACAGCTTGAGTCACTTGAGCAATTACGTGTTTTATACCATGGTTATAAAATTAAAATTGCAGGAGCTGTGTGTGAGCCTCAAGCCGGTGTGGATACACCTGAAGATCTCACACGTGTGATAGCCGCTTTGAGCAACTAGTAACAATGACTGAAATGAATAGGGTTCATCTTCATGCACGTGAAGATGACTTTTTTGTTTTTTACAAACCAGCAGGTGTTAGCTTTCACAGTGAAGAATGTGCTGGCTTTGTCGTGCTTGCAGAGCAACTAGTGAACGAAAAGTTATTTCCTGTTCATCGCCTCGATAAAGTGACTTCGGGGTTAATTATTTTAGCTCGAAACAAACAGGCCGCAGCGGAGTTTACAACGCTTTTCACAGCGCATCTGGTTAATAAGTTTTATATAGCCGTTAGCGATACTAAGCCTAAAAAAAAGCAAGGCTGGATTAAAGGCGATATGCAAAAAAGTCGCCGAGGGTCATTTAAGTTACTAAAAAGCCAAGAAAACCCAGCGGTTACTCGCTTTTACTCTAAGAGTATTCGCCCAGGCTTGCGTGCATATTTATTAAAACCATTTTCTGGTAAGACACATCAATTAAGAGTGGCAATGAAAAGTATTGGTGCCCCTATACTCGGTGATGCCACTTATGCTGGGAGCTTGGATGAGCGAACTAACTTGCATGCCTATGCATTGCAGTTTAGCTATAAAGGGCAGCTTAAAGAATATCGGTATGCGCATACAACTGGCGCATATCTCAATGAAGTTTTTAACGCAGACGAATTCAAAGAGTGGCAGACTCCTTGGACGTTGGATTGGTAAATGAAAGAAACAACACAAGACATTCGCTTTGGCGGTATTAAGCGTTTATATGGTCATCAACAATTTGATTGGCTGCAACAAGCACATTTTTGTGTCATAGGTATTGGTGGTGTAGGCAGTTGGGCTGCTGAGGCGTTAGCACGTACGGGGGTTGGTCAACTGACATTGATAGACCTAGATGATATATGCGCAACCAATGTTAATCGTCAAATACACGCTTTGACTGGCACCGTAGGTGAAGCAAAAGTCGAAGCAATGAAAACACGTTGTGAGCTGATTAACCCAGATATTAAAATTAATGTTATTGATGACTTCATAACGCTAGATAATATTCGTGAGCATATTCAAGGTTTTGATTATGTGATTGATTGTATTGATGCCGTGAAAGAAAAAGCGGCGCTAATTGCCCATTGTAAACGTATAAAATTACCCGTTATCACAACCGGTGGCGCCGGTGGACAAACCGATCCAAGTCAAATCAGTTTTGGTGATGTTGCTAAGACAACGCATGATCCACTTCTTGCAAAAGTCCGTTATATCTTACGAAAACAGTACAACTTTAGTAGCAATCCTAAGCGTAAGTTTAACGTCGATTGCGTTTATTCGACCGAGCAGCTTGTCTATCCAACCTCAGAAGGTGACGTTTGCCAAGCAAAACAAGGTGCAGATGGTTCAATGAATATGGACTGTAACAACGGTTTTGGGTCTGCAACCATGGTTACAGGCAGCTTTGGCTTTTTTGTTGCAGCCAAAGCGATTAGAAAGTACTTAGATAAAAAACAGCGTAGTTTAAAGTAACGTTTTTTAGCGCTTTTGCTCGGCCATGGTTTGAATTTTATCGACCATGGCTTTTATGCCATTACCACGAGAAGGGCTTAAATGGCTAATTAGACCAAGTTGTTCAAATTCATCATACGCATTTATTTGAGTTGCTTGCTGTGGTGTTAGACCATTGTATAAGGCTAAAATTAATGCCAGTAACCCTTTAACAATTCGAGTATCGGAATCTCCAGCCAACACTAGGCTATTCTCCGTGTGATCAAACTCAATATATAACCAAACTTTACTTTCACAGCCTTTAACTAACGCATCATCTACCTTTAGCGCTTCAGGCATAACGGGTAGCTGTTTACCTAATAGCATTATTTGGCGGTACTTTTGTTGCCATCCTGCTGCATTTTCAATGTCTTTTGTTACGGCTTGAAAAGGTGAATTCATGTTTTATCCAAGTTTAATCTAATAATTCAATACTATTTTTAAGGGCGGTGACAAGTGCATCAACGTCCTCTTTAGTATTGTATAAAGCGAAGCTGGCTCTAACAGTACCCGAAATTGATAATTGGCTCATAATCGGTTGGGTACAGTGATGACCACTTCGTACAGCAACACCAAAACCATCTAACAAAGTCGCTAAATCGAAAGGGTGCTCATTTTTGTAATTAAAGCTGATGTTACCAATGTTATTGTGATGTTGAGAGTAAATGGTAATCCCATCAATTGCTGATAATTGTTTTATCGCATAACTGAAAACTGTATGCTCATGTTGACGCATCTGCTGAAAATTTAACGAAGTTAAATATTCAATTGCCTCATTAAAGGCTATGACACCCGCAATATTTGGGGTTCCTGCTTCAAATTTTCCTGGTGCCTCTCGAAAAGTACTTTGTGTTAAGCTCACTGTTTCAATCATTTCGCCACCTGTTTGGTAAGCATCAAGTGAATTTAACAATTCAAAGCGGCCGTATAAGCCACCTAAGCCTGTTGGGCCAAGCATTTTATGTGCGGAAAACACATAAAAATCACAACCAATTTCTCGTAAGTTGGGGCGTAAGTGCATTGCAGCCTGTGCACCATCGATGACTGAAATAGCATTAATATCTTTACACGCTTTGATGATAGGGGCTAAGTCTGTGATATTCCCCAGCGTGTTTGATGCATGTGTGATAGCAACGACTTTGGGCTTATGTTGTTCGATAAACTCTGCGCACTGTTGAGCGTCAATGACCAAATCACTCGTAATTGGTAAAACAATTAATTCAGCGCCAATGCGCTTCACAAGTTGTTGCCAAGGCACAATATTCGCATGATGTTCAATAGCTGAAATAGCGACTTTATCACCCGCTTTCAGTTTAGATGTTAAGCCGTTCGCAATTAAATTAATCGACTCAGTCGCCCCTTTCGTCCAGACTAGCTCATTACTTTCTACCTGAAAATAGTCGGCAAGGCTTGTACGGGCTTGTTCGTACTTACGAGTTGCGTTGTCACTAAGAGTATGACGACCACGGTGTACATTAGCGTTTTCGGCACTGTAAAAATGCGAGAGTGCATCAATGACCGTTTGAGGCTTGTGTGATGTGGCTGCTGAATCTAAGTAGATTAATGGCTGCCCATTAATTTGTTGCTTAAGCAGAGGAAAGTCAGCACGTATTTTTGCAATATCAAACATGGAAGCCCTTTTACAGCGTGAATGCGACGATTTTAATTATTTTGTATAAATAGACAAGTCTAGGGCAATAAAAAAGGCCGCTGTGCGGCCTTTTTTAAGCATTTAAGCATTTAAGCAAAAATTAACGCTTGTCCGTTGATACGTAGTCGCGCTTTGTTTCACCAGTATAAAGCTGGCGAGGGCGGCTGATCTTGTGACCAGGTTGAGAAAGCATCTCATCCCAGTGAGAGATCCAACCAACAGTACGTGACATTGCAAAGATTACAGTGAACATGCTTGTTGGAATACCGATTGCTTTTAAGATGATACCTGAGTAGAAATCTACGTTAGGGTAAAGTTTCTTCTCAACAAAGTATGGGTCTTCTAGCGCAATTTGCTCAAGCTTCATTGCGATATCAAGAAGTGGATCTTGAATGTTTAGCTCAGCAAGTACTTCGTGACACGTTTGACGCATTACTGTTGCGCGTGGATCGAAGTTTTTGTAAACGCGGTGACCAAAGCCCATAAGACGGAAAGGATCTGATTTATCTTTAGCTTTAGCAACATACTCGTCGATACGGTCAACAGAGCCAATTTCTTCTAACATGTTAAGACATGCTTCGTTAGCACCACCGTGCGCAGGGCCCCATAAAGATGCGATACCCGCAGCGATACACGCGTAAGGGTTAGCACCTGAAGAACCTGCTAAACGTACTGTTGACGTTGATGCGTTTTGCTCGTGGTCAGCGTGAAGCATAAAGATTTTATCCATTGCTTTAGCAAGCACTGGATTAACTTTGTACTCTTCAGCTGGTACTGAGAACATCATGTGTAAGAAGTTTTCAGCAAAGCTTAAATCGTTACGTGGGTAAACAAATGGCTGACCTACATTGTATTTGTAAGCCATTGCTGCGATTGTTGGCAGCTTAGCAACTAGTTTGATAGCACTTGTTTTACGCTGTGTTGCATCAGTGATGTCTAAGTCTTCATGGTAGAACGATGAAAGCGCACCTACAACACCACATAGCATCGCCATTGGGTGAGCATCAAAGCGGAAGCCTTGGAAGAAGTTAGCAATCTTAGTATCTAGCATTGTGTTGTGCGTGATTTCTTGCGCAAATGCTTCGTACTGTTCTTTCGTTGGTAACTCACCGTTTAATAGTAAGTAGCAAAGCTCAACGTAGTTAGACTCGTCAGCAAGTTGTTCGATTGGGTAGCCGCGGTGTAATAAAACACCTTTACCGCCATCGATGTAAGTGATTGAAGATTCACAAGAACCGGTCGACATGAAACCTGGGTCGTAAGTAAAGTGACCGTGAGAACCTAGCGTACGTACGTCGATTACGTCTTGGCCAGCAGTGCCTTGGTAAATTGGAAGTTCGATTGGATCAAGACCATCAATATGGACCGTGGCTTTCTTATCCGCCATCTATTTATCTCCTATTAAGATAACAACTCTGATTGTTATGTTCTGAATCTGTTTAAGCACATTCTTTTCATTTTAACGTGAAAGAGGGGGTTAAAGTCAATTTTTATAAACATTATGCACAAATGGATAATAAATATTCTGTCAGGATTAAATATTATACCATTGGCTAATTCGCAAACGACTCTTACTAAACAAGAATTGTAAAAAGACCTCTGGCTATATATACTATCCAAGGTTTTATACCGTATTGTCTGTAGGTAAACTTTATTTTTACATTTGAGTTTTGCATAAGTGTGAACTTTTTGTGTATCAACACGGTTTACTTAGATAGTTCCATCGAAATTCATTTTGATGGGTTTTAGAAAAACAAGTAGATGAGCCCCTATGTGGGCAAGATGGGCAAGTAACTGTGAAAAAGCAAAGACCTGTAAATCTAGATCTAACAACTATATCTATGCCGGCAACGGCTAAAGCATCAATTTTTCACCGCGTCACCGGTGTTGCATTATTTTTTGCTTTAACGTTTGTCATTTGGGCGTGGTCTGAGTCTCTTTCTTCTGCAGAAGGTTTTGAATTCGTCAAGGGTCTGTTCAGCGGATTCATTGCCAAATTCATAGCATGGGGCACTATTTCTGTATTGGCGTATCACTTAATCGGTGGTATCCGTCATATCATTATGGATATGGGTCACTGGGAAGAACTTGAGTCAGGAAACTTCAGCGCTAAAGTTGCATTAGCTTTAGGCGTTGTAGCTGCAATTCTAGCAGGAGTGTGGATATGGTTTTAAATCAAGCAACTCTTAAACGTGATGGTGTACAAGATTACGTATCGCTTCGTGCGACAGCCTTAATAATCAGCGCTTACGCGATTTTTATTATCGGCTATTTCTTATGCACGCCTGAAGTCACTTTCGAAGCCTGGCAAGGCCTTTTTTCAAACCTAGCAATGAAAGGGTTTACGCTAATTACCCTAGTTTGCATTATGGTTCACACCCGTATCGGCCTTTGGCAAGTTCTTACTGACTATGTTAAATGCGCTAAATTACGTGCTGTTTTAGGCTTTGTATTAAACCTTATGGCTGTTGCTTACGTAGCAATTGGTCTAATCGTTTTATGGGGTGTTTAAGTGAATTATTCTGTTCGTGAATTTGACGCTGTAGTGATTGGTGCAGGTGGTGCGGGTATGCGCGCAGCTCTTGCTATCACTGAATCAGGCAAAACCTGTGCACTTATCTCAAAAGTTTTCCCTACACGTTCTCACACTGTGTCTGCACAGGGTGGTATTACGGTAGCTTTGGGTAACTCGCATGAAGATAACTGGGAATGGCACATGTACGATACGGTTAAAGGTTCCGATTTTATCGGTGACCAAGACGCTATCGAATATATGTGTAAAACAGGCCCAGAAGCTATTACTGAATTAGAAAACATGGGCTTACCATTTTCTCGTTTTGAAAATGGCCGTGTTTACCAACGTCCTTTCGGCGGTCAGTCGAAAAACTTTGGTGGTGAACAGGCTGCACGTACTGCAGCAGCAGCTGACCGTACTGGTCACGCGTTATTACACTGTCTTTACCAACAAAACGTTAAAAACAAAACAAACGTATTCTCTGAGTGGTATGCACTAGATTTAGTTAAAAACAGCGACGGTCACGTTGTTGGTTGTACAGCAATCGACATCGAGTCTGGCGAAGTTGTTTACTTCAAATCTAAAGCTGTTGTATTAGCAACAGGTGGTGCAGGCCGTATCTACGCATCGACAACGAATGCTCACATCAATACTGGTGACGGTGTTGGTATGGCTACACGTGCTGGTGTTGCAATGCAAGATATGGAAATGTGGCAGTTCCACCCAACAGGTATCGCCGGTGCTGGTGTACTGGTAACTGAAGGTTGTCGTGGTGAAGGTGGTTACCTTCTAAATAAAGACGGCGAACGCTT
Organism: Pseudoalteromonas sp. L1; assembly: GCF_021728095.1. NCBI lineage: Bacteria > Pseudomonadati > Pseudomonadota > Gammaproteobacteria > Alteromonadales > Pseudoalteromonadaceae > Pseudoalteromonas > Pseudoalteromonas sp. L1. The sequence goes on along the minus strand of NZ_JAKKCT010000001.1, from coordinate 1,129,901 downwards.
CATGGAACGTTACGCGCCAAATGCGAAAGACTTAGCGTCTCGTGACGTTGTTGCGCGTTCAATGATGACTGAGATCCGTGAAGGTCGTGGTTGTGAGGGTCCTTACGGTCCACACATCAAGCTTAAGCTTGACCACTTAGGTGAAGAAACACTTAACTTACGTCTTCCGGGCGTATGTGACCTTGCGAAAACATTCGCACACGTTGATCCAGCTAAAGAACCAATTCCAGTTATCCCAACATGTCACTACATGATGGGTGGTGTTCCAACTAACGTAAATGGTCAAGCATTACAAATTGATGCAAACGGCCAAGAGAAAGTAGTTGAAGGTTTATTCGCTGTTGGTGAGATTGCATGTGTATCTGTACACGGTGCTAACCGCCTTGGTGGTAACTCGCTACTTGACTTAGTTGTATTCGGCCGCGCTGCTGGTAACTTCTTAGGTAAGTACCTTAATGGTGTTGAAGCAGGTAAAGATGCGTCTGAATCAGACCTTGAAGCATCACTTGCACGCTTTAACCGTTGGGAAAATTCTAAAGCTGGCCAAGGTGAAGACCCAGTACAAATCAAGAAAGATCTACAAATGTGTATGCAACTTAACTTCTCGGTATTCCGTGAAGGTGATGCAATGGCAACAGGTCTTAAAGAGCTTAAAGAAATTCGTGAACGTCTTCAGTATGCGCGTCTTGACGACAAGTCAACAGAGTTCAATACTGCACGTATCGAATGTTTAGAGCTAGATAACTTGATGGAAACAGCTTACTCAACTGCAGTAGCTGCAAACTTCCGTACAGAAAGCCGTGGTGCACACTCTCGTTTTGACTACCCAGATCGCGATGACGAAAACTGGTTATGTCACTCAATCTACGATCCTAAGAGCGAAGAAATGAGCAAACGTGATGTAAACTACGCGCCGAAACTGCGTGAAGCTTTCCCACCTAAAGCACGTACATACTAGGAGCGAGACGATGGCACAAGTACAATTTTCGGTTTATCGTTACAATCCAGATGTTGATAATGCACCACGTATGCAGGACTTCTCGTTAGAAACGCAAGAAGGCCAAGATATGATGGTATTGGATGCGCTTATGCAATTAAAAGAGCAAGATCCAACATTATCATTCCGTCGTTCATGCCGTGAAGGTGTGTGTGGTTCAGACGGTATCAACATGAATGGTAAAAACGGTTTAGCGTGTATTACACCTTTATCAACGCTACTAAAAGGTGGCAAAGGTAAAATCGTAATTCGTCCTTTACCAGGCTTACCAGTGGTACGTGACCTTGTTATTGACATGAGTCAGTTCTACACTCAATACGAAAAGGTAAAACCTTATCTAATTAATGACACGCCTGCGGCGGGTGAGCGTCTTCAATCAATTGAAGAGCGTGATAAGTTAGATGGCTTGTATGAGTGTATTTTATGTGCATGTTGTTCAACATCGTGTCCTTCGTTCTGGTGGAATCCAGACAAGTTCATTGGTCCTGCAGGCCTTCTTCATGCGTATCGTTTCTTGGCAGATAGCCGCGATACAGCAACTGAAGAGCGTTTAGCAGACCTTGACGATGCGTTCAGCGTGTTCCGTTGTCACAGTATCATGAACTGTGTTAGCGTGTGTCCAAAAGGTCTTAATCCGACCAAAGCGATTGGACAAATCAAATCAATGCTTTTAAACCGCTCGGTTTAAGGATATTGAATATGTAAGGTGGTTAATTTATTAACCACCTTGTTTTTATAACAATTAATTTCTGCGCTAAAGAAAAGGGCTTATAAATGCACGAAGGTGTGATGAAGGCATGGCTAGAATCTTCTCACTTAAACGGCGGTAACGTTGCTTACGTAGAAGAGCTTTATGAAGCGTACTTAGATGATGCGACTTCTGTGCCAGAAGAATGGCGAGAAGTGTTCGAACAATTACCAAAAGTTGATGGTGTGGATGTTGACGTTAAACATTCAGAAGTTCGTGCACAATTTGCGGAGCTTGCTAAAAACAAGCATAGAGAAGTAGTGGTAGCAGAGGGTGGCTCTGGCGATCCTAAACAGGTCAAAGTGCTGCAACTTATTAATGCTTTCCGTTTCCGTGGTCACCAAAATGCCAACCTAGATCCATTAGGTATTTGGCAACGCGAACGTGTTCGTGATCTTGAATTGGAATATCACGAATTATCAGAAGCTGATTTTGACCGTGAATTCAATGTGGGTTCGTTTGCCGTAGGTCGCGAAACCATGCCTCTTGGTGAGTTATACCAAGCACTAAAAACGACCTATTGTGGGTCAGTTGGTGCTGAGTACATGCACATCACTTCAACTGAAGAAAAACGTTGGTTACAACAGCGTTTGGAATCAGTGCAATCACGTCCTACTTTTTCAAAAGATGAAAAGCTGCGTATCCTTAAAGGTTTAACTGCTGCTGATGGTCTTGAAAAGTATTTAGGCGCAAAATTCCCTGGTGCTAAACGTTTCTCACTTGAAGGTGGTGATGCATTAGTACCTATGCTTAAAGAGCTAATTCATCGTGCAGGCGAAAGCGGGCAAAAAGAAGCCGTTATTGGTATGGCTCACCGTGGTCGTTTGAACGTACTAGTAAACGTATTAGGTAAAAATCCTTCTGATTTATTTGATGAGTTCGCTGGTAAACACAAAGACACATTAAGCTCAGGTGATGTGAAGTATCACATGGGTTATTCATCTGACTTTGCAACTAAGGGTGGCAATGTGCATATGGCACTTGCGTTTAACCCATCTCACCTTGAAATCGTAAACCCAGTAGTTATGGGCTCGGTTCGTGCGCGTTTAGACCGCTTAGGTGATAAGTCAGGTATCAAAGCATTACCAATTACTATTCACGGTGACTCTGCGATTGCAGGTCAAGGTGTTGTTCAAGAGACATTTAACTTATCGCAAACTAATGCATTTAGTTGTGGTGGTAGTATCCGTATCGTTGTTAATAACCAAGTTGGTTTTACAACATCGAAACAGTCGGATGTACGTTCTACACCATACTGTACTGATATTGCGAAAATGGTTCAGGCACCAATTTTCCACGTTAACTCTGACGATCCTGAAGCAGTTGCATTTGTTACACAAATCGCCCTTGATTTCAGAAATCAATTTAAACGTGACGTAGTGATTGATTTAGTATGTTATCGCCGCCACGGCCATAACGAAGCGGATGAGCCAAATGCGACTCAGCCTCTTATGTACCAAAAAATCAAAAAGCACCCAGTACCGCGTCTTATCTATGCAGACCAACTAGTGTCTGAAGGCTCATTCTCAGAAGAAGAAATAAAAGCACTTGCTGATGAATACCGTAATGGCCTTGACGGTGGTAATTGTGTTGTTGAAGAAATTCAACCAGAAACATCACACTCTTCTGATTGGGCTAAATTTGTTGGTCACGATTGGAATGTAGAGTATGACGCAAAAGTCTCAGTAGAAAAGCTTAAAGAACTTGGCAATATCGTTGCTAGCTACCCTGAAGGCCACAAAGCGCAATCACGTGTTAAGAAAATCTACGATGATCGTAAACAAATGGCTGCCGGTGAAAAACCACTTGATTGGGGTATGGCAGAAACACTTGCTTACGCAACCCTTGTTGATGCGGGTACTGACATTCGCTTAACAGGCCAAGATTCTGGTCGTGGTACGTTCTTCCATCGTCATGCTGTTGTTCATAATCAACAAGATGCATCTACCTACTTACCACTGCAAAACATCAGTGAGAATCAAGGTGCATTTGAAGTATACGATTCTGTATTATCTGAAGAAGCAGTCCTTGCATTTGAATACGGTTATGCAACCGCTGAGCCTACATCACTTGTTATGTGGGAAGCACAGTTTGGTGACTTTGCTAATGGTGCGCAAGTTGTATTTGACCAATTTTTAAGCTCAGGTGAGCAAAAGTGGGGCCGTTTATGTGGTCTTACATGTTTACTTCCTCATGGTTATGAAGGTCAAGGTCCTGAGCACAGTTCAGCACGTCTTGAGCGTTTCTTGCAATTGTGTGCTGATCACAATATGCAAGTGTGTGTACCTTCAACACCTGCGCAAGTATATGCAATGCTGCGTCGTCAATCGGTACGCCCACTTCGTCGTCCATTGATTGTTATGACACCTAAGTCGTTACTTCGTCACCCACTGGCAACATCAACACTGGAAGAGTTATCTGAAGGTGTGTTCCACAATATGATCGATGAAATCGATGATATTGCCGCTGATAAAGTGGAACGCGTTGTATTTTGTAGTGGTAAAGTTTACTACGAGCTACTACAAGAGCGTCGTAAGCAAGAATTAGATAACATCGCTATTGTTCGCGTTGAGCAGCTATATCCATTCCCTCATGATGAGATGGATACAATCATGCAACGTTACCAGCATGTTAAAGACTTTGTGTGGTGCCAAGAAGAGCCGCAAAACCAAGGTGCGTGGTATTGTTCACAACACCATTTTGTTGATGCAATCCCACAAGGCGCTAAATTGACTTACGCTGGTCGTAAAGCTTCGGCATCGCCTGCATGTGGTTACATGTCAGTGCATACAAAAGAACAACAAGCGCTCGTTGCAGATGCGCTTACTATTGAAAAGAAAGGATAAGCAATGAGCACAGAAATTAAAGTTCCTGTACTTCCTGAGTCGGTTGCTGATGCTACCGTAGCGACTTGGCACGTAAGTGTTGGCGATAAAGTAAGCCGTGACCAGAACTTGGTAGATATTGAAACAGACAAAGTTGTTTTAGAAGTTGTTGCACCAAATGACGGTGTAATTACTGAAATTTCACAAGAAGAAGGTGCAACTGTTCTTGGCGAGCAAGTAATTGCTTTACTTGGTGATGCAGATGCAGCACCAGCAAGTGATGACACTGCTAAAGAATCAGCACCAGCTAAATCAGAAGAAGACGCGCCGGCTGCGGCGCAATCAGCACCAGCATCAGAAGGTAAAGAAGTGGACATTAAAGTACCTGTACTTCCAGAATCAGTCGCAGACGCGACAATTGCTACATGGCATGTACAACCAGGCGAAGCGGTAACTCGCGACCAAAACTTAGTTGACATCGAAACTGATAAAGTTGTTCTTGAAGTTGTTGCTCAAGATGACGGTATCATGGGTGAGCACATTCACGCAGAAGGTGAAACTGTGCTAGGTGAGCAAGTAATCGGTACTGTTAAAGCCGGTGCTGCGCCAGCTAAATCTGCTGCTAAAGAAGAAGCGCCAGCTGCTTCTAGCGACTCAAGTGACAGCTCTGACGTATTAACACCGTCAGTACGTCGTTTAATCGCTGAGAAAGGTCTTGATGCATCTAAAATCAAAGGTACTGGTAAAAATGGCCGTGTAACTAAAGAAGATGTAGATAAATTCTTAAAAGCACCTGCTGCTGCACCAAAAGCTGAAGCATCTGCACCAGCTGCGCCTATGGGTGACCGTACACAAAAACGTGTGCCTATGACACGTTTACGTAAAACAATTGCTAATCGTCTACTTGAAGCTAAAAACTCAACTGCGATGTTAACGACGTTCAACGAAGTTAATATGAAGCCAATCATGGACCTTCGTAAGCAGTACCAAGAAGTATTCGAAAAGCGTCATGGTATCCGTTTAGGTTTCATGTCTTTCTATGTGAAAGCAGTAACAGAAGCACTTAAGCGTTTCCCTGAAGTTAATGCATCTATCGATGGTGATGATATCGTTTATCACAACTACTTCGATATCAGCATCGCGGTTTCTACACCACGTGGTCTTGTAACACCAGTTCTTAAAGACTGTGACAAGCTATCAGTTGCTGAAATTGAGAAGGGCATCCGCGAGTTAGCACTTAAAGGTCGTGATGGTAAATTATCTCTAGATGATATGACTGGTGGTAACTTCACTATCACTAACGGTGGTGTATTCGGTTCATTACTATCTACACCAATCATCAACTTACCACAGTCTTCAATCTTAGGTATGCACAAAATCCAAGATCGTCCTATGGCTGTTAACGGTAAAGTTGAAATCTTACCAATGATGTATTTAGCGTTATCTTACGATCACCGCCAAATTGATGGTAAAGAATCTGTAGGCTTCTTAGTGACAATTAAAGAGTTACTAGAAGATCCAACTCGATTATTACTAGATGTTTAATCTAGTTGTATAAAAACTAAGCTGTGAACCATGTTCGCAGCTTTTTTTTTGCGCCTTTGGTCTAACTGGGGTTTTCATGTCGAGCCTTGGGATTTATACTAGGTGCGCAATTTGGGATAGCTGTTTATTTGCATAAATATTCAGCTCTTTTAGTATAAAAAATTGGATAAAGCATCATGAATTTGCATGAGTATCAGGCAAAACAACTTTTTGCCGAATATGGTTTACCAGTTTCTCACGGTTACGCTTGCGATACACCTGAAGAAGCTGCAGCAGCTGCTGAGAAAATTGGCGGTGATATGTGGGTTGTTAAAACACAGGTTCACGCAGGTGGCCGTGGTAAAGCTGGCGGTGTTAAGCTAGTTAAAACAATCGACGAAGTGAAAGAGTTCGCTGCGAACTGGTTAGGTAAAAACTTAGTTACTTACCAAACAGACGAAAATGGTCAGCCAGTAGCTAAAATCCTTGTTGAAAGCTGCACTGACATCGCTAACGAATTATACCTTGGCGCTGTAGTAGATCGTGCTTCTCGTAAAGTTGTTTTCATGGCATCTACTGAAGGTGGTGTGGAAATCGAGCAAGTTGCAGAAGAAACTCCAGAATTAATTCACAAAGCTGAGATCGATCCACTAGTTGGCCCTCAAGCTTATCAAGCTCGTGAATTAGGTTTCAAACTTGGTTTAAACCCAACTCAAATGAAACAGTTCGTTAAGATCTTCATGGGTCTTGCTAACATGTTCAACGATTTCGATTTCGCTCTTTTAGAAATCAACCCGCTAGTAATCACAGACGAAGGTAATCTTCACTGTCTAGACGGTAAAATCGGTGTAGATGGTAACGCGCTTTACCGTCAACCTAAAATCCGCGAAATGCACGATCCTTCACAAGAAGATGCGCGTGAAGCTCACGCTGCTAGCTTCGAGCTTAACTACGTTGCACTAGACGGTAACGTTGGTTGTATGGTTAACGGTGCAGGCCTAGCAATGGGTACTATGGACATCGTAAACCTACACGGTGGTAAGCCAGCTAACTTCCTAGATGTTGGTGGCGGTGCGACTAAAGAGCGTGTATCTGAAGCATTCAAGATCATCCTATCTGACGACAACGTTAAAGCTGTTTTAGTTAACATCTTTGGTGGTATCGTACGTTGTGACATGATCGCAGAAGGTATCATTGGCGCAGTTAAAGAAGTAGGTGTAAATGTTCCTGTAGTAGTACGTTTAGAAGGTACTAACGCTGAACTAGGTCGTGAAGTTCTTGCAAGTTCTGACCTTAACATCATCGCTGCTGAGTCACTAACAGACGCAGCTGAAAAAGTTGTTGCTGCTGCGGAGGGCAAATAATGTCTGTATTAATCAATAAAGATACAAAAGTTATCTGTCAAGGTTTCACAGGTGGCCAAGGTACTTTCCACTCAGAGCAAGCGCTTGAGTATGGTACACAAATGGTTGGTGGTGTAAGCCCAGGTAAAGGCGGTCAAACGCACCTAGGTCTTCCAGTATTCAACACAGTACGTGACGCTGTAGAAGCAACAGGTGCAACTGCATCTGTTATTTACGTACCAGCTCCTTTCTGTAAAGATGCTATCTTAGAAGCTATCGATGCAGGCATCGAGCTTATCGTTTGTATCACTGAAGGTATCCCAACACTAGACATGGTTGACGTTAAAGTTAAGCTTGACCAAACTGGTGTTCGTATGATCGGTCCTAACTGCCCAGGTGTTATCACTCCGGGTGAAACTAAGATTGGTATCATGCCTGGTCATATCCACAAGCCTGGTAAAGTAGGTATCGTATCACGTTCTGGTACACTTACTTACGAAGCGGTTAAACAAACGACTGATGCTGGTTTCGGCCAATCAACATGTGTTGGTATCGGTGGTGACCCAATCCCAGGCACTAACTTCATCGACGTTTTAGAAATGTTCGAAAAAGACGAGCAAACTGAAGCAATCGTTATGATCGGTGAAATCGGTGGTACTGCAGAAGAAGAAGCTGCTGAGTATATTAAGCACAACGTGACTAAACCTGTTGTTTCTTACATTGCGGGTGTTACTGCACCTCCAGGTAAACGTATGGGTCACGCTGGTGCAATCATCGCAGGCGGTAAAGGTACTGCTGATGAGAAATTTGCTGCATTAGAAGCTGCGGGCGTAAAAACTGTACGTTCATTAGCTGATATCGGTAATGCACTTAAAGAGAAAACAGGCTGGTAATCAGTTTTAATCTCTTAAAAAGGCTCGCTTATGCGAGCCTTTTTTGTATCTTGTATATTGTTACTAATCGATGTCAAAATTTATTCATGAAATAAGAATAATAATGCTTTATTTGTGAATATAAATTCTTTAGACTGGTACCTTGTTTATTCGTTTTTATTAAAAACATCTGATATTACAAGGTAAATATTACGTGCGTACCACTGAATTGGTCGATGGATTTCGTCAGTCAACTCCTTATGTTAATGCTCACAGAGGCAAAACTTTTGTTGTAATGCTTGGTGGAGAGGCAATAGATCAGCCTGGTTGTCGCAGCATTATCAACGATGTTGCATTACTTACCAGCCTAGGTATTAAAATTGTTTTAGTGTTTGGCGCACGACCACAATTTAATGCAGCACTTGAGCAAGTTGGCATAACTAGTCAGTTCCATAATGAGATACGCGTAACGGATAACGCCACCTTTGATGTCATTAAAAAAGTCGCAGGTGCGATGCAATTTGATATTACGGCACGACTATCAACGTCTCTAAGTAGTACACCTATGTCAGGCTCATTTTTAAATGTGGTAAGTGGTAACTTTGTCATAGCACAGCCACTAGGTGTGGATGAAGGGGTTGATTATCATCACTCAGGAAGAGTGAGGCGCATCGACGTAGAGGGTATTCGCCATCAGTTAAATAATAACGGTATTGTGTTATTAGGGCCGATTGCGGCATCGGTTACCGGTGAAAGTTTTAATTTAACCGCAGAAGAAATTGCTACTCAAGTTGCGTTAAAACTGCGTGCCGATAAAATGCTAGGTTTCTGTGAAGAAGCCGGTATTTTAGATGAAAATGGCGAAGCAATCGCTGAGCTGATGCCAAACGAAGCGGAGCGTGTTTTAGCGAATTACCGCAAGCAAGCTGATTCCTGTTTAAGTGCGACTGTTTTCTTACAAGCAGCAATTGATGCTTGCCGAGGCGGTGTGCATCGCTGCCACCTAGTGAGTTACAAAGAAGATGGCGCGTTACTACAAGAATTGTTCTCTTTAGATGGTATTGGTACACAAATCGCACCACAAAGTTCAGAGCAACTTCGTAGCGCGACTATCTCTGATATAACCGGTATCATTAACCTTATTAGACCCCTTGAGCAGCAAGGCTATTTAGTGCGTCGCTCACGAGAGCAGCTTGAAATTGAAATTGAGCAATTTACAGTTATTGAACGTGATGGACTTATCATTGCCTGTGCAGCTTTGTATCCGTTTGCAGATGAGCAAGTAGGGGAGTTCGCAAGCTTGGCTGTTCATCCTCAGTACCGAGATGCCGATCGCGGCAGTTATCTACTGAGGTTTATTATTAATAAAGCCAAGCGTGCGGGTTACTCGCATTTATTCGCACTGACTACACGGAGTATTCACTGGTTTTTAGAGCAAAGCTTTGAAATAGTGACAGTTGATGAGTTGCCGGCAAAGAAAAAAGCGCTTTATAACCATGAACGCCGGTCTAAGGTATTGCGCTTGGACCTCACTAAGCTGAGTAAAAACAGGTAACCAAAAGGTGACGCATGCGCGTCACCTTTCGTTTTCAATACTGTATTTATCTAATATTGATAGTTAATGTGCTGATAAAAACGCACACGTAAATCTTGTCGAGTTGGGTTGAACGCCAGCTCATCGGTCACTTCATTAATTGCACTTTGAACTTGGTTCATAAACCGACCATAACCAATATCATGCTTATCTTTATCTGCGGCTGCAATCACAAAATGTAGCACGTCAACTAAACTATTGGCATTCCAGTAATGCTGTAATTGAGGTTCCTTGGTGTTGCAATCAAAGGTCAATTTTTGTAGTTCACTGTTGCTTTGAGCATTATCTATATGACTATTGCGCACTATAGGGCGGGTACCATTAGCGATAAAAGCCCCTAGTGTTAATTGGCGTTTTTCACATGCGCGTTTAAACGCATCAAAAATATACTGATAAAATTGTGTGTAGTTTGCTTCGTTAAGCATATGCTGGAACTGCGTTTTAATCGCACGCGTGACTGGAATTGAGAATCCCGCATAGGTCATTTCACTGTGCTCACCTGGTAAGTGACATTGACGAGACTGATAACGAGGGTAGAGGCTTCTTAATTTATAACCGTAGCTTTCTTTATGGCCTTTTGCTTTTGCAAACATGTCATAAGTAAGATGTTGGTGATCGCGAATTTTTAGTGAAGATTGATTGCTTAACAGCTTATCTTGTAAGCTGCTAATAACGCGCTGTACTTTATGATGAAACTGGGCTGCATTTGCTCTGATTTCTTCACCGGTTGCTAAGAATAAGAAGCGAATCTTTTTACATTTTTCATCATCCGAAGCAAATATAGTGTGGGCTTCATGGTATTGAGGATTGTAAAAAAACAGAATTTGTTTAGCGGTTTCTAAGCTATATGCTTCATCGTGATAACGAACCACGGGTAGTTTATCATTTGCGATTAGATGAACATTGTGAAGTTCGTATTCGTCGCATAGTGCAAATAATTCCCTTGCAAGACGCTTATAACTGCAGTTAACTGAGCTAAACTGCGCGAAAAACTCATCGTTTGGTTTAAATTCAACTAGCACATATTGGTTTGCGCGTGCTGAGCTTGGAATATAGACTCGATGTTGATTGAGCGAAGCCATCTTTTTTCCTTATAAAAAGTAAAACTGTCGGGACTATATCGCTACTGGATGATCATTTTATTGCGTTAGAACAATTTTTTTACCGATTTTGTCGAGTCTGTGAACTATGTATTCAACGATCGGCTTAATATCTTCAATAAACATGATTCAACTACTGTATGTTAAGGTTTGTTTTTGTAATAATGCATTAGTTTTGTCACCATGCAATATTCAGAGGATTATGCTCCTATGGCGGAAATTGAGAATCGCCCAAGTAACTTTATTAGAACGCGTATTGATGAAGATCTCGCAAGCGGTAAGCATGCGACTACGCACACGCGTTTTCCACCAGAACCAAACGGTTTTTTACACATTGGTCATGCAAAGTCGATTTGCTTAAACTTTGGTATTGCCAAAGATTATCAAGGTCTTTGTAATTTACGTTTTGATGATACGAATCCAGAAAAAGAAGACATCAATTACGTAAATTCGATTAAAGAAGATGTGCAGTGGTTAGGTTTTAAGTGGGATGGTGAAATCAAGTATTCATCTAACTATTTCGACGCGTTATACGGCTATGCTGTTGAGCTTATCGAAAAAGGCCTTGCATATGTGTGTTTCTTATCGCCCGATCAAGCGCGTGAATACCGTGGTACGTTAAAAGAGCCAGGTAAAAATAGCCCATACCGTGATACATCGATTGAAGAAAACCGAGCGTTATTTGAAAAAATGCGTAATGGCGAATTCAAAGAAGGCGAGTGTGTACTTCGTGCAAAAATCGATATGGCAAGCTCATTCATGGTATTACGTGACCCGATTATATATCGTGTCCGTTTTGCTCATCACCACCAAACAGGTGACAAGTGGTGCATTTACCCAATGTACGACTTTACGCATTGTATTTCTGATGCGCTAGAAGGCATTACACACTCATTATGTACGCTTGAGTTCCAAGATAACCGTCGTTTATACGATTGGGTATTGGATAACATCAGCCTTGAGTGTCATCCGCAACAAATCGAGTTCTCACGATTAAATCTTGAGTACACCATTATGTCTAAGCGTAAATTAAACGACTTAGTGGTTAATGGTCATGTTGAAGGGTGGGACGATCCACGTATGCCAACAATTGCTGGTTTACGTCGTCGTGGTTATACACCTGCATCAGTACGTGAGTTCTGTTCTCGTATCGGTATCACTAAACAAGAAAACATGGTTGAAATGGGTATGCTAGAAGCGTGTATCCGTGAAGACCTAAATGAACATGCACCGCGTGCAATGGCTGTTCTTGATCCGGTTAAGATTGTTATCGAAAACTATGATGCAGATAAAGTAGAAACGTTATCTGTTGCAAATCACCCAAATAAAGAAGAGATGGGGCGTCGTGATGTGCCTTTCACTCGTGAACTTTATATCGAGCGTGAAGACTTCCGCGAAGAAGCAAATAACAAGTTCAAGCGTTTAGTTCTTGATAAAGAAGTACGTTTACGTGGTGCTTATGTCATTAAAGCTGAGCGCGTTGAAAAAGACGAAAACGGCGAAATTACAACTATCTTCTGTTCTTACGATCCTGAAACTCTGGGTAAAAACCCAAGTGATGGCCGTAAGGTTAAAGGTGTAATTCACTGGGTATCAGCAAGTGAATCAATCACAGCTGAAGTACGTTTGTACGACCGCTTATTTAACGTACCAAACCCAGCCGCTGCAGAAGACTTTAACGCAACTTTGAACCCAGAGTCACTCGTAGTGCTTGCGAACGCTAAAGTTGAGCCGTCACTTGCCAACGCACAAGCCGAGCAGGGCTTCCAGTTTGAGCGTACGGGTTACTTCTGTCGTGATAGCAAAGCTGAAACATTAGTATTCAATCAAACTGTGGGTCTTCGTGATTCATGGGCGAAGATTGAACAAAAGGGCTGAACCCTTTAACTAATTTTTTAAGTTTCTAAGCTTAATAAAAAACCCTTTCACTTTTAAAGTGAAAGGGTTTTTTTATAACGATTAAAAGTTAAGTCAAGTTAGAAATAACCGCGAATACCCAAGCTGAAATTACGACCTGGTAGTGGTGCTTTCTCTTTAATAAATGAGCTGTGTACGAAACCTAGCTCATCGGTTAAGTTATCAATATTAATGTAAAGCTGTGTATCTACAGGGCCTAAATCAAGCTGGTAGTTAGCAGATGCATCAAACAAAGTATAGCCATCAGTTTTTGTTTCATAGGCTGTGATATCTGACTGCTCAAAATAATGTGTACCTGTTAAGCTAAATTGCCAATCTGCAAATGTATATTGTAATTCAGAGCCAAGTTTATTGGCTGGCACACGCGGCAAATAGCCTTCACCATCTTTTAATTTTGCGGTTGTTGAATCACCAAATACTTTTACCAACGCACTCGGTGTAACTTGGTAATGAACATCAAACTCAACACCGTAAAGTTTTGCATCTTTACTCACGAATTGATAAACCGCCATTGCATCTTCATCAGCATCCGCTGCTGATTCTAACCCGTGCTCTTCATCAAATACTAAGCCTGTATTTTGTTGGTAGTAGTAGTTTTCAATATCGTTATAGAAGAAATTAACTGTGTAACCAAAATCGCCAATAAAACGGCGGAAGCTTAAATCAAAATTGGTGGCAGTTTCTTGAGCAATATTTTCCGGTTCAAAATGAATTTCACCATCTTCAATGTGATAACCAAGGCCTAATTCATAGGTACTAGTAGCAATGTGCACACCATTTGATAGTAGCTCAGCACTGAGTGGTGCACGCTCTGAACGTGACACACTTAGAGCTACACTTTGACCTTCTTGATATTGCCAAATCGCACCTGCAGATAAGCTAAGGTTAGTGAAATCTTCGCTGTAGCTGATAATTTCAGCTTCTTCGTGTGTTTCTTCCTCGTGGTCATCTTCATGATCGTGATGGTGTTCACTCATGGTGACATCAGAGTCAATTTTGTAATCTTCGATTCGTGCACCGAGCTCAACCGTAACGTCACCAAATTGTCTTTCTTCGAGTAAAAATAATGCGTTTGAAGTTGTGGTACTGGCAGGGGTAAAGGCTTCTTCACCGTCTGCATCATAATCAGACTCATAAAAGTGATAGCCTGCTATGCCATGCCACTGTCCTAATGTATGCTCAACGGTGGCACGTGCTTCTGTTGTTTCGTTATGAAAAACAGTGCCGATTTCTCCACCTTCAATTTCAGCATGTTGATAATCAGTGTAACCGACACGAAGCGTAATATTTTCGATCCAGTTATCGTGCAATGCATAGCTCATGTAACCTTGCCAACGGTCTTGTTCTAAGCGTGCAAATACTGATTCTTCGTGCTCTTCTTCACCTTCATGATGCTCACCTTCTTCATGCTCGTCATGTTCATGATGATGGTGTTCATGAGCTGGAATACCATAGTCAGTTTCAATACGACCATAGGACATGCCTACCGTTAAATGTTCACCTACATAGCTAGTACCAAAATTTAGAGTTTCGCTGTCGATAAATGTGTTTTCTACGCTGTTAGCTGTTTCGTGCTCTTCATGCTCTTCACCTTCATGTTCTTCGTGCTCTTCAGGAAGCTCGAAGGTAGGTGTTTCATAATCGTGGCCTTTACGCTTAGTTCCGTCAAAATGGAAATTAAATCCGTTATTACCCGTTTCTAACTTAGCGGCGTAGGTATTGGTATTTGATACTGTATCGTGAGTGTATTGAGCAGCACCGGTTAAAGACTCAATGTTATCGGTAGGAATACGGTTATCAACAACGTTCACCACACCACCAATCGCGCCTGAGCCATAAAGTAGGGTAGCAGGGCCACGAAGTACTTCGATTTGTTCAGCAGCTAAGCTGTCGTTAGATGTGGCGTGATCTGGGCCAATACGTGAGGCATCGCTGCTATCAAGACCATTTTGAGTGATTTTTACACGTGGACCATCTAAGCCACGAATAATTGGGCTTGATGAAACTGGGCCAAAATAGCTCGCATTCACACCAGGTAAGCCTTTTAGTGTTTCACCTAAAGTTGGCTTGGCTTTGTTTTTTAAATTATCACCAGCAAGTACATTAACCGGTGAGATCATCTCTAAACTATTTTTATGTAGGGCTGACGCATAAACAACAACAGTTTCAACTGACGTCGGTGTTAGATTGACGACAACTGATTGGCTGTCACCAGAAACTTCTATACGTTTATCAATGTAGTTGTCTTTACTTATGTGGAGTTGGCCTTTGTTATCTACATCAATTTTAAATTGACCTGATTTGTCCGTTACCACTGTTTGTGATTTACCGTGAACATGAATTTCGGCATTTGCAATGGGTTGTTGCTTATCGTCTAGAACTTGACCTGAGATAACAGCTGCAAAGCTTGAATGTGAAAATAAAGCTGCTGCAACGGCACTTGAAAGTACTGTAAGTTTATTCATCGTTCCTACTTCTGAGTTTATTATTAATAATCTTGATATAATATAACACCTCATTTATGGTAAAACAATGACGTTATAGTATAACTTTTGTTTTGTCGCTATTTACCATACATCCGCTATACTCAATACACCTTACTCGTGTAAAGGTTTATAGCTATGTCTGATAAAAATAGGGTATTCAAGGCACAATTTAGTATTGCTGACTTACGCCAGCACCGTAATCATTCTACGGTATTTACTACTGCGTGCGAGCGCTCAGAAAGCTACCAGCACTTTGTTCTTAAATTATTAAGTTATTGTGTATTTTCATATAATGAGGATGCTGTGCTTAATGCAAAATCAGATCGTTCAGAGCCTGATGTTGCTATCAAAGCATTAGATGAGCACTATATAACTTGGTTAGCCGTTGATGAACCCGATTTTCCCACTCTCAGTAAGGTGGCAAAAAGGGTAGATGAATTATGGGTAGTGACAACATTGGATGGTGATTGGCTGAATGAATATCAGCATTCACTTGACCTGATCAGCAATGGACATTTGATTGCCTTCGATCATCAATTTATCGATGATTTAGCGTCGCACCTAACTAAAAACCTACAGTGGGATGTCACTATTGATGAGCATGCAATCAGTGTTGCAGATAAGCTTGGTTTTTATCAGAGTAAGCAATTAGTGTGGCATTAAAGCTCAATGGTTATCTTACCATTGGGCTTACTGCAACATAGTAAAACTTCGCCTTCTCGCACAAAAGCAAGCGGCTCTTGATTATACTTGACGCTCCCTTCAACTAATTTCGCACGGCATGCACCGCAGTAACCTTCTCGGCATTGGTAGGGGACATCTATTTTTTGTTGTTCTAGGCATTCAAGGAGAGATGAACAGCCAGAATCAAACTCTACATTCTGGCTGTCTGTTCCTGCAAGGATAACCTGTGCAGTGGTGTTAGTGCTCATTACAGGTCGAAGTCACCAAAGTCAGATGCATCAACTTGAGAGTCGATTTGACCAACTAAATAAGAGCTAATTTCAGCTTCTTGAGGGGCAACTTGTACATTGTCTGATACCAACCAAGAGTTGATCCAAGGGATAGGGTTGCTCTTACTTTCAAACTGAGCAGGTAAGCCTACCGCAGTCATACGTGCATTAGTAATGTATTCAACGTATTGGCATAGGATATCTTTGTTAAGACCAATCATAGAACCATCTTTGAACAGGTATTCTGCCCAATCTTTTTCTTGCTCAGCAGCTTCGACAAACATTTGGATCGCTTCTTCGCGGCATTGTGCAGCAACGATCGCCATTTCTGGATCGTCCTTACCATCTTGCATAATGTTCAGAATGTG
The DNA here is from genome assembly GCF_021728095.1 of Pseudoalteromonas sp. L1. NCBI lineage: Bacteria > Pseudomonadati > Pseudomonadota > Gammaproteobacteria > Alteromonadales > Pseudoalteromonadaceae > Pseudoalteromonas > Pseudoalteromonas sp. L1. The sequence goes on along the minus strand of NZ_JAKKCT010000001.1, from coordinate 1,113,174 downwards.
CTGCGTGCCAGACAAGTGCAGTGCTTCATCACGGGCGATTAGCTTGATGATTTTCGCATTACCTTCCATTAATTCACGCTCAGCAAAAGCAAATGAACACGCAAAACTTACGTAAAAACGAATGGCTTCTAGGATGTTAACCGACATCATAGCAAGATAAAGCTGCTTTTTAAGATCAAATAAGCTTACTTTAATTTCTTTCCCATTAATAACATGCTTACCTTCACCATATAAATTATATAGCGATACCATGTTGATTAAGTCATCATAGTATTTAGTAACCGCATCAGCACGCTCACTGATTTTTTCATTGCTTACAATATCATCGAAGATAAGCTCAGGAGATTGCGTTACGTTACGAATAATATGCGTATAAGAACGGCTGTGAATAGTCTCGCTGAATGCCCATGTTTCGATCCATGTTTCAAGCTCAGGGATTGATACAATCGGCAGTAAGGCAACATTTGGAGAGCGACCTTGCACACTATCAAGTAGTGTTTGATATTTTAGGTTACTCAAGAAAATGTGCTTTTCATGATCAGGAAGCGCTTGGAAATCTAAGCGATCTTTACTTACGTCAACCTCTTCTGGGCGCCAGAAAAACGATAATTGTTTTTCGATTAGCTTTTCGAAAATAGGGTACTTTTGTTGATCGTAACGTGACACGTTTACCGTTTGGCCGAAAAACATCGGTTCTTGTAATTGGTTATTATGGTTTCGACTAAAAGTTGTATATGACATAGTGATTTCTCAAAAAACAGTCAGGACAAAGCGGGCTAATGAGCCCGCCTTTGTTATGTTATTAATTTAATTAGATTTTACAAGCGCCGCCTGCACAACTGTCATCTTCAACCTCAGGTGTTAACTCATCTTGAGAGTCAGATGCACCGTCACGGGTGTTGTGATAGTACAGGGTTTTAACACCGAGTTTATACGCAGTTAGTAAATCTTTTAATAGTACCTTCATAGGTACTTTACCGCCTTCGTACTTAGATGGATCATAGTTCGTGTTTGCAGAGATCGTTTGGTCAACGAATTTTTGCATAATACCAACAAGTTGTAAGTAACCATCGTTTGAAGGAATATCCCACAGTAGCTCGTAGTTATCTTTCAGATTTTCATAATCAGGAACAACTTGCTTTAAGATACCATCTTTACTTGCTTTAACACTGATATGACCACGTGGTGGTTCAATACCATTTGTTGCATTAGAGATTTGCGATGATGTCTCTGAAGGCATTAGTGCAGACAGCGTCGAGTTACGCATACCATGCTCTTTAATGCTGGCACGTAATGAATCCCAGTCTAAGTGAAGTGGCTCTTCACAGAACTGATCTAAGTCACGCTTATAAGTATCTGTTGGCATAATGCCTTGAGAATACGTAGTCTCGTTAAATTTCGGACATGCACCACGTTCTTTCGCTAATTCATTTGACGCTTTCATTAGGTAATATTGAATTGCTTCAAATGTTTTGTGAGTCAGCGCATTTGCACTGCCGTCTGAGTAACGCTTGCCATTTTTCGCTAAGTAGTAAGCAAAGTTAATTACACCGATACCTAACGTACGACGACCCATAGTCGCGTTTTTTGCTGCTGGAACAGGGTAGTCTTGGAAATCAAGTAAGTTATCAAGCGCACGAACCGCAAGTTCAGCAAGCTCTTCTAATTCATCAAGTGATTCAATTGCACCTAAGTTAAACGCAGACAAAGTACACAGTGCAATTTCACCTTCTTCATCCATTACATTGCTAAGTGGCTTAGTTGGTAATGCAATTTCTAAACATAGGTTAGATTGACGAATTGGTGCCACAGTAGAAATGAACGGGCTGTGTGTATTACAGTGGTCAACATTTTGTAAGTAGATACGACCTGTGCTTGCACGCTCTTGTGCAAACATTGAGAATAACTCAATCGCTTTAATACGTTTTTTGCGAATTGACTCATCTTGCTCGTACTTAACATATAGCTCATCAAACTTCGCTTGATCTTCAAAGAATGCGTCATATAGACCTGGTACATCTGATGGGCTAAATAAAGTGATGTAATCATCTTTAATTAAACGGCTGTACATTAATTTGTTGAACTGTACACCGTAGTCAAGGTGACGAACACGGTTATCGTCAACACCACGGTTGTTCTTAAGAACTAATAAGTTTTCAACTTCTAAGTGCCATAATGGGTAGAATAGGGTTGCTGCGCCGCCGCGTACACCACCTTGTGAACAGCTTTTAACCGCTGTTTGGAAATGCTTATAAAACGGGATACAACCTGTGTGGTACGCTTCACCGTTGCGGATTGGGCTACCAAGCGCACGAATGCGACCCGCATTTATACCAATCCCTGCACGTTGCGAAACATACTTAACAATCGCAGACGATGTCGCATTGATAGAATCTAGGCTATCACCACACTCGATAAGTACACATGAGCTGAACTGGCGCGTAGGCGTACGCACACCGGCCATGATTGGTGTTGGTAACGAAATCTTGAATGTAGATACTGCATCATAAAAGCGCTTGATGTAGTCAAGACGCGTCTCTTTTGGATAATCAGAGAATAAGCTTGCAGCAACTAAGATATATAAAAACTGTGCACTTTCGTAAATTTCACCAGTAACACGGTTTTGAACCAAATATTTCCCTTCTAGCTGTTTTACAGCAGCATAGCTGAAGTTTAAGTCGCGGTTGTGATCAATATAAGAATCTAACTCATCGATTTCTTGCTCGGTATAATCAACAAGTAAGTGTTGATCATAACGTTTGTCTTCAACTAATTTCGTGATGTGATCGTATAAGCGTGGTGGCTCAAATTGGCCGTACGCTTTTTTACGTAAATGGAATACAGCTAATCGAGCAGCAAGGTATTGGTAGTCAGGCGTATCTTTAGAGATCTGATCAGCTGCCGCTTTGATGATAGTTTCATGAATGTCATCGGTACGAATTCCATCGTAAAATTGAATATGTGATTTTAATTCAACTTGCGAGACAGACACGTTATTTAGACCTTCGGCGGCCCAGGCGATCACGCGATGGATCTTATCTAGATCAAGTGACTCTTTACGGCCGTCACGTTTGCTTACAGATAGCTGTTGGTTCATAGTCTTGCCTGTATTCCTTGGGAAATTATATTTTTAGTGAAAACTTATTCTTCAGTATAATTTTTATTATTAAACACTAGATTGTGTGAATTGAATAACATTTAGCCACAATATCTGGTGTTCTTTAAATTGCAGATCACAAGATAGTGTGGTCTGCGATCATTTGCAAGGGACAGAAATGCCCCTATTTGTGGATAACTATTGGATAAGCACATTGTGTTAGTGAGCATTAACCTTTGACCATTCATTGATGATGAAATTTGTAAAAATCAACTCAAGATCTAGAAAATTTACCGTTTTTAAAAATAAATTTTGACTGTTTTTTTTATCGTCAAAGAATGCTCAAAACTCAAACCGATCACAATATATAGTATCTAAATTTAAATATAGCACTATATATGGTTAAATCCATCAATAGGCGAATGCCAATTGAAATCAGCTTGCCAATCCAGAGCAGCATCAACACTGGGTATATAGCCCCATAAAGCAGTAGCACTATACATATTGGCTGCTTTTGCCGCTTGGATGTCGCGCTCTGCATCCCCTATATATAAACAACGACAGGGGTCAACATTAAGGATCTCAGCAGTGTGCAGTAGTGGATCTGGAGATGGCTTAGCCACGTCTAGTGTATCTCCACTCACTACAGCCATAGCATTACTTAAAGAAGGGATTGCTTTGACTAAGGGCTCTGTTAAAAAACCTGGTTTATTAGTCATAATGCCCCATTTAATGTCTTTTTGTTCAAGTGCAACTAAGAGTTGCTCTATACCCTTAAAACATTTACTGTGCACAGCAATATCTGCGGCGTAGTAGTCAAGAAGTTGTTGGCGCAAGGCGAGCTGTTCAAGTTCGGGCCATTTATCACCAAAGCCTACTTCTAATAATGCATTTGCACCATTAGAGGCGGCGGGGCGATAAACATGCTCGGCAACAGGCGCCACATTGGCATCAGCTAACACACGGTTTAATGCGCCACCTAAGTCATCTGCGGTATCGAGTAGTGTGCCATCTAAATCAAAGATAAAGGCATCAAAATCGATAGAGGGTGTCTGTACACCACTCATCAGGCTAGTTTCTCAAAGTGAAGAATGTAATTAACACTGACATCATCATTTAAGCTGTACTGCTTAGAAAACGGATTATAGGTAAGGCCTGTACTGGCTCTTACTTTTAACCCCGCTTCCTCTGCCCACGCAATAAGTTGTGCAGGTTTTATAAACTTCTTGTGGTCATGAGTACCTTCGGGAACCATTTTTAAAAGCTTTTCAGCGCCAACAATGGCAAATAAGTATGCTTTCGGGGTTTTATTTAATGTTGAAAAGAATACATCAGCACCTGGTTTGGCAAGTTCTGCTACAGCACGAATAATAGAAGCAGGATCTGGAACATGCTCCAGCATTTCCATACAGGTGATCACATTAAAGCGAGCAGGGTGCTCAGCCGCAAACTCTTCTGCGGGTACTTTAATATAATCAACGGGCACGCCGGTTTCCAAACTGTGTAGTTTGGCAACGGTTAAAGGCTCTTGACCCATATCGATGCCTGTCACTTTTGCGCCCATACGTGCCATGCTTTCACTTAAAATGCCGCCACCACAGCCAACATCTAAGGTTTCCTTATCAAATAAGCCGCCCACTTTATCGGCAACAAAATCCAAGCGAAGAGGATTTATTTCATGAAGAGGTTTGAACTCTCCGTCGCGATCCCACCAACGTTCTGCGATGGCTTCAAACTTTGCAATTTCTGCATTATCTACATTTTGATGTTCGGTCATAAAAAACTTCCTCGTCAATCTGAGGCCATTATATAGGGGTAAATTAATAAATCGCAAAGATTTAGCGCCTGTAAATCTAAATAAATTGTGATAGCATGGTCTGGAAATAATAACTAAAGCTCTGAAGACGGCGCTTTGCCTCTTTATGAGTCAATACTGAAGGAATGTGAAATCAAATGACTGATCTCGCCAATGAAATTCTGCCAGTCAATATTGAAGATGAATTAAAAAATTCCTACCTTGATTATGCGATGAGTGTAATCGTAGGACGTGCATTGCCAGACGTACGTGACGGCTTAAAGCCAGTTCACCGCCGTGTTTTATTCGCAATGAACGAACTCAATAATGATTGGAATAAACCTTACAAGAAATCAGCACGTGTTGTTGGTGATGTAATCGGTAAGTACCACCCACATGGCGACAGCGCGGTATATGACACCATCGTTCGTATGGCGCAGCCTTTCTCATTACGCTATATGCTAGTTGACGGCCAAGGTAACTTTGGTTCTGTTGACGGTGACTCTGCGGCAGCAATGCGTTATACGGAAGTCCGTATGGCGAAAATGTCACATGAATTATTAGCTGACTTAGAAAAAGAAACGGTTGATTACGTACCTAACTACGACGGTACGGAGCAAATTCCTGACGTATTACCTACTAAAGTACCTAACTTATTAGTAAATGGTTCTTCGGGTATCGCGGTTGGTATGGCGACAAACATTCCACCTCATAACTTAACAGAAGTTATCAATGGCTGTTTAGCGCTTATTCAAAACCCTGATATGACAATTGCTGACCTTATTGAATATATCCCAGGCCCGGATTTCCCGACTGCGGCGATTATCAATGGTAAAAAAGGTATTGAGCAAGCGTACCTAACGGGTCGTGGTAAAGTTTACATTCGTGCTCGCGCTGAAATCGAAGTGGACGAAAAAACCGGTCGTGAGACGATCATCGTCCACGAAATCCCTTATCAAGTTAACAAAGCGCGTCTTATCGAAAAGATCGCTGAGCTTGTTAAAGATAAGAAGATTGAAGGTATTAGCGCACTACGTGATGAATCAGATAAAGACGGTATGCGTATCGTTATCGAAATTAAACGTGGTGATGTTGGTGAAGTAATCTTAAACAACCTTTATGCACAAACTCAGTTACAAACTGTGTTTGGTATGAACATGGTTGCACTAGATAACAACCAACCTAAGTGCTTTAACCTTAAAGAAATGCTTGAAGCGTTTATCGTACACCGCCGTGAAGTTGTTACACGTCGTACCGTATTTGATTTACGTAAAGCCCGTGACCGTGCTCACACGCTTGAAGGCTTAGCGATTGCTCTTGCGAATATCGATCCGATTATCGAACTGATTCGTAAGTCACCAACACCAGCAGAAGCAAAAGCTGCATTAACAGCACGTTCTTGGGAGCTGGGTACTGTTAAAGCGATGCTTGAAAAAGCAGGTGAAGATAACGTTGCACGTCCTGATTGGTTAGCTGATGATTTAGGTATCCGTGACGGTCAATACTATTTATCTGAGCAACAAGCACAAGCAATTCTAGACCTACGTTTACACAAGCTAACGGGTCTTGAGCATGAGAAGATCTTAGACGAGTACCAAACACTCCTTGATCTAATTGCCGAGCTTTTACATATTCTTTCAAGCCCAGAGCGCTTAATGGAAGTTATCCGCGATGAGCTAGTAGAAATTAAAGAGCAATATGGTGACGAACGTCGTACTGAAATCAGTGCAGCAGCTCACGATATTAGCCTTGAAGACCTTATTAATGAAGAAGACGTGGTAGTAACGCTTTCTCACGAAGGTTATGTTAAGTATCAACCATTATCTGACTACGAAGCACAGCGTCGTGGTGGTAAAGGTAAGTCAGCAACGAAGATGAAAGATGAAGACTTCATTGAACGTCTATTAGTTGCTAACACACACGATACAATCCTGTGTTTCTCAACGGCAGGTCGCTTGTATTGGCTTAAAGTATATCAGTTGCCACTTGCAAGCCGTGCAGCGCGTGGTAAGCCAATTGTTAACTTATTACCACTTGAAGCTGATGAACGTATTACTGCTATCTTACCGGTACGTGAGTACGAAGAAGATAAATACATCTTCATGGCGACTGCATTTGGTACAGTTAAGAAAACACCACTTACAGCATACAGCCGTCAACGTGCGAGCGGTATCATCGCTGTGAACCTAAATGAAGGCGATAGCCTAATTGGTGTTGATATCACTGATGGCACGAATGAAATCATGCTATTCACTGATGCGGGTAAAGTTGTTCGCTTTAAAGAAGCGGAAGAATCAGCTGTTGTTGATGAAAACGGTAACCCAGTTCTAGACGAAAACGGTAACCCAGAAATCCGTTTCAAAGGTGTACGTCCAATGGGTCGTACAGCAACAGGTGTTCGTGGTATCAAGATGGCAGACGATCAACGCGTTGTGTCGTTAATCGTACCTAAGTCAGATGGTGCAATCCTCACTGTGACAGAAAACGGTTACGGTAAGCGTACTGCACTTGAAGATTACCCATCGAAGAGCCGTGCAACACAGGGTGTTGTATCAATCAAAGTAAGCGAGCGTAATGGCGCTGTGGTTGGTGCAGTACAAGTTGACGACAACGACGAAATCATGATTATCTCGAATCGCGGTACCTTAGTACGTACCCGTGTAAACGAGGTTTCTACGGTTGGTCGTAATACTCAGGGCGTTATTTTGATACGAACTATTGACGAAGAGCAAGTAGTTGGTTTACAACGTATCGAAGAAATCGAAGTTGATGAGCTTGAAGCCATCGAAGGCGAGGCCGTTGAAGTAGTCGATACAAATCCTGAAGAAACGGGTGATAACCCACCTTCAGAATAACATTGATTTAAAAAGCGGCTTCGGCCGCTTTTTTTATTAGCACTATAATTACTGGAATGAGGCAAAGTAATGACTAAATATAATTTTTGTGCAGGACCGGCAATGCTGCCGCCGGCAGTTATGCAAAAAGCACAAAAAGAATTTATAGATTGGCAAGGTTTAGGTGTATCTGTGATGGAAATCAGCCATCGCAGTAGTGATTTCATAGAGCTCACTGCTAAATGTGAAGCTAGCCTGCGTCGTTTAATGAATATTAGCGATGAATTTGAAGTGTTATTTATGCACGGCGGTGGCCGTGGTCAATTCAGCGCAGTTCCGCTTAATCTTCACCTTAATGATAAAACCGCTGTTTATTGTGAAAACGGTGTGTGGTCAAAAGGCGCGACACAAGAAGCCGCAAAATTCACTGCCGTTGAAAGTATCAATGTGCGTGATGATGAGCAGCAAAATGGTCAGTTTTCTATTAAACCAGCGAGCAGCTGGGAATTACCTGCGGATGCGTCGTACATTCACTATTGTCCAAATGAAACCGTAGATGGTATTGAAATTTTTGATGTGCCTTCACATCCGTCAGCTCCCATTGTGGCTGACATGTCTTCGACTATTTTATCGCGCGAAATTGATGTGAATCAGTTTGATCTTATTTACGCTGGTGCACAAAAGAATATCGGTCCGTCTGGCTTATCGATTGTTATTATCCGCAAAACGTTACTTGAGCGCGAGGGCCTTGCAAAGCCAGGTATTCTTGATTACGCCTTAGAAGCAAAACAAGGCAGCATGTATAACACACCACCTACATTTGCGTGGTACTTAGCGGCTGAAGTTTTTGAGTGGCTCGAAGCCAATGGCGGCGTTAAAGCCATGGAAGAGCAAAATATCGCAAAAGCAGAGCTACTTTACAATTTTATTGATAACTCTGATTTTTATAATAATAAAGTTGCTAAGCATTGCCGTTCTCGTATGAACGTACCGTTTTGGTTAAACGATGAATCGCTTAATGACAAGTTTATCAGTGAGTCAAAAGAAGCTGGTTTATTAGCTCTTGAAGGCCACCGTATTGTCGGTGGTATGCGTGCAAGTATCTATAACGCGATGCCGCTAGAAGGTGTTCAAGCTTTGGTTAATTTTATGGATAAATTCGCCAAGGAGAACAGCTAATTATGGAACAGCTTCGTCTTGAACCGATTACAAAGGTAAATGGCAGTGTGACACTGCCTGGCTCAAAAAGTTTATCAAACCGTATTTTACTGTTAGCAGCGCTGGCAGAGGGCACCACAGTTGTAGAAAACCTACTTGATAGTGATGACATTCGTCATATGTTAGGTGCACTAAAACTTTTAGGCGTTAATGTATCGCTTAATGAAGATAAAACAGTGGCAACTGTCGAAGGGGTTGCCGGTAAATTTAAAACACCTAGCGAGCCGCTATTTTTAGGCAATGCCGGTACTGCTTATCGTCCACTTACAGCTGTTTTAGCTGCTGTTGAAGGCGAATACCAACTGGTGGGTGAGCCTCGTATGGAAGAGCGCCCAATCGGCCATTTGGTGGATGCGCTACAAGCACTTGGCGGTGATGTTGAATACCTAAAAAGTAAAGATTATCCGCCTCTGGCCATTAAAGGCGGCAAAATCAACGGTGGTAAAGTTGAGATTGATGGCAGCATTTCAAGTCAATTTTTAACTGCATTATTAATGGCAGCCCCGCTATTTAATGGCGACACAGAAATCACTATTAAAGGTACCTTGGTATCAAAACCTTATATCGATATCACCCTTGATGTGATGAAGCGTTTTGGCGTTATTGTGAGCCATGACAATTACGAAACGTTTTACGTTAAAGGCTGTCAACAGTATCAAGCACTTGAACGTATAATGGTTGAAGGGGATGCATCTAGTGCTTCTTACTTCGTTGCGGCTGCTGCAATAGCGGGCGGCGAAATTGAGATCAATGGGGTAGGTGCTGTATCTGTTCAAGGCGATATTGGTTTTGCCAAAGTCATGGAACAAGTTGGCGCTAAAATTGATTGGTACGATGAAAAGCTGGTGGTTCGTAAGGGAGAGCTGAACGCTGTAGATATTGATGCCAATGCAATTCCTGATGCGGCAATGACGCTGGCAACTGTTGCGCTTTTTGCAAAAGGTAAAACGGCCATTCGCAATATCTATAACTGGCGTGTAAAAGAAACAGATCGCTTGTATGCCATGGCCACAGAGCTTCGAAAAGTAGGTGCTGAGGTTGTTGAAGGGGAAGATTTCATCGAAATTACACCACCTAAAACATTTAACGATGTAGCGATTGATACTTACAACGACCACCGTATTGCCATGTGCTTTGCGATGGTGGCAGTTGGTGGTAAGCCAATAACCATTAACGATCCTAAGTGTACATACAAAACTTTTCCAACGTTTTTCAAAGTACTAGAGTCTGTCTCAAGTCAATAAAACAGAAGAAAATATAAAAAGTTACACTCTAAATGCGGATCTATTATCAGAACTGGCGTATAATATCGCGGTTTTATTTTGGTGTGCATTGCAGGAGGTTATAAATGCAGGCGTTATCAATGCCCGTTATCACCATAGATGGCCCAAGTGGTTCAGGTAAAGGAACTGTTTGCCGCTTGTTAGCCGAGAAATTAGGTTGGGATGTATTAGACAGCGGCGCGATTTATCGTGTGTTGTCACTTGCGGCACTCCATCATCAAATTGAATTAGACAATGAAGAAGGTCTTGTTCCTCTTGCTGCAAATTTAGATGTGCAATTTTTGGTTGATAGCCAAGCACACACATCGAAAATTATTTTGGAAGGCGAGGATGTCACAACCACAATTAGAAACGAAGAAGTAGGGGCTGCTGCCTCAAAAGTAGCAGCACTGCCGCGAGTTAGAGAAGCATTGTTACGCCGCCAGCGAGCATTTAGAACTGAAAATGGTTTAATTGCTGACGGTCGCGATATGGGAACGGTCGTGTTCCCTGATGCTCCACTAAAGATATATTTGACAGCTTCTGCTGAGGAGCGCGCGCGTCGACGTTTTGCAGAGTTGAACCAACGTGGTCTAGATGTTACACTAAGTGGTCTACTTGAGGATATAAAGGCGCGTGATCATCGCGATATGAATCGTGAAGTTGCGCCGCTTGTACCTGCAGATGACGCGATTGAAATCGACACAAGTGATTTTAATGCAATGCAAGTGTTTGATAAAGTTGTAACTTTGTTAGATGAAGCAGTACTTGCAGGTAAGCTTCCTAAAGCTAAAAAGTAAATTTTTTAAGGTGCCGGCAGGAGGCCAGTGCTATTTTAACAACCCCATGCAGCATGGTTGCTAATTGGTTATTTAATTATTTAGAGACGTATAATGTCAGAAAATTTTGCGCAGTTATTTGAAGAAAGCCTAAAGGGTTTTGAAGCAGAGCAAGGCTCTATCGTTAAAGGTACAGTTATCTCAATCGAGAACAACATCGTACTTGTTGATGCTGGTCTTAAATCTGAGAGTGCAATCCCTGCTGAGCAATTCAAAAATGCTGCTGGTGAACTAGAAGTTGCTGTTGGCGACGAAGTAGATGTTGCACTAGATGCAATCGAAGACGGTTTCGGTGAAACTATCCTTTCTCGTGAGAAAGCGAAGCGTCACGAAGCGTGGATCCGTCTTGAGAAAGCGTGTGAAGAGCAAGAAACTGTTACTGGTGTTATCAACGGTAAAGTTAAAGGCGGTTTCACTGTTGAAGTTGATTCAATCCGTGCTTTCCTACCTGGTTCACTTGTTGATGTTCGTCCAGTACGTGACACAACTCACCTTGAAGGTAAAGAGCTTGAGTTCAAAGTAATCAAGCTTGACCAAAAACGTAACAACGTAGTTGTTTCTCGCCGTGCAGTTATCGAATCAGAAAACTCACAAGAGCGTGAAGAACTTCTTGCTAACCTTGTTGAAGGTCAAGAAGTTAAAGGTATCGTTAAGAACCTTACTGACTACGGTGCGTTCGTTGACCTTGGTGGTGTTGACGGTCTACTACACATCACAGACATGGCGTGGAAGCGTGTTAAGCACCCTTCAGAAATCGTTAATGTTGGCGACGAAATCGCAGTTAAAGTTCTTAAATTCGACAAAGAGAAAACTCGTGTATCTCTAGGCCTTAAACAGCTTGGCGAAGATCCATGGGCAGCTATCGCTGGTCGTTACCCAGAAGGTTCTAAGCTTTCTGGTCGTGTAACTAACCTTACTGACTACGGTTGTTTCGTTGAAATCGAAGAAGGCGTAGAAGGTCTAGTACACGTTTCTGAAATGGATTGGACTAACAAGAACATCCACCCTTCAAAAGTTGTTTCACTAGGTGACACTGTTGAAGTTATGGTTCTTGAAATCGACGAAGAGCGTCGTCGTATTTCTCTTGGTCTTAAGCAATGTATTGCTAACCCATGGCAAGAATTTGCTCGTCTACAAAACAAAGGCGACCAAGTTACTGGTAAGATCAAATCAATCACTGACTTCGGTATCTTCATCGGTCTTGAAGGCGGTATTGACGGTCTTGTTCACCTTTCAGACATTTCTTGGAACACGCCAGGCGAAGAAGCTGTACGTGAATTCAAGAAAGGCGACGAAATCACTGCTATCGTATTGCAAGTTGACCCAGAGCGTGAGCGTATCTCTCTAGGCGTTAAGCAAATCGAAGCTGACCCTTTCAATAACTACCTGGACGCAAACAAAAAAGGTGCTATTGTTAAAGGTAAAGTGACTGAAGTTGATGCGAAAGGCGCAACTGTTGAGCTAATCGAAGGCGTTGAAGGTTACATCCGTGTAGCTGATATCGCTCAAGAGCGTGTTGAAGATGCTACAACTGTAGTTTCTGAAGGCGACGAAATCGAAGCGAAATACGTTGGTGTTGATCGTAAGAACCGCACTTTAAGCTTATCAGTTAAAGCTCTTTTCGAAGCAGAAGAGAAAGAAGTACTAGAAAAGCTTAAGAAAGAAGAGCCTGCGTTCGAAAACGCAATGGCTGCAGCATTCAAAAATGCTCAAAAAGACTAATCTATAGTCTTTAATTGGAAGGGCAGTTTTGCCCTTCCTTTATCTCTTTTTAAGGAAACGTTATGACTAAGTCAGAATTGATAGAACAACTAGCTGAACAACACGCACACATCCCAGTGAAAGATGTTGAAAATGCCGTTAAAGAAATTCTTGAACAAATGGCCGGTTCATTATCTAGCTCAGATCGTATTGAGATCCGTGGCTTTGGAAGTTTCTCATTGCATTATCGTTCTCCACGCACAGGTCGTAATCCAAAGACTGGCGAAACAGTTGAGTTAGACGGTAAGCACGTACCACATTTTAAACCAGGTAAAGAATTACGTGATCGCGTAAATGAGAGTATTGCCTAGTTTTATACAGGAGTAGTTACTTGTTTAGGGTATTAAAAATTGTATTAATAGCGCTGTGTTTATTTATTGCGTTTGTACTTGGTTCACAAAATCCACAATTGGTGCAAATCAACTATTTAATTGCCAGTAATACGTTGCCCTTAGCTGTTGTAATAAGTATCTGCTTTGTTTTAGGTGTCGCCATTGGTTGTTTTATAAGCTTTACACTGTTTTCGCAGTTAAAGTGGCAAAATTATCGCTTAAAGAAAAAGTTAGCGCCTGAAAAAAACAATAAAAAGCTTGTTGCTAATAAAGACACCTAACCATGATTGAGCTTCTGTTTTTACTTTTACCCGTTGCAGCCGGTTACGGTTGGATAATGGGTAAAAATAGTGCTAAAAACCAAGCTCATCAGCTTAATAGACAAATCACCTCTGAATATTCTAAAGGCCTTAAATTTCTCTTAGACAGAGAAGAAGATCAAGGCTTAGAACACCTTATTAATCTACTTGAAGTCGCTGCTGATTCAGTTGAACACTACTCAACACTTGCCACCATGTTCCGCCGCCGTGGCGAACTTGACCGCGCAATTAAAATTCATGAGCTGTTATTAAAACACCCAAGCCTTGATGAGCAACAAGCTGCTACTAGCCGACTTGAGCTTGCTGAAGATTATATTATGGCAGGCTTATTGGATGGCGCAGAAGAACACTTAGTTTGGCTTGTAAAGGCGGGAAACAAAGAAGCGTTAGAGCCAATTATTAATCTTTATTCACAAACCCGTGAATGGGAAAAAGGCATTAATATGTACGAGGCACACAGTGATTTGTTCACTAAACCTCAACATATAAAAGCCATTGCCAACTTTTACTGTGAAGCGGCCTTGCAAGATAATGATACGCAAATTATGCGTAAAGCCATTAGCTTAAACCACAAAGCTATTCGCCCATTGTATGAGCTTGGCCACAGTGCATTTATTAAAGAAGATTACGTAAAAGCAATCTACTATTGGCGTGAGCTAATTTGTCAATTTACTTTTTTTGCCCCTGTATTTGTTGAACAGCTAGCTATAAGTTACGAAAAGCTTAATTTAACTCATCAATTTCATGAGCTACTCAACGAGCTGCTCGATAAGGGTGGGGTACTTATAAAAATAAAACACTGCCAAGCTTTACTAGAACAAGGTCATATTGATCAAGCAATAAAATTTTTAACGGATAGTTTAAAGCGTCATCCAACTATTCGTGGCTTTAGCTTCTTATTACAGCTACTTGCTAAACAAAATAATGATATTAAAGATGTGCTAGACCAAATTGATAAGCTAGTTACGTCTTATATCGCAACCAAACCTGATTTTCAGTGTCAACACTGTGGCTTTACTAGTCATACCATTTATTGGGTATGTCCATCTTGTAAGCACTGGGAAACAATTGTTCCAAGCCGTGGCATAGACGGTTTTTAATTCATATTAGTCCATTAGTTTTTAGGAAAGTTATGTCTGTCGAAGATTCAAAAAAAGTATTAATTGCCCTTGATTATGATGATCAACAAACAGCCCTTGCGTTTGTAAAGCAATTATCGCCTGATACGTGTCGCCTTAAAGTAGGCAAAGAAATGTTCACGTATTTTGGTCCTAGCTTTGTTAAGGAACTAATCGACTTAGGTTTTGATGTATTTTTAGACCTAAAATTTCACGATATTCCAAACACAGTGGCTAAAGCTGTAACAGCAGCTGCAAAAATGGGTGTATGGATGGTTAACGTGCATGCCTCTGGTGGCGTTGAAATGATGACCAAAGCAAAACAAGCTTTAGAGCAGTTTGGTGATGATGCTCCATTACTGATTGCAGTAACTGTACTAACCAGTATGGATGCTGCAGAGCTTACTCGTTTAGGTGTAGATAAAACGCCTGAAGAGCAAGTCATTTACCTAGCAAACCTTGCCAAAGAATCAGGCCTTGATGGGGTAGTGTGCTCAGCACAAGAAGCGAAAAAGCTAAAAGCAGAACTAGGCGCAGACTTTAAACTCGTTACCCCAGGCATTCGTCCAGCAGGCAGCGATGCAGGTGACCAAAAACGCATCATGACACCAAAACAAGCAGTAGAAGATGGCAGCGACTATTTAGTTGTAGGCCGCCCAATCACCCAATCGGCAGACCCAGTTGCAACACTAAAAGAAATTAACGACTCACTAAAATAACTTCGTTATTTTAAAATAGTCTTTAAAGAGCATTGTAGGAACGCGGTTTATATCGCGCTATATACAATGCTTTTTTTTGTTTGTGATGTTACTGCTAAATCTTAAATTTAAAATCAATTATTTAACCTTGCTTAATTGCTGGGTAGCAGTCTTTTGGCGTGTGTAAATAAAGTTGTTTATATAGCAAATTTGATTAAGTTTTCTAGAAGGTATTTTTTGTAGGTAAAGTCATAGAATAAACAACACCAATTCGGACACACCGAGCTGATAGCTTATCAGTCAAACAAGCGATTATGCAATACAAACTGCGTGTTGGATAAGTACTAAAGTGTTGGGTATTTAAGAGATGGTTTTAGTTCTTATAAACTACTAGTGCCACCTTGGTTATATCAATATTTTTAATGGCTGGATTTAAGAAATTTGGTATGGAGTATATTGATTGACAATAAAATACCCTAAGCGATATAGTGCTACACTTAAAGGATTCAAGGATGATTGTTAGCTACCTTTTAGTTAAATAATCTCCTAATATTATGGAGTATAAAAATGGATTTAGCCAGCGCAAGCCCGCAAAAAAATGCCCTTACTTTAGAAAGATTTGAAGAACATCTACATAAGGCGATTGATAAACCAACCACAAACTTTCGAATGATAAGAGTAGGTCCTTCTAGACAAGGCAGAAGAAGAGAAATAAAAGTTCATAATGGCGCTCACCGAGCAACATGGGCTAAAACAATCATTAATAGCCGTTTGAGAACCATCAGCATTAATGTATTTCTTAACTTTAAGCAAAATAATTTAAGTCAGGCAGATTATAGAAAATTAAAAGCTCTCGCTATGGAGGGTATTAAGCAGTATTGGTCTAATACTATAACTGTTGATGGGGTGCGCTTTAACGTAATAGTCAACGCTTTACATAAAAGCAGCAGTGATGCTATTCCTGTTGACTTAAAAATAGAAGACAGTCCTGATTATAGCAGGTCAATAAACCCTGCAATATTAGGTATAGATGCAAGCTTTATCTACCAAAGAGGTCAGAGCGCGAACCGTATTCCAGAAAAACAAATTGATAATGATTTTAAGTTGGTTTCAGCGCATGAATTTGGTCATTCTGTATTAATGTATGTTGGTGGTATCAGTTTATCTTGGGGTCATAAAGGTTCTACTAACCCGCTATTTCAGAATATAAAATCATCTACACTTGGATACCCTATGAGTGGTAACCTTGATTTAATGAAATATTACGATAAGAACAAGCAAAAAGAAGAAAAATTTCAAAGAGTCAATGATTCAATCGCCATGGAAATAGATATTAAACGCTTAATATGGAGTTCTGAAATCCTATGGAAAGCTTAATAAAAAGCTATAAATATTTACTGATAACACTGATAACACTGATGACTATCCTACTCAGTGCCTGTTCAAACATTTACTGGGGAAATATTATAAATGAAACCAACGACGTTATTAGAGTGAAGCTTACCTTTGTTAACGAATACGGCACTCATTTTTTGCAAATGAAACCAATCAAAGCGAATGAAAATAGTATATGGGAATATGAACAGTCATCACTGTTAACAGACAAAATGGATAAAGATTTATCTACGGTTGAGGCAACAAATAATGCAGGTTGTACCATTATTTTTGACCGTAAAGAGATAGAAAAAAAAGTTGGAAACAATAGGCAAATAATAGTGATTGAACCTCAAGATTTTATTGATGCTTGCAGTAAAAAGTAAATATAGACTTGATAAACATCATGAAAATTAAACCTCATGCACTTTTAAATTGGTACGTATTTGATTAATAACTTAAATACCTAACAAGGGTTTTTAAGTTAGACTCGTAGCAGTTTGCTCGGTTCCACTTCGTTTCACATTTTGGCAAACAATTACTTGTCGCTTAAAACGCTGTTAATTTACCAATCAAGATCTTCGCCCTAAATTCAAGGATAGGGTGAAGAATCAATCATAAGTGGTTTTGTGGTAGTTGTGACTGACTAAGTACCGCTACAACTAAAATGAAGCCGTCTTCTTTTGTAAAGTAAGCTGTGTGCTTACCAATTGGGAAATAAAATCCTTTGGGGTAAATATTCTCGCAACTTCGGCCAACTTCTGGGTTGTCAGCAAGCATTTGAAATCCAGTTAGTAACGTATCTTTGTAGTTGAGCCACTGCATCTGTGAAAAATGATTAACGGTGTAGTTTCTTATTTTTAATAAATGAGCCTGAGCTAATTTGCTAAGTTTGTATTTCTGCTCTTGCATAGCGGATTACAAGGCGCTTAAGAAGTCTTCACCATCGACCACATTGCCTTGCGCTAAGTCTTTTTTTGCTGACTCGAAGCAATGTTTAAGGTAATCAGCTTTCATTGCCTCTAGCTCTTCAAAATCTTTAATAGACATTACTACTACGGCGTCTTTGCTGTTTTTGCTAATCTTTACTGGCTCACGTTGGGCGCTAAGAAGTAGTTCACCAAAATTACGTTTCGCATCATTTGCTGTTAATGTGTGCATAGTCCAATCTCCAAATCTGGATTTACAATAAGATTATAGCTGGCCGCATGAAATGTTCAATCTAATTAAATCGTGCGATCTTTAGGAACCTTAGCATTGCATTGTTCACATCTTAACAGGGCGTTTCCAATGTCTGCTTATGGCACAATGCTATCTTTCATTTCTAAATAAATAGTGTTAGAAAATTTACTGCGTCTATTCATTAAAGCTATTAGTACCTCTAAAACCAAAAAAGAGTAAAGCTTTTCACTTTACTCTTTCTTAATCACTTAATACAGACGAGCTTACAGCTTACTTAAGCCTAATCGACGTCGCTTCAATGTCAATCAAACCTTGCTTAAACAAACCGCCAATGGCTTTTTTGTAGTTTGCTTTACTGGTTGAGAAGGTCTTTTTTATTGCTTCAGGGTCTGACTTATCACCTAGGTGAAGTACGCCGCCTTCGGCTTTTAATTTTGCTAAAATCTTTTCGCCTAGGTCGTTCACTTTGCCCATGCCTGGCTTTTCAAGCAGCACATCGATTTTGCCGTCTTCACGTACTTTTTGAATAAAGCCTTTTAAGCGCTGGCCTACAAATAGCTTTTTAAATACGGTGTTGTAGTAGACAACGCCAATGTGGGCTTCGTTCACGAGCACTTTGTAACCTAGGTCTGTTTTACCCGCAACGATTAAGTCAACTTCTTCCATCGTTGCGTAAGTTGGTTCTTCTTTCGATAAAAACTTATTAAAGTTGCTCGATGCACAAATACGTTGGCTGGCGTTATCGAGATATAAACGAACAAGATACGAAAAGCCGTCTTTCATTTTTGGCTTTTGCTCGTTGTATGGCGCAAGTACGTCTTTTTCGAGGCCCCAATCCAAAAACGCACCAGTGCTGTTGATTGCTTTAACACGTAGTAGGGCATATTGGCCCACTTCAGCTAAAGGTTTTTTTGTGGTGCCTGTTGGGTGACCTGCGTGATCTAAGTAAATGAATACTTGCACGCTGTCGCCAGCTTCTAGTTCGTAATCAATTTCTTTGCTTGGTAAGAATACTTCGCCTAAATCACGGCCATCTAAATAAGCACCTTCGTTAGACATTTCGTTAACGAAAAGGGTTTGTGTGGTTCCTAAAATACTCATTGTTATTCCTGTTCTGGCTTTTTCTTACGGCGCATTGGAGCAAAACCATCTACATCAATTGGTGCTTGAATAGGGGCTTTAGGCTTTTTAGGGGCTGCTTTGCGTTTTGGTTTAGCAGGTTTAGCGGCCACTTTTTTCTCTGCTTTTTTCCAAACTGTGTTTGGTTTTTTCTCACGCAGACCTTTAAATTTACCAACAAGGCCGTCAACGGTGAAAAAGCTTAATTCATCATTTAAAAATGCTTTAATTGCTTTGTAGCTAGGCCAATCTTTCGGGCCCACTAACGAAATAGCAGTACCTTTAAAGCCTGCGCGACCAGTACGACCAATACGGTGTACATATTCTTCAGCATGTTTTGGTAGATCAAAGTTAATTACGTGGGTCACGCTTAATAAATCAAGACCACGTGATGCAACATCGGTAGTGATCAAAATTTTAAAGTTTTCACGGCTAAAGGCATCCATGATTTCAAGGCGCTTAGCCTGTGTTAAGTCACCCGCAAGCGCTTGCGCTTTAAAGCCTTTATCATTTAACAGCTGGCTTAAACGCTGGGTGTCAGCTCGTGTTGCAGTGAAAATAATGCATTGGCCAACATTGTCTTGTTTTACAAAGTGCTCAAGTAGCGCTTCTTTGTGATCTAGATGATCAGCTAAATAAAGTTGCTGAGTAATATCACTATGTTGCTCGTTAGAAGCACTTAACAGTATTTGTTTTGGTGAGCGTAATAAGTTACGTGACAGAGCATCAACTTGTGCATGGTCAAGGGTTGCTGAAAACAATAATGTTTGGCGTAAACGGTGATCAGCAAGCTCGTTGATCATTTTAACTTGATCGGTAAAACCTAAATCTAAAATACGGTCAGCTTCATCAAAAATTAACAGCTCTAAGCCTGAAAGCTGTAATGAGCGTTGACTTAAATGGTCAGCAATACGCCCCGGTGTGCCTACTACAAAGTGCGGGTCTTTACGAAGTGCTTTAATTTGATCGTTAAAGTTTTCACCACCCAGTATTTTTACTGCACTAATGTTTGTGCCTGCAATTAAAAGTCTTAATTGGCTGTATACTTGGGTTGCTAATTCGCGTGTAGGCGCAACGATCAAAACGCGAGGGTCGCGTTTACTGAGTGCTTTTTGTTTCATTACGCGCTGTACAGCAGGTAATAAAAACGCCAGCGTTTTGCCCGATCCTGTTTTTGACTGTGCAAAAATATCATGGCCTGCGATAGCTGTTGGTACCGCGTGAGCTTGAATGTCAGTGGGCTGGGTGATGCCTTGATGCGCAAGTTGTTTTTCGAGGCGTGTATCAATCCCAAGTTCAGTAAAATGCAATGCGTAATCTCCGATGAGCAAAATTGTAAATCCTGTTCATTATAACGCACTTGCCTCACTTGGAGACAGTAAAAACACAGCTATTTCGCATCAGTTTTTGCAATTATCGCTAATTCGCGTAAAATACGCGCCCTCAATGCGCCGGATTTGCGATTCGGTTAACGCCCCACATGGGCATTTAAAGCAAAAGGTAAAACCATGACTGCTGTTCATAAAGACAATGTAACGAGCGAGCACTTTGTTGTTTGCGCACTTTACAAATTTGTAGCCCTTCCTGATTTTGAAGCGATTCGCCAACCACTACTTAAAGTAATGGAAGACAATGAAGTACGCGGTACTTTGTTACTTGCGGCTGAAGGTATTAACGGTACTGTTTCTGCTAAACGTGAAGGTATCGATAACCTACTTGCATGGTTAGATTCACAACCAAACCTAGATAACATTGTGACTAAAGAGTCATACGATGACGAATGTCCGTTCTACCGTACTAAGGTAAAACTGAAAAAAGAAATCGTCACTATGGGTGTTGAAGGTATCGACCCACGTGAAGTAGTGGGTACATACGTAAAACCAGCTGATTGGAATGCGTTAATTTCAGACCCTGAAGTGATTCTTATCGATACGCGTAACGATTACGAAATCGAGATCGGTACTTTCCAAAATGCCGTTGATCCAAACACGAAGACATTCCGCGAATTCCCTGCATGGGCGAAAGAAAACCTAGACCCAGCAAAGCACAAAAAAGTCGCTATGTTCTGTACCGGTGGTATTCGCTGTGAAAAATCAACTGCGTACATGAAAGAGCAAGGCTTTGACGAAGTATTCCACCTTGAAGGCGGTATTCTTAAGTACTTAGAAGAAGTGCCAAAAGAAGAAACCATGTGGGAAGGTGAGTGTTTTGTTTTCGATAACCGTGTTGCGGTAAATCACGATTTACAAAAAGGTTCTTACGACCAATGTCACGCGTGTCGTATGCCAATCACTGAAGAAGAAAAGCAAAAGCCTGAATACATGGAAGGTGTTTCGTGTCATCACTGTCACGACAGCCTAACAGAAGAGCAACGTGCCCGTTTTGCTGAGCGTCAAAAGCAAATCGAATTAGCACAGGCGCGTGGCGAGGGTCACATCGGTAACGAAGCCCAAGAAGTTCTTCGTAAGCGTAAAGAAGCTAAAAAAGCGCAAAAAGAAGCACAGCGCCAACAGTAATTCTTAGCTCTATGAATTGATAGAAACCCCAGCATTGTCTGGGGTTTTTTTGCGTTTAATTATAGTGAAAACTTCAATGTCGTTCCTTAATGGTGTACATTAGCGCTGCTTTTGATAAATTTTATACAACCAACTAATTTTTAAATATTTTATACAGAGCTTTAAATTGGCTAAATATAGCGATTAGCCTGCCTTGCTATTTAAGAATGTTGGAACAAAAAGAGAAGGATATCTATGAAATTAAAGCTTACAACAGCGGCACTATGCCTAATGCCGTTAATGTCGCACGCCAATTCTAATAATGAGTTCAGTTACTTTGGTTTGGCTCTACAAAACAATAATTACGATATCAATTTTATCCCTTCGATAGAGCAAGATTCTTTCGCACCACTAAATTACAGTGATGAACAGTCAGGTAAAGGCTTTAGAGGTTTTTATGGTTATCAGTTTAACCAATATTTTGCCGTTGAAGTGGGACTAGGTTTACCAGGGGAAGCAAACTTTAATATTTACCGTGATACGGTCAATGATAAAAATGAACCGACTAAGGAGACTGTGTACGAGGGAGATTTTAAAACACTTTCTTTTGATACACGAATTATTGCCACTTACCCAATTACGGGGAGTTTTTTCCTAAGAGCACATGCTGGTGCCTACGTCTGGGACAATGACTTTAGCTACTTACAAGAATCAGCAGAATCTTATAGCGTGGTTGAAAAAAGTGATACCGGAGTATCCTTGTTAACGGGCTTTGGTGTTGGCTATGGTTTTAATGATAACGTAGCGGCTACAATCGACTATGAAAAAACAGACATAGCTGATATCTCAACACAAACAATCGTGGCATCGCTTGTGTTTAGGTTTTAACTCTATAGAACTAGTTACCAAGGTAAACATCTAGTTGCTCGATTTATTTAAAAAGTGAGTAGCCATTGCCATACTACTCACTTCTCATTATTACTCTTTACTCAGTACCAGCGCTATATCAATTAGCTTATAATATTTTGCTTGCAGCCCTTGATTAATACGCTTAACCAGTCTTTATAATGACATTAGCCGCACTGAACTGCTATTAATCGAACATATCTTCTTATTGATCACAAAGCTGTTACACTTCGTAACAATTAAAACGATTCTTATTTAGGTGAAATTTTGAAGCTTGGCAGATTTCAATCATGGACATTTTTAGCCTGTATTAGCTTTATAACAGTAGCGCATGCAGCAAATGTTGTCGTACAACCCGTTAGATTAGAACAAACAAAACAGCAAATAAAAGCGGTTGGTAACGCTGAGGCAATTCATTCTGTAACACTTTATCCTGCTGTAGGGGATAGAGTCACCCATGTACATTTTAAACCAGGAGACAATGTCGAAAAAGGTGAATTGTTGCTCGAGTTAGATTCTCGCCGTCAAAAAGCAGCCCTTACAGAAGCTCGAATTACATTACAAGATACTGAGCGCACTATGAAGCGATTAGTTGAAAGTCATGCCAGAGGAGCTGTCCCACAAAGTGATCTAGATGATGCTAAAACCTTATTTGAACTGGCTAAAGTTCAGTTAACTCAGGCTGAAACTGAATTAGAAGACCGCCAAGTGCGTGCCCCATTTAGTGGCGTGATGGGTCTTACCGACGTTGAAGTAGGCGATAGGATCACAACCCAAACAGCTATTGCAACGATTGATGACACAACTGAGCTTTACATTAACTTTAATGCGCCAGAGGCCGCAGTTAATGTATTGCGAAGCAAAGGCAGTGTGGAAGTGATTCCTTGGCTTAGCGAAAAAGCTTACGAGGCAAAAATTGCACAATTGGATTCGCGTATAAATGGACAAACGCGCACTTTAAGAACGAAAGCAAAACTTGATAACTTAGCCAAGCAGTTTATGCCGGGGATGAGCTTTCGAGTAAATATAAATATACTTGGTGATGATTTCGCTGTAGTACCTGAAGCTGCCATGATGTGGGGCGCTGCAGGCCCTTATGTGTGGAAAAGTGCTGATAATAAAGCAACCCGTGTTGATGTCAAAATTGAACAACGATTAGCAGGGCGTTTACTTGTGTCCGGTGGATTAAAAGAAGGTGATTTACTCGTAACTGAAGGTGTTCAGCGTTTACGACCTGACCAAGAGTTAGTTCATATTAATAATATTAAACTGGCCAAGGAGCAATAATGAAACAGCAACCTATGATGGAAGATTTACCATCAATGGCGATACGTCGGCCAGTATTAATTGTGGTGCTGAATTTGTTGATCATCATTGCTGGTATTGCGGCGATTGCAGGTGTTGAAGTTCGTGAATTACCTGACGTGGATAGACCTCGAATTACTGTTTCAGCCTCATTTCCTGGTGGCTCACCTGAAACTGTTGATACAGAGGTGACCAGTAAGCTTGAAGGAGCTGTAGCAAGGGTAAGTGGCGTTAAGACTATTCGCGCTCAAAGTGAAGAGAATAACGCTCGTATTGTGGTTGAGTTTCGCCCCGGTGTTAATCTGGATGATGCAGCAAATGAAACCCGAGAATCAGTCGCGCGTGTTCAGCGTGAACTACCTGAGGAAGTTGAACGTGTATCTATTATAAAAGCCGATAACGATGCCGAAGCGGTTGTATCGTTAACGGTATCAAGCGACAGCTTATCACTTGAGGCGTTAACAGAGCGCGTTGATGTCGATTTAGCACCGCAGTTTTTAACTATTCCAGGGGTTGCTGATGTACGCTTAAACGGTGACCGCGAACGCGTATTACGTGTTCGAATAGACCCACTTAAACTGAGTAGCTTTAATTTAACCGTGCCTGATATTGCTAACGTGCTTCGTCAAGCGCCTTTTGACGTACCTGCGGGAAGTTTAAAGTCGAGCGATCAACAAGTGATTGTGCGTGCCGATGCAACGTCTATTTCTGCTGAGCAGGTAGCCGATATAATTGTTCGTAATGATACTCGAATTGGTGATGTCGCTGCGGTGTATTTTGGCCCTGCAGATCCGCGCTCATTTGTAAGACTCAATGGCACGCCTGTGATTGGTATGGAAATTATTCGTCAAGCACAGTCAAATACTATCGAAATCTCTGATGAAGTTCTTAGCTTAATTGAAGGAATGCGCGAACGTTTTCCTGAAATGGAGTTTACGCTTACCTCTGATGACGCACAGTTTATTAGAAGCTCCGTTGATGAGGTTATCAACTCTTTATTACTGACAGTGTTGCTGGTGGTGATTACGCTTTGGGTGTTTATTGGCTCATGGCGAGCAACCCTTGTTCCTGCCTTTGCAATACCCGTGGCATTAATTGGATCGCTCGCGCTTATTTGGGCACTTGGTTTTTCGATTAATATTTTAACTTTATTGGCGTTAGTGTTAGCTACAGGTCTAATTGTTGATGATGCGATTGTGGTGAGTGAAAACATACAGCGGCAACGTGGTTTAGGGTTGGGTAGGCGTGCAGCAGCGGTAATTGGCACGCGTGAAGTATTTTTTGCAGTAGTAGCAACGACCGCAGTACTTGCCGCAGTATTCGTGCCTATCGCTTTTTTACCTTCAACAGCAGGGCGACTGTTTAGAGAATTTGGTGGGGTACTAGCCGGTGCAGTAATTATTTCCAGCTTTGTGGCCCTTTCATTAGTACCTGCACTGACCTCTAAGCTGAAATTAAAGCAAGGTGGTTTTCATCCTTTCGCTAAATTGGGACATGGTTTAGCAGCAATATATAAACGCTCTATTCATGGTGTGCTTGAACATGCATGGTTAACATTTTTTGCGTGTTTATTGGTTGCTGCAGGCTCTGGTGCACTTTATTTCAATTTAGATAATGAGTTATTACCGACAGAAGATCGCGGCAAAATTAGGATTTTTGCCCGTGGCCCAGATGGGGTTGGCCTTAATTTTATGGATAGGCAAGCTGTGCAGATGGAAGATATTTTATTACCTTATGTTGAAAGCGGAGAAATTGAGTCAATTTACACTGTAGTTGGGCAGTGGGATCCTAACATCGTATTCATTACAGTTCCGTTAAAACATTGGGATGAACGTCATTTTAGTCAGCAAGAAATTATTGATAAAATTCGCGAACCATTAGGTAATATTCCAGGCGCTGCGGGTTATCCCGGTGGCTCAAATAGCTTGAACTTACGTGGTCAAGGTGGGGGAATTGAGCTTGCATTACTTGGCCAAGACTATTTAGAAATATTTAAAGCCGCACAAGACTTCTCTGCTGAAATTGAAAAAGCGATGCCAGCTGTTGCCCCTGTGCGGATTTCGTATCAGCCATCGCAGCCACAATTGCGAGTTAATATTGATAGGCGCCGTGCTGAAGAGTTAGGGGTATCGCTCAGTGATATATCAGTGACGCTTCGAGCGGCAATCAATGGTGATGATATCGCCGATTTAAACATTGGTGACCAATCAATCCCAATTATGCTGCAAGCTCAAAACCAAACAATAACGAACCCTGATGATTTAGCTAATCTATATGTTGGTACGCGCGATGGCGAGCTAGTACCACTTAGCAGCGTCGCAACTATTACGGAAGAAGGTGTTGCTGCAGAGCTTGAGCGCCATGCACAGCGTAGAGCCATTGAGCTTAGTATGGAGTTACCTGAAGATGTGACAATCGCTGAGCTGGTCACTAAAATTCGTGAAATTTCGCAGCAAAGTTTACCAAGCGGTATTAGCCTTGCGTTCAAAGGTGAAGCCCTTACCTTTGAAGAAACCGCCAATGAAGTACTTGTAACCTATGTTTTAGCATTCTTAATTGTTTTACTTGTGTTGGCAGCCCAGTTTGAGAGCGTTAATAGTGCCATAGTGGTAATGATAACCGTACCATTTGGTATTACATCAGCAATCTTAGCTCTTTATTTAACGGGTACATCATTGAATATTTACTCACAAATAGGCCTTGTGATGCTAATCGGTTTGATTGCTAAAAATGCGATCTTACTGGTGGAATTTGCTGACCAGCTACGGGATCAAGGCCGCTCTGTTAGAGTTGCAGTTGAAGAGGCCGCTTTAGTGCGTTTACGACCTATTGCCATGACATTGGTCTCAACCTTACTGGGTGCTTTACCGCTCATTCTTTCAACGGGGGCGGGAGCTGAAGCACGAAATGCAATAGGCTGGGTTGTATTTGGAGGCTTAGCACTTGCTGTGTTATTTACGCTTTATTTAACCCCTGTTATTTACCTCGGTTTAGCGCGTTTTACTAAACCTAGAGGGGATGAGTCTAAACTACTTGCCGATGAGCTTGAAAAAGCTTAATTCATTAAAATCGGCTATTTTTCTTTGAAAAAATAGCCGATTACGCTCACAATCAAGAAAAAGTTTCTGACTAGGTACGCATATGCAAGCCGAACACATCGATATTGCTCAATTTTTGAAAGATCACGCTCCTTTTGATGATCTCCCTGATGAGGCCATTAATAAACTCGCATCACAAGTTGAAATTGCTTATTTTCGCGCAGGTACACAAATATTAAATTATGGCGAAGATATCGCTGATTTATACGTTATTCGTACCGGTGCGGTTGAAATGTATCGTCGTGACGGAGACTTGTATAACCGTTTAACTATTGGCGGTATTTTTGGGCAAATGGGTTTGCTAATGAATCGCAAAGTTCGATTTCCAGCAAAAGCACTTGAAGACACACTTGTTTATTGTATCAATGTAGAGTTATTTAATCAGTATTGTGATCAGTTTGAACCCTTTGCGGACTTTTTTGAAGCCGATGGCAATGTGCGCTTACATCAAGCAATCGTTGAGCAAGCTGATAGTAACGACTTAACTACAGCCAAGGTAAAATCTTTATTGCACCGTGATGTTGTAACGGTTGCCAAAGATGCAACAGTTCAAATGGTGGCGCAGGTGATGACACAAGAGTCGGTTTCGTCAGTTCTAGTCACTGATGCAGACAAACCTATTAGTGATGACCCCGATGATGATGACGGTCAAGTAGTGGGGATCATTACCGATAGAGACTTACGCTCAAGTGTGATTGCAAAAGGGCTGAGTTATGAGTCACATGCTCAGCAAATAATGCAAACAGATTTAGTACTCCTTGATAGCAATGCGTATGTATTTGAAGCCGTTCTTGCGATGCTTAGAGACAACATTCATCACTTGCCTATTGTGGTGAAGAAAAAGCCTATAGGTGTTATTTCATTATCCGATATTTTACGTTATGAGTCGCAAAGTAGCTTGTTATTAGTGCGCGGTATATTAGCACAGCAGTCGGTGGAAGATTTAGCTCATTATGCAAGGCAACTGCCGAGTGTGTTTGTACGTATGGTGAATGAAGATGCCAATTCACATATGATTGGTACGGCAATGGCTGTAATTGGGCGCACATTTAAACAACGCTTGCTTGATTTAGCTGAAGAGCAGTTTGGCCCACCGCCTGTTCCATATTGTTTCATTGCATTAGGGTCTATGGCACGAGATGAGCAGTTAATTGTGACCGACCAAGACAATGCCATTATTCTTGATAATAGTTTTGATGAGTCTTTGCACGATGATTATTTCCAAAAGCTCGCTGATTTTGTCTGTGATGGCTTGGCTGAGTGTGGTTATAAGTACTGCGATGGTGAAATTATGGCGTCATTTAAAAAGTGGCGTTTAACACGAGAGCAATGGCAAGAACAATTTGCAGGCTGGATAGCAGAGCCTAAGCCTCAAGCTTTATTACACAGTTCAATCTTTTTTGATTTGGACGGCGTTTATGGCAAAACCAAATGGGCTGATGAATTAAAGCGTTTTATTGCAAAAGAAGGGCGTAGCAATAAACGATTCTTAGCCAATATGGCAGCGAATGCGCGTAACCGAACTCCACCGCTAGGCTTTTTTAAAGATTTCGTTTTAGAGCACAATGGTCAGCACAAACGCTCTATGAATTTGAAACGCCGTGGGACAGCACCTTTGTCTGATGTTATACGTGTACACGCACTGGCAATTGGTAGTCGAAAGCAAAATTCATTTGAGCGCATTGAAGATATTATCGATGCAAAGCTTCTTCCTGAAGGCAAAGCGCAAGACTTACGAGATGCCCTTGAATATATCGCTATGATCCGTATTCGACATCAAGCATGGCAAATTGAAATGCTCGATGAAGAACCTGATAACGATTTAGAGCCACATTTGCTATCACCTTTTGAGCAGCGAAACTTAAAAGAGGCGTTCGCTATCTTAGATAAAGCGCAAAACTTCTTAAAATTTCGCTATTCAGCCAATTCAGGAATGAAATAATGGCTGCTCACCCTTCAAAAATTGATTGGCCGAAGCGTTATGAGCTGTTAGCTGAAAAAAGTACGCACCCAGTGATTAAAAGTTTCTACCAGTCAGCTGTATCAAATGCCAGTTTACCAATTAGTGAAGTACCATTGGTCGCATTAGATTTTGAGACGACCGGTCTAAATTTTGATAAAGATGATATTGTTAGTGTGGGGTTAGTCCCTTTTACATCAAAACGAATTTATTGCAAAGACAGCGCCCATTGGCTCGTTCAACCGCAGCAAAAGTTAGATGAAGAGTCTATTGTCATACATGGAATAACACACTCTGAGCTCAAACATGCCCCTGATTTTTCGTCAATTATGGAGCCGGTACTTAAGGCTTTAACAGGTAAAGTCATCGTGGTTCATTTTGCGCCAATTGAAAGGCACTTTTTGTATCAGGCAATGATGTCACGCGTTAATGAAGGGGTAGAATTTGCTGTTATTGATACATTAGAGCTTGAAAGAAGGGCTCTGAAGGCAAAGCAGGGATTACTAGGCCGGTTATTTAACTCCAAACTTGGCTCGGTAAGGTTAGCTGATTCACGAACACGCTATTCGTTACCCGCATATCAAAATCATAATGCTTTAAATGACGCCATAGCAACCGCCGAGCTTTTACAAGCGCAACTCGCTTACCATTACCGACCTGATACTGAATTGTCTCAACTCTGGTTTTAGATTTTCAGTAAGGAGCAATTGTGAAAATAGATGATATTAAGCTTTTTATGCTGGTGGTTGAGTTACAAAGCTTTTCAAGTGCCGCAGAAGCGCTGAATCTACCAAGATCGACCGTGAGCAGACGAATTAGTGAATTGGAAACACAGCTGAGTGCCAAGTTACTAATTAGAACAACACGTAATCTAACGCTAACGACCACGGGGTTAGATTACTACAACAATATGCTGAATATTATTCCTCAACTTGATAAAGCGAATGAAGTTGTAAGAACTCAAAGTCACAGTCCAACAGGGCGTATAAAAATAGGTTTTTTAAATGAATCAGACATTCTTTGTCATGATATTTTGCAGGGGTTTTTACGTCAATACCCGAACATTCAGATCGAAACTCACCTAAGTAGCTTGGGTTACCATGACATTATCAGCTATGGTTTAGATGCCAGCATTCATATTGGACCGATAGCAGACAGCTCCTTTGTAGCGCGCCAAATCAAGCCTTTTAAACGTAAGTTATATGCGGGCAGGCAATACATTGAAAAGTTTGGTAAACCTAAGTCGTTAAATGAGCTTCAAGATCATTCTATAATTTTACTGCGTTGGCCTGATGGTCGGCTAGAAAATACCCTGCAATTTCAAACTGAAAGTGTAGTCGTAAACAGCCAATTAATTGTTAATAACTCCTATTTTATAAGACATAGCGTATTAGCTGGCTCAGGAATAGCATTGATGCCTGAGATTGTTGTGAAAGATGCCCTAGCTGCTGGGGAAGTCGTTGACATACTGCCAGAATACGAAACTATGATTGAGGATATCTGGTTAGTTTACCCAAGTAGGCAGGGTACTTCTCATGCCGCTAGGTTATTTATTGATTATTTCTTAGATGAAGTAAACAAGTGGCAGTGATTGTCTCAATAAATGGAATAGTGTTTGCCGCTACAGGCTAATTATCTCACTATTATTAAATAATATAATCGCTTTCCCAAAACAACATATGGAAAGCTATATTATGAATAGTTTAAAAACTTTATCTATCTTAGCTGTGGCAATCGGGGTAACGGGTTGCCAAGCTGAGCTTAAAACACCAGAAAAACCACTTAGACCAGTCAATGTTGTTCAATTAGAGCATAAGGAAAACTACAGAAATTTCAGGCTTAGTGGCGTAATACAATCACAAAAGCAGGCTGATTTGTCGTTCCGCGTTGCTGGTAAAGTTGAAAATATACATGTAAATGAAGGCCAGTTTGTCAGAAAAGGTCAAATACTTGCTTCGTTAGATAGCCATGATTTTGAAGTGCAAGTCAGTGAGTTGCAAGCACGCTTAGATGAAGCCGTTGCGAGTAAAGAGCTGGCAGGGCTTGAGCTTTCTCGTATTCGCAATGCCAGTAAAGATGGCGCAATAGCAAGTATAAAGCTAGACCGTGCTGAAACTATGTATAGCCGTGCAATTGCTAATGTAAAATTAGTCACACAAGCCCTGCAAAAAGCAGAAGACTCGCTACGTTATACCAACCTTAAAGCCCCATTTGATGGTGTTGTCGCACAGATTGCTATTGATTCATTTGAACAAACATCACCACAATTTTCTGTTTTAACCCTTCATCAACCAGATTTACTCGAAGCGGTCACTGATGTGCCAGAAGGCGCTATTAATGAAATTGCACTTGGTATGCCTGCACAGATTAATTGGCATGGGCA
Source organism: Pseudoalteromonas sp. L1 (assembly GCF_021728095.1). NCBI lineage: Bacteria > Pseudomonadati > Pseudomonadota > Gammaproteobacteria > Alteromonadales > Pseudoalteromonadaceae > Pseudoalteromonas > Pseudoalteromonas sp. L1. The sequence continues at coordinate 1,082,078 of NZ_JAKKCT010000001.1, read as the reverse complement.
CGATAATTCTTTATCAGCGACCGTGACGGATATAGCAAGCGTGCCACATCAGCTTAAACGCACTTATGAAGTCACTTTTGGAGTTAAAAACGCGAATAACGAGCCGCTTTTTTCCGGCAAGCCTGTGTATGTAGACCTTAATATTGTAGATGAAGAAGGTAAGTTCTGTGTTCCTACGCAAGCACTGGTGCAACAATCAGTAAATAGTTTTGTGTTTAAAGTTGAAGGGAATACCGTTCAAAAGCTACCGGTTGAGATAACAAACCAAAAACAATCGGTTGTGTGCATAGATGGTAAGTTAAAGCGTGGCGATTATATCGTTACTTCAGGCAGTGCATTTGTTGAAGATGGTCAGCAAATAAGTTTTGTTCAAGAGGTGAAGTAAGCTATGAATTTATCTACTTTCGCACTTCGCCAACGCACATTTGTGATTTTTTTCACAATACTTTGCATGATTGCTGGTGTTTACTCTTATTTTGACTTGGGTAAGTTAGAAGATCCCACTTTTACCGTTAAAAGTGCTGTTGTTGTTACTCTTTATCCTGGTGCATCAGCAGAGGAAGTTGAGCAGCTCGTAACGGACAAAGTTGAAACGCGGCTGCAAGAAATGGGGTCACTTTGGAAGCTTCGTTCGTTATCTCGCCCCGGAAGCTCAATGATTTTTGTTGACCTCAAAGAAAGCTATTCTTCTGAAGAGTTACCTCAACAATGGGACTTATTAAGACGAAAAGTTCAAGATGTTAAATTAGAACTACCGATTGAAGCTCAAATATCGGTAGTGCAAGATGAATTTTCTGAAGTTTATGGGATGTTGTTTGCAGTCTATGGTGACGACATTCCAATGCATCAACTAGATGATTATTCGAAAGAATTGCAACGTCGAATTAAAGCTGTTGATGGCATTAAAAAAGTACAATTACATGGTGTGCGTAAACAGGTTGTCAATATTGCTGTAAGCGATACAAAGTTAGCACAAAGTAATATCTCTATGTTGCAGCTTGTTGATCAACTTAATGCTCAAACAAGCCCAGTGAATGGTGGAGACTTTGATATTGGCAAAGAGAATATTCGTGTTGAGCAAACAGGCCAATATCAAAATCTTACTGACATACAAAATTTAATGATCCGTACAGGTATCAATGAGCTTAAAGATAGTTCTGGAGTCGTACGTCTTGGTGATATTGCCACTGTTACTATGGGTTATGAAACACCAATCAATACAGCTAGCCGTTTTAATGGTCAACAGGCAATTACACTGGCTGTTAGCCCAGAAAATGGCATAAATGTCGTTAATATTGGTGATGAGTTAAAATCTGTACTTGCAGACTTTGAATCTGAACTGCCTATTGGTGCAAGTGTTGGCATCATTGCTTACCAGCCTGATGAGGTTACAAAATCAATCAACAACTTTGTCGCTAATTTAATTGAAAGTGTCGTAATTGTGGTTGTTGTGCTGTTTATTTTTATGGGCTGGCGCAGTGCGACAATTGTTGGTGTTAGTCTATTTTTAACTATTTTATTTACATTAGTGTATATGAATATGACTAATGTTGATCTTCAGCGTGTGTCACTTGGTTCATTTATTCTTGCCTTGGGTATGTTAGTTGATAATGCGATTGTAATTGTTGATTTATTTGTCGCTAAGTTAAAGCAAGGTATACAAAGAACAGAAGCCGTTAGAGAGTCCATTTCAGAAATGGCTTGGCCATTATTAGGCGCAACAGTTATTGCGGCGATGGGAACAACGCCAGTGCTGTTTTCACAGACAGACTCTGCCGAGTTTTCTTTATCAATAGTGCAAGTGTTATGTAGCTCATTATTGCTCTCGTGGGTTGTAGCAATGATAGTTACGCCACTACTGTGTTGGGCGTTTATCCGTGTTGATCACAATCCAACAAAACAGAAAGAATCTAAGGTCATGGCAGGGTATCGCAAAGCAGTTAACTGGACTGTCGATAATCCTAAAAAAGCAGTTTTAATGGTCGTTCCTTTGCTTGTTGCAACACTTCTTGCGGCACCAATGCTAAAAGTAAACTTTATGCCAAGCTCAGACCGTGCAATTGTGTTTTTAGATTACTGGCTACCTAATGGTGGTCGAAGTGATGTTGTTTCTGAGGATATGAAAAAAGTTGAACAATGGTTACTCGCACAGCCAGAAGTAAAAAGTATTTCAAGCTACATTGGTGAAAGTGCGCCCCGTTTTTCTGTAACAGTTGAGCCAGAGCCTCTAGATTCAAGCTATGGGCAAATCCTCATAAATACACAGGATTTTGCAGGCATAGCACCATTAGTTGAGAGAGGCGACCAATGGTTAGCTGCTGAGTTTGCACATGCTGAACCGCGCTTTAGAGATCTAAAATTAGCGACGAAGGATAAGTATTCAATTGAAGTTAGATTTGAAGGGCCGAATCCAGAAGTATTAAAGCAACTGTCAAAACAAGCGAAAGACATTATGAGCTCACATCCAAATACCAAGTACGTGCGTGATGATTGGCGTCAAGAAAGTAAGGTTCTTGTTCCAATTATAAATCAAGAAGCGGCAAGGCTTGCGGGTGTAAACCGTACTGATATCGCAAGAGCACTTAACCAAGCTTCTGAAGGCATGCAAATAGGTTCTTTGAGTCAAGGTGATGACTTAATCGCAATTAAGCTAATCAATAGCGATAGTAGTATTGAGCAGCTTGATAATATTCCAGTGAGATCATTACTTTCAAGCCATAGCGTGCCACTTGGGCAAGTTGTCGATGATATACAAATAAAAGGCGAGCAAAGTGTAATTTGGCGTCGAAATCGTCAACCAGCCATTACTGCACAGGCGGGTGTAGTTAATGCAACTCCTGCATCAGTACGTTCTGAATTAGCGCCTCAAATAGAGTCGATGACTTTACCTAAGGGCTACAGCATGCATTGGGGAGGAGAGTATTATGATGAAAAACGCTCGATTGATGATCTTTTAGAGCAGAACCCTAAAGCGACAGTATTAATGCTGCTTATTTTAGTGGCCATGTTCAATGCATACCGTCAGCCACTGATCATTTTTATCACTCTACCACTTGCAAGTATTGGGATTATTTGGAGCTTAATTGCATTAGATAAACCATTTGGCTTCATGAGTATTGTCGGCATGATTTGTCTGTCAGGCATGATTATTAAAAACGGTATTGTACTAATGGATCAAATTGAGCTTGAGCGAAAAAATGGCAAACGTATTGTTAATGCAGTGAAAGATGCAACTCTCAATCGTACTATGGCAATTTCAATGGCTGCGTTGACAACGGCACTTGGCATGATTCCATTATTAACAGACAAGTTATTCGACCAAATGGCCGCCACTATAATTGGAGGGTTGATGGCCGCTTCTGTTTTATCACTGTTTATTATGCCTGCACTATATCGTTTGTTTTATGCGAAAGAAGAGCGATTAGAAAAGCAACTGCAACACGATAAAGTCGAGGAGTATTAAAATGAAAAAGCTAACATTAACAATCATTTCATCCGCATTACTTATTAGTGGCTGCTCTATGACGCCAGATTATGAAAGACCAGACGTGAGCGTTGCTGATGTGTATTTACATGCATCAAATTCGAAAGAGATACAACAGCAATTAACACAGCAAAATTGGTGGCATAAATTTGCTGATGAACAACTTATTGAGCTTGTTGAGGATGTTCAACAGCAGAACATTAATATTAAACAAGCCAGTGAGAGGATTAACGCAGCGAATGCTTATCATCAATCAGTGGCATCGTATAAAGTTCCGACTCTTTCTTTAAGTGCAGGTGTGGTTGATTTACGGTTTAGTGAAAATGAAGCCGTTGCCGGTGGGTTAATTGGTGATATTGCCTTACCAGACAGTTTTGGTGGAGGCTATATCTCCGGTGCCAGTAGAGATAGTAAAGATCATTTTGTCGGTTTAAATGCCAGCTGGGAGCTAGATATATTCGGACGTATAGAGAGTATGTCTGCCGCTGCAAAAATTAGAGCTGAACAAGCTGAGGTTATGAAAACAGCTGTCAATACAGCTGTTACAGCTGATGTTATTAACAACTATTTGCAGTACCGAGGCGCGCAGTCTCGCCTTGTTATTGCCCAGCAAAATGTAGTGCAACAAGAGCAGTCTTTAGCGTTGGTTAGGTCATTATTCGAAAATGGTTATAGCTCTGAGTTAGATATTGCCAATGAAAAAACAATGCTCGCGACGACTAAATCGGCACTCTTGCCACTTAAAACAGCGCAGCAAGTTCACCTGAATCGCATTGCTATTTTGCTTGGTGAGTCTGTGAATCAAACTAAATTGAGATTTACTGATGCACCATTACCACAAATGCAAGGGTTGGTGCCAACAGGGTTACCTTCACAACTACTGACAAGACGTCCCGATATCGCACTGGCGGAGCGAGAAATTGCTGCCAAAAATGAAGAGGTGGGTGCGGCTATCGCCGCTAAATACCCAAGCCTTTTCCTTACTGGTGCGCCAAGCTTTGTAGCGGGTGACTTTGATGATCTTATTAATTCGGATTCAATATCTTGGTCATTAGGGGCTGGAGTAAGTTGGAATATATTTGATGGCGGCCGAGGTGAGGCCATGGTTGATATGCAAAAAGCCAATTTTAAACAGTCAGTTTTAAGCTATCAGCACACTGTTAATGCTGCATTTAATGAAGTTGAAACAACTCTCTACGCGTATGCGAATGCTCAGCAATTCAATACTCAAATTTCAAAAGCTGTAAGTCATGCTGAAATGGCATTGGATAAAGCAAGAGTTTTGTATCGTGCTGGTTTAATTGATCATATTTCAGTTCTAAATGCGCAAAAACAGAACAACCAACTAAAAGATGCAGAAGTGTTAGCTAGATTAAACACTGCAACCACAGTCGTAATGTTACACAAAAGCTTAGGAGGGGATTGGCAGATAAAAAAATAGTTTAAGATATTCCATATGTTGAAACAAAACCCAACAAGAACTGACTCTCCTGTTGGGTTTTTATTTTTTATCGTCCTCTTGGCTCAGTTCTTAAACCAAGCAGCAAGCTCACACACATTAGCAACAGTACTACGGTGAAAGGTAAGCCTGTTGATACAGCGCCAGCTTGTAGTGCCTCTATTGCTTGCGTGCCACCAATCCAAACTAGAGCCGCAGCAATTGCACCTTCAATGGTCGCCCAGAAAATGCGCTGTGGTACAGGTGCATCGACCTTACCGCCTGCAGTAATCGAATCGATAACTAATGAACCTGAATCAGAAGAAGTGATAAAGAACACGAGTACCAGCACAATTGCAATGAATGAAAGCACTTGTGACATAGGTAATGCTTCAAACATTTGGAACATAGCCAGTGGTACATCAGTTAAACCTTTCTCACCTAGTACACCCACTTTATCCATCACTTGTTCAATAGCGATACCACCATAAATTGACATCCAGAAGATAGTCACAACGGTAGGCACAAGTAATACGGCAATTAAGAACTCACGAATTGTACGTCCTTCAGATACGCGCGCAATGAACATACCTACAAACGGTGACCATGAAATCCACCAAGCCCAATAGAATACAGTCCAGCCATGCATCCAAGTTTCATCTTCACGGCCATGCGGGTTACTCAGTGGAATAATGTTTTCAACATAACCCATTACCGTATTAGGAAGGTTGCCAAATGCTGCAGAAAAACCAACAAGTGCAACAAATACAAGTAATACAAAAGCGATAAGCATGTTTACGTTACTAAGCAGTTTTACACCGCCGTCGATACCGCGAACTACAGAAATCACAGCAAGTAACGTCACACCAACAATAACGCCAATTTGTAAGCCAATGCCGCTATCGGTTCCAAATACATGATTAATACCTGCAGCCGCTTGTTGAGCGCCTAAACCAAGAGACGTTGCAAGACCAAATAGCGTGGCAAGTACAGCTAGAATATCAATAAGGTGGCCAGGCCAGCCCCATGCTTTGTCGCCTAAAATAGGGTAAAAAATTGAACGAATAGATAACGGCAAACCTTTGTTATAACAAAAGAATGCGAGTGAAAGCGAAACAACCGCGTAAATTGCCCAAGGGTGTAAACCCCAATGGAACATAGTTGCACCCATTGCTAGTTTAGCGGCTTCTGGGGTGTTAGCTTCAACACCGAGTGGTGTTTCATACCAGCCTGTAAAGTAGGCAACGGGCTCAGCTACGCCCCAAAACATTAAGCCAATACCCATACCAGCAGCAAATAGCATTGCCAGCCATGAAATACGAGAGTGGGTTGGACGCGCTTCTTTACCACCAAGGCGGATATTACCGTATGGTGAAACAATTAATGCTAAGCAAAACAATACGAATAAGTTTGCTGACCACATAAAAAAGCCATCAAAATTATTAATAATGTCATTCTTAATGCCGTTAAGGGTTAATTTAGCGGTTTCTGCGTCAGAAATGAGTGTAGCCACTAAAAATAGCGCAATTAAGCCTGCACTAATACCAAACACAGGGTTATGCACATCAAAACCCCATTTTTGTACATTGTCCTGACCGACAGTGTAATCTGTATTGTCGATACTGTACTTGTCATGATGTTCGCTCATGAATACCTCTTGTTGTAATTTTATTTAGCAGATAGCTAAACGGCCGGTAGGCACACAAATTAGCTATATCAGTATTTTTACGTTCGAAATTTAAAAATAGTTTGAATACTAATCATAATAGTGCCCATGATTAATCTTTAGTGTAGGAGGTCGTACACAAATGTAAATGCTTTTGTCCCTAAATATCCGAATAAATACAGTTTTTTAGCTTGTTTGAATGTAATTTAAACAGTTATGGCGCAGGTAGATAATTATTTGATGACAGTGAAATTTTCGAGGAGCTAATTTGTTACGTTAGTTAAATAGCTGCAAGCGGTGACTTGCAGCATAATATCAAAAGCTTATTTTTTGTACGCGTCGTTGTGAACCCCAGCAGCACGACCAGAAGGGTCAGCATTGTTTTGGAATGACTCATCCCAAGCTAGAGCTTCAGGTGTTGAACATGCAACAGACTTGCCATGGGGAACACATTTAGCTGCAGCATCACCTGGGAAGTGTTCTTCAAAAATACTACGATAGAAATAGGCTTCTTTAGAATCAGGCGTATTAATCGGATATTTATACTTCGCATTAGCAAGATCTTGATCGCTCACTTGCTCATTCACATACTCTTTTAAAGTATCAATCCAGTTATAACCTACGCCATCAGAAAACTGCTCTTTTTGACGCCAAAGCACTTCGTCTGGTAGGTAGCCGTCGAATGCTTCTCGAATAATGTGTTTTTCGATTTTGCCGTCTTTACACATTTTCGCTTCTGGGTTGATACGCATTGCGACATCAACAAACTCCTTGTCTAAGAACGGTACACGTGCTTCAACCCCCCATGCAGCCATTGATTTATTAGCACGTAAGCAGTCAAACATATGAAGCTTTGATACTTTACGATTGAGCTCCTCATGAAACTCTTGTGCATTTGGTGCTTTATGGAAGTATAAATAACCACCGAATAATTCGTCAGCACCTTCACCCGACAACACCATTTTAATACCCATGGCTTTGATTTGGCGTGCCATTAAATACATAGGTGTTGAGGCGCGGATGGTTGTTACGTCATACGTTTCGATGTGGTAAATCACTTCACGCAGTGCATCAATGCCTTCTTGAATAGTAAAGTGAATAGGGTGATGAACCGTGCCAATCATATCAGCTACTTTTTGTGCCGCAGCTAAGTCAGGTGAACCTTCAAGCCCAACCGAAAATGAATGAAGCTTTGGCCACCATGCATCAGACTCGTCGTTATCTTCAACCCGTTTTGCAGCAAAGCGTTGCGTTATAGCAGAAATAACTGATGAATCTAAACCACCAGATAGTAATACACCATAAGGAACATCACACATTAATTGACGTTTAACAGCTGCCTCTAGGCCTTGTTTTACATCACTTGCTTTTGCATCGTTATCTTTTACTGCATCATAGCTTTGCCAATCGCGGGCGTAGTACTTTCGTAATTGACCATCTTTGCTCCATAAGAAGTGCCCAGGAGGGAACTCTTCAATGTGTTTACAAATTGGCGAAAGTGCTTTTAATTCTGAGGCTACATAAAAGTTACCATGCTCATCATGACCCGTATAAAGCGGAATAATACCGATATGGTCACGGCCTATTAAATAGGCATCTTGCTCTTCGTCGTATAAACAAAACGCAAAAATACCATTTAAATCGTCTAAAAATTCAGGACCTTTTTGCTTGTATAAAGCCAATATGACTTCACAGTCTGATTGCGTTTGAAAAGTAAAATCGCTTTCTAGATTTGCAGCTAACTCTTTGTGGTTATAAATTTCACCATTAACAGCAAGTATATTAGTACGTTCAGGGTTATACAGTGGTTGGGCACCACTTGATACACCTACAATAGCAAGGCGTTCATGGACTAAAATCGCTTTATCAGACGAATATACGCCAGACCAATCTGGCCCGCGGTGTCTTAAAAGTTTTGACATCTCAATTGCTTGACCACGCAATTGTGTGGGATCAGATTTAATATCTAATACACCAAAAATTGAACACATAGTGACTCCTCATTCCTATTATGTGTGCAGTTAACATAAATTTAAAACTGCGAACCTTTGTTTTAACAGAAATAATTACCTAAGTCACACAGGTTTTCTAAATATTTAAGAATAAAATATGCACCATAATAGGTGAGCGTTGCACCAAAATGATCAATAACTATTTTGCAATAAGCTCATAGACAATGGATAAATCGGAAATCGCTCTATATCCAAAAGCGAGCAGCTATTTTTTAGTTAATCTTTGCACTGGTTTTGTGCAGTAGACTGGTTAAATAATTTGTGCTGGTGATCTTGTGTATACAAGATCTATAAATTGAGCAGCACAGAGGGGTGCTGCTCACTATTTTACTGTTTATTTTTATATTCTAGAGCAATTTTTAATTGATTTAGATGAGAAGTTAGCTTTTGTTGTGCTTTAGTTGCCTCATTTAAACTGACGAATTCAAAGTGTAAAAAATCCCCCGGTTTTAATTGGGCAAAGTGCCTCAAATCAGCCTCAATAACTGTACCTAGTAATGGATAACCACCGGTTGTTTGAGCATCATTTAAAAGAACAATAGGCTCGCCACTCGGTGGCAACTGGATACTACCAGGCATGACTGCCATAGAAGGTAATGATAAACCATGTTCTAATTTGCATTCATCACTACTTAACCTCGCTCCCATGCGGTTACTACTGGGCGAAATATGCCATGAATGATTAATAAATTTGTAGATGCTTTGCTCTGGCAGTAATTTATTGTGAGGGCCTTCATAAACGCGTATGTGTGTACTTTTTGGTGGAAGCATCGCACCTAAACCAATTTTGGTTTTGTATTGTGGTGTTATGTCTATGCTGTCACCAGGGTTTAAAGCGTTACCATGTAAACCACCAAACTTAGCGGTTAAATCGGTAGAGTAAGAGCCTAATATAGGCGTTGGTAATTGCCAAATACCACCTATAGCAAGGTAGCTTCGAAATCCATGTCGTGCAGCATTAAGTTTTAATACATCGCCTTTTTTTATGTAATAACTCCAGCCTGGTTGAATAGGGTTACCATTGACTGTAGCTTTCATATCCGTGCCGTGTAGGGCAATATAGTAATCATTATCGAATTTAATTTCGGCAAGACCTAACGTGATTTCAAGTACAGGGCAATTATCAGGGTTACCGACTAATCGGTTACAAATAATTTGTGCATATGGGTCGATACAACCTGATTGACCAATACCTAAATGTCTTGAACCTGTGCGTCCTTGATCTTGTATAGACATTTGCATACCCGGTTTAACAACGGTGATCACGATAGCACCTCCTTGATTGTAAACTCGATGGTATCACCTGGCGCAAAAGCGCAAGGAGAGGGAGCATTAATATCAAATAATTTAAAGTCGGTGTGACCTATAATTTGCCAGCCACCTGGCGAAGTTTCTGGGTAGATACCAGTTTGTTCACCACCAATAGCAACTGAGCCTTTAGGAACAGATGTACGAGGATCGCTACGTCTCGGTGTGTATAATTTATTATTTAAACCACTTAGATAGGCAAATCCTGGCTGGAATCCTAAAAATAATACATGGTATGTGCCACTACTATGTAATTGTACTACATCATCCACACTTAGGTTGTGATAGTTTGCAACATGCTTAATATCAGGGCCATGAACTCCACCGTACCGTGTCAATAACTGATGGTGGGTAGAGTTAAATTTTAATGATGAGACTTCAAGCCAGTGTTCATTCAAAGCTGATAACCAATATTGACGTCTTAAAGGATCGTTTAAATATAAAGTCAGATTATTGTTTGCAGGCACCACATCAATAAAATCACCAGATTGTTGGCAGAGTTGTGCTAAAGCCCAGACTTTTTTCTGTGTTTCTAGAATTGTCTGTTCTGAATGACTTACATCAAAATAAATGCAGTGAGTGGTAAGTACAGTAATCGATGGCGAGCTGTATGTAGTCATTGCATCCCAATTTAAAAGTGATTAGTCATAGCAACATAGCATAAAAGCACGAATTTGTTGATGTAAATACAGTTTTTGTATTTTAATCGAGTGTTAATTGCCTACAACCTGGTGTTGTAGGCAATCTTTTTGTTACTGGTTGTTTAGAAGCCAGTTAGATAACAAACGCACACCGTAACCAGTGCCGCCTTCAGCAAGCTCATCTTTTGCTTTGCTGTTAAGCGCATTTCCGGCAATATCAATGTGAACCCAGCGAGTTTCACCCGCAAAGTTTTTCAGGAAGCTAGCTGCTGTTGTTGCACCTGGACCATGTGAACCAATATTTTTTAAGTCTGCGATATCAGACTTTAATGCATCTTCGTAGCCTAGTGGTAAACGCCATACATTTTCGTTTACTTGCTTACCAGCGATCGTTAGTTGCTCTACTAATTGGTCATCCTCAGAGAAAATGGCAGCATAGTCATTACCTACAGCACCAATTTTAGAGCCGGTTAATGTTGCAACGTCAACCATAATACTTGGTTTAAATTTATCACGGGCGTACCACATTGCATCGCTAAGCACTAAACGACCTTCAGCATCGGTGTTTACAATTTCTACGCTTAGACCTTCGGCTGTACGTACTACATCGCCAGGTGCAACGGCAAATTGTGACACCATATTGGCTGCCATGCCCATTACTGCAACGACATTAGTATCAGCTTTTGCTAGTGCCATTGCTTTAACCGTTCCAAGTACCGCTGCTGCACCGGCCATATCTGATTTCATGCGGGCAATTGATGCACCTGTCTTTAGACTATAACCACCAGAGTCAAATGTAATACCTTTACCCACTAAAGCGATCGGTGTATTTTTATTTCCTTGATAATGCGCAACAACTAAACGTGAACCTTGTTCGCTACCACGACCAACTGCTTCTAGTGCACCCATACCAAGTTTTTTGATTTGCTTAGGTTCTAAAATAGAAATTTTGACACCTAACTTTTTAAGTTCTTTTGCAGCTTTTGCAAAATCAGCCGGCGTCATTTCAGTTGCAACTTCACTTGTTAAGTCGCGAGCTAAAAATACGCCTTCTTCTATATGTTGTAGTAAAGTATGGTTTTTGACCGCTTGGTCTATATTTTCTACATCGACTGTATAGCTCACTAAGTGACTATCTTTTTCTTTTTTGTAAACTTCAAAGCGGTGGTCACGTAGATTTGCGCCATGGGCAAACTCTGCAGCATATTTAGCGTTAGTTTCTTGATCAGTGATTGTTGAGAAATCAAGGCTGACGTTTTCTTGTTTTGCTTTATGTAGCTGTGCATGTACATTGCCACCAAGCTTTGCCATTTTTGCTGCATCTAGCTTTGCTTGTTCACCTAAGCCAACTAGAAGAATACGTTGATGCTGACTACCATTTGGAGCAATGATCTCTAATGTCTTACCATATTTAGCTTCAAAGTCTGAAAAATCAATCACTTTGTTGATGTGAGTTTGTGTCTCTGAGGCTAAATGATTGAATTTGGCGATTTGTGTTTCAGTGTCTAAAAACAATACCAAAGTGTTATCTGTTGCTTGAATAGATTGCTTAAAAGTGAACTCTGCTGCATTCACTTGCGTAGCAAGCGTTATACCCAATGCAAGAGCAGATAAGCTATGTGCAATTCTCATTTATATATCCCAATGTTAAAAAAAGCTTTTTTTACCCTATTAACACTAAAGAGTTAAATTTTAAGCGGTGAATAGCCCGTGGGATGCGTTTAAGTTGAAATATTTTATATTTCTCTTAGGTCTATTAAATACACACGCTATGACGAGGTAAATTAGTATGACAATTAAGTCTTTATTGGTGGCATGGTTCACCGTCAGTGCAGTTGCTAGTATCAGTCCCGTTTTGGCCAAAGAAGATCTGCCTAATGCAACTAAGCATATTGAAACTATAGTATTAGGTTCGGGTTGTTTTTGGGGAGCAGAAAAACGCTATGAAGCCCTCAACGGTGTGCTCGATGCGGTATCGGGTTATGCTGATGGCCAAGGCTTTAAGGCGACATATAAAAATATTACACGTAGCTCTCGTCGTTTTGATGAAAACAATTACGCTGAGGTAGTTAAAGTAACTTATAACAGCAACAAATTAACGACAGAAGATCTTTTAAAACATTACTTCGAAAGTCATGATCCCACACAGCTTAACCGGCAGGGCAATGATATTGGCACACAATATCGGTCGACTATTCTGACCAGCAACTCCAATCAGCTTGTTAGTGCAAATCGCCTTAAAGAAGAGTATCAAAAAAAATTATCATCTGCAGGCTTTGGTGAAATTAAAACGGTTATCAAACCGCTTGATAGGTTTTTTAAAGCAGAGGAGTATCACCAAGACTATATAAAGAAAAATCCGAATGGCTACTGTCCTGATCATTCTACAGGGGTTGTATTTAGCCCATTAGAAAAGCCCAAAATAGATAACACTGCCTTACTCGCTAACAAACACATTGTAGTAATAGATGCTAAAGGCTATTGCCCGTATTGCGAAAAATTTAAAAAAGAAGTTGCTAATGCTTACAAGGGCACAATCCCTATGACTTTTCGCCATGCTGATCAACTTGCCGGCTTGGTTATTAACACACCTACTTGGGCAACACCCACACTTTTATTTATCGAAGATGGTAAAGAAGTTTATGGGCGTCAAGGGTATGTGAATAAGGAAGAGTTTTACAAAGCATTGGGCGCATTTAAATTGGGGGACAGTGAGGCTTTTAGAGTGGCATTTCATTCCAGAACAGACAGCCCGTTTTGTAAGGAATATGACATTTTTAAAAATACCCCAGATGGCATTTTTATCGATAAATTAAGTGGTGCACCATTATTTGATACCCGAGATAGGTTTAATTCAGGAACAGGGTGGTTGTCTTTTACTCACCCCGTTAAAAATAGTGTAACGATGCATGAAGATAATAGCTATGGTATGCAGCGCATAGAGCTAAAATCGAAAAGCTCAGGGATTCATTTAGGGCACTTATTTCCGGGGGAAGGTCCAAGAGGACAAGATAGATATTGCATCAATGCAACAGTACTTGAGTTTGTTCCGCGTAGTTAAATGTTATTAGTAAAAATTAGTTGAAACCATAGTTATAGCCTATCCTAAAACTATGGCTGGAGAAACTAGATACTTTTTGTGTTGAAAACCAAACTAATTTATACGTTAATTTTAAAATTGTGCTTATTTTCTAATGGATTAGTGTGTAAGGAATTAAAAGCCATCGTGATAGGTGTAGAGAATATAGAGTATCTACCTTATTACGATGGCAGTGACAGTAAAAAGCCTAACTTCACAGGATTTAGTGAAAAATTGCTTAAACAATTCAGCAGAGAATTTGGTTATAGCGTTAAGTTTTATCCCGCTCCTTTAAATCGTCTTTATAGGGATCTGGTTACTGAAAACTATATTGATTTTAAATATCCTGACAATCCGCAGTGGCAAAAATCGTTTAAAGATACATTTTCAAAATCTAACCCCATTATTTACTCAGAATCTATTTTGGATACAGTTACAGGCATTGCGAGTTTGCAACAAAGTACCACGCTTTCGGACTGTAGTAGGGTAGGTAAAGTTCGAGGCTTTACATCGCAAAGTTATAAATCACATTTTATGAAAAAGCAGATAGACGTTGTGGAGACGGCTGATACCAGTGAATTGATTTCTTTATTACTGTTAAAGCGAATAAATTGTATTTACATATCTAAAGATGTTTTGAACTATAAAATGCGAGAAGAGTTTGAAAACAGAGTGCCCGTGTACTTTCACGATAAACTTGCGGTAGATGTGCAAAGTTTCCATCTTTCAACAGTTAAATATCCTGATGTTATTGAGCAATTTAATTTATATTTATCTACCCACAGTGACCAAGTTAGAGCTTTAAAGCAGCAGTTTGATATTGGCCTTTAATCAGGTCAAAAAAAAGCCCAGTCAGAACACACAAGAACCGGGCTTTCGACAACAATTTGGTTGGGGGAACCTTTACAACTACAGCGCTAAGTTTTGCTTTGCACGGCTTAAGTTGTGGTTTACAAGTTCATTTTTAGAAATTTGTACTGCTTCATAAAAGTCAGAAAGCGCGGCTGTATCGTTTTCAGACATGATGCGTGCAACACCTCGGTTACTAAGTGCAAACGATGTTAACTCGCGGCGTTTGTAACCTGGTACTTTACTTGTACTTAGAAGAGAAATTGCTTGTGTACACAGGCTTTCTGCTTCTGAAAAATTCTTTTTTTTAACGCTTAATGCACAGCGGTTGAAGGCAGTTTCGTATTGGCTGGTTGCATTATCGTTGGTTTGGCCTTGCTCAATAACCATCAATTTATAATCAGCTTGTGCGGCTACTGCCATCGCTGAGCAAGTTAATAAAGAGCTAAGTGCAATAGTGGTTACAAGTGTTTTTAACATGATAGTTTTCCTTTGAATAAGTTGGTGTTTCTTGCCAACGAGTGAACTTTAAAATATTCCTATAAGCTAAACAAACGATTAAATTAAACCTGATAGATGAAGAAATTTAATCTATAGAGTAATTACTCAGAGCTTGGAGTTTTATGAAGGTTGAGCGTATGTAATGTCGATTCTAGTATCTTTAACAACTGAAATAAGTTTGGCTGAGTGCTTATAAATTTTTATGCCTGGCTCATTTATAGAAACGTTATTTGCATCTGTAGACTGTGATTTTTATATGGAGATAGGTTTTGATAAACGAGCTAACTTTTTAACGGTGGCCATTGGTTAGTAACTTTGTTAAAAATAGCTTTTTAAAGATTATGGACAAAGCATTTCAAGGTGACATTTAAATTTCAAAGTTATCTGTATATTTACAAGTTGAAAATGCTTCTGAACCTGAGTAAATATGCTTGTATATTAGAATCGTGGTATTTAGCAAAACAATTAAAATTTTTGTCAAAGAATCATAGACGAGCCTATAGTGAGAACAACAAGGACAGAATTATGAAAACAGGATTTTTATCAATTGGATTTTTATTTATATCAAATGTTGTGTTTGCTGATTGTAAAGTTGCGCTTGAAGAAAGATTAAAAGAAGATTTAAATCTTACATACCAGCAATTTGATCAGACTTACGATGCTGGGTTTAGGTTACTTGAAAAATCAGGTTGTCATGCTGAAGCCGCTATTCTGATTAAACGTTTTATTACCCATAATAATTCAAAAGAAAGCTCATTAACTTGGCATTTAGCTCAAATGGAAGGGCTAGCGGGTAATTATAAACACGCTGTTTTTTACGCAAAAAAAGTATTGGATCCCAATGAAGACTTAAGTAATTCAAAAATGTATTGGAATGACTTTGTTTTAGGGAACATCGCTTTTTGGACTAAAGACGAAGCAAAGCTAAGAAAGCACATAGCGAATATAGAAAAGGGACAAAGTTTTAAGCCTAACCAAATAAACCTGAACTATCTGAATCAGTTACTCAAATATTTTGATTTAAGTTACAAACAGGCACTGACTGAAGCTTAAAGTAAGCTTCGTTAGCTTAATCTCTAAATCGCTAATAGAATTTTGCACTAAGCAAAAAATGATCAGTACATAAACGACAAAACCCAGCCGAAGCTGGGTTTTGAGACAACACAGTTCTGTGAGAACTTATAACGCTAAGTTCTTTTTCGCACGCGTTAAGTTGTGCTCTACTAACTCGTTACCTGAAATTTGTACTGCTTCGTAGAAGTCAGACAGTGCAGCTGTGTCGTTTTCAGACATGATGCGAGCAACACCGCGGTTGCTTAAAGCAAATGACGTTAATTCACGGCGTTTATAAGCAGGTACTTTGCTTGTATTTAGTAAACTGATTGCCTTTGAACAAAGCGTTTCAGCTTCGGTAAAATTCTTTGCTTGAACACTTAACGCACATTGGTTAAATGCTAATTCGTATTGACGGTTAACCTCAGCACTTGCCTGTGTCGATTGGTCAATTACCATTAATTTATAGTCACTTTGATCAGCCATTGCCATAGCTGAACAAGTTAATAAAGAGCTAACTACAACGGGTTTCATAAGTGTACTAAACATAATCTTTTCCTCTGTTATATCGGTATCAAGTGCCGACAATTGAACTTTAGTTGAGTAGAAAAAATTCAACAAACGATAAAAAAACACTCAATAGATGAAGAAAATTAACTTATAGACTTTAGTCTAATGTAATAATTTAAGACTAAGCGCTGTATGCATTAGTTTATAAGGGTTATGCTTAAATTGTCGTAAATTAAAAGTATAGAGTTTTAAATAGCTGAACAATAATTTGATGATTTAAAAAGCCTAACTGTCCCCACTTTAAGTTGAGGGCTTATTGATGGATTGAAAATGGACTTACTAACCCTTGTACTGGTAGTTGCTATTGGTTTAATCGGCTTTTATATATAACTAAGACGCTCATTACTGATGGTAAGGTGGGCTAAAACGAGTTAAAGCTTAGTTGATTGTTATTTAAGATATTAAAGATTTAGATAACCCTCAGGTTTCTCTGAGGGTCATAATGACTACTTAAGGTGCTTAAAAGTATCAATCATCCATTTTATAAATAGTTCTAGTTGTGCATTGGTTTCACTTGGTTCGTGTTGCACTAAGTAATATTTATCCTTGGTTTTTAATGGCATATTAGTGAAATTAAATAACCATTGCTCATCAAACCAAGTCTGACTGATAGGTAAGGGGATTAGGGCAATACCCATGCCCTGTTGCGCAGCACGTGCCACACCAAACATACTATCAACCTGAATAATTTGCTTTGGTGCAAAGTCATCAATACCAGCATGCTCTGCCCATTGGTGCCAAGCCCAGGGACGCGCCTTATGAAGTATTAGAGGAACTTCATTTAATGCCTGAAAAGGGTTTTCTTGCCATGCTTGCCAGTTTTCTTTATTGCAAGCTGGCGTATACGATAGCGAAAACAACTCATGTACAACCCCTTCGTGCGGTTTAGACGAAGACAATACAATCGATAAGTCGCTTTGCTTAGTTAGCTCTTTACGCGTTTTTAAGGTATTTAACTGTAAGTTTGTATTTGGGTGATCGCTAGTCCATTCGCTCAGTTTTGGCATTAACAGCTCACTGGCGAAAAACTCAGGTAGCGTAATACTGATCGTTACGTTCTCTTGTAACTGACTAAACTCGTTAATGGTTTTTTCTAGCGCTTTAATAAGCGGTGATACAGAGTCATAAAAATTTTTCCCCGCAGCTGTTAAGCGGATAGAGCGGGTTTGACGTTCAAACAGTTCAATACCCAATTGTTCTTCTAATTGTTTGATCTGATGGCTTACGGCTGAAGGCGTAAGGTAGAGTTGGTTTGCAGCATCTTTAAAGCTAAGGGTGCGTGCAGCAAAACAAAATGAGCGTAAGCCACGAATAGGTGTTTGCATAGTTAATTTCAGTAAGTCTCAATAGCGCTTGTTAGTTAATTAACTGCTAAGCAATTATTATCCCAAAATGTAAAAAGTAAGAGAGTAAAAGTTGAATATAGCTAATATTTGCACAAATGCATAAAAAAGACTCTTTAATTGATTGTTTAATCTACTTTTATTGCATTTAAAAGATTTTAGCAGTTTTCTGAAACAGGTAACACCCTATACTTCAAAGACTTTCACTTCACAAAGTTAGGGCATTTTATACTATTTATGTGACAAATTGGTGCAACTTAGAGTAAATCAATAGATAAAAAAAATCCCTCTTGCGAGGGATTTTGGGTAACTCAGCGCCATTGGCACTGGGAATGAGGTCGGTACATGGGATGTGAGTGGCTTAAAAAGCCATCTCTGGAACATCACCTTCAACAAGCAATTTGCCTGCCGTTTTGCTAATAATTTCGTCTACCGACACGCCTGGAGCGCGTTCGATTAGATGAAATGCGCCGTCTTTAACTTCTAGTACGGCTAAATCAGTTACGATTTTCTTTACACAGTTAACCCCAGTTAGCGGTAAAGTGCAACTTTCTAATAACTTAGAGTCGCCATGCTTGCTTGCATGAGTCATCGTAACAATAATATTCTTTGCGCCAGCAACGAGGTCCATCGCGCCACCCATGCCTTTAATTAGCTTCTTTGGGATCATCCACGATGCGATGTTACCGTTCTGGTCAACTTCAAATGCACCTAATACTGTTAAGTCTACATGACCACCCCGTATCATGGCAAAACTATCTGCACTATTAAATATTGCTGCACCTGTGGCTGCTGTCACGGTTTCTTTACCCGCGTTGATCATATCTGCATCAACTTGGTCTTTGGTTGGGTACGCACCCATACCTAATAAACCATTTTCAGACTGCAACATAACTTCGATACCGTCAGGTACATAGTTAGCAACCAGAGTAGGGATACCAATACCTAGGTTTACGTAATAGCCATCTTGTAGTTCTTGTGCAACACGCATTGCAACTTGTTCACGTGATAATGCCATTTTATTGCTCCTTAATCGCGAGTTGTTACACGTTCAATGCGTTTTTCAAAGTCACCTTTGATCACGCGATTAACATAAATACCTGGGGTATGAATTTGGCTTGGCTCAAGTTCACCTGGTTCAACAATCTCTTCAACTTCAGCAACGGTAATTTTACCTGCTGTCGCGGCCATCGGGTTGAAGTTCATTGCTGTGTGGCGAAATACAAGGTTACCGTAGCGGTCGGCTTTCCATGCTTTAACAATGGCAAACTCACCTGTAATTGACTCTTCTAAGATATACGGGCGACCATCAAATTCTTTGACTTCTTTACCTTCGGCAACAGGAGTCCCGTAACCTGTTGCTGTATAAAACGCAGGAATACCCGCACCACCAGCGCGCATCTTCTCAGCGAGTGTCCCTTGTGGTGTTAAAACAACATCAATTTCGCCATCGAGTAGTTGTTTTTCGAAAAGCGCATTTTCACCCACATAAGACGCGATGATTTTTTTAATTTGCTTATCGTGAAGTAAAACCCCTAAACCAAAATCATCTACACCGCAGTTGTTTGAGACAACGGTTAGATTTTTAGTCTGTTTACGCTTAATTTCACTGATAAGTCCCTCAGGAATACCACACAAGCCAAAGCCACCAGCGATAATAGTATCGCCATCTTTTAAACCTTCCATTGCAGCTTCATAACTTGAAACCACTTTATCGAAACCGGCCATGAGCCTACTCCTTAATTATTCTGAGTGTTCTTTAGAGCAAGTGATACCTTGCTGACAGGTTGTTTATTTAGTGCACTGCAAATAGCCCAACCAGCTTTCGCCAGTCTTTCTAAATCAATTCCATGCTCTATGCCAAGCCCTTGTAGTAAGTAAACTACATCTTCAGTGGCAACATTTCCTGACGCACCTTTGGCATAAGGGCAGCCACCAAGGCCTGCAACAGCACTGTCAACCGTTGCTATACCGCGGCTTAGGGCGGTGTAAATATTTGTGAGCGCTTGCCCGTAGGTGTCGTGAAAATGTACAGCGAGTTTAGATTTATCAATATGTTGCAAGAGTAAATCTAATAACTCATCGACTTTTCTCGCTGTACCTACACCAATGGTGTCACCTAGGCTAATTTCGTAACAACCGAGCTCAAGTAATCGCTTTGAGACGTTTAATACATCATTGTAGTCGACATCACCTTGATATGGGCAACCCATAACGCAGCTAACATAACCTCTAACACGAATGTTATTCGCTTTGGCAAAAGCCATAACATCTTTAAAGCGATCAATACTTTCATCAATAGAGCAGTTAATGTTCTTTTGACAAAACGCTTCACTTGCTGCTGTAAAGATAGCAAATTCTTGTATGCCGACTTGTTTTGCCGCCTCTGCACCCCGTAAATTCGGGGTGAGGGCGCTTAAGTTAACATTAGGCAAATTTAACGCGCTAATTACATCGCTAGAATCAGCCATTTGTGGCACCCATTTAGGTGACACAAAGGCGCCTCCTTCTATATCTTTAAGCCCAGCATCTGCAAGGGCGTTGATAAGCGCGACTTTATCTTGAGTGCTAACGGCAGCTTCATTTTGCAAGCCGTCTCTGGCGCCAACTTCTACAATGCGAACAAAATCAGGAAACTGTGCCATTACGCCTCCGGCTCTTCTACAATGGCTAGCATATCACCGTGGCTCACCAGTTCACCTTCAGCAAAGCAATAGCTAGTTAATACACCATCATGCGGGGCATTAAGGGTGTATTCCATTTTCATCGCTTCAATGATGACAACAGCGTCACCTTTAGCGACAGTACTACCCACTTCAACTAAATGTTTAACAACAGTACCATTGAGTGGTGCAGCGAGTGGCAATGCATCACTTTCGTGTTCACTAATATAGTGTTTATCAATCAGTTCTAGCACCGTTTGCTGTGCTTTGTACATCACTGTGATGTGAGAGTCTGTTTGATTAATATGAGCCACAACTTTTTCGCCATTAACGACTAGGTTTGCAAGGCCATTTTCAACCTTGCCCGAGGTTGTATAGTCAACTCCATCTAGGCTGATTTTAAAGCCTTCTGAGGTCTTAATAGCATGAACGTTTAAATCCACAAACGGAATTGTTGTTTTAGCGTCACTGTTTAGCATAAAGCCTGTTAATTGTTGCCATGGGCTGCTGCTTTCACCTTTTAGTTGATTTGCATACGTATAGGCTGCCACAACGGTCGCAATAACAGACTGTTGCTCGTTTTTAGCAACAAGGCGATCACCTTGGTCTTCAATAAAGTGCGTATCGGGTGCACCTGCTTGAAAAATAGGGTGGTTAGCAAGGTTATGTAAGAAATTAACGTTACAGCTAAAACCAGCTAAGTGAAATTGCTCTAGTGCTTTTGATAAACGCCCAAGTGCTGCCTCACGGTTATCGTCATGCACAATTAATTTAGCAATCATAGGGTCGTAGAACGGGCTAATTTCATCACCCGCTGCAATCCCTGTATCTATACGTACAAATTCAGATTCGTTCGGTGTGAATAGGGCGTCAATGTGGCCAGAACACGGAATAAAGTCATTACTTGGATCTTCTGCATAAATACGCGCTTCAAAGCTGTGACCTTGTAGCTGAATATCTGCTTGGCTAAGTGGTAATGCTTCACCTGCCGCAATGTTGATTTGCCAATTCACCAAATCAACACCGGTTACCATTTCTGTTACTGGGTGCTCTACTTGTAAACGGGTGTTCATTTCCATGAAGAAGAATTCATCACCGCATAATAAAAACTCAACCGTACCTGCACCGCGATAGTTAATCGCTTGGGCACAACGTACTGCTGCTTCACCCATTTCTTTACGAAGTTCATCAGATAAACCCGGAGCAGGGGCTTCTTCAATTACTTTTTGGTGACGACGCTGTAATGAGCAGTCACGGTCGCCTAAGTACACACAGTTACCATGACTATCGGCAAAAACTTGTACTTCAACATGGCGAGGTTTGGTGACATAGCGCTCTAACAGTACTAAATCGTTACCAAAGCCGGCTTTTGCTTCACGTTTTGCACCTTCAAGAGCACTGATAAAGTCTTTTGCGTGTTCTACAACTCGCATCCCTTTACCACCGCCACCAAAGGCCGCTTTAATCAGTACCGGGTAACCAATTTTTTCAGCTTCAGATTGTAAGAACTCAGTATCTTGCTTATCACCATAGTAACCTGGCACTAAAGGTACATTTGCTTGGTGCATAATTTCTTTAGCGCGGGTTTTTGAACCCATGGCTTCAATGCTGGATGCTGGCGGGCCAATAAAGGCGATATCATTTTTCTCACACGCGAGCGCAAAGTCACAGTTCTCAGATAAAAAACCATAACCTGGGTGAATACAATCAACACCTGCTTGTTTTGCAACATCGATGATTTTGTCTGCCACTAAGTACGAATCTTTACTTGGCGCAGGACCAATGTGATACGCCTCATCAGCAAGCTTTACGTGCTGAGCATGTTTATCAGCATCTGAGTACACTGCAACCGTTGTTAAGCCCATTTGCTTTGCTGTACGCATAACTCGGCAGGCAATTTCACCACGGTTGGCAACGAGAATTTTTTTCAATGATTTTGTTGTCATAATGGTTCCTATTTCTGCCAGTTAGGGGCACGTTTTTCAAAAAAAGCAGTTAGGCCTTCTTGGCCTTCTTCAGATACACGAATGCGAGCAATGCGCTCAGCGGTTAACTCAATCAGTGCATCATCTATTACGTTGCCAGCGACATCATTGATTAGCTGCTTCGCTCCTTTAACAGCAATAGGGCCATTGTTGACAAGGTTTTGTAAGTGTTTGTCGAGCGCTGTTTGTAAATCGCCGGTGATCTGGTGAATTAAACCCAGTTGCTTGGCTGTATGCGCGTCAAAAATCTCAGCCGTTAAAAAATAACGACGTGCAGCGCGTTCACCAATAGCTTTAATGACATAAGGGCTGATAACCGCAGGAATAAGACCCAACTTTACTTCACTTAAGCAAAATTGCGCATCGTCTTGGCAAATCGCGATATCACAACAGGCAATCAAGCCTAACGCACCGCCAAATGCAGCACCTTGTACGGCACAAATTGTAGGGTGAGGGCTTGTAGCAAGGACTTTCATAAGCTTTGCCAGCTGCATTGAATCCGCTAAGTTTTCAGCAAAGTCATTGCCAGCCATCGACTTCATCCAATTTAAATCAGCCCCTGCAGAGAAGTGCTTACCATCGGTTTTTAAAACCAGTGCGCGCACATCGCAACTGTTTGCGTGTTCAATTAAACGGATCAGCTCACTGATGACTTCTTCGTTAAATGCATTGTGTTTTTCAGGGCGACTTAGTACCAGCACAGCCACATTTGATTTTGTTATTTCGAGTGTTACTGACATAAGGCCTCCATTACATTCTAAATACGCCGAACTGCGAATCGCGCTCTGGTGCATTTTTAGCTGCACTTAAGGCAAGCCCCAATACATTGCGGGTATCAGCAGGATCGATAATGCCATCATCCCAAAGGCGGGCACTGGCGTAATATGGATGACCTTGTTTTTCGTATTGCTCGATAATTGGCTTTTTAAACTCACGGACTTGCTCATCAGTCATGCTTTCGCCTTTACGGGCTAAACCGTCTTGTTTTACTTGAGCAAGAACGCCAGCTGCTTGTTCACCACCCATTACCGAGATACGGGCGTTTGGCCACATCCACATCATGGTTGGTTCGAATGCACGGCCACACATACCGTAGTTACCTGCACCATACGAGCCACCAATTAACACGGTGAATTTTGGTACATCAGCACATGACACAGCGGTTACCATTTTCGCCCCATGTTTGGCGATACCTTCGGCTTCGTACTTTTTACCAACCATAAAGCCAGTAATGTTTTGTAAAAACACCAAAGGAATTTTGCGTTGTGCACATAGTTGTATAAAGTGCGCGCCTTTTTGCGCTGATTCACTGAATAAAATGCCGTTGTTGGCAACAATACCGACAGGGTGACCAAATATTTTTGCAAAGCCGGTTACTAGTGTTTCGCCAAAGTAGCGTTTAAATTCATCAAACGATGAATCATCAACAACACGGGCAATTACTTCGCGTACATCAAATGGCTTTTTGAGGTCGGTACCCACAATGCCGTAAATTTCGTTAATGTCGTAACGCGGCGGTTTTACATCATCAAGTAACGGTGCAGTAGGGCGCTGATAGTTAATTCGTTCAATACATTGGCGCGCGATAGAAAGTGCATGGGCATCGTTTTCAGCATAGTGGTCGGCAACACCAGATGTTTTACAGTGAACATCAGCACCACCGAGCTCTTCAGCACTCACTTCTTCACCCGTAGCTGCTTTAACCAGTGGCGGGCCTGCTAAGAAAATTGTGCCTTGCTCTTTTACGATAATACTTTCATCAGCCATCGCTGGTACATAAGCACCACCTGCAGTACATAAACCCATTACGACCGCAATTTGTGGAATGCCTTTACCAGACATACGAGCCTGATTATAGAAAATTCGGCCAAAGTGTAATTTATCTGGAAATACATCATCTTGTTCAGGCAGGTTTGCACCGCCTGAATCAACTAAATAAATACACGGTAAATGACAACGCTCTGCGATATCTTGGGCACGCAGGTGTTTTTTAACTGTTAGTGGAAAGTATGTGCCGCCTTTTACGGTTGCATCATTGGCGATGATCATACATTCAACGCCTTTCACACGACCAATCCCAGCCACAACACCGGCACAAGGAATAGCTTGTTCATATACGCCAAAGGCAGCAAATTGTGAAATCTCTAAAAATGGCGAGCCTTCATCAAGTAGCGTTTCAATACGGTCACGAACAAACAACTTACCACGGCCTTGGTGGCGCTCAATTAGGGCAGGGCCACCGCCTAAACGGATATCCGCTACTTTTTCACGTAAATCACTTACGAGAGCGGCCATGTTTTCGTGATTTTGCAAAAATTGCGGATCGTGTGGATTTACACTCGATTTTAAAATCGTCATAACAAGGTCCTATCGGCTTTCAGTGAATAATTCGCGACCAATTAGCATGCGGCGGATTTCAGAGGTACCTGCGCCAATTTCATATAGTTTTGCATCACGTAATAAACGACCTGTCGCGTATTCGTTAATATAACCATTACCGCCTAAGATTTGGATAGCATCAAGGGCCATTTTAGTCGCAAGCTCTGCGGCATATAAAATCGCACCAGCGGCATCTTTACGCGTTGTTTCGCCGCGATCACATGCACGAGCTACCGTGTAAACGTATGAACGAGCAGCATTCATTTGCGTATACATATCAGCGATTTTGCCTTGAATAAGCTGGAACTGACCAATTGGGCTATCAAATTGTTTACGCTCATGAATATAAGGAACCACAATGTCCATACATGCTTGCATAATGCCAAGCGGGCCAGCGGCTAAAACAACACGCTCATAATCAAGGCCACTCATAAGTACTTTTACGCCTTCGTTTAAGTTACCTAGAATGTTTTCTGCTGGTACTTCGCAGTTCTCGAACACTAATTCACAGGTGTTAGAGCCACGCATACCAAGTTTGTCTAGCTTTTGTGCAGTAGAGAATCCTGGTGTGTTACGTTCAACGATGAACGCTGTGATCCCTTTAGGGCCAGCATTTAAATCTGTTTTTGCATAGATAACAAAGGTATCGGCATCTGGACCATTAGTGATCCACATCTTGTTACCGTTAAGTACAAACACATCGCCTTTTTTCTCAGCTTTTAATTTCATTGATACAACATCAGAACCCGCATTTGGCTCACTCATCGCAAGGGCACCAATGTGCTCACCGCTGATAAGCTTAGGCAGGTATTTTTCTTTTTGTGCCTGTGACCCATTACGGTTAATTTGGTTAACACATAGGTTTGAATGAGCACCATAACTTAAACCAATCGATGCGCTTGCACGGCTAATTTCTTCCATTGCGATTACATGCTCAAGGTAACCAAGGCCCGCACCGCCAAATTCTTCAGGTACTGTCATACCTAATAAACCCATTTCGCCAAGCTGTGGCCAAAGTTGATTAGGGAAGGCATTATCTATATCGGTTTGTTCTGCAAGTGGGGCAATTTCTTGGCTCGCAAAGCTATTAACGTGATCGCGGATCATGTCTGCTGTTTCGCCAAGTCCGAAGTTCATTTCTTTGTATAGTGAAATAGTGCTCATAATGTGTGTTCCTGTGAGAGTCTGTTGACGAGATTGTTGTCAGGTTATTCGTCTAAATTATTAAGGGTTTCACGACAGCGACGTTCTGCTGTAACTAATTCCATCAGTACAACTTTAATGTCGTCCATCTGTTGGCTTAGGTCGGCTTTTTTCTCTGCGATAAGGTCAAGCATAGTCACTAGCTGCTTAGCGCTTGATTTGTCTGCATCGTACAGTTCAAACAAACGACCCGTTTCAGCCAAGGTAAAACCTAAGCGTTTACCGCGTAGAATAAGTTTTAGTCTTACTTTGTCGCGTTTTGAATAAATACGGGTTTGACCATTGCGATCAGGTGAGATCAAGCCTTGGTCTTCATAAAAGCGGATAGAGCGGGTGGTAATATCAAATTCTTTTGCTAGTTCGCTGATACTAAACGTTTGCTCATTGCTAGCAGGTTCAACTGCTGCGCTTTCAAAGTTTGTTTGATTGTCTTGTTTCATGATTTATTTACCTCATTCGAATAACACCAATATAAGTGAAGTTTACGTAAAGGTAAAGGGTGATTTGGGAGTTATACTTTAGACTTATAAAGATAACTGGTTGGATTTGTTGAAAAGCTTTATTTATCTAGCCTTGTAAGCAGATGTTCGATTTTTAATACAACAAAATACAGATAAGTTTACAGTTTTAACGACCGCAAAAAAGTTGATTTTAGATTTACGTTGGCGTAAACGTAAATATTATGTATGCTGAATTAAATCGAAATTAAACTATAACAAATTAACTGTTTGGTTACACATGATTTGAACACATGATGATAACCACTTACATGGAGCCAATTATGACTACTGAAGCCGTTGTTATTGTTGCCGCAAAACGTACCCCTATGGGTGGTTTTATGGGCGCACTAAGTGGTGCACACGCAACTGATTTAGGTGCTACAGCTATTAAAAGTAGCTTAGAGCAAGCCGGTTTATCTGCCGATAAGATTGACGAAGTGATCATGGGCTGTGTATTACCAGCTGGTCTTGGTCAAGCACCTGCTCGCCAAGCAATGTTAAAAGCGGGCCTTAATCAAGGTACTGGCGCAACAACAATCAACAAAGTATGTGGCTCTGGCTTAAAAGCTGCAATGTTTGCCCATGACTTAATTAAGTCAGGCTCTATAAACACCGCTGTTGCGGGTGGTATGGAAAGCATGAGTAATGCGCCTTATATGTTACCGAATGCACGTTCAGGTATGCGTATGGGTCATGGCGAAGTGAAAGACCACATGATGTGTGATGGCCTTGAAGATGCTTACGACAACAAAGCAATGGGTTGTTTTGCACAAGACACTGCCGATCAATATTCAATTGGTCGTGAACAAATGGATAACTTTGCACTTAGCTCACTGACTAAAGCAAACAGCGCGATTGAGACAGGCGCATTTGATAATGAAATTGCAGCGCACACTATTTCTACACGTAAAGGTGATGTGACCGTTGCGATTGATGAGCAACCAGGC
This sequence comes from Pseudoalteromonas sp. L1, assembly GCF_021728095.1. Taxonomy (NCBI): domain Bacteria; kingdom Pseudomonadati; phylum Pseudomonadota; class Gammaproteobacteria; order Alteromonadales; family Pseudoalteromonadaceae; genus Pseudoalteromonas; species Pseudoalteromonas sp. L1. Next base: position 1,054,457 of record NZ_JAKKCT010000001.1, on the reverse strand, counting down.
AATGCACGCCCTGATAAAATCCCAGGTTTACGTCCTGCATTCAAAAAAGATGGCACGATTACAGCTGCAAACTCGTCATCAATTTCTGATGGTGCAGCAGCGCTTGTGTTAATGCGTGAATCAGATGCTAAAGCACAAGGTTTAACGCCACTTTGCCGTATCGTTGCTCACAGCACACATTCTCAGGCTCCAAGCGAATTTACTTTAGCACCGGTTGGCGCGATGCAATCGCTTTTAGAAAAAGCAGGTTGGTCTGTGAATGATGTTGATTTATGGGAAATCAACGAAGCGTTTGCGATGGTGACTATGCTTGCAATTAACGAGTTAAAACTTGATGAAAGCAAAGTAAACGTAAACGGCGGTGCTTGTGCACTTGGTCACCCAATTGGTGCAAGCGGCGCGCGTATCTTAGTTACCTTAATTCATGCATTAAAGAATCGTGGTCTTAGCAAAGGTGTTGCCTCACTGTGTATCGGTGGTGGTGAAGCTGTTGCTATGGCAATCGAAGTTATTTAATCACTTTAGAATTTTAATCTCTCACAGCCGCAACGTATTTTAAAAACTATCATGTTGCGGCCTCTTTATACCCACTGGGGAGGAGTGCCTCATGCACCAAGTACCTTTATTTATCAACGGCGAATTTACCCAATCAAGTTCAACGCAGTTGATTGATGTTATCAATCCTGCAAACCAAGAAGTGTTAGCGCAAGTTCCGTGTGCAACGGATGCTGAAATGGATGCAGCCATTGCCTCTGCAAAAGAAACATTTAAAACATGGAAAGAAGTGCCAATTTCTGAGCGTGCGCGCATTATGATGAAATACGCAGCACTACTAAAAGAAAACCATGACGAGCTTGCGACGATTATTTGTCATGAGCTGGGTAAAACATTTGAAGATGCCAAAGGCGATGTTTGGCGTGGTATTGAAGTGGTTGAGCAAGCAGCCAATGCACCATCACTAATGATGGGCGAAACAATGGAAAACGTAGCGCGTAAAATCGATACCTATTCTTACATGCAACCACTGGGTGTATGTGCGGGTATTACGCCATTTAATTTCCCTGCGATGATCCCATTATGGATGTTCCCACTGGCTATTGTGTGTGGTAACACCTTTATTCTGAAACCATCAGAGCAAGATCCACTAACACCGATGCGTTTAGCTGAACTATTTGTTGAAGCGGGCGCGCCAAAAGGGGTGTTACAAGTTGTTCATGGTACAAAACCACAAGTTGACCGTTTATTAGAAGACCCAGCAGTACGTGCTATTTCATTTGTTGGTTCGTGTGGCGTAGGTGAATACATCTACTCAAAAGGCACTGCAAACCTTAAACGCGTGCAAGCTTGTGTAGGCGCAAAAAACCACATGGTTATTATGCCTGATGCAAGTAAATCGCATGTTGTAAACAACCTAGTAGGTGCGTCTGTAGGTGCTGCGGGTCAGCGCTGTATGGGTATTTCGGTTGCTGTGTTTGTTGGTCAAGCAAAAGACTGGGTTGACGAAATTAAAGCAGGCTTTGAAAACGTACGCCCAGGTGTATGGGATGATACCAACGCGGCTTACGGCCCACAAACATCAAAAGCTGCTAAAGACCGTATTCTATCACTTATCGCAAGTGGTAAAGAACAAGGTGCAACGTGCTTAATTGATGGCTCTGACTTTACTGTTGAAGGTTACGAGCAAGGTAACTGGGTTGGTCCAACGTTATTTACTGATGTAACAACCGAGATGGATTTATACAAAGAAGAGATCTTTGGTCCTGTATTGGCTTGTATGTTTGTAGATACACTAGAAGAGGCGATTGAGCTTATCAATAACTCGCCTTACGGTAACGGTACTTCGTTATTCACATCAAGCGGCGCTGCTGCACGTAAATTCCAACATGAAATCGAAGTAGGTCAAGTTGGTATCAACGTGCCAATTCCTGTTCCACTCCCGTTTTTCTCTTTCACAGGTTGGAAAGGTTCATTCTACGGTGACCAACACACCTACGGTAAGCAAGGTATTCGTTTTTACACAGAAACGAAAACAATTACTTCACGTTGGTTCGAGGATGATATCGCCTCAGGCCCGAACATGAGTATCAACCTTAAATAAGCCGTAATTAATTTACTGCTGAGCGAGCACACGCTCGCTCAAAGAACACACATTTAAACGACAACAATCGTTATTCACACAAGAATAAGACAACAAATAGAGGTCTACTATGGACTTTAATTTAACCGAAGATCAGCAAGCGTTTGCTGAAACAGCCCGTCAGTTTGCAGAGTCTGAACTTGCTCCACATGCAGCTAAGTGGGACCAAGAACACATTTTCCCTAAAGACACCATTAAAGCAGCCGGTGAGCTAGGCTTTTGTGGTTTATATACCCCTGAAGAAGCGGGTGGCTTAGGTTTATCTCGCCTAGATTCAAGCATTATTTTCGAACAGCTTGCCATGGGTTGTACCGCAACAACCGCTATGTTGACCATTCATAATATGGCAACGTGGATGATTGCAAGCTTTGGTACTGAGGAAGTAAAAGCCCAGTACTGCGAACAATTAGTAATGGGTGAGTTACTTGCGTCTTACTGTTTAACAGAGCCTGGCTCTGGCTCTGATGCGGCATCGTTAAAAACCAAAGCGGTTAAAGAGGGCGATGAGTTTGTGATCTCAGGCTCTAAGATGTTTATTTCGGGTGCTGGTGAAACTGATTTACTAGTAGTTATGGCGCGCACTGGTGGTGAAGGCGCAGCCGGTATTTCGGCATTTGTTGTGCCTGCAGATGCAGCAGGTATCGAATACGGTAAAGCTGAAGAAAAAATGGGCTGGAATGCACAGCCAACACGTTTAATTAGCTTCGAAGGTGTCAGAATTCCTGCGGCTAACTTACTAGGTCAAGAAGGTGAAGGCTTTAAGTTTGCAATGCAAGGCTTAGATGGCGGTCGTATTAATATTGCTACCTGTTCATTAGGTACAGCACAAGCAGCTCTTAATACTGCGCGCGAATACCTAAAAGAACGTGAGCAATTTGGTAAGCCATTAGCTGCTTTCCAAGCACTGCAATTTAAGATTGCCGATATGAACACCGAGCTTGTTGCTGCTCGTCAAATGGTGCGCTTAGCCGCATTTAAACTAGATACCGGTGACAGTGAAAAAACCACTTACTGTGCGATGGCTAAACGTTTTGCTACAGATGTTGGTTTTAAAGTCTGTGACGACGCATTACAAATTCACGGTGGTTACGGTTACATCAAAGAATACCCATTAGAGCGTCATTTTAGAGACGTCCGTGTGCATCAAATTCTTGAAGGCACAAACGAAATCATGCGTGTGATTATCGCACGTCGTATCTTAGCTGAGTCAGCTGGCGACATTCTATAAGGAGCAACCTATGTCTAATCCATCGATTGATTTAAATATTGAAGGTAACGTAGCGGTTTTAACCATGAATAATCCGCCAGCGAATACCTGGACACAAGATACATTAACCGCGCTTAAAGACACTGTAACTGAGCTAAATGCTAACAAAAATGTCTATGCATTGGTGATCACAGGTCAAGGTGAAAAGTTCTTTAGCGCAGGTGCTGATTTAAACGTGTTTGCCAGCGGTGACAAAGGCGTTGCTGCCACTATGTCAAAAGTGTTTGGTGATGCATTTGAAGCGTTAACCAATTTCCGTGGTGTATCAATCGCGGCAATTAATGGTTATGCCATGGGCGGTGGTCTTGAAGTGGCTCTTGCGTGTGATATTCGTATTGCTGAAGAGCAAGCTCAAATGGCACTTCCTGAAGCGAAAGTTGGCTTGTTGCCTTGTGCTGGCGGTACGCAAAACCTTGCATGGCTTGTTGGTGAAGGCTGGGCAAAACGCATGATCTTATGTGGCGAGCGCCTAAAAGCAGACAAAGCACGCGAAATTGGCCTTGTTGAAGAAGTGGTTGGTACTGGCGAAAGTTTAGCTGCGGCAATGAAACTTGCTAACCAAGTTGGCGAGCAAAGCCCAGTTGCTGTGACTGCATGTAAAGAGCTTATCCAAAAAGGTCGCACACAACCTATGTCTCATGCATTGCCATTAGAGCGTGAGTTGTTTGTACAGTTGTTTGATACGCAAGACCAAAAAGAAGGCGTGAATGCATTCTTAGAAAAGCGTAAAGCAAATTGGGTAAATGGCTAATGACTAATGTAACACTACTAAATCATCAAGATGCGCCTGTGGTGTTTGAAACTGCAGAGGCCGAGAGCGGCCTCATTGCAATTGCGACACTCAATGCGCCTAAGTCTTTAAACGCTTTAAATTACGACATGATCCAATTGCTAGAGCCTCAGCTTAGAAAATGGGCTGACGATGACGCCGTTGCCATGGTCGTTCTAAAAGGGGCTGGCGAAAAAGCATTTTGTGCCGGTGGCGATGTAGTAAGCCTGCATAAAGCAATGAGCACAGGTGAGCCTGCTAACTACATTGAAGACTTTTTTACCCTTGAGTATAAATTAGACTACCTAATTCACTGCTATGAAAAGCCAATATTACTTTGGGGTAATGGCATTGTTATGGGTGGCGGCCTTGGTTTAATGGCTGGGGCAAGTCACCGTGTGGTAACAGAGACATCACGTATTGCCATGCCTGAGCTAACCATTGGTTTATACCCAGATGTGGGCGGCAGTTACTTCTTACATAAAATGCCTGAGCAAGTCGGTTTATTTTTAGGATTAACTGCGGCGTCTATCAATGCTGAAGATGCCTTGTTTGTTAATCTTGCTGATCACTATGCAACAGCAGATAAATATGACGCTATTTTAACGGCTATCACCGCTGAAAAGTGGGGCAAAACAGCTTCATTAAACCACGAAAAGCTGACAAACATTTTAATCTCCATTGATAATATTTCAGGCCGTGTCCCTAAAGGTAATATAAAAGATAACTTAGCGGTTATACAAAAGCTGGCTGAATTTGATTCATTGCAGTGCAAAATTGACTACATTCAAGCTTTAGAAACCGAAGACAAATGGCTTACCCGTGCGCAAAAGTCATTAGCACATGGTTGTCCGCTTAGTTGTGCGCTGGTTGAACGTCAATTAGCAAATTCAAAAGAGATGACGTTAGCACAGTGCTTCAAAATGGAGCTGGGTATGTCAGTACGCTGTGGCGAAGTAGGCGAGTTCCAAGAAGGCGTTCGTGCGCTACTAATCGACAAAGACGGTGCACCTAACTGGCAGTTTAAATCGCTTAGCGATATCGACGAAGCAGTTGTAGATAGCTTTTTTACAGCACGCTGGGATGAGCAATCTCACCCACTTAACTCATTAACGTCATCTTAAGTCCAAGGGGTAAACAAATGGCTAAATTAACAATAGGATTTATTGGTTTAGGCAACATGGGTGGCCCAATGGCGGCAAACCTTGTCAATGCAGGTCATACAGTTCGCGTGTTTGACTTAAATAAAGCGGCGGTCAGTGAGCTTGCCGATAAAGGTGCAATTGCTGCAAACGATGCAGCAGAGTGTGCCATTGGCGCTGATATTTTTATCAGTATGCTACCGGCAAGCAAACACGTTAAATCGCTTTACTTAGGCGAAACAGGTCTTATCAACTTACTTGATAGCAAAACTTTGGTTATTGACTGCTCAACCATTGATGCCGAATCAGCGCGTCAAGTGGGTAGCGAACTTGCTCAAAAAGGTATTGATTTTGTTGATGCGCCGGTATCAGGTGGTGTTGCAGGTGCAACAGCGGGCACTTTAACCTTTATCGTCGGTGGTGAGCAAAGCCACTTTGAAAAAGCCAAGCTTGCTCTAGTAGATATGGGTAAAAACATCTTCCATGCTGGTGATATTGGCGCAGGACAAGTCGCAAAAATCTGTAACAACATGCTGCTAAGCATTTTAATGGCTGGTACTAGCGAAGCACTACAAATGGGCATTAACAACGGGCTTGATCCAAAAGTGTTAAGTGACATCATGACTGCAAGCTCTGGCCGTAACTGGACACTTGAGCTTTATAACCCATGCCCTGGTGTAATGGAAACGGCGCCAGCAAGTAATGATTATAAACCGGGCTTTATGGTTGATTTAATGGCAAAAGACTTAGGTCTTGCTATGGAAGCGGCTCAGCAAAGTAATTCATCTACCCCAATGGGGTCAATGGCGAAGAATCTATACACTATGCTTCAGCATCAAGGTGCGGGTAGTGATGATTTTAGCGCTATTTTTAAATTATTCTCGAAGTAGGAGATTGTTGTGGAAATTAAAAACAACAACATTGTAATTACCGGTGGTGCGCAAGGTTTAGGTTTTGCGATGGCTGAGAAATTTGCATCGCTTGGTGCGAACATCGCCCTTATCGATATGCAACAAGACGTACTTGATACTGCAGTATCAGCGCTTGCTAAATATGGCACAAAAGTCATGGCGTATGCTGCTAATGTTACAGATGAAGATGCAGTGGTAGCAACGTTTAACACGATTAACAAAGACTTTGGCCATATAGGCGTATTAATTAACAACGCGGGTATCTTACGCGATGGTATGTTTATCAAAGCAAAAGAAGGCAAAGTGGTAGATAAAATGTCGTTGGCTCAATTTCAATCTGTGATTGATGTGAACCTAACCGGTGTATTCTTAGCAGGGCGTGAAGCTGCGAGCCACATGATTGAGTCTGGCAAAGGTGGCGTTATCGTTAATATGTCGAGTGTTGCCCGTGCTGGTAACATTGGCCAAACAAACTATGCAGCGTCTAAAGCCGGTGTTGTTGCGATGACAACGGGTTGGGCGAAAGAGTTAGGTCGCTTTGGTATCCGTGTTGGTGCAATCGCACCGGGTGTTATTCGCACTGCAATGACAGATGCAATGAAACCAGAAGCAAAACAACGCATGATGGCGGTAACGCCAGTGGGTCGTTTTGGTGAAGCACAAGAAATTGCCCAAACAGCACAATACATTGTAGAGAACGATTTCTTTACAGGTCGTGTTGTAGAAATTGATGGTGGTATAAGACTTTAATTTCAACTACCCATTGAGTCCCAAAACGGTAAGCTTTGCTTGCCGTTTTTTTGCTTTAAGTCGTAACAAACCTTAATTGAACTCAGCCCTTGTAATTAACTTTCCTACATTCAATAATTAAAGTCGTTTTCTACCTTGAGAGATGCAGTGAATCCTAAACAAATCCGCAATTTTTATATCAATGAAGAACAGTCTGTTTATTTGCTGTCTCACCATGATGCTAAAAAGCACCGTCAATGGCTTAACATTTGTATTAAACAGCTAACCTTGCTTGGTTACAGTGACGTTGAATTAATTGGTTCTGGTGCATTTGGCTTTGTATTTGCGGGTATTGATGACGAAGGTATGCCTTGGGTGTTTAAGTTTTCACGCATAACGCTTGCGCAAAGTGTGCGTGACCGTTTAGAAGACGAAGCGTACATGCTTTCGCAAGTGCATAACCCACTCGTACCAAAGTTTTATGCATTTGAGCGCATTAAAAAGCAAGGAATCTTAATGATGGAGCGCGCTCTAGGTGAAGACTTAGAAAAAATCTCCATCAAACAGGGGCGTTTTAGCGCAGCAAAAATTATGGCGCTGGCGCTTAAGCTTCGCAATGTTCTTATTGACTTACGCGAACATAAAAATGGCTTAAGCCCGCAACCAATTGTACATGGTGATATTAAACCCTCTAACATCGTTTATGATGAACAAACAAATAAGTTGTCGTTGGTGGATTGGGGCAGCTCTGTTTATGCACAAATAGACGCAGAAGGTAACCCTGTTGCCAGTAACTTTATGGATCTTATGTCTGCTGATATCAGCACCACTAATGCACGCATGGGGGATGTGTATTTTATTGGTGATGAACAAATGTCGGGCGGGCAGTCATCGCCACGTTTTGATGAGCAGGGTGTTGCATCAACCCTTTATGCACTGGCGTCTGCACAGTCGTGTCGATTTGGAGCTGCTGTTATTCCGGCTACAAGCCTCAATTTACCCATGGAGCTTGCCCGTGTTATTGACGGTATGCTTTCAAAAAATAAGTCCACTCGTGATGGTGCGGGTGATTATTTTATGCGTAACATGCCTACAATGGCCAAAGCTTACCTCCCTGAGTTACCCCGTAAAGTCATTCGCCCTCATATTCCTTATTGGTTTAGTGAGTTTGATGAGCACCCAGATACAGTGGTTTATAGCTCCCGTAAGCAATTTTTAAGACAAGCCGACCATAATCAACAATTACTTGATGTAAACGATGCCCAGCTCGATAGATACTACAAAGAATTTTTATTTGATACCGGCGACACCGAAAAAGCATTTTTGGCCTCTATAAGCCGATTAGCAAAATACCCAGTAGTAGGTGGCCTAAGTTTTCATTGGAAAGAAAACTCACTGTTTGTTGAGTCTTCCCTTATTCTGCATGATGAAACACTCGGCACTGCGTTTACCGATGCGATTAACAACACAGTGATGTTAGCCCAAGGGATTGAACAAAAAGGCCTCTTTAAATGTTGCTTGTTTGATGCGCGTAAAACAATTCAGCTCGAACGTGATGGCACCGGTGCGTTTAAATTTGAAAATTTACCTGAGCTTGATTATGAAGTAATGGATGTACAAGCCTCAGACGTAACCAGGCCACACTCTTATTTTGAAGATGGTAAAGACCCTGACGAGCAATTACAGCTCCCGAAAAAGGTCATAAAGTGCGTATTTGAGCTAAATCAGATACACCATACGGGCTGTATCATTTTTGAAGCCTTACCAGATAGGATGAAAATACATCATTACTATCGTCTGCTTGATGCAAGTAAAGAGCCTGAATTTAAACGTTTGCTAAGTAAGTTGATGCAATATGCAGTAAGTATAACTGATGTAGGTGTAGCTGGCTTTATGAAACTACCTTACAAAAATACCCGTGAATTTGATTTATGTGCTAAACAGCCCGATGAGTTTTATCCGCGTGATCCGAAAAGAGTTTTGGTGAAATGAGTTATTTAACTAAAACTCATTGTAAACGGTATTGAAAATACAACTTTCCAAAATAAAATATAGAACGCGTATTATATTGTCACTTTTTGTACACGCGCGATAATCGTGGTTTAATGCAAGCAGCTAATTTCAAAAAGCTAAGCATTACTCACTTCAACCTGCCATTTTAGGTGTAAACCAGCTTAAGGAAGAGTTGTGGAAACAATCGAAGAAAATAAACTTGAAGAACTATTAAGGCTTGCAGCAGATGAACCTGCTCATCGGCCAGAATTTTGCGAAACTTTACTTAATTCAAACGTGTTTTTACTGGGTGCTACAGAACAAGTAGAAGCTTATGGGCATAGCAACCTTGAAGCTGGTAGTCACATTCAAATACAACATTGGCAAAGAGCCGATGGCTTATCTGTCATCCCGTTTTTTTCGTCTTTAGAAGTGCTTCAGAAATCCATTGATACTGAACAGTCGTATTTGATGCTGCCAACCCGCTCTTTATTTGAAATGACACAAGGAGCTACATTATTCCTCAATCCTAAGTCAAATTATGGTAAAGAGTTTTTACCACAGGAAGTGGCTCACTTATTAACCACAGGTATCAGTCAGTCTCCAGTACAAAGAGTTGTTGAGAAAGAAACAACAGTCCTATTGGGAGAGCCTGCTAATTATCCTCATAAAATGATTGACTCTTTAACTCAGTTATTCGCAAAGCATAGAAATGTGAATAGCGCCTACCTTGCTTTAATGCACGATAAATCCGTTGATGAAAAGCCGCATTTAATTATTGGCATTGAAACAGATGGTGACGCTAAAAAAGTGATAACAGAAGCAGGCTCTGTCGCCACAGATACATTACCAAAAGGTGAATCAATAGATTTTTATCAAATCACAGAAAATGACTCTGGTTTAAGTGAGTTTTTGCTAACTCAAATTAAGCCCTTTTATGAGAAAAGATGGGGAACGAAGCTTTGTTCTGCGCTTGGCTCAGGGAAGGCATAAAAATCTTTGGTATTTTAAATGCTTAGTTGTTGCCCAATGTGATGTTTAGTTAATCGTGAGGGATTATGAAAAAGTTTATTTTACTTGTTTTAGCTGTGCTCGCTCTGACTTCTTGTAGCAAGCCTTTGCCAGCGGATAAGTTATCTTACGTAGGTGAGTGGGAAAGCAAAGAAATGTACTTACTTATCCATCAAGACGGTACGGTGGTATATGAGAGGGTCCAAGATGGTGGGTCAACATCTATAAACGCGCCGTTAAAAGAGTTTAGAGGAGATGACTTTGTAGTAGGTGTGGCTTTTTTTACCTCTAATTTCGATGTGACAGAAGCACCACACTTGGTTGATGACCAATGGGTAATGGTTGTTGATGGCGTAAGACTAACAAAAAACCAAAGTTACTAGATATTGCTGTAAATACTTATAGGAATTTACTTAAATAATTAATAGTAGGTTGTTTTTATTATAAGAGATTCTTACTTTAGAAGCGTGTATTTACGTTATTTAGTATTTCAAAAGGGATGTTATGAATAAATTATTATTTTTTATTGTTTTTTTCGTTATTAGTAATGCTCAAGCAGCTGAGACGACTTATTTCTCAGAATTAAAAGCTGAGCTTGATCAGGCTGTACCAAAGATTTTAGATAAGCATAAAGCCCCAGGTGTAGCTGTTGCCTTTGTTCAAGACGAAGAGGTTACTGGATTTCTTTCTTATGGTTTTGCTGATATTGAAAGTCAAAAAGCGATTACAGAGAATACCATGTTTAATGTGGGCTCAATATCAAAAGTAGTAACTTCGTGGGGGGTTATGCAGTTGGTGGATCAAGGTAAAACTGAACTTGATAAACCAATAAATAATTATTTAAAACGCTGGAAGATACCTAAGTCTGAGTTTGGAACTGAAAATGTAACATTAAGAAATGTTCTGTCGCATACATCGGGCTTGTCTCTCGGTCCTTATTTTGGATGGGGTTCACCGACTGATGTTCCTTCGATTGTTGATTCATTAAATGGCAAGAATAATGGTGCAGGCGATGTAAAATTAATACATACACCAAATACAAAATGGTCCTACTCAGGTGGTGGGTACTCTATTGTTCAGTTACTCATAGAAGATGTATCGGGTTTAAGTTTTGAAGACTATATGCAGAAAAATGTACTTAAGCCGCTCGGCATGAATAACTCAACATTTAATGTAACACCTGCTGTTATGAGTAAATCAGCAACACCGTATGATGAAAATGCAAAGAAAACATCCATGATCTACTTTGCTGAGCAAGCTGCTGCGGGTTTACAAACGACTGCTATTGATTTAGCACGATTTAATTTAGCCGTGCTTAAAAATAAGGAAAATAAATACAATGGCTCTCGTCTTATATCACAAGCTCTAATTACAGAAATGATTACACCTGTAGCAAACACAGGAGATCGCTGGAGTATGAGTTATGTTGTCGATTCAGAAAATAAAAGTTTAGGGTTCGCTGGATTCAACCAAGGTTGGATAGCCTTAACACGGTCGATTACAGACCAAAATAGAGGCTACGTCATACTTACCAATAGCAGCATAGGAAGCGTTAGTAATGATATTGATAGTCTTATTTTATCTAAATTGCGCAAGCCTAAAAGTGAGTAGTTTGTAGCAACTAAGCTTACTTAATAGGTATTTTGATACTCAATAAGGTGGTTATGTTGAAAAGCATTGAGATAAGAACAATCTACTTAGTATAGAACTCAATATTAGGGAGTCGTACTGATGAATCAATTAACTGAAAAAACGATTGCATGTCCATATTGCGGTGAACAAATAGATGTTTTACTTGACCCTGCAGACTTAAATCAACAATACATCGAAGATTGCCAAGTTTGTTGTAAGCCAATAAATTTTTTAGTTTTTGAAAACAGTGATGAAGAACTTTCCGTTTCTGTATCAAGCGATGATGAAAGTTGTAGCTTTTCTAACTATTAAAAAATGAAATACTAAGATTTCTAATTCATCAAATATTAAAACCTGCTAGATGGCAGGTTTTAATATAAGGTTTTCTTATTTGTGATCTTCAATTATCTCAGTGATCCCTTCAGCCGAGAGTATTTCTATCCAATAACCATCAGGGTCTTTAATAAAGGCTAAGCCTTTCATAGAACCATCGTCTGGTTTTTTTACAAACTCAACATCGTATTTTGCAAAGCGCTCACATGCTGCGTATACGTCTGGCACGCTAATACCGATATGACCAAAGCCTTTTGGTTCATCATTACCACTATGGTAACCTGTAAAGCTGTCGTCCTTTTCTGTGCCCCAGTTATGTGTAAGCTCGATAAGAGCAGGGCGGCGAAACACCCACTGTGCTTTTTCTTTATCGGTGCCTGTTGGCATGTCTTGCTCATAACCTAAAAAGTACAGTGTAAACTCCATTTTAGGGAAGTCATATTTACCCAGTAACTTCATGCCTAAAACGTTTTGGTAGAAATCTAGAGACGGCTTTGGATCTTTAATGCGCAACATTGTTTGCTGCATAACATAACCTTGCGTTGCATTCGTGATTTGTTCAGGTGATTCGTTGTAGTTAGACATATACATCCTTTTTAACTGACATTAATGATGATGAAAGTAGTCTAACATAATCACGTTACCCTTAAATTAATAACAAATAATATTGACGAGTTTGACTGGCTGTGAAGATATTAACTTGCTAACTCAAATAAAAAACCGCCCTAACAGGCGGCATATTTCAACTTACAGCTAAAAACTGATAGCTCAAAACTTAAAGTCAATTACCCCAAGGATTACTCGCACTTGAACGTTGTTTACGAGCTCGAGCAAGTTGTTTTGCTTCTTTTTTAGCGTGGATGCGTTTGGCGTCAGTAAAACTTAACTCACACGGTTCACCTGGTTTTTGATCTGCAGGGATCACACGATCGCGTGGCGGTAATTCGTAGTTTACATCGTCAGGGCGTGGTAAGTTTTTAAGACGATACAAATAAAAGTTCTCGACTTTTTCTTGTGCCCATTGGGTTTTACGTAAAAACTTAACCGCAGATTTTACATCTGGGTTATTCTTAAAGCAGTTCAAACGCATATAGGCGTGGAGTAATTCCCAGCCATATTGTTCGACAAGCTCTGTGACGACTTGCTCGATACCAACACCTTGCAGTGGGTTATTGCTGAAAATTTCTTTATTACTCATTAGACTGTCCGGTATTACAAAACTAGGGTAAGTATAATTGCCTTTACCCTAGTTTTATAGCTAACTTGCTAAGAATGTTTATATCCGCACCTATTCTTTGCAATTAACCACTAAACGGCCGCGAATTTCACCTTTTAATAGGGCTTCGGCATTTGCAACGGCATTAGAAAGTGGAATTTCTTGCGAAATAGCATCGAGGTACTGAGCTTCAACTAACTCACTTAAACGTTGCCATGCTTCAATTCGGTCGGCTTTTGGGCGCATTACACTATCTATGCCCATAAGACTAATGCCACGAAGGATAAACGGTGCTACCGTTGCCGGAAAGTCCATACCTTGTGCTAATCCACATGCTGTTACAACACCACCGTATTTAATAGATGCACATACATTGGCAAGGGTGTGGCTGCCAACAGAATCAATTGCGCCAGCAAATTGCTCTTTTGCCAGTGGTTTACTAGGTGCTGAGAATTCTTCACGAGATAAAACGCGTTTTGCGCCTAATTTTTTAAGGTGGTCTGCTTCATTCATTCGACCTGTTGTTGCAACCACATCAAAGCCAAGCTTATTTAATAAGTAGATTGCAAAACTGCCTACACCACCATTAGCACCGGTGACAAGTATTTCGCCGCTTTGTGGTGTAATACCTTGTTTTTCTAGGGCGATAATACTCAGCATTGCGGTATAACCTGCCGTACCAATTTGCATTGCCTGTTTTGGTGTTAAATTAACGGGGAGGGGGATAAGCCAATCTGCACTCATAGACGCTTTTGAACTCAAACCACCTAAGTATTTTTCCCCAACACCAAAGCCATTTAACAGGACTTTATCACCAACTTTAAATTCATCGCTCTTAGACTCTGTCACTGTGCCTGCAAGGTCAATCCCAGGGATCATAGGAAATGTTCTTACTACAGGGCCTTTACCAGTAATCGCTAAGGCATCTTTGTAATTTAACGTACTGTAGTCAACATCAATATTTACATCGTGCTGGTGGATGCTCTCTATAGGAAAGTCAGTGTACTGGGCACAATAACCTTGATCATCTTTGTTGATAACTACCGATTTTACTGATGTTGTCATGTTGACTCCTTTTAGACCGATCGTCTTTTAATGGTTGAAATAAAACCGTATTAAAACGGCTTTATAAAATTAAGCGTAAAAATTGTGCTGTATAAAGGGTGAGTGGTTCACTTGATTTATCAAGTTTAGAGCGCATTACTGCGCCTTCCCAGCCGATCCAGAAAAACTCAGCAAGCATCTTACAATCTGATGATTGAGGTATTTGCTTTTGCTGCTTTGCGTCAACTAGGCACTGCTCAATTAAAGCTTGCCAGCTGATGTAAGCTTGCTTAATACGTTCTATCATTGGCTCATCAAGGTAACTGAGTTCTTGATTTAAATTGCCAATTAAGCAGCCACGCTTAAACTCAAACTTTGTCATGCCGTGTTTGGCGTCGTTAGCAAACAGTACAACTCTTTCAAGCGGGTTTATTTTTTCATCAGTTAGATGGCGTTTTAACTTTGCTTGAAAATAGCTGTCGTAAGCATCAATAAGTGCTAAGCCAAAATCATTCTTACTTTTGAAGTAATGATAAAAAGAGCCCTTAGGTACCTGCGCTGATTTTAAGATTAAATCAATGCCGGTTGCACTAAAGCCTTTTTCAGTTAATACAGCTAAACCCGTATTAATTAAAAGAGCGCGAGTATCTGCATTTGAACGTGCTATTTTTGGTGGCCTGCCACGACGGCTTGGCGTTGTGTTATTTGTTTGCATACTTAATATTAGACCGATCGGTTTTTAATATGCAAGTAATTAATTGCCTAAATTGTAATCATCATAAATTTGTCATGATTACAATTTAAATGGGAACTTTGCCGAAACGGCTTAGGTCACAATTATGAAGCTAAAAGAGATAAAATTTTTAGCCGAATTTAAGTGTATTTATAGGTGGTTTTAGATGAGAGGTACGACCACTTAGTCATTTAAAATGTTAATTCAGTTGAGCATCAGCATGTTACTTGTTGTCAATTTATTTAATTGCTTTTTGCTATTTGAATTTAACAGTTTTATTAACTATTCATTAAATGTAGATGTCAATTTCGCTACATATCTATAAATATAAAAGGTGAGGATATTACCTATGAAGAGACAGAAAAGAGATCGTTTAGAAAGAGCTCATTCTCAAGGTTATAAAGCAGGCTTGGCAGGCCGTTCCAAAGATCAATGCCCTTATCAACAAATCGACCCTAAATCTGAATGGTTAGGCGGCTGGCGCGAAGCAATTGAAAACCGCAATATGTTTAAAACTTAATATAGGCACCTGTTAATTTACGCAAAAAAGCCCCATGCAGGGGCTTTTTTGTATCTGCAAACAAGTAAAAAATTAGAATGCAGTTGTATCTTGGAAAAGACCTACTTTAAGATCTTTCGCTTCATAGATTACACGGCCATCTACTTCTACAGTACCATCAGCCATACCCATGAATAATTTACGTTTGATAACACGTTTCATGTCTAAACGATAAGTAACTTTTTTAGCTGTTGGTAGGATTTGACCTGTGAATTTAACTTCACCTACACCGAGTGCACGGCCAAGACCAGGACCACCAGACCAACCAAGGAAGAAACCAACTAATTGCCACATTGCATCAAGGCCTAGACAACCAGGCATAACAGGGTCACCTTTAAAGTGGCAGTCAAAGAACCAAAGATCAGGGTTAATATCTAACTCGGCAACGATCTGGCCTTTACCGTGCTCGCCGCCATCTTCAGTAATTGAAACGATGCGATCCATCATAAGCATGTTGTCGCTAGGTAGGCGGCAGTTGCCTTCACCAAACATTTCACCTTGACCGCAAAGGATTAGTTCTTCTTTTGTATAGCTGTTTTTAGGTTCCATAACTCTTATTCGTCGCTTAGAAATTGCCATGTACTTTAGCGTACACTTGTACGCTAAACAACTCGGAGCAGTTAAATAATTTATATTTTCAGCTTGTTTTATGACCACTTAATTAAACTGTTACAGATAAAGGGAGATAAAACCGCGCATTGTGAAGTAAAAATCATTATAATTGCTGTGATTCTTTAACCAGTCTAAAGGAAATTTATGATCCTTTTTGTAAACTCACTGACAGTGATTGATTTTTCTTACTTGTGTAATAAACGCGGCGCAGTTGGCGAGAGCTGGATTGTGGATTTAACTCTACATGGTCAGTTGAATGATGAGTCGATGGTGCTGGATTTTGGTTTAGTTAAAAAGCAAATTAAAGGCATTATTGATGACTGTATTGACCATAAACTTGCTGTGCCAGAAAAATTAAATGGTTCACTAACACAGCATGCAGAGCATAGCGTGCTAGATTGTCACTTCGGTGATAATTATCACTTAGCAATGAGTGCACCAAATCAAGCCTTTTGTTCTATAGATGCTGATATCATTGATGAAAACTCAGTGACTGAGTTTTTAATTAAAACGATAATGCCCCAGCTTCCTAATAATATCGAAAAAATCGAAATTAGCTTAAAGCCAGAACATAGCCAAAGCTTCTACTATCATTACAGCCACGGCCTTAAAAAGCACGATGGTAATTGCCAGCGTATTATCCATGGTCATCGCTCACAAATTGGAATTAGCCTTGACGGTATGGCTATGCCTCGCTTACAAAAAGAGTGGGCAGATAAATGGCAAGATATTTACTTAGCGACAGCTGAAGATGAAATAAGTAAAGCTGAACTTCAACATATAAGTGCTGAGAGTAACGATGTGTGTTTTGCCTATACATCACAGCAAGGTTATTTTGAAATGGTGATAGATAAATCACGCTGCGACATTTTACCTTGCGATACGACAGTTGAATGTATTGCTGATTATTTAAGTTCACAAGTTAAAAACCAATACCCTGAATCAGAAGTAAAAATTACAGCCTACGAAGGGGTTGGCAAAGGGTCTATTAGTTATGCATAAAGGATTACTAATAGCAGCATTTGCAGGATTATTTTCTTTAACTGCAAGTGCTGTTGAATTAAAAGGACATTTAACTCAAGGCGGTTTAGTAACTGGCCAAATTGAAGGCGCTAAAAGTGTTAGTTTCAATGGCGAGCAACTTAAGCTTTCAACAAATGGTGAGTTTGTATTTGGCTTTGGCCGTGATGCAGATACGAATCATAACCTCTCTTGGGTTAATAGTGCTGGTGTGAGCCACGAGCAAGCAATTGTAATCACTAAGCGTGATTACAAAATTGATAAAATCACCGGTGTTGCAAAAAAATATGTTTCGCCACCTAAAGAAGTGTCTGAGCGTATTAGCCGTGAAGCTGTTGCAGTACGTAAAGCTAGACAAGTAAATTCTGACTTACGATACTTTTTAGATCCGGTTTATAAGCCTGCAAGTGGACGTATTTCAGGTGTTTATGGTAGCCAGCGCTACTTTAATGGTGAGCCTCGCCGCCCGCATTTTGGTTTAGACATTGCCAATAAAACAGGCAGCCCTGTGTATGCACCAGTAAGTGGTACGGTGGTGTTTGCTGATGCCGATTTATACTACTCTGGCGGTACCTTAATTCTTGACCATGGCCATGGCGTTACCTCGACTTATATTCATTTAAGCAAATTGGATGTAAAAGTAGGGGATGAAATTACGCGTGGTGACAAAATTGCTGAGATCGGCGCAACAGGCCGAGTTACCGGCCCTCATTTAGACTGGCGTTTTAATTGGAAAAACGAACGCCTTGACCCTGCGCTAATGATGCAAGACACATTAGCTAATGAAAAGTAGAGACTATGACACAACAAATCGATCGTGACGCTATTATTGCACAGCGTATTATTGACTCAACAACGTCAGTAACAAAAACTGTTTTCCCAGGCCGTACAAATCACCATAACACATTGTTTGGTGGAGATGCGCTAGCTTGGATGGATGAAGTCGCCTTTATTGCAGCAACCCGTTTTTGTCGTAAGCCACTTGTAACGATTTCGTCTGACCGTGTTGATTTTAAAGAGGCTATTCCGGCAGGTACATTCGCCGAGCTAATCTCAAAAGTTGTTCACGTTGGCAATACCAGCCTTAAAGTAGACGTAGAAATCTTTTTAGAAAGAATGCATAAAGATGACAAGCATTTAGCTATTTCAGGTAGCTTCACGTTCGTAGCTGTTGATGATAACCACAGACCAACACCGGTAGTTTGCGATAAGATGATCAATGGTTTCGAATAACACTTACTATAAGTTTTAAATAAATTAAGTACCTTCGGGTGCTTAATTTATAATATACAAAGAACACATCATACTAAAAGTATTAAAAGTTACCTTCAACAACTGTTAAAATAATTTAGCAAGGTGTGTACAAGGAATAGATGTATGAGGGATTTCTTTCTTTTTATTTTTTTAGAATAGTTTAGTGTAGCCCCATTAAAAGAAGCTACACTGTTTATCTAGTTACAAAACCATAGCCGCAACCCAGCCTGCAATAAGTAGCGGAATATTAAAGTGGATAAAAGTAGGTACCACAGAATCCCAAATATGGTCGTGTTGACCATCCGCGTTTAGGCCTGATGTTGGGCCAAGTGTTGAGTCTGAGGCAGGGGAGCCTGCATCACCTAAAGCGCCCGCGGTACCAACCAATGCAGCGGTTGCCATTATCGAAAAATTAAGTTCCATACAAAGTGGTACAAACAGGGTGGCTATAATAGGCACTGTTGAAAACGAGCTACCAATGCCCATAGTGATTAATAAGCCAACTAGTAAAATTAATGCTGCGGCAAGTGGTTTGTTACCTTCAATCATTCCTGCGGCAGAGGTAACTAATGAAGCGACATCACCCGTAGCTTTCATCACAGAAGCAAAGCCCTGTGCTGAGATCATAATAAAACCAATCATCGCCATCATAGCAATGCCTTTACTGAATACATCGCCGTTTTGCTCAAGCTTTACAACACCAAACAAGGTAAATATCGCTACACCAACAAGGCCGCCTAAGATCATAGAACCACTAATATTTTGTGCGATTAAAGAGCAAAGTACGGCAGCAATACCAACAGCTAACACCTTTTTAGGCTGCTCAATCACAACCTCTTGTTGTTGCTCTGTTAGGCTATGAGACTCATAACTACGGCGTTTCCGATAGCTGATAAATACCGCAACCAATAAACCAAATAACATTCCAATAGCTGGAATGATCATTGCCATCGGCACTTGTGTATTAACAATCTCTAAGCCATTTTCAGTGAGGTTTTTGTGTAAAATGGAGTATAAGTAAATGCCACCAAAACCATAAGGTAATACCATATAAGAAGTGGCTAATCCGAAGGTTAAAATACATGCAATAGCGCGTCTATCGAGGCGCAATTTATTAAATACAATCAGCAATGGCGGAATAAGTATTGGGATGAAGGCTATATGCACAGGTATTAAATTTTGCGATGAAATCGCACAGAGTAAAATAATACTTAATATAAGATAACTAAGTGTCGTTTCGCCTCTATGACTATTCTCGTTTACTTGCTTAAGTAACTTAGACGCTAAAATACGTGTTAAACCCGACTTAGAAATAGCCACCGCAAACGCACCTAACATCGCATAGCTAAGCGCTATTTCAGCACCACCCGATAAGCCATCATTGAATGCATTAACAGTTTCAGTTAAACCAAGGCCTGCGGTTAAGCCCGCAACAATGGCACTCACGGTCATCGCGACAATGACATTAATTCGACAAAGCGTTAAAACCAGCATCAACATAACGCCGACAATTACTGCATTCATATTGTTCTCTATTTGGCTATTTTGAGAGAGTTTAACAGAACTCGCACACGGTTTTTGCGATTTTGAGTATATGATTGTTGTTGATAGCGTACTTCGACGATTATTTGCTCAAACTCGTTTAAATAAGGCTCCAACACAGGCTTTTGCTGTCTGATCAAAGCGATATTTTGTAGTGGTGTGTTGGTTTCAAAAGGCTCAAACCCTTGCTTTTTAGACCACTGATAAAGCTTAGTGATGTCATCAACCAATGGTTCGCTACTTCGAACTGGGCGCTTACTATATAAAAAATAGCCAGTAAAGCTCAGTAATAAAGTACCTAACACAACTAATGGCGTAAGCCATGCTGATTTATTACCAAACAGTGAGTCAAATAAACTTTGTTGTGATTCTTGGTCAAACGTAAGCACCCAGTTAGTCCATTTATAGTCGAGCTCTTCAAGGTGAATTCTAAGCCAGTTTATAGCTTTAAAATGGCTCCAGCGCTTTAGACCAAAGTTAAGATTGTCGTTAAAGCTTTCGTTTAAATCCCCCAGTTGTGATAGTGAACCATTTAAACGCTCTGGGGCAACAACAGCGGTTGCATCGAATATGTGCCATTTTTGGTCGAAGAACACTTCAACCCATGCATGCGCATCATATTGGTAAATGTTAAGCGTAGCGGCTTTAGTTTGTTCACCCCCTAAATATCCAGACACAACACGGGCAGGGTAACCAGCGACACGAAACATAAATGCAGCCGTGCTGGCATAATGTCCACAAAAACCACGTTTGGTATCAAACACAAACTGGTCTAACGTATTATCACCATACATTGGCGTAGGTGTTAATGTGTAAGCAAACTGCTGCTGATTAAAGTAATCAAGTAGCGCGTTAAAGTAACCTTGCGCATTTTCATGCTTAGCAGCCAACTCTTTAGCCAATGCTGTTGTTTGTGGATTGGTTGTGTTCGGTAAGCGGGTATAAATGCGTTTTTCAAAGGCATTCAGGCTCAGCATAGCCTCACTGCTGGTTACCGCGTATTTAATGTTTTTGTTTAAGTTACCTTTACGTTTTAACAAGCCATTGTAGGTTGAGTGCACATCTGAATTAGTACTTTGTGCAAAGCCAAGGGCAAATAGCCAATTTGAAGATGAGGGCTCTGCAATAACCTGATAATTAACGCTATTACTTTGAGTAATTGTACGGCGAATTGGGTTAAATTGTTGAGATTTTAAAATATCCGATATTAACCAGTCACTACCATTAAATTCATCATGAATAAGGCTTCGCCAGTAATAGGGGGCTTGTAGGACTTGCCCTGGCTGTTGTTCTACCCGAAAAACCAAGTCATCTGACTCAGCTAATTTCGCAATAGAAAAGGGGTTAACTTGTTCTGATAAACCCGTTTTAGCAAGCTTGGGCCCCGGTAGCTGCCAAAATGCAGGTAGTTTGGGTAAAAACAAAATCAAAAATGCTGCTATGGGTAAGGCCAGTAGAATGGTTTTAACACTTTGTTTGTTAGCGGCCTTAAAGCTTTGCGGGCTAGTTAAATAGCCAAGTACCGCGAAGTTAACAATATAAAGTACACTGACTACCAAGGTTTCAAATAACCCTTGATGAAACAAATACACCGTTGAAAGGTTAAAAAACACCAGTAAACACACAGTTTGAAACTGTTTAACGGTTTTCGCTTGTAACAATTTAAAGTTGCTAGCAAGTAGCATCATGGATACAAACAACTTTACCGTATCGCTCACACCAACCAGAACAAATAAAGCAATTAAGCTAACTGCAGCCAAAATATTTGCCACCAATCCATTTAGTTTTTTATAAAACTTACCTAAAAACAGGTTTAAAAAGCTTAAGCCAGCTAATATGGCTAAAAATGGAGTAGGTACTTCAGTAAACAAAAAACCACTGATAACAATAAACAGCAGTGATAAAACAGTATTTATAAGCGGCGTATTCATAATTAAAACTCCGCTAATGCTTGCAGGCAGGCTTTTTGATGATTGATCCCTTGGCCTTTAGCAATGTATTTCTTGGGCAAGGTTAACGAAAAAGCCATGTGTTGACCGGTTAATTGGTTTACCAAAAAGCATAATTGGCTTAAACGTTGTTCGTTATTGCCAGTTAACATATTGAAATTAAGCGCTAATTCCTGTGATGCATCACTGGTAAACTCTTTCGTTAATAGCTGCTGAGTTTTAGCGTAGTGTTTCCACGATACCTTATTAAGCGCTGTACCTTGCACAAAAGGGGTAAGTTGATGAAAGTCATCATTACCCGCTTTAACTTGTGCGTTATCGCCGTCGTGTTCGTCATTGTCATGGAGCTGAGTATCAAGCTTTTCAGAAGCGATAGGCTGTGGGTAAACATACACCGTTTCTGTTGGCTCTATGTAACTCCACACAGACACTAAACCAAATGGAAAGTGACTAATAATTTTAACTCTATCAAAGTCATAAGCACCACGTTCACTGTATTTAAGTGCTATTTCAACGGTCTTTTTCTCTTTATTTTGTAGTGACACAGTTTCAGATTCAAGGTTGTCATTAACGAATTTTATAAGTTCACAGTGTGATTGTGCTTGTACTTGAAAACGCGCAAGAGGAGTTTCTGGCGCATAACTTTCGTTTACTGACTGGTATTTAACCGACAAACCTCGCACATTTTTATAGCCAGTGAGTATCGCAAACACCAAAACCACCACCATTAAATACGCCATGGCTAAAATCAGGTTGTTTTGATAGTTAATGCCCATTACAAAATTAAGTAGTGCAATCAGTAAAAACTGCCCACCGAGTTTTGAAGGTAATACATAAATGGTTTTATGTTGGAGTTCAATTTCGTTAGTTTTATGCTTGTTTTTTAATAACTTATTAAAAACGAAACGACGAAATTGATTAACAAAAGCAGAGCGCTTAAACATGTTTTATAAGCTTACAGGCACATGTTTAAGTGCATAGCCACTGTCACCCGCGTTTAAACCAAGTCTGTGATCAGTCACACTTGGAAAAACCGCTTGTACATCTTCAGGCATTACAAAATCACGACCTTCAATATACGCCCATGACTTCGCAGCGCGGGCAAGCGCAATACTGGCTCTTGGAGATAGTGGGTTTACAAAATGATTATCTTGGCGAGTAAACGCAACGAGCTCAAGGATATAATCAACCACTGCGTTGCTTACCGTTACCGTATTAATTTCTTTTTGAATAACAGCAAGTTGCTCAGGATTAATGCGAACAGGCAAGTCATCATAATTACGATTGTTTAAGCCTAAAATGAGGTTTTTCTCAGCGTGTTTATCAGGAAAGCCTAAACTAATACGCATGAAAAAGCGGTCTAATTGTGATTCTGGTAACGGATAAGTGCCAGATTGATGCACAGGATTTTGCGTAGCAATCACAAAAAATGGTGATGGTAGGGCGTGTTTAACCGAATCTACCGTTACTTGTTTTTCTTCCATTGCTTCTAACAGTGCACTTTGTGTTTTAGGACCTGCACGGTTAATTTCATCGCCTAAAACAACTTGGCTAAATACAGGACCTTGATGAAATGAAAAACTATGTTCTTTAGCATCAAAGATGTTAGTACCAAGAATGTCAGAAGGTAATAAGTCACTGGTAAATTGTATACGTTGATACGACAAGCCAAGCACTGCGGCAAGTGCATGAGATAACGTGGTTTTTCCCATGCCTGGTAAATCTTCAATTAACAGGTGGCCTTCACTAAATAAACACGTAAGGGCGAGTTTGATTTGTTGTTGCTTACCAAAAATAATCGTTGATAGGTCATCTATAATGAGTTGGATTGTCGAATTCATAAACTACTTAATTTGTTATGGTTTCCATCAATTCTAGACGTTTCATAACAGAGTCGACTTTTTTTGCGTTGAATGGTTTGGCGATAAAACCTTTAGCACCAAGTTCCCAAGTATTTTGAACATTCTCAAGACTGTTATGGCCAGAGCACATAACAACATGTGTATGTGGATGATGGTCGTTTAAGTATTCAAAAATTTCCGTACCATCAGTATTGGGTAGCTCAATATCAAGAAAGATAACATTCGGTGACTTTTCTTCGATAACAGTTTTAGCTGATTCAAAATCTCGACTTTCTAAAATATCTTCAAAGCCAAGACCAGTCAAAATTTGGTTTAGATAATCTCTGATGTCTTGCATATCATCAATTATCAAAATAGGTTCCAACGGCTTCACAAATTCCATATTGTTACATCTTATCGTTACATCTCAAGTTGATAGTTTTAATATAAGTCATGAGATAAGTAAGCTCAAGAAACAGATACTAATAAAATGAATAATATGATAAAACACCTCCTTAATGTCCGATACCGTCTAGTATTGGACTTAGTATACATAGAGGATAGGTATGACTATATATAGATACTTAACTTCCTATAATTTATATTATGTTAAATTCTGTATTTATCTTTATAAGTAGGTTCATTAGTCGTTAGATTTTAAGGTTTTTCAGCCCCTTTTTTGGTTAATTTGGGTTTTCATGATTTCTAACTTTTTATGAGATGCTCATTTTTACTTTGTAAATTTTCAACCAAACTGACTTCATTCCAATAAGTCCACAACGGTGAATTTTTACAAACCTAGA
The DNA here is from genome assembly GCF_021728095.1 of Pseudoalteromonas sp. L1. Classification (NCBI taxonomy): domain Bacteria; kingdom Pseudomonadati; phylum Pseudomonadota; class Gammaproteobacteria; order Alteromonadales; family Pseudoalteromonadaceae; genus Pseudoalteromonas; species Pseudoalteromonas sp. L1. Next base: position 1,029,961 of record NZ_JAKKCT010000001.1, on the reverse strand, counting down.
TTTGAAATGTTTTTCTTGTATGTTTATCAAAAAACATAAAAACAATTTTGTTTTCACAGCCAGTAACCGTTATGGCTTTAAGTTCATTACTATGATTTATTCCTACAACAAGCTGTTCGTAATAACGAAAGCCGCGTAGATGCCCTACAAGCTCAAATTGAATAACTGTACGATTTTTCTAAGTAAGCTAAACGCTGAATATCATTGGTAATGACTTAATTAAAATGGGCGATCAACTAGCCCTCAAGGATATTGTTTTAAAATACGGTGACAAAAAAACTGCTTAGGCCTTGCCGCGGTTTTTATTGCTCGCTTTTTTATATTACTAATCTAAGCCTTTTTGAAACGACTTTGAATATTGCTTTTACCAACTTACACAAATTGGACTTTCTAACCGTATGGGGTAAGCTAAAAATCTACAATTCCAATATAGCAAGTTGTTTGAAAATCTAGCCAAGGAGCTCTTTAGTGTTGGATATAACCAAAAGAATCGAACTCATAAACGCACTTTTAAAGCAGGATACTGAGGAAAGTCTTACTTATGCAGCTTTAGAATGCAGACTAACATTAGAGTATCTATGTTACGAGCGATTTAAACTCTACTTCCCTTACCTATCAAAGAGTGACTTATCTACTTGGAAACCCAAACACATTATTAAGCAGATTTCAGAGCAAATAGATCATAATGTTTCAAAAGAGTTCTCAGTATCAATATCAGCCGAAAAGATAAATGGGAGATCTCCAGCAACGAAAGAAGAATATGAATCGATAGCATATACATCTCTTGGGACTCAATCAGAACTTAAATTAAGAAAACTAGATAAGCTATATAACAGTCTAGCTAGAGTTGCTTTGCATATACCAGTGCCAAGCATATCTTCAGGAGATATTAATATATATGGTAAAAAAGAAATTATCAGAAAGAAAGTTGAAGACGTTATTTCATTTCTATCGGACATCAAGGGTAACCTGTTGATGGGAGGTTCTTTTGGTGAGGAGTTAAGCTTTAATTGTCTTGCTTGCGACACTAAATTAAAAAGACCTATAAAAAACTTGCAAGATAGAACTGTTTTGAGCTGCATAAACCCGAATTGCGTAGAAAGCTACCTCATTGAAAAGAAAAATAATAGCTTCGAAATTATTAGAAAGGTTATCAAGTTTTCATGTTCTGGCTGTGGTGAGGAGTTAGTTGTTCCTGCCAGAAATTTCCAAGAGTTGCGGTTCGAGGATAGGCTCGACATATGTTGTGGTAACTGTGATGTGAAATCAAAGGTAATTATGAGGCCTCAATTGATTACACCCAACTCTTAAAATTTCCCAAAAAAGCCACGATTAAGCGGCCTTTTTTATTGTCATTCCGTCTGGGGTGACGATGCCCCCGCCTTTGATATATCAAAACCCTTTTTTATAGTTTTCTATTTTCAAATGCGTTTTTATATTCATCCTGCAGGACAGGCTTTTTAACTATAATTCTTCGATTGTGGTACATAATGAGCCTTGACAGCCATGCCCTACTCGGTTTAAGCATCAATTAAAATGTTGTGTTGCGGCTTTAATCGTGAGTTAGCGTCACACTTATCAGTGGCGGCTAATTTAGCCATTAGTTATAACAAAGTTGACACTAACAATAGGCGGCGTACAATTAATCATGTTATAACAATGTACCTACTAATGGGGTGAAATATGCGCACTCAAGTACGAAAAATCGGTAATAGTCTTGGCAATATAATTCCTGCCGCTTTCATCAAGCAACTCGGCTTAGTTGAAGGCGCTGACATTGAGGTTAAAGCCGATGGAAAAAAAATTATTATTGAACCAATCAAACGTCAAAAGAAGCGCTTTCCGTTCAGTGAAAAGGAGCTATTGAATGGTTTAGATGCTCATACAGCTCATGCTGATGAACTGGCGTTAGTATCGGGTAAAGAGTTGGGTGAGTAATGGCTCAGTATGTACCTACACGCAATGAAATTATTTGGCTAGATTTTGAGCCCGTGAGAGGTAAAGAGATCGGGAAGTATCGCCCTGCATTAGTCCTTTCAAGTAAAGAATATAATCAGCAAACGGGGTTGTTAATTTGCTGCCCGATTAGTACCAGTATTCGGGGGCAAGCTACCGAAGTACCAGTAAATAACCTCGACAAACCAAGTGTTGTAACGTCAAGTTTGATCCAAACACTTTCGTGGAAAGACCGCAGCGCGAAGAAAATTACCACTGCTGAAAATGGTGTAATGGAAGATGTTTTGCTACGGTTAATCCCGTTGATTGGGGCTGAGTCGTTATTCGATGAATAATAATGGGAATATTACACATCGAGCAAGCTAACTAATTTAGTGAAGATTATAAAAAGCCAATATTATGAGGCCGTTGTTAGACGGCCTACTTTTAGGGTGTTAGCGCAATTTGCCTACTACAACCAATGCTTTCTACAAAGTATTTATCATGGCTTACGAGTATAAACCCGCCTTTATAACCCTGTAATGACTGAGCCAAGAGCTGTTTTGATTCAAGGTCGAGATGATTATCGGGCTCATCTAATAACAAAAATGCAGTGCTTTTAATATTACTGACGATACACATGGCGAGCTTCATTTTCTCGCCACCACTTAAAAATGCGGTGTGTTTAAAAACAGCGTCTTTTCTAAAGCCAATACTGGCAAGTAGAGTACGCGCGGTACTCTCATCTAGGTTTTTGCAGTAAAGCATGATGTTTTCAAGCAGGGTTAGCTCGTCGTTTATTAATGTAAAATGTTGGTCTAAATAATAGAGTGCTTGATTGCAATGTAACTGCCCTGCTTTTGCTGGTATGTCGTGGTTCAGGGTTTTAAGTAAGGTTGATTTACCAGTGCCATTTGCGCCCTTTAAATGAATTTTATCATCACTGAATACCTGTAAATTAAGCGGTTTTTGTGTGCCGTTCGCTAATAGAACGTCCTCCAGGCTAAGTACTTTGTGCTGTTTAATCTCAACAGATTGCGCTAAATAAAATTGCTGCGCTTTAGTTTGTTCAAGCTGGCTAGAAAGCTCTTGTTCATTACGAGTGAGCGCACCTTCCCGCTTGGCGGTGTTTTTACTTTGCGATGACAAATTAGCGCTGGCTTTATCTTTTTTAGTATCCATTAACTTTTTGGGTTGGCTGCCAGACTTTCTAAGTTTTGCACCTTGGTTTGCTCGCTTTTGTGCTTTTTGCTTTTGTAGTTGCTCTTCTGCTTTGAGTTTAGTTTGCTGTTTAACAACGTGGTTTAACTTGTTTTCAAGAGCATGAACTTGTTGCTGTTTTTGCGTTTGGTATTGTGAAAAACTCGTGCCATATTGTGTTAAACCAAGGGTTGTTAGCTCCCAAATTTCATGGGCTTGTTCTAACAATTCTATGTCGTGACTTATCAGCAATAGTTGGCCTTTAAAGTTGTGTATTTGATTTATAAGCCAGCTTTTGCCTTTTGCATCTAGATGGTTTGATGGCTCATCCAATATTAAAATATCGGGCTTAATGCAGGTAAATAGTGCCCAAAGCTTTAATTGGCTGAGCTGGCCGCCACTTAAATGTTTGCTTAATGAGTAAGGGGTTTTGCTTCTTACGCCTAGCCTTAAAATCTCTGCGTTAAAGCGCTCTGGTAAGTCCCAATTGCCTTCAAGTAAAGTTAAATTTTGCTCTGTAACTTGCCCTTGGTTTATAGCATCAAGGGCTTTAAACATTGGCTCTAAGCCAATAGCCTCAGCAATTGTTTGGTTTTCAGCCTGATTTACATCGTTCATTTGCTGATAAAAGCCAGGGGTTGAATTACAAACAACCGTGCCAGAGCTAGGCTCTTTTTGCTTAGCGAGTATTGACGCTAATATAGATTTACCACAGCCATTTTTGCCGACTAAGGCAGTAACTTTAGCTGTGAGTGAGAATGAAAGGTCGTTAAATACAACATCGCCATTGCCATGTTGGTAACATAAATTAAAAGCTTGAAGTTGTGGCATAGTGCCTCCTGTATTACAGGGGCAGTGATACCAATCCACAAAATAGACTACTTAATTAAGCGAATTGGTATTAAGCGTTTGATCACACGAGAGAAATATAATGCAAGTGATAGTGAGCAACGCCTACTAACCCTGTTGGTCCAAAAAGATAAAAATGAAATTGGATAACAGGTTTAGATGTTCATGTTGGCGGTAACTCCTAAAAAATGAGGTTAGATAATAACCAGTTAATACCTAAATAGCAACGAGTTATGCTAGTCTTAAGTCATTGAGTGCTTGAAGGACTACATTTTGAATTTAGTGAATTGCCAAGTTGTATTACAAAACCAAACGCAAGTTAAACTTCAGTTAGATAAAAACAAGCGGGTCTTTGTTATTGGCGATTTAGATGCTGACTTAGCAAAATTTGAACAAGCGCTTGAATCTGTTAATTTTGATAAAAATCACGATGTGCTGTTTTCGCTTGGTGATGTTATAGATAGAGGTAATGATAGCGTAAAGCTTCTTCAACGCTTTATTGAGTTGGGTGTTTACATGTCATTGGGTAATCACGAACATATGTTGCTGGAATCATTATTGGCACATGATGAAGCCTATTTTTCGTTATGGGTTAAAAATGGTGGTCGCTGGCATATTGATGCAAGTGATGATGAACTTGAATTTGTTTGCAATTACTTACGCAAACGCCCTCTTTCATATTTGTTAGATTATCAAGGTGTTAAAATAGGTTTATCACACACTGTGTCGCATAATTGGAATTGGTTGGCCCCTTCGAAAAATAAACAATTTGCGGTGTCTACACTTTTGTGGGAACGAACAATAGCAAAACAGAAGATAGTTGAAGATAATCAGAGCGTTGATTTTTCTATTCATGGTCATAACACAACTCAGCGCGCCTATTGGCTTGGCAATACTTACCATATAGATACCAACTACCTTGGCGGGAAGCCAACGATTGTAGAGCTTGAACCTTTAATTAATCAGTACAAAACCTTTTAGTGTAAAGTGGCAAGTCTCGTCACTGCGTTTTCTTCGAGGTATTGTTTATATTGATAGCGGGCGTGCCAAAGTTGCTCATTTGTTTGCTGCAGATAGATTATAGGTCCACTGCTCTTCTTAGCTAGGTTTGTCAGTTTTGTATATTCAAGCGTATCAATCTTACCATCACTAAAATAGCTTTTAGCGACTTGCAAAAACTCTTCATCTTTATAGATATCGCTATGCCATATGAGTGAGCGATACATACTTGCGGTTATTTCGCGTGGCTTATCATTTGAGCTAAAGAGTTTAACCTCGGAGTAAATCGAGTTACCTGTGATTACAATCCCTATTAATGAAAGCGTAGTGAGAGTCATCATCCATTTCATGCTTCTATCCTCACAGTTAATTACTTTTAACTATAGGAGAGAAAGATGAATACTTGCTGTTTATTTAATCAATTTGTTGTGGGTTAAGTATTCTCTAAACACTTAGTTATTGTTTTAAATGTTGTTTAACGTATCAGGTAAAGCCTAATACGTTATCAACGTTAATGCAGTGCAGCTGTAAATGGAATTTGCTTACAAATTTCTGCTTCAGCAACGAGGATCTCTTCTAATCTTGTATCCACTTCTGCTTTGTCAAAGTATTCGTATGCAAGTTCTACAAATAAGTTTTTATGTTTTTCTTCAGATTTAGCGATAGCTACATAAAAATCTTTTTCTTTACCAGCAGGAAGTGCCTCTGCAACTAAAGAGAAGCGTTCATGACCTCGCGCTTCAATGACGCCAGCGACTAATAAACGGTCCATTAAAAACTCATCACGGCCATTTCTGAATAATGCGCGAATATTCTTAATATAAGGATCCTTTTGATCATTACCTAATGAAACATCACGTTCCATTAAAAGCTTGAGTACTTGTTTAAAATGAATCATCTCTTCTAAAGCTAAATCAGTCATTGCTTTAACCAGCTTACGACGATCTGGATAATGAGATAGCATTGACATAGCCATACCAGAAGCTTTTTTTTCAGCTGCGGCATGGTCTTGCAAGAAGGTATCAAAGTCTGCAAGAACACCTTCAGTCCATTCAAATGGAGTGTGATATTTTAATTCAAACATAATATGAGCAACTTAACTAATAATGGCGGCGATTTTAGCGTATTTACGCTATAAAATCTTGTGATTGTAACCCAGTGACTTATCTATTTTCCCATTTCGTGTAGAGGCCACTTTGTTAGGGTGTTTTATGTCATTCCAAGCTGTTACTTTGCCCGCTATATTCAGTGGTTTAAAGGTGATAGTTTGCTCTGTTTGAAGAAAGCGTTGAAGTAGTTTAGGACTTTGCTCATCGGCAACATCCAAAGACAAGAGCTGCTCTCGCCCTCTAAAATACTCAGAAACTTGATTTTGGTGGCGGTTATAACACTGTGTTAGGTATTCGTCAGATTCAATATCGGACAAATTAAAACGGCCAAAAGTATCTAAGTAACAACGCTTAAGATGAGTATTAAAGCCACCATCTTCTCGCATTAAGTTGGTGTGCATTCTTGTAAGTAGTTGTCTTATTGATGGCAACCATTTAGTTAGCTCACGCTCTAAATTAATAAATCTACAATTATCAAAGTGCTTGTCGAGTAGTTTATATTCATTGAACACAGGGGTATCGGCAATTACTTCTGCGCTGTGAATTGATTGTTGGGTATAAGCAGTGTGTGCGGTTTTATATCCTAGCTCTAAAAAGCTATGGCATATGCTGGTTGTGCCTGTGCGTGGCAAACCGATTATAAATATCTTATTTTTCATTCACAGTCTGTATTGTTAACCACAAAGACGCATCGTCTACCGGGGTTAGTGGAGGTAAATCTTTGTTCTCTAATTCTATAATAGTCTTAGTGTGTATGCTGGCATTATTGATTGCTGCGCCATTATATTTATAAAAAAGGCGATCAAATTCACCATTTTCACGCATGATCTTAATACCTTTAGTCACTGCATCAGCAATGTCAGTGTTGTTCTTATTAAAAAAGAAATATATTGGGCTTGGGTATTTCAGCATGAGCTGTGGTAACACTTCAAGTTCCATATCATTTTCAAACATTGCTTTTTCTATATCAACTTCCAAAATTGAACGAGGAAACAATTGCCCTCGCCCTTTATTTAGCATGTTAAAAAGTGACGTATAATCTAAAGAGGTAGATACAACGAATCCGTTGTCTCGTAATATTTTTGTATCTGGCCAGTCTTGCCCTTGAACGAAGTAAACTGTTTTTAAATCATCTAACGTGTGCAGTTGCTCTAGCTGTTTTAATTGCGATTGGGTTGTTAAAAGTAAACGCCATCCGTATAAACCTTTGAACAAAGGCACTCTTAACGGGAATAATCGTTGCTCTCGTTCAATCGTTGTCATGGTCCAGTTGACGTTGATCTCTCCGCCAACTTCTATTTGTCTTAGTACGCGGCTTTGGCCTAGAAGATGTTTAGAAGGAGTTAGAGTGAACTTTACACCACTATGCTCTAAAGCAGAGCGAAGTAAAATGAGCGGATAAAGCACGTCTTCATCTAAATTCGGCATGGTCTTAGGATAGACAACACGGAGCGTTTGATTTTCTGAAGTTATGCTTGATGTTGGATTGTCCATTTCTACACTTGCAAGCGCGTTTTGACAACATAAAAGAAAGGCAAGTGTAAAAACAGATGTTTGCATAAGCTAAATAACTCGTGTAATTAATAATAAAACAGCGCTTAATAACATCGTTAAAAATGTAAGCGCCATACCAATAACACGGAATTTCAATTGATTTTCTGCTAGTGCGTAACTGTGGAAAATGCGTCCGACGACTAACATTAACCCTAAAACATAGCAGTAATGACTTGAAAGACCTTGATACTCTACTAAAAATAGCAGAATCAACGAAAAAGGCACGTATTCGATAAAATTTCCGTGGGTGCGAATTGCAGCATTTAATGTGCTGTCTCCGCCGTCTCCCAACGAGATTTTCTTTTTTCTGCGTAGTTTAATTACCCTAAAACTTAACTGGATGTACATTATCACCAAAACGGCTGCAAATATTGAAACAATCACATTTTTTCCAAATTTTTATTTAACATTAGACGCTTAGCCAAGTTTATTGCTAGGCTGTTTGTATATTCTCAACTATTATGACTTGATCATATCGAAAGTCTAACTGTTCTTAAGGAAGTGCATGTTTACGCCAAGAAAATTAGCCGATAACTACCGAGAAATGATAAGCAGTATAGGGTTTTACCCATCTATGCTCTCGGTGATGTTTTTAGTTTTTGCTTTAGTGACAACGGCTATTGAGTATTCGTCTTTATCGATGGAATTTAAAGAGCTAATTGGTGTGTTACTGGTCGACAGTGAAGAAAACGCCAGAACTATCTTAAGTACACTAGCAGGCAGTATTATTTCACTTACTGTGTTTAGCTTTTCGATGGTAATGATTGTATTAAATAGTGCCAGTGCCGGCCTATCTCCCAGAGTACTACCTGGCCTAATTACTCGTAAATCACATCAACTTGTACTGGGTTTCTATTTAGGCAGCATTATTTACACCATTATTATGCTTATAAATATCCGTACTATTGGGGATGGAGATACGGGGATCCCTTCTTTAGGCATCTTGTTTTCATTAATTTTTGGCCTTATTTCATTGGGCTTTTTTGTTTACTTTATTCACTCAATTTCTAAAGCAATTCAAGTGGATAATGTTCTCAACGATTTGTTCAAGAATACGAAAGCGGAGCTAAAGAGTATTATTTCAATGCAGGAGGAGAACCCTGTTAACGACTTTCCTAGCTTTGATGATTGGCATAGCATTAAAAGTAAAACAGAGGGTTACTTTAAAGGTGCACACAGTGATAAATTATGTGCTTTGTGTAAAAAACATAACATCAGAATTTATATCTCGGTTAAACAAGGTTTTTTTACGGTTAAAGGTTATCCCTTTTTAAAGTGTGATACGGATTTATCAGATAAACCTGAACTTGTAGAAGAGTTGCTTGCTTGTTTTATTTTTTATATCGAAGAATACATTCGTGACCATTACCGCTATGGTATGACGCAAATTTCTGAAATCGCAGTAAAAGCAATGAGCCCAGGTATTAATGATCCTGGTACGGCAGTAAAAGCAATTGATATGTTGAGTATTCTACTTATTAAAAGGCTCAATATTAGCGATGTGAACTACTCGCTGAAGCATGCTGAGGGTGATAAGCCGTATTTATATCTCCACGAAACATCTTTTGACGAGCTATTGCACGATAACTTTACCCCTATACGCAATTACGCCAAGGGTGATGCCTATGTAATGGTTAACGTACTCGAAGCGTTTAAAAATATTCTATTTAGATCGTCTGAAAACAGTGAAGCTACAGAGAGCCTATTCATTTATTTAGAAGCGATAGTAGAGGATATAGACCGTAATACAAATAATGATTACGACAGAGAGCAAATTACCAACATGCTAAAAGCAATTGCGAGAATATCTGAAGACAAAGGGGAAAAATTGGTGGCAAAATTTACCACCAATTCTGAAGATTAATTTTCGATGAGGTAAACAGCGTAACTACTGGCCGTGATGGTGATTTCACCACTTTGATAGGCATCAGGCACGTATTTACCTGATGCATCTGCGGTAACCATCATTTTTTCAGCACGCATATACGGTTGTACATCGCTCTTTAGAGGACTGTTCGAAGCCGTATATAAACCTTTTAGCTCTACACCATAATCACTAGCAAGCTCTTTTGCTGCTGCTTTGGCATCTTTTATCGCGAGCTTTTGTGCTTGTTTGTGCAGCTCATCATAGCGGCTAGAAACAAATTGAGTTTGATTTATTTCATTAATACCTGAATCAACAAGTTGTTGTAATAAAATAGGGTATTTTTTTAAGTCTTCTAGAGTCAGAGATAAGCTTCGCGTTACACGGTAACCAACAAAATTTTGTTTACCTGTTTCTCTATTGTATTCGGTTTGCCTATGAATCGAGATATTAGAAGCATAAATACCTTTTTCATCTACACCTTGGCTTTTGGCTAACTTTATCGCTTTAGCCATTGTGGTATCAGCTTTATTTTTTGCTGCTATTAGGTCTTTATCAACTTCGACGATACCCACTGTCAGCTTGACGTTATCAGGAATAGCGGTAACGGTTGCTTGGCCTTGAATGTAGATATGAGGTGAATCAGGTGCTGATTGAGCAAATACATTTAAACTGATTGCAGTGGCAATTGTGGCAAAAACGAACTTACGCATAATTCATGTTCCTTAACTATAAACTCCTTTCATTATCACCTTAAAGGGTTAATTCAATATGAACAAGGTGATTACGCAAATTTTTTTATAACGATAAAAAAACAGGCTAAAAAGCCTGTTTTTTCTAAATAGAAATAAAGAATTAAATACTACGACGTTTGTAGTTACGGTATTCAGGTAACCAGTAATTCTTTTCGATTGCAGCCCATAAAGCTTCATCGCTTAATTCTAGTGCAACGCCCTCTTCCATCGCTTTTTTAGCGACAGCAAAAGCAATACGTTTACTTAAAACTTGGATCTCAGTTAAGGCTGGTAACAAACTACCTTTACCAGTGTTAGCACGAGGCGAAGACTCTGCTAACGTTTCACTTGAAACAATTAACATTGCATCTGTAATACGGGTTGCTTTAGCTGCAATAACGCCTAAGCCAATACCAGGGAAGATGTAGCTGTTGTTACATTGAGGAATTGGAAATACTTGGCCATTGTAATTAACAGGATCAAAAGGGCTACCTGAAGCAACGATTGCTTGGCCGTCTGTCCAATCGATTACATCTGCAGGAAGCGCTTCCACCTGCTTCGATGGATTACTCAATGGGAAAATAATTGGCTGTGCACATGATGCATGCATTGCACGAATAACTTGCTCTGTAAATAATCCAGGTTGACCAGATACACCGATTAAGATATCTGGTTGTGCACAGTGCATTACATCAAGAAGTGATGCGTACTCACCACTGTAAGTCCACTCACTTAAGTGTGCTTTCGGTTGAGCTAGTGCATCTTGGAAATCACGTAAACCTTCCATACCCTCAGTAAGTAGACCAAAACGGTCAACCATGAAGATTTGAGAACGAGCTTGCTCATCGCTAATGCCTTCAGCAACCATAGTACTGATAATTTGCTCAGCGATACCACAACCAGCAGAACCTGCGCCAACAAACACTACTTTTTGCTCAGAAAGCTTAGCACCTTTTACACGACATGCAGCAAGTAAAGAACCCACAGTAACAGCTGCTGTTCCTTGGATATCATCATTAAAGCTACAAATTTCGTTACGGTAACGTTTCAGTAAAGGCATTGCATTCGGTTGTGCAAAATCTTCAAACTGCAACAGCACACTAGGCCAGCGACGTTTAACGGCTTTAATAAATAATTCTAAGAATTCATCATACTCGTCTTGTGAGATACGCTTATGACGTGCGCCCATGTACATTGGGTCATTAAGCAGTTTTTCGTTATTTGTACCAACATCAAGCATTACAGGTAATGTATAAGCAGGGCTAATACCACCACACGCTGTGTAAAGTGATAATTTACCGATTGGAATACCCATGCCACCAATACCTTGGTCACCTAAACCAAGAATACGCTCACCGTCCGTTACAACGATAACTTTAACTTTACCTTTCGTAGCATTACGTAAAATATCATCAATTTGGAAACGATCTTCATAAGAAATAAATAAACCACGGGCACTGCGGTAAATATCCGAGAATTTTTCGCACGCATCACCTACTGTTGGTGTGTAAATGATAGGCATCATTTCTTCAAGATGATCACGCACTAAGCGGTAGTATAAGGTTTCGTTGTTATCTTGAATTGCGCGTAAGTAAATGTGCTTATTTAGGTTGTCGCTAAAGCTTGAATATTGCTGATAACAACGCTCAACCTGCTCTTCGATAGTCTCGTAACGAGGAGGTAATAAGCCAGCTAAGTTGAAACTTTCTCTTTCTTTTTGTGAAAAAGCGCTGCCTTTGTTTAATAGCGGCGTTTCAATAAGGCCTGGGCCTGAATAAGGAATATATAGATAATTTGGATCGGTATTTGTAGTCATATTTCCAAGCTTTGATGCGTCATAATTATGACCTGACATTATTACTGTTGAAGGTGAAATTGCAATGACAATCCACCTTGTCAGACCATTGAAGAAAATGAATTTTATGCTCTAAACTGCATACTCTTTAGTATACATGAAAACTCAGCAGCTTTAAGGCTGCTGAGCGCGTTTTTAATGGCTTTTATCACTTAAAGCAATACCTTCACGACGCGGATCAGCAGCGCCGTAAAGTTTACCCTCTTTTAGTTCAACAGCATGTAAACCAGAGTTTAAATCTAAGATGCGAATATTGTGTCCACGGTTAACAAAATCAGCTTTATGATTTGCAAGCTCGGTGCCTTTTTCAAGGCTGGTATAGTTATTTCGGTTTGTAATGCGTGGTAAGTTTATCGCTTCTTGCGCGTCTAAATTCCAATCAAGCACACCAACAACCACTTGCGCTACATAATCAATGATACGACTACCACCGGGTGAACCAACCACTAAGCGCAAGCTACCGTCTTTGTTAAACACCATTACTGGCGACATTGAGCTACGCGGGCGTTTACCTGCTTCAACACGATTTGCTAAAGGTTTACCATCTTTTGTTGGCGATAAAGCAAAATCAGTCAGTTGATTGTTTAAAATATACCCGTTCACCATGACTGTTGAACCAAACGCCATTTCAATAGAGCTTGTCATCGAAACCGCATTACCTTCACTATCAACAATAGATACATGACTTGTTGAAGGCAATTCATACGCATCATCTTGTGCATAAGCAAGTGAGTTAGGCGGCGTGCCTGCTTCGGCATGAACATCTTTCTCTGAAATAAGTTTAGCGCGACTGGTAATGTACTCTTTGTTTAATAAGCCTTCGGTAGGAATTGCCATAAAATCAGGGTCACCCAAGTATACATTTCTGTCGGCAAAAGCTAAACGCGATGCTTGAGTAAAATAATGAAGCGCTTGTACTGAGTTAGGTTCAAGCTTTGCCATTTCTTTGTGCTCAAGCAAGGCTAGAATTTGTAACACAGCAACTCCCCCACTACTAGGTGGTGCCATTGAGCACACTTCATATTGATGATAATCAACACACACTGGCGCACGCTCTTTGCTTTGATAGTTTGCTAAATCCTCTACGCGAAGTGTGCCTGGCGCTACAATTGAATTTTGCACTGCATGAACAAGTTGTTGTGCATTTTCGCCTTTGTAAAAAGCATCAATACCTCGTTTTGCTATTTCTTTATAAAGTGCTGCAAGCTCAGGGTTTTTCTTAACAGTGCCAATAGCGAGCGGCTTTCCGTCTGGAAAAAAGTAATCACGAATAACAGGTAACTTTGTAACACCAGGGTTTAGTTCTTTAGCTAGTAACTTATGCAAGCGAGGCGAAACAACAAATCCTTGTTCTGCAAGGGCTATTGCAGGTTGAAATAACGTTTCCCAAGAAAGCTTGCCGTAGCGCTTATGAGCTGATGCAAAGGCATGTAAAATACCCGGAACACCCACTGAGCGACCACCAACCACCGCTTCAATCCATTTTACCGCTTTACCGTGCTCATCTAAAAACAGTGTTTCATCCGCATTACTAGGCGCAGTTTCACGGCCATCAAAACTTGTTAAACTCTTTGACTTATTATCAAAGTACATCATAAAGGTGCCACCACCTATGCCTGATGATTGTGGTTCAACCAATGTAAGAACGAGTTGAGTGGCGATTGCTGCATCAACGGCTGTACCGCCTAGCTCAAGCATTTTTTGCCCTGCTTTTACAGCATAAGGATTGGCTGCTGCGACCATATATTTATCGCCTTCAACGACTTGCTTATGAGCAAATCCCGTTGCAGCTTCTGGTTCTCTTGTTTCAATTTTTGCCGGTGCAGCTAAAAGTGTTGAACAATACAGTAATGAAGAAGAGAGCACGATAAGTGCTTTGGTTTTAAAAAACATAAAAAACTAAATCCCGGTTGTTTTGTTTAATTGGCATCTTGGTGTGAAACGTGCACAATATGCAAAAAATGTCTAAGCCATAAAAATAACATGATCAACCTGCCCCTGAAACCACTATATGTACTTCCTCCCTTATGTTTAATCTTACTAAGCTCTTTTTTTGCGGCATTTAATCTAAATGATTATTTAGAATTTAACCGGTTGTTAGTTACAAATGGTGAATATTGGCGGATTTTCACTAGTCAATTCGTTCATGCAAATTGGCCTCATCTTTTATTAAATTGCGCTGGTATTTTTTTAATATGGGCATTACATGCTGAGCATACATCACCATTTAGATACGCTTTTAACATCGCTGTTCTTGCACTTTGGTGTGGATTAGGCGTGTGGTTATTTTGCCCTGATATTTATATTTATACGGGACTTAGTGCATTACTGCATGGTGTAATAATTTGGGGATCGGTAAAAGACGTACAAGCAGGCCTATTTTCAGGCTGGTTGTTGTTCGTAGGCACATGGGCGAAAGTTATTTGGGAGCAAATTGCAGGCCCTAGTGATTCAGTGAGCCAATTAATTGCATCAAATGTGGCTATAGATGCTCATTTTATTGGTGCACTTGGTGGCACAGTACTGGCTTTGCCAGTATTTTTAAATGTTTTAAAGTCTACATATAAAAACAGCCACTAATAAGTGGCTGTTTTGTATAAGTTCTAAAACTAAAGCGTTTCTTTGAACAACTTATAAATACGACGGTATTCATCTAACCAGCTTGATGGCTGTACAAAGCCATGTGGTTCAACTGGGAAAATAGCTGTTTCAAAGTTTTCTTTTTCAAGCTCAATTAAACGCTGCACTAAGCGTACTGAGTCTTGGAAGAATACGTTGTCATCTACCATAGGTGCGTTGATTAATAAGCGATTTTTCAAACCTTCCGCAAAATAAATTGGTGAACTCTTCTCATACGCAATTGGGTCAACATCTGGGTGATTTAAGATGTTCGACGTGTAAGGACCATTGTAGTGAGCCCAATCAGTTACTGGACGAAGTGCTGCACCTGCTTGGAATAGATCAGGTTGTGTAAATAGCGCCATAAACGTCATGAAACCACCGTAAGAACCACCATAAGTGCCTACCGCTTGTGTATCTACGTTAGCGTTATCTGCCATCCAGCTTACGCCGTCTGCTAAATCTTGAATTTCTGGCGTACCCATTTGGCGATAAATTGCTGTACGCCAGTCACGGCCGTAACCTTTAGAGGCTCGGTAGTCCATGTCCATGACTACGTAGCCTTCTGAAGCCAGTAGTGAGTGGAACATAAACTCGCGGAAGTAACCAGACCAACCCATGTGTGAGTTTTGTAGGTAACCAGCACCGTGGTTAAAGATAACCGCTTTACGGTTTTTACCTGTTTCGCCCTCTTTATAATCAGCTGGGTAATATACTTTTGCGTAAATTGGTTGATCAGTGTGGCTTGAAGGCACTGCAACGATTTTAGGTGCAATTAACTTCTTCGCTAAGAACTCACCAGATACCGTATGCGTTAGCTGAGTTGCTTGGGTATTTGCTTTTGCATCAGCAATATATAGCTCAGGTGGCGACATAATCTTAGAGTGGGTTAGCAATAGTTTGCTTTCATCTGGACTTAACTGGTAATCAGTCATACCATCAAGGTTTGTTACTTGCTCAGACTCACCGTTTGCAGGGTTTACACGATAGATTTCGTAGAGACCTGGGTGCTCAACGTTAGCTTTGTAGTAAATTGCTGAGTTATCAGCTGTTAACGTTAAGTTAGAAACAACAAATTGACCTTTAGTAAGCTGCGTTGCTTTACCGTTAAGTGGCTTTTTGTAAATATGGCTGTAACCAGACTCTTCAGATAAGTAGTAAAGCGTATCAGAGTTATTCAACCAACCAAAATCGTTATATGCATAGTTTACCCATGCATCGTCATGTAGACGGTGCTGCGAAACAAGTTTGTTGTTCTGTGTATCAACAGTGGCTAACCAACGGTCTTTGTTGTCCCATGCTTCAAGCATAAGAGCCACGTGTGAACCATCTGTGTTCCACTGGATAGCACTTTGATCCCAACCCCAATCCATCATTAGGTTGATAGCGCGCGGCGCTTTTTCCGACTTATAAGTTTTGCCATCACGAGCGTAGTTTTCTTTCTTAACAGCTGCAAGAACGTCTTCATCAAAACCTGGTAAGGTATCGAATGCAAGGGTTGTTTGCTCGCCTGATTTAAGGTCGATGTAAATAACATCTGAGCTGATTGGTTTTTCATCCGCAACGCGACGACGTACTTTTTCAGCTTTTACGCGAGCATCATCGGCAATGTAATTAGGCATGATATCGCCTTCATCGCGCCATGAGCGGTTTTCAGTGGTTACTGCAACAAGTGCTTGGCCATTTGGTGAAAGCTGTACGTCTGCCAAACGTTTATCTTTACCTAAATAGAACTGTGAATTAGCAATACTGTCGTTTTGCTCATTAATTTGCTCTTTACGCGCTTCACGGTCTTTTTTGTTTTTGTGAGTCAGCGCAATGTAATCAATTAGTTTGTGCTGCTCTTTTGCAATATACGTGTCTGGCTCTTGCACACCCTTAGGTGCATCGTCTAGGTGTAAGTTAACTAATTCAACTTGACGACCTGTTGCCAAATCAACTTTATAAAATGCATTACCTTGGCGATACGCAAGGCTGCCATCCGTTAAAAACTGCGGCTTTGATTGCTGTGCGCTGTCGTGTGTAATTTGTGTAATTTGACCAGTGCTTAGGTTTTTAACAAAGATATTACCTTCAAATGCATACGCCTGTTGCTTCTTATCAGCCGAGTAAACTGCGTTTTTTGCACCTACTGTGTGTAATTTGTTTAACGCTAATTGTGATGCAGATTGACTATTAACCGCTTGAACATATAAATCGCGTAACTCACTACCCTGTTGCTTTTGTGCATAAACAATGCTGTTAGAATCACCATTCCAGAAAGCACGTTCTGGCTGACGGCCTAACCAATCAGGGTGAGCCATTGCTTGCTCTAGCGTGATTTCGGCTGAACCTGTGTCAGCAGGGGTAACAACAACTGGGGCTACATTGGTTATTTGTTCTTCAGAAGGTGTTGAGGCGGTTGATTGACAACCAGCTAGCATAAAGCTAGATGCGACTGCGAGAGCCACTAACGTTTTATTAGCAGTGGTTTTGAATTTCATAGTGCTTCTTACGGGGTTATTATAATTCGCCCTATTTAAGCAGAAGCACTGATGAAATAGCAATTTTTATAGGATAAACAGCCAAACTTTTCCGTTTAATTACAGCTTATTTCAAGCTGATATCAAGCCACACCATACGATGATCAGATGATGCATTACGATCTTGAATCAAACGGTATAATTCTGAACTTTTTATTGGCCAAAATACCCCGCCGTCGTTGATCTCAATACCATAATTAGAAGGGAGTACGTAATCAGCACGGGCTTGCCAATAAGCCGTGTAGTTTTTTGCATATTCTTCTTTATAGGATTGTTTAGCCCCTTTGCTAGAAGGTGTAAATGAGGTATTTATTAGAGGATTTTTCAAAATTTGGTCTGTTGTTTCAGGACGAGCTTTACCACCTTCTGGTGCCGCATTTAAATCACCAACAATCACAAAGCGACTTTTCGCTTTTAAGCCCCCTTTTTGACCTTTATCATCATAAATGTAGTTAGCATTGTTGATGTAATCAGCAATCAGGCGCACTTCATCGTGGTTACGCTTACCGTTACGGTCTTCATCACCATCAAAAACTGGTGGAGTTGGGTGTGAAGCAAGTAAATGAACCGTTTTTCCTTTAACATCAATTGGTAAATCCCAAAATGATTTAGAGCTTAGGTGAAGTGCTTGCCATTCCTCAGCAGAATACCAGTTTTTACCTGTTTTAGGGTCGATAGGCATTTGCGCATTTGGCATATCTTTATATTTGAATGTTTGTAAAGTACGCGCTTTATCTAAATCAATTGGGTAGCGAGAAAGTACTGCCATTGCATAATGCCCTTCAAAGAAGCCAAAGCCTTGCGCGTCTCCTTTGTAATGCCCCTTTACACCATCGTTATCTAAATCAAACTCAGTAGGTAACCCCGTATTGACTGGTGCAATAAAATAATACGGATAATCAATTGCAACCTGCTTATTTTGCGATACTTGCAGGTAGTTTTTACGAAATACGTTAATGCCTTTGTCGGCATCAATATAATCAAACTCGTTCAGTAAAATAACATCTGGTCTTACACGTTGAATAATCTCTGCTATGTTGCGAATTTGCTGGTGGTTACTTGCTAATGCTTTGCTTAATGCATCTTTATCGACCGCCTCACCTTTTTTAGCATAGTTTGTTGCATCCATGCTCACGTTGAAAGTGGCAACACGCAGATCTGCAGCCGCTAAATTATTAGAAAATAAGCCTGCGGCGAGTGCTATTGAAGAACTTAATAAGGAATTTTTCATGAAATAAATCCGTCTACTATTAGTAGTAAAATAATACTGCTGACAATGATCCATAAGATCATCGCCATGATAAAAGGTTTAATGCCCGCTTGTTTTAAGACTGAAATCGATAAACCACTGCCGATTAAAAATAAGGTCATTACTAAAACTTGCTTAGCACCGATGTTAAGGGCATGCCACAGTGTTTGATACTCTGGAAAACTTGAGTTAATAAGCGCAGCCGCCAAGAAACCTATAATAAACAAGGGTATACTGGCTTTTTCATCAGACTTCCAAAACACACCTGCGATGCTTGTGTAGGGGATGATCCACATCGCTCTGGTGAGTTTAATGGTTGTTGCAATAGCAAGCGCTGATGCACCATAAGCGGCTGATGCCCCTACTACACTACTGGTATCGTGAATCGCAAGTGCCGCCCAAACCCCAAATTGCTGCTCAGTCAGGCCAAAATAATGACCAATCATTGGGAATAACACTAAACCAATTGCATTTAATAAAAACACCACAGCGAGTGATATAGCTACTTCGTGATCTTTGGCCTTGATTACAGGCGCCATTGCAGCAATGGCGCTACCACCACAAATTGCGGTACCAAATGAGATAAGTACCCCGGTATTTTTATTTAACTTAAATAACTGCGATAAAATTTCGCCAAGCCCAATAATCGCGGTAATACTAACGATTGTAAGCACAATAGAGCTACGCCCTACTTCTATTACTTGACTAAAATCAACAGCAAAGCCGAGGCCAATAACCGCTAACTTAAGCATCCATTTACTCATTTTTTGTGACTGTGCTGCAAATGGATTACCTAATAACATGGCAAACAAAGCACCAACAACAAGTGCCGTAGCTGAGCCAACAAATGGCAAAGCAGATGCTAAAAATAACGCAATAAATAGTATTTGTTTTGTGCGTTCGGCTATCACAACGGCGCTCTGATTAGTTTGTTGGTTAACTTATGTACTACAGGTGCGACAAAAATAACGGTAGGAAATGCCACACAAAAAGCAAAAGCCCATGCTTTAAGCCAAATGGTTGCAATGCTATCGATTAAACCAACATTAAAAATACTGATCACCAGTGACATAAATCCAGACATAAACAGCGCCATAAAAAACGCAAATACGACTGTTCTAAATCGAGGATGTAACATAACAAGCTAATATTAATATAAAAATATTAGTCTATAGAAAGAAAAACCTGACGCAAGTGCTTTGAGACAAGAGGTGTTATTCTTGTAGAGAAATTAAAAAGCCGAGATAAACTCGGCTTCTTGGAATTTAAACTGATCAGTTTAAAATAAGTTGGGTGCTGGTAGCAGCTACGCCTGGGTAATCGTGCTCGGACAGCACTTCAGCAAGTGCCGCTAAGCGCTCACCAAGCTGATGAAGATTATTGGCCGAAACATTAATATGCCCCATCTTACGACCCGGTTTAGCCGTTTTACCATACCAGTGACTTGTAACGTCTGGCGTTGCAAGTACTGAGTGTGGAATAGAAGGCTGGCCTAGTACATTGATCATAGCTGTAGGACGAAGTAACTCTGTACTACCTAATGGTAAACCAGCAACTGCACGCATATGATTTTCGAACTGTGAGCAATGCGTACCCTGCTGTGTCCAGTGACCAGAGTTATGAACCCGTGGTGCAATTTCGTTAACTAATAACGTGCCTTGCACATCAAAAAATTCGATTGCCAGTACACCCACATAATCAAGCTCTTGCGCTAGCTTGTTAAATGCAACCTCAGCTTGTTCTTGAATTGCAGCTTTTTCTTTACCCGCTACTGAAAGCGTAAGTACACCGTTAGTGTGTTGGTTTTCAGTCAGTGGATAAATAACTGTGTTACCCGCTTTGTCGCGTGCGCCAATGATAGATACTTCACGGTCAAACGGAATCATCTTTTCAGCGATAATAGAGTGCGGTGCAGTTTCGGTGCCTGATGCGATGAAATCTGCCATTTCTGACCAGATTTGGTCAATTTGATCATCAGACTTTAAGCGCCACTGCCCTTTACCATCGTAACCCGCTTGGCAAGTTTTGATCACAAGCGGCTTGCCTAAGCGCTCTACAGCAGCAATAAGGTGCGCTTTTTCTGTAATTAATTGGTAAGGCGCACATTCAACATTTGTTTTATCAAGTAATGCTTTTTCAAGTGCGCGGTCGCCACCGGTTTTAATCGCTGCTTTACCTGGGTAAAACTTATTGCTTTGACAGCATAGCGTTAGTACATCATCAGGAATGTGTTCAAACTCTGCTGTAATGGCGTCTGCGTTATCAATAGCTTGTTGTAATGTGCTATTGTGAACTTCACCGGTCAACGGATGAATGATTTTTTCACTACCCACATCGTAGGCAACAACATTTAAATCAAGCGGTGCACCCGCTAAGCTCATCATGCGAGCTAACTGACCTGCACCTAAAATTAGAATATTCATATTACTCTGCAGGATTAGGGTTAGCTAAGATAGTGTCTGTTTGTTCTTTACGGAAAGCTTCAACTTTTGCGAAAATTTCTGGCTGCTGGCAACCTAAAATTTGTGCCGCTAAAAGGCCAGCGTTTGCAGCACCCGCTTCGCCGATAGCCAGTGTACCTACCGCAACACCTTTAGGCATTTGGCAGATAGATAATAATGAATCTACACCATTAAGTGTTTTTGATTTAACGGGTACACCTAAAACAGGCAGTGAAGTAAATGCCGCGGCCATACCAGGCAAGTGTGCAGCCCCACCGGCACCAGCAATAATAATTTTAATGCCGCGTTCAGCAGCTGAGCTTGCATAGTCAGCAAGTAATTGAGGGGTACGGTGAGCAGAAACAACTTTAGTCTCGTATTCAATGCCAAACTTTTCTAGCATTAACGCCGCATGTTCCATCGTTGGCCAGTCTGATTTGGAACCCATAATAATGCCAACTGTCATAAATACACCTCAGTTAAATTGTTTTCTAAAAAGCGGACTTTTGTCCTTATTTTGTGGCGGGTATTATATACCCAAACCACCTCAAGATGCGAGTTTCAGTTGGAATTAAAAGCGATTTAGGCAAGGCATTAATTACAAATAATAGTGGTTCTATTGTTAAAATGAATAACGCAGTATAAATCGCTTTTAAACCACATAAATATGCGACTCTAGAAGCACAAAAAAGCCATGACATGCATGGCTTTTAATCACTCATAAGCACATTATGCTTCTTTGCTTGCTAGGTACTCAGTGTATGTACCTTTAAAGTCGATAATTTTGCCGTCTTTGATTTCCCAAATACGGTTAGCAAGTGAGGATACAAATTGTCTATCGTGTGATACGAATAACAAAGTCCCTTCGTATGCTTCAAGTGCTAAGTTAAGCGCCTCGATAGATTCCATATCCATGTGGTTGGTTGGCTCATCCATTAATAAGATGTTTGGTTTATGCATCATAATTTTGCCAAACAACATACGGCCTTGCTCACCACCTGAAATAACTTTTACTGACTTTTTAATGTCGTTTTGTGAAAACAGCATACGACCTAAGAAACTACGAACAACTTGCTCGTCGTCACCTTCTTGTTGCCATTGTTCCATCCACTGGAATAAGTTCATATCTTGTTCGAACTCGTCAGCATGGTCTTGTGCGTAATACCCAATATTAGCGTTATCAGACCATTTAAACTCACCTTGTTTAGGTGCTAAACGACCTGCAAGGGTATTTAATAATGTAGTTTTACCAACACCGTTCTCACCGATGATCGCAATACGCTCGCCTACTTCAACTAAGCCTTCAAGGCCACTGAAGAGCATGTTATCGAAACCTTGTGCTAAGTTTGTTAGCTCTAAGGCATTACGAAATAATTGCTTTTCTTGTTCAAAGCGAATAAATGGGCTTTGACGCGAAGATGCTTTAACTTCTTCAAGCTGAATTTTATCAATTTGTTTAGCACGTGATGTCGCTTGCTTTGCTTTTGAAGCGTTTGCAGAGAAGCGCGATACAAACTGTTGAAGCTCAGCAATTTGACTTTTCTTCTTCGCGTTTTCGCTCAGTAGTCGCTCGCGAGCCTGTGTTGCAGCAAACATGTACTCATCATAGTTACTAGGGTAAATACGAAGCTCGCCGTAATCGATGTCAGCCATGTGTGTACATACTGAGTTTAAGAAGTGACGGTCGTGCGAAATGATGATCATGGTGCAGTCGCGCTGGTTTAACACGTCTTCTAACCACTTAATAGTGTAGATGTCCAAGTTATTGGTAGGCTCATCGAGTAGCATGATGTCTGGATCAGAAAACAGTACTTGTGCAAGTAACACACGCAGTTTAAAACCTGGTGCGATTTCAGACATAGGACCGTAGTGCTGTTCTGTGCCAATACCAACACCAATCAGTAACTCACCCGCTTTTGCTTCTGCTGAGTAACCATCCATTTCGGCAAACTCAGTTTCAAGGTCTGCTACACGCATACCATCTTCTTCGCTCATTTCAGGTAAGCTGTAAATACGGTCACGTTCTTTTTTTACTTCCCACAGCTCTTTATGACCCATGATTACCGTGTCAATTACAGAAAACTCTTCGTAAGCAAACTGGTCTTGATTTAGTTTTGCAACACGCTCGTTTGGATCTGTACTGACATTCCCTGAAGATGGCTCAAGCTCGCCACTTAGGATTTTCATGAAGGTTGATTTACCACAGCCATTCGCACCGATTAAACCGTAACGGTTACCATCGCCAAATTTTGCTGAGATATTTTCGAATAAAGGTTTAGCACCAAATTGCATGGTGATATTAGCTGTACTAATGATAGCGGTACCCTCCAGCGGGTAAAAAAGTAAAACGAAACTGTGTGCAATTTTAAACTAAAGCCGCCTAGCACGCTATGAAAGATTGTTTAAAACAACCTAGTCATTTTACAACTTAATTAACTAGGTCTATCTTTAGTGAACATGCTCACTTTTATAAGTGAACGCGCTCACTTTAAAGTTACTTTAAATAAAACAAGATAATAGCTATGGGCAATCATAATAAGACACATCAGCATATTCTAAATACTGCGTGGCAGCTTTTCGCAGAGCATGGATTTAATGATACGTCTACACGTCAAATATCTTCTGCTTGTGGTGTTGCTGTCGGTACTTTGTTTAAACATTTTGAGAGTAAGATCGCTATTTTGGAGGCATGTCTTGAATTGAGGTTTAATGATGTATTAGAGCGGGCTAAAGAAACCGATATTCATCGCCCTCCCCGATTAAAGATCAATCATTACGCACAATACTTTTACCAATTTTATTGCTTACATCATCAATTTTATAAAGTGCTATTTAGTGAACGTTTATTTTCTAAAACATTCCAACAGCGACATATGGAGTTAATTCAAACTTTAGTGTTTTCTGAACAACCACAGTTTAATAAAGTAAAAGCTGCCATCTTGTTGGACTGTTATTTTATGACCCTTATTTATGGGTTAAATGCTGAAATCCCTAATACCAAACTAATGCTCAGAACGTTGAGTCAAAAAGTGTCTATTTTTTAACTAGAGTAAGCCATTGATAATTCAACATAGTGAACCTGAAATGAATAAATTTTCCTCACAAAGGGGTTCTTTCATGATTTTTTTTCACTTTTTCATGCATTTTAGCTTTGATAATCTCATTCTTTTAGTTAATTTAGACCTATTAGGGACAACAATTAAACAAGGTACTTTATGAAAAGAACACACGCTGCCATTTTTCTCGCTGGCTTAACGATAATCCCAACAGCAAATGCCATTGAGATTTATAAAGATGAAACAAACAGTGTCACTTTTGGCGGCTTTATTGATGCAAGAGTTATTAACACTCAAGGTGAAACCGAAATTGTAAACGGTGCATCACGCATTAACTTTGATTTTAAACGACAATTAAAAAATGGCTGGCAAGCTTTTGCACTGCTTGAGTGGGGTGTAAACCCTGTTGGCAGCACAGACATAATCTACAATAACCGCTTTGAATCGATTCAAGATGAGTTTTTATACAATCGATTAGGTTATGTAGGATTAAAACACGATGACTATGGCCAAGTAACAATCGGAAAGCAATGGGGTGCATGGTATGACGTGGTCTACAATACAAACTATAGCTTAGTGTGGGACGGTAACGCTGCAGGTGTCTATACATACAATAAAGATGATGGTGCGGTAAATGGCACAGGCCGTGGTGATAAAGTACTTCAATACCGTAACACTTGGGGGAAATTTCATGTTGCATTGCAAGCTCAGTTGAAATCGGATGACTTTTATACCTGCGACATCGCGGATATATCTCGTAGTTCATGCGAACTATTATTTGAGCAAGGTAATCCTGCGGCGCAAAATGTTGAGTTTAACTCGACTTATGGCGCAGCTGTTACCTATAGAGCAACGGATAATCTAAAACTTACTGCCGGTTTTAACAGAGGTGAATTCGATATTGTTTATGCAGATGGCCGTGATCAGCTTGTTACCGATTTAATTTACGGTGTAGGTATAACATATGGTGACTTTTACAAACCAGGCTGGTATGCCTCTGCCAATATAAATAAAAATGAAAACCACGATACCGATAATTTAGGTCGTTTGATAAAAGATGCTGTCGGTTTAGAGTCTATCTTAAGCTATCGCTTTGACAACGACATTCGTACTTTCGTTGCTTATAACGTATTTGACGCAGGTGATGATTACGTAATTCAACCTAACTTTAACGCCGACCCACAAGATGTATTTAAACGTCAATTTGCCGTAGTAGGCGCGCACTACTTTATGAGCGATGACACTATTTTGTATATAGAAGCTCGTAAAGATTTTAGTGACTTTTCGAGTAATAACGCTGAGCAAGAAGCTCAAATGTCACAAACAGAAGATGATGGTATAGCCATTGGATTTAATTACACTTTGTAATTAGCAATTAACGCTTAAGCCCACCTTGGTGGGCTTTTACCTACCCTATTTTATGCACTACTCAAATATTTTGTTTTTAGCAAGATCAATCAATAAAAGCTATTACTCAGCAACTATTAACCATGTGTGAAAAATAAAGCCTTGTGCATATCCGCACCTTGTTTAATTGCTTGTTATGCTCTTTTCTCTGGAGCGAACTGGAGCAAAGGTAAATATTATGTTTTTCACTACTTTTTTGTCTTCTTCATTTAAGTATGAAATATCAAACGGTTCAGAAGTCTTTATAGCTTTTAATGCTTCTTTTTCTAACTCTTTTTGACCTGTAGAGCGCACGATTTTAGAAACTTTTAGATAACCATTATCATCAAGATTTATATGTACCTGTACCTTATGGCCGAAACATGCTTCGCAAACAAATAAGTTTGATTCAATTAGACTTTTATTCTTACTAGCCCAATTTGGAACAGCAGTTTTTTCATTAAAGTCTGAAACCTTTCTTGTTGAAATCTTTTCCCCTAGTAATTCATGCTGAGTAGTTGAAGTACAACCTATCAAGGAAAAAGCAAAATAAAATTTGATTAGAAGTTTCATAGTATCCATGTTAAATCAAACGCAGCTCAATGGGACGCACTGTTTTTGTCTAAAATTAGGGAAAAATAATCACAAGTCATGTGTTTTGAACTATGGTGAGCTACTTGTTAGTATTATTTCCATATATTATGAAAGTTGTTCTCATGTGCCCAATGATCAAATTCACCTATTAACATTGCAAATCCAGACTCTTCTATTTCTTGAAAAGATTCAAGTGCGTCTTTTGTCATTCCATACTCCATTGCTCGGCGATAGATTTTACGAATTTTAATTAGTATTGACTTCAACTCGTTAAAGTTACTTAACGTTATATTTTCAGCATTGATACCGATAGATTTAGCAAATCTAGGAAAATAAATATTAACTTCTTGTTTAGTGAAATTTGGTGCTGAGAATTTCATTTTCGACCAAAACTCGCTTTCAAACCTTTCAGAAAAGAAATCAAATATACCCTCTGACAACTTTAAACTTACATTGTATGGTGTAGAAGTACTAAATATTATCCCATATATTTTAAAGGGGTCCACATCTAAACTTAAATGTTCAGATATTGGGGTAAGATATTTTTGGAAATGATCTCGATGGTTTAAGTAATTAGAAAAGTTGTTCTGATTTATACTCTGCTTAATAGTAATCGCTCTCTGTTCTGAGCTATGCAATCTACTGACAGTTACGCCGAGTATCAAACTCCCAGATGCAATCCATAAAGGTAACTTAAAAATTGAAATAAAATTAGAATACGCTTCAACTGTACCAGCAAATTCAAGCCCTTTAGTTAAAGGATATGCAAAGCAAAAAGCTAAAATCAATGGGAATAATGTAGCGAACCAAAACAAGAAATTCTTGTGTAATGCCTTTTCACCATTAATACAAAAGTATTCAATGAATTTGATAATTTCACCAACCTCCATTAGTAGTGTTAACTCATCAATAGCGATTGAACTACCGCATGATTGTTCACTTTTCTGAATAGGTTATTTCTACCAGAGTCATTAACTAATTGCTAGGCAAAAGAAAAGTTAATAATAGAAAACTCTAACCTCTACCAAAAACGAGATTTTACTTTTCTAATAAGCAAATATTGTGACTATTCGACGAGTATATTACCTGAGTCTTTATATTCACTTACCTTGTCTACCAATATACTTAAATTTAAAGTTAAGCTGAGATAGACTCTAACTTAAACAAGGTATGATGTGTTCCTTTCATACTCAGTGACTATTACAATGAATAATCACGTTCTACCTTCGCAATACGCGTTGTAAATGCGCTATACCATTTGTCTTTACCCAGCTGTTGTGCAGTTAAGTGTTCTACGTTTTGCTTCCACGATTTAATGGCATCTAGATTTTGCCAATAAGATACTGTAATACCCAAACCATCACGAACAGACTCCATGCCTAAATAGCCAGGTTGTTGCTCTGCAAGCTCCACCATTCTATTCGCCATTTCTTCATAGCCAGCGGTATCGTCAGATAAGGTATTCGTGAAAATCACGGCGTAATAAGGCGGTTTTGGCGTATTCGCTATCATGGTACTTCTCTACTTGGTTCAAAACCATCGTAACATGGGATTTCTGTGTTAAACGTATCCCAGTTTGCTTTAGAGGTCACAAAGTTATGACTGATTGGACGCTCGTTTATATCGCTATCTAGTAAACCTAAGCGAATACGTAAGCGGTTTGAATCGTCTTTATTCTCGCTATATACAGGCGAACCACAACTGCAACAAAAATAGCGAATTCTACCTGGTTTAAATTCAAAGGCACTTAGATGCTGTTTGCCTTCTGTGAGGTTAAAACCATCTCGTTGAATAAAGCCATTGGTTGCGTAGGCTGTACCTGAGTTTTTACGGCATAAAGAGCAATGACAATGAATAATTGAGTCAATGCCACCAGCAACAGTTACTTCTACTTTTCCGCACAAACAACTTCCTTGATACATAGCCCCTCTCAGGTTTAAAGATTAATAACCGCGATGCTTCCAAAAATCAGTGGCAGTGCCTTCGGCTTCCTTTGATAAGTTAAAGGATTTATCGGCAATTATATGGCCATTTAACTCAATAGTCATGCGCCAAATACCAACTTTATTATCAACTGGTGCCCATATCGTATCACCTAAGTAAAACTGCCAATCGTTTGTTTTAACGTACTGCTCCCCCTCAAATGGAGGCATGATCTCGCCATCCTCATCGGGGATATCTGGGTGGAAAACGCAAAATTTAATTTTTTGTCCTTTGGCCTTTTTAATATTAATAATAAAGCCAAATTCAATATCTAACTGTGCAGGAACGTCTGTTGTAAACTCGGTGATTTGAGGCAGGTCTTTTTCTTTTGCATCCCAATGACTGTAAATACCGTAACTTTCAATACTGGTAATTGGTTTGGCCTTTGCCATAGTTGCTGGCGCTCCTTTGTGAAAATAAGGCGCTATTTTATAGTAGCAACTCTAGCAGAACAAGATTGTACTATTATAGTAATTAGCAAACGTACTTTACCCAGTGCGCGTCACGTTGTTGAAAGCCGCATTTAGTCAAAAGTTTAATACTGGCGCTGTTATTTGGGTTAACTAAGGCGACCACACTGTTTAGTGGTGTCGTTACAAAGGTCGTCAGTTTTTCAAATAGCATATCTAATACCTTTTGCATTATTCCTTTGCCAAAGTATTGCGATGCCAATTCAAAGCCCAACATGCCCTGCCCGTCAATTATGTTAAATAAGCCCACGCTACCAATAACTTGCCCACTACTTCGTAAAACAATAACTAAACGAATGCCTTGTTGATTATAAAAACGTTCTATGTCGCCTTGAATAAAATCATACACGTCACCTTTCGTTATATCAGTGCCGTAATCATTAAACGTTTGTACTTGCGAATCTTTTAAAATATCCCATATCGCTTGGCAATCTCTATGACGAATTGGGCGTAAGTCAAAGGCTAAGTCATCGTGGCTAAACACGTTAATTTCTTCTTTTTTCTTTATGAGCTGGCATTATTGTCTTACTATAAACGCAATTTCAAGCAATTAGATTAAGTTCGATGAGTGAAGAATTTAAAGTAATTCAACCTACCACTACGGTTTACTGTAAAGAACGTGGCGAAGGCTGGACCTTAACAGGCATCACCAGTATTGATGAACACACATCTGTGATGTTCGATGGCGTAAGGTATACCTTACCAGCCCGTGAAATTGTTGAGGTATTATTACCACAACAACTCGAGCGCGAGAAAAACCAACAATAAAAAAGCCAGCATTGAGCTGGCTTTTTCGTGTTTAAATTAACGTAATGCGTTAATACGCTCATCAAGTGGTGGGTGCGATGAGAATAACTCGGCAACACCTTTACCGCTTGCAATACCAAATGCCATCATCGAACCTTCTAGTTGTGATGGGTGGTTTTGTTTTAAACGCTCAAGGGCGCTACGCATTTTATCTGCACCTACTAGTTTAGCTGCACCGGCATCCGCAGAGAATTCGCGTTTACGGCTATAGTAAGCAACAATCACACTTGCTAGAACACCAAATAACATTTGGAAAATCATATCGAATAAAAAGTATGTCCAGCTACTACCGCCCTCTTCTTCATCACTATTAAGAAAGTTATCAACAATACCTGCCAATACTTTCGCCATAAATATAACAAAGGTATTCACTACACCTTGGATAAGTGTCAACGTTACCATGTCACCATTTGCAATGTGTGACACCTCATGAGCCAATACCGCTTCAGCTTGATCTTGGTTCATATTGTGTAATAAACCTGTGCTCACAGCTACCAGCGAGTTGTTCTTACTTGGACCTGTCGCAAACGCGTTCATTTCTGGGCTATCGTAAATAGCCACTTCTGGCATCGCGATACCAGCTTTTTTTGCTTGCGCTGCTACCGTTGAAACTAACCATTGCTCTGTTTCAGAACGAGGCTGTTCAATAACATGTGCACCGGTTGATTTTTTTGCCATCCATTTCGACATAAATAACGAAATAAACGAGCCACCAAAACCAAATACAGTTGAGATAACTAAAATGCCGCCTAAACTGCGATGGCTAATACCCAGTACGCTCATCACAATAGACAACACAATACCTAACACTAGCATTACCGCTAAGTTAGTCAGTAGAAACAAAAATACACGCTTCATAAAAACCTCAGAATAAACATACCAATTGTATTAACTAACGACATGGTTAAAAATCGTTAGTTAATAAAATTATCTGGGTGTTCTACCAACTCAGTTTAGGGCTTATGGAATTGGTTGCAAGGAACTAATTGCAACCAATTGTGACAGAGTATGTCAAAAGTAACAACTCAATTATTATGGGTTGATAGATAAAATTTCAAGTAAGGTTTTGTAAATTTTTAACTTAGGGGTGCCATCTGTATAAGGACTAATCGCTAAAAGCGGGAAAGGTAATGCTGATTTTAAGGTTTCTAAATTGGCGTCTTGTTCACGCATATTTGGGTCTACATGATTTGCAATCCAACCCACACAATTTACACCGAGCGCCTTAAAGTGAGCTGCTGTAAGTAAAGCGTGATTTAGACAACCTAGTTTCATACCCACAACTAAAATTACATCCAGCTGCTGTGATTTAACCCAATCACTGAGCAAATCGGTTTCGTTGATAGGTAAACACCAACCCCCAGCTCCTTCTGTAAGAATATAATCGGTATTGAGTGCTTTTACATTCGCATAAGCAGCATCGAGCTTGTCAAATGTCAGTCTGTCGCCTACTTTGGCAGCTGCAATATGCGGTGCAATGGGGGGCTCATAGGTAAAGGGGTTAACTATGTTATATTTAACCCCAATTGATGAGCTTTCCATTAAGGTTAATGCATCATCATTAACTAGTTGGCCAAATGCCTCTTCTGCACCTGCTGCAATGGGTTTAAAACCAACCGCACGCTGTTTATGTTGTGCTAGTAAGTTTAATAATAAACTGGTGACATGGGTTTTTCCGGCATCGGTGTCTGTACCCGTGATAAAAAATTCTTTCATTTTTCAGTTAATTCTATTTTTCTAGTTCTAAAAGGACAACTTGATAGCTCACTCTAGCATGCCCATCAACCAGAGGGTATGCCTTACAAACACTATTAAGTGCCTGCCTTGTTAATAACCCTTGGCGCTTTTGCTTAGTTTGCAATGAAGTAGCACCAATCGCTTTTATCGAGCGCAGTGCTTCTAAGGGAGAGTTATAGGCATCTATATAACATCTATCGGCTGCAAAATTCAGTTTAAACCCCGCCAATTTTGCATACTCAATAATGTGACTAGCACTATGAAACTGATTAATATGGTTTTGCTCGTCTAAACAAGCAAAAGCCTGTTTGATCTCTTTGAGCGATCCATCTACCACGCAGCTTAAATAAACCTTACCACCTGCTTTTAGGGAATAAAAAAGACTTTTAAGTAGCCCTTTTAAATCAGCAGACCATTGCATTGCAAAATTACTAAACACACAATCAAGGGAGTTTTGCTGTAATGGTAGGTTATCCATATCAGCACACACTTTTAAACAACGCGGGCTTTGCTCTGTGCTTAGCATGGAATGACTTAAGTCCATTGCCAATACAGTATCAAAATGTGTTTTAAGCATTGCCGTGTTAACTAAAGGTCCAGCCCCTAAATCAAGACAAGTACCCTGCTGGTGTTTGCTTGCCATCATTTTAAATAAATGCGCAGCTGCTTGTTTTTGTACATTAGCATGGCTCGCGTAATTTGCAGCTGCTTTAGAGAACTTAGTTTGTGTTGTTAGCTTATTACTGTGTTGAAAGCTTAAAGACGCTTGCAGTTGAACACTCATAAACACTCCACTAGCGAATCAACCAGCTGTTTTATATCGTCAGCTTGATGTGCGCTACTTAGGGTTACCCTAAGTCGTGCCGTATTAAAAGGCACCGTGGGCGGTCTAATAGCGGTTAACCACACGCCTTTATCTTTAAGCTTATTAGCAACGGCAAGCGTGTGTTCTGCATCGCCCAATACCAAAGGCTGAATAGCCGTTGTTGATTCCATTAATGCTAAGTTATGTTCTTTTGCAAGCGCTCTAAAGTAGGCAATATTCTCTGTAAGCTGAGCGCGTCTCTTATCCGCCTTTAATAACTTTTCGAGTCGCTCAAGAGTACAACTTGCCATCAGTGGTGACATCGCCGTTGAATAAATGTATTCGCGATTAAACTGCAGCATGTAATCAATCATTTGTTTTGATGCAAGCAGGCAAGCACCACTACTAGCTAGTGCCTTGCCAAAGGTGATGATCAGTAAATCAGGCTTGATTGCCTCACAACTGCCTAAGCCTTGCTCGCCCAATACGCCAAAGCCATGAGCATCGTCAATCATCAGCCACGCATTGTATTGTTTAGCAAGTTTACAGAGTGCTTCAATAGGTGCTTGATCACCATCCATCGAAAAAACACCTTCACTCACAATAAGCTTATGCTTAGCTTTTGATTTTTGTAACCTAGATTCTAAGTGCTTAAGGTCGTTATGATTAAACCGCACCATGGCAGCGGCAGAATGAAGTCCACCATCAATTAAGCTGGCATGATTGAGCTTATCTTGAAAAATTGCCGATGATTGCGCCACGCTTTTATCTTGAAACAGCGCTTTTAATACGCTGCTATTAGCACTAAACCCACTATTAAATAACATAGCGCTTTCATAGCCTAATAACTCGCATAAACGCTGCTCAAGCTGTTGTTGTGGTTTATTATAACCATTCACTAATGCTGAGCTGTGGCTACCTAGTTGCTGCGTTTTTATTTCGATAAAATCATCCGCAAAGCCAAGGTAGTCATTACTGGCAAAATTTAAATACTGTTTACCTGCAACCTGAATAAAGCGCCCGCTCGATTGCTCTATAAGTTGACGCTTTCTCAGTAATGCATCGGCTTGGCGCTCGATAAGATGCTCGGCGATAAAATCAAAAGCCATTTAAATTTTACGCTTCGTAAAATAGTTCTGATGTTGCTTTATCAGCAACTTTTGATGAAAGCGATGCCGCAACTGCTTCATCTGAGTAATCTTCACGGGTTTCTGGGTTCATGCCTAATTTTTTAATCAGCATCATATCTGCGTCTGCTTCAGGGTTTTCTGTAGTCAGTAGTTTATCACCGTAGAAAATTGAATTAGCGCCGGCAAAGAAACACATAGATTGCATTTGTTCATTCATCGCCGTACGACCAGCTGATAAACGAACATAGCTTTTCGGCATCATAATACGTGCAACTGCGATAGTACGAATAAACTCAAAATGATCTAAATCTTCAACATCTTCAAGTGGCGTACCTTTCACTTTAACCAACATATTAATTGGCACACTTTCTGGCTGTTGCGGCAAATTAGCTAATTGCATTAATAAACCAAAACGGTCAGCTGCCTGCTCGCCCATACCAACAATACCGCCAGAGCACACTTTCATGCCGGCATCGCGCACGTTATCAATAGTGTTTAAACGGTCTTGATAAGTACGTGTTGTAATGATCTGTTGATAATACTCAGGTGATGTATCTAGGTTATGGTTGTAGTAATCAAGACCCGCGTCTTTTAAAGCATGGGCTTTTTCGTTATCTAGCATACCAAGTGTCATACAGGTTTCAAGCCCAAGTTCTTTAACCTCTTTTACCATTTTTGAAATATAAGGCATGTCACGTTCTTTCGGATCAGACCACGCAGCGCCCATACAAAAACGGGTTGCGCCTTTTTCTTTGGCAACACGCGCTTGCTCAACCACTTTTTCTACTTCCATTAAGCGTTCACGGTCTAAGTCTGTTTTATAATGACCAGATTGAGGGCAATATTTGCAATCTTCTGGGCAAGCACCGGTTTTAATCGATAACAAAGTAGAAATTTGTACTTCATTTGGGTTGAAGTTTTCACGATGTACGCTGGCCGCTTTAAATAGCAAATCATTGAACGGCATTTCGAATAATGCTTTTACTTCTTGGTGAGTCCAATCGTGACGGACAACTGCGTGCTCCATAATAGTCTCTTTTTTTAAATTATTGGGACGGTTTGATTGGCTTAGTCTACGACTTGACGTAACATTGTCAACGAATCGAAGTGATATAAAGTTTACATATGATTAATAAGAAACCAATAGATTTAGATTTTGATCGTGAGCATATTTGGCACCCTTATACTTCTATGACTCAGCCCCTTCCCGTGTACCCTGTCAGTCATGCCAATGCAAATCGTATTTTCTTAGAAACAGGCGAAAGCCTAATAGATGGTATGGCCTCTTGGTGGAGTGCCATCCATGGTTACTGCCACCCTGTTTTAAATGAGGCAATCACCACACAGGTTAACAAAATGAGCCATGTCATGTTTGGTGGCTTAACTCATGAGCCCGCTGTTGAGCTGTGTAAAAAGCTAGTCAGTATCACACCAAAGTCGCTCAATAAGGTGTTCTTAGCCGACAGTGGCTCTGTGAGTGTTGAAGTCGCCATAAAAATGGCGTTGCAGTACTGGCTTAGCCAAGAATATACCAGCAAACAAAAACTAATGACGCCGCTTAAGGGCTACCACGGCGATACCTTTGCAGCCATGAGCGTTTGCGATCCGGTCAATTCAATGCATAGCATGTACTCAGGCTTTTTACCTGAGCATGTTTTTGTACCTGCGCCGAGTGCTAAATTTAATGGCGAGTTTAGTCCTGCAGAAGCTGATACCCTTGAGAGCTATTTTGCTGCTCACCATCAAGATGTTGCGGCATTTATCATTGAACCCATAGTGCAAAATGCCGGGGGCATGAATTTTTATCATCCTGATTACTTAAAGCACCTGCGCATTCTTTGCGATAAGTATGATGTTTTACTTATTTGTGACGAAATCGCCACAGGCTTTGGCCGCACCGGCACCTTGTTTGCTGTTGAGCACGCCAATATAGAGCCTGATATTTTATGTATTGGCAAAGCATTAACTGGCGGCATGATGACGTTATCAGCAACATTAACCACCAGCAAAGTCGCTGTTGGTATCAGTGAAGGTGAAGCAGGCGTATTAATGCATGGCCCAACGTTTATGGGTAACCCGCTTGCGTGTGCCACGGCCTGCGCAAGTATTGATTTACTGTTAGATCAGCCTTGGCAAGAACAAATTAAATATATAAATGATGTACTAACTACGCAGCTTGCTAAATGTAAGCTGCTCGATGCGGTCGTTGATGTGCGAACATTGGGGGCAATTGGCGTTGTAGAGCTTAATCGAAATGTAGATGTAGCAAAAATTCAACGCTTTTTTATAGAGCAAGGTGTGTGGATCCGCCCGTTTGGTAAATTAATTTACTTGATGCCACCTTACATAAGCGATGAACAAAGCTTAACTAACTTGTGTAATGCTATTTATGCAGCCATTGAACAACAGGCGTATTAGTAAACTAGACATTAAAAAAGGAAGCTGATGCTTCCTTTTCCTTTAAACTTTACCATTCAAACATATATGCCATTTTACTGATCATTCTAAGCGGTACTTTATGTTCACAGCGCTTAGCGTAAAGATGCTGCAATGATTTATCTTTAATTTCACCCACGATCACTTCTTTTACTTGATAACCCAATGCAGTAGCCGCTTGTGCGTAAGCGATAAATTCCCACTTTTTGATATTGGTGTTATCGACAATCACTAACGGGATTTCTTCAGCTAGCGCATTAATAAAACGCGCTAGGTTTAGGTTGTGGTATTCAGGTAACTTGTACTTATCAAATTGATACACACCTTCGCTATTGTAAAAATAATCATCTGTTGCGCACACTACATACTCACTTTCATTACCTGCTACCAACTCATCAGCAAGGCTTTGTGCGTAATATGATTTACCTGAGCCTGGTAAGCCGCGAAGAATAAAAACTTGTTTCATAGCACCTGTTATACAAATTAATTAAAGACTAAAGGATATACCCAAACCACCTCAAGATGCGAGTTTCAGTTGGAATTAAAAGCGATTTAGGCAAGGCATTGATTGCAAGTAATAGTGGTTCTATTGTTAAAATAGATAACGCAGTATAAATCGCTTTTAAACCAACCCTTTGGGCGCTTCACAGGCACTTACTCTCATCGTTGTTACTTCTTAAAAGGGACTGCCATTCTTGCAAAGTAACGCCTTGATATTAAGCACCTGTGAAACGCTGAATTCTGCATCTTGAGGTGGTTTGGGTATAGTATCCTATTGAGAACTGTTAATAATGCCACAAAATAACCAATTAGCGCAGCGAGAATTTAAATAAACGCAAAATTTACGCAAATATTGCTGCTATTTTAGCCAAATTAAGAAAAACTACTAAAGAGTATGCCTGAAATGTTTTTTTATTTGATTTACGAGGGTAAGATAGTCGATTCAAGTGCAATGCACAGCATATTAAATATTAGGCAACTTATATCATTGGAGTGAAGATGAGCCATTTAGCGATTTCAGAGCTATTAAAAGGCAAGGTTGCGGTAGACAGCCAAGTAACAGTAAAAGGCTGGATCCGTACACGCCGCGATTCAAAAGCAGGAATTTCATTTTTAGCCGTTCATGACGGTTCGTGTTTTGATCCTATTCAAGCGGTAGTACCTAATTCACTTAATAATTATGATGAAGTTACACGTTTAACAGCAGGCTGTTCAGTATCGATTACGGGTGTACTGGTTAAATCAGAAGGCCAAGGTCAGTCTTTCGAAATTCAAGCCAACGCTGTTGAAGTATTAGGTTGGGTAGAAAACCCAGATAGCTACCCTATGTCTGCTAAGCGTCACAGCATTGAATATTTACGCGAACACGCGCACCTTCGCCCTCGCACTAATATCATGGGCGCAGTAACACGTGTACGTAACTGCTTAGCTCAAGCGATTCACCGTTTTTATCACGAGCAAGGTTTCTACTGGATCAGCACACCTATCATCACAGCAAGTGACTGTGAAGGCGCCGGTGAAATGTTCCGTGTATCTACTTTAGATATGCAAAACTTACCACGCACAGATAAAGGCGACATCGACTACAGTGAAGATTTCTTCGGTAAAGAAGCGTTTTTAACAGTATCGGGGCAGTTAAACGGTGAGACATACGCATCTGCAATGTCAAAAATCTATACCTTTGGCCCTACTTTCCGTGCTGAGAACTCAAATACATCTCGTCACTTAGCAGAGTTTTGGATGGTTGAACCTGAAGTTGCATTCGCAGATTTAGAAGATATCGCAAAACTTGCTGAAAACATGCTGAAATATGTTTTCAATGCGGTTTTAACAGAGCGTCGTGACGATATGGAATTCTTTGCACAGCGTGTTGAGAAGACAGCTATCTCTCGTTTAGAAGAGTTCGTGACTAAAGATTTCGCACAAGTTGATTACACTGATGCAATCGAAATCTTAAAAGCGTGTGGCAAGAAATTTGAATTCCCTGTTGAATGGGGTGTAGATTTACAATCTGAGCACGAGCGTTACCTTGCTGAAGAACACTTTAACGCACCAGTTGTAATCAAAAACTACCCGCGTGACATCAAAGCATTCTACATGCGTCAAAACGAAGACGGCAAAACAGTCGCTGCAATGGACGTAGTTGCACCTGGTATTGGTGAAATCATCGGTGGTTCTCAACGTGAAGAACGCTTAGATGTATTAGATAAGCGTCTAGAAGAAATGGGCTTAGATAAAGAAGACTACAGCTGGTACCGTGACCTACGTAAATACGGAACTGTGCCACATTCTGGTTTTGGTCTAGGCTTTGAGCGTTTAGTTGCTTATGTAACGGGTATGGGTAACGTTCGTGACGTTATCGCCTTCCCACGCACTAAAGGTAGTGCAACTTACTAATTTTAGTCATTATAGAAACCAGCCTATTGGCTGGTTTTTTTATGCCTAAAAATCATTATAAAACAATTCATTCTAGAAATTTTTAGTTAATGTTCTATAGTCATTAGACCTGCCAAAAAAGGATCTATTATTGGTTATGTTCATTCGCTCACTAAAAGTACTCACACTGACTTTCTTTTTCCTAGGTAAGTCTAGCTTCGCACTTGATGAAGACATTAATACAAAACCTATTTTAATTGCGGGTTCAACGTCTGTGACCGAGTTACTAATCCCACTTAAAGATGATATAAGCCTCGCTTTAGACAATACATTGCAGATAAGACCGATGGGCAGTGACAAAGGTGTAAAAGCGATTGCTGAGGGTCTTATCGATATAGGTACAACATCACGGTACCTAACGAAGCAAGAGCAAGAACAATGGCCTCATTTAAGGCAGATAATCATAGCGCAAGATGCGTTAACATTTATTGTTAACAGCGAACTAAATATTAAAAATTTGAGTATCACCACTCTCAAAAATATTTATCAAGGTAAAATAACCAAATGGTCAGACGCCTCTCAGTTAACGCCTGAATTAAGCAATAAAAATGATGAAATACTGCTTTTTAGTAAATCGACTCATCATGGCAGCTTCGATGTGTTTTTAGAATTTTTAGAACTGGACTATATCAAAGACCCTGAAAGTAACTTTATACGACTAAAAAATGCAGGTAATAGCGGTTTATTTTCAAATCAAAAAGTCGAACTGTATAACCAATTTAATCAAGCACTTGGTATAGTTCAGCGTATTCCAAATGCGATTGCCTATGACTCGTATGGTGCCATTAGTAACCTTGAAAATGATCGCCGCATCAATAAAGTAACGACTCTATCGATAAATGGCGTTAAACCTACTTTACAAAGCATAAGTGACGGCGAGTATGCGTTTGTACGACCGCTCATTTTAATTGTAAACACACAGTCTCCTCGTTCGAAGGAGATAGGTGTGAAACTTACTGCATTACTTAAATCGCAAAAACTAAAAGATAAAATACGTGAACATGGTTACCTACCCGTTCAGTTTTAGCCTCAAAAAATAAAAAAAGCTGTGCACCTAAGTGCAGCAGCTTTTAACAACCAGAATCGTTATGAGTTACAGAGCGGTTTCTAGCTCTGGTAACACATCAAATAGATCAGCAACTAAACCATAGTCAGCGACTTGGAAAATTGGCGCATCAGGATCTTTATTGATGGCAACAATCACTTTTGAGTCTTTCATACCCGCTAAGTGTTGAATTGCACCACTAATACCCACAGCAATATATAAATCTGGGGCAACAATTTTACCGGTTTGACCGACTTGCATATCGTTCGGTACAAAGCCCGCATCAACAGCAGCACGTGAAGCGCCAATGGCTGCGCCAAGTTTGTCGGCAATGCCATTTAGTAGTGCAAAGTTTTCACCATTTTGCATACCGCGGCCACCTGAAATAACCACAGGTGCTGCCGTTAGCTCAGGACGCTCTGATTCAGTTTGTTCTTCTGATACAAACTCACTCAAGCCAACTGAACCTTTACACGTAACACTTGTTACAGACACTGGCGCTTGCTCTGATGCAACATCAAAGCTACTGGCACGAACGGTAATCACCTTTTTGCTATCAAGCGATTTAACTGTCGCAATTGCATTACCCGCATAAATAGGACGCTTAAAGGTATCTGCATCAATTACATCGATTATTTCTGAGATTTGTGCAACATCTAACAGTGCCGCAACACGTGGCATAAAGTTTTTACCGGTTGTTGTAGCGCTTGCGACAATGTGTGAATAATTATCTGCTAAAGATAAAACCAGATCCGCTAGGTTTTCTGCAAGCTGATGAGCATAAGCGGTATCATCGGCAATAAGTACATTGCTTACACCTGCAATTGATGCCGCTTGCTCGCTCATTGCAGATAAATTTTCGCCTGCTAGTAATAAATCTACATCAAAGCCTAGTTTAACAGCAGCAGTAATCGTTTTATTGGTTTCAGGCTTTAGAACACCTTTGTCGTGTTCGGCTATCACTAATGTTTTCATTTAGATCACCTTCGCTTCTGTTTTTAACTTTTCAACCAATGTCGCCACATCTTCTACGATAATGCCGCCACTGCGTTTTTCAGGCTCGTTGACTTCAACCAACTGTACACGTGGCGCAAGGTCTACACCTAGGCTATCAGCAGCAATCACATCAAGTTGTTTACGTTTTGCTTTCATAATGTTTGGTAATGAAGCATAACGCGGTTCATTTAAACGTAAGTCTGTGGTTACAATAGCAGGTAGTTTAAGAGCGACTGTTTGTAAACCACCGTCTACTTCACGCGTTACATTAACTGTACCCGCTTGTACATCAACTTTAGACGCAAACGTACCTTGGCCACGACCTGTTAGAGCAGCAAGCATTTGACCGGTTTGATTGTTGTCAGAGTCAATCGATTGCTTACCTAAAATAACCAGCTCAGGTGATTCTTGCTCTACAATCTTGCTCAGTAATTTAGCAACATGTAAAGACTCAAGCTTTTCTTCTGTTTCAATATGAATGGCTTTATCAGCACCCAGTGCTAATGCAGTACGTAATTGCTCTTGAGATGATTTATTACCAATAGTCACAGCAACAACCTCAGTGGCTGTCCCTGCTTCTTTTAAACGAATAGCTTCTTCAATTGCAATTTCACAAAACGGGTTCATCGCCATTTTTACATTAGCTAGATCAACATCCGTTTTGTCGGCTTTAACGCGTGCTTTGACGTTGTAGTCAATTACTCTTTTAATTGGAACAAGGACTTTCATCGTGACTCCATCAATTGTGTGTTCTCAAAGTTGACCTAAACGTCAACTTATTTATTTTATGAATTCAGACTACTTCCTGTTGACGTAAACGTCAACCTAAAATAACCTTAAAGTATTCACAGCCTGTAACGTTTCATTTGCAAGTATGAAATAAGGTTCTTTACAGCAGGTCCGTCACCGAGAAGAGGTTTATATGGTCGAACGCGAAGTCATGGAATTTGATGTAGTCATCGTAGGCGCAGGCCCAGCAGGTTTATCAACTGCAATTAGATTGGCTCAACAAGCACAAGAAAAACAACAAGAATTAATGATCTGTGTGGTAGAAAAAGGCTCTGAGGTGGGCGCGCACATTTTATCTGGCGCGGTTTTTGAAACCAAAGCATTGGATGAATTACTGCCCGATTGGCAGTCATTAGGTGCTCCAGTTACCACTAAAGTAACGCAAGATGATATTTACTGGTTCAATAACAGTGAGAAAGCCACCAGCATCCCCCACTTTGCTAGCCCTAAAACATTCCATAACGAAGGCAATTACATTGTCTCTATGGGTAATGTCTGTCGTTTTTTAGCTGAACAAGCGGAAAACCTAGGGGTAGAAATCTTCCCTGGCTTTAGTGCGCACTCATTAATTATTGAAGACGAGACCGTAAAAGGCATTATCACTGGCGATATGGGTCTTGATAAAGACGGCAATGAAAAAGATGGTTACATGCCAGGTATGGAGCTCAGAGCTAAATACACGGTATTTGCTGAAGGCTGCCGTGGCCATTTAGGTAAAGAGCTAATCAAACACTTTGCCCTTGATAAAGATGCGTCACCACAGCATTACGGTTTAGGGTTCAAAGAAATTTGGCAAATCGATCCGAATAAACACAAAGAAGGCACTGTAGTTCATGGCACTGGTTGGCCGTTAACCGGTGATACCAGCGGCGGTGCGTTTATGTATCACAGCGACAACAACCAAGTTGTGGTGGGCTTGATAGTTGACCTTAACTATTCAAATCCACATTTGAGCCCGTTTGATGAATTCCAGCGCATGAAGCATCACCCTGTCTTTAAAGATGTTTTAGAAGGCGGTGAACGTATAGCCTATGGCGCCAGAGCCATTGCCAAAGGCGGCCTGCGTTCATTACCGAAAATGCACTTCCCGGGTGGTTTACTTGTAGGTTGTGATGCCGGCACATTAAACTTTGCTAAGATCAAAGGTAATCATACAGCGATGAAATCAGGCATGGTTGCCGCTGATGTAATCGTAGAAGCTCTTAGCGACGGTAAAGAAAATGCCGATTTAGCTGAATATAAAACGGCTTTTGAACTAAGCTGGGCGTATAAAGAGCTCTTCCAATCGCGTAACTTTGGCCCTGTTATGCACAAACTCGGTAAGTTCTTAGGGGGGGCTTATAACACCCTAGATCAAAACCTCTTTGGTGGCAGCTTACCGTTTAATTTTGAAGACAACATACCAGATCATGCCACCTTAGTTGCTGCGGATCAGGCCAAAAAAATCGACTACCCGAGAGCAGATGGCAAGCTTAGCTTCGATAAACTTTCATCGGTGTTTTTATCAAATACCAACCATGAAGAATCGCAGCCATGTCATTTAAGGCTAAAAGATAACTCGATTCCAATTAAAGTTAATTTGCCACAATTTGATGAACCAGCACAACGCTACTGCCCTGCTGGCGTTTACGAAGTACAAGAAGTCGAAGGTGAGAAAGAGTTTGTGATCAATTCACAAAACTGTGTGCACTGTAAAACGTGTGACATAAAAGACCCGAGCCAAAACATTACATGGGTAACACCTGAAGGTGCTGGCGGGCCAAACTACCCTAACATGTAATAACGCACGTTACTCATTTAATTAAAGTTTATCCTAAATTGCAGGGGCTTCGGCCCCTTTTTTAGGCTATGCTGAAATTGTCGTGTTTAAAATAGTGAGCAAAATATGCCGTCTTCAAGTGTAACCTTTCGTTTTTTAGCTGAACCTACCGATGTCAATTTTGGCGGTAAGGTTCATGGTGGTGTAGTAATGAAGTGGATTGACCAAGCTGGTTATGCCTGTGCTGCAGGTTGGAGTGGTCATTACTGCGTTACTGTATCTGTTGCGGGTGTAAAGTTTCAACGCCCTATTTTGGTT
Source organism: Pseudoalteromonas sp. L1 (assembly GCF_021728095.1). Taxonomy (NCBI): domain Bacteria; kingdom Pseudomonadati; phylum Pseudomonadota; class Gammaproteobacteria; order Alteromonadales; family Pseudoalteromonadaceae; genus Pseudoalteromonas; species Pseudoalteromonas sp. L1. The sequence continues at coordinate 987,284 of NZ_JAKKCT010000001.1, read as the reverse complement.
GGTCAAATTGTCGAAGTAAAAGCCAGTATTGCCCACACAGGTAAAACCAGCATGCAAATCTTTATTCAAGTACGCTGCGGAGACCCAAAAACACAAAATCTCGTTGAGACCAATCATTGTGTAATTAGTTTTATTGCCATGGATGAAGCAGGTTACCCAATCGAGGTGCCTACTTACACTGCGGTTACTGATGAAGAAAAGAAAATCGAGAACTATGCAATAAAAATGAAAGAAATAGCCATAGAAACAGAAACATTGCTACAAAAAGCATAATTTGGCCCAGCTTGGTATTTTTAAACTGTACCTAGTAACTTCTACAGGGCAGCCTGAAATTGTTACGACTGCCAAACTGAATGGCTGATTACAGTTTCAACAAACTGTGCAAAAAATCACTCATTTAGGCCTGAAAACAATACTTTAGGCCTAGATAACAGTCTGGCACGGTCACTGCAATACTCCTTGGGAATGAAGCGAAACATTCGTTTATTTATTTTATAAAGGAGCTATTAAATGATTAAAGCAATCTCAATTTCTGCAATTTCTCTAGCACTACTAGGTTTCAACAATGCTGCACATGCAGATATTACCGAGATGGATTCACCACGTATTTATACTGGTATTGGTTATGGCCAATATTCATTTGAATTTGAAGACAGTGAAAACGACACTGACTTTGATGACGATTCACAAATGCTAAAAGGTTATGTTGGTACTCAATTCAATAAATACTTAAGCCTTGAACTTGCGTACCAAAATTTCGACGAAGCAAGCGATATTGATTCTAAAGTTGAGCTTGATGGTATCTCACTAGCTGCGCGTTTAGCGGCACCAATCACTGATAGCTTTTCTGTTTACGCAAAAGGTGGCTGGCTTGAATGGGATGCAGAAGTAGAGCAAGATTTAGGCGAACTTGGTAGCATTAGTGCCGATACTGACGGTGGCGATGTATTCTATGGTGCAGGTATTGAGTATGCTTTCACAACAAACATGCAAGTACGTTTAGAGTATGAACGTTACGAATTAGAAGATGATATTGACCCTGATATGGATGTGGCTTCGGTATCATTCCAATACATGTTCTAATTTAGACCTAGCAGTCTAATTATTAAAAAGGCAGTCTCGACTGCCTTTTTTTGCGCTTACATGTAATGCATGTAGAATGTCGGCAGATTTTCTTAACGACAATGCACAATGAGCGAATACCAATTAACTGCCGTCGGCCACATTCAATCTCCTTATAAACAAAAGTTTGCCATACCTCGTCAACCTCGTTTGGTTCCTGAAGCGAAAGCGAAGCTGGTATTCAGTAGCGATTTCAATCGCGAAGAGTTTGTACGTGGTCTCGATGAATTTAGCCATATTTGGTTATTATTCAGATTTCATGAAACCGCTGATAAAGGCTACTCAGCAATGGTGAGACCCCCTCGCCTTGGCGGAAATGAACGTAAAGGTGTATTTGCAACACGTGCTACCTTTCGCCCTAATGCCATTGGCATGAGTGCTGTAAAACTTGAGGGCATTGAATATAAAAATGGTCAGTTAAGCTTATTGCTTTCAGGTATCGATTTACTCGATGGCACACCGATTTTAGACATTAAGCCATATTTGCCCTACTCAGATGCCATGACCGATGCCACCGCAGGCTTTGCCGATACCCGACCAGAAACCGATATGAGTGTCGAGTTCAGTGATGAAGCGCTTGCGTTTATCGAAAAACAAACTGAACAACCAGAATTAAAAGCCTTCATTAGTAATGTATTAAAGCAAGATCCTCGCCCAGCTTATAAAAAGCAACGCGAGTCTGAGCAAAGCTACGGCATGACCTTATATGATTTCAATATTAGGTGGCAAGTTCGGGATAATCATAATACAGTGACCAGCATTGAAAAATGCTAGACTTTTTGCACTTTTTTTAACACATAGCGCTTTAGTGTCAGTGCGTCCACTGGTAAACTTGGCGACTTGTTATTACTCAAACGTCTTGAGTAAACGATAATAATTTTAACACTACTTGGAATAGAGATGCGTACCAGTCAATATATACTCGCAACACTTAAAGAAACTCCGTCTGATGCAGAAATTGTTTCTCATCAATTAATGCTACGAGCAGGCATGATCCGCCGCGTTGCGTCGGGTTTGTATACATGGTTGCCCTCTGGTCTACGCGTACTTAAAAAAGTAGAAAACATTGTACGTGAAGAAATGGATAAAGCAGGCGCTATCGAAATGTTAATGCCTATTATCCAACCAGCTGACCTTTGGGAAGAGTCTGGTCGTTGGGAGCAATTTGGTCCTGAATTACTGCGCATCAATGACCGTCATAACCGTCCATTTGCCCTTGGTCCAACACACGAAGAAGTGATCACTGATTTTGTACGCAAAGAAGTGAGCTCTTATAAGCAATTACCACTGACTCTTTATCAAGTACAAACTAAAGTACGTGACGAAGTTCGCCCTCGCTTTGGTGTAATGCGTGCCCGTGAATTCACCATGAAAGATGCTTACTCTTTCCACTTAAGTGATGAGTGTTTAGAGAAAACTTACCAAGTAATGCACAAAGCTTACTGTAATATCTTCGAGCGTCTTGGTCTTGATTACCGCCCTGTTATCGCGGATACCGGCTCTATCGGTGGTAGCGTATCGCACGAGTTCCATGTACTTGCAGAATCAGGTGAAGATGCAATCGCATTTAGTGATGCAAGTGATTACGCTGCAAACATCGAAAAAGCAGAAGCGCTCGCGCCAACTGAAGAGCGCCCAGCAGCAACTAAAGAGTTAAAAGCATTCCCAACGCCTGATGCAAAAACCATTGCTGAGCTTAAACAGCACTACGGTGTTAAACCTCATCGCGGCGTTAAAACATTAATCGTGTATGGTGCGCCAGATGAGAACGAACAACGTGGTTTAGTGGCGCTTGTATTACGTGGCGACCATGAGCTAAACGAGTTGAAAGCTGAAAAGCATCCGCTTGTAGACTCACCGCTTGAAATGGCGAAAGAAGAAGACATCGTTGCTGCTATTGGCGCAAAACCTGGCTCATTAGGTCCAGTAGGTCTTAAAATGCCAATTATTGTTGACCGTTCAGCTAACATAATGGCTGATTTTGTTGCGGGTGCGAATAAAGACGACGAACACTACAGCGGCATAAACTGGGATCGCGATGTAGAAAACTACGAAGTTGCTGATATTCGTAACATCGTTGAAGGCGACCCAAGCCCTTGTGGTCAAGGGTCACTGCAAATTAAACGTGGTATTGAAGTTGGTCACATTTTCCAACTAGGTACTAAGTACTCAGAAGCAATGAAAGCAGGCGTTCTGAGTGAATCAGGTAAAAACCAAGTCATGACGATGGGTTGTTACGGTATTGGTGTTTCACGTATCGTGGCTGCTGCCATTGAGCAAAACAACGACCAATACGGCATTAAATGGCCACAACCTATCGCGCCATTTGATTTAGCGATCGTACCGATGAACATGCATAAGTCTCACCGTATTCCTGATATTGCAGATAACCTTTACAAAGGTTTAAAAGATGCAGGTTTAGATGTGTTATTTGATGACCGTAAAGAGCGCCCTGGTGTAATGTTTAACGATATGGAACTTCTAGGTGTACCTTTCACACTCGTTATTGGTGAGCGTAATCTTGATGAAAATAAGGTTGAGCTTAAAAACCGTCGTACCGGTGAAAAGTTAATGCTTGATTTAGACACAGCAGTGGCAGAGATCGCAGCATTGACTAAAGGCTAATTAAGTCAGCTCTAGAAAATATAAAAAACCGCTTCGGCGGTTTTTTATTTTTATCAATTGTCATAGATGTTTCGCTAAAGCGTCTTTTAACTGTCATTGATTCTGCCTAGCATTTACTTTATTACACCATGAGTAAATGCCATGAAAAACACCACTTGCAGTAATAAAACCCACTATCCTGCCGTTTGGATTTCCGACGTTCACTTAGGTTACAAAGACTGCCAAGCGCAGTACTTACTAGACTTTTTAAATGCCATTGAATGCGATGTACTGTATTTGGTCGGTGATATTGTTGATTTATGGTCGATGAAACGACAATTTTTCTGGCACCCTAGCCATTATGATGTGTTAGCGCTTATTCAACAAAAAGCGAAAGATGGCACTCGCGTGATCTATATACCAGGTAACCACGACGAAACGTTTCGCCAGTATGCCGATGAGTCTTTATTTGGTATTGAAGTACATCAGCAATATATCCACACAACAAAAGCCAATAAACGTTTTTTACTTTTGCACGGCGATGATTTCGACTCGGCAACCCGTTACAACAAGTTAATTAGTATTGCAGGCGATGCAGGATACGACTTACTGTTATTTTTAAATCGCTGGACTAATCGCGTTCGCCGTTTATTTGGTGGTCATTATTGGTCGTTGGCGTCATGGATCAAAGCACGAGTGCATAAAGCCCGCGAAGCAATTGATGCATTCGAAAAAGCAGCTATTCATGAAGCAAAAAAGCAAGGTGTGGACGGTATTATATGTGGCCATATTCACCACCCAGCCGTTAAAGTAGTTGATGGTATTTTATATTGTAATGATGGCGACTGGATAGAAAACTGTACGGCTCTTGTAGAGAATGACTGTGGAAGAATTGAATTACTTCACTGGAGTGAAACACAAAAAGTAATTCATTCAGCAGACATCAGCAAGCTAATGCCAAATCCCGCTCATAATAAAGATGCCGCATAGCCAAACTAATATCTAGTCAGCTTAAGCCACATAACGAGTTTATTTCGAAGTGTGGCTTGTTTTATCGGTTTGGTAATATAGTCGTTCATACCTACACTCAGGCACTTTTCTCTATCGCCTGCCATCGCGCTTGCGGTCATGGCAATAATAACAATATCTTGAAAACGTTCTGTTGCGTTACCTTTCCTTATTTGTTTGGTGCAATCATAGCCGTTCATATTTGGCATTTGGCAATCCATCAAAATAAGGTCAAACTGGGTTTCGCTATTTTTAAGTACCTCCAATGCTTCGATACCATCACTAGCAGACTCGATATGAATGTTTGTATCGCGCAAAATAGCTTTACTTACTTCAATGTTGATCAGGTTATCATCGACAATAAGTATAGAGCGATTGCAAAAATCAACATCTACAATTTCTTTTACTATATTATTTTTATGATTGAGTATTTGCTCATCATAGTTAAATAACATCGCTAGCCGATAAATAAGCTCATCTTGTGTTATAGGCTTTGCTATCACTGTCGCATTTGTTGGTAAAGAATATTTTTTTTCTAATGCGGACAAAGTGCCAATCACTAACAGTTTAGTATTGCTATCTTGATTAGCGTGTTCAATAAAGTCACTAATTTGTGGGTGTTTTTGATCCACAATGATGAGATCAAATTGGGTTTTATTTCCCTTTTCTAATAAGGACCACGACGTTATATGTTGCTCTTCCAATTGAGTAAAAGATTTTAATTGGCTTATTAAGTTTTGCTTCAAAGGCTCATACAATAAAGCAAGCGCTACTTTTTTATTCGCTAGTATAGCAGTTTGACTATTCGATTTACTTGGTTGACTGAGTGTCATCAAAACCGTGGCAGTAAAACAACTACCCTGACCTTTTTCACTCTCAACATCAATATCACCACCCATTAGTTGCGATAACTTGCGACTTATTGAAAGACCCAATCCACTGCCGCCATAGTGCCTAGTTGTACTTGAATCTTCTTGTGTAAAAACATCAAATAGCTTTTGTTGGCTATCTTTTGATATGCCTATGCCCGTGTCTGTTACTTTAAAAGTTAATAATACTTTACCATCCAGTATTTCTCGTTCACTGATATGTAAACTAACAAATCCTTGGTGAGTAAACTTAAACGCGTTACTGAGTAAGTTATTAAGTATTTGCTTTAAACGATGGCTATCTCCAACAAAGCCCCTGTGGCTAACTAAACTTGAATCAAAGAGCACTTCCAACCCTTTCTTTTGGCCCTGTACTGCCATTGATGTCATCAAATCATTACACACAGAAACAACATCAAACTCATGGTGATCTAAATCTAGTTTGCCAGCTTCAATTTTAGAAAAGTCTAGAATATCATTAATCAGAGTCATTAATGATTGTGCGCTACTGTTGGCGTAATGTAAGTACTGTTTTTGCTGAGTTGTAAGGGGCTCAATTTCAAGCATTTCTAGCATACCGAGTACACCGTTCATTGGTGTGCGTATTTCGTGAGAGATATTAGCAACGAATTGGCTTTTAGCCTTACTTGCGGCCAGAGCCTGCTTTGTTGCTTCTTCTAGCTCAGCTGTACGATTTTGAACTTTTTCCTCGAGCGTTTCGTTTAGTTGCTCAAGTTGATGTTGTGCCCTTTTTAATGAGTTAATATTACGAATTATTGCAGCGACTTGGACTTGTTTTTTAAGCGCATCAAAAATCGGGGCAAGAGTAATTGAGAAATAATGGCACTGTGTTTCATCTATATAAATGGCTTCAAACGAGCAGCGTTCATTATTTTTTATAGCTTGTGCAATTCCTTGAAAATCTTCATCATTGTAATTGAACAAGTTATCAAAATTTGTTTCCTTTTCTTTTATGCTAAAAAACTCTTTCGCAGTTTGATTGGCATTGCAAATAGTGCCATCAGGGGTAACCATAATAATTGCATCAGAGGAACTTTCTATAATTTTGCTGTTTTTTTCTTTGAAAAAGCTCAATTCGAGTTTTCGGCTTATGTCACGCTGATAAATTATAAATAGCACGATCACAGCAATAATAATCAAACATAGCATGGCTATGAATTTATAGCGTTTACTTTTAATCTCATGCAACATAGTCTGGGTATCAACAGACACTGCCAGTGTAAGTGGCTTCATATCAATACCATTAGAGAACTGAATAACTTTCTTTAAATAAAGTTTCTCTGGCAAGCTCATAAAATCGAAAATATCAATTTGATCCATCGCCTGATTAGTTGAAAACTCTTGCTTCCAAAATCGCGCATCCCCTGACTCAAAGCTAAAACGGTATGCTTCATTTGGGTGATAAATAAATTGCTGATCCGCATTAAGTAGGTAGACATCAAAAATATCTGCTGTGTTTTCAACTAATCCGTTTAAAAGATCATCGGCATAATAGTTGACGATCAAAACAGCAAAGGGCTCTCCGTACGGATCACGTACTAATTTTGATACACGATATGTACTCACATAGGGAATTTGTATATGACCATTCTCTCTATTGTAATTAATAGACGAAACATAAACATGACCATTGGGTAACCCCTTTGTTATTTGCATGTAGTCTCGATGACCTTTTAACTGCAAATCAGCTTCAGCTATGCGCTTTACTTCGCCATTAATATTGTCAACCCTGACAACTTCTTTACCTTCCTGCCCAACGTAGATATAGCGAGCTTGTGCTAAGTCTTTATCTGTCACCATAAAACCACTGAAGATCTTTGCTAGCCTATCTTTCCATGCTGATATTGGTGTGCCAAGAACAGGATCGATATTCTTATCGTTTGTAGCGCGCATAATCGCCATAATCGGGGGAGTGGCGTCTAAGAAATTAAGCGCAGAAATATTTTCTCTAAGTGTAGAGGTAAACCTATCCTCTTTTGTGGTTAGCTCTCGTTTCATTTGCTCTAATGTACGAGCATACACATCTTCACGGGTATCAAATTCAAATTTTATTGTCGCAACGCACGCAAGAGAGATCAAAACCAACAGAGCAACAAAAGGAAGCTTGTGCCGATAAAAGAAATTAGTTGCTTTAAGCAAATCCATTGAATTAAAAAGCCTTATTTACCATTCTTCACAGAGTATAGGAGAATTTCATAATAAAGATGGGGTATAAATAAAAAATATTAATCAATAAGGATGTAACACAAGGTAACATATTGAAAATATTAAAAAAGCACCAAGGTGGTGCTTTTTTGTTAGGTAAAAACAATACGTCTTTTATCTAAATAAGACATCTTCTCTATTAAACCATTTAACACAAAACGTGAGTAAGGCCCCTGCCACTATCAATGTCGCTAGGAAGATCAAACCCACTAATGTGTAATCTACTGTGCCTTTAATGATATCTTTGATTGCAAGTGAAACATTTGTCACAGGAATAAAGGCTGTTTTGCTAGTCAGTTCAATATTAGGCAAAACTGCAAGGACTATAGGAAAGAAAACCCCCATGCTAAGTGGCGCCATATAGTTTTGCGCTTCTTTAAAGGTTCGCGCATAAATAGAAATGGCCAACGCTAATGAAGAGAAGATTGCAGCGATTGGCAATAACAATACAAAGATCAATCCTAAATCTAACACGGTTAAAGAACTAAATGCGTTTTTAACAACCGCTAAATCCACAAAAGCAATGGCTATTGATATCCACACCCCCATACTAAGTACCGTTATGGTGGTTGTCGCAATTGAAGAAGCAAGTAGGGTTACAAACTTACCTAACACAAGCTGCGTACGCGTAATTGGTGTAAGTAAAAGCGTTTCAAGGGTTCCGCGCTCTTTTTCACCGGCACCTAAATCAATCGCTGGATATGTTGCACCAACTAGGACCAGAGGTATTAGTAGATAAGGAATAAACCCACCAATTTTCTCACCAAGGTTTTCACGTTTATCTGCGGTATCGACCTTCACCACTTTAATAGGCTCGATAATTGCCGCTTGTTGCTGCTCTGATACGCCAAAACTAAGAAGCTTAGTCGTGCGCAGTTTATCGCCATATTCTTTCGCAAGCTCCTTAACGCGGTCAAATAAAAAATTAATTGCTTTCGCGTCGTTATACACAACTTGCCATTCGCTTTGCTTAGCGTTATCTAAAGTTTGCTTAGCGTCTGATGGCAAATAGATACCCATATCTATGGTGCCCGCTTTAACTGCTTTGGTCAGGTCCTCTACTGTATTAAAGGTTTCGTCACCTTTATATAAAGCAAAGCTCTTGTGGTAAAACACCTTATCAGTAAACTCTTGCGCGTAATTACCATTGATGATGGCGTAAGTATGGACCTCTTGTTCTGCCTCTAATGCTGCTTGTGAACTAATAAATGCCATTACAGCAAATAATAATGGGAAAACAGCAACCGGCAGTGCGACCACGAATATTAATGTTTTACGGTCACGTAACAGCTCTTTTAATTCCTTTTTAAATACTTCAAACATCACGATTCTCCGTCAAAATATTCATAAACGCTTGGTTTAGCTCTTCGCTTTGCCCAGTTTGTTTAAACTCATCCAATGTGCCATCAAAACAACTTATGCCTTGGTTTATCACCGCAACACGGTCACAAAGTAACGCAACCTCATCTAAATGGTGCGTTGAGAAGATGACCGGTGTGCCTTGCTCTTTAAGGCCACGAATAAACTTAATGACGGTTTGCGTGGTCATGATATCTAAACCTGTAGTGGGCTCATCAAGAATAACCACATCAGGGTGATGAACAACTGCACGGGCAATATTGGCTTTTTGCTTCATGCCAGTAGATAAATTCTCAGCACGTTTATCAATAAAGCTGTGCATATCAAGTAAGGTGAAAAGCTCATCACAACGTGCTGCTACCGCCTTTTTACTCATGCCATGCAAACGAGCAAAGTACTCAACGTTTTCTTTAACCGTTAAACGTCCGTATAAACCAGTACTCCCTGATAAAAAGCCGATTGATTTACGGCCAACTAAAGGTTTTTTAACAATATCGTGACCAGAGATGGTTATTGTTCCTTCATCAGGCTTGAGCGCTGTTGAGATCATTCTAAGTGTTGTTGTTTTACCAGCTCCGTTCGGGCCTAACAAGCCCAACACTTCGCCTTTATTACAGTGAAAGCTGACCTCTCTCACGGAATGAAAAAACTGCTTGTCTTCTCGGGGATCAATATTATCCGTGTTATTTTTTTTATGATCTTTTGTTAGCTTAAACTTCTTTTTAAGCCCTGCTACTTCAATCATTGCGTTTCCTTCGTTTCGGCCTAAAGTAGTCCGTGTTATTATAAAATTCTGGGTTATTATTCTCAGCCCACCAGCCAGGTACACCTAACAATGGTAAGGGTGACAAATTTTTATTGTCTCGCAAACAATCGTCAACTTTAATCATCTCATAGAGACGTTGATCTATATACGCATACTGCTCGGCTAAATCTTTACAAAATATGTCATCAGGCACAACAATAAATAATGCTTTCCCCGTTAAACCTATATAAGGTTGTGTAAGCATTTCGTAGTTAGCATGACCAAACATGTAAGGACGTATAGTTTGACCCCATAATTCGCGCTGTACTACAAATGCTTGCCGCCATTGATGGTCACGTAATTGCTGTTGCCAGCTTTGTTCGGTAATGGCTAATACAACGCCGCATTCATCAAACAAGGTAAGTGCATTTCTGTGTTTACTGCGCTCTTTTAGACCGTGCAGTTTAATTTCTTCAATGTGCTGATGATTAATCAGCGCTTTAGTTTTTGGGAATAAACACCAAATAAAACCACCAAATAGATCATGCCAATTCTGTTGGCGTGTGGGTACTTGCCCTGTTTCAAAAATTATTTGTTCATAATACCGAGTTTCATCTGCAAATTTTTCATCTTCAGTGAAACTAATGGGGATCCCTTGCGAAGTCGTGGCGGTTAAAAATTGATTAAACCATTCACATGATGGCCAATCAGACAACTTATCTATATTAAACAGTTTAACTAAGTCAACAAACGCACCGGTTGTAAGGTACTGCGTTGACCACTGTTCGGGGGCGGTGAATCGTTTCATTTCTTATAACATTTAACTTCTTGATGTATTGTGACTAGTTTACCGCAAAAACTGGTTCTCATTAATAGAACCTCATATACTAATGCTACCTTAAAACAAAAAAGATTGATTATGGAACGTTATTTTTCAATGACAGTGATAGCAAGCGCGATGCTTGTAGGCTGTGCTTCAACAAGTAACACCTCAAATGATGTAGCTAACGCTTATCAGAGTATAAATTCACAGCAATTAGCTGAACACATTAAAGTGCTAGCCTCTGATGAGTTTGGTGGTAGAGCACCTTCATCAAAGGGTGAAGAACTTACTCTAGCTTATTTAACTGATCAATTTAAAGCGCTTGGTTTTCAACCAGGCAATGGTGATAGCTTTTTACAAGAAGTTCCGCTTGTTTCACTTGAAGCAGACTCAAACATGGTACTTACCATTGGTGGCAAAGATTACCAATACAAGAAAGATATGGTGATGGGTAGTAGCCGTATAAGTGCAAAACAAAGCATTAAAGACTCTGAGCTTGTTTTCGTTGGTTATGGTGTAAACGCGCCTGAATATAACTGGAACGATTACGAAGGCCTTGATGTTGAGGGTAAAACAGTTGTAATGCTGGTAAACGACCCGGGTTTTGCGACAAAAAACCCTGATTTATTCACCGGTGATGCAATGACCTATTACGGCCGTTGGACATATAAGTATGAAGAAGCAAGCCGTCAAGGTGCAGCAGGTGCGATTATCATTCACGAAACAGCGCCAGCATCTTATCCATGGTCTGTAGTTGAAAACTCATGGAGTGGTGAGCAATTTGGTTTCCAAAAAGAAAATAATAACATGGACCGTGTTGCTGTTGAGGGCTGGGTAACAACTGATGTTGCTAAGGAGCTATTTACAAAAGCAGGCTTAGATTTCGACACCATGAAAGAAAATGCTGCTAAAGGGGCTTATCATGTTGATATGGGCGACCTGACAGCAAGCGTTGAAGTAAATAATACGATTAAAAAGTCGATTTCGTATAACTTCATCGCGACTTTACCGGGTAGTGAAAAACCAAATGAACATATTATTTACTCTGCTCACTGGGATCACTTAGGTACAGATAAAACCCGTAAAGGCGACCAAATCTATAATGGTGCCCACGATAATGCAACAGGCACTGCAGGCTTAATTGAAGTTGCTGAAGCGTTCGCTACTTTACCACAGCACCCTAGCCGCTCAATGACATTCTTAGCAGTGACAGCAGAGGAACAAGGTTTACTTGGCTCTAAATACTATGCAGCTAACCCTGTTATCCCTGCAAGCCAAACCGTTGCTAACATCAATATGGATAGCTTAAACCTGTTGGGTAAAGTAAAAGACATCAGTGTTGTTGGCATCGGCAAATCAGAAATGGATAGCTTGCTAGAAACAGCTGCCAAAGACCAAGGTCGCACTGTATCTGGCGATCCTAAACCGTCTTCAGGTGGTTACTACCGCTCTGATCACTTTGCATTTGCAAACATGGGTGTGCCAGCAATGTACGCTGGTGGCGGTAGTGAAGCGCTTGATGAAGAAACCGCTAATTACCGTAAACGAATGAGCTTAGTGCTTCGTGGTTGTTACCATCAACCATGTGATCGTTACCGTGATGAGTGGGATTTATCAGGTGCGATTCAGGACCTTCAGTTATTCTATCAAGTAGGCTTTGATATTTCAGAGCGTGAAGAATGGCCTAAATGGAATACAAACTCTGAATTCCAACGCAAATAAATGCAAATGAGATTGATTTTCATTTAAAATGATACTACAGTGTAACCTGATTAATTTTTTAGGTTGCACTGTATGTATTTTTTTTCCCAAACGAGGTTAGTTCCTCAAAAAGCGAGGTGTTACATTACGGATAATAAGCGCTTGTTCTTACCCTTTCTATTGCTTACTGCATTAGCAATACCTGCAAGCCGTGAATTTACATTACAAGCATTGAGCGATGCTTTCTTTCAAGTATCGGTCTTTGTTGCTGCCACTTTATTAATTTATTATTATTTAATCGATCGCCTTCCACAATTACAGCTTAGCTATTTACGCGCAAAATCAGGCATTCTTGAAGTCAGCTTTGCTTCTATCTTAGGTGCTTTACCTGGCTGTGGCGGTGCCATTATAGTTGTTACTCAGTTTACCAAAAAGCAAGCTAGCTTTGGCTCCGTTGTAGCCGTATTAACTGCGACAATGGGAGATGCTGCATTCTTATTACTCGCCACTCGCCCTCTTGATGGACTATTAATGATGTTGATAGGAGTGAGCGTAGGTATTATTAGTGGTCAAATTGTTAATTTATTTCATTCAAGTTCAAGTTTTCAACCAAGTAATGCGACTGAGTATAATGAAGAGCCACAGTGCCAACCAAAGATACTCGAATATAGCCGCCCTGTTTGGAAGTTAGCTTTAATACCTAGTTTGATTATCGCTTTTGTCATCGCAACAAACACAGATACTCGCTTTTTCAGTGAAGGTCTTGCTAACATAATCACTGTTTTTGGCTCCTTGATGGCACTTTTTACCGTGATTGTATGGGCTTTATCTTCAAAAGGAGCAAGTTATAAGCAAGTAACTAGCGAAGAAGCCCCTTGCACTCCTCCATCAAAGCTTACTAAAGTGTTAATGGACACTCATTTCGTTACAGCATGGGTCGTTGCTTCATTTATGGTGTTTGAAATTTTGGTGAATGTGGCTGGCGTAGATTTAGCTGCATGGTTTTCAGAATATGCCTACTTAGCACCCTTAGTTGCTGTAGCAATCGGCTTATTACCTGGTTGCGGGCCACAAATTGTTGTAATGACACTTTATATTCAAGGGATTATTCCGTTCAGTGCGATGGCAGCAAATGCAATATCGAATGATGGTGATGCCCTATTCCCAGCAATTGCACTAGCACCAAAAGCGGCCTTAATGGCGACGGTGTATTCAACAATACCTGCATTGTTACTCGGTTATGGTTTGTATTTTTACGGCATATAGCAAATACAATATTTAGAATTAAAAAAACCAGCCGAGGCTGGTTTTTTAATGCTTACGAGGGCGTGTTGACCTTTGTAGATTGAAATTTGTTCACTCTAGGGGCGATTTAATCGCGGCGCGAGATTTGTAACCTAGTGGGCTAAGTAAAAATCGAGCAAAGCTACCGCATCCTGCTCACGCCCCTTACCTACATCCATGTAGGTAACAAAGAGTTAATCGCCCCTAGGAAGAACCCGAAGGGCAGCGCGTGTTTGGCATTGATGCTGCGTTATCGCCTATTTATGGGGAACAACCACACTACATAGGCTCTGCCTTGCCTAAATACCAAACACACTGCTGCAAAATCAACCACAAAAGGTCAACACGCCCTAATGTTAGCTCATCGCCATCATCATTTTTGCAGGATCTTCTAAGTAAGACTTCCACAAGTTGTTGAAACGAGCAATAGTGCCACCATCAATCACTCTGTGGTCGCCAGACCAGCTTACTTGCATTATAGCTGCTGAAATCACATTCCCTTTTTCATCAAAACGAGGTAAGTGCTGCAGTTTACCTAAAGCTACAATCGCCACTTCTGGCTTATTGATGATCGGGGTTGCAATTGTGCCGCCAATCGCACCGATGTTCGAAATACTAATCGTGCCGCCTTTTAAATCATCGGGTGATACACGACCATCACGTGCCGCCTCTGTTAAACGCGTCACTTCGTTTGCAACATCTACGATGCTCTTTGACTGACATGACTTAATGTTTGGTACAAGTAAACCAATCTTAGAATCAACCGCCATACCGATGTTATGATCATCAAAGTAAGTCAGCTCACTGCAATCATCATTAACTTGTGAGTTAAGTACTGGGAATTGCTTAATAGCTAATGACAGCGCTTTGATAAAGAACGGCATCATAGTGAGCTTAACGCCCTGTTGCTTATACTGCTCTTTTAGCTCGCTGCGCATTGCGATCAGTTTTGTTAGGTCAATTTCATCACAGAAAGTAAAGTGAGGAATTGTCGATACTGACGCAACCATTTGCTTCGCCATTGCCGCTTTAATACCTTTAATTGGCTCAACACGGCTACCACCAACAGAAGTTGATGATGAAGCTTTAGCCGTAGTATCTTGTGATACAACTTGACTTGGCGCTTGATTCAAGAAATCTTCGATATCTTGCTTATAAATCCGGCCATTTTTACCCGAGCCTGGCACTTGCGTTAAATCAACATCAAGTTCACGCGCTTTACGACGAACAGCAGGTGAAGCAACCGCTTTTTTGTTAAGTTGTTTTTCAACTTTAGGGGCTGTTTTTTCAGCCGGCTTATTCGCAGCATTACTTTGCGCTTTCACTACCGCAGAACTCACATCTGGCTCTGCGCTTTGTCCTGCAATACTCATTTGGAATAATGGGCTGTGAACCGCTGCAATATCACCTTTTTTGTAATAAAGCTTTTCGACTTTACCTGTGTATTTAGCCGGAATTTGCACCAGTGCTTTGTCTGTCATTACATCACAAACCGCTTGATCTTCAATGATTTCATCACCTTCACTGACTAACCACTCCACGATTTCGCACTCAACGATACCTTCACCAATGTCCGGTAAAATAAAGTCCTCTAACTGTGTTCCTGAGGTTGAAGTTTGCGGTGTTGGTCTTGCTGGCGCATCCTCAGCGGTTTCAACTGATTGGCTTGGTGCTTCACCATCAACATCCATCGCAAATAATGGTGCATGGACTTTAGCAATATCACCTTTTGCATAATAAAGTTTACTGATCACCCCATCATGGACAGCTGGAATTTGCACAAGTGCTTTGTCGGTCATCACATCACAAATAGGCTGGTCTTCTTTTACAGAATCGCCTTCTGCAACTAACCATTCAACGATTTCACACTCTACGATGCCTTCGCCGATATCTGGCAAGATAAAATCTTTAGACATACTGACTCCTAAAACTCTACTGATTGCTTAATCGCAGCAAGCACTTTAAGTGCATCCGGCACATATTCTTTTTCAAGTGCTAATGGGTATGGCGTATCTAAACCACACACGCGAGCAATTGGCGATTCAAGATGTAAAAAACACTCTTGTTGAATTGTTGCAACGATCTCTGCACCAAAACCATTGGTGATTGGTGCTTCGTGGCTAACCACTAAACGGCCCGTTTTGATTACTGATTTCGCAATAGTCTCTACATCCCACGGTAAAATGGTGCGTAAGTCGATAACTTCACAGCTAATGCCTTGCTCAGCTGCTTTTTTAGCGGCATCTTCGATGATTTCCATCTGTGCACCCCAAGCAAGTAAAGTGACATCAGTGCCCTCTTGCACGATTTCAGCTTTACCGAGCTCGATGCTGTAATCTTCTTCTGGTACTTCACCTGTTGATGCACGATATAAACGTTTCGGCTCAAAGAAAATAACAGGGTTGTCATCTTTAATGGATGCACGAAGTAAGCCTTTTGCTTGATAAGGATTACGTGGCACAACTAACTTTAAACCCGGTGTATGAGCAAAATAGGCTTCTGGTGATTGTGAGTGATATAAACCACCGGCAATACCACCGCCGTATGGAGTACGGATGGTTAAGTTGCCTACATTGAATTCATTACCACTACGGTAACGGAATTTAGCTGATTCATTCACGATTTGGTCAAATGCAGGGAAAATATAATCTGCAAATTGAATTTCAGCTAAAGCAGGTGCACCAAATGCCGCTAAACCATTGGCAAAACCTAAAATACCTTGCTCAGTTAACGGTGTATTGAACACACGGTGCTTACCATATTTTTCTTGTAAGCCAGATGTAGCACGAAATACACCACCAAAATAACCAACGTCTTCACCAAAAATACAGGCATTTGGATGCTCAGCCATGGTGATATCTAGGGCAGAGTTAATTGCATGAAGCATGTTCATTTTAGCCATTACTTTAATCTCCCTGCAGTAGTTGGATAAGCATCAGGATGCTGCAAAATATGCTCTTTTAGTTGTTCGTATTGTTTTTGCAGTGATGGAATTGGCGTATCGTAAACATCTGAAATAAGCTCTTCTAATGAAGGTTTTGCCACTTTTTCAGCACGCTTAAGAGCCGCTAAAATTTCTTCACGAATTGTTTCTTTGTCTTTAGCGTCTTGCGCTTCGTCTAACCAACCTTGTTTTAATAACCACTTACGGAAACGCTCAATTGGACAGCCTTTATGTTTTGCTTCTTCGTCTTTTGTACGGTAACCGCTTGGGTCGTCACTAGTCGAGTGAGCACCTAAACGATATGCAATTGACTCGATTAAAACGGGTTCACCTTTAGTCGTTACTATTTCACGGGCTTTTTTCGTTGCAGCATAAACTGCAAGTGCGTCAGCACCGTCAACACGGATTGTTTTAATGCCGTAACCAACACCACGTGATGCAATTCCATCACCTTTAAATTGTTCATCAGCAGGTGTAGAAATCGCATAACCATTATTACGAGCAAAGAAAATCACCGGCGCTTCATGAACAGCTGCCATGTTTAAACCAGCATGGAAATCACCTTCAGAGGCAGCACCTTCACCAAAGTAACAAATAGTAATGTTATCAATCGTGCTATTTAACTCGCCGGTTTGGGCATCAACATGACGCACTTTCTGACCGTACGCATAACCTGTTGCTTGCGGAATTTGTGTACCAAGCGGTGATGAAATGGTCATGTAGTTAAGTTCGCGTGAGCCATAGTGGATTGGCATTTGGCGACCTTTACCCAAATCTTTTTCATTTGAGAACATTTGGTTCATGAATTGGTCAAGGCTAAAGCCACGATAACGCAGAGCAGCTTGCTCACGGTATTGGGCCATAATCATGTCGTTTTGATCAAGCGCTGCAGCTGATGCTGTTACAGCTGCTTCTTCACCTAAACATTGCATATAAAAGCTAACGCGACCTTGTCGCTGGGCAGCTTGCATACGCTCATCAAGAGCACGAATAAAACGCATTGTCTCGTATAGATGGATTGCTGTTGCTTTGTCGATATCAGGTGCGGTTGCACCCTCGTAGATGTCGCCTTCCTCATTAAGAATACTTAATGTAGGAATTGTTAATGCGTGACCATCAATAAATGACAGTTCATGATTAATGTTCAGCGATACGTTATTTGGATTACTCATAACCTACCTTCTTTCGTTGTCAGAAACCTACGCCACTGCCCTTATTTGTGTTTTTATCAGCTTGAGCTGCAAGGATAAAGTTTGCGCAATATTCAATCAAATTAAATTAAACTGCCGTCACTTTACGTTAACGTAAGTTGTTATTCAACTAATCATAGACGAATAGTCGATAAATGGCTAAATACGCATGGAAAGTTAACTATACAACAAAATAAAACTACTAAAGTCATACAGTTAACTACAATGAGATGGGTGTTAATGCAAAAAATTTAAATAAAGTTGCTATCAACTTTCATAGGGATAACGGTAAGCAAAGCACGCTGACCTAAGGCTACATCTGCATTTGGGAAGATAATCGCTTCACCGTCAACGTCCGCTTCATACCTGGTCTGACCATCAATCGCTAATAATTCACCTTTGGCAAAACCGGTGAAATTTTCCACATCATCAGCAAATGGGAAACTAAAGTCTTCGCAAGTACGGTTTATTGTTCTATAAACTGAAAACAACTCAAAATCTTCTGCATTGAATTCTTTATATTCAACAGTTTCTTGACTAATTAATGCAGTTAACGTTTGTTTAGTTTTCTCAAAGCGAGACATGTCATTTTCGCCAAATGGCTTTACTTGACCAAGCTCAACCGTAAATGAGTCAGCGCCGTGGACATAAGACGAGTAGTAGCTAAACGTTGTTGCCGCAGATTTCATCATTAAAACTGTATTTACGCCACAGCTGAGTAAAAATTGTAACTGCGACTTTTTCCAAGGCTTGCCATGTAAAAATGGATACACTGCAAATTTTTCATTTTTAGAGCCACGTATTGCCGTATGTAGGTCATAGTGAAAACGTTCACTGCTCTGGTTGCCTCGTTCGAAGAAATCAGAAACCACATCTTCAAGTAGCTTTGCGCGCACGCGCTCAGGGTTTGAGGCAATCCCTTCAACAGTATGGTGGCCGTTAAATAAACGGTTTAAGTTTTCATCAACAAAACGCTTACCAATATTAATTGATTTAGGGTTACCAAAAATAAACAATACGCGCTGTTTCAGTGTCAGTTCTTCTGCAATGATTGCTTTGATTAATTGATCGCAGATTTCAATTGGCGCTGTTTCGTTACCATGTATCGCACTTGAAAGCACAATATCTTTATTTGTTTGTTCTTTTGGTTGAAACTCTATGATACCCGTATCATGAACTGTTACATCCGTGCCATTTTTAAGGGTGAATGATGATGGTTCAAGTTGAAATTCATTACTGCGAGTGAGTGTTAAAAAGTCGCCTGTACGTTTTAATTCATCTAGGTATGCAGAGGTTGAATAGCTCATTGTTCTATCCTAATAATGCGTGAGAGTAGAATACAAAAACGGCTGAGAATATCAGCCGTTTTAAAAGATAAAAAAGAGATTAGCTAATTACTGAATCAACTAGTTTTTTCGCTTCTTTTTCAAGTAATGCTAAATGTTCTTCACCTTTGAATGATTCAAGGTAAATTTTATAAATATCTTCAGTGCCTGATGGACGCGCAGCAAACCAGCCGTTTTCTGTGACCACTTTTAAGCCACCAATTGCAGCATTGTTACCTGGTGCATGGGTTAGCTTTTGCGTAATGGCATCACCCGCTAATGTACTTGCAGTAACATCATTAGCAGAAAGTGCTTTTAAACGTTCTTTTTGCTGTGAGGTTGCTGGCGCATCGATACGCTTATAGATAGGCGCACCAAACTCTTGTTCTAGCTCTTTGTAAAGCTGCGACGGTGTTTTGCCAGTTACTGCTAAAATCTCAGCAGCAAGTAGACCTAAAATAAAGCCATCTTTGTCTGTGTTCCAAACTGTACCATCGAAGCGTAAGAACGACGCCCCTGCGCTTTCTTCACCACCGAAAGCAAGAGTCCCTTTTCCTAGGCCTTCAACAAACCATTTAAAACCAACAGGTACTTCTTTTACTTTACGATTGTTACGCTCTACAACTTTATCAATCATGCCGCTTGATACAAGCGTTTTACCAATCGCCACATCTTTTGACCAATCACGGTTATTTAATAAGTAATCGATCGCCACCGCTAAGAAGTGATTTGGATTCATTAAACCATCAGGCGTCACAATACCATGGCGATCATAATCAGGGTCATTACCAATACCAATATCATAATCATCTTTGAGTGCGATTAAATTGGTCATGGCGTAAGGCGATGAACAATCCATACGAATTTTGCCGTCTTTATCAAGTGGCATAAAAGCAAAGCGTGGATCAACGTCTTTATTTACGACTGTTAGGTCTAAATTGTATTTTTCAGCGATTACAGGCCAAAAATTAATGCCTGAACCACCAAGCGGGTCAATACCTACTTTTATGTTTGCTTCACTAATGGCTTTTAGATTAATTATATTTTCTAAATCGTCAACATATGGATTAATAAGGTCTTGATATTTTATGAAACCTGAGCGAGATGCTTTAGCAAATGGAAATAGCTCTACTTCAACGAGATCTTCAAGTAGTAATTGATTTGCTCTATCTTCAATCCATTTAGTTACATCAGTATCAGCAGGTCCACCGTTTGGCGGATTATATTTAAAACCACCGTCTTCTGGTGGATTGTGAGATGGTGTAACGACAATACCATCCGCTAATTCATTTGGATTTTGTTTATTATGTGACACAACCGCATGACTGATCACAGGTGTAGGGGTGTATTCGTCGTTTTCTTGCGTAATAACTTGTACTTCGTTAGCAACCAGTACTTCAATGGCTGAATTAAATGCTGCCTCACTCAAAGCATGTGTATCTTTACCTAGAAAAAGAGGGCCAAAAATATCATTTTCTTTGCGGTAATCACAAATAGCTTGAGTAATAGCTAATATATGCGATTCATTAAACTTAACATCGTACGAGCAGCCGCGATGTCCTGACGTACCAAAAGCTACACAATGCTCTGGGTTTTGTTCAAGATCAGGCTCATTTAAATAGTAGGCAGAAACCAGTTTAGGTACATTAACTAAGCTTTCTTGTGGTGCGGTTTTTCCTGCATCCGGGTGAATCGCCATAATATTTCCTTATCGGTTATAAATAGTCACGGATTTTTTCAGCGTCATCACTGCTGTAACCTAAACACAGCGCGACTTCGTGAAGCATCATTTTCTTACGTGTTGTATTTGAGTTCGTCATCACCCAATATTCTGTATCGGTAATGTTTTTCGGGTTCATGCTACTACCACTTTCGAGTAATGCTTCTTTACTGGTAGCAAAATAAACGCGATCACGGCCTTTTATATCTAATACATTCACAAATTCATTTTTGTGAGAACGGTATAAGGCAGCTAAAATGAATAAGAAACGCCCTACAACACCCTTTTGCATTGCAAGCTCTTCTTTGTTCAATACATTAAAAACATTCCCTTTGGCTTGGCTGGTAGCTTTGCTAGGAGCCGTTTTTTCTACTTCTGGCTCAGGCTGTTGTGTATTTTCAGTTGCGTGGTCATTTACAGCTTCAACGGTTGAGGTTTCTTGTTCACTATGTTCATTCGTTGTTTCTGCTACCGTGTTACCATCAGAAAGGTTTAATAAACGACGCAAAATAGTTGATGCACTTTCACCAATACTTTGAGTGTTACTTGCTATGTATTGATATAACTCGTCGTCTATGTCGATTTTTTTCATGTTATTCCTGTCTTTACGGGTCACATTTTAAAAGTTCTCAATGATTATACCTAAGCTCGAAGTAATTCTCTATGTTTTGCAATTTGTAATTTCGCTAGGCAAAATACAGCGATTAAAAATAGGAGTTTAAAATGCTATTAAACTACCAACAATTGGGCCAAGGCCCTGACGTTGTATTGATCCATGGTTTGTTTGGCTCACTAGAAAACTTGAATGTTATAGCCAAAGCATTAGCTGAAAATTACACTGTTACTAATGTTGATTTACGAAACCATGGTAGGTCATTTCATAGTGAAACGATGAACTACGAAGTAATGGCAGACGATATTTACAACTTACTAAAGAACTTAAACATATCAAATGCACATATTATTGGCCATTCAATGGGTGGCAAAGCAGCGATGCAATTAGCGCTCAAGTACAATGAGGTGGTCAATAAGTTGGTTGTATTAGATATTTCCCCTGTAGCAAATAAACCGCGACACAGTGCTATTTTTGCTGGTTTAAACGAAGTGGCTGAATCTAACGTTGCAGATAGAAAAGCAGCAGATCTACTATTAGCAAAACATATCGACGAGATGGGTGTTCGACAATTTTTATTAAAAAGTTTTGCGAAAAACGATCAAGGACAGTATCAATGGCGATTTAATTTAGATGTTTTAAATCAGCAATATGAAAATATTTTGTCGCAACTTGATGAAAATGATTCTTGTTTATGTGATACTTTATTCGTGAAAGGTAATGATTCAGACTATATTTTGGCTGAGCATCGTCCAATGATTATGAATTTATTTCCAAATGCGAAGGCAAAAGTAATTCATGGTGCGGGTCATTGGTTACATGCGCAAAAACCACTTGCTGTAAATAAAGCAATCAGCGATTTTTTACAGCAATAAAAGGCAAGAGAAAATTCACGTTTTTGATCTAGCCCACTAAATTATTATGATTTTGTGTGCTATAGTACGCGCCGTTTAATTTGAAGGTTTATACGTTGATGGTCAGTCAGTTAATTAACGAATTTGATACCTTAGGGTTGTATTTTGGCTTAGCCGGCATTTTCTTTTTTATTGGAATGGCAATTCAAGACGTCCTTAAAAAAGGTGATGTACCAAAATTTGGCCGATACATCGTTTGGTTAGTGCTGTTTTTAGGTTGCTCTGGGTTTATAGCTAAAGGACTTATACAAGTGTTTTGGCAAGGCGCAGGTGTAGGCTAGACATGGCAAAGTCAGAACTAGATAGAACAACACCCGATTTATTTGAATACGAAAAACGCCCTGGTAGGCCTAAAACAAACCCCCTACCTCGCGATATGCAATTAAAAGTGAATAAACGTAATCAAATAAAACGAGACAAAGCACGTGGTTTAAAGCGTGTAGAATTTAAGGTTTCATCACAGTTATATCAAGCATTAAGCGATATGGCAGATGCGCAGAATATTAGCCGTAGCGCGTTGATTGAAACAATTTTACAAGAAAGATTGGCTATTGATAGATAGAAGGTTTTAAATCCATGTCAAGCGTAGGTATTTTTTTCGGAAGCGATACAGGCAATACTGAACACGTAGCTAAAATGATCCAAAAAGAGCTAGGTAAGAAACTTGTCGCTGTTCATGACATTGCGAAAAGCTCTAAAGAAGAGATTGCTGAATTCGATTTGCTATTATTTGGTATCCCTACATGGTACTACGGTGAAGCGCAGTGCGATTGGGATGATTTTTTCCCTGAATTAGAAGAAATCGACTTCGAAGGAAAATTAGTCGCGATATTTGGTTGTGGTGACCAAGAAGATTATGCAGAGTACTTCTTAGACGCTATGGGTATGGTAAATGATATCGTAACAGAGCGCGGTGCAATCGTTGTTGGTAATTGGTCAACTGAAGGTTATGACTTCGAAGCATCAAAAGCACTTGTAGATGACAACCATTTTGTCGGCTTAGGTATTGATGAAGACCGTCAACCAGATCTTACAGAAAAGCGTGTTAAAGACTGGTGTGCTCAGATTCATGACGAAATGTGTTTAGCGGAACTTGCTGATTAATAACAAGTATTACTCGCATTTACTAGCTGCTGTAAAGATGCACAACCAATTCACTTTTGTTTGAAAAATCGGCAATTAAACGAATTGTTCTTTGCACTTAGTAACTAGGCACGTTATTCTACTAGTTGCTAATGTGTCGTGTGCATCTTAATGATGCCTAGTATAACTAAATAAATTGAGACAGATTGAATGACTGATCACAACTTGGAATTAAAAAAAGCAGGGTTAAAAGTAACACTGCCACGTATTAAAATTTTAGAGATTCTGCAATCTCCAGACAATCAACACATCAGCGCTGAAGATGTCTATAAAATTTTATTAGACAAAGGCGAAGAGATTGGTCTTGCAACTGTCTATCGTGTTCTTAACCAATTTGATGATGCTGGTATCGTATCTCGCCACCACTTTGAAGGTGGAAAGTCGGTATTCGAACTATCAGGAAGTACACATCATGACCACCTTGTATGCTTGAAGTGTGGAAAGGTTGTAGAATTTGAGGATGATCTTATTGAACGTCGTCAAGTTGAAATTGCTGAAGAAAATGGCATTAAGCTAACTAACCACTCACTATACTTATACGGTGAATGCGTTGACACTGAAAAGTGTAAAGAATACGCTGAATCAAATAGTTAATATTTGTATCAGACATAAAAAAACCTGCAGTTAGCAGGTTTTTTATGTCTATTAGAAACCAATTAGATAATTTCTAATAACTCAACGTCGAAGATTAACGTTGAGAAAGGTGCGATTGCAGCACCCGCACCGCGCTCACCGTAAGCAAGTTCATGTGGTACATATAGGCGCCACTTTGAACCTGTACCCATCATTTGCACAGCTTCTGTCCAGCCTTTGATAACACCACTTACTGGGAACTCAGCAGGTTGACCACGCTCATATGAGCTGTCGAATACTGTACCGTTAATGAGTGTACCGTGGTAATGAGCACGAATAGTAGAATCAGCTGTTGGTTTTTCACCCTCACCTGCTGTAAGAACTTCGTACTGTAGACCTGATTCAGTTACAGTGATCTCTGGGCGCTTTGCATTTTCTTCTAAGAAAGCAACACCTTCAGCAGCAAGTACTTTAGCTTCTTCTTCACGACGCGCTTGAATTTCAGCATTGATTTTTTCAAAAGCAGCTTGAATTGCAGGAATTTCGACTTGGAAATCACTACCGGCATACGCGTCTTTCATACCTTCAAATACAGAGTTAAGGTTTAAACCTTCAAATGGATTCGCTTTTAATTGTTCACCCATTTGTAAACCAATACCATAACTTGCTTTTTCAGCATCTGTTGTAAAAATATCTGACATGTTTAAATTCACGTTTATTAGTTAAAAGACAAAGCCATACTAACATAAAAAAACACTGAATATCGCCTAGTTTTACTGCGTTTGGTCAGTGTTTAAACTAATTCGTTGCTTTATTTTCTCAACGATAAAGGTAGCGATTGGTAAGCTTATAACCATTACTGGAATAAAGTACACATTCATCAACCCTGCCGTGCCTGTAAGAACCAAAGGCACAACAAGTAACCCGCCAAGTGCGATATATGACGCAGCAATAATTGGCCAATGTTTATCATATTTACCAATCAAATGAGCTACAAGCGTATTGAAACCTATACCATATGCAATGGCAGTTAATAGACTGTGTTCTGGCTTAGCATCATGCGCCATTGCAACAAGAACAGTTACACCACTATGATAAAAATAGGAAAAAACTGACCACAGCAACACATGTTTGATAATACGTTGTAGTTTTGAAGGTTCGCTTGTCGGCATTATTTATCTCCAGAAAGCAAAAAACCGCCAGTTAGGCGGTTTTTTAAATAATGGTGGAGAGATAGGGATTTGAACCCTAGAGGGGCTACAAACCCCTGCCGGTTTTCAAGACCGGTGCATTCGACCACTCTGCCATCTCTCCGTACGGCGCGCATAATAGTGTTTACTGAGTTTTTTGTAAAGGTTTATTTTTAAAATATTCAATAAAGTTAATAATATTGCTTGGGCCGTCTTGCTATCCATGAGCAGATCAAGCAAATTAACACGCTTATAAGTGCAAAGGCAGCTGCTTGAACAACAACATCGATGCGATTAAAGTTGTCGCTTGGAACGATAACAAGTAAAAAAGCAGGTAAGCTTGTAAATGTCAGAACGTAGCAACATATTTTAAATGCACGCCCAAAATCAAACCGTTTTGTACTTTGCATCCACCATGTGAGTAGAAATAACACCCCAACGGCCGACAATCCTAAGAATTGGGGAGCTTTAGTCGACATTGCAACAAAAAACGTAATAATAGCGCCAATTAATCCCCATAATGACCAAGCGAACCAATTTTCTTTTTCACGTAAAAATAAGTTTCCCATTTTTCTCGTCTTCTTTATCGTTATTTTTCTGAGACTTCCATTACATTATCAAAAAACAACCGATTAAAAAACATACCGAAGAAGATTTTTTAGTTTTGCGTCCAAGCGCTTCTTACAGCAAAGATAAACTTGAAAAAAGTAACATAAGCAAGCTTAATCAGATCTGACTATTAAAGTACAAGAAAGTTCAAAAATAATTATAAATTTTCAAAAAATCGTGATGGCTCGTGTCTTACCGGCTTTTTGCAGTCCACTTCTGGTGTTCCTAGATATAAGAATCCGACGATTTCATCCTCCTCTTTACACCCTAAAGCAAATTTCACGAAAGGACTTTGCGCAAAATAACCCGTTCTCCAAATCCCACCTAGTCCTTGCGCAAAAGCAGCTTGTTGCATTGTTAGTACGCTGCATCCAGCACTTTGTACTTGCTCAATACGCGGTACTTTTGGATTATCAACAACATTAGCAATTGCAATTATTACCATGGGTGCACGTAATGGTAGAGATTTTGCTCGTTCAATGGTTCTTGCATCTTGCTGCTCAGCAACTGCTGCTTGGTGATAAATTTCACCTAACTTATGTAGGGCCTCGCCTTGTGCAACAATAAATCGCCACGGTGCTATGCAACCATGATCAGGCACTTTCAGTGCTGCGCGCTTAATAATTGATAATTGCTCTTGTGAAGGGCCTGGTGCAACAAGCCTTGGATCAGACTGTCGAGTTTGTAATAGCGTTAAAGCGTCCATTTTAAATCCGTAAATACATAATACGAAGCCCCTAATTAATAGGGGCTATAAAATTTAAGCTTAACACTTATTCTAGTTATCAATAAAGCCATTAGTTCGCTTTGTAGCTAACCAGTAATCAATACTCAAATATCTTCCGCCCCCCATAAAGAATAGGCTCAAAAGCATAACAAAATAAATGGCTGAGAATTCTATACCATTATTTAAAATCACTGGTCGACCTGTTTCGTATAGATAACCGGTATGGCCATGTGTTTCTAATAAATCGCGCATTTTAGTTAATCTTTCTGAGGCTTGCGCTGAATTGTCTAAGCTTTCTTGTGCACCTGGGATATTTACCCAGCTTAAAACACGCGCAGGGCTTGTACTCGCATCTGTTGGAGTAA
Organism: Pseudoalteromonas sp. L1; assembly: GCF_021728095.1. Lineage (NCBI taxonomy): Bacteria > Pseudomonadati > Pseudomonadota > Gammaproteobacteria > Alteromonadales > Pseudoalteromonadaceae > Pseudoalteromonas > Pseudoalteromonas sp. L1. The sequence goes on along the minus strand of NZ_JAKKCT010000001.1, from coordinate 960,230 downwards.
CAGCAAACCAGCCATGTTCACTATGAACAGTCGTTGCGGCTACTAACATGGTAATCATTAGTGGTATAGTCACAAGTCGAGTTAAAAACCCAAAAAACAATAGTATTCCGCCCAAAAACTCTGTCCATGCGGCTAGAAAAGCTAACAGTGCAGGAAAAGGTAAACCAAGGCCCCACTCTTCATTTCCAAACCATGCGATGATATCTTCGGACGCCAAAAAGTATTGATAAAAATGAGAAACATCACCACTCAGTGCAAGCTTATTGAAGCCGGCTATTATCATAACCGGAGCTAAGATAAATCTGATAAGAAGCGCAGGTACACCGTCAAAAATACGGAGTTTATTTAAGGATTGATCATATGATTTTAGTAAAGTATTCAACATTGTGGCCTCAGTTATAAGACTAATAATTAGTATAGACTAAGACCACGTATAGCTGGCGTTTATTTCAATTAGATTTTTCTAGCTACCTGTAACGCTTCAAAAATTGCACGCTTAGCATCAATGGCTGCCGCTAACTTTGCCCCACCAATAACGTGAACTTTCGCATTTTCTTTATCATTTGCAAACGTTTCATTGTTAGACACTTGACCGATACATGCTATGACTGTATCAACATCTAACACTTTCTCCTCGCCTTTGACTGTGATCTTCAAACCCTGCTTATCAAAGCTTAAGTACTGACATTCTGCTATTTGTGTTACACCATGTTGTTTAGCAACTTGGCGATGTATCCAGCCTGTCGTTTTACCTAAGTCGCTACCAAAGCGTCCTTCACTTCGCTTAAGCATATAAAGCTTACGTGTATCTTTGTCTGGCTTGGCTTCACACTCTATTCCCCACTGGGTTTTAAATTGCTCAATAGTTTGACCTTTGTGTTCACTTAAAAATGCCACCATATCAAAACCAATGCCACCAGCACCCAATATAGCAATTTTTTCGCCGAGCTCTACTTCACCTCGGATCACTTCATCATAAGCGAATACGCGTTTACCATCACTGCATTCGATTTTCGCTTCACGTGGACGTACGCCCGTTGCAAACACAACGTCATCGTATTGATTAAGCATATTATCTGTAAATTCAGTACCAAGTTTTAGATCAACATTAAGACGCGTTAATTCGTTAGTGAAGTAGTTAAGGGTATGATTAAAATCTTCTTTACCCGGTATTTGCATAGCCAGATTGAATTGACCACCCATTTTCTCTTTGCGCTCAATGAGTGTAACTTTATGGCCTTTTTGTGCAAGATAACAACTCGCAGCAAGACCAGCAGGCCCTGCTCCCACAACTAGCACTAAACGTGAAGACGATGCTTTTTCTAAACTATAGTCTAATTCAAACGCCGCTTGTGGATTGACCAAACATGTCGCCCGTTTATTTTTAAATACATGATCTAAACAGCCTTGGTTACAACCAATGCAAACATTAATTTGTTCAGACTTATTATTAATGTATTTATTAAATAACTCAGGATCAGCCAAAAGCGGGCGAGCCATAGAAATGAGATCTGACTCACCTGCCTCTAAAATGCTATTGGCAATTTCAGGAGTATTAATACGGTTTACAGCCACAACAGGTACTGACACAGTGTCTTTTAACCTTTTCGAAGCTTCTTTAAATGCACCAGGCGGAACCATACTGGCAATAGTTGGAACACGCGCTTCATGCCAACCAATTCCAGTATTGAATATGTCTACTCCAGCCTGTTCAAGTGCAATAGCTTGTTGCTTGACTTCATCAGGCGTTGAACCATTAGGGATCAGATCCATGACTGATAGGCGAAAAACAATAATAAATTTCTTAGTTACTTTTGCTCTAACAGCTTTAACAATCTCAACAGCCAAACGCATGCGATTTTCTAAACTACCGCCATAGCTATCGGTACGTTTATTTGTGTGATTAGCCATAAACTCATTGATCAGATAACCTTCTGAGCCCATGATTTCAACACCATCATAGCCAGCTTTTTCAGCAAGCTTTGCTGAGTTCGCAAAATCTTTGATGGTCTTTTTAATTGAACCTAGTGACATTGCTTTAGGTTTATAAGGATTGATAGGTGCTTTAATTGCACTTGGCGCTTGGTTAAATGGATGATAGGCATACCGTCCAGCATGCAATAACTGCAAGCAGATTTTTCCACCTTGCTCATGCACAGCCTCTGTATAAGCACGGTGTTTAATCACATCATAATAAGAGCTAAACGTTGAAGCAAATGGGGTTAGTTTACCACGTATATTTGGGCTATACCCGCCGGTAATAATTAAACCTGTGCCCCCTTTCGCCCTTGCTTCATAAAATGCACGTAAGCGTTTACGGTTATGCCAGCCTTCTTCAAGTCCTGTATGCATTGATCCCATAACCAAACGATTACGAAGTTCAGTATGCGGTAATTGTAATTTTTGTTCTAACATGTGTGCCCCGTTAACTGGTCTAACCTCTATAATAATTAGATTCTGCTGCAATAACTGTAAATAATCAACTTTTAGCATCTAATAATCTGTAGCAATTTGTTGATTTAAACACTCTGTTACTATTTAACAGTTAATTTTAAGATTATTCTGAGCTAAGATGAGTTAACTACTAAGTTGTACTGAATTAAGGATTTATTTTGCTAGCAAAGATATTTAAAGGCATTTGGGCAGGGATTAACTTCTCACGCCGATTGGTTCTCAACATTATTTTTTTACTACTAGTAATACTATTTATTGTTGCTATATCTAGTGAAGAAGACAAAGTAAAAGTGGCCGATGGCACTGTATTACGTCTAAACCTAAATGGACCAATTGTTGAAGAGAAAACCTATGTTGACCCTGTTGAAGCAGCTATCAACGATGCAACTATGGGGCAAGAAGCACCATCAGAAATTCTACTTGATGATGTCATTGAAGTTATTAATCAAGCAACCAAAGATGATCGTATCTCAGTTATGCTGCTTGATCTACAAAAAATGCCAAGTGCACATATCAATAAGTTAAAGCAAATAACAAACGCTATTGATGCATTTAAAGAAGCGGGTAAGCAAGTTGTTGCAATGGGCTATTACTACACACAAGCACAATATTATATCGCTGCTCATGCTAACGAGGTGTCAATGCACCCTTACGGCGGTGTAAGTATTGAAGGCTATGGCATGTTCCCACTTTATTTCAAAGATGCACTTGAGAAGCTTAAAGTAACACAGCATATTTTCCGTGTAGGCACTTATAAGTCAGCCGTTGAACCATTCATTCGTAACGACATGTCTGAGGCTGCAAAAGAGGCAAACAATGTGTGGCTAACCGCACTTTGGAACGAGTATAAAACAGACGTCGCTGCAAGCCGTCCATTCGATGAAAGCAATTTCGATGAAGATATGGATGTATACCTTGCTAAAATGCAAGCCGTTAATGGTAACTCAGGTCAATATGCACTTAACAACCAATGGGTTGACTCTCTGAAAACGTCACAACAAATTCGTCAACAATTAATAGATGTAGTTGGTACTGAAGAAACAGGCAAAACCTTTAAACAGGTTAGCTTCCGTGAGTATTTATCGCTTGTGAAGCCACCTATTGAATTTGATAACCCAATCACTGAAAAAGTAGCTGTTGTCGTAGCTAAAGGAACCATCGTAGACGGTGAACGCAAAGCAGGTGAGATTGGAGGCGACTCTACCGCCGCCCTACTTCGTGAAGCGCGCCTTGATGACAAAGTAAAAGCCGTTGTGCTTCGTATTGATTCAGGTGGCGGAAGTATGTTCGCATCTGAAGTTATTCGCGCCGAAGTCTTAGCGCTTAAAGCTGCTGGCAAACCAGTTATCGCTTCAATGAGCTCAGTGGCAGCATCAGGTGGTTACTGGATTGCATCTGCCGCTAACGAGATTTGGGCTGCCCCTAGCACAATTACGGGGTCAATCGGTGTGTTCGGTACTTTCATGACGTTTGAAAATACCATGGCTGAGTTAGGTATTTATTCAGATGGTGTGGCAACGACCGATCTTGCTGGCTTTTCGATTGCTCGCCCACTTGATGAGAAAATGGCCGATATCATTCAATTGAGTGTAGAGGATGCTTATCAACGCTTCTTAAATGTAGTAGCTGAAGCACGTAACATGACACCAGAACAAGTTAATGAAATAGCACAAGGCCGTGTATGGATTGCGACCCAAGCAAAAGAACTTGGTTTAGTCGATAAACTAGGTGATAAGCAAGATGCTATAAAAGCAGCGGCTGAACTTGCTAAGCTGGCTCATTACGATGTTAAAACTATTAAACAGTCTTTAACTCCTCAAGAGCAAATGCTGCAAGATATCTTTGGTACAGCAGCTGTTAAAAGCTTCTTTGCTAAGTCTGACTCATCACAATCAGTACTGGCAACGCAAGCTAACTTACAAAGCCTTATTAATCAGTTAAGTAGTGAAATTGATAACCTAAAAGATTACAACGATCCACAAGGTGTTTACGCTCGTTGTTTAGTATGTAACGTAATTCAATAACTTACTTCGCTAAGCAATTTTAGGTATACTAAGCCCAGTTATTTTACTGGGCTTTTTTATGAAACGTAAACGTATATATATCGCCTACACGGGCGGCACAATCGGGATGAAAAAATCAAGTCGCGGTTATGTTCCGGCAGAAGGTTTTTTAACCGAAACAGTGGTTAATAATGCAGAGTTTAATCGCGATGAAATGCCTTTGTTTGATATTCACGAATATTGCCCGCTCATTGATTCTTCAGATATGTCCCCTGCCCACTGGCAACTCATTGCTGACGATATTAAAAGTAAATACCAAGATTATGATGGCTTTGTAGTTTTGCATGGTACCGATACCATGGCCTACACAGCTTCTGCCTTGTCTTTCATGTTCGAAAATCTAACAAAACCTGTGATTGTGACGGGCTCGCAAATTCCACTTTCGCAACTTCGTTCTGATGGCCAAGTAAATTTACTTAATGCAATGTATTTAGCCGCTAATTACCCAATTGCTGAAGTAAGCCTGTTTTTTAATAACCAACTGTTCCGTGGTAACCGTGCAACAAAAGCCCATGCCGATGGTTTTGATGCGTTTGCTTCACCTAACCTTGAACCTTTAGCATTATCTGGAATTAATATTCAACTTATCAAAGGGCAACTTAGCCCTTACGTTGATAACGAATTACAGGTATCGAATATTACACCACAACCAATTGGTGTGCTTTATCTATACCCTGGTATAAGCCCTAAAGTGGTAAAAAGCTTAGTTAATGATGACATCAAAGCACTTGTTTTACTTAGCTTTGGTGTGGGTAATGCCCCACAAGATCCAGCGTTTTTAGATATTCTAAATGACGCTAGTAAACGCGGTATGGTGATTGTTAACCTAACACAGTGCTTAAAAGGTCAAGTGAATATGGGGGGTTATGCAACAGGTAATGCCTTATTAAATTGTGGTGTGATCAGTGGCTACGATATGACATTAGAAGCGTGTTTAACCAAGTTACACTACTTATTTAGTCAAAAGCTTGAAGTAGAAACAATTCGTCACTTGATGCAAGACAACCTGCGTGGTGAATTAAGCCGATAATCAATACAATTGAATACAAAAAAGGCACCAATTGGTGCCTTTTTTTATACTTTTGATAATTAACGAACTTTTTCGTCAATTTCAACTAAGTCTGTTAAATGGCAAATCTCACCACTGTGAGTTTTAATACCATGCTCACCGAAGTAGTCACGTTGTGCTTGAACAAGGTGACCATTACTTGGTGTTGTTAACGTCGCAATGTAAGTTTGTGTTGCTGTTAACACAGGGAACGCAAGACCAGATGCAACTGCTGCGCCTGTCACTTTACGTAATGCTGCTGATTCACGCTGCATAGAATCGATAAACTCTACACCTTCAGCTACATTATCTAAGTAATCTGCACGGATGATACAACCAGCGCGCCATGTTTGTAGCGTTTTCGAAAGGTCAACTTTCCACTGATGGGCACGAGACGCACCTTTGATAAGTGCTAAGCCTTGACGATAAGCAAGTAAACTTGCCAGTGTGAATGCATCTTTTAACTCATCCAAATCTAAATCAACTGAGTCAGTTGCTTTGGCAGCGTAAGTCATTTCTTTCGCTGCATGTGTATCACAAGTATTTGTTAAGTGACGAGCTTGTACAGCCGCCACTAATGATGGCACTGCAATGCCAAGTTCTAGCGCATTTTGTGCAGTCCATAGGCCAGTGCCTTTAGCGCCAACCTTATTATCGATTAAATCGACTAGTGGCTCACCTTCTGTTGTTTCAAGGCTTAAGATATGGCTTGAAATTGACAGTAAGTAGCTATTTAAAGTGCCTTCTGACCAGTCATTGAAAATATCAGCCACTTCTTTCGGTGAACGATTGGTGCCTAAACGCAGTAATTGGTACATTTCGGCAATTAATTGCATCAACGCATATTCGATACCGTTGTGAACCATTTTTACAAAGTGACCACTTGCAGATTGGCCTACACGTGCAAAACACGACTCACCTTTGTAGCTTGCCGCTACTTTTTCGAACCACGGCTCTACACGCTCCCAGCCGCCTTCTGAGCCACTCGCCATCATAGCGGGACCGTGACGCGCACCTTCTGCGCCGCCAGAAATACCCATAGTGGCAAATTCAAATTTGTTTTGATATTTAAGTTTACGGCTAATGCCGTCTTTGTAGTTACTGTTGCCGCAATCTACAATAATGTCATCACAGTCAACACCTGCTTCTGCAAGCTCTGTACATACTTTATCAACCAATTCACCAGCAGGAACTAATAGTAAGATTGAACGAGGCGGTTCTAAGCGTCTAACCATATCATTTAAATCAGACACTATGTGTAAACGGTCTGCCAAACCAAGCGTTTTCGCACAGCTTAGTAACTCAGCACCCGCATCAGGGTTTTTATCATAAGCTACTAATGTCAGCCCTTTTTCAATCAGGTTGAGGGCAAGATTTTTACCCATAACGCCTAACCCTACTAATGCAACTTGCATTTAGTGTCCTCCTCGGTAACAACTATTGGTTAGTTAATCAAAATAATTACGCGCGCATTATACCCAAGCAGCCCAAAAATGCGAGCTTGTAAGCTAAGTTGATATAAATCATCAAAATCATGAAGCGACGTTATGGTCAGTATATCAAAATAACGCAGGCATCGGACCAGATTTTTATAATACCCTTTAAAAAGGTATGTGTATTGACGCTACCTGACACCGGTGTCATAATAACGTCATTGTTACTTTGTATATTACAATTTAATACAGACAGTCTGATTCTCATACGTAAGAACACTATTTTTACTTATGAGTTCTACAGCGTGCTTATGTATAAGCCAATATAAATGGTTTAATTGCACGGCTTTTTAATAGATAACCATCAATTTGCTTAATTTAATTAAGCGCACAGGAGAATTTGATGCTAAGACGCACAAAAATTGTTGCGACCCTTGGACCGGCAACCGATCGAGATAACAACCTAGAAAAAATTATTCGTGCAGGTGCAAATGTTGTTCGTTTGAACTTCTCACATGGTGTAGCACAAGATCATAAAGACCGCGCTGAAGCGGTACGCAGCATTGCTAAGCGTTTAAGCAAGCACGTTGCTATTCTTGCCGACTTACAAGGCCCTAAAATTCGTGTCTCAACTTTCAAAGATGGTAAAGTAAACCTAGAAGTAGGCGCAAAATTTACTCTTGATGCAGAAATGGAAAAAGGCCAAGGCGACGTAAACGCGGTAGGTATCGACTATAAAGAGTTACCAAACGATGTTAAATCAGGTGACTTACTATTATTAAACGACGGTTTAATTCAATTAACAGTTGATAGCGTAGATGGTGCCCTAGTTCACACGACTGTTACTGTTGGTGGCGTACTTTCAAACAATAAAGGGATTAACCGTTTAGGCGGTGGTCTAACAGCCCCTGCTTTCACTGATAAAGACAAAGAAGATTTAATCACTGCCACTGAAATTGGCGTTGATTACATTGCTGTTTCATTCCCACGTAGTGGCGATGACATGCGTTATGTTCGCTCTTTAGCAGAAGCAGCTGGCTCAAACGCGCAACTTCTTGCAAAAATTGAACGTGCAGAAGCGGTTGAAACAGTTGAAGCGATTGACGATATCGTACTTGCTTCTGACGCTGTTATGGTTGCACGTGGTGACCTTGGTGTTGAAATTGGTGATGCAGCCCTTGTTGGTAAACAAAAACTTATTATTAGCCGTGCGCGCTCGCTAAACCGTACTGTTGTTACAGCAACACAAATGATGGAATCAATGATCGATAACCCAATGCCAACCCGTGCAGAGGTTATGGACGTTGCAAACGCAGTACTTGATGGCACTGATGCCGTTATGCTATCAGCTGAAACAGCCGCTGGTGACTACCCTGAAGAAACTGTTGCTACTATGGCCCGAGTTTGTTTAGGTGCCGAATCACAAAAAGAAACGCACGTCTCTAAACACCGTTTAGACAGCCGTTTTTCATCAAATGCTGAATCAATAGCCTTATCTGCTATGTATGCAGCTAATCATTTAGATTCTGTAAAAGCGATTGTGACACTAACAGAATCAGGCAGCACAGCTAAGTTAATGTCGCGTATTAGCTCTGGTTTACCAATTTACTCACTATCACGTCATGCAAGCACACTGGGGCAAACAGCTCTTTACCGTGGTGTTTACCCTGTGTTCTTTGATTCAACTAAATGTGAAGATGACAGCATGGTTCGTGACGCATTAAACACACTGGTTGAACTTGGTTCTCTAGTGGCTGGCGATACAGTGATTTTAACGCACGGTGATGCGATGGAAACAATTGGTGCTACAAATACAATGAAGATTGTAACAGTTTAAACTAGTACAATTATTCGTTAAAAAGGCGCATTAAATGCGCCTTTTTTGACTTAATTAGTGTCTGTTGTTAACTAGCTAGTGCTGCTTTCACTTTATCGCGGTAGCTACGGCTCACCTTTAATTCTTGGCCGTTATCAAGCACTAATAAATATTCACCGCTTACTTGCGTTACAAGCTTGCTAATTTGCTTAGTATTTACAATAGCACTACGATGAACACGTACAAATAATTGCGGGTCGAGCTCTTGTTCAAGCTCTTTCATTGTTTTACGAAGAATATGTGTTTGTCCGTCTTGGCAATGCAGACACATATAATCCCCAGCCGCATCGACCCATTGAATTGTCACCACAGGCACACGAACAATCTCGCCCTGCTCTTTTACAGCGAGTGATTCTGGGTAACGCCTATCTGCTAGGCTATCTCCTGTTGCTAATTTCTTTAAAATTTCTTCGCAGTTGTTACCTGTAATACCCGCAACAAAGCTCGCTAGTTTCTTCTTATGGGCGTTATCTTGTTGTGTCTTTAAATAGGTATGCACTTTCTCTACCGCCTGTTTTAGTCTGTTGTCATCGACTGGTTTAAGAATATAATCCAATGCATGAATTTCGAATGCTTTAACAGCAAACTGATCAAATGCCGTTACAAAAACAATTGCTGGTAATGGATTAACACTCTCGCTTAATGCTCGCGCGACTTCAAAACCATTCATGTTTGGCATTTGGATATCCAAAAATACTAATTGAATGTTACCAGATAAACACTCATCAATTGCTTCTTGTCCATTGCTACATAAACGAATAACTTCCAAATCGTCAAACTCAGAAAGTCGTACAGCTAAGCCTTTTCTGGCTAATGGTTCATCATCAACAATCAGCGTTCTAATTTTGCTCATTTATTTAACAGCCTTTTCAAACGGAACACGCAGATTTACCTTTAATCCACTTGGCGTATTGTCAGAGAGTACAAACGAATAATTGTTCTCATAAAGTGTTTTTAGTCGGTCTTTGGTATTTGCTATGCCAACGCCTTGAGAATTAACCAGTTGGCCATTTATCAGCTCGGTACCAGGACCATTATCGCCTACTTCCAATAATAGTTCATTTGCGAAAACTTGTGCTTTTATATCAATCACACCACCTTCATTTAGTTGTGCAATAGCATACTTAATGGCATTTTCGATGATCGGTTGCAGTATTAAACTTGGCACTAGCGCTTCTTTTGCTTGCTCACTCACTTCAACATTTACCTGCAAACGTTCATCAAAACGTACTCTTTCAATTTCTAAGTACAACATTAAAGCATGTAACTCCTGCTCTAATGGGACTTTTTTGATTGGATCTGTGTTTAACGTATAACGTAAAAAGTCACTTAACTTAGAGACCATTAGATTTGCATCTTTGTTCTCTTTTACCAATATCAATGTAGAAATAGCATTAAGCGTATTAAATAAAAAATGCGGGTTTAACTGATAACGAAGCATTTTTAGTTGAGCTTCATGGGCCATTGTTGTTGCTTTTAACGCTTTTTGTCGCTCACTTTGTAAAAGCTGGTAATACTTAATTCCAAAGTACAAACCACTCCAACACAGAATGATATAGACAGAATCTAAACCTTGTTGAAGGTAATAAAACCACTCATTTGGCCTATAACCATGGCGGTATATTTCCCATAAGTTAAACTTTTGTACTACTGCCCAAAGCGTTCCCGTCAGATAAGACGCACCAAAAACAACGAGCATTAATACCCAAGGTGACGCGTTCCATACTTTCCTATACATATAGCGTAAAGGTATCGTCATTAAGCATCCTGCATAAGCATTCAAAACGATAACAAACACGTATATGTCACGCATTTCAAATACTTTTGAGCCTATATAATTTACTAATGCATAGCCAATCCAGCCAGCGATCTGCAGGACCCAGAAAAAACGTTGTCGATTATCAACTAAAGATTGCCAATTCAAAATAACGAGTTACCTTATATACTTATTTTTATTATACCGATAGTCACGAGAATAAAGCACTGCCGCCTATCTTGATTTTTTATAGCCTTACCGCATTCTTCAGGCATTAAAAAAGCGAAGACTACTACAGCCTTCGCTTTATCATTGCTTTATTTTTAAGCTAATTTATCTGAAGCCACTTTATAATTGGGATCTTCAATCACATTAACTTCAACAATATCACGTGCCTTATGAAGGAGTTGAATGCAATCAGGACTCAAATGACGTAAGTGTAATTGCTTACCTGCTTTCTTATATTTATCCGCTAAGCTATCTATGGCTTCAATTGCACTATGATCAGCAACACGGCTGTGCTTAAATTCAATGATCACATCTTGAGGATCATTTTTAACATCAAATAATTCAGCAAAGTTTTTCACTGAGCCAAAGAACAATGGGCCATGCAGTTCATATACTTTTGAACCTTGTTCGTCTATGTAATTACTTGTGTAAATGTGCTTCGCATGCTGCCAAGCAAATACCAGTGCAGATACAATAACACCCACACAAACCGCTATTGCCAAGTCGGTTGCAACGGTTACACCTGAAACTAATACAATCACAAACGCATCTGACTTAGGTACTCGCTTCATCATTTTGAAACTTGCCCACTCAAATGTGCCTAAAACGACCATAAACATAACACCCACTAGCGCTGCTAATGGGATCATCTCGATTAAACTTGCTGCAAACACGATAAAAACAAGAAGCAATAAAGCTGCACTAATGCCAGATAAACGTGAACGACCACCCGAGTTTATGTTGATCATTGATTGACCAATCATGGCACAACCACCCATTGCACCAAAGAAGCCACAGGTTACATTGGCAGCACCTTGACCTATACACTCTTTATTACTGTGGCCGCGAGTTTCTGTGATCTCATCAATTAAAGTGAGTGTTAATAATGATTCAATTAAGCCAATTGCCGCTAGGACTAATGCGTAAGGGAAAATAATTTTAAGCGTTTCTAAATTGAAAGGCACCATAGGAATATGAAATTCAGGTAAGCCACCTGCAATGGTCGCTTGCTCGTTATCTGTCATGCCTTTTAGAAAATCAAGCACCGTACGCGCTTCTAAATCCAGACCAATGACTAAACCTGTTACGGTCACAATCGCAACAAGCGAAGATGGTACTGCTGTTGTGAGCTTTGGTAAAAAGTGAATAATAGCCATAGTTAATGCAACTAAACCAAGCATAATATACAGTGCTTGACCTTCCATCCACTGCTGACCGCCCATGCCATCTGGTACTTTAAACTGCCCTAACTGCGCTAAGAAAATAACGATTGCCAAACCGTTTACAAATCCCAACATCACTGGATGTGGCACCATGCGGATAAATTTACCGAGCTTAAACACACCCGCTAAGATCTGCAATATCCCCATTAATAGTACAGTGGCAAATAAATACTCTACACCATGATCTAATACTAAACTTACCATCACAACAGCCAGTGCGCCTGTAGCACCTGAAATCATGCCGGGACGACCACCGAAAATAGCCGTTATTAAGCCAACAATAAATGCAGCATATAAACCGACTAATGGTTCAACGTTAGCAACGAAAGCAAATGCAACTGCTTCTGGTACTAATGCTAACGCTACAGTCAGGCCTGATAAAATATCGTTTTTAGCAGAGCTGGGGGCTTTGCTGAGTAAGTTAAACATTAAGATCCTCTTTCTTATGAATGCATTTTGGCAAGGCGCAGAATTCTAGCAAAAACTCGATACGTTAACAATTATTAACAACAAAACGGCTAGCACCATAAAATGCTAGCCGTTTTTTGAAAAAGACTAAGTGTAGTAAATAAAAGAATTAAAGTGGTAAAGACGTACTACGTTTAACACACGTCATTGTAACATTCGAATGTACTTCTTGAACGAACTCTAGATTCAAAAGGTTGTCACGAACAAACTGCTCATAACCTTCTATTCCTTTTGAAATGATACGCAACATAAAGTCCATTGTCCCCGCCATACTATAACATTCAGTGACTTCATCATAACTCATGATCAAACGTTCAAATTCAGCAAGATTTGTTCTGCCGTGGTTAGACAAGCGAACGTGGGCGTAAACCAACATATCAAAGCCAAGCTTTTTTTCGTCGAGCAAAGCAACTTTACCTTTGATATAGCCATCCTGCTCAAGCTTCGCGATACGACGCCAACATGGAGATTGAGATAAACCAACTTTATCGGCAATTTCTGCCGTTGATAAGCTAGCATCTTGCTGTAACAATGCCAAAATTTGGCGATCTACTTGGTTTAGAGACATTTTATTTCTTTTTCTTTAAAGTTATTGGTTAAATTATACTACTGATTTAAAAATCAGTCTGCTCATTTTCAATTATTTATGCAAAAAAAATGCAATTTTAGCCATAGCGTCCACTAATAAATGGGTTTGTTTTTCGTTCATGGCCTACGGTCGTATTCGGACCGTGCCCCGGAAGAATTTTAACGTCATCTGCTAGACTCAAAATTTCAGACTTAATAGATGCAATAAGTTGCGCACTGTCCCCTTTAGGAAAATCTGTACGCCCTACTGAGCCTTGAAAAATTACATCACCAACGAAAACTTGCTCTGATGCATCATGGTAAAAAACAACATGCCCAGGAGTATGCCCAGGGCAGTGGCGAACTGATAAACAAGCCTCCCCAACATGGATTGTGTCACCATGAGCTAACCATGCATCTGGATAGAATGGCGTAATCGGCGCAAAACCAAACATTTGCGCTTGCATTGGTAACGAATCAAACCAAAACTTGTCATCAAGATGTGGCCCAATAATTTTTACACCAAATTTATCAGCTAGTTGTTTCGCCGCACCAACGTGATCAAGGTGACCATGGGTTAAAAAGATAGACTCAAGTTCACACCCTAATGTAGAGAGCTCTGCGCTTAGTTTATCGACGTCCCCGCCTGGGTCTATTAATGCCGCTTTATTGGTATTTGTACAAACAACAATACGACAATTTTGTGCAAAGCCTGTTACTGGAACTGTAACAACATTCATTTTATTGCTCCATTGAAGGTTGTTCAAAAGCCATTAAAATTGGGTACTGCAAATAAGCCTGATCATAAAATGGTGATCGCTTGTATAGCCAATTAAGACGTGCTTCTGGGTCTTTAGCAAAGGCTTTATCTTCACGAACCTTTTGATCAAACTCTAGCGCAAGCTCTGGTTGCTCTTGTAACATTTGCTTTGCGTAAGGTATCAACGCATAGTTTTCCATATACTCAGTGCGCTGAAAAATAGTATTGAATTCTCCCCACGCAAAGAATGAATCAGGTGCTTCAGGATGCAGCAAATGAGTTGCTAGCTCTGAGTATGGCTGATTTGTTGATACCTTATACCAGCCAGTTACATCAACATCAGTGATACTCTTGTAATCGAAGCTTGCTTCAACCCGAAAACGTCCTTCAAAAGGCACGTTAGCAAAAGTATAGTCTTTTACCGAAGCCTGTGTTAACAATTTAGGCCCAGTGTCGTTAACACGCAATACTTCGACACCATGTAGTTTTAATTTACTAATAATTGCACTATAAGCTGGCGGAATATAAAAGGCGCTAGGCACATTAACTGTTTTTTTAACGATTTTTTGCCAGTAAATAGGCAATGCATCATAACTTTCTTCTTCACCAAGATAAGCTACTTCCGCTTGCCCTGATAATTCACTTTTACTACGCGTATATTTAATTCCTTTAAATACCAGTGTATCTGGTTCTGTAGCATAGCTGCGCTCAACCACTAGTTGCGTAGGTTTAAATTCACGTTCTTTTTTAACCGCAGCTTGTAACGCTTGATTATTTTTTGCGAGTGCATCAATTGCACCATCTAAAAACACATAAGTGCCAAGTACACGCTGTTTATAAGGCTTCAAAGAGTGATTCTCAACTAAAATACTCGGTAAAGAGCGTAAATCACCCCAGCCGTTTGAATAACGGGGGGTTGCGACCCAACCGGCTAATCCCTTTTTAAAGTCACGTTTATCCATAACAAAAACTAACGGACCAGGAATATGACCCATTTTCGTCAATTTAGCATCGATAATTGGTTTGAACATTGTATCAAGTGCTTCTGAAACACTGGGCGATTCACTTGAAAAAACAGGATTATAGCCATACGTTACATCATACTGATAATCAGCGCCGTCAGTGACATGCACATCGACATAGAGATCGGGTTTGAACGTATTAATAACCTTCAAGACACCTCGCACTTCTGGGGTATCTAACTTAGTGTAATCTCGATTAAGGTTTAAATTTAAACCATTGGTTCTAAAGCCCATTTCAACGGGGCCACGCTGATTTATACGATTGAATTGGCTACTTCTTTCATGTCCATCAACATTTAAAATAGGAATGAAGAGTATATTCACTTTACTCAAGATATCACGGCGCTTGCCTGTTGCAATGTCACGCAGCAGCATAAACATGGCGTCTTTGCCATCAATCTCACCACTGTGTATACCTGCTTGAATAAAAATTGTTGGCTTAGCATCAGACGTTAACTGCGCTGCATCGAACAAACCTTGCTCATTCGCCACTAACATTTTTATCTTACGCCCTGCACTGCTTGTTGCTATTGTTTGTACTTTAAACTGTGTGGGGTTGGCAGCCACAAGTCTATCAACAAATGCCATGGTATCTTCATAATTTGGCGAACGCATACCGCCACTCAATTCAAAATCTGTAGTTAATGGACCTTTTTCTTGCATCAACGTCACACTTTCACCTTGCCAAGGTTTTAAGGGTGGTAAGTGACTGTCCATGGTCACAGCAGCAGATAAAAACATTAAGCTAGCAAACATATTACTCTCAGGTGCGATACTTATTTAATTAGAAGAAATTATAACAACTAATCTGAAATGATTGCGTAAACTGCGGTGATTCAACAAAAAAATGGAGCTAATGACATGCGTATATAATTATTTCGCAAAGAAATGTTTTGAGTTTGAGATCAAAAAAAGGAGCACAAGGCTCCTTTTTAAAACTTTTATGAAAAGCGAATTAAGCCGCTAGGCCTTCTTTTGCTTTTTCAACAAGTGCTGCAAATGCAACTTGGTCATAAACTGCGATATCTGCAAGGATCTTACGATCGATTTCTACAGAAGTCTTTTTAAGACCATTGATAAAACGGCTGTATGAAAGACCGTTTTGACGAGCTGCTGCATTGATACGTGCAATCCAAAGTTGACGGAAAGTACGTTTCTTAGCACGACGGTCACGGTAAGCGTATTGACCCGCTTTAGTAACTGCCTGGAAAGCTACGCGGTAAACACGTGAACGTGCTCCGTAGTAACCTTTAGCTTGCTTTAAAACTTTTTTGTGACGTGCACGTGCGATAACACCGCGTTTAACTCTTGCCATTTCTGAAGACTCCTATTAAGCGAATGGTAACATACGTGAAACTAGACCATGGTCATTCTTATGAACCATCATCTTAGGACGTAAGTGTAATTTACGCTTAGAAGTTTTCTTAGTCAGAATGTGACGAAGATGCGCTTGTTTACGCTTGAAACCGCCAGAAGCAGTCTTTTTGAAACGCTTAGCAGCGCCTCTGTGAGTTTTTAGCTTATAAGCCATTGCAATAACTCCAAATGTATTGCTTTACGATTAGGCAAGCAGGCGAGAGGTAAATAAATAACTCTACTTTATAAGGCCAAACTTACCGCCAATATCCGGTGAAAACTCAGTCAATATAACTGTAATTTTACTTTAAACCGGTTATTTCAGGTGAACAGCAAGCTGTTACTTGGAGACCTGAAATAAATTCGGTGCGCATTATCGCTTGTTTATTACTTTTTAGCAATAGGGGCCATCATCATTACCATTTGACGACCTTCAACACGATTTGGGAAAGACTCAACTTGTGATACATCTTCCAAATCAGCTTTAACACGATTTAATAATTCAATACCAATTTCTTGGTGAGCCATTTCACGACCACGGAAACGAATAGTAATCTTAGCTTTATCACCCGCTTCTAAGAACTTACGCAAGTTGCGAAGCTTAACCTGGTAGTCACCTTCATCCGTACCTGGACGGAATTTGATTTCTTTAACCTGGATCTGCTTTTGCTTTTTCTTTTGTTCTTTTAGTTCTTTGCTTTTTTCAAAGATGAACTTTCCGTAGTCCATAACCTTACATACAGGTGGCTCTGCATTAGGACTAATTTCTACAAGATCTACACCCGCATCATCTGCCATAGCTTGCGCTTCTTTTAATGACACGATGCCAGCTTGCTCGCCGTCAATGTCAATTAAACGAACTTCTTTAGCTGTAATATCTTCGTTGATACGATTTTTTTGAGCTGTTTGTTGCCCTTTCTTGCCGCCTCTAATGGTACGATCCTCCAAGAATATAAAATAAAAAGCGTGTAGTTGACTGTTTGTTATGCCCTACACGCTCATGATTTATTGTCGATTTTTTATTTCGTCGCTAATTTTAGCTACAAAATCATCAACATTAAATTTGCCTAGGTCTTCACCTGTGCGAGTGCGTACTGCCACTTCTTGTTGTTCAACTTCTTTGTCGCCAACAACAAGTAAATATGGAATACGTTTTAACGTATGTTCACGGATTTTAAAGCCAATCTTCTCATTTCTCAAGTCAGCAGCGGCTCTAATTCCAAGTTTATTTAATTTTTGTACAATTTCTTGCACATAATCAGCTTGTTTGTCTGTGATATTCATAATCACAACTTGCTTAGGAGCAAGCCATGTCGGGAACAAGCCTGCGTATTCTTCAGTTAAAATACCAATGAAACGCTCGATTGAACCTAATATAGCACGGTGAATCATAACAGGTGTACGACGTTCGTTGTTTTCAGCAACATAAGTTGCACCTAAACGACCCGGTAATGCAAAATCAAGCTGCACTGTACCACATTGCCATGCACGGTCTAAACAGTCATACAATGTAAATTCAATTTTAGGACCATAGAACGCACCTTCACCCGGTAGATAATCAAACTCAATGTCGTTTGCTTTTAATGCTTCAGCTAGCGCAAGCTCAGCTTTATCCCACATTTCGTCTTCACCGATACGTTTTTCTGGGCGAGTAGATAATTTTACTACAATCTTCTCAAAACCAAACGTTTCGTATGTGTCGTAAACCATTTTGATACATGCCGATACCTCATCCATGATTTGCTCTTCAGTACAGAAGATATGCGCATCATCTTGAGTAAAACCACGTACACGCATTAAGCCATGCAATGCACCTGATGGTTCGTTACGGTGACAACAACCGAATTCAGCCATACGTAATGGCAGATCACGGTATGATTTTAAACCTTGGTTAAAGATTTGTACGTGACCTGGGCAGTTCATTGGTTTAATGGCATATTCACGTTTTTCAGATTCAGTTGTGAACATGGCATCTGCGTATTTATCCCAGTGACCTGATTTTTCCCATAAACCACGGTCCATCATTAATGGACCTTTCACTTCTTCGTAATCATACTCACGTAGTTTTTCACGAACAAAGTCTTCTAGTTCACGGTAAATGCTCCAGCCATCATTGTGCCAAAACACCATGCCAGGCGCTTCTTCTTGCCAGTGCCAAAGGTCAAGTGCTTTACCAATACGACGGTGATCACGTTTCTCAGCTTCTTCTAAACGTTTTAAATACGCTTTAAGTTGCTTTTTATCTGCCCATGCCGTGCCATAAATACGCTGTAGCATTTTATTTTCTGAATCACCACGCCAATATGCACCCGCCACTTTCATTATTTTGAAGTGTTGGCAGAATTTCATATTTGGTACGTGTGGGCCACGACACATATCAACATATTCTTCGTGATGGTATAAACCTGGACGGTCATCTTTTGCGATATTCTCGTCTAAGATTTCCATTTTATATGTTTCACCGCGTGCTTCAAAAGTATCACGCGCTTCTTGCCAGCTGACGGTCTTTTTAACCACATCGTAGTTTGTTTTAGCAAGCTCAAGCATACGCTTTTCAATTGCATCTAAATCGTCTTGGCTTAAAGAATGCTCCATATCGATATCGTAATAGAAACCGTTATCGATGGTCGGACCGATTGCCATTTTCGCTTCAGGAAAAAGTTGCTTAACTGCATGACCAATAAGGTGCGCACATGAGTGACGAATGATCTCTAAACCGTCGTCGTCTTTTGCTGTGATGATTTCTAAGCGTGCGTCATCGGTAATTAAATCACATGCATCAACACGCGAGCCATTAACACGGCCTGCAATGGTTGCCTTGGCAAGGCCAGGACCGATATCACTTGCTACATCATAGGTACTTACTGGGTTTTCGAAACTACGCTGACTGCCGTCAGGGAGGGTAATAACTGGCATTATAAATCCTTACTACAGTGGTGATGCCTACAATGCATCACATGTATTTTTTAAAAAATTAATTTGTAAACTCTGCAACGCTTTTACGAATAAGCATTGCCATTTAGTGCCTATTTAGGCTCATATTCACTGAGTCTTCGCAAACATGAACAACCATTGTCGCCGCTAGTGAATTCAAATACAAGTAGTTAGAAGACTAAATTGACAATTACTTATCCCATTTCATACTTAGTGAAGATAACTTTTTGGGTAAATATGATGTCAAAACCTCGCACAGTTAAATTTGCAACGTTTAATTTGCTAAATTATACAGCACCACCCTATTCTTTTTATCAGCAACATGAACATTATAATAAAACCCAGTGGCGTCAAAAGCAGCAATTTATCGCCCAATTTCTAAACCAAACCCAAGCCGATATAGTCGCTTTTCAAGAGGTTTTTAGCTATCAAGCACTGGAAATACAATGTAAAGAAGCTGGTTACGACTACTTTGAAATAGTTGACACGCCAAGTCACGATGCGCTGTATCCACAGGTACTTTTCAACCCCATTGTCGCCTTAGCCAGTAAGTACCCTTTAAAAAGCTGTGAACCACTAACCCCCTGCCCAGAACTGCTTGAATACTTGAATAACCAAAATGAGTTCAAGTTCAATAGAACCCCTATCAAATGCTTAATCTCAATCCCTTTTTTTGGTGACATTTGTTGTTATGTTGTTCACTTTAAATCACAACGCGTGCAATCAATGGCGCATATTTTAAACATTCACAATCTTGAAGACCCATTACTTCAATTACTACATCAGACAGTGGGAACCATGCAATCGCAAATATCACGCTCCCTTGAGGCGTCTATTGTTTATTACGATGCTTTAAAGACCCAGCGTGAAAAGCAATGTGCAACTATTGTGATGGGTGATTTTAATGATGTACTTACAAGCCCAACACTGTCATTTATGACACAAGGTTTCCATCCAACACGTTGTGAACCATGCATTGAGCAGAATGAACCTGTGGTCGGATTAACGGATGTGTATCAATTTAGTGATGAAAATAAAGCAGGCTATACTAAGCCTTACAGTCATTATTATCACCGCCGTGGTAGCGTACTTGACTATATACTTGTTTCTGCACATTTCAATCCTGAGTGTGCAATGTCAAAAGTCAGCTCTGTCTCATACTCAAGCTTTGAAGATCATTTAAATCCTGCCGAAACACTTGAAGACATAAGCGTCAGTGACCATAGTGCGATTGCAATTAAAATTCATTTTTAAAGCAACTGTTTTTCAAGTCGTTACTTGCTATAATTGCGAAAATTAAGTTATTTAGAGAATGACCATGAGAACATGCGGTGTAGAAATTACCGGCAGCGACGTACTACTGTGTATTTTAACAAAAGATAATGATGTCTTTGATATCCGTGATATAAGACAAACTCGCTTTACCTTAGCTAACGGTAACGACACTGAAGTTATGCGTAAATTTCAATTTGATTTCAGAAAACTAATGCAAGACTATCAAATTGATTCTGTAGCAATTAAAGAGCGTCAACCGAAAGGTAAATTTGCCGGTAGTGCAAAAGGTTTTAAGATGGAAACAGCTATCCAACTTATCGAAGAACTAGATGTAGAAATATTAAGCGCAACGGCAATAAAAGAGCAACTAAAACGTAACCCTCTCCCTATTGCATTTGAAGATACAGGCCTTAAAAAGTTTCAAGAAAATGCCTTTATTAATGCCTACGTTTATCTGATGCGTAAAACATACAAGCAAGGCGAAGCCTAAGCCTAAACATCATCAATACTTAAAACGTGCTTATGCACGTTTTTTTGTGTCTGTAAAAAGCCATCCTTTCCTCTGTACTTAAAAATACACTCTGTACATTAGTCTTATATTACTTTCATTTGTCGACAATCTATGCTTAGTTAAACATGTAAGCTAATGCTAAAAAATATTCAACCTATTGGGTTAGCTATTTTCGTATCAAGTCCATGACAACAATTTAATAGGACACGGAGAACACAATGCAAGCAAATAACATACATGGTAACAGTCTCCCATTAACACAGAGCTATTTTCAAGGCGCTACGGACGTCCCCTTAATTGATAAAACAATAGGTCAGTATCTTGACGCTATTGTCGACAATAACCCTGAACACCCCGCTATTATTGTTAATCATCAAAACATCCGCCTGACGTACAAAGAATACCAACAGCAAATTAATCAGCTCGCTATGGGGCTGCTCTCCCTTGGCGTTAAACCAGGAGGCCGTGTTGGTATTTGGTCTCCTAATAATATTGAGTGGTGTTTAACGCAATTCGCAACCGCAAAAATTGGTGCCATTATGGTATGTATTAACCCTGCATATCGTCCGAGTGAATTAAAATATGCTCTTAACAGCGTTGAGTGCTCAACGCTCATTACCGCAAGTGAGTTTAAAGCGAGTAACTATATAAGTATGCTTAATGAACTTGCACCTGAGCTAAAAAGTTCACATGCAGGTGAATTAAACCTAAATGCCCTTCCACATTTAAAAAACATAATCCGTATTGGTAATGAGCCAGCTCCAGGAATGTTCAGTTTTGATGATATTATGCAACGCGCTACAGATGCTCATAAACTCGAGCTCGATGCGATAGCTGCCACATTGCATTGCGAGCAAGATATCAATATTCAATTTACATCAGGTACCACTGGTAACCCAAAAGGCGCGACCTTATCCCATAAAAACATTCTCAATAATGGTTTTTTAATGGCTGAAGCTATGAAACTAACATACCAGGATAAGCTCTGTATTCCTGTGCCTCTGTACCATTGTTTTGGTATGGTGTTAGGTAATTTAGTGTGTATTAGTAAGGGCGCAACAGCAGTCTTCCCTGGTGATTCATTTGATCCTAAAACAACCCTTGAAGTAGTAGAAAAAGAACGCTGTACCGCTCTTCATGGTGTACCGACCATGTTTATAGCTGAATTAGAACACAAAGAGTTCGCTCAATATGATTTATCGAGTCTACGAACAGGCATCATGGCTGGTTCGACATGTCCTGAGCAAGTTATGCGCAAAGTTCATTCATTAATGCACATGACTGAAGTCGTGATTGGTTATGGTCAAACTGAATGTAGCCCGATTAACAATGTGACTGAAACTGACTCACCAATTGAAAAGCAAGTGAGTACTGTCGGCCGTGCTCTAGCCCACACCGAAGTAAAAATTATTGATGAACTGGGTGATATTCAACAGATTGGCATCCCAGGTGAAGTATGTAGTCGCGGTGCGGGTATCATGCGCTGCTATTGGAACGATAAAGAGAAAACGGATGCCACCATCGATAAGGATGGCTGGTTACACTCTGGTGATTTAGGGGTAATGGACGAAGAAGGGTTTGTTTCTATTGTTGGCCGCATTAAAGATATGATTATACGTGGCGGTGAGAACATATACCCACGAGAAATCGAGGAGGTACTTTACACCTATCCAGGTATCCAAGATGCCGCTATTTTTGGAATTAGCGATGAAAAATATGGCGAAGAAGTGTGTGCGTGGATACAACCACAAGATGATGCAGTGCTAGATGAGCATGCCATTCGCACTTTTTTAAAAGACAAGCTTGCCTATTTCAAAGTACCAAAACATATTCGCTTTGTAGATGAATACCCAATGACAGTTACGGGTAAACTGCAAAAGTTCAAAATGCGTGAGCAAATGCAGGAGTTGCTCAGTGAAAAAACATTCTCGTAATTAAGAGATAGCTAAAGCTCTGCATTACCTGAGCTTTAGCTAAAAGCACATTTTCTATTTATCTAAAATAGTCTCAAAGCCCCCATATATCATGCGCTTGCCGTCAAATGGCATGGGGTTGTTCTCAGGGCTCATTCGAGGGTCGCCCATTATGTTCTGCCAACCGTTATCACGAGCATCTTTGGATGGCCAGATCACCCAAGAAAACACCACTGTTTCATTCTCTTGAGCTTTAACAGCCATAGGAAATGAAGTTACTTCTCCATCAGGAACATCGCTTCCCCAAGCCTCGACCACCTTTAATGCACCGTGTTCTTTGAATATTTCGGCTGCTAACTCTGCATGAACTAGGTACTTTTCTTTATTTGCTGTTGGTACAGCGGCTACAAATCCATCGATAAATGACATAAGTTATCTCCTTTCGTTAACACATTAACCATAGTTAAAGAAAAGAGAAGTACATAATGATTTAATCAATAAACGCTTAAAGCTACCAAAATGGCACTTACTCAGCTATACAACGCCTTGTTTTATCATCGCTTCTGCTACACGTTCGAAACCAGCTATATTAGCACCAAGGCTTAAGTCGTCCTTATGAGAATATTGTTTCGCTGTCGCCGAAACAGTCTCGAAGATAGTCCTCATAACTTGTTGGAGTTTTTCATCAACTTGCTCTGGTCGCCATGTTTGCATGCTAGCATTTTGTGCCATTTCAAACTGACTAGTTGCCACACCACCCGCATTTGCGGCTTTGCTAGGTCCAAGATAAACCTTATGTTTTTTAAAAACAGTAAGCGCTTCTGCTGTGCTTGGCATATTTGCACCTTCACATACTATTAAACAGCCATTCTCTACAAGTGAAGTCGCATCATTTTTAGTAATTTCATTTTGAGTTGCACAAGGTAAAGCAATATCAGCTTCATATTGCCATACTTTATGGCCATTGCTTGGGTACTGATTAACGGGTGTAAACTCTGCTTCAGCGTGCGTGTTTAGGTAGTCTCGAAGCTCAGCTCCTTGTTCGGTTTTCAAGTGTTTAACAAGCTCAACATCTAAACCATCTTTGCAGTATAAAGTCCCTTTTGAATCGCTACAGGTTAAAACGATAGCATCACACTGGCTAAGCTTATCCATCAGATGCAATGCTACATTACCCGCGCCAGATACGAGACAGCGCTTTCCTTTTAAAGAGTCATTTTTAGCATCAAGCATAGCACTTAGAAAATAAGCTATGCCATAGCCTGTCGCTTCAGCCCTTAATACAGAGCCCCCCATCAGCAAAGGCTTACCCGTGAGCACCCCTTGAAACTGATTAGTTATGCGCTTGTATTGGCCAAATAAATAGCCTATTTCTCTTGAACCTACGCCTATATCACCCGCTGGTACATCCGTTGTAGCACCAATGTGCCTATATAGCTCTGTCATGAAAGATTGGCAAAAGCGCATAATCTCGTTATCACTTTTCCCTTTCGGGTCAAAGTCTGCTCCTCCTTTTGCGCCGCCTAAGGGTAAACCCGTTAACGCATTCTTGAGGATCTGTTCAAAGCCTAAGAACTTAACGACTCCAAGATTTACGCTGGGATGAAAACGTAGACCTCCTTTAAAAGGCCCAAGAGTAGAGCTAAACTCAATACGATATCCCCTGTTGACGTGCACATTCCCGTTATCATCAAGCCATGGAACTCTGAAAATAATTTGCCTTTCTGGCTCAACTAATCGTTCGATAATGCCCAGTTTTTTGAAATCATTATTACCATCTACTACATGGTTAAGAGATGATATTACTTCCTCAACAGCTTGATAAAACTCAGGTTCGTTAGGGTTAGATTCCTTTACTGTTTGCAGAATTCCTTGTAGATATTGCATGCCAACTCCTCTTTTAAGCTATTGAAATTGCTAGTTACTATTTAAACTCTATCCTGTAGAAGATCGATCACTTAGAATAATGAGAGAAGACTACTCTATAAAAACGGTTTAAAAGGTCAAGTGTTCATGTGAGAGAGCCACTCGCAAAGTTAACTTTATTGCTAGAGCATATTGTTTGTTGTGGATTTAAATGAAAAGGGAAGACATTTTTAACGCTGCTAACAGAGGGTTAATTACAGAAAATAGCTTTGTCGAAATGCGAATTAGGATCAATCATAGCGCACATTGGAGTACGCTATGACACACAATAATTTACTTACTCGGCCACTCAAATGCGCCCACATCCCCTGGGAACACAACCGGCGATTCAATACCGTCTTTGTTCACTGATGCGACACCAAAATAGTAATTATCGATCACGACATTTTTAAGGGTTGCTTCGGTTACTTTGCCAACGTCCCGGCTAAACTGCCACTGTGGTTCACTGGTATAACGCCAATAAATTTTATAGCTAACCACAGTTGGATCATCACTTTTATGCCAAGCTAGTGTTGTACTTGGCTTTACAGCACCTGAAATACTGACACCTGTCGGCGGGGCTGGTGCCCAGGCCATTGACGCCATAGTCACAGCATTTAATGAGGTTAATTTAGCCGCATAGGCAAAATCAACATGATCGATGGTGTCACCGTAAGTGATACCATTTTCAGTACGTAGGTCTTGATGCTGTTGATTGTAATTTTCATTGGTTTCCATAATGCGCACCGCTGCAAAGCCAACATCATTAAATGGACGATGATGCCCTCCTCGACCAAATCTATCGAGTCGATAGACCAACATGGTATCGAGATTTTCAATATATCTATCGGCAATTGTATCAATGTAGCGTGCAAGGTTACGACTTGCAGAGTCGACTTCACCACCGGTAAAACGGCGTTTATGAGCTTGCTCTTTTGTTTCTATAACGCGTGTACCTTCTGAGAAAATACGTGCTGTTGTGTTATCTGTAACGCCATTAATGCCGGTTGAATTACCAATCATGTCGTTATTTAAAACACCATGAACACGCCAGTTATGCTCTTGTGCATATTTAGCTAAAATTTTACCACCAAACAAGCCTTGTTCTTCACCAGATAGTGCTGCATAAACAATCGAGCCATTAAATTTATGCTTTGATAAAACACGCGCAGATTCAAGCACACCAGCCACACCGGATGCATTATCGTTAGCCCCTGGCGCATCTGATTTATAGTCCATAACATCAGAGACTCTCGAATCAATATCTCCGGACATCATTATCATGCGATTTTCATCAACTTGGCCGCGCTGAATAGCCACGATATTGACAACCTCTACTGGGTTTGGAATGCGCTTTTCACCAGAAATAGTGTCTTTTACTTCGATAATTTCTAAGCAATTACCACAGGCTTTTGAAATAGCCTCGAACTCAGATTTTATCCAGCGCCTTGCCGCACCGATTCCGCGCGTATTTGATTTTGTTTCCGATAAGGTGTGACGAGTGCCAAAATCAACCAGCGTTTGAATGTCTTGCTCTATACGCGTTTTTGAAACTGCATTTGCAATATCATGCAAAGCTTGTTGATCTTTGTATTGAGGTGTCGTGGCATGCGCTGCCGCTGTCAATAATAGTGATGAGCTAAACAAAGCACCACTTGTGGTTATTATTTTACGCTTAAACATAGTTTCACTCCTTCAATGAATCATTCAAGGCTAACTAATATTTCATTTCACGCAATAGTTATGAGTTAGAAGACAGATTATTAGGTTAAAACAATTGGTAAACTAAATTTAGTATGAGGCCGATACTAAGATTTATCAGCCTAAATGGTCGTTTTTTCTAAAACTACTCTGGCTATTTTACACTGGGGAGTTTTATCCCGCTGTGATAAAAAATGACTCGATTGCCACCTGAGTTTTTTGCATTATACATCGCCTTATCAGCACATTGAATTAAATACTCAGCATCACCATAATGCTCGGGGAATAAAACTGCACCAATGCTTGGCGAGTAACTTAGAAACTCATTATTATATTCAAGAGGTTTACAAATCTCTTGACGTAATAAGTCAACGATTTCAACAACATCTTGCTTATTACTAATGCTGTTTAAAATAACAACAAACTCATCTCCCCCCAAACGCCCTACACTATCTTCTTTTTTAAGTTGGTGACGAAGACGTTTCGCAACTGTTTTTAATAGCTTGTCACCCGCTGCGTGACCATGAAAATCATTTACTTGCTTAAACCCATCTATGTCAATAAAGAGGACAGCGATAATTGTCGATATTGTATTAGCAACAGATAATGACTCTTCTAGCTCTGAAATTAAAAAGCTGCGATTAGGTAAATCTGTCAATGGATCATGACCTGCCATATAAATCAGTTTTTGTTCGAGATTCTTTTGCTCGGTAATATCATAAGCAATGGCCACCCTGACTTGTTTTTCTTCAGACCAATACACTGACCATAAAACATGCACAATACGGCCATCTTTTCTAACCCACCTGTTTTCAAAACGTGGTTGCTGATTATTTATAACAATTTGATTAATAGCATTGATAGTTTTAGCTCTGTCTTCTGGGTAGACAAAATCTAACATATTTCTACCGATAGCTTCTTCAAGCGTGTAACCAAAGATAGTTTCAAAAGCAGGGTTAGTAAAAAGCAAGCAGCCCTTTGCGTCTACCACACAAACAGCATCTAATAAAAGCTCAATAATATCAGACAAGTATTCAGGCGTTTCTTTCTTCATAAGCGACTTTCAAGCTGACTATAAAATGAGTATAGCCTAAACCGAGCAAGTAACTGAGCAATTAAGTATTAGTTGGGTACAACTTTTTTGATAAAAAAGTAGATACGATACAGAAAAATACAATGCCGCTTAAATCCGCGAGTAAATCAACGAGATCAAAAGAACGCGTGGCAATAAAGTATTGACTGAACTCCTCCAAGAAGACAAAAGTAAATACAATTAAAGCAGCCCAATATATTTTAACCCCCCCAATAACACTGGCTTTGAACTTAAACGCTAAATTTATAAATAGTGTGAGCAATCCAAACAAGAAAAAATGCCCTAGCTTATCGCCATAAGGTATTGCAGCAACTAAATCAAAAAACACCGATTTTTGACCTGTATTAGCAAGATAAATGACCCAACCGATAAACCCAAAAAAACCAATTGCTAATAGAACAAGAAAACGTTGAAACATGTGGTTACGGTGCCATATGAGAAGTTAAAAACAAAAACTGATAGGGAATGACTTTATTCCAATAATGCCAATCATGAATCCCTGGACGTTCAATATAATCATGTCGAATACGCAGTTTTAACATCGCTTGATGCAAAGCTCGATTTTGCTGAATAAAAAAGTCATCAACACCAATATCGAGCATGATAGGAAGATTGTCAGCGCTTTTTTTCCATGCTGTATTACCTGCTGCAATTTTATGAAGGTTATTAACTATCGCGATGCTATCCCACCTTGCTTGATTTTCTGCATAATTACCAAGCACCTTAGTAAGATCAAACTCTGCACTGAAAGGTCTTACATCAACCCCCGCAGACATCGCCGATACGGCTGCAAACCGATGGGGATGATTAATCGCAATATGCAGCGCGCCAAAGCCACCCATCGATAACCCTGTAATTGCTCGGCCAGTTTTAGACCGATTAGTCGAATAATTAGAATCAATATAGTTTACAACGTCTTCAGCAATATATGTTTCATATTGCGATGTTTTGTCGACCTCTGAATCTAAATACCAAGAGCCAAAGTTACCATCAGGATTAACAACGATAACATTATACTGGTCAGCAAGTTGTTCAATATTAGTGAGCTTTGTCCAGTCAGTGTGATTACCACTAAAACCATGTAATACGTAAACAACATTGTAGGTTTTAGACTCTTCGTAGTTTTCAGGTAAAGTAATTGTCAGCGGTTTTTCTATCGCGGTCTTATTACCTTTAAAGGTGAAAGTGTCTGTTTGATAAGCACTTATAGGTAAGCTAATCATGAGTGCAAATAAGCTAAGCAGTTTTTTCATGGTGAGTTCCTTTTTCTTATTATAGTTCCATGGCAATTAAGATATGTAAACAATTGAATCATGATGTATTTTAATAGTTTTTTAGGTAAATCAACTGCTAAAAATTCTGCTCAGTGATATAGTTAGGCAATCTTACTTTGAAAAGTGTCGTGTATGTATCGTTTATTTGAACGGATGATAAATCCATTTCCAAAAGAGCAGCCTTCCCAGCCACCCAATACGTTATTTGCATTTTGCCGCCATTATACTCGAGGCATGGAGTTATCACTGATACTGATGTCTCTAAGTGCTGCAGCTTTGGCTATTTTAGAGGTGTCGCTCTTTAGCTACATGGGGCAACTAGTTGACTGGTTAGGCCAATACACTCCAGAGACATTATTTGACCAACAAAAGTCAGAGTTAATAAAAATGGCTGTCGTATTATTGATTGTTTTGCCAATCGTCGTTTTTTTTCACTCTGCAATTTTACACCAAGCCTTGCTTGGTAATTACCCTATGTCGATCCGTTGGTTAGCACACCGTTATTTGCTGCGACAAAGTATCGGTTTTTACCAAAATGAGTTTGCCGGACGAATAGCAACGAAAGTGATGCAAACATCACTGGCAGTGCGTGAATCTGTCATGAAGCTACTCGATGTGTTGATGTACATTGTTGTTTACTTTGGCGCTATGGTGTTTCTAGTTGCAGACTCAGATTGGCGCCTAATGATCCCGTTATTAGTGTGGTTACTCTTTTATGCCGCTATACAAATGTACTTTGTACCACGATTAAAAAAGATCGCGAGTTCACAAGCTGATGCTCGTTCGGAAATGACCGGTCGAGTGGTAGATAGCTATACGAATATCTCCACCATCAAATTGTTCTCATACACACAACGCGAAGAACAATATGCCAAAGATAGTATGGATGTATTTTTACAGCCTGTTTATCAACAAATGCGCTTAGTAACGAGCCTAAACTTTTCAATCAATACACTAAACTACCTTCTTGTATTTAGTATTGCTGCTTTGTCGCTGTACCTATGGTCGATTAGTGCAATATCAGTGGGGGCAATTGCTATTGCTGTGAGCTTATCACTTCGCTTAAATGGCATGGCTCAATGGATTATGTGGGAGATCAGTAGCTTATTTGAGAATATTGGTACAGTAGCTGATGGCATGAAAACCCTATCAACACCTATTGATGTCGATGATAAACCAAACGCAGAAACATTAGCTGTAACGCAAGGTGAGATTACGTTTGATTCAGTACAGTTTAACTATGGAAAAGCGGCGAATGAAACCCACAGAGGCCCTGTTATCAATGGATTAAACCTTACTATCAAGCCTGGCGAGAAAATAGGTTTAGTTGGCCGCTCTGGTGCGGGGAAATCCACACTCGTCAATCTGTTACTACGCTTTTATGATGTTGATTCAGGCTCAATTAGTATTGATGGCAAAAACATCGCCAACGTAAGTCAGGAAAGCTTACGCAAACATATTGCGATGGTCACACAAGATACGTCCTTATTACATCGTTCAGTCAAAGATAATATCCTCTATGGACGACCTGATGCCTCTGAGCAAGAAATGCTAGCAGCAGCAAAACAAGCAAAAGCAATTGAGTTTATTGAAGACTTAGAAGACAGCAAAGGCAATAAAGGTTTTGCTGCACAAGTCGGTGAACGCGGTGTTAAGCTTTCTGGTGGACAGCGTCAACGTATCGCTATAGCCCGTGTGTTATTAAAAGATGCCCCTATTCTTATTTTAGATGAGGCAACCAGTGCTTTAGACTCAGAGGTAGAAGCAGCTATACAAACAAGCCTAGATGACTTAATGACTGGCAAAACGGTTATTGCCATAGCCCACCGTTTATCAACAATTGCACAAATGGATAGACTTATTGTACTTGATGAAGGCGGCGTAGTTGAACAAGGCTCTCATGAGGAACTAATCCAAAAAGGGGGGATTTACGCTGCACTTTGGTCACATCAAACCGGTGGTTTTATTGGTGTAGAGTAGCTCTATCAGCGTTTTTTATATGAACATCTAAATTTTTTCGCTCCGCAGCCAAAGTTTAGATGTTCGTTATACCAATTCGCTTAATCATACATCAACGAGTCTACATATATAAAGTAAAGCTCGCTTGCTTGAGTCACTACAAAGCGTTACCATTGCGCCTAAAATAAACACAAAATAATGGATTATGAAACATTTATTCTCGCTTTTAATTCTCACAGCCTCTTTCTCTTCGCAGGCTGACACGCCCTACTTCGGTGTTGATTACATGCTCAGTGATATTGAGATCAGCAGCGAAAGTGCCAAACCAACAGCCACTTTTTTAAGAGCTGGGGTAAGTAACAAAAATATGGCATTTGAAGCTCAATACCTCGTTTCAAGTAATGATGATGATATCTACAATATAAATTTCGATATTGATAAAAGTGTTGGTCTTTATTTTGTAATGCAATCAAATATCGTCAATGGTTTTGGCCTAGATGTTTCATTGGGCTATGCGAAAACTCAAATGAAAGTAACTTCAACTTCCCAAGAGCTTCCTACCGACTATGACTACGATGGTTTTGCATGGGGCGTCGCAATACATCAAGAAGTGCCTTACATTAAAAATACACATGTAAGACTTGCTTACCAGTCTTTGTTTGAAGGCGATGATGTTGACATCAGTGGTGTAACGCTAGGTTTCACCTATCAATTTTAAGTAGTCAGTCAAAAGGAATTCCATGAAAAAAATATCGAACATTACAAAGCTGTCAACTGTTGCTCTTATTGTCACTTCAATTCTAGGTTGCGGCTCAGAGACTGACTCATCAAAACTAGCAAAAGAAGTTGAGCTAGAAAAGCTTCGCGAAAATGGCACTATTATTGAGACCGTCAGCATTGAAAATAGTCAGGTTCGACTCAAAGCGGGTGAAACGCATCAATTAATTGCAACCGGTATTGATAGCAACGGCGATTCGAGAGATATTACTGACGAGTTAACTTGGCAAACAAGTGATGAAAGCATCGCGAAAATAAGTAGTAGCGGGCTCCTAACAGCTCTAAAAAATGCTGACTCTAGCCAGGGGCTGTTAACCATAACGGCAACCACTATTAACGATATTTTTGATGAAGAGGAAATTTCTATCAGTGATGTGGCAGCCTCGTCAATTTCGTTAAAACAAATAGCGCCAGCATCAGGGAGCATTAACACCTGTATGCCTGCTAGAATATCGGCTGATATTACCTATGCTGATGGGTATATCGCCCAAAATAGTATTAGAGGTGTTAATTTTAGTATTGATGAAGACTCCACAGCTAGAATAAATAACCAAGGCATCATTTATACCTCTGCTGCAGACATAGAAAACACAACTGTTACTGGAACAATCAATAATGTTTCAGGAGAGTTGGTTGTTACTGCAGATCCTGTCAATTTAGAAAGTTTAAATCTAATTGTTGCGGAAGAAACAGTGGATGAGATCACACTGAATGTTGGCGAACAAATCCAACTCGCTGCGCAAGCAACTTATGATGAAAGTGTTTCTGAGCAAGCTGTAAATATCAACCCGAGTGTCAATTGGTCTGTGATCAATGCAGGCTTAGTTGGACTTTCAGAAAATATCAGTACTGATGAGGGTGACAATGCAACTATTTTAGCTTTAAAACCAGGCATAACGCAGTTAATTGGTTCGTGTGGTCCAAAACAAAAAATAGCGACATTGGTGATAGAAGGTAATGACGATCTCAATTCTATTCAGATAAACGAAGGCAATAGCGAATATACAATCTCATCATCAGAGACATTAGATTTGCAATTAACAGCAAATTACAATTCAAGCCCTCAGTCTTTAAATGTTACTGAGTTTGCTACTTGGAGCACGAATGATAGCAACTTAATAACAGCCAAACTAATCAACCCTGGTACTCAGCAGGCGGCTTTTAGAGTAACGAGTAAGGCTAATAATTTAGGTACCGCAGTTATCACTGTGACATATGACTCGCAGGTAAGCAGCACCCTCATTAACATCGAGTGACCATAAATAGGGCTCTTTTACTAAAGAGCCCTTCTCTATTAATATAGTAGACGTATTCCTACCAGTACTAGCATTGTAATATTAGATACCAAGCCAATTAAGAAGAAATAGCTACGTGGGCTTGGATTTTTCTCAGTGGCTATCGAGTAATAAAGCATCATATGTACTGCTCTTGCTACCACATACAACCATACGCACACGGCAAAGACACCACTAGTGAGGTTCAGTGTAAAAGCGAGCAACAAAGTCCCTATAAATAAGGGGCTATTTTCCAATGTATTCATAAAAGTGCGATGGGCACGAAATGTGAAACTCTCATGGCTCAATTCAGGTTCAAGCTTGCCAGGGATTGCCCCCGCTCGTTTTGCCTTTGAAACAGTTGCCACCAACCATTGAATCAGCAGCATTATGAGATATGCGTAGAACGCAAAATATACAGTTAACGATAATTCGGTCATTTATTGCTCCTTCAAAGTAGTCTAAACAATGGAAGCAAAAAACAAACCAAAATAACTCATTGAATAATATACCTTTTTAATAAATAAAATATATTTCAATCTACAATTTACTTGGTTATGTATAAACTTTTCATACTCGTTAAATAACCTTTTAGTGGTGATTGTCTATCCTTGATGCACTATTTGATTAATCAATATGCATCAAGTTGCTCAAATAATTGTTGTTGATAGTCGTCACAATTATTGGTGGTGGCAAGAAAAGTAAATACGTTTTTATCAGGTAGATGCTTGAATAGCGCATAGCTGTAACCGTTTGATCCATCGTAGGAAATGCGCTTGTTACTGAGTATATCTTTCTCTAGCAATAAGATGAGTTGTGATCGGTAGTTTTGTGTTGTAAAAAACCCTTGCCAATACTATTTTAAAATTGAACCTATATCAAAGTGGGTATTCTCAGCAAGTGTGATTTGCTGTTTTTTATTTTGCTAAACCACTGATAAAAATACAACACTCAACTACATTAAAATCACGATGAATCTACCTACGTTATGTAATACTTCCATAAAAGAAAGTTGTAACTGTTCACCTATTTTACTTTACCCTGCTCTTTAGTCCCTATACCCTTTGGTTCAATCTGTTGAACATTTGTTTTTTGGTACTTTTCACCTTAATAAAACAACATTCTAATAATAAAAGGTTTTTTATGCGCTTAGGACCAGGACTTCTTGTCACTGCCGCCTTTATCGGCCCAGGCACCATCACCACTGCAAGTGTAGCCGGTGCTAATTTTGGTTTTGCTTTGATATGGACGTTACTTTTCTCTGTTATTGCCACCATTCTACTTCAATCAATGGCTGCTCGCTTAGGTGTAGCAACTGGGCATGACTTAGCATCAGCTTTAAGAACAACGATTCAAACACCCGTTTTTAAAGCTTTAGCAGCTATTTTAGTGATCAGCGCCATAGGTATTGGTAGTGCAGCTTATGAAGCGGGTAATTTGACAGGTGCAAGTTTGGGTCTGCAAGAAATTGTTCCTTCTGTGAGTCCATTATTATGGACTCCACTGATAGCAATTCTAAGTGCTGTACTTTTATATACAGGTAAACATAAGGTAATAGAAGGCGCATTAATTGTTCTCGTTGTACTAATGAGTATAGTGTTTATATCAACTTTAGTAATGGCTGCACCGTCTTTAACGGCGATTTTAAAAGGCTTCATTCCAAGCCTACCATACGAATCAATCACAACTGTACTGGCATTAATTGGCACGACAATTGTGCCCTATAATTTATTTTTGCACTCCGGTGTCCTTGCCGAAAAACATGATAAAAATAATGACATGCAAAAAGTAATAAAAGAAACAAATCTTGATACTGGTATATCGATCACCCTTGGTGGTGTGATCACCTTAGCAATTTTATCGACTGCTTCCGTGGCTTTTTATGGTACTGAAGCTGGCAAAATATCTGCAGCTAACATGGCCGTACAACTCGAACCTTTATTAGGTTCAATGGCTCACTACTTCTTCGCACTTGGTTTGTGCGCAGCAGGCCTAACAAGTGCTATAACCGCCCCTCTAGCAGGCGCTTATGCTGTGTGCGGTATGCTTGGCTGGTCAACACAAATGAGTAACACGCGTTTTAAACTTGTTGCAATTACTATTTTACTGTTTGGTGCATTTGTTGCTTCACTCGGTCTTGATCCTGTCGCTGTTATTATTTTTGCACAAGCAGCTAATGGCCTCCTGCTACCTATTGTAACGACGTATTTGGTATGGCTAGTCAATCAAAAAACTGTAATGGGAGATTACACCAACTCTATGCTAGTAAACCTAGTGACATTACCCGTACTTGTACTTATTTTTGGACTGAGTAGTATCAAGTTGTTTAGCTTGATTTTTTAAGGATTTATAGCCGCAGGTTTATAATCTGCGGTTTTAACTTGTCTTAATAAACACGATTCAGATTACCCTGTATGATTTTTAGTATACTTTTATAAAAAAAGCCGTTGCTCATAAAACAACGGCTTTCTTATTTTTAAGGCTTTAAGCTAATAAGCTTAGGCTTTACCAATCACTTCTAAGCCACCCATGTATGGGCGTAATACTTCTGGTATAACAATTGAACCATCAGCTTGCTGGTTGTTCTCTAAGATTGCTACCAATGTACGACCAACAGCTAAACCTGAACCATTTAGTGTATGAAGTAGCTCTGGCTTTTTCTCGCCCTGACGACGGAAACGCGCTTGCATACGACGCGCTTGGAAATCAACCATGTTTGAACATGATGAGATTTCACGATAGGTGTTTTGTGCAGGTAACCATACTTCTAAATCGT
Source organism: Pseudoalteromonas sp. L1 (assembly GCF_021728095.1). Lineage (NCBI taxonomy): Bacteria > Pseudomonadati > Pseudomonadota > Gammaproteobacteria > Alteromonadales > Pseudoalteromonadaceae > Pseudoalteromonas > Pseudoalteromonas sp. L1. The sequence goes on along the minus strand of NZ_JAKKCT010000001.1, from coordinate 924,584 downwards.
AAGTTTTTGCTGCGCCAAAGCCCATATCACCCGTACATAAAATCACTTTACGGTAAGGAAGTTCTAATGCTTGTAAGATTTGCTCAGCGTGACCTGTAAGCTCTTCTAGCGCTTGCATTGAATCTTCAGGCTTTACTAGTTGTACTAATTCAACTTTGTCGAATTGGTGTTGACGAATAAGACCACGTGTATCACGGCCATAGCTACCTGCTTCACTACGGAAACAAGGCGTATGCGCTGTTAAACGAATTGGTAAGTCGCTTTCGTCGTAAATTTCGTCGCGAGCACTGTTCGTAAGCGGTACTTCAGCTGTAGGAATTAAGCTAAAACCAGGTTGTTGCTGACCGTCGTCATCCACTAAACCTAAGGTGTGGAATAAGTCACCAGCAAACTTAGGTAATTGGCTTGTACCGTATAAGCTTGCGCTATTAACAAGGTAAGGCACATACATTTCTGTATAGCCGTTTTTGTCTGTGTGCGTATCCAGCATGAACTGCGTAAGAGCACGGTGCATACGTGCAACTTGACCGCGCATAACGGTAAAGCGTGCGCCACTAATTTTAACGCCCATTTCAAAATCTAGGCCATTTACGTCTTGACCAACATCAACGTGATCTTTTACTTCAAAGTCGTATGACTTAGGCGTACCCCAGGTTGAGATTTCAACGTTTTGGTCTTCGTCTTCACCTACTGGTACTGACTCATCAGGTAGGTTTGGAATAGCAAGTGCAATTTGCTTAAGCTCTTCAAGTACTGCGTCTTGCTCAGCTTTAACGCTGTCTAGTTGATCACCAAGGTTACTTACTGAATCAAGCAGCTGTTGTGCTTTTTCGTGCTCGCCTTTCGCTTTTGCTTGGCCGATAGCTTTGGAACTTGCGTTACGCTCACTTTGAAGTTCTTGCGTTTTTACTTGTAATGTTTTGCGTTTTTCTTCAAGTGCAGTTACCGCTGCAGTATCAAGTTCGTAACCGCGTGATGCTAAACGTGCAGCCGCTTGTTCGATATCTTGACGTAAATATTTAGAATCTAACATGTTAGTTTTTAACCTTTTTGCATTACCAGCTGAAGGCCCAGCCAAGCCATAAATATACACACCACCACGTTTAAGGTGATATTGAGGGCCATTTTAAAAAAGTGACCTTGTTGCAACAGCAACAACGAATCCATTGAGAATGTTGAAAAGGTGGTCAATGCACCTAAAAAGCCAATACCAATTAAGGTTTTAGCGGGGCTAACAGCGATTATTTCTTTTTCAATCAAGCCGTATAAAATGCCCATTAACAATGAACCAAGAATATTAACTGTCAACGTGCCAAAAGGGAATCCCCTACCGAGCAGTTTTAGCATGGTTTCGCTAAGAAAATAGCGTAAACACGCCCCTGAAGCACCGCCCATTGCAATCATCATGTAAAGTTTCAAACTATTCATAACGTTTAATATCACTTTGCTCGTTGCGCTGAGTTAAATATTCCAGCTTTTGTTTAATTTTTTGTTCAAGGCCGCGATCAGTTGGAAAGTAATACTGGCGATCATTAATTGCCTCAGGGAAATACTTTTCACCTGCAGCAAATGCACCTTCTTCATTGTGCGCATAACGATATTCAGCGCCATAACCCAAGTCTTTCATTAAGCTAGTTGGTGCATTACGTAAATGCTCTGGCACCGGATGACTCGGCTCATTTTTAGCATCTTGCAGCGCTTGGTTAAACGCCATATACACAGCGTTACTTTTCGGCGCACTGGCTAAATAAATGGTGGCTTGTGCTATAGCGCGCTCACCTTCACTTGGGCCAACACGTTGAAAAATATCCCACGCATTGAGTGCGACTTCCATAGCTCGTGGGTCGGCATTGCCAATATCTTCTGTGGCAATCGCTAATAAGCGCCTTGCCACATAAAGCGGGTCACCGCCACCAGCTAGAATACGGCAATACCAATATAAGGCACCATCAGGTGAACTTCCACGCACTGACTTGTGAAACGCTGAAATCAAGTCGTAAAACTCATCGCCGCCTTTGTCATACTTGGCTAAATGTGTTGGTAGCACTTGGCTTAAAACATGTTGATCAACAAGATATTTGCCCTGCTGCTCTGTGGTTAAATCAACCGCTTGTTCTAACAAGTTAAGCACTTTACGCGCATCGCCATCACTTGCTTGGCAAAGGGCTTGTTTAGCGTTTTCGGCAATGTCAATGTGTTTTTGGCTGAGCTCTACGTCTTCACGTAAGGCGCGCTCAATGACGGTAAATAAGTCGGCTTGCTCAAGTGCTTTTAATACATAAACACGGGCACGAGATAATATCGCGTTATTAAGTGCAAATGATGGGTTTTCAGTGGTTGCACCAACAAAAATAAAGGTACCGTCTTCGATATGTGGTAAAAATGCATCTTGCTGAGATTTATTAAAGCGGTGCACTTCGTCGACAAACAATAAGGTGCGTTGCCCTCGCCCGGCAAGATTTGCTTTCGCTTCGCTTACTGCCTCACGAATATCTTTTACACCCGCTGTGACTGCCGACATTTGAATAAGGCTGGCATCGGCATGGTTAGCAATAATCTGTGCTAATGTAGTTTTTCCAACGCCAGGTGGTCCCCACAGAATAAGACTGTGGCAGCGACCTGCAAGAATCGCTTGGTAAAGAGGTTTATCGGGGCTTAATAGGTGCTGCTGACCTATGTAGTCATTGAGTGTTTCGGGTCGCATGCGCGCCGCAAGTGGGCGCACATCAGGTCCAAAGTTAAATCCGAGGTTACTCAAGCCTTAATCACCTTGGCTTTGGTCGTCAACTTCAACGCCGTCAGGAATAGTAAATTCAAAGGTTTGAGTTGCTAGTGTTTCGTTTACCTTGGCATCCTTAAAGGTAAATAAAGATTGCTGGCCTGAAGTATCTAATACCGTTAGTGATGCTAGGCCTTGCTCTTTGGCATTAAAGCTAATGTCTAACTTTTCAACTTGGCTCTCAACGCCTTTGTTTGGCGTGACACTAAAGCCAGCATCGGTTGCCACAACTTGGTATTTAGCCCATTGCTCTGGATCTTTTGAGGTCAACAACACAAATGGTGTTGAATCAATCAGGCTGTGGGTATTCATAATGGTAACTTGCTCAGCAAAGCTGTCGAAGTAATACGTTTTATCGCCATTTGATACAAACAAGGTATCGTCTGGGCTTTGTTGTTGCCAGCGGATCATCATAGGCTGCTGAAGGGCAATATTCCCCTCACCTTGCATAATAGCTTCACCTTGCGAATCGGTCACTTGCTGTGAAAACTCTGCTTTAAAACTTTTAATCGCAGCCAGTTGTTGTTGCAACGCTTCGCTGTCATCTGCAAAACTTTGACCGCTTAATAAACAGCCCACAACTAAGGCTAGGTATTTAAATTTTTTCATTAATTTGCTCCACCATTTGGCACTAAGACTTCGCGGGCACCGTTGTGTCCTGGTGCGCTAACAATGCCTGATGTTTCCATTTGTTCAACTAAGCGTGCTGCGCGGTTATAACCTACGCGAAGCTTACGCTGTACACTCGATACCGACACTTTGCCAGTTTCAATTACAAATGATACTGCTTCATCGTAAAGCGGATCTGACTCTTCATCACCGTCTTCACTGGTTTCTCCTGGGAGTAAAATTTCCTCTGCGGCATCACCACTTAAAATTTCATCGATATAATTTGGTTTGCCACGTTTTTTCCAATCGTCTACAACCGCGTGAACTTCGTGGTCATCTACAAACGCGCCGTGTACACGCACTGGTACACTGGTACCTGGCGGTAAGTAAAGCATGTCACCCATACCTAGTAAGTTTTCAGCGCCTTGCTGATCTAAAATAGTACGCGAGTCAATTTTACTTGATACTTGGAACGCCATACGAGTTGGAATATTCGCTTTAATCAAACCTGTAATTACGTCAACCGATGGGCGTTGTGTTGCTAGCACTAAGTGAATACCGGCAGCACGGGCTTTTTGCGCGATACGTGCAATCAGCTCTTCCACTTTTTTACCCACGATCATCATCATGTCGGCAAATTCGTCAATGACCACCACAATGCTTGGTAGTTTATCTAGCTCTTCAGGGCCATCGGCCATGCCGTCGGTATCTTTAAAAAGAGGATCGAGTATTGGATGACCCGCTTCTTTGGCATCACGTACCTTTTGGTTATAACCTTTTAAGTTACGTACCCCAAGTGCCGACATAAGCTTATAACGACGTTCCATTTCGCCTACACACCAACGCAATGCATTGGCTGCTTCTTTCATATCGGTAACAACTTCACATAATAAATGTGGGATGCCTTCGTACACAGAAAGTTCAAGCATTTTCGGGTCGATCATGATCATACGAACATCATCAGGGCCCGATTTGTACAGTAAGCTTAATATCATTACATTAACGCCCACTGACTTACCTGAACCTGTGGTACCCGCAACAAGTAAATGTGGCATTTTGCCAAGGTCAGCACAAACAGGCTCACCTGCAATGTCTTTACCTAGCACCATAGTCAGTGGCGATGGATTTGATTCAAACTTAGGTGCGTTAATAACTTCGCTTAGACGCACTATTTCACGATGTTTGTTTGGCAGTTCTAAACCAACATAGGTTTTACCCGGAATAACCTCTACAACACGCACACTGACAGCAGACAGTGAACGCGCTAAATCTTTAGCTAAGCCAGTGATTTTAGCCACTTTAATACCCGGCGCCAAATCAAGCTCAAAACGTGTAACAACAGGGCCTGGGTATACACCTACAACTGCTGCTTGAATATTGAAATCAAGGAGTTTGGTTTCAACTAAACGCGAAATACCGTCAAGCTCTTCTTGTGATAACGGATTCTTCGCTTTATCTGGTCGGTCTAATAAATCAAGTGACGGTAAAGGATTAGCCGGCGGCTCTTCATCTAATAATGCTTCAAATTTTTCTTTCGCCGTTGGCGGTGGCTGATACGCAGGCTTTGGCTTGGGCATTGGGCGCGCAGGTGATACGACTGTCGTAGTCGGTTTTTCTGGTTCGGCATCTACTACAGGACTTTGGTCAAGTGCATTCAGTGCCGATACGGTGTCGAAGGATTCATCATCAAGTGCACTAAAACCTATTTCTTGATCCAAAATATCATCTAGCTCATCGAACCCCTCAAACTCGCTATCTGGCTTTTTAGTCTCGTTCGATGATTTTTGCTTAGCTTCATTCTCTTTATTAAAGCTGATTGACGGCTCGTTATCTGGCTCAACAAAGTTAGCATCCGACTCAGTCTCTGTTACAGGTTTGATAGCCTCTTTTTCTCGATGTAACCACGCAGATAATTGTTCACGCAAGAAATAGAAAGCTTGCATGACCCATTTACCGACAAAATCAACAAATTGAACCCACGACACACCGGTTAAAAGTGTTAAGCCAGCAAAGAAGAAGCAGAGTAAAAGAATCGAAGTACCAGTAAAATTAAACGTTGGCATCATCGCTGAGGCAATGATATCCCCCACTACCCCGCCAGATGAGAAATTATAAATATCATCAAAATTTATACTACTAATTGCTGTCGCTGACGTTATAAATAAAGCGAACCCGATAACTCTTAACGACAATGTGGTGTAGTCAAGCTGGAAAATACGATGTGGTTGTTTAAACAGTAAATAGCCGAACAATTGGATAGCGGCAGGCACTAGATAAGCTAACCAGCCAAATGTAAGCAGCAATATATCTGCTACCCAAGCACCCGCAGAACCTGTAATATTTTTTACATTGACGAACTCACCAGTTTGCGACCATGATGGATCGGCCGGATCAAAACTAATTAATGCACATAAAATAAATACTGCTGCAAAGGTACTAATAATTAGTCCTGTTTCTAGCAGTCTTTGAACACCATTTAGGCGCATAGCTCCCTATTCCTTATTATTCTTTACAACTGATCGGTTAGCAGTGAAATACCTTAGCAGGAAATGCCGTTTTATGCACTTTATCTTAACCATGATGGACTGATAATGAACAAGTTTTTATTACTCTACCTGCATTTTAACAGCTTAAGCAATATATGGGCGAATAATCACGCCTTGCTCACCTTTCACTTCTTCCATAACTACATAAGTACGACTTTCACTCACATTAGGGAGCTTTAACAAGATATCCCCTAAAACATTGCGATACTCTGACATATCGTTAACACGTGTTTTTAATAAAAAGTCAAAGTTACCTGACACTAAGTGGCACTCAATGATTTCATCGTGTTTTTTTACAGCAGCATTAAATTCTTCGAATACATCAGGTGAAGTTTTAGTAATAGTCACTTCAACATAAACAGACAAACCTTGCCCAAGCTTAGCAGGGTCAACTACAGCCTTGTAACCTACTATATAACCTTCCCTTTCGAGCTTTTTTACCCGCTCTAAACAAGGGGTGGCACTTAGCCCTACACGCCTTGCTAGTTCTACGTTAGAGATCCGACCATCAAGCTGCAATTCCATCAAAATTTTACGGTCAATTCTGTCGAGTAATTGATGCATAGCGCCAACCAGAGTTTTAAACTATTAAAAAATATATTTTAGATTATATCACTAGATAATACATAAAAAAAGGTGAGACACACTGCCTTGTCATGAATATAATAGTCGAAAATTTCATCCCGTTCTATTAAGGCGAAAAATTATGATTATTGGTGTACCTAAAGAAATTAAAAACCATGAATACCGTGTAGGTATGGTTCCTGCGAGTGTTCGTGAATTAGTAAACCATGGCCACCAAGTGTTTGTTGAAACTGATGCAGGTATGGGCATTGGCTTCACTAATGAAGACTATGTTATTGCAGGCGCTGAAATTCTTCCTACAGCAGCAGACGTTTTTGCTAAAGCTGACATGATCGTTAAAGTAAAAGAGCCACAAGCTGTTGAGCGTGCGATGTTACGTGAAGACCAAATTCTATTTACTTATCTTCACTTGGCACCAGATCTTCCACAAACTGAAGACCTAGTTAAAAGTGGTGCTGTGTGTATCGCTTACGAAACAGTAACTGATGCACGTGGTGGTTTACCACTTCTTGCTCCTATGAGTGAAGTTGCTGGCCGTATGTCTATTCAAGCGGGTGCGCAAGCGTTAGAGAAATCTAACCACGGTCGTGGTATGTTACTTGGTGGTGTACCAGGTGTTGAGCCAGCTAAAGTTGTTGTTATCGGCGGTGGCATGGTTGGTCGTAGTGCAGCGCAGATGGCTGTTGGCCTAGGTGCTAACGTTGTCGTACTTGATCGTAATATCGATGTACTTCGTGCTCTAGACGCGCAATTTGGTAATAAAGTACAAGCTATCTACTCTACTGCTGACGCGTTAGAAAAACACGTACTAGAAGCTGACCTTGTAATCGGTGGCGTATTAATCCCAGGTGCAGCTGCGCCTAAACTTGTAACTGCTGAGCACATTAAAGCAATGAAACCTGGTTCTGCAATCGTTGACGTTGCAATCGACCAAGGTGGTTGTATCGCAACATCTAAAGCAACAACTCACGCAGATCCTACATACATCGTTGATGACGTTGTTCACTACTGTGTTGCTAACATGCCAGGTGCTGTTCCACGTACTTCTACGTTCGCACTTAACAACGCGACATTACCATTTATCATCAACCTTGCTAACAAAGGCTACAAGAAAGCGCTTCTTGACGATGCACACTTCTTAAAAGGCTTAAACGTGATCAAAGGCCAAGTTACTTATAAAGAAGTAGCTGAAGCATTCAACATGGAATATGTTGACCCACGTACAGCGGTTGAAAATGCTTAATTAGCATTTTGGCACAAAAAAAGCAGCGAATTCGCTGCTTTTTTTATACCTGTTTATTACTGGGATTAAATAAACCGTTTGATTATAAAGTCGACCTTTACACGCTTAGCTTGCCCAAGTAACTTTTTCACTGGCAAAGGATAATCGTCCATTGTTTCTAAGTCCTGCGGCCCTGTCAGTCGACGACAGTGAGTTAAAATGGCTTTTTTCTCTTGCTCAATTTGTGGCAAGATTCGTTGCTCAGGATCATCAATTAAAATACCATTCTCGATATCTAATCCCCACGCACGAGGGTTTAGATTATGACCACTCAATAAATGAGTACGATTATCTCTGCAAATTCCCTTCAAATGAAAAGAATTGCTTTCATGCTTCCACAGATAGACATTTAAGTTGCCATTGACAATATGACGCTTTTGAGATTTTAAAAACTTATATAAAATCGTTTCATATAAATACGGTAATGCCCCAATTTTACTAAATGGCTCACTGGGTGGAAGATAAAAATCATTTGCCGTTTTATCGCCTACCACAATAGTCACTTGTTTACCTTGTTTTAATAATCGACGTAGCGATCGCAGTAACGGCGCAGGAAAATTAAAATAAGGTGTGTACAGAACTAACTCTTGCTCTGTCGTATCAAACAAAGACTTAATTAAGCGGTTTAGCTTATTACTACGGCGACCGAGGCCCAAAAATAGCCGAACCCCCAGTTGTGCAGAACTTGCTTCACTGGCACTGTTATAGCTGGCAGATTTAAGCTCTCGCATGAGCTGCTTTTGCGCAACTTTTATATCATTAAATTTTGTTAAGGGGCGGCAGTCGAGACGCGGGACAGCTTCAGAACTAAGTAGGTACGTATGGATAAAATCAATAACCGAATTACATAAGCCTGCTTGATTAACAAGAAAATAACGGTCAAGGCGATATTTATCATCTTGTTGTAAGTACACGTTATTTAGGCTTGCTCCGCTGTAAAGCAAGGTGTCATCAATAACAAAACCCTTTAAATGTAGTACGCCAAATAGCTCTTTTGCCTTAACTGGCACACCATAAACTTGCACATTAGATTGAAACTCTTCGAGAAAGTCGCAATACATGCTGGCGTTACCCTCTGATTTTGCAGCGCCTATTAAACCTCGTTGCGCGCGATGAAAGTCTACCAACACCTTTATATCTAATTCGGGATTAGCCAAAGATGCTTCATGTAAAGCGCTTAGTATTTCACGTCCTGCTTCATCATCTTGCAAGTACAACGCAGTAATATAAATTCTTTTTGTCGCTGTGCGAATTAGTCGTAATAACTCACTGCGATATTCTTTTGCATTGGTTAAGACTTTTATATCTTCTGTAGTCAGCCCAAATGCGGGCTTTTCCTGCCAAAATACCATAGTTGCCTGTTCGGTTGTTTAGCTCTTGTGTGTAAGCTAATATCAAAATTAGCTAAAACATACCAAAAAAAAATTGCTTGGTCATGAATAAACGTACTTTGTTGGTGCAATACATTACTTTGTGATTATTTAATAACCAAAACCGAGCTCTAAACTCTACTAATAGAGTATTTACTTAATAAGTACGTACTGCTGGTTTGACTCGTATATTTGTTTATACATACTTTTTTAAGTAAGGATTATTTGACAGCTTTGCGATTTCTGCAAAAAAATAATCAGCCCTTTTGTTTACATCCGCCTTGTTTTTCTTAGAATCGGGCGCATTAACAATCGTATTAAAACGTATTTAGGAAAAACCATGACGAACGCAAAACATTGTAAACTTCTCATTTTAGGCTCAGGCCCTGCTGGTTACACCGCAGCTGTTTACGCTGCCCGTGCCAACCTTAATCCGGTTCTTATTACCGGTATTCAACAGGGTGGACAATTAACAACCACCACAGAAGTTGAAAACTGGCCTGGTGATGCTCATGGTCTAACGGGTCCTGCGTTAATGGAGCGAATGAAAGAACATGCTGAGCGCTTTGAAACAGAAATTGTTTTTGATCATATTAACAAAGTAGATGTATCTAAACGCCCTTTCACATTAACTGGTGACTCTGGTACGTATACCTGTGACGCGCTTATCATTGCAACAGGTGCTTCTGCAAAATACTTAGGCTTAGAGTCTGAAACAAACTTCCAAGGCCGCGGTGTTTCAGCGTGTGCAACCTGTGATGGTTTCTTTTATCGTGGTCAAAAGGTTGCGGTTGTTGGTGGTGGTAATACGGCTGTTGAAGAGGCGTTATACTTATCTAATATTGCAGAAGAAGTTCATGTAATTCACCGTCGTGATAGCTTCCGCAGTGAAAAAATCTTATCAGATCGCTTAAAAGAGAAAGCACAGAACGGTAATGTAGTTTTACATTATAACCGTACTTTAGACGAAGTATTAGGCGATGAAATGGGTGTGACAGGTATCCGTATCAAGGCTACAGATTCACAAGAAACAGAAAACCTTGATCTTGCTGGTGTATTTATCGCAATTGGTCACAAACCAAATACCGACATGTTTGAAGGTCAGCTTGAAATGAAAGACGGCTATTTAGTTGTTGAATCTGGCTTAAACGGTAACGCAACACAAACAAGCGTCCCGGGCGTGTTTGCTGCAGGCGATGTGTCTGATCACATTTACCGTCAAGCAATCACATCAGCTGGTACTGGCTGTATGGCAGCACTTGATGCAGAGCGTTTCTTAGATAACCTATAATTTTGTTAATCTAACACAACAAATTTAGGGGCTGTTACCAACAGCCCCTTTTTTATAACTAAGATTTTGTTAAAATTAAGCTAAATAACAACGATAACGCAATATGATCAAGCAACTATACCAACTCTCAGCCGAGGGTGTCGATTTTCCAAATCCTGAATTTGCGCTTGACGAGCCAGATGGCTTATTAGCTATTGGTGGCGATTTATCCGTTGAACGCATCAAAAATGCTTACAAACATGGTGTCTTTCCATGGTTTAGTGATTATGAGCCGATTATGTGGTGGTCGCCTAGCATGCGTGGTGTTATCGAGTTGGACGAATTTCACGTGAGCCGAAGTTTGAAAAAACATTTGAAGCGCACTCCTGTTCGCGTCACGGTCAACCAAGCGTTTGCACATGTTATTAATGCCTGTCGAGAGCAGCGCTTAGATGCCGAAGGTACGTGGATCACTGAACAAATGATGCATGCCTACATCGAAGCACATCATCAAGGTGTCGCGCATAGCCTTGAAATTTGGCAAGATGACCATTTGGTCGCAGGCCTTTATGGCATTATGCAAAACGGTATATTTTGTGGCGAATCAATGTTTCATCATACATCCAATGGTTCGAAGTTAGCTATGTGGGCGCTTGTCAATTGGTTAAAAAAACATAATGCACATTTTATTGATTGCCAACTTGAAAATCCCTACCTGATAACGCTAGGTGCAAAAGTTATCCCGCGGACTGAATTTTTAACTAGACTTAAACTAGCCCAACAATACGTACCAACATCGCACATGTGGCAACCGCAAGAGTTGATAAATATTTATGACTGAGCATTTACCCACTAGGCTAGGTTTGAGCCAGCAATTTGATTGCAGTTATTTACCAAACCGAAAAGAACAACTGTTAGTTATTCTTGATCCAAGCTGTTACTGCGCTGAGAAGTTTGAACAACTACTCGCGCTAGGATTTAGGCGCAGTGGCGATCAAATTTATCGACCGCACTGTCCAGCGTGCAAGGCATGTAATTCGATAAGGGTGCTTGCACAGACGTTTCAACCCTCAAAATCACAAAAACGTAAATTAAACAAAGCGCAAAAAGTATTCACTGTTAATTACAGTGAGTATGAACGAGCAGACTATTACCCTCTTTACTGCAAATACATAACGCAGCGCCATCAAGATGGTTCAATGTACCCACCAGAACAAAATCAGTACGAAAGTTTTTTATTCTGTCAGTGGTTACCTATCACATTTATTGAGCTACGTGATGGAGATAAACTTGTTGCAGTTGCTGTTACTGATAATATGGATAATGCCGTCTCTGCTATTTATACGTTTTTTGACCCTGACTACGAATCGTACAGCCTCGGCAGTGTAATGATCATGCACCAAATAGAATTTGCAAAGCAACAACAAAAACAATTTGTCTACTTAGGCTATCAAATCGACGAATGTAATAAAATGAAATATAAAACCCAATTTTTGCCAGCACAAAAGCACATTGGCGATCAGTGGTTGGCGATTTAATTTACAAAATTAAGCCCTGTAGCTTTACTTATTGCTGTATTTTCGGCAAAATCTGCAGCGTTTAACTATTAAAGAGGTGTTACGCTAAACATGGCGAAAGAAGACGTAATCGAAATGCAAGGGACAGTCCTTGATACTTTACCAAATACAATGTTCCGAGTTGAGCTAGAAAATGGTCACGTTGTTGTGGCTCATATCTCTGGTAAAATGCGCAAAAACTACATCCGCATCTTAACTGGCGACAAAGTAACCGTAGAAATGACTCCTTACGATTTATCGAAAGGTCGCATCGTATTCCGTGCTCGCTAGTGCGTTAACGAGAGATTTAGCTTTTTGCTGCTTTGAATGAGCAGATGTGTTTATTACAAAGAGCTAAAAGCGTTTGTTAAATGGTGTTAAAACTAGCCTTAGTTTTAATTCCATTTAATAAACAAAAAGCCCAGCATTTGCTGGGCTTTTTGTTGCCTGTTTTAGGCTGTTTCTAAGCTTGTTTCATATTCAAAGTGAATTTTCTTATCCTTCACGGAGACTTTTACAGAGCCCCCATCTGATAACTCACCGAATAATATTTCATTAGCGAGTGGCTTTTTAAGCTCCTCTTGGATAACGCGAGCCATAGGACGCGCACCCATTGCTTTATCGTAGCCTTTATCAGCTAACAGCTCTCGTGCTTTAGAAGTCAGCTCCAAATTAACCGATTTTTTATCAAGTTGTGCTTGTAATTCAACAATAAACTTATCAACCACCTGTAGGATCACCTCTTTTTCAAGGTGGTTGAACCAAATAATATTATCTAAACGATTTCTAAATTCTGGTGAAAATACCTTGTTAATTTCACTCATTGCATCGTGTGAATGATCTTGCTCAGTAAAACCTATTGACTTACGCACAGTCTCTTGCACACCTGCATTCGTCGTCATCACCAACACAACATTTCTGAAATCAGCTTTGCGGCCGTTATTATCAGTCAATGTACCGTGATCCATAACTTGTAATAAGATGTTGTAAATATCAGGGTGTGCTTTTTCGATTTCATCAAGGAGCACCACGGCATGCGGGTTTTTGATAACCGCTTCAGTCAATAGACCGCCTTGCTCAAAACCAACATAACCTGGAGGCGCACCAATTAAACGGCTGACTGCATGACGCTCAACATACTCAGACATATCAAAGCGAATAAATTCAACGCCCATACACTTAGCAAGTTGTTTAGTCACCTCTGTTTTACCAACCCCTGTAGGACCTGCAAATAAGAACGAGCCCACTGGTTTATCTTCATTTGCAAGGCCTGAACGTGATAATCGAATAGCAGACGTGAGCGCGTCAATTGACTGGTCTTGCCCAAACACTAACATTTTTAAGTTACGGTCAAGGTTTTTCAGCGTCTCTTTATCACTTGAAGACACGCTTTGCTGTGGAATACGCGCCATTTTCGATACGATCAGTTCAATATCGGATACGCCAATCGTTTTCTTACGTTTTGATATAGGCTGTAAGCGCTGATTAGCCCCTGCCTCATCGATAACATCAATTGCTTTGTCTGGTAAGTGGCGTTCATTAATATATTTAGCACTTAGCTCTGCAGCTGCTTTAAGTGCTTTTTGTGTATAGCGTATGCCATGATGTTCTTCATAACGCTCTTTCAAACCATTAAGAATCTTAGTGGTGTCTGAAACACTTGGCTCAAGAACATCAATTTTTTGAAAACGACGCACCAGTGCACGATCTTTTTCAAAGATATTTTTAAACTCGTTATAAGTGGTAGATCCCATGCAACGCAATTTACCACTTGAAAGTAGCGGTTTAATTAGATTAGAAGCATCCATTACACCACCTGATGCCGCTCCAGCACCGATGATGGTGTGGATCTCATCGATAAATAGAATAGACCCAGGTTTTGCTTGCAGCTCTTTGAGCAGTGATTTAAAGCGCTTCTCAAAATCACCACGGTATTTTGTACCGGCCAGTAATGCACCCATATCAAGTGAATAAACAACCGCATCAGCAATTACTTCAGGTACTTCTTTGTTGACAATACGATAAGCAAGACCTTCAGCAATAGCCGTTTTACCTACCCCAGCTTCACCAACAAGCAGCGGGTTATTTTTCTTACGACGACATAAAACTTGAACAGTACGCTCAACTTCACTGTCTCGCCCAACCAGAGGATCAATGTTGCCATCAATCGCTTGTTGGTTAAGGTTTGTTGTAAAGTTCTCGAGCTTAGTCGGCTCTTCACCTTGAACTTCTTGTACCTCTTCATGGATATCATCATGGTCTTCACCGCCAATTTCATCATCGGCTTTGGAAATGCCATGAGAGATAAAGTTGACAATATCAAGACGATTTACATCCGCTTTTTTCAGTAAATAGACGGCTTGGCTTTCTTGCTCAGAAAAGATAGCCACCAGCACGTTGACGCCAGTAACTTCATTTTTACCTGATGATTGTACATGGAATACAGCACGTTGCAGAACACGCTGAAAACCTAACGTTGGTTGTGTTTCACGGTCTTCTTCTAAATCAGGAATAACAGGCGTCGTTTCATCGATAAATTCAGATAACTCGACTTTTAAAGTGCCCATATCTACGCCACACGCATTGAGCGCTTCTCCAGCAGAAGGGTTATCGAGCAGCGCAAGTAAAAGGTGCTCGACGGTCATAAATTCATGGCGGCGTGTTCTCGCTTCGCGAAACGCCGCATTTAAGGTTAGTTCTAAGTCTTTGTTTAGCATTGGCAACCCCTTACTGAGATAATATTTATATACCGTTGTGATGGGCTAAATGTTCACCCTACCTTGGTATTTATTCCTGCTCACAACTACATAGCAGTGGATGCTCGTTATCGCGTGCGTAACGATTAACTTGCTCAGCTTTGGTATGTGCAACATCAGCGCTATAAACACCGCAAATTGCTTTACCATTATGATGAACCTGAAGCATCACATCTGTTGCTCTTTCGCTATCCATATTAAAAAACGTCATTAGTACTTCTATCACAAAGTCCATAGGCGTGTAATCATCATTATTCAAAATGACTTTATATTTTCGCGGTGGTTGCAGCTTTTGCTTCTCACTATCGCGAACCGTTTCAATAACACCAGAATCTTTCATGCCACTCATAATTAAATATAGTCTTGTCTTTAGAACTCAAGCAAACTTGAATAAAAAAATAAATAAATTGTTAAAAAATAGTTCAAAACACTTGACTGATTGACTAAATAAACTACAGTCAAAGATAGATTGATTAAACCTTAGTCAGTCTAGCAAATTACACGGTTTAGAATAACTAAATTAGTCAACTTATAGAAGGATGTAGAAGTATGGCTTGTGGAAAAGTCAAATGGTTCAACAATGCCAAAGGTTTTGGCTTCATCGTAGAAGACGGCAGCGAGACTGATATATTCGCTCATTACTCAACGATTGTAATGGACGGTTATAAAACACTTAAAGCTGGTCAAGATGTAACATTCGAATTGCAACAAGGTCCAAAAGGGTTACACGCAACGAATATTGCCCCTAACGATGAGCTCTCTTAGGTAAAACCTGTTCGAGTACCAAGCGAGCGACCTTGTTAAGATCCTCGCTTACTTCCCTCCCCTAATGTTTCTGATATGACCTTGAAAATCTATTTTTCAACCCCACTTCTACTTTTATTAATAGCTATTTGACGACAAAATTGTTGAATTGTTATTAGCCCTTTAGAGTCAAGCTTGTTACACTCTTGTTGCTTAAATTTAGCGATTTAGTCAATTTTGACTAAGGCTAATGGCTAATTTTATTTTGTCAGCTGTTAAGCTAAAAAACCTTACAGTCTGTCAGTTGTGACTATTTTGATAGCCAATATTAAGTAGTAACACCTAACAGACTGATTGCTATTTTATAGCAGTAAATTTGCATTGTTGAATATGGCTAATTAAGGGTGGCTGTTCACAGCTTAACCAACCATTACGCCAACTATCTAGGAATGATGATGACATCAAAAATTATCTATACTAAAACAGATGAAGCGCCAGCATTGGCAACATATTCATTGTTACCAATTATCCAAGCTTACACTAACGCAGCTGGTGTTGAAGTTGAGACGCGTGACATTTCATTAGCGGGCCGTGTAATTGCTAACTTCCCAGAATACCTAACTGAAGAGCAACGCATTAATGATGCCCTTGCTGAATTAGGTGAAATGGCTAAAACACCTGAAGCAAACATTATCAAGCTTCCAAACATCAGTGCGTCAATTCCACAACTACGTGCAGTAATCAAAGAGCTACAAGAAAAAGGCTATGCCCTGCCTGACTATCCTTCTGAGCCAAAAACAGACGAAGAGAAAAAAGTTAAAGCAACTTACGACAAAATTAAAGGCAGTGCTGTAAACCCTGTACTTCGTGAAGGTAACTCAGACCGTCGTGCTCCAGGTTCAGTAAAAGAGTATGCACGTAACAATCCACACTCAATGGGTGCATGGAGCAAAGATTCTCAATCTTACGTTGCAAGCATGGAAGACGGTGACTTCTTTGGTTCTGAGCAATCAGTAACGGTTGCACAAGCAACTGACGTACGAATCGAGCACGTTGCTGAGAATGGTGACATCACAGTTCTTAAAGCAAGCACACCTTTACTCGCGGGTGAAGTAATTGATGCTTCTCGCATGAGTGCTGCTAAGCTTCAAGCTTTCCTTGCAAAAGAAATTCAAGCAGCAAAAGACAAAGGTGTGTTGTTCTCGTTACACATGAAAGCAACGATGATGAAAGTGTCTGACCCAATCATCTTTGGTCATGCTGTAAAAGTATTCTTTAAAGACGTATTCACAAAACACGCTGATCTCTTCAAAGAACTAGATGTTGACGTAAACAACGGTTTTGGCGATGTTTTCTCTAAAATTGAAAGTTTAGATGCTGCTAAAAAAGCAGAAATCGAAGCTGATATCCAAGCAGTTTATGACAACAACCCAGCTATTGCGATGGTTGACTCTGACCGTGGTATCACTAACCTTCATGTTCCAAGTGATGTGATCATTGATGCATCAATGCCTGCTGCAATTCGTTCAAGCGGTCAAATGTGGAACAGCGAAGGCAAATTACAAGACACGAGCTTTGTCATTCCAGATCGTTGTTACTCAGGTGTTTACCAAGCAACTATCGACTTCTGTAAAGAACACGGTGCATTCGATCCAACAACAATGGGTAGCGTGCCTAATGTTGGCTTAATGGCTCAAAAAGCAGAAGAATACGGTTCACATGATAAAACGTTTGAAGTAGCGGCTGCAGGTACTATCCGTGTAGTAGACAGCGCTGGTACAACTTTACTTGAGCACGCTGTTGAGCAAGGCGATATCTGGCGTATGTGTCAGGTGAAAGATGCACCAATTCAAGATTGGGTTAAGCTTGCAGTTAACCGCGCTCGTGCAACAGGCACACCGGCTGTTTTCTGGTTAGACGAAAACCGCGCACACGATGCACAGTTAATCAAAAAAGTGAATGCATATTTACCAAACCATGATACTGATGGTTTAGACATTCGTATTCTTGCGCCACTAGAAGCAACTCAATTCTCATTAGAGCGCATTAAAGAAGGTAAAGACACAATTTCTGTTACAGGTAACGTTTTACGTGATTACCTTACTGACTTATTCCCAATTCTTGAGCTTGGTACCAGTGCGAAAATGCTGTCTATCGTACCTCTTATGAATGGTGGTGGTTTATTCGAAACAGGTGCAGGTGGTTCAGCGCCTAAGCACGTTCAACAATTCGAAAAAGAAAACCACTTACGTTGGGATTCATTAGGTGAATTCTTAGCGCTTGCTGCTTCTTTAGAGCACCTAGCGGTAAATACTGGTAACAAAAAAGCACAAGTTCTTGCTGATACGCTAGATAAAGCAACAGGTACTTTCCTTGCTGAAAACAAATCACCTTCGCGTAAAGTGAAAGAGATTGATAACCGTGGTTCACACTTCTTCCTATCATTATTCTGGGCACAAGAGCTTGCTGCACAAAATGATGACGCAGAACTAAAATCACAGTTCACACAAATTGCCGCAGATCTTGAGTCTCAAAAAGACCAAATCGTTACTGAATTAAACGATGCGCAAGGCCCAGCGATGAATGTGGGTGGTTATTATCAGCCAAATGACGATGCGGCATTCAAAGCGATGCGTCCAAGCACGACATTTAATGATATTTTAGCTAAGTTAGTTTAGTTTTAATCTGTTATAAGGTGCTTGATAAGCGCCTTTAACTGATATGAAAAAGGCCGCATTTGCGGCCTTTTTAGTTTGTTAGCTAATGCGCTTATTTTGTATACGCTCGAGGCATAGCTGAATCTGTTGTGTAACGCTCACGTAGTTTGTCTTGACGTGCTTCGGTAGAAACCTCTTCACCATTGATCCACATTTTGCTCACGTGTGAATTAAGCTCAAAAGGATCGGCAGACCACATAACTAGATTGGCACGTTTACCTGTTGCAACAGCACCTGAATTAAGCCCAAATACATCGGCAATGTTACTCGTTACAGCACTCAGAGCACCCTGTTGAGTCATACCGTAAGATACAGCGTTACCTGCATCAAAGCGTAATTGGTATACGTTATGGCTTGAGTCACCGGCAACACCAATAATCACTTTAACACCGGCTTTTTCAAGCTTACCTGCGTTAGCAAGGTTTGCATGTAATGAGTCAAAGCTACCTGGTAAGTTAGTCATTGAACTGATGATCACAGGCACATCAGCCTTTGCTAGTGCATCAGCAACTACAACAGCATCATCACCGCCATGAATCACTAAATTAATACCATAGGTTTCTTTTAGCTTAACAAGTGAATAAATGTCTGATGCGCGTTGAACACTCGCAATCAGAGGCATGTCACCAGCAAGCACTGCTGCTAGCACTTTTTGCTCTGGAGAAGGCGCTTTTTTGTCATCTTTTTTAGCTGACTTTTCACCTTCAAGCTTGTCGATAAGTGTTTTCATTGACATCGCACGAGAGCCCTTGCTCTTTTCACCTAGGTGAACAACAAGTGCAACTTGCTTTTTATTAACACTTTCAAAACTACCCGATAAATCAACCACAGATGCAAGGCCAGCAAAGATACTTTCACCGCCGTTAGGGACAATTACATCTTGAGTAATGCCACCCTTTCGGGCGTAAGGAATTAAGCTACTACGTGGGTTAAACGCAAGACTTGGATCAAAATCGATAGTTGCTTTGTCATCACTACCATCACGTGAGCCTGCAACAGCTCCCACCTCAACTAAGCCAAGTTGGTTCATTGTGCCGATAAAGCCTGCAGTTACGATTTGGCCTTTTGCATCAATAGTTGTGTCTGCGTTAATCGATGTCGGGTTAATTGCAACAATTTTGCCATCTTCAAAAACAACGCTTGCGCCTTCTAGCACACCTTGCTCTGTTGAAGTGTGTAGTGTTGCATTTACAATTGCCACAGATGCAGCACTTGCTGTCGCAGAAAATAAGCCAGCAGCAACAAGTGACAGCTTTAATGATTTAGTTAATTTTGTCATCAATGTTACTCCTATTTTTGACCTAGCATGAAATCACTTTGTGCTTGGTATTTATCATCGTTACGATCATAAACTTTGGCACCATCGATAAATACTTGCTCAGCTTTTGCGTACACACTAAATGGGTTTTGATTCCAGATAACAACATCAGCTTGTTTACCCGATTCAAGAGAACCTGTTTTATCATCAATACCCAGCGATTTAGCCGCATTTGAGGTGATCCACTTAATTGCATGTTGTTCAGAAATGTCATAACCAACATCGTTTGCACGATACATAACTTTCCCAGCTTCTTGGTTTAGACGTTGAATGGTTGTATCTGAATCAGAGTGAACAACAGCGCATGAATTTTTAACTGCATCGACAATTGCCACGTTCTCTTGAACCATGTCATAGGCTTCCATCTTAAAACCCCACCAATCTGGCCAAAGTGCTGCACAGTTACCATTTTCTGCCAGTAAATCAGCTATTTTGTATGCTTCAACACCGTGGTGGAAAGTACCTGAGTGATAGCCAAACTCTTTGCCAAGGTCAATCATCATGGCCATTTCTTCTGCTTTATAGCAATGGTTATGAATGAGTATATCGCCCTCAAGTACACCTGCTAGAGTATCTAGCTTAATGTCACGATGTGGTACTTCTGGGTTCTTACCCGCGTCATAATCACTGTCGTATTTATCCCATTGGCGTTTATATTCAGCAGCTTCAATCCATGCAGTACGATACCCTGCCATATTCCCCATA
Organism: Pseudoalteromonas sp. L1; assembly: GCF_021728095.1. NCBI lineage: Bacteria > Pseudomonadati > Pseudomonadota > Gammaproteobacteria > Alteromonadales > Pseudoalteromonadaceae > Pseudoalteromonas > Pseudoalteromonas sp. L1. Next base: position 904,347 of record NZ_JAKKCT010000001.1, on the reverse strand, counting down.
CGCGTTGATGGTAGAACACCTTTGCTGCCATAAACACGTTTCGGGTTTTCACCACACGCCATTTTTAAACCATAGGGTGCATCAGGAAATTTCATACCTTGCATTGTATGCGAAGGAACATTTTTAAGGGTTACACCACGACCACCAATCAAGTTTGCTGAGCCTGGTAGAATTTGTAATGACGTAATACCGCCCTCACGAGCACGATTAAAACCAGGGTCTTGTGGCCATACAGAATGCTCAACCCACACCTCTGCAGTCACGGGGCTGGTCATTTCATTACCATCTTGGTGAGATGCAACCGATGGAGTTGGATAAGCCCCTAAATGTGAGTGCACGTCAATAATCCCAGGTGTTACCCATTTACCTTGTGCATCGATTGTTGTATCAGCTTGAACACTTAACCCCTTACCAACTTGTTGTACTTTGCCGTCAACAAAATAGACATCAGCCTCGTCTAAACGCTCGCCGGTGCCTGTTAATACAGTCGCATTAGTGATAAGGGTACTCGTTGAAGTAAGTGGCTGATAAGTGCTTGGATATGGGTTTTTATTAATTGAGACTCTAGGGTCTTGTGGGCCATTATCTTGACAGCCGGCTAACGCGACACCAAGCGCCATGACCAACAAGGATGGTGCAAATTTTTGCATTCTTACGTTCCTCTTTTTTTATTATTTAATTACTTTAACTAATTGTTAATTTTAATGCGAGTAAACGAGGCCAGTGACCAATATACAAGATGAATAACTAGCCTCACAGAGCACTATTTTTTTATGTAATTGTTATATAGCTGCTCTAACGCACCTTCGGTAGTTAAGCTCGGATCTTTGTTGATAAAATGTTTCACTGTTCGTGTAACAAAATCAGAGTTTTGTTTGTGTTGCTTAGCAAAACTTTTTATTAACGTATCTGCGTCACTGGCAGCGGTTACTCTGTCATGGCGATGCCTGTATTGGCCTAAAGCGCGGTTAAAATCACCGTTATAATCTTCTACCACCAGCTTATAAAATTCACTTCGATCGACACCAAGATCATTAATGCAATAATTGAGTGCGTCTTTAAAGTCATAAAATGTCTTACCTTGCACATCAAATTCTGCACGTTTTTCGCGTACAGTGACACTGGCATCTTCAGTCGCATAACTATAACCTTGAAAAGCTAAACGCTCAGCCGCCTCTGCACCTAACTTCATACCGGCCCGAATACTATGAACAAACTCATCACTCATATCATCAAGTTCACTTTCATGCCACATATGGAAAATGCGTAGTGCCTTAGCGTATTTCGTTGTTATTTTCTTTTTCACTTTTATAAAACGTGCATCAATGGTGAGGACACGTTCATTATGCAGTAACGCAAAGCATTCATAACAGGCTGGAATAGAGATAAACTCAGCGTCCTCTCCTAGATCAACAATACTTTGCAGCATATGCAGTGGCGGACAGTAATCACGCTCAGTTGCTTCACATCCGCAGTAGAAACACTGATTAAAGTGTTTTGAGTTTACTGCATAAGCTTGTTGATAATAGCCAGATAGTTTTTTAGTCACTTATTCTCCTCACGTTTTAATAGGCGTTGTAAAACTGATTTAGCGCTAGTGTAAATACTCAAATGTAAGTACGAAGTTAAAACCATAAATTAAACCCAACGCCATTTCGCTTTTTCAATTCAAAGACAAAAATACTTTTCGTTAATTGTGTCAAAAGTAATACTTAATATACAAACTTTTCAATGGGTTAGTTTAATTTATACATATCTTCATACTTACTTACATCTTATCGATTTTCATTAACAGCAACCAGATAAAGATAAGTTAATAATTAAGATGTTCTAACCAAATGGGATAAGCATTCAAACCATTTAATCGCTAAGACATCAACTGGAGAGAAATATGAATACGTTAACAACAACACTTGGAACAGCTCTTATTATTGGCTCATCTGTGATTACTTTTGATACAAATGCAGCGCAATTTGTAGCAGCAGATGATTCACCTGGCACGCAAACGTGTATGGCAATTGCCTCAAACAATCGTTTAGATCTTGTGCATAAAATGCGAGACTTAGGCATCAATAAGCGTGTAATTTCAGACAAGCTTCTATGTAATAATATGTCTACTGCAAAATTTGCGAGTATTTATGGCTTCAATAAGACAGCAAAGTATCTAAAATTAGAATCAACCCAAACAAGTATTCATGACTTGGCAAAAACAGCTGATGATACTGTTATTGTCATTGCTGGTTCTAAGTAAAGCCACTTAGCAACAGGTTTTATATGCCTGTTGCTAACCTTTAAATAAGTGCTGCTAGCAAGCCAAATAAGCCACCAAAAACGCCACCCCAAATCACTAACCAGCCTAAATGCTCTTTAATCATTGTTTGAATAATATTTTTTACCATTGTGGGTGTAAGCTCATTTAAGCGATCATCAACTAGCGCCTCAACTGTCGTATGTAATGAGCTGCCAATATGCGAACTTGCAAAAAGCTTGTCATCTAAAATAGCTTTAAACTCGTCGCTGTGTGAAATGTCAATTACCGCCTCTTTCATTTTCACGATAAACGGCTCACGCATCGGCTCTAAAGCCTGTCGGCCACCGAACATTCCTAGCATACTGCCAAATTGAGAAGCTTCAATCACTTCGATTAATGAGTCATAAGCGGGGCTCAGATTCACGTCTGCTATCACTGGCTCAAGGTCAATATTGGGCTTTGCCATTGCCATTACTTGATCAATTTTTTGCTCAGTAAAGAACTCTGTCATAACCAAGTTTTTAATCGCCACTTTAAACGATTCAAATTTAATTGTTATAACACCCGAACCATATAAAAAAGGGACTTTTTCAAACAACATATGAATTGCAACCCAGTTTGTTACTGCGCCCGACAAGGCAAACAAACCCACTGATAAAACAATTTCATTGTCTAGCAAGAAGCCCAACAATACTAAAATCGCAGCGACAAGATTAGTCACAAGACTTTTGTTCATTCAATTCCCCAGAAAATCTTATTAATCTTGATAATATTAACGCTATGAGTTTGTTAATTCATCGTCTTTTTGCCATAGTTTAGTTAGATGGTCAAAAGGTGAGCAAAACCTATGTGGAATTCAGTGAATGAGCAAATTAGCCAAGCAATGCACTTTGACTTTAAACATACTTTTAAACGCCAATTACAATCACCTAGTAACGATAAATATTTTGAGCTTGCCGATGATTCACACCGTTACTTTGTAAAAGTTGCACATGTCAGTGAGTTAGATCGCCTTGAATGTGAAGCATTTAACCTTAAACTTCTTACCCAAGAGAGCCTGTTTATGGTTCCCGACTGCATCACAGTTGGCAGTAATATCGAATTTTCTTTCATTGTGCTTGAGTGGCTTGAACATGACAAACAACCGCATGATTGTTGGCACATTATGGGCGAACACTTAGCAACTCTACATAAAAAACACACACAAGCTATGTTTGGTTATGACAACGACAATTTTTTAGGTCCGACAGTGCAACCAAATAGATGGCATAAAAAATGGGATGTATTTTTTGCTGAGGAGCGCATCGGTTGGCAGCTTCAGTTACTGCATGAAAAAGGCATAGAACTCGTTAATCAAGATATGTTTATTGCTTTTATAAAGGACATGTTACACGGCCATCTAGTCGAGCCATCTTTGTTACATGGTGACTTTTGGCGCAGAAACATGGGATTCATTCATGCTGTTCCAAGCATTTACAACCCTGCCTGTTATTATGGTGATCGGGAATGCGATATTGCCATGAGTGAGTTATTTGCCCCACTCCCAGACGCATTCTACAGTGCATACGATAGCCAGTACCCACTACAAAATGGTTATCAGCAACGCAAACAAATTTATCAACTTTACCCTATTTTAAATAATGCGAATATTTTTGCTGGTCACTATCTGACTGAAGCTAAACAACAAATTAATTTACTCCTCAAATAATCTCCTTGCCGCTGTAAAGCAAATGTCATAAATGCAAAATCAGAACTATAATTTGCCTTAGAACATGTTCAAATACAGGTGCTAGCCACTTGTTTATTAGCTGGCTAGTAAGTTATATCAATCGTATTAAATATAAATTCATTTTTGATGGGTTAGAGTTTAATAAAGATTGCAATTTAACTAATTCAGGCATGCCTGATTAAGGTAAAAGCTGATGAAAAATCATTTCACACAACGTATTTCATGCCCTCATTGTGGCCACCATATTCATGTTGCACTAGATGCCAGTGATGGTGACCAAGATTACTACGAGGATTGCAGTGCGTGCTGCAACCCTATTCACTTGAATATGCATATAGATTACGCACAGAACAAACTAGAGTTGCATGTTGATAGTGATGATGAACAAATTTTTTAATTTGCTTGCCGAGCTAAGTAGTTCTCAACTGTGTTGATGATAGTGTAAGTTTGTTGATCAACTTCAATATTGAGCCTGTCACCAACACTATATCTATCTAGGTTTGTAATAGCGAGAGTCTCTGGGATTAGGTGCAACCAAAAGCCCTTTTCATCGACCTCTCCTACCGTAAGACTTGCGCCATTTACACTCACAAAACCCTTATATAGAACATACTTTTGCCAAGTATTTTCTATTGCTAACTGAATTTTGCAGTTATCTTGTGTATGTGTAATTGCTAAAATTTCCGCCATGGTATGGATATGCCCAGACACAATATGGCCACCGAGTTCTGTGCCAAATGTTACAGAACGTTCAAAGTTAACCATATCATTTACTTTTAAAAGGCCTAAATTGGTTAACTTAAGGGTTTCATCTATTACATCGAAACTAATTATGGTGTTTTCTTGTGATATCTTTTCAAACTTTACAACCGTTAAACAACACCCATTGATAGCAATACTTGCACCAATTGCTAGGTTATTAGCATAAGCGTCCTTAACGTTTAAAGTGAGCCTTAAAACACCTTCTTGAGTCGCTATATGTTCAACTAGCGCTTGGGTCTGCACAATTCCGGTAAACATAGATATACCTTCTTTTCTTCACTAAATAAGTAACAGCGATTTTTATTGATCTATGAATAGATTACAATGGCTGCCTGTTTATTTAGTCGTGTATTTTATGTCTTTTTGTAGTTGGGAAGCCAAACGGTTAATTTCTCTAGCCATCCCTGTATTTTTGGCACAAGTTACCCTTATTTTGATGACGGTGGTGGACACTATTATGGCAGGGCAAGTTAGTGCGACTGATCTCGCTGCATTGTCTATCGCTACAGGTATTTGGAACCCACTAATGCTTGCATTACAGGGAATTCTATTAGCACTAACAGGGATTATTGCTCAATTTGCTGGCTCCAACGATAAACAAGGGATCAGCCATTATTTTCAACAAGGCTTATATTTAGCGCTGGTATTGAGTGTTATTGGACTAGGACTTGCCAGCCTTGCCGACATAGTGCTGGTTCAGTTAAATACATCACCAGCGATTTTAACCCTTTCAGAGCAATACATTTATTTTGTTAAGTGGGGGATTTTTGGCTTTTTACTATTTAGCGTATATCGGAATATAACCGAAGGTATGGGCATGACTAAGCCTGCATTTTATATCAGCTTAATTGGCTTAGCAGTAAATATTCCGGCTAATTATATATTTATTCACGGAAAGTTTGGTTTTGATGCATATGGCGGTGCAGGTTGTGGTATTGCGACCGCCCTAGTGTTCAGCGCAATGGCGTTAACACAAGTTATATACTGCCACTTCAGTCAAAAAATTAACGCCAAATCTTTATTAGCAAACTTTGCCTTACCTAAAGTAACGACTATGTGGACAATTACAAAAGTGGGTATTCCAATTTCTTTAGCAACTTTTTTTGAAGTGACTCTATTTGCATGTATCCCTTTATTCATAGCGCATCTAGGAGCCGTTGCTGTAGCGGGCCACCAAATTGCTGCCAGTGTCACAACGTTGTTATTCATGATGCCGCTGAGCTTATCTATTGCGATTAGTATTCGTATTGGAAACCTATTTGGCCAAAAGCATTACGAACAACTTAAAAATGCAGTTAAAACCAGCTATATTTTAGCCGCAATAATTGCCTTTATATTAGCCACTGTCACTTTTTTTGCACGTGATGTGATAAGTCAATTATATTCTGATAATCCTGAAGTACTCGCTCTTGCTTCATCAATCATGGTGCTTGCTTGTATCTATCAATTACCCGATGCACTACAGGTATCAGCTAATGGTATTTTGCGAGGATTAAAATACACTGCCCCTATTGGTTATATTACCTTTGTGTCATACTGGTTGATCGGCTTTGCTCTTGGCTACGTACTTGCTCGTACAGATTTAATAGTATCAGCAATGGGCCCACACGGCTTTTGGATTGGAATTATTGTAGGTTTAAGTGCTGCGGCTATTATGTTGATGCTTACAGTACATTGGCGATTTAACCATGCACCTTTTAAACATACCTAAAACTTTTTTGAAGCTCACTGTGATTATGGTGAGCTTCCTTGTCGTTGCTTGTTCTGAGTCTTCGGGAGAACTTAATCAAACCTATGCACAGCGGCTACACAATGTTCTGAAATTTAACGATTTTGAGTTAAAAAAGCCGACTACTTTCCCTGTTCAACATGACAAAATTGACGCACATAATAATACGACCATTGGCATGCTTGAGCTTGCCCAACTGCGTCAATGTAAACTCGCGATTCTAATCGCTGAGCACAATAACCAACTTGGCAAAACCGCTTCAGCTGCAAATATATTGAAATACCAATTAGATTTTTTACAAAGTGCAAATACTTGCTTAGCAACCCTTGATCAAAATGATGAGCTTTATAAAAAAATAGCATTTACAGCAGAGCAAAAAACAATCGCCCTACCTACCTTTTTTCAAGCTATGCTCAACAACGAACCAGAATTTAAACAAACTTGGCAGCTAACATCTGTGCATCTTGCAGAAGATACCGCTGGTTTTACTGAGACAGAACAGGCGATGAAAGAATTTGCCAAACTTGCTGAGCAGATAAATTCAGGTAATGTAAAAAATGTAGATACTGAGTCAATTGTTAAAAACTTACAGGTTTTGAACCAGTTCAATTACAATAAACTTTTAATATCAGCAGCAAGAACACAGATTAGTTATAATAACCAACTAACAAAACTTTTAACTCAGTTTTCAAGTAACGAGTTATGCCCTCTCAATAAAAATAAACAAAAAGCACGCACATTAAGTAATATCTTCAAAAAGTTTTATTTGCAGCAACTACAGCCCTATCAATCATTTTTGACAGGTAAGTTAGAAGCCCTACAGCCACTCTACTTACAAGTGTGGGGTGATACCTCAATGCATCGTTATGTGTCTGCTTCTGGCGAACATGCTATTTTAGAGCAGCTAAAGCAATCAGCGAAAAGCCACGTACAATGGTGGCAAAACTTTTATAAAGAGTGTGAAATTAGCCCGTTATGAATAAAAAAACAGCACTTAACACAAAAATAGCTAATCCTGCTTGATTCACACAACTAGTCGCTATATATTAGCCTCCGTTGTTTAGCCAAACAAACAACAATTTTATATCAAAATACAACCGTAGCTCAGTTGGTTAGAGCACTACCTTGACATGGTAGGGGTCGGTGGTTCGAATCCACTCGGTTGTACCAAGATATAGGTATAACCAAAGGAAAAAGCACTACCACTCTTAATGGCCCAGCCCAAAGGTCGGTGGTTCGAATCCACTCAGTTGTACCAAAACATTTAATCCTCTTCAGAATTAAATGCCTGTACGACCGTAGCTCAGTTGGTTAGAGCGCTACCTTGACATGGTAGAGGTCGGTGGTTCGAATCCACTCGGTCGTACCAATATTCTATTTCAGAGTCTTCATCTAAAAAATAATTAGCTCAGTTGGTTAGAGCGCTACCACTCTCTATGACCCGTACCAAAGTCGGTGGTTCGAATCCAGTCGGTCGTACTAATTCTCCATTTCAGAGTGTTCATCTAAGAATAAATAATTAAGAGCACTGAATTTACAGTACTCTTTGATACTTAAAACCGAATTGAGCTTATACTAGCTGGCAACTTTAAGCCCTATGATACCCATTGCAATAAATAAGAGGCTAAGCACTTTTAGTAAGCTTACTCCCTCACCTAGCAATGTCATTCCTATGAGAGCTGAACCAATTACGCCAATACCCACCCAAACAGCATAGGCTAAACTTAAGGGCAAAGATTTAAGAGCCAAACTCAAGCAATAAAAGCTTGCAGACATAGTGAGGAGTGTTAAAAAAGAAACAAGTGGTTTGCTAAAGCCATTTGATTGCTTTAAGCCGTATGCCCAAGCAACTTCCAATAAGCCTGCAATAATAAGTAAGAACCAATTCATGGTCGACCTCTTTAGTATAGGGTCGTCCCCGAAATAAAATTAACATCATAAGGTCGTCCCCATGACGCGCCATCACAAAAAACGCGACGACCATTGCAAATTATCACATGGAAATATCTAAGGCAAATAATTCGAAAGTAATGCCTCCAGCCATGACTTGTGATCTAACGGAGCCAGAATTTCGTTATATTTTATTACAAATACAGTGTTGAAGACTAATCAAAAAGGGCTAAGCTTAACTTAAAAAAAGAAGCTTAATAAACTATGAAAGTACTTGCTGTTATTATATTTATCTTTTCGTATCAAGCATTCGCTGGACTTACTCCTATTACTTACCAACTCGATGGCAAAGAAGTTACTGAAAATGCTGTACGCTATAAAGATGGTTATGGTTACAACTTAGGTGCTAAAAAAACGCTTCGATTAGTAACCTTGGATTGGCCACCTTATATTGATGAAAACCTATGTAACAAAGGCTGGCTCTACCAATTTACGGTTCAATCTTTACTTAAAAAAGGTTATGGCGTCTATATTGGCTTTTACCCATGGGCTCGCGCTGTTAGAGAAGCGAAATTAGGAAAAGCCGATATCTTATTCCCTGAATATCTCATTGAAGACGATGTAATATCTGACAACTTTCTCAACCAAACTCGCAATAGTCTGTTAGCTTTAAGTCAACCAATGCCAGGTGGGGACTTATCTTTTGTAACTTTAAAAGGTAACTCGATTACATTCAATGGTGACCTTAAATCAATCAAGGAGCATGTTATAGGTGTAGTCCGTGCTTATAAAAACACCAAAAAACTTGATACTATGATCGACAACAAAGAGCTTGATACCATCGTCGCTAATAATGAATACCAACTTATTCATTTATTACTAAGCAATCGTGTCAGCCTTATTGTTGCAGACCTAGAAGTATTAAAAGCAAGCGTATTTAAATCAGAGCTATCTAACAGTGATAAGCAAAGAATTATAGAATCTCTAGTTGCTATAGAGCCAAGCCTAGAATACAAACCACTTTATTACTCTGTTAGCAAAGCAAGCCCAAATTGGAAAAGTACCTTAAAAGATCTCAATGATGAAATAAACACCATGCATAAAAGCGGTAAGTTTGATGAGTTTATTGAAGGAATGAAACAACAGTGCTACGGATTAGAAAAAGCGGCGTAACCGCCGCTTTATTTTGATTAAATCAGTACGCTATTGAGTACTACTCGGGCACTCGAACCCAGCCTTCCATTAACACACGCGCACTTCGGCTCATACTCGCTTTGGTGACTTGCCAATTACCATCAACAAGTGTTGCAGCAGCACCCACTTTTAATGTGCCAGAGGGATGACCGAAGTTTACCTCCTGACGCTCACCACCGCCTGCAGCAAGGTTTACCAATGTACCAGGAATAGCAGCTGCAGTACCTATAGCAACCGCAGCGGTGCCCATCATGGCATGGTGCAATTTACCCATCGACATAGCACGTACCACTAAATCAATTTCTGTATCAGTGACAACTTTACCGCTTGATGCATGATAAGTTTTAGCTGGTGCAACCCAAGCTACTTTTGGCGTATGTTGACGTGCTTTTGCTTCATCAATATGAGAAATCAGCCCCATTTTCAACGCTCCGTAGGCGCGAATTATTTCTAATTTTTCTAGTGCCGATTCATCACCGTTAATAGCTTCTTGCAGCTCTGTACCATCGTAGCCAACTTCACTGGCGTTGATAAAAACCGTCGGAATACCCGCATTGATCATCGTTGCAGACAACATACCAATACCCGGAACTTCAAGCTCATCGACTAAGTTACCTGTTGGGAATAAGGCCCCTTCGCCATCAGCAGGGTCCATAAACTCAAGCTTCACTTCAGCGGCAGGAAAGGTCACGCCATCAAGCTCAAAATCACCGGTTTCTTGCACTTCACCGTTAGTAATTGGCACATGCACTATGATGGTTTTACTTATGTTTACTTGCCAAACTTTAACTTCGACAACGCCGTTCTCTGGAATTTTGCTGGCATCAACAAGACCGTTTGACACAGCAAAGGCCCCGACTGCTGAAGTTAAATTACCGCAGTTACCACTCCAATCAACAAACGCCTTATCGATAGCAACTTGACCAAATAAATAATCAACATCGTGATCAGCTTTAGCGCTTTTCGATAAAATTACCGTTTTACTAGTGCTTGAGGTTGCACCGCCCATACCGTCAGTTTGTTTTTGGTAAGGATCGGGACTGCCAATCACACGTAATAACAGGTTATCGCGCGCCTCACCTGCCACTTGAGCAGGCTTAGGTAAATCAGTTAAGTTAAAGAACACCCCTTTACTGGTGCCGCCACGCATATAGGTCGCTGGCACCTTAATTTGTGGTTTAAATGCCATTGCTTAGTGCTCCTCAGATTCTAAGAAATCTTGCGCGAAACGTTGCAGCACACCACCCGCTGAATAAATTGACACTTCTTCAGCGGTATCTAAACGACACGTCATTGGTACTTCAATGGTTTCACCATTGGCACGGGTAATCACTAGTGTCAGTGTTGCGCTAGGTGTTGGCTCACCTTTCACACTAAAACTCTCACTACCATCAATACCTAATGTAGTTCGCGTGGTGCCTGCTTTAAACTCAAGCGGTAATACGCCCATACCAATTAAGTTAGTGCGGTGAATACGCTCAAAACCTTCAGCTGCAATCACTTCAACACCAGCAAGGCGTACCCCCTTAGCTGCCCAGTCACGTGATGAGCCTTGGCCATAATCTGCACCTGCCACAATGATAAGCGGTTGTTTGCGCTGCATGTAGGTTTCGATAGCTTCCCACATACGCGTCACTTTGCCTTCTGGTTCAATGCGAGCATATGAACCTTGCTTCACTTCACCATTTTCTTTAACCATTTCATTCAATAACTTAGGGTTAGCGAATGTAGCACGCTGTGCTGTTAAATGGTCGCCTCGGTGAGTAGCATACGAGTTAAAATCTTCTTCTGGGAGACCCATTTTAGCCAGGTATTCACCAGCAGCACTTGACGCTAAAATCGCATTCGAAGGTGATAAGTGGTCAGTAGTGATGTTGTCGCCCAACACAGCTAATGCACGCATATCACTCAGAGAGCGTTCACCCGCTAACGCGCCTTCCCAATATGGTGGACGGCGAATATAAGTACTTTGTGGACGCCATTGGTAAAGCGGGTCGTTGTCTTCACCATAATCTACACTTAAATCAAACATTGGCTCGTAAACCTTTTTAAATTGTTCAGGTTTAACACTTTGTTTGATCACTGCATCAATTTCTTCATCTGTTGGCCATAAATCCATAAGGCGAATTTCGTTGCCTTGTTGATCATGCCCTAATACATCTTTTTCGATATCAAAACGAATAGTACCAGCGATAGCATAAGCAACAACCAGTGGCGGTGAAGCTAAGAATGCTTGTTTTGCATATGGGTGAATACGACCATCGAAGTTACGGTTACCCGACAGTACAGCCGTTGCGTATAGATCACGGTCAATCACTTCTTGCTGAATTTTTGGATCAAGCGCACCACTCATGCCGTTACATGTTGTACACGCAAAGGCAACAATACCAAAGCCTAGTTGTTCAAGCTCAGGTAATAAATTTGCTTCTTCTAAGTAAGACTTAACCGCTTTAGAACCCGGTGCCAATGATGTTTTAACCCATGGCTTACGAGTTAACCCTTTAGCGTTAGCATTACGCGCAAGTAAACCTGCGGCAATAACATTGCGTGGATTACTAGTATTCGTACAACTTGTGATTGCAGCAATGATACAGGCACCATCTGGCATTAAGCCTTCTTCATTTTCAACAACGCCAGTGATACCTGCTTTATCAAGTTCGCTTGTTGCAACACGGCGATGAGGATTTGAAGGGCCCGCAATATTGCGACCAACTGACGATAGATCAAAGGTTAACACACGCTCATACTCAGCCGTTTTAAGACTGTCACTCCAAAGCCCAGTCTCTTTTGCGTAAGTTTCGACGAGTTGAACTTGCTCTTCTTCACGGCCAGTTAAACGTAGGTAATCAAGTGTGTTGTCATCGATGTAGAACATCGCAGCTGTTGCGCCAAACTCTGGCGTCATATTAGAAATAGTTGCTCTATCTCCTAAGGTAAGTGCATCGGCACCTTCACCATAAAATTCAAGGTAGGTCGACACAACTCTTTCATTACGTAAAAATTCGGTGATCGCTAGTACGATATCGGTTGCAGTAATACCCGGTTGTGGCTTGCCTTTGAGCTCTACACCCACAATATCTGGTAAACGCATGTAAGATGCACGGCCAAGCATCACACTTTCAGCTTCAAGACCACCTACACCGACTGCAATAACACCTAGCGCATCGACCATAGGTGTGTGGCTATCTGTACCAACTAATGTATCTGGGAATGCCACACCATCACGTTTTTGGATCACAGGTGACATTTTCTCTAAATTAATCTGATGCATAATGCCGTTACCCGGCGGGATCACATCAATATTTTTAAATGCTGTTTTCGTCCAATTAATAAAGTGGAATCGGTCATCGTTACGACGGTCTTCAATAGCACGGTTTTTTTCAAATGCATCAGGTTCAAAACCTGCGTGTTCAACCGCTAATGAATGGTCAACAATTAACTGTGTTGGTACCACAGGGTTCACTTTTGCAGGATCGCCGCCTTTTGCAGCTATGGCATCACGCAGGCCTGCTAAATCAACTAGCGCTGTTTGACCTAAGATGTCGTGACACACAACGCGCGCAGGAAACCATGGAAAATCTAAATCACGCTTACGGTCAATCAATTGCGACAGTGCATCATTTAGCATTTCAGGTTCACAGCGACGAACTAAGTTTTCGGCAAGTACTCGCGATGTGTAAGGAAGTGTGGCATAGCTGCCTGGTTTAATTGCATCAACAGCAGCGCGAGTATCAAAGTAATCGACGCCGGTGCCTGCTAATGGTTTTCTAAAATTTGTATTCATGATGATTCTACTTGTACTTGGTGACGGTGAACAAAGGTGGGCTGATTGTTTTTGTATTTATTTCGCCCCTTCATAAAGGGGCAGCCAAGCTACCCCTATCACTGATTTAATTACAATTAACGCTCAGAAATTGGCGTATAGCTACGCGCTTCTGGGCCCGTATAATCTGCACTTGGGCGAATAATACGGTTATTAGCACGTTGCTCTTTCACGTGTGCTGTCCAACCTGTTACACGGCTCATCACGAAAATTGGCGTGAATAACTTAGTTGGAATACCCATGAAGTGATACGCAGATGCATGGAAGAAATCAGCATTACAGAATAATTTCTTTTCACGCCACATCACTTCTTCACAGCGAACTGACACAGGATATAGAACATCGTCACCCACTTCATCAGCCAGTTTTTCTGACCATTTTTTGATGATCACATTACGTGGATCTGATTCGCGGTAGATAGCGTGACCAAAGCCCATGATCTTGTCTTTACGCTCAAGCATACCCATTAGTGCATCTTCAGCTTGGTCTGCACTTGTGAAGCCTTCAATCATATCCATAGCGGCTTCGTTTGCACCACCATGTAATGGGCCACGTAAACTACCAATCGCACCCGTTACACAAGAGTGAATATCAGACAATGTTGATGCACACACACGCGCAGTAAATGTTGATGCATTAAACTCATGCTCTGCATAAAGAATTAAAGACACATTCATTACTTGCTCAAACAGTGCTGATGGTGCTTCGTCATGTAATAAACGTAAGAAGTGTGCACCTACCGAATCATCATCTGTTTCAGTGTCGATGCGAACGCCATCATGGCTAAAGCGATACCAGTAACAAATAATACTTGGGAATACAGCAACCATACGGTCAATTGCATCATTCGCTTCTGAGAAGTCTTGCTCCATTTCTAGGTTACCTAGCATTGAACAACCCGTACGCATTACATCCATTGGATGCGCGTCTTTAGGAATGTTCTCAAGCACTGTTTTAAGTGCATCTGGTAAACCACGTAGTGATTTTAGCTTTGCTTTATATTCAGTCAGCTCAGACTCTGTTGGTAATTCACCGCGCGACAGTAAAAAAGACACTTCTTCAAACTGTGCTTTATCTGCTAATTCACTAATATCATAACCACAATAAGTTAAACCTGAACCTGATTTACCTACTGTACACAGTGCTGTTTCACCTGCTACTTGACCACGTAAACCTGCGCCGCCTAATGCTTTATCTACCATGAGTGTTCTCCTTATATGTTGTCGTTATGATTTTTTAGCTGAGAAAAGGTTATCGAGTGTGTTTTCATATGAGTGATAATCTAAAAACTCATATAATTCCGCACGGGTTTGCATATTGTCTAATTGGCTTTGCTGCGAGCCTTCGCTAAGAATAGACGAATACACATTAAGTGCGGCTTTGTTCATCGCTCTAAATGCACTGAGTGGGTAAAGGACAATTTCAACACCTACTTCGCTTAATTGCTCAGTTGTATAAAGCGGTGTTTGGCCAAATTCGGTGATGTTCGCAAGAATCGGCACATTTAACGCTTTAGCAAATGCTTGGTAATCTGCTAGATCATGTACCGCTTCTGCAAAGATAGCGTCTGCGCCAGCTTCAACACACGCTGCTGCGCGGTCAATCGCTGCATTTAAGCCTTCTTTTTGGAATGCATCAGTACGCGCCATAATGTAAAAATCACTGTCTGTTTTGGCATCAACAGCAGCTTTAATACGGTCAACCATTTCATCTTTAGACACGATTTCTTTATTCGGACGGTGACCACAACGTTTTTGTGCTACTTGGTCTTCAATATGGAATCCCGCAGCACCTGCTTTGGTCATTTCTTTAACCGTACGAGCAATATTAAATGCACCGCCCCACCCTGTGTCAGCATCAACAAGAAGCGGTAAGTCGGTAGCGCTGGTGATTCGACGAATATCTTCAAGTACGTTATCTAGGCTAGTCATACCTAAATCTGGCATGCCGTATGATGCGTTAGCAACACCCGCACCTGAGAGGTAAAGTGCTTGGTGACCGGTTTTCTCTGCCATCATTGCGCAGTACGCGTTGACGGTGCCAACCACTTGTAATGGCTTGTTGTTGGCGATTGCCTGTTTGAACTTTAATCCTGCTGACATTGGATAACTCCTATCTTTGAACGGTTTCAGCTCTTTGGCTGACTCTATTTTTTAAATCTAAATTGTGACTGTTTAACTACGGCGCTACTGATTTTTTGCTGCGAGTAAGTCAAACTTCGTCTGAATATTTGCCTGAGACGCACTAATATGGCGCTTCATAAGCATTTCGGCTAATTCACCGTCATGGTTTTCAATGGCATTAATAATAGCTAAGTGTTCATCAAACGCTTTTGATACACGCGGCCCAACCATCCCCATTTGTACACGGTACATACGAATTAACTGGTACAACTCATTACATAAAAGATGAATCAAGTGTGCGTTTTTGGACCCTTTAATAATGCGATAATGAAAATCAAGGTCGCCCGCTTCTTGGTAGTATGATTCACCTTCTTTTACACGCTGTGTTTGTAAGTGCTGATTCAATAACTGTTTTAAACCCTGCACTTCTTCAGGTTCCATGTTGTCGGCAGCTAACCGACAAGCCAGCCCTTCTAAGGCACTACGAACCTGATAGACTTCGATTAAACGCTCAGCTGTTAGTGCAACAACACGGCAACCGACATTTGCTTTACGCTCAACCAAATAACAGCTCTCTAAACGATTTAGCGCCTCACGTAAGGTGGCACGGCTTACACCATAGCGTTTAGCAAGTTCTGGCTCAGAAATTTTGCTGCCCTGCTCAATGGTGCCCTGTACAATTTCACGGCGCATGTCGACAAACACTTGGTCTGATGCTGTTGTTATCGTGATATCGTTGTAGTTATCGTTTGCTTTTTGCTCTGTCATAATAGGTATCAAAGTACTAAATTAAGATTGTCGACAATTTGTGCGTTCACTATGCGCCCTATCATTACATGTGTCAAGCTTGAGATCGGAAAAACAGACTAAAAAACCAGCAAAATGTCGACATAAAATGATATTTATCAAAAATAATGGCTATAAATAACATTTATATTGGCAATATGTCGACACTTCAATCTCGCTCTTAAAAAGCTAAAAATATCCCCTGATAGCGCTATAAATGGTATGATCCAGCTATTATTACGTGATGTGAGAGCCATTTAGTGGACGCTAATACATATATTCCTGACTCATTTATTGATGATGTAAAAAGCTACCTTCCTGAACATTTATCATTAGACGACTTTATTGCAGCCTGTCGCCGCCCACTGAGACGATCTGTTCGCATAAATACTTTAAAAATGTCAGTCGCTGAATTTGAGCGTCAATGCGCCAAAAAAGGATGGGAATTAACAGCAATTCCATGGTGTGAAGAAGGATTCTGGCTAACACGCCCAAGCGACGAAGAAGCGGCCCTTGCCATCGGAAATACCGATTTACACTTAAGTGGTGCTATGTATGTGCAAGAAGCCAGCTCAATGTTACCGCCGGTAGCACTTAGAGCAGAAGTTCAGCAAAGCGATGCGGTACTTGATATGGCATCGGCACCGGGTTCAAAAACATCACAAATCGCTGCCATGATGGATAATAGTGGCGTGTTAGTGGCCAATGAATTGTCATCGTCACGCTTAAAAGTATTAGCAGCAACCCTTAAACGTATGGGCGTAGGTAATTGTGCATTATCACATTTTGACGGTGTGATCTTTGGGGATTACATGTATGAGTGCTTCGACAGTATTTTGCTAGATGCCCCGTGTTCAGGTGAAGGCACGGTTCGTAAAGATGCAGACGCCTTAAAAAATTGGTCAATTGAATCTAATATTGATATTGCTGCTGTGCAAAAAGCCCTTATAAAAAGTGCCTTTTATGCCCTAAAGCCTGGCGGCACATTAGTTTATTCGACCTGTACTTTAACACCGCTTGAGAACCAACAAGTGTGTGAGTATCTATTAGCAGAGTTTCCTGATTGCATCGAAGTACAATCGCTCGATAGCCTGTTTGATGGCGCAGAAAAAGCGACAACCAGCGAAGGTTATTTGCATGTTTGGCCGCAAACTTACGACAGTGAAGGTTTCTTCATCGCTAAATTTAAGAAAATAGCGTCAAGCGATAACCCCAATCAAAAAGTTAAAAAAGGCGCATTTCCGTTTGCTGAGTTTGATAAAAAGCAAAGCCAAGCATTTATGCAAACAATTAAAAAACAGTTCGGTCTAAAATCACTCAAAGGCACGTTAATGCAGCGTGATAAAGAGCTTTGGTTGTTTCCTGATGGCTTTGATGAACTGCAAGATAAAATTAAATACTCACGTTTAGGTATTCAACTTGGTGTGATCCACAAAGGCGGAGTTCGCTTAACTCACGAGTTTGCCACTGTCTTTGGGCAAGATTGCGATAAAAATACCTTTGAGATGTCTGCTTGCCAAGCAAACGATTACTTTAACGGCAAAGATATTCGACTCGAAAAACCCACCCAAGATAATGGTGAAGTGGTGTTAATGTTATGTGGCTGCCCAGTAGGCCTTGGTAAGTGGCAAAAGAATAAAATTAAGAACTCATTACCGCGTGATTTAGTCCAAAATGCCCAGTTAATAACTTGGGTATAAGTTGCGTATAAACCTTGAATAAACACATACCTATAATAGGTAAAACGTTGTAACAACTTGATTTAAAACCAATATAAAAATTGTATATTTATCGTGCAATTTTCCACTGGTTAACTACACTTAAAAGTACTTTCTACTTCTCCCTACTGAATTTAGAAGGTGTTTTTTTATAGTTAGCGCAGGCTCGCAAGAGCCACCCCCTAAGCCCAGAACAATGCGGATTCGTTCTGGGCGTTTTTTATGCAAAAGTCGCATTGCACTATTCATTGCTTTTTGATTCTATTAAAGAAAATAGATGAAAAAGGATTGAACATGTTAAAATCATCACGCTTTTTAATTACTGCATTTATCAGTTTAAATGTAAGCGCTCAGAATACTTCATACCAAGGCTTTTCCTACCCAGATAATGCCAGCAACGCAATTAGTATTACTTTTGACGATGCAAGACACAGCCAGGTCGATAATGGTCTATCGTTATTAAATAAATACAAAGTTAAAGCCACTTTTTATGTCTCACCCTTTAATGTTGAGGAACGAGTAAGTAAATGGCAAAAAGCTGTAAAAGATGGTCACGAAATAGCTAACCACACTAATAAGCATTTATGTACTGGTAATTTTGAATGGTTACGTCAACAAGGTTTGTCCTTAGAACAAGCTTCACTTGAGGATATAGAAAAAGATATCATAGACAGCCAACAGTATATTAAGCAAACGTTAGGTGTTGATGCAAAGGCATTCGCATACCCGTGCGGCAACACTTTTGTAGGCCGAGGGGCTAACACTAAAAGCTATGTTCCATTAATAGCCAAACATTTTGACACAGGCCGAACTTGGTTAGACGAAACAGCAAACAACCCCAACTTTACTGACTTTTCACAGTTAACAAGTCTACGGATCGATGGACTAACATTTGCAGAGATTAAGACAATGATAGAACAACATCGAACCAACAATAGCTGGATCATTCTGGCTGGGCATGAAATAGGCAAAGGTGGTCAATACACTACCGATATAAACGCGCTGGAAGAATTAATTAACTACTTACAAAAGCCAGACGCTGGTTACTGGTTAGAAACTGTTAGTGAAGTGTCTAGCTATATTAAGGAACATAGAAAAGACATACACTGATTTTAATCTGTTAAATAATGAAGTGAGTAGCTTACTTACTTCTTTTGCTTCAGATTGAATACTAAGTATTGAAATTATTACAGCTATATTTATAAGCTAGTGTTTGTCTAACTTGCTGAAATTCATTTCCAAATTGAAGCGACAAACATACTATAGCTAAGCGATCCATTCTCTTTGCCATACTAAAAATATTTTTAAATTTATAACCATGTTTGGAAGCTAACTTAAGCTCATTTACGTAAAGCAATTTATACTCAGGAGTTAAATTACTCCAATGCATTAAAGTAACTTGAATAATGCCGAGGTGAGTATTAAATTCATATGGCCCCATTTTTTTCGCTTGTTTGAGATAACCATATACTCGCTCGGAAGGCCCTTCCCGAAAACTTACAACCTGAGCTAAGGCAACCCATGTTTGCGCCCAAGTGTCCCTAAGCTCAATCGATTTTAATAATGCACGTTCAGTTTGCTGATATGTATCGTCAACCTGATTAATTTGCTTAGCGGATAATAAATCAATTTTTGATAAACCTAACATTTTTATATGAGCCAAGAAATGCCAGTAATGAGGATGCTCAGGGTCCAAATCGGTTGCCAACACCATCGCGTTCTCTGCCTCTACAAGTGATATGCTAGAAAAAGTACGTTCTGACTCTTGTGCGATGTTTAGTGCATTAAAATACCATGCATTAGCACGCATACTTTGCAAACTCGTATAAGCAATAAAAAGTACTAAGATAGCTAAAATAAAGCTAGGCACTGTTTTAGACATGTTAAACTGAATCATTAAACAAGCATTCTGTTAATCGTCGAGGGTTAGTAATGAAAAGTGAATTTGCCTGTTCTGCACCTATTAATTGCGACACAGTTTCTTTTGCTTGGCTAAGAACTGGGGGGCGGCGTTTAACTGAGTGAGTATCCGAAGCAATATAACTAACAAGACCATCTTTGAGCATTTGCAATGATATCGCTTTTGCATTTTCTCCCCACTCACCTTGAATACTTGATGCTGTTAGCTGGAACTCGCAGCCTAATTGCTTTAAGTGTTCGATATAATACAAATTAGATTGAATATCGCGGTTACGCTCTGGGTGAGGAATAATCACTCGAATATTATGTTTATCAAGCCATTGAATAAATTTGTCGTAACCTTGCGGCATATGCGAATGAGGCAACTCTAATAACAATACATTTTTATTAGCTATTCGGCCAATAAATGGTAACTGATTTGTCATTATCAATGTCATAAGTTCTATATCGAGGCGAACTTCTGCTGCAGCAGCTAACTTTACTCTAATACCTTCATTTTTCGCATGTAGGCGTAAGTTAGCCAAGCTCTCATAAATATGAGAACTTGAATTATTGAACCTACCTATATGTATATGTGGTGTGGCAACCATATGGGTAATACCATCATCTTCGGCCAGCTTTAATAGCGCTAAAGATTCCTCTAAATCTCTAGCGCCATCATCAATACTCGGCAAAATATGACTATGAATATCAAACATAAACTTACTTAGTTACGCTTGAGGCTTTTCAGGTTGCTGTGAATAATCGTAATAATCATAGTAACCTTGGCTATGCTCATCTTTAGACTTGCTCATATCTACTTGATTAAGTAGTACACCTGCAACGTGAGCTTTAACTTCAAACAAGCGTTCTAGTCCAGCCGTGATAGGTTTAATACGCGTTATATCTGATTTAACAACATATACAACCGAGTCAACACTTTGTGCTATTACTAAAGCGTCACTGACCGCTTGAGTAGGCGGAGTATCAACAATAATATGGTCGTACTTGGCTTTTAATTCATTTAACAATTCAGAAAAACGGCTATTTGATAGAAGCTCAAGTGGGTTAGACGGGATTTGACCACTGGGCATAATTGTCACGCCAGATTGAGAATCTTCATGTACACAATCGGCCAATTGATCTGTGCCAATAATTAAGTTACTCAGACCAGGGTGGAACACGGGTATATCAAACCGCTTTGCTAATGTTGGCTTACGTAAGTCAGCATCAATAAGTAATACCCTTCCCATTTGTGCTAGCGACATTGCTAAATTGGCTGAAGTTGTCGTTTTACCTTCACCTGGGGAAGTAGAAGTAACTGCAATAACCTGATGTGCACGATCAAGATGAGTCAAAAGTAAACTAGTACGGAAAGTACGTACTGATTCTGCAAAGCGACGATAGCTGTCATCTAAATATGCATGGATCGGAAAGAAGCTTTTCTTAGGAATCGCTACATGAGGTAACAAACCTAACATTCGCTGAGCTAGTTTATTTTCAACATCGTTTTTGTTCTTTACAGTGTCATTTAGAGCATCAAAAACAAATGTCATAACCATCGCGAAACCAAAGCTGGCTACAAACGCTAAAATAATAATTAGCTTTTTATTTGGTTTACTTGGGTTTCTCGGTGCATATGCACGGTCTGTAAAGCGAGCTGCTGCTGAACTAAAATCACTCGTTACTTCAGTTTCTTTAGAACGAGATAAAAAGGTATTAAAAATATTACGGTTTGTTTCTACTTCACGCTTTAGCTGGTTATATTGCGTTTCTTTACGCGTAACATCTTGGTACTCTGCACGGATCTTTGCTAAATCACGTTCAAGAGCTGTTACGGTGCGCGAAGTCCTATTCAACTCTTTTTCGATACCT
Organism: Pseudoalteromonas sp. L1; assembly: GCF_021728095.1. Lineage (NCBI taxonomy): Bacteria > Pseudomonadati > Pseudomonadota > Gammaproteobacteria > Alteromonadales > Pseudoalteromonadaceae > Pseudoalteromonas > Pseudoalteromonas sp. L1. The sequence goes on along the minus strand of NZ_JAKKCT010000001.1, from coordinate 882,568 downwards.
GTAATTAAGCCTTTGATTTGCTTATTAAGGTTCGTTTTTACTGTTGCAAGCTCAGCTTTAGCTGAAATCATTTTAGGGTGTTTTGGACCATAAACCTCAGCCAATTCACTCACCTTTCGCTCAGCTAATACAACTTCACGTTTCACATCCTGTACCACACGATGAGAAGTAATTTCCGGCATACTACCAAGTAACTCAATGTTATTATTGCCATACTCGTTAATAACTCGGTTAATACTTTCCAAATTGTTTTTTGTAGCACGAGCGTCTACGAGTTGCTTAGAGGTTTGCTCTAGCTCTTGAGTTACAAGCCCTGCTATACCCTCAATGTCTACCAGCTTTTGCTCTTCTCGATAGTTTTGTAAACGAACTTCAGAGCTATCTAGTTGAACTCGTAATTCGGATAAGCGGGTATTCAACCAGCTTGAAGCCTGCTGAGTAATTCCCATTTTAGCGCGCATTTGGCTTTCAATGTAAACCTCACCAACAGTATTAGCAACCAACGCAGCAAGCTTAGGATCGCTTGACTCAAAGCTAACTTTCACAAGTTGAGTCTTGCGAATAGGTGAAACGGTCAGATTAGTTCTGAACGTAGCAAGCAAGTCTAACATTTTAAGCTCAGCGAGCTCTCGCTCTGAAAGGTCTGAACGCTCCGCCTTATTCAAAAAAGGCAAGATTTGCTGCGCCATCCCCTTTAACTCATCAGTGAATGAAGGCTTATTCACAAAGTCAGGATGCTCTGCCAAATTTAGCTTGGTAATTACCTCGCGGGCAATACTATCCGACTTGATAACTTCAAACTGGGTTTGATAATATTCTTTTTTTGTTGAATCTAAACCATAAACTTCATCAAAGCTTACAGCTTTAGTTTGTTCTGACTCAATCAGTAAGGTCGCAGAAGCTACATATTTGGGTACCAATGTAAGGGTAACCATCATAGTAAATAGAGTTATAACAATTGCAAAACCTAAAATTTTCCATTTGTTTTGCTTAATAACATTGAGATAAGCGCCTAAATCAATAAGTTCTTCGTTGCTATTAGGCTTTTCTGATAATGAATTCATTTTTAATTACTGCCTTTAACTGCCTAAAACAAACGCTGTTCTATTTTTATAGTGTCACCCGCAGCAATTTGGCTATTTAAATTACCCTTTTGTTGCTGCTCTTTAGTTTTCTCTTTAAAAATAAATATTTTATCGATTGAGGCTCGCTCAGTTAATCCGCCAGCTAATGCAATTGCTTGGTTTACAGTCATTGCAGGTTGATATGCATACGCACCAGGCTCTTTAACCTCACCGTGAATATAAAACGGACGATATTCGACAACTTGGGCATATACATTCGGGTTGACTAAGTAGTCAGGTTGTAAGCCTTCGCTAATAGTTTGCTCTACTTGGGCAATATTTAAACCCACTAGCTTAACCTTTCCTAAGAAGGGGTAATTAATCTCACCACTATTACCTAGCAGTGAGGTTACATCTAGATCGGGCTGGCCAAATACTTTAATTTCTATTTTGTCACCCGCCCCTAAGATGTAGTTTTTTGAATCATCTGCAAAACTACACACACTTAGGAACAAGGCTAAGGCTATTAAAATTTTGACCTTCATTCATTACCCTTTAATGCAAAAGTAAAATTAAGCCCCACAATTACACGATCAAACTCAATATTAGCTTGGTTTGAATTACGATCAATAAAGTCAACGTAACCCGATACCATACCAAAGTTGTTTGCTAGGTAGTTCAAGCCAAGACGTGCATTTTTAACTTTATCTTTACGATTAAAGTTACCCACGTACTCTTGGTCAACATAATTTGCACTTACTACTGAGCTTAAAGATTCGCTCCAATCATGTTGCCATGTAGCTCCATAGACGCTTTCACGAATGTAATCGCCTTGAACGAGGGGATCTTTTGCTGCACGGCTAGTAACTAGTTGTAATGATGTATAAGAAAGTGGCTTCCATACAACCGCAGCTTCCCAGCTTAAACCACTGAAATTATCGCGAAGGTTTGACTCGAAATCTTTGTTTTGATAACCAATTTTAAACGAACCGGTTGTAATGGCAGTCGCTTCCCACTCCATACCTAATAATACTTTTACGTCATCTGAGTCACGCGAGATACCATTAGAATCAATTACATCGTAACGATAGTTTTCCTGCTTTACTTCTATAAAAGCACGGCTACCAGCTTGAGTATTGTAATAACCAGTAATACCAAGCATAGGTTTGTCGTAATCACGAAAACGAGATATCTCAGAAAAGTTTTCATAATTCTTATTATAGTAACCAGCAGTTAAAGCTACTTGTGCTTTAGAGCTGAGAGCACCGTACTCATACCTAGCAGAAAAACTCTGCTGCTTATAAGTGATCAAGTCATCAATAGTATTACCTTGACCCTCTGTCAAACCTGCACCACGTGCTTCTGACAACCAGTCGGCATCACCTTTTACATCTAAACGGTGCTTACTTGTAAACTCTTTGTGCATACCTGCACCTAAGTTTATTTGCGTAAAGTTATCAGTTGTATCTTTATTATGCAGAGATGAGCGTGTTGCAACATCAAACTCATAATTATCTGGGCCATCTTCAAACAGCGCATTTAAGCTTGGCGCTATTTCCCATATCAAGCGAGATCGGGTGTCTGATGGCGTCATAAAAAAGTTGTCATTGCTACTAACACCTAATTGGAGCGTAGGAGTAAGCTCTGCACCATCCTCAGTCATGAAACTGCCCGGTTTTAATTCAACTGCAACCGCAGGTGCAGATAAACCCAGTGCAATAGGTAAAAATAAAATTGTATTAGTACGCATTTTCACTTTTAAATCCCTTAAAAATTGTCATAAAAATTATTTTTACATCAAGCCATAAAGACCAGTGCTTGATGTAATGTAAATCGTATTCAACTCGCTTAGTCATCTTATCAAGCGTATCTGTTTCACCACGCCAACCGTTAATTTGAGCCCAACCAGTAATACCTGGTTTTGCTTTGTGTCTAATCATATAAAAATCGACTTTGGCTCTGTATTCTTCATTATGCGCTACAGCATGTGGTCTTGGACCAACTATCGACATTTCACCTCTTAAAACATTGATGAATTGCGGTAACTCATCAAGACTTGTTCTTCTTAAGAAGCCACCAAGCTTAGTAATACGTGCATCATTTTTTGTCGCCTGTGTAACTACATCACTATTTTCAGTGACAGTCATAGATCTAAACTTCCACACTTTGATTTTTCGCCCATCTAAGCCATATCGGTCTTGTTTGAAAATTATGTTTCCCGGAGACGTCAGCTTAACTGCAGCAGCGATCACCAACAGTAATGGTGAAATTAATAGAAGAATTAATGAAGAAACAATAATATCTTCAGTGCGCTTAATAAACTCTTGTGCACCAATTAAAGGTGATTCAAAGACACTCAATGTATCTACATTACCGACATGTTCAATTCTTGCGTGAATCAAATTAGAAAGTAAGAAGTCAGGTATTACATGAACATCAACTGTCGTATTACCAAGCTGCAATAAAATATCAGCAATACGCTTTTCAGCTTTTAATGGTAATGCAATATAAAGTATATCGATCTGTCCATCTCGTGCCCTGTCAATAGCATTTTGAATGGTCCCTTCTACGTCATAATTTGCAGCTTTTTCAAACAAACGTTCTGGCTTACGGTCATCAAAGAAGCCCATAAACTTAAAACCTAACTCGCTATTTTTTTCAATTTCTTTATGTAAATACGCTGCCCCTTCAGTTGCACCAACAATTGCAACATTACGAAGATTTAAACCTAAGCGACGTTTATTACGTTTATATAGATGAACTGCCAAACGCCAGCTGAATAAAAGTAGCAAGCTAACAAAAAACCAAATTGTTAACCCTAAGCGAGACAGTACCTCTGTAAACTTAAAAACAAATGAAATACAGAACATCGTAGAAAATGCAACGACTAAAGAAACCCAAGAGCATAAGACCATGCTTCTGAATTTGCCCGCACGCCATGAACGGTAAGTAGATAATATTTCCGCACAATACATATAAGTAATTGTGATGGATAATGCAGCTGCAAGATAAGCTGAAGTAAAATGGATAGTATAAATACTATTTGCTATTTGAAATGCAACAAAAAGAGATAACAAGTCAAATAAGCGATAAAAATTTGCATCTGAAGAACTAGATGGTTTAAATGTTCTGCTTCTGTTCACTATATCTTCCTTGAACGGCAAATAACTAAAAAAAATCAGCTGCAATAATATAGTGGCAAGAGCAACAGATCAACTAGAAATAAGTATAAAGTGCCAAGAAAATAATTGCATTAAACAGAAGTATAAAACAGAAACATTCATGAAAATGAACGCAATATAAACAAAAATAAACTCAACATTATTAAATTAAACAATTCAGGGAAGGTTCACCTCCATTTATTATTCAAACAAACAAAGGGATAGAAGCAGTTTCTTTTCATGTATTTTTTCAAAAAAGACAAAATCGAACAAATTACATTCAAAATAAAATTGAAACATTGGGTTTTATTTACAAAAAACGAATTGCAGCAAGCTAAATTATTCACAATAAATAAACATATTTAAGCAATAAACATGAATATTACTCATATTAATTTAATGTGACAGTAGTGACATTATATTACTTAATATGGGCGAAATCACATCAAGTTACCAATAAAAAAAGGTGAGTAAAACCAAATTCCCTCATCCACTTTAGCTATTCTAATTTAACAGGGAGTTAAACCAGTCCCACAGCCCAAAAGAAAAGCCAGAAAATATATCAATTCCCAATGCGGATTTTGCTAGATATAAGGTTACTAATATAATTAAGATGACGAACGAAACTGCCACACTTAAAATTACTGCTTGCCCAAACTTAGCTACTTTCTGCTCTTGAGAAGTTAACTTACGCCTATTTCGGCCTGCCAAAAATACATAGTAGTACCGGTATTTAAATAATTTAATGACACCTCGCAGGTCAACAGCATGATTCCCCCATTGCCTTGCGCCAATTGCAATTTTCAAATGCATTAACTGCTCATCAGTAAATGTATCTTGAATATCCTCAGGCATTCTTTCCATCAAGCTTCTAATTGCAGGGTCATCGCGTAAATCAGCCAAAGTAAACCTTTTAAATCCATTTTAAAATGAGCGCTATTCTAACAAAATGAGCCAATTAAAAAAGTTAATTGGCTCGTTAAGATGAATGATTTAATTTAGATTACCAGAACGGAAAGTATTTGATTGTTCCCAACTGTTCTCTTGCTGTAAAGGCAACGAGCCATCTTGATTTATATTCGAACCAGAGAAAGAATGTTGATTCCAAATACGTGTAGCAGGTGACCACTTACAGCTTGCTGAGGTTTTAACAGAAATACCATTAGTTCCCGTTTTACCACTTGGCAAAAGTAATGTATTGGAAACAGAAATAATTTCTCCAGAACCATCACCGTCTAAATCGACTACTATTGGGTATTCCCAAATTGTACCTGAAGACTGCGCCGACGTATAAATTAATCTATTTTCCAATCCACTAAATATATTCAAACCAGTTTCATCAATGTTAACAATCTCATCTTTACCATCACCATTGAAGTCATACGTTATAACACCGGCTCGTTTACTTGAAGGATCATTAACTGCAAAGGAATTAATTAAAACACCGTCTTTATTCAAAACCTTAATCAATTCACCACCTGCAACAACAATATCAGGTTCGCCATTGCCATCAACATCACCAATAGACGGAACACCGCCACCTGAGTCATCTGCTTGATACTCCCAGATAACTGAGCCATCATGTTCTAGAAGCTTAACAGTGCCATCCAAATCAGTCAGCACGACTTCTGGGTATGCATCATTGTCAAAGTTACCAATTGCTGAGAAGCCTTGTTGTGTATTTTGGTTCCATAGAATATGTCCATCTTTAGTGTATAAAACACCATTTACTAAGACTTCTTGTTGGCCATCTAGATCTGCATCAAAAGCGATAGAATCAATCATAGCAAAATTGCCTTTATTATAATCCACTGGCTTTTTAAGTTTAATGATTGAATTATCATCAAGATTTACAATACTATTACCAATAATAAATTCAGCAGAACCATCTCCATCAAGATCAGATATGGTCGAATTCCCATATGCAAAGCCTTTTGGAATAGCCTTAATCAATTCACCAGCATTACTATAAATCTTATAGCTGTGATCAGAGGAATCCCTTACTATAACCTCAACTAATCCATCATTATTAATATCTGCAGCAGAGATAGAATAAGTTGAACTCGCTTTAACTGTTTTGTAGTCAAAAGATCCGTCAAGGTTTTCAGTTTTCCATAATTCTTCACCATCGATACCGCTAAACGCTCGAACAATGCCCTGTGCACGATAATTAGCAATATTAAAAGTTACAGCTAAAATATCCGTCACATCTTTTTCATCAATTACGCCATCGCCATTATCATCATTTAGATTTACAGCTATCGGCGTTGAAATAACTTGGTCAAACTCGGGCATAAACTCACTGCCAGTCCAACTCCATTTATCAGTAACATCAATATCATTACATACTGGCTCAGTGATTTCAGGTAAGTTACCGCTGAATTCACCGCCTAACAAAGTCATTGAACCATAAAAGCTTTGACCAATAATTGGCATCTTAGCGACACCATGAACACCTCTAATATCAGCAAACGGAGCTAAAACAACGCCTTGCCAACGATTCCCTTTGATATCAAGTTTTTTGGCATTCGCAAAGTTGAATACAGTTTTAGTTGCATGATCATGTAAACTCGCAAAGCTTTTACCTTTTACAACAACATTATCATCGCCGCTAATATTAAAAACGACTGTTGCACCATGGGGGATCCCTGACACAGCGAAGGTATGTGCCTTAGCAAAATCCCGTGCGTCTAAGTTAAATACTTGTCTAGCAGAATTACCATCACCTTCTAAGTAAAGGCCGCCCCACATACTCTTTACAGTACCCGTCGTTGAAAGAGCACTTAATTCAGTACTTAAATCTTTATAGTATTGTTCTTGCTCATCAAAGTTGAATGGCATTGCAGATTCACTTTGATTCGATAGGATTTTAGAGCCCCACTCCATGCCCCACCGAACACTCCAATTAATATCCGCAGCACCGCTGGCGATCATACTGCCCACATATTGACGACCTGATTTGAAAGCGATAGTAGATTCACTAATTAAATAATATTCGCCAGCATTGTAAGGTCTTGTATAACCAACACTGTATCCTTTCAGACTTATCTCACCTGCTGCTATTGCGCCCTCAGCACGGCCTGAATTAGATTTAAAATCCTCAAAAACAAACGCAGAAAAATTATTGGCAACGCCTAAGTCTGCAGCCAAAGTTGTTGAGCTTGCTAAACTAATAGCAATCACTGTGCTTAGCTTTTTTAATTTTAGTAAAGAGTTAGTCATTATTTCCCTCGTAATGAAAGTGCGTCAATAACACCAAAAACTGTGTGTTCAGCTTATAGTCATGTCCATGATTTAATTGCAGCGCATTATATATACAAATTAAATGCAAATAAACAAAAGACACTACAAAAGTACCACTTTAATGTTCCACAAAAAAGTACAAAACACAAAAATCAGTAAGTTAGGTAATAAAGAAGGATAAAACAAACTAAAAAACAACCCTAAAAGACTACTTTAAAGTTAATTTAATGTTAACCGAATTAAGAGGGGGTTCTTGAAAGCACGATCCAAACTTTTAGCTGAACTCAGTGGACTTGTCTGTTAGATGACAATCTCGAGCAATATTTCTATTTAGAAGAAAACCTGTCAGTGACTCAATCAACCAACAGGTTTAGGGCTTTTTCTTTTATTGCAGATAGTGTTTGTTAGGTAATCTTTATAACCGATTGGAGGTTAGTTATTTAAACTCTATTTTCAATAGCCAATAATATATTTACTCTTATCATTGAGTAACTTTTTCAAGAATATCGCTATCAGCATACTGAGTATCACAAACGTGAGCGATAGAGCAATGAAATATACCCACTGAAAAAACGCCGTATCAGGAGTTGGCAGTTTTAAGTTTCTAAATATAAAGATTAGATAAGGATGTATGAAGAACACTGCAAAACTTGTACTCGCAAGATTGTCGAAAAACAAATTACTTTTTGAGTACTTTTCTAGCAATGAGAAGAAAAAGAAAGAGAGAAATAACTTTTGCAGAAACATCAGATCGATGCCGCCAAATTCAAAAAATGGCTTATGGTAGCTCCCTACATCACCTAAATAGGTCTGAACCAGTGTGAAACTAATTGATAATAAAAACAGCAGCCAAAATCGATTACCTTGAAAAGTGTTTAACAAAGGTTCTCTATACTGGGATACCACGGCACCAATTAGATAAATTGGGAAAAAAAACACGACAGAATGCAAGTGGTTCATATTATCGACAGGTCTATGAATAAAAATTGACACGCATGAAAGAACAAGAATGAGTGACACCTTAAATTTAAAATCTTTTTTAAGTATAAGAACCACTAATGGCGAGAGTAAAAATAAGAGTAACGCAAAAGGGATATACCAATACGCAGTCATAAAGCGGCCTGTTACTTCATATTTAAGAAAAGGTACCATAAACTGTGATATAGCTCCTTCTGAGTGAGGCAAAAAATAGCCATCAGAAATTGGGTTAGATACATATATATATAAGCAGATTGGTATGATCGACAATAATAAATATGGCCATACCAGCTTTGAAGCTCTGGAGAAATAAAATTTAGAAAAAGTAAACTTTTTTAAAAATACAACTTCAAAAAGAAAGCCTGAAATGAAAACAAAGAGAATGGTACCACCAGATAACAGATTTCTAAAAAACACTTCCCAAAAACTATCTAAAGCGACACCTGAAACATCGAAAGAATGACCGAAGACGATAAACATAATGGCGATCGCACGGAAATTATTAATTGAATTATAAAACAAACTATGACCTTTTAAATTGGTTCAATTTCAATATTACTAATCTTCCCTGAAAAGCCAGATTTACCTGAGGAAAATCTTAAGCGGCCAAACTCAGGCTTACAAATAGGTACCCTACTATAAAAAACTCCCGTATCGTTGATACTTTTATGGAAATCGCCAATATTGATATAGGCTGATCCTTCATTCACTTGAACTTCGTATTCAAGTAAATATATAGGATACTGTAACTTCGTTTTAATAAAATAATCTCCAGTAACTAAGAAATCATCAGCTTCATAATTCTCAACGGTTACATTATTAGGCCAAATATTGTCACCTAACTCTTCCACGCTATATTGGTCAAAATTAGTTTCGGATAGTATCGGTTTTAAAGAAATAGATTGCATCGCACCAGTAAACATTGTTTGCGTACTTACTACAGAAACCATATCCTCTGTAGGCTCACAAACAATTGCTACAAAAGAATTATCTCCCTCTTTTGTAATTGGAATGCTTGAATCTCCGATGTTAAAAATTGGGGTACCCGATTCTATTTCGGCATCAAAACTTACACGGTATAAAGCATAGTTTAAATCCCTGTTATTATAGCTCCCGCCAATAATAGAGTATGGCTCTGTCATATCAGCAACGATATCTCCATCATGCCATATATTGTTGCCACTTGGGTTTACAGAAGAAGACATACCGGGAGTTTGAGGAGTTATCTCTATAGAAAATTGCACTAACCAGTTATGCAGCGGCTGCTGATCCACAGAAGAAATTAATGTCGATGTATCTCTGATATTAGTCACTGGGGTTTTCTGGTTTGCAGTGTTATACCTGTCATCCAAGGTAAAGCCACTGTCTATCTTTCCCCCCACCTCCAGCGTGGTATTGAACTCAAGCGTTAACGTATCACCCTGAATTGATACTTGAGGAATGTATTCTATATTATTTGGAGAAATATACTTTAGACCGTAGCCTGGTGCTTCTGGCAAAGTATGAGTGTCAACAGTTAAATCCCCCTCTGGAACATGTAATTTCACAAAGGCTTTATTATTTTCTATTTTTAAAGATTCAGGTTGTAGTGGTTTCCATTTTTTATTGGATTCAAATGTAGAAAAGATTGCTTTTGCAAAATACTCACCTTGTAGAATATACCCTTTTGTATTTAAGTGGGTTCTTTCATCAGGTCTGTTAAAGTAATTTCTATTAAGAAAGTACTTTGGCATCACTAGAGAGACGGTTTCGTTATCGTTTGCAAATTCCCACAATGAAACAGCAATATCATGCCCATAACTAACGCCGGTTTGATCCACGAATAATATAGGATTGCGGGTTTTAGAAGAGGTAGTTTGTACTTTATTTTGGTAAGCATTATATAACTTACCAAGCTTTTGCTTATAGTCCTGTAAATTAGAATTTGCGTTAGATTCACCATGTATCCAAGTAATAAAAGGAACATTAAAACTTTCACCACTTTGAGCAGCTAACCTTTCCCCTGCTCTTAGCATTGTGAGCCCATTTTCAAATGGTTCAGTACCATATTCAAGTTTACTTATCTTTTGCCCTCCACGACCATGGGGAGCATAAACAAACTTAGGAAAAGGTTTGTTTTCAATAGAATATAAATACTCCAACATTTTGAACATTGAGTATGCATGTGTTTGTCTAGTCACATCTTTCAAAGGTTCCAAAAACCTCACGTCACTTTCTACTAACCTTTGATAATATCGAGGCGCAGTGGTCCTTACACCGTTGAACAAAAATACTTTGTTAGGATTAACTTCATTAGGGAAAATTATCGGATTCAAGTCTTGATCAGTGTGCCCTATACTTAATGACTGACCTGATGCTAAGACTAAATTGTAATCATCAATAGCGGCGAGGCTATTAGATGAGATAAAAAGAAGTAAAAATAAAATTAAATAGCGTCTCATTTTTCTTTACTTAAAACCATATAAATAACAGGGATTATAGAGTAGCCAGCTACACCGGATAAAAACGAGGCCTCAAATAAAGAGGTAATAACAATATAAACAGCCATCGAGTTACCCAATCTATTCTTGCATTTTACAACGAGATTATAGCCGAGAATTGCAGTTATACATAACATGCCACCAAGACCAAGACAAAAAAAAGCTTGTAAGACTAAGTTATGCGCATGAGCAGGTGTATAGCCAATAATATCTTCTAACGTTGGCAAAGCCAAAGACGTTACACCTATGCCATAGCCAGTAAAAGGCCTATCAAGTGCCATATCAAATACAGCTGGCCAGATATATGTTCTCCCTGTGAACGTGAGAACTTCTTCAGGATCACCGTGACGGGATACATGCTCAAGGAAACCATAGAAATCAAATGCAGCATATATTATTAATAAAGAGGTAAAAATTACACCTGATAAAATCACAAATAAAATAAACTTATTTCTTTTGTATAAAAATAAAGAAGAAAAAACAAATGATATAAAAGCGGTCTTACTATCGCTTAATAGTAAAGCAATTAAAGACAAGCCAAATGCAACTATAAAAAAAGACTTAGAGATAATGCTCTTGTTAAATGCATGTAACAAAAACAAGCAATATACGGCACAAAATCCCCCCATTGCATTCGATGTAGAGAAAACCCCACTCATACGCGGGCTCACAAATAAAACATCATTTAACCAATAAATATGTCTCCCTAAGTCGGGTAATGCCAAATAATAAAAGTATGAGAAACAAACAACTACGAAGAATGACAAAGAAATTGAATACAGGAGAAAGTCATCTCCAAACCTACTTTTTACATACTTAAAATAAAAATAAAAGGCAGCATAGGAAAGCACTACAACAAAGCTACGAAAAGGAAGCATTGAAAAAGGAAGCATCAAAATAGCTAAGAGAATAAAGGCAACAAATAACAACTCATGATTGTTAGACACCCTAAAACCAAATTTATAAAAATATATAAATGCGATTAAAATGCCTCCTCCCCATGCCATTAGTCTTAACACGATTTGAAAATCGACACTATCACTTCCATATTCGCGTATTCTAAAAACAAATAAAGAAAAGATAATAAACATTGAAAAAAGAAATAAGTTAAAGAGCCTTACCCTATTCATTGTCGACTCCTTTCATAACAATCAAATAATAAGTAATCGCCAAAAACAGCCACCCCAAAAAAATAGAAAATGATGGTGAAATTTGTACATGAAGAAATAAATTCAATAATAAAAGAGATGACACACCTAAGCCTGATAATAGGTATAGCGAATTCATCTTTTTATACATATTTTTTTTCACGAGCAGCATTTCAACACTTCTAGAGCAGGATAAACAAGTAAGGATACCTGCCCAGAACAGTAGATCACCAAGCTTAGGAACAGCCTGATCGGCATACACAACTGGAAATAAATAAACAGCTATTAATAGACAAATAGATGAGGCAACTAAAGAAATCAGCATATATTTTTTGAACAAACTCTTTACAAATGTGTGTGCATCATCTTTTAAACTGGCGAGTTTTCTTTGATCAACAGCCTCCAGTGACTTAATCAAAATTTGTACTGGTTGAAACACAGAGCGAGCAATGAACAGTACAGAAGAAATTGTTGCAGGATATAAAGCCGATACTAACAAAAACGGGGAATGTACGAGTAATAATTGAGAGATGGATTGCACATTTCGATTTAATAAATGTCGTGTGTCACGAAACCAAAAAAAAATGTCTAACTTCTGCTCACCCGAGTTTGCTTTTTTAAATGTGACGAAAAGCGTGATTACAATTAATTCTAGTGCAAATAAACATAAATAGGTGTTTATCAAAAGCTCTATAGATAAACCACTAAACAATAAAGAAACTGCAAAAGTAGATACCAAAACAACAGATACCAAAGCAGGTAAAAAGTACAGCTTACTTACCATAAGTAGATATCTAAATGATTCATGTATAAATAAAAAAGCGAATAAAGCTGGAGCTAGTAGCCACTGCCCCTGATATGAAAATGCAAAATAGGTGCTAATAAAAATTAACACTAAAAAAAGCACTAATAGGAAAAGTGAGCAACTCAGAAACTCAATTATCCTGATTTTACTGCTCTTATCTTCTTTTAAATTAAAAGGAATAAGTACAATTGTTCTTTGAAAAGATAAGAAAATTAATGCCAGTGTCATAGCAACACCAAACATGACTACTGACTCATTCCCTTCATACTTGAGTAAAAGAAACGTAATTAAAAAGTTAGCACCCGAAGACAATAGCGAGTCAATCAATAAAGATAATTTATACTTCATCATCTATCATTTTTTTAATATATAAACCAAGGCTCTCTGTATCTTTCTCTTTTTCAGTCGTGAAGAAGTCATTCGTCTCGCTTAGTTTCTCGATCTCCTCGAAAGTCTGTTCTAAGTCTTCTAAATCACGGCACACTCTCATTAAGCTCGTTGATGAGGTCAATGGCTCAAATCTTGAAATAGTATCGAGTTGGTGATCATTTCTGTGCTCACCAAACCTAGCTAATCTAGGTACAACAATAAGCTTTTTATTTAATTCCAAACATTGAATAATGGTTCCCATACCGGCGTGAGCAATTACTATATCGCACCACTCTAGTTTCGCCTTGTACTCATTCGAACTCAAAAAATCAATCACTTGAATACCATCATAAGTATTCGAATCTTCACCAACCTGAGCAAAAACATCCAAACTTAGTGATTTATTAATATCGCTGATAGCCTCGATCAGTCGTTTAAAAGGTAATTGCGCACCCACAGTTACAAGCACTTTCATTATATAACTCGACCCTTGTATTCAACATTATCACCAGCTAAATCTGGCCATTGGGTTAATGTTTTATGTGCAAATTTCTTTGCCATTCGTCCCGAAGCAGATAATTGTTTTGTATTAGCAATACTATCTACCCACATGGTTTTTCTAAGTAATAGTCGGCCTATTACGATAGAAATTAACCCAGGCATTGCGCCTGTGGTTACTATCCATTTAGGTTTATGCTTTAAGACAAGTTTTAACATCTGAAAAGCGATGATTGGTGAACGGATTAATGTGTCTCTTGACACATCCTCAATTAGGGTTTCATTCTCAAAAGAAGGTGTATCGTGCGCATTTACTTTTGTTCGCACAAATAAAATGTCATTAGAATCAAAGTTAGCTTGTTTCATGATTCTGCTCAATTGCACATAATGACCACCCGTAGATGCAATTGCTATGAGCTTCTTACTCATTAATTAATATTCCTAAAGCTTTCGTTTTAATATTTGTACGAATTGCGACTGCAGGATTTCCTGCGACAATTGTCCCTGAACTTACATCCTTTGTCACAACAGCTCCTGCCGCAACAATACAGGAATCGCCCAAAGTAACTCCTGGCATTATGATTGAGTTACCACCAATGAAACAATTTTCACCTATTCTCACGTCTTTATGAATGTCTCGGCACATATCATGGGTGAGAATTACCGACCCAAATGCAATATAAGTACCCGCACCGATATGAACACCTTTAGGGTTTGTTTTATCTAGCTTCGCTTTCAATGAAATTCTAACGCTTTTATGTATATTCATTTTATAAAAATGGATATACCAAAGCGTAATAATAGATAGTATAAAATGTCGTACATAGACGTGTATGAATCTTTTCATATTCTCGTACTCTCGTCCCTTTCCCATTTAATTGTCTTTAATTTTTTAATTTGCAACTTCGCACGAAATGTCGCTATTGAAATGACCGTCGCATAAACTAAAAACTTAAACAACGCTTTCTCTTTGATGGCTATTTTAAACAAAGAAGAAAAACTATTACCGCCAGTAGTCGGTGAAGTAAACTTCTTCTTCAATTCCATATTGCCTAATTTACTTCTCGTTTTGATTTTAATAAGTGACCAAATTGTTCTTGGACTCATTACGACAGAATAGCAAGAAGGAATTGTTGTCAAGTTAGCTGAACCTAAAGTTCCCTTAACATAGCCATCATCAGCGATAACTTGTGGGAACTTCCCTAACATAGCACGGGCCTTTGGAGAAATAAGATATGCACCAGAATTAACCATGCCAACTCGATAAGCTGGAGTAAGTTTCAAAAAACCGTAGTACATGTTTGTTAACAAGCTACCATCTTGAACTATTTTTGTCTTTGGAGAGGCAAATAAATACTGCTCACTTTTAATAAACCTTAAAATACTGCTAATACTTTCCGTGCTTATGATCACATCAGCATCTTGAACAAGCACATGTTCAAACTGAGCAATTTCAAGCCCTTTATTTATAGCTAATATTTTTGAGCCAGTATCAAGCTCGACTACTTTAAATGAAGGAAATTTAGCTCTAACGAACTCGGCTGTATTATCAACACAGCCATTTGGCAAGACAATTACCTCAACCTCCAAACTCGAAAAATTCGTTAATTCGGATAACGTCCTTTCAATACATTTTTCTTCATTATATGCAGGTATTATAACTGTCAACATTTTAAGACCCTTATACTATAAAATATTTCGACCAATAGAATAATAACTAAAGCCTTTATTTTTTAGCCTCTTAGGTTCGAACAAATTACGTCCGTCGAAGATAACTGGAGTCGTTAGTAATGACTTTATCAACGAAAAATCAGGTGCTTTAAAATTTTGCCACTCAGTACAAATAACAAGAGCATCTGCATTATTTAATGCTGATTCTTTGGTTCCCATAAAGCTTAAATCATTTCGTGCGCCATAAATGCGCTGAGTTTCTTCCATCGCTTCAGGGTCATATGCTTGCACTTTTGCACCGGCAGCCCAAAGTTGTTCCATCAGTACTCGACTTGGTGCTTCTCGCATGTCATCAGTGTTTGGTTTAAAGCTCAAGCCCCACAAAGCAAACACCTTGCCTTTTATAGCATCAGGATTGTTTAATAAATCGAAGTGCTTCGTAATATATTCGAATAATTTATGCTTTTGCGCATAATTAACGGCTTCAACAGCTTTTAAAATTTGTGAGTCATAACCCAAGCTGTCAGTTGTTCGAACCAGTGCCTGAACGTCCTTAGGGAAACAAGAGCCACCATAGCCACAGCCTGGATAAATAAACTGGTAACCAATCCGAGGATCTGAACCAATACCATGGCGTACATGCTCAATATCAGCACCAACGCGCTCAGCAATATTTGCCATTTCGTTCATAAAACTAATTTTGGTTGCAAGCATACAATTAGCAGCATACTTAGTAAGCTCAGCGCTTTTAATATCCATTACGATTATTTTTTCGTGATTTCTATTGAATGGCGCGTAAAGTTCACGCATTTGCTCTTCTGTATCAGCTGAGTCAGTGCCAATAATTATACGGTCTGGACGTTTGCAGTCATTAACCGCTGCACCTTCTTTTAGAAATTCAGGATTTGATACAACCGAGAAAGTTAAACCACTTCCACGGTTATCAAGTATCGACTGCACAGTCGCTTTTACTTTATCTGCAGTGCCTACAGGAACCGTTGATTTATCAATAATAACTTTGGGCGTTTCCATGTAAGTAGCGATTGTCTCCGCTACTTTTAATACATATTTTAAATCTGCAGAACCATCTTCGTCAGGCGGAGTCCCGACAGCTATAAATTGTAGATCACCAAACTCAACCCCAAATTTAGGATCGGTAGTGAAAGTTAAACGACCTTCTTCAAAGTTTTTTTGTACTAAAGGCGTCAAACCTGGTTCGTATATTGGAATTATTCCGTTCTTTAAATTTTCTATGCGTGTTTCATCGATATCCACACAACACACATCATGACCAGCGTCAGCAAAAACTGCGGCTTGAACCAAGCCAACATACCCAACTCCGTAAAAAGTTACTTTCATTTTATCCCTCTTATGATGCGATGAGTTCTTTTACATGTTTTGTAAATTCTTCACCCAGTAGGCTTGATTGCATCGCATACTCTACGTTAGCGAGCATATAGCCAAGTTTTGAGCCACAGTCGTGTGACTTACCTTTTAAATGATATGCTTCAATTTTCTCGATATGACGTAATTGCAACAACGCATCTGTTAGTTGAATTTCACCTCCAGCCCCAGCGGGAGTACACTCTAATAGATTCCTAATAGCTGGAGATACAACATATCTGCCTGTTATTGCAAAATTGCTAGGGGCAGCGCCTAGCTGAGGTTTTTCCACCATATTAGTGATAGTTGCATTTTCACCTGCCTTAATTGTTTTACCGCTAAGATCAACAACACCATAATTTTGAACCTGCTCATACGGAACAGGCTCAACCATTATTTGATTATGTTGGCTCTGCTCAAATTGCCTGATCATGTGTGCTAAATTATCAATCTTAAGGTTTGACTTATATTCATCGATAATTACATCCGGTAACAAAATAGCAAATGGGTTATTACCAATTATTGGCCGAGCTTCAAGGATTGCGTGCCCAAGTCCTAGGGGGGCTGACTGGCGCACCGAAATAATACTGACCCCTTTAGGAATGATTGAACGGACTTCCTCAAGCAAACTGCGTTTTACACGGGCTTCAAGTGTAGCTTCTAACTCAAAACTAGTATCAAAATGGTTTTCTATGGCATTTTTTGAGGCATGTGTAATCAGAACAATTTCTTTGATGCCTGCTTGAACAGCTTCATTTACAACATATTGGATAAGAGGTTTGTCAACTAAGGGGAGCATTTCTTTGGGTGCTGCTTTAGTAGCTGGTAACATACGAGTACCCAACCCAGCAACAGGCAAAACAGCTTTTGAAACTTTCACTAGCAATCCTTTTCTATAACTTCATACAATATAGCTATCGCTGATAATCTATTAGTTTCAGCGAAACTTTGAAGTGCTACAATCCATATGGACCGTTATTATACACAACACAAACAACGGCTCAATATAAAAAAGAAGCCTTTTAGATTGTTTTTTGTTACCGAAAAGTTAACATTAAAGATTTTGCTTTTTTTATAACCTATCATTTTAATTTTAATGGGAATATAATCACCCTGTTTATTTTCTAGAGATGGTATTGTGCGTATAGGATTTTGCATAATTATATTTGTGTCTTTTTTTGTTTGTGCACAGGACATGCTATTGCATTTGCGTAACAGCGATATAATTACCCGTGCAAAACAGTTATACGGAGATACTGGCCATCACAGAATAAAAACATGGCTAAGTTTTATTGATGATTCTGCGAAAAAAAGCGAATGGCAAAAAATTCATTTAGTTAATGACTTTTTTAACACACATATAAAATACAAAACCGATGAAGAGCTGTGGCAAAAGAAAGATTACTGGGCCACTCCACTTGAGAGCCTTGGTGTGGGTATGGGTGACTGCGAAGATTATGTTATTGCTAAATACTTTACATTAATAGCACTCGGTGTGCCTGAAGAAAAAATAAGATTAATGTATGTACGCCAACGCACAGTTAACCAACCACATATGGTACTTATATACTTCGAAAAACCCAACCAAATACCACTCGTATTAGACAACTTTGATACTAAATTGGTACCCGCAAACAAACGCAACGATTTAAAACCTATATACAGCTTTAATGGCCAAGGCTTGTGGTTGGCCAAATCTAAAGGCTTAGGAAACAAAGTTAAGAATAGCAATGGCGTGTCTGCTTGGAACACTATGCTAGAAAGAATTGAACAAGGTGAGCTTGCGCCTTCAAATAGTAACAATAAAGGAACTAGTAGTTATGTCTCGAATCTTTAAAGATGGCTTAAGCTTAAAAACTCAAGTATATAGCTTGATCATTTTAATTTCTGTTACATCATTTTTTGTACGTGTTTTTACTGACGTAGATACCACCCGTCATTACCTGCAAACACAAATGGCCAGCCACGCTCAGGATACAGCAACTAGTTTGGGGCTTTCCATATCACCTTATTTAGAAGATGATAACATAATGATTGCAGAAACTATGGCGACCGCTATTTTTGATTCTGGCTATTACAATGAAATAAAATTTACTGATATGCAAAATAACGTCGTATTTCAGTTACAAAATCCGAAACGTGTTGAGTCCGTTCCTAGTTGGTTCATTAATCTCTTTGAATTGAGTGCCCCAACGATGCATTCTGAAATCAATAGCGGCTGGATAATAGCAGGTACACTGGATGTTTCTAGCCACACCGGCCAATCATATTTGACCTTGTGGCAACACATGTTGCGTAGTCTATACAGTTCATTCTTATTGCTTGCAGCATCCTTAGCTGTGGCATTTTTAATTTTACGCGCTGTGTTCAAGCCTTTAAAAGCAGTGGAAAATCAAGCTAAATTAGTCACTCGTAAGCGTTTTACTCTTAATGAAGAAATACCTGTTGCACGTGAATTACGTACCGTGACTCAAGCTATTAACAACATGGTGAAGAACTTACAGAGTACTTTTGACTCATTAACCAAACAAACTCAAACGCTCACAGAACAAGTATACATAGACTCAATAACTGGACTTGGTAACCGCAAGTCATTTGAAAATTACTTTCACTCAGTCGTAAATAATATTTCGGATGACTCACCCATAACGGCAATGATGCTTACCCTTCCCTCATTAAACAACATAAACCAAGTAGTGAGTTATCAAGATGGTGACCAACACGTTATTGATGCTGCTGAATTGCTCACACAGTCTGCTAGCGAACTACCGAATTCATCAGTATTTAGACTGAACGGTGGAACTTTTATACTATTGGCTCCTTACGATTCTGTGTTTTTAAATAAAGTGCGTCTGGAACTTAATGATAAGCTAAGCCAAAAAGAAAATAGCTTGCACATCAACGGTTACGCAAACTTAGCACTCGTTGCTATCGAAAAAGGGGCGAGTATTGGTGAAGTCTTGTCATTACTGGATACTGGCTGCACAACTGGCGAAGATAATAATATAAGTTGTAGTGATAAAAGGTCACTATTTAGCGTTAATCAATGGCGCACCCTAATCAAGTCAATTATAAATGCAGGGGAAGTAAGCTTTTCTATTCAACCGGTAAAAAAAGCAAACAAAGCTAATTCACAGTGTTATTTTGAAGTTTTTGCACATTTCACTCACGAGGGCGAAAAAGTAAATAATGCACACTTGTTTGCCATGGCTGAAAAGTTAAACTTAACCGAAGAGCTCGATAAAAAAATTATACTGAACTTTGTCAACATTAAAGAGCGATACCCAGATGAGGTATTTGCATTAAACATTAGCAAGACTTCGTTGTACTCAACAAGCTTTATAGAATGGTTAACTTTGTTCTCCCAAGCGAAACCCGTTATTAAAACTAACTTACTGTTTGAGCTTCATGAAATAAGCTTGCTTTATAATGTGCACGTAGCCTCTTT
Source organism: Pseudoalteromonas sp. L1 (assembly GCF_021728095.1). Classification (NCBI taxonomy): domain Bacteria; kingdom Pseudomonadati; phylum Pseudomonadota; class Gammaproteobacteria; order Alteromonadales; family Pseudoalteromonadaceae; genus Pseudoalteromonas; species Pseudoalteromonas sp. L1. Next base: position 862,320 of record NZ_JAKKCT010000001.1, on the reverse strand, counting down.
ACATATAGATGCTATAAAAGAGCTTGGCATTGGGGTATGTATCGAGCATTTTGGCACAAGTTTGACCTCATTCAAGTATTTGCAAGGTCTTGATATAGAATATGTTAAAATCGATGGCAGCTATATTCAAGATTTAGTAACTAACCCACAAAGTCAGTTTTATATCCAGACTGTTAATAATATTTGCCATGGTTTTGGTATTAAAGTTTTAGCTTGTTTAGTTGAAAAAGCGGATACTTTAGAAATGCTTGAAAACTTAGGATGTGATGGTTTACAGGGTAATTTGATACTGCCTCCATCAAAAATTATTAAATCTAATAATAATGGCGTGAATAAAGAGTTTACTTTTTGCGCCGATGCGTTAAAATTTTGCAATTAGTACTCAACCAAGGGACGAGAAATGAAAAAATTAATTCTTGCTAGCTTAGTCGCTAGCGCAACTGCTATCACAGCCCTTCCAACCTACGCACAAACGGACAACGATGCTGTAGTTCAAGAAGTTAGCACAAATAACATTATCGACGTTCTTAATAACGCAACAGCAGAAACCTCTTCGGAGCAATTACGTGAAGATTTAGTTGAAGCGATTAGACGTATTTGTAAAAACAAGGAAGAGGTTAAATTAGACGACAAACTGTTTAAAGGTGCTTGTGGTTCTGCAGATATGGATGCAATGGTTGCTACGGTTGTTGCAAACTTTGGTGTTGACAGCCCACTGATCTCTGACTTTTTAGCAGCACTTTCTGATGCAGGTTTTGATAGTGATGCAATCACTCTTTCTGCAATCACCGCTGGTATTGATCCGACTGTCGCATCAGAAGCAACAGCAGCGGGACCTGGTGCCGGCCCCGCACCTTCACCGGTAGTTAGCTTACCAACTCTTCCTACACCTCCAGGTGCTGGTGGTACAGGTGGTGATGCTGGTATCTCTGAAGTAGAGAATTAATCTGCACTTTTAGTCTATGTAAACGCAGCCAATCGGCTGCGTTTTTATTTTGTTTGAGTTTATTTTGAATCGTTTTATTTTCTTCTTTATTTGTTTAATCTTATTTTTACTTCCTCTACCTTTGGGTAGTTATAGACCTTGGGCAGTCTTAGCTATAGGCATTTTAATCTGTTTTAATTTTCTTACTCACCTTGCTAACAGTGCTTTAAATAGTGACCAAGCGCTATTCCCTCCTCGCTATAGTTGGCCTATATTGGCAAGTTTGAGCCTCGTTATTCTAGTATGCTTTGCTCAACTGTTAAGCATTAGCATTGATCCATTTCAAACTAAACAGATGTTATTAAAAAGTACATTCCTGCTCATGCTAAGCTGGTTAATATTTACTTATTGCAATAGTACACAGAAGATTAAGGCGTTAATTTACACTGTTATTTTCGCCGGCGTTTTTCAAGCCTTGTATGCTACCTACTTAAACTTATCACCAGATTTAGTGAGTCCCCTTTTTGGATATAAACACACAGATCGCGCCATTGGCACATTTACTTATTCTAATTTTTTAGCTAATTACTTAGCCCTGTGTTTATGCTTAGGTATAGGTTTATTAGTTAGCGAGTTAAAGCGTACAAAGAACGACTATAAGCTCTCTTTTAAACAAAAATTACGTGCACTTGCAGAAGTGTCCCTGAGTTCTAAAATCATCCTACGTGTATCTTTAATTATCATTATAGTAGCGCTCATTTTAACTCGTAGCCGGATGGGTAATTCAGCATTTTTTATTGCTCTTGTAGTCGTTAGCTTATTGGCATTATTTTTTTATAAGCAAAAACCAAAAGCATTTAAGCCACTTATCATCAGTTTTTTTATAATTGATTTAATTGTAGTTGGGGCTATTTTTGATGTAGAAAAAGTCAAGCAACGCATAAGTGAAACCAGCTTACAATCTGAAACACGTGATGAAGTAGTTCGCGATTCAGTGCCACTTATTTTAGATAAACCATTGCTTGGCTCTGGCGGTGGTACATTCTATACGGCGTTTCCTGCATACCAATCTCAGCCTTACTCTGGATACTACGACAACGCCCATAACGATTACGTACAGTTTGCAGTTGAGCTAGGCATACCTACTACATTATTGTTAGGAGTTCTTGTTTTGTATTGCTTGTGGTTATGCATCAATACGATGCGAACTCGCAAAACAGCATTGTATCAAGGCGTTGCTTTTGGCTGTGCTACAGCTATTGTCGCAATGATGCTACATTCATCAGTCGACTACTCACTGCAAGCTGGTGCAAACTCAATCATGTTCATAGTTATTTTATGTTTGGCTATATTAACTAATCAATTGCCTGCACCGAAGCGAATAAGAAAAAAGTAGAAAGGTTATAATCGATATCAATTCGCTAAAATTTGCTGAGTTGATAGAACTCGCTCACTTAAATTACTGCTCTTCTAAATCAAACTCTGTGATGCGATTATCAGCATGAATGAGCTCGTAGCGTTTTAATAAACCACTGTCGAGCTCAATTAAGCTGATTGCCGCATCACTCACTAAGTACTTTTGACCTTCTCCTTTCGTTTTGTGTTTATCAACTTCCATTTGCCAACGTTTAGTAAAAAAGTTAAGTGGGCTTTTTGGCGCATAGAGAATTGAATCTAGTTTATCTAACACATTGATAAGCTTTCGAGGAAACTCATTTTTAATGCCACTAGCAGTGAGCTGCCAAATACGGTTTTTATGTTTACCAAAGCGTTTTTGCACAGAAAAACAAAAGGAATAATGTACATCACCAGAAAGAATCAAGGTTTCTTTTGGCGTATCTTCACGACGGAATGTATCCAACAACTTTTTGGCCGAGCCCTCATGGGCCATCCAATTTTCTACATCGACAAGTAAAGGCTGACCACAAAAATTAAAAATTGCTTGGATTGCTTCAATTGATTTAACACCAAACACTGGGGCTGGGGAAACAATAATCACTTTATCGTGAGATAATAAGCTTTCTTCCAATTCAGTAAGCCTCTCCCAATCAAGTAATCCTGAAGGTTCATTGAAGTTTTGCTCATTGCGCCAACGGTGAGTTCGGGTATCTAATACCACCACTTTGGGTATGGTATTAAGTTCGTAGTGCCAATGATTAAAATCTAAAATATGCTTATCGAATCCCTTAAAATCCCATAGATTAGTTGAAAAACTTCGCTTAAATGCAGGCAAAAGCTCAAATGTTTTGTCACCGGCATCATTACCAATCCCTTGCATTAACCAGTAACTAATTAAGCCATTATTTACAATACGCTTACTAGCTGGGTGCTGATAGATAGCTTGCTCCCACCCTGCTGTTAAATTCCAATCATCAGTGACATCGTGGTCATCAAACATCATTAATGTCGACACATTCGCAAATAATCTTTCAACACTACGCAGACCTTGTGCGAATCCAACCAGCGCTTCTTTTTCAAGTTTAAATAAATTAGCGTATTTAGGGGGCAATGCAGGACATTCGATTGCGTCAAACTCAATTAACTGCCAAGTAACCGCACTAAAGTTTAGTAAATAAAGCGCTATAAACTCTTGAAAATGAATTAAGTGATTCTCAGCTTTTAAGCTTGAAAAATGCGGTTCGTCTTTTTTAAGCCAATAACCAACACCAAATTTGCTTCGTTTTTGCCAAGGCACCTTAGGTAAGTTTAAATGGCGCTGGTAAAGTTGCTGCTCGAACCCTGTTGGTAAATCTAAATCAAGCTCAGCCTCTTCAAACACGCCAAATAAACTAATCACTTTTTCAATCGCGAGCAGCATAGGCCCTGCTACGTCATCCGCGTATATTTGGTCGCCAGATAACAGTAATAAGTCAGCACCCGCATTAAGCGACTGACGCTGGTCATTTTGCCAATTATCTGCAGCAACGAGACTGTCTTTTGCGGGGTGATGAGGGTTACGACACGAGCCATGAAGAATTCTATCGAGCCTATTAGGGATCACAAATGCAGGAGATTCCGCACGTTCATAGCAATATGCTGACAAATCAAGGCAATTTTCTTTATCATGCAATGTGTAGTAGATCAGTGAGTCAACCGCAAATTCGCCACTGGCAGGCATTACATTGATAAAATTTAAATAAATGTTTTGCCCAAGTTGGATAGACTCAAAGTTCGAGAAGGTTTCAACACCTGTGAACTCAATTCGGTATTGGCAAGGCGTGGTGGTAACAAACTGAAAGCACACTCGCCCTGCATCTGCACGGCGTACCATTGGCCCCATAATTAGCTGAGGTAAGTTCGATACGCCGCTCACTATTATGCCCTTTTAGCTTGCTTAAACAACGAGTAAAAGTTATTGGTTGTTGCTTCGGCTAACTCGTTGAAGTTAAGCCCCTTCAGTTCAGAAATATAATAAGCAACATCTTCAACGTAGGCAGGTTGATTTGTTTTACCACGATATGGAACAGGCGCTAAATAAGGAGAATCTGTTTCTATTAATAAACGGTCAAGCGGAATTTGCTTAACAACGTCTTTTAACTCAACTGCATTTTTAAACGTAACAATACCTGAAATTGAAATATAAAAGCCCATATCAATGGCTTTTTTGGCCATATCCCAATTTTCGGTAAAGCAGTGTAATACCCCCCCGCATTTCTCTGCGTTGTGTGAACGCATTAAGTTGATGGTGTCTTCTCGAGCATCTCGGGTATGAATAATAAGCGGTTTATTAAGCTCATTAGCAACTTCAATGTGACCAACAAAACTTTCTTGTTGAACAATATGTGTATCTTTTGAGTAGTAATAATCAAGCCCTGTTTCGCCAATCGCAACCACTTTGTCGTGACTGGCAAGGTTGATCAGTGTTTGCTTATCAAGCGCATCCTTTTGATCTAGCGGGTGTACCCCACAAGATGCTGATACATCAGGGTAATTTTTAATTTTATCCAACATGCTTGGAAACTGATCTAATGTAACGCTAACACAAAGAAAATGCTCAACTTTTTTCGCCCGTGCATTTTCTAACACTTGGTCTAAATTAAGGTCGAGTTTATCGAAATCAAGGCGGTCTAAATGACAATGTGAATCTACAATCATGGTACAACTTTTATTACATGGTATAGGTCGGATTGCCTGAGTTTAACATAGTCCCAAGTAGTTTTTCGATTTTAGCATTCAAATTGGTTTTATCATCAATGAAGCTTACACCGATACCTGGTGGATTAGAGCTCTGAGCCCCTTGAGGTGTAATCCATGTAACCTTACCTGTAATTACATCATCTTCAAGTGCATCAGGTAATGTTACTTTTAATGCTAATGAATGCCCCATCTCAAAACGCATATTCGTGCGCACAAATAAACCACCGTTTTTTAAATAAGGCATATAACATCGATATAGCTCGTCTAAGTCTTCAATATCTACTAGTAATTCTTGCACACTATGTCCTAATTTTGGCTCTCACGTAAAGTCAACGCTAATTGTGAAATGGCAAGTGACATATTTAAGCCAAGCACATGAGAACTATTATAAAGAAACTCAGAAAGTGCAGTTTGTGCTTTTTGATAGCTGAAAAAGTCCATACCTAATACTAATTGCGTTTTAAGGTGTTCAGTTAAAAACAGAGCAAATACATTAATAAGACTATGATCTTTATTTAATATATCGACTAACGTGCTGAAATTATGGCTGTCTTTTATCTCAGTTGCAAATTTATAAAGTAAGTCAACAGACTCTAACTGATGCTCTTTATGCCACTGCTCCACTAAAAGCGGTTGACTAGCAAATAATGCTAACCAAGAATAATTAGGAATACTTAAAGAGGCTAACCATTGTGTCGTAATTGAACTATCAACTTTGACTTCATGCACAGCGCAGCGACTTAGAATAGTCGCGGGCAATAAAGCTGTTTGCTCACAGGTTAAAAGCAAATAACGGTTTAAGCTTGGCTCTTCAAGTGTTTTTAATAAGGCATTCGCTGCCGCAGTGGTCATTTTATGACATTGTTCAAGAACAACTACTTTGTTGCCATTTTGTGCCGCGGAATGATTAATAAAGTGAGTGATATCGCGAATTTCATCAACACCAATTGTTTGTCCATCAACTCTCACAATTCGCTTATCTGGATGCGTTCCTGCTTGATTAAGCTGACAACTTTTACAATGACCACACGCTCTTAATTGCACAGGTGAAGCACATAGCAGACCATCGGCGAGTGAATCGACTAAGTGTTGTTTACCAACCCCTTTATCACCATTAAACAGCTGTGCATGATGAAAGCGCTGCTGCGAAAAGCTATGGGCTAATTGCTGATAAAGACTTTCAAGCCATGGCAAAGGCATATTAGTTTAATCCAGCAAAAAAGTTGTCAAGTACAGTAATTATTGCCGCATGCACCTTGGGCATTGTTTGGTTTGCATCCACTGTTTTGATACTACTGTCAGTTTTAGCAATTTCAAGGTAGCGTGCGCGAGTGCGCTCAAAAAAGCCTAGCGCCTCTTGTTCAATACGGTCAAGTTCACCACGGCCTTTGGCACGAGCAAGACCGACAACAGGGTCAATATCTAAATAAATGGTCAAATCTGGTTTTAACCCTTTTAGTACCATATCAGCTAAAAATGATAACTTAGTTTGCTCAATGCCACGACCACCGCCTTGATAGGCTTGTGATGAAAGATCATGGCGATCGCCTAAAACCCATGTGCCTTTCTCAAGGGCAGGATTAATCACATTTTCAACTAACTGAGAACGTGCAGCGTACATAATCAATAATTCAGTTTCACCCGTTACTTGTTCTGTGTGATCTTGCTTAACAATATTGCGAAGTTCTTCAGCCATTGGTGTGCCACCAGGCTCACGCACATTCATAAAATCGACTTGTTTGTTCTCTAAATAAGCTTGGCATACGGCTATTGCCGTTGATTTTCCAGCACCTTCGAGGCCTTCAATCACTATAAATTTCGCTGTCATATGACTCTATTCTGGTTATTTGTTCAACTGGTACTGCTGCACAGCACGGTTATGCTCTTGTAATGTCTTCGAAAAATGATGGCTACCATCCCCTTTCGATACAAAATATACATACTCAGACTCAGGTGGGTTGACCGCTGCAAGCAAAGCTGCTCGAGATGGCATTGCAATCGGTGTTGGCGGTAGTCCTTTAATTTTGTATGTATTATACGGCGTGTAAGTAGTTAGATCTTTGCGCTTAATATCTCCGTCGAAATTAGCACCTATACCATAAATCACGGTTGGATCAGTTTGCAGTCGCATATTGCTTTTCAAACGATTAGTAAACACCGCTGAAATCATGGGTCGCTCGCTTGCAAGGCCTGTTTCTTTTTCAATAATAGAAGCAAGAATCAACGCTTCATAGGGCGAATTTAATACTAAATCTTGCGCTCGATTTTGCCACGCTGTATCTAATTCTTGCTGCATTTTACTGTATGCACGTTTTAATAAGCCGCTGGCGCTATCTTCACTATGGTAATGATAGGTGTCAGGAAATAACCAGCCTTCTAAATTTTCTTGTGTGTTACTTATCTGCGTCGCTAAATTTTCTGTATCTAAATCTTGGGTTAAATAGGCTTGCTTTTGGATATTGGCAACGACGTCACGAAGTGGCTGACCTTCAATAATGGTGAAGCTAAAGCTTACTTGTGCGCCTTGATTGATGCGGCGAATATTATCAATAACAGCGCTTGTATCCAGTTCATAAAGACCCGCTTTTAAATCAGTAAGCGTAGGATCTAATTTAGCGAGTACTTGAAACTTAAAGCAGCTATCAACCCAGTGATTTGTTTGCCATGCTTGGCAAAGCTGATTAAAGCCAGTGCCACGCTCTACTTTGAATAAAGTATTGTCTTCAACTTTTAACGGCATTTTCAATGCTGATTGAAGTTGTTGATAACCAATACCACAACATAGCAATGCTAATAATAGCACGCTAACAATGACTTTAATCACTGACTCTCCTTGGCAAATTGCGCCTTTAATAATGCTTTACTGTACGTAATATCAAACTGTGTATCAGCAATGTTTGCTACAGGAACCACGCCCATTAAACTGTTACACATAAACACTGCATCCATCGCTAAAAACTCATCAACTTGGATTGCTTTAAACTTAATGGCTAACTTATCACATAAAGCGCTTAGATAAACCCCTGTGATGCCACAGCAGTCTAACTTGGGGGAAACGATTTGACCGTCTTTAATCGCAAATAGATTTGCTGCAGAGCACTCAATCACATTGTCATCATAATCAAGCACTATAACGTCATCACACTCGATAGAGTGCATGTGATGTTTGATAAGCACCTGCTCTAAGCGATTCAAGGTTTTTAGTCCAGCAAGTAAAGGTTGATGTGAAAGCCTGATATCACTGATTGCAAGGCTTACACCCTGCTCTTGCCAATTTTTATAATGTGAAACCTGAGGTAATACGCTGATCAGCACTTGGACAGTTGGCTCGTCAGGTAAACCATAACCCCGTCCACCTGCGCCACGGGTCACGACAACTTTTAATATGCCACTGCGTGTATCGCAAATCGCTTTGTTAACTACTTGCTCTATTTCGTTTAAATCTAATTCAGGGAAAAATAATCGCTCAGCGCATTCAACTAAACGCGCTTTATGTAAGTCCCAATGCTCAATGCAAGCATCAACAATAGAAGCTGTTGTAAAAAAGCCATCACCATAATTTAAACCACGATCTTGGGTGCTTATTGTGGAATCTGAATTGGTTATTTTTATTGTCTGTTTTAATTTGCTCATACAAAAAAGCCCAGTTAAACAACTGGGCTCTTCTTTTTAGTCCGTTGTTAAAAAGAATTATACCTTTTTAAACAGCAACGAGCCATTAGTACCGCCAAAACCAAATGAATTACATAGTGCGTAATCCAATTTAGCGTCACGTGCAGTGTGCGGTACATAATCTAAATCGCAGCCCTCATCAGGGTTATCAAGATTGATAGTCGGGCTTACTTTCTGATCAACCAGTGACAAGATAGTAATGATCGACTCTACCGAGCCTGCCGCACCTAACAAGTGACCCATCATTGATTTAGATGAACTTACCATCACATCTTTCGCTGCATCACCAAAAATAGTTTTAACGGCAGATGTTTCGGCTTTATCACCTGCATTAGTCGATGTACCGTGAGCATTAATGTAGCCAACTTGGTCTGCATTAACTTTTGCATCGTTTAGTGCATTTTCCATCGCAAGTGCTGCGCCTGCACCGTCTTCAGGTGGAGACGTCATGTGATATGCATCACCACTCATACCAAAACCGACCAGTTCAGCATAGATTTTCGCGCCACGAGCTTTAGCATGCTCATATTCTTCCAGTACGATAACACCTGCACCATCAGCTAGCACAAAACCATCACGGTCTTTATCCCAAGGGCGTGATGCTGCTTGTGGATCGTCGTTACGAGTTGATAATGCACGTGCTGCGTTAAAGCCACCCATACCAATTGGTGTCGATGCTTTTTCAGCACCACCGGCTACCATTGCATCTGCATCGCCGTATGCAATCATACGCGCAGCATGACCAATGTTATGCAGGCCTGTGGTACAGGCTGTAACGATTGAAATATTTGGACCACGTAAACCGTGCATAATCGATAAATGACCAGAGATCATATTGATAATGGTCGAAGGCACATAAAACGGAGAAAGCTTACGCGGACCGCTGTTTAATAGTTTAATGTGATTTTCTTCAATTAAAGTTAAACCACCGATACCAGAACCCACTGCTACTCCAACACGAGTGGCGTTTTCTTCAGTGATCTCTAGACCAGAATCTTGTAGTGCTTGTACACCCGCTGCAATGCCATATTGGATAAACAAATCCATTTTCTTTGCATCTTTCGGTGACATGTAAGCTGATGCATCAAAGTCATTCAGCAAACCTGCGAATTTGGTGCCGAAACTTGAGGTATCGAAATGCGTGATAGTTTGAATACCACTTTTACCGTTTAACAAACCTTGCCAAGTAGATTCAACATCATTACCTAGCGGTGTCAACATTCCTAAGCCAGTTACGACGACTCGACGTTTAGCCACGGGTTGCCTCCAATAAGGAAATTATTTTAGGTGGGGTGTATACCAAATTTATTAGTATCATTCTTCAGATAGACTAAGGGCAGCGTAATGCTGCCCTTAAAATCAAAATGCGTAAAATTACTCAGCGTGAGCTGTAACGTAATCGATTGCAGCTTGAACTGTAGTGATCTTTTCAGCTTCTTCGTCTGGGATCTCAGTGTCGAACTCTTCTTCAAGAGCCATTACTAGTTCTACAGTATCAAGTGAATCAGCACCTAAGTCATCTACGAAAGAAGCTTCATGTTTTACTTCTTCTTCTTTAACACCTAGTTGCTCAATGATAATTTTCTTTACGCGTTCTTGGATGTCGCTCATTCTTCTTTCCTTTATTAAAAACGCCAATGCGTTATTTTCAGATTGCGGCGTAGTTTACGCCGCATAATTCTGTGATTCAAGGATTTGCTGATAATAACTTATCTGGTCAAACCTCTTGATTGGTATTTGTTCATTTATCGCTTATTTTCACAGCGAATTCAAGTATGTTTAAAGCAAGATCACAAAAAATTCAATATTTTTCGATAAACTTTCGTTAGCTTTTTCAAGCTAACTTTCATTAAACCATATACATCGCACCATTTACATGCAATGTTTCACCTGATACATACGCCGCTGCATCTGACGCTAAATAACACACTGCTGCTGCGATTTCGTCAGGTTGACCAAGGCGACCTGCAGGTACATTTGCAAGCGTAGCTGCTTTTTGCTCTTCAGTCAGCTCGTCAGTCATATCGGTTTGAATAAAACCTGGTGCAACAACGTTTACTGTAATACCACGTGATGCAACTTCTCGCGCTAATGACTTAGTAAAACCAATTACACCCGCTTTCGCTGCAGCATAATTAGCTTGACCCGCATTACCCATCGTGCCCACGACAGAACCGATATTAATGATACGGCCGTTTTTCTTTTTCATCATAGGGCGTAAAACAGCCTTAGATAAACGGAAAATTGAGCTTAGGTTAGTATCGATGATGTCATCCCACTCACCGTCTTTCATACGCATTAACAAGTTATCGCGAGTGATACCAGCATTGTTAACTAATACGTCGATATCACCTAAATCAGCCTTTATAGCAGCAAGTGTTGCCTCAATCGACTCAGGTTCTGTAACGTTAAGGGCATAACCTTTACCGTTGTCACCTAGGTATTCACTGATTTTAGCAGCACCTGATTCGCTTGTTGCAGTACCGGCTACTTTTGCACCTTGTGCAACTAACGTCTCTGCAATCGCTTTACCAATACCGCGGCTTGCCCCAGTGATTAGGACAACTTTGCCCTCAAGAGAAAATAAATTTGTCATTCTATTCCTACTTATTTCGCTTCATCAATAGCAGCTTGCGTATTAACCGCAGCGCATACCATTGCTTTATCAATTCGTTTCGCAAGACCCGTAAGTACTTTACCTGGGCCAAACTCGTAACTTTGTGTAATACCTTGTGCAACTAATGCCTGTACTGTCTCAGTCCAGCGTACTGGGCTGTAAAGTTGACGTACTAATGCATCTTTAATTGCCTCGCTTGACTGCTCAGCTTTTACATCAACGTTGTTGATGACATCACAATTAGGTGTATTAAATGTTAATGCAGCTAAATCAGCAGCTAATTTCTCAGCGGCTGGTTTCATTAGTTCACAGTGAGAAGGTACACTTACTGCCAGTGGTAAAGCGCGTTTAGCACCTGCTTCTTTACATGCTTCTGATGCACGTTCAACCGCGGCTTTATGCCCTGCAATAACAACCTGACCAGGTGAGTTGTAGTTAACTGGTGAAACAACTTCACCATTTGCTGATGCTTCACACGCTGCTTTAATTTCGTCGTCACCTAAGCCGATGATTGCAGCCATAGAACCAACACCCGCAGGTACTGCTTCTTGCATGTATAAACCACGATTTTCAACGAGTTTAACGGCTTCGCTTAAGCTTACAACGCCAGCACAAACTAATGCTGAATACTCGCCTAAGCTGTGACCAGCCATAACAACCTCAGCATCAGGGTTTGCATCTAACCATTGACGGTAAATAGCAACACTAGCAGTTAAAAGTGCTGGTTGTGTACGATGGGTTTGATTTAATTCTTCTTCTGGACCATTTAGTACAAGCGCAGCGAGATCATAGCCAAGAGCCTCAGATGCTTCAGCAAATGTTGCTTTAGCAATTTGTGAATCAGCTAATAGTTCAGATAACATACCCACAGTTTGTGAGCCTTGACCTGGGAATACGAGTGCAATTTTATGTGCCATACTTTGCTCTTATAATTAAACAAAAAAATATTCTGTAGCAGGCAGCATAACAAGTTTTAACTATGCTGCACTACTTTGTTGTTGGATGTGTTTGCTCAAAAATCGCAGCGATTTTTTCAGGGAGTTGGCGTTCGACTTCCCGCGCGGCTTCATCAATAGCAGCATGAAATGCCTTCGCAGAGGCATTACCATGGCTTTTAACAACAATACCGCGCAATCCTACCAGACTTGCGCCGTTATACTGGTCGGGGTTCACCCGTTTGTAGAGCTTTTTTATTACTGGGCGCAGTAAAAAAGCCAAACTTTTGTATAAGAAATGTTTGTGTAAGGCTTTGGTGAGTTTATGCATAATAAGCTTGGCAATACCTTCACAGGTTTTAAGTGCCACATTACCTACAAATCCTTCGCACACAATTACATCGGCTTTGCCACTGAAAATATCACTGCCTTCGCTATACCCTGTATAGTTGAGATATTTACACTGCTGCATTAATTGTGCAGCTTGTTTTATTCCTTCATGCCCTTTGATGTCTTCAGAGCCAATATTTAATAAACTGACCCTTGGGTTTTCGCAATCAAGGGCCTGCCCTGCCACCACAGAACCCATAATGCCAAATTGATAAAGTGTTTGCGCATCACAATGCACATTCGCCCCTAAATCAAGTAAGTAAACAGGTGTTTTCCGTTCAGTTGGAACAGCAGAAATAAGGGCAGGACGTTTTACACCTGGCAGCATTTTTAATACGTAATGCGCCATAAAAAACAACGCGCCCGTATTACCGGAGCTTACACAGGCTTGCGCTTCACCCGATTTAACTAAATCGAGGGCAACTCGCATTGATGAATCTTTTTTAGAACGAACCGCTGAAGCAGGCTCACACGCATTTGTGACAACTTCGCTACAATGGCGAATAATTAAACGAGGATGAGATAACGAATCGAGTGCTTCGAGTTCTTTTAAAATAACTTGCTGATTACCACATAAGATGAGTCTTAAGTTGGTATTAGCATTTACCGCGTTAACGGCAGCGGGGATAGATGAACGGGGGCCATAATCGCCCCCCATCATATCTAACGCTATGGTTAGATTGGTCAGCATATAGCAATCTCTTAGTTAGAAATTACTTTAACGCCTTTGTAGTAACCGTCAGCAGTTACGTGGTGACGACGATGAGTCTCACCAGAAACTTGATCTACAGTTAAAGTTGGACCATTGATCGCATCGTGTGAACGGCGCATGCCGCGTCTTGCACGAGACTTTTTGCTTTTTTGTACAGCCATTAGTCTTCTCCTAAGAATCTTTCTTAAGTTGTTTCAAAATATCAAATGGATTTGGTTTGTCATCTTCTGCTGCTAATTTACCAAAGCTTGAAGGCTCTGATGAATAACTGCACGAGGCTTCGTTGTGTGTAGGCACTATTGGAATAGCTAAAATCAATTCGTCTTCGATTAACTCAAACACGTTGATTTCACCGTTTTCGTCCAGTTCTACTTCATCGTAACCTGCAGGAAGATGATCTGACTCTGCATCCAAACCGACTGGCGAATACACAAAGTCTTGATCCAAATCCAACCCTAAATCACCATTACAGCGTTGACAAGTAACAGTTACATGTGTTGATAAGTTACCACTTATCACTACCAAACCTTGCTCATCAATTTTGCAATGAATCTTTACCGCTATTTCACCTGCTTCCTCCTGCACAACTTGCTCTAAACGAGAAAGTTTTTCAAGCGGAACAATACCGTCATAAGATAAACGATGTTGTGCTGCTTTGCTGGGATGAAGAGTGATGGGAATTTTCACCTTTTGCATAGGGGCTGCATCATATAGATAGTTAGTAAGTTAGTCAAAGTAAAAAACCATTTTTAGTCGGTTTTTAACGATCTTCCGCTTTGTTTTCGGGTTCATTGTGGCTTATCCTTGGCGAAATACAATTTTCATCCAGAATTTTTTATGAAACCAACACTTATATTAGCCTCAAGCTCACCATTTAGACAGCAATTATTAACTAAGTTCAACTTACCTTTTCAAAGTTTCTCTCCAGAAATTGATGAATCCCCTATCGCGGGTGAAACACCTGAGCAACTAGTAAAGCGTTTAAGTGAACAAAAAGCGCGTGTAGCAACACAGCATTTTGATGAAGGTTTAGTAATAGGCTCTGATCAGGTTGCAGTATTTAACAATGCGATTTTAGGAAAGCCCCACACTAAAGATAATGCAGTTGCACAGTTATCCTCATTCAGTGGTCATACGGTGACATTCTTAACAGGTTTGAGTGTTTTTGATGTCAAAAGCAATAAAGCTATCACTACTGTGGTGCCTTTCGAAGTGACATTCAAAACACTAACACTTGCGCAAATAAATGCTTATTGCGATGCTGAGCAGCCTTATAATTGCGCCGGCAGCTTTAAAAGTGAAGGGTTAGGTATTTGCTTATTTGAAAAGCTCAGTGGCGATGACCCAAATACACTGATAGGTCTGCCACTGATCACTTTAACTAAACTGCTGGCTGAATTTGATGTTGATGTGCTGATGCTTCAAGAGGCGTAGTTAAAACTTGCAGTAATTGTTGGTATGAATCAACAACACATAACGGCGTATGTTGTTCTAACTGCGCCTTACTATGGGCACCAAAACTGACACCAATACAGGCAATACCCGCAGCATTGGCCATTGCCATATCCAGTTGACTGTCACCAATCATCACAGCGTCGCGCTTAGCTATGTCTTGCTCGCGTAAAATTTGCTCAAGCATATCTGGTGATGGCTTCGACTTAGCATCGTCAGAGCACTTTACATTAACAAAGTACTTACCAAGGCCTGATTCTTTAAGTAACCTGTCTATACCTTCACGCCCTTTACCGGTAGCCACTGCCAATTGCATACCTGCGTCGCTTAGCTGATTTAATACCGTTTCTACATCAGCGAATAACGGTGTAGGTGTGACATCTAACTCACGGTATTGGGCTTTATAGCCTGCGACTAGCTCATCATTTAAATGTAAATGCGCCGGAAAAAGTGCTTCAGTCGCTTTGGCTAGCGATAAGCCAATCACATCTTTTGCTTGCTGCTCTGTTGGTATATCGATACCAAGCTGTTTGGCAGTATTTTGCAAACACGTAACAATTTTCGGCACAGAATCCATCACCGTGCCATCCCAATCAAAAATAACCAGCTTAAATTTGTTCATTATCAGCACGTAATTTTTTAATACAGTTACTTAACGCTTTATCTAATGGCGCTTCAACATGCATCGTTGTTTCGTTTTTAGGGTGCATAAAGCGTAAATCATGGGCATGTAAAAACAAACGATTTAAACCAGTCAGCTTATTCACGTACTGGTCAAACTCTGCGACACCGTATTTATCATCACAGGCAATAGGATGCCCCTTACATTGTGTATGCACACGAATTTGGTGAGTACGGCCAGTTACCGGAGACGCTTGCACTAATGAACACTCTGCATAACGCTCAAGCACACGAAAACGAGTATGCGATGGTTTACCTTCAGTGTTATCAACACGGACAACACGCTCACCAGACTTCAAGGTGTTTTTACGAAGACCCTCGGTGACATTTTTAGTTTTTGCATCCCACTGGCCATCCACTAATGCCCAATAGTTCTTTTCCATGGTTTTTTCACGTAACTGCTTGTGTAAATCGGTCAGTACTGAACGTCTTTTAGAAATCAGCAAACACCCTGAAGTGTCACGGTCCAAGCGATGAACAAGTTCTAAGTTACGCTCTTCTGGACGAAGTACACGCAGTGCCTCAATTAAGCCATAACTTAGGCCACTACCGCCATGCACGGCCATACCAGAAGGCTTATTAATCACCATCAAGTACTTATCTTCAAATAAAATAGCGTCTTCAAGCTGTTTAACTTTGTCGAGCTTTTTAGGTACGAACTCTTCTTTTTCAGCCACTTTGATTGGCGGGATTCTTACAACATCATCAAGTTGTAATTTATAAACTGGTTTTATACGCTTTTTATTTACTCGTACTTCGCCTTTACGAAGAATTTTATACACTGCACTTTTAGGCACACCTTTTAGGTGAGTAATAAGAAAGTTATCAATGCGTTGACCCAAATGGTCTTCACTGATGGTAACGAATGATACTTGTAAGCCGGTTTTTTCTGACATTGCCTAATCACTGATTTAAGTAAATAATTTAGTTGCTAACGCGGTTGTAATAGTGGGATAATCACTAACGCAACGTAAGTTTGCAATTAACAACGGTGCTTTTTATCACATTAATACATTCGTGATGCATATTCTGGGTTGCCGATCATACAGATCCGCGCTAAGTTTTCCAAAGCTTTTATAACTGCCCAGCCAACACGAGCGTTCAATTATCGGCGATGCGCGTAATATATTGCCTGCATAATTTGAGCACGAATGTTGATAAATGATTAAAAAAGCAATTGAACAGATAAATTGTCTGATAGTGACGACGTAAAAACGTCGTTCAGAATTTACAATTGTAGCAAGACATTGAATCACAATTTGAACATGGTCGACTTCTGGACAGAACTCGTAATAAAGAGCCGTAGATAAGAACGGCAGTTTTGGCACCAAAAAGAATTTAATAACGTGACAGCATGTTATTGTCAGCCACACCATAGACACGCTCAATGTATGCATACAATAAAGGTTTTTGACCTTAACCAGTCGTGAGATTGCACAAAAACAACCGTCAAAAGCTACTGAACAGACGAGATGAATCGTCATGTCAGCGACAGAATTAGTAGAGTAACAATATGAAACGTATGCTAATCAATGCGACGCAGCAAGAAGAAATGCGCGTTGCACTGGTTGATGGCCAGCGCCTGTATGATTTAGATATCGAAAGCCCAGGTCACGAACAAAAAAAAGCCAACATTTACAAGGGTAAAATTACCCGTATCGAACCATCTCTTGAAGCAGCCTTTGTTGATTACGGTGCTGAAAGACATGGTTTTCTGCCATTAAAAGAGATCGCACGTACTTACTTCCCACAAGGCTATACTTTCCAAGGTCGTCCGAATATTCGTGACGTAATTAAAGAAGGTCAAGAAGTCATCGTACAAGTTGATAAAGAAGAGCGCGGCCAAAAAGGTGCTGCGCTAACAACCTTTATCAGCGTTGCTGGCAGCTACTTAGTACTGATGCCAAACAACCCACGTGCTGGGGGAATTTCTCGCCGCATCGAAGGTGATGAGCGTACTGAATTAAAAGAAGCACTAAGCCGTTTAGAATTACCTAAAGGTATGGGCTTAATTGTTCGTACAGCCGGTGTTGGTAAATCATTTGAAGAACTTGAGTACGATTTAAAAGCACTGTTAGTTCATTGGGAAGCGATTCAACAAGCTGCTGACAGCGGCCCTGCTCCATTTTTAATCCATCAAGAAAGCAACGTTATTTTCCGCGCTATTCGTGACTATCTACGTCGTGATATTGGTGAGATTTTAATTGATAAAGCACGCGTATTTGAAGAAGCAAAAGCGCATATTGAGCGCTTCCGCCCTGACTTCATGAGCCGTGTGAAACTGTACCAAGGTGATGTGCCTTTATTCACACATTACCAAATCGAAAGCCAAATCGAATCAGCATTCCAACGCGAAGTTCGCTTACCGTCAGGTGGCTCAATTGTTATTGACCCAACAGAAGCATTAACGTCTATCGATATTAACTCATCAAAAGCCACAAAAGGCGGTGATATCGAAGAAACGGCGCTTAATACAAACTTAGAAGCGGCTGACGAGATTGCCCGTCAATTACGTTTACGTGATTTAGGTGGTCTTATTGTTATTGATTTCATCGATATGACTCCACCTCGTCACCAACGTGAAGTTGAAAACCGTTTAAAAGATGCAGCGCGTCCAGACCGTGCTCGTGTACAAATTGGTAAGATCTCACGCTTTGGTCTACTTGAAATGTCACGTCAGCGCTTACGTCCATCATTAGGTGAAGCAAGCCAAGGCCCATGTCCTCGTTGTAGCGGCCAAGGTACTATTCGTTCAAATGAGTCAATTGCCCTTTCAATTCTTCGTTTACTTGAAGAAGAAGCGATTAAAGACAACACATCGCAAGTTAATGCGCAAGTGCCTGTCGCTGTTGCCGCTTATTTGTTAAATGAAAAGCGCCGTAGCGTGCACCGTATTGAAAAGCGCCATAATGTTGATGTCGTAATTATTCCAAATCAGCATTTAGAAACTCCTCATTATGAAGTGGTTCGCTTACGCAAAGATGAAACAATTGAAACCGTAAGCTACGAGCAAGTCGTTGCGCCTGAACCAGAATCATTCGAAATGGCTAAATCACCTTCTGCACCTGTTCGTGAAGAACCTGTGTTAAAAGGTGTTGTTATGCCTACAACGCCTGCTCCTCAAGCTGCACCAAAAGCTGAACAACCGGCTCCTGCGGCTAAAAAGTCTGAAGGTGGTTTATTTGCTGCAATTGGTAAGTTCTTCAAATCGTTATTCAGCAATGCAGAAGCTGAAGCAGAAAAAGAGCAAGAAGAGAAAAAAGCAGCGCAAAGACGTAGTAACAATCGTCGCAACAACGACAACCGTCGCCGTAGCAACAATCAACGTCGTCGCAATTCTCGTAATAAGCGTCCTGATGATGCACAAGCTAAAGAAGAAAACACAAACACTTCGAATAAGCCTGAGCAAAAAGAAGGGAACGAGAACCGCAACAAACGTCGTCGTAATTCTAACAACAGAAAACGTAATGAAAAACGTAATGACGATGTAGAACAAACGACAAAAGACACTGCTCAAGAAAAACAATCTGAGCAACCTAAAGAGACAAAGCCTAAGGTTCGTCGTCAACGTCGTAACTTGCGCAAAAAAGTTCGCGTAACAAACGAAAACGCAGATGAATCAAATACAGTAAACACTACGACTGAAACAGTTGAGCAAGCAGCTAAAGCTGAGAAACCAGCTAAACCTGCAAAAGAAGCTGTAGCTGTTGAGACTGAACAGGCAGAACAACCTGTTGCTGAAAAGCAAGTACCTACAGAACCTGTAAAAGCTGACACTGAGCCTAAACAAGCAGAGCAAGCTGAATCAGTGGTTGAAACATCAACTGAAGAAGAGCAAGCCCAACCACGTACTCGCTCTCGTCGTTCGCCGCGTCACTTACGTGCCGCTGGTCAACGTCGTCGTCGCCCAGAGCACGATGAAAAATCGAGTGATGAGAAAACTGATGCACCAGCATTCATCCCAGTTGCAGATCAAGCTGCTGCTGAATATGAAGCTGAACTAAAGGCAAAGCAAGCTCAAACTGAAGAACCAGTAAAAGCTGAAGAACCAGTAAAAACTGAAGAGCCAGTGAAAGCTGAAGAACCAGTACAAACTGAAGAACCAGTACAAACTGAAGAGCCAGTACAAACTGAAGAACCAGTACAAACTGAAGAACCAGTACAAGCTGCAGAACCAGTAAAAGCTGAAGAGCCAGTAAAAGCTGAAGAACCAGTACAAGCTGAAGAACCAGTACAAGCTGAAGAACCAGTACAAGCTGAAGAGCCAGTACAAGCTGAAGAGCCAGTAGAAGCTGAAGAACCAGTAAAAACTGAAGAACCAGTACAAGCTGAAGAGCCAGTACAAGCTGAAGAACCAGTACAAGCTGAAGAACCAGTACAAGCTGAAGAACCAGTACAAACTGAAGAACCTGCTAAAAATGAGAAAACAATTTTAGTGAAAGGTTCAGCAAGCGCTGCAATGGCTAAACCTGCACCAGTTGCAGATAGTGAGCCACAGCCTACTCCGGCAGCCATGTCGCATGATAAGCGTGTTGCTATTCCAGACAGCGGCTTACGTGCAGGTTCAATAAAGCCTGCAGGAAAAGCAAGTGCTGAAATGGCAAAAACAATGCTAGTAGACTAATAAGCTTCAGCAAATAAATGAAGCCGCGTTATCAACATAACGCGGCTTTTTTATTTTTACTGAGTTACATAAATACCAACGCACTTAATAAGTGTATTAACGGCCTAACTTAAATTTCAACCTTATTGATCTGAACTTGTGGTTGTAAGTTTGTAAAGTTCGGTAAATCTGCAAGGATCTCCTCTGCATGGGGGCTAAATGAATCCTCAAATGCTTTTAAAGAATCAAACATCAAATGTCCAATCGCGATAAAGGCAGGTTTTTCATTAATAGTCCCGCCCGATAAACCAGAGTCAACACTCACTCCAATCAGCGCGTCTCCCAATAACCCTGAGACTAGTGGGAAATGAGTATTTACATAATAATTTATGTCAAAGAATGCCTTGTCACTATTAGGATACATAACACTTACTTTTATCATTGTTTTCACCTTTAGTTATAAAGTTAACCCTAGAGCCAAACACACATAAAACCTAAATAAGGTACATCAAACCTACTGTATGTTGGGTAAAGTTACAATGGCCTTTTAAGATGGGATTTATAAACTAAGTTAGTTGATAACGCTGACTACAGAGCAATAGTAAGTTAACGAAAATACACAAAGGCAATGCAAATACTGTGTAAAATTAAAGGCCTTGCGGCCTAATGTAAGAATTAGCTTAAAGATATACGCCTAGTGCCTATTTCATTGGCTGTACCACCGACAATCACTTTCTTAATTTGCTTATTATTAGATTCAACTGACGCGGTAATTAATGAAGAACAGCCCATTGCTCGACCTTGCTCAAATACAAAGTGATTATTCGAATTTATAAAAACATGCTTTGTTAAATAACAGGCTAGCGCCCCACTCGCACTACCTGTTGCGGATTCCTCCGAAATACCAAATAAAGGCGCAAAATTGCGGCAGCTTGCAGTTATAGGGGTTTGCGTGTTTTCAAGCTCAAAGGCGTGAATGCCTACAACATTATGTATTTTACTAAAATCAGCAATCAAAGAGTCATCGCAACTAATTTTATCGAGTGTACCAAAAGGGACAGGCACAATTATATCTGCCAAGCCTGTTGATATAACCTCAATAGGCATCTTGGTTGATGATAATACACTCACATCAATCCCGATTAATTTTGCTATCTCATCGTATCTGAACGTGCCTAAAAACTGCGGTAATGCTTGCTCCATGGTAACTAGGCCACTTTCATCAATGCTGACACCAAGTAAACCTGCTTTGGTTCTCTGTGTATAGCTACCTGCTTTAACAAGGCCATGTCGAAACAAAGTTGAAAACACAGCGAGTGTCGCATGACCACAAAAATCGACTTCAGTCGTGGTCGTAAAAAATGATACCGCAAAATCAGCTTCAGGATCGCGTGAAACAAACGCCGTTTCTGAAAAGCCAACTTCTTGAGCTATTGCTAATTTCTGACTGTCAGAAAGCTCATCGGCATTTAAAACAACACCTGCAGGATTCCCACCGCTCCCCTGTGCAGTAAAGGAGTTAACTAAAAAGACATTAATATTTTTCAAATCGATTTCTCATTGTGGATATAACGACTGTGACTGAGTGCGTGACATCAGCTTTTCAATTTCAGCAATCACCATATCAGGCTCATCATTTTGTACAAAGTGATAACTATTACTGGTTAGAACACTTTCTCCTTGCGGAAATTGCGCAGCCCACTCTGAATGAAGTTTCCCCCAAAGCTCCCTTCCTTTATCGGTAAAAAATAAAAGTGGAGGGTTAGCAAACTTTTTAACAGAAGCAATGACTGTAACGGGTATATCAGGAATGTCAGGATAATCAGGTAATGGACGCTTAGACCAAAAATCCAAATACTGATTTGACATTCCATTCGCAAGATCGTCTAACTTTACCTGTGCTATCTCTTTTTCTGCTTGTTGCAAATCTATCTGGCGCATAATATCAACATCATGTTCAGACGCAGGCTCAATTAACATCAGTGCAGAGAGCTTACCTGGATAACGTGAGGCAAAAACCCTTGCTATATAAGCACCATATGAGTGAGCAATATAAATAACAGGTTCATTTATATTCAGCGCTGTCAGTAAGGTATGTGCTTCATCTGCATATTCTTCAGAACTGTAGTTTTTAGTTACTTTTTCGGAGCCGCCATTGCCAATACGCGAATATCTAATCACCTTAGCTTTACTTGATAATTGTTCAAATATCGCATCCCAATCAGATAAACCTGCCGAACCACCCGCCTCAAGAAAAAGAGTGTGTTGGCCATGGCCTTTTATTTCGTATTCAACCTTATAGCCGTTCACTTTTACAAAACCCGTTTTAGCTACAGAACTAAACGTAACAATTGCCAGCAATAAAATGCATATTGATTTCACTTGTTATCCTTATATATTCGTCAGTGATTTATTAGATCTTCCACTGTAATATTACTTTTATACGTAAAGACAATGCTTTGCCGCTCTGTTATTGCAAATAAAGCGACGCACCTTATACAGCTTGAACATGATTACCAGTAACCAAAAGTTATCACTATATTCATTACTAAAATCATGAGTTCATATACTATTTTCTTTTCTTGTCCTCAATATAGCTTTTAACGTCCAATAAGATTAGAAAAAGTACAAATGATCCACACCACATAGCAAAGACCCATACCGCAGGCAATAACTCAGACCAACTGGTTATATTGATTACTTGATAATAAAACACACCTAATGAAATTAATGGCAATATGAATAGAGAATAAAAAAGCAAAATAATTGAACGGGACAATAGTTTTTGATAAATATTTTCTGTTTTAGATCTAATCTCCACCAGAGCAAAAACACATTGCGTGGCTATAAAAAGCATAAATACTTGCAAAAAGCTCCAGCCTATAGCTGCTAAAACTGCAATCCATTGCATATATTTCTCCATAAAATTAGTGAGTTACGTAGAATATTACTACAATTCTGCCTTAGGTAGCTAACACTGTTTTAAAAACAACCAAGAGTGGTCAGTGAAAGCGATAAAAAAAGCCCAACTACGGCAACAGCTGGGCTAAGAAATAACAACTCACAGTAAACCTAGTGCTAACCTTCTTCTTGCTCCATAAAACGCTGCAACTGATCTTTCAGATTAGGCGGAATGCCTTTTATCACAAGCGTATCAGTTGCTTCGTTGTACGTCACACGTTCACCTAAATGTTTACGCTCAAAGCTGACACTTACGCCACCACCCATACCTGAAAATTTCACCATGCTGGTGACGGTCTTTTTATCTACAGGGAACGATTCTTCTAAGTCGTAGCTCTGCTCCTGGCAAAAGCTTTCAAATGGACTATCGTCATTTTTGGATAGTGTAGCCGACAGCTCTTTAACATTGGCATCTTCCCCTGTCGTTACGCAGTCATTACAATAATCAAAAACTTGTTTGCGTAGCTCGTCTTTTTCTGACTTATCGTATTGCTGCTCTGATAAATAATCTTCTACGGCATTTAGCATCACTTGGCTTTGTTGCTTAGGATCAATTCCCTCTTCGCAGCCTAAAAAGTCTAAAAAGAAATCTGCAACTTTGCGACCCGCACGACCTTTAATGAAAGAAATATAACGATTATCCTCTGGTTGCGTATCCCATGCGGTTAAGTCAACACGTGCAGCCAATTGCATACGAGAAATATCTAAGTGACGCGATGATGCTAAATCAAGCTCAGACGTAATTGAGTAATGCTCTTTAATGTTGATCATAGCAATTAACAGGAAGTCACTTGCCACATACTGATAATGACAAAAAACTAAATAACCTGTTTCATTAAAGGCATACTTATTGAGCTCTTCCTTTAATACGTTAGTTGCTTGCTCGGTCATATGCCAAAAGCCGAGCTCATCATTGCGATAGCTTTGCATCGCCGATGCAACCACACTGTTTTTATCACCGCTAAACGCGCAATAACCTTTACCCGGTTTTCCATTGTATGCATGGTGTAACTGTTCAATAAATACAGCGACTTTGTCGTTAACAACCATCTCATCATTGCGTAAATGAATTTCTGTATCGTCGTCCTTTTTGTCTACATAATGAACGACTAATTTTTTAACATCTATTGTCATCTTTGTTTTTCACGCCTCTGGTGTTAAAATACGGGAATATAACTCTTTTTATCGAACCAACTGATGCCTATCATATCAAAATATTCCAATGACCAAGTAGAACAAATCGTTGATCAGCTGATTGATGTACTGACAGAGCATAAAGCGCCTGTTGATTTAAGTCTTATGTGTTTAGGAAATTCTATCACGCATATTTTAAAAGAGCATGTCCCGTCAGAGAAAAGACAAGCTGTTGCCGACAACTTTGCAAAAGCATTAGCACAGTCGGTTAAATAATATTTATGAATTTATCGCAACAAAGTCAATTCTCATCAAAAGTAAGTCAGCTTTTAAGCTGGGGGCACTGGTTTACCTTCGCAAATATCGGCTTAGTGTTATTTATTAGTCTGAGTTATTTATTTGCAGACAGCGCACCGACCACCTTTATGGGGGTTGTATATATGTTGGTAACCTGGTTAAGTCATACCAGCTTTATTACTTTTATTGCCTTTGTTTTAACGATATTTCCATTAAGTTTAGTCTTTCCATACCCGCGACACATACGCGGTATGGCTGCACTTATAGCCACTGTTGGGGCATCACTTTTAACACTTGATGCCTATGTCTATTTTAATTTAGGGTATCACTTAAATTCATCTGCATTACCTGAAATTGTCTCATTGTTATGGCATCGTTTAACCAGTTCTCCTGCACTTACAACCTTACTTGCAGGCGGTATTGTGCTGCTTATTCTCGCGTTTCAGTTACTTGTGAGTAATTATACTTGGCATCATCTTGCCCGTTTAAAGCAATACAAATTCGCACGTTATGCAACTAGCACTATTTTAGTGTGTTTTGCACTCAGCCATAGTATTCATATCTGGGCTGATGCTAACTTAAAGTTTGATATTACCAAACAAGATAATGTACTCCCGCTGTCATACCCAACAACAGCCAAAAGCTTATTAGCTAAAAACGATTTACTCGATATAGAAAGCTATAAAGAAGCGCACGATGTCAGGCTCGACCCTCATAACGTTGGCTATTTACCACCTTCGCCTATTGAACAATGTAGTGTAGAGACTGCCGCTAAAGTAGATATTTTAGTCTTTTCAGATAATCAAGCATTAGAGCAGTTTGTAGCCGGTGAGCCGACTTTACGCAAAACGGACTTATTTCTTCAACCTATTGAAACAGAAGACACACTATTTAGTTTGTTATACGGCTTACCTGCTTTTTATAAAGCCCCTATTATTACTAATCAGCAATTGCCGCTATGGGTTAATGAAAAACGTTCATTGCATGTAGAAGGCTTTAATCAATTCGATTATGTGAATATTACTCAGTCAGATGCCGCCGTTAGACTCATTAATGCGTCGAACACAACCAACGTTCGTGAAGATGCAACCACCATTTTTGCATTTAGCCTAGCACAGCAAAACAATGGTATTGTTACAACTTCAAGACTTTATAGCTCAGATAAAAAAGTTGTCCAAACTGACGGACTTATTCAGCCAAGTGATATTATCGCAACAAGCATTGGTCAATATCTTGGATGCCAAAGCTTAGCTAAACAAACAATGCTGGGTAGTAATTTGTATAAACGCCATGACGACACAGGTGTAAACTATTCTCAAAATGTCTTTATTGCATTTAAAAAGGATCGGATCACACTAATAGATTCAGATGGCAACTTTAAAAATATATCGGCCGCACAGGGTTTTGCTATTGAGCAAGGACTCGACATTCCATTTTTAGTACAGAGCATAAAAAAACTAAAACGCTTTACCCCTTAATATGCTAAAAATGACGGCTTAATTATAGTTACTCAACACTATTAATTTAGAGGACATGGATGTCATGAAAGCCGTAATCCTTTTTTTATTTAGTTTTCTGTTTTTTATCTACCCTACAAAACAGTTTGCAGCTCAATACTATAAGTGTACGACAGATAAAGGCACTATTTTTAGTCAACAACCTTGCGGTAGCCGCGCAACTAAACACACCATCAATGTAACTGACCCTAATATTGAAGCACCGAAAGACTTTGTTAAGCAGTTAAACGAATTAGAGCGCCAGCAAATTGTTCGTAACCTTGAGGCTGAAATACGCAGTAATAAACACAAGCTTGCCATTTTAGACCGTGAGCGTGATCGCGCCCAATTTCGGCAAGAGCAACGCCTTAACAGAATATTATCTGATCAAGACAAAAAGCTAATCGAAAAAGACATCAAGCAACAGCTAAAATCAATTAATAAGCAATACAAACAAGATGTTGACGTGTTAACTAAAAAACTCGCTAGATTAGAAAAAAAGTTAAAGCGATATAATTAGTTATGTTTAACTATTGGGTTTCATGATTAAATAACATATTCTTAACACGCTAGAGTTAAAGCTCTAATATAAGTGTATTGAGTTTTTAAGAAGGGGTTTATATGCAACCACAACATATTGCAGAGCTAATTTTATCTGGCTTTCGCAATCACTATAAACTTTTTCAAGCAATAACAGCTAAAGCCCCCTATGCCTTTGCTCAGCAAAATTGGCAAAAGATTAATGAAATTAGCAAACTCAGGATCAGCCATTACGATGATCGGGTAAACGAAACAATTACAAAACTAAAATCGTTAAACGAGCAGCAAATCATCGAGCTTGATCAAACATGCTGGTTAGAAACCAAGCAAATCTATCAACATTTTTTAAGTTTCCACCCACAAGCAGAGCTTGCCGAAACATTTTATAACTCCGTTTTTTGTCGACTATTTCATCGTCGCTACTTTAACAATGATTTTATTTTCGTCGAAGCAACACTCGCTGATGCACCTGCTCTTCCTGTTGAGGCTGAGTATAGAAGCTATTTTCCTGTCGTTGATGGCTTAAGACCGACTATTCGCAAAATCATCACCCAATTTGATTTTAAAGCGCCATTTGTAGATTTAGAACGCGACATCCGCCTATTGGTAAAGGCCTTTTATAAACAAGCACCCGATACACACCATCAAGCGTGGCAAATGCGTTTTGATATCCTGCAAGCACCTTTTTACCGTAATAAAGCTGCCTACATTGTTGGTCGTGTGGTGTCACAAAGTGGTGTGCAGCCTTTCATTATTGCTGTTTTACACCATGAAGACAAAGGCCTGTATCTGGATGCGCTACTGACCAAGTCATCACAAATGCGAGTTATTTTTGGCTTCGCACGTGCTTATTTCATGGTTGAAACCCATGCGCCATCGGCACTCGTTCGCTTTCTAAACCAACTTATGCCAAATAAGACCTTAGCGGAACTATACAATGCTATTGGCTTTCACAAACAAGGCAAGACAGAATTCTATCGTGAATTTTTAAGTCACTTAAACCATTCTAAAGACAACCTCGTTATAGCCCCAGGTACACCGGGGATGGTGATGATGGTATTCACCCTCCCCTCGTTTGGTTACGTATTCAAAGTGATTAAAGACACCTTTGGCGAAAGCAAACCGTTTGGCCGTGATACCGTATTGAAACGCTACCAACTCGTTAAAAGCCATGACCGCGTTGGTCGAATGGCAGATACAATAGAGTATTCGAACGTCGTATTTCCTCTTGCTCGCTTTGATAGTAAATTACTTGAAGAATTACATAAAACAATTGGCTCTTCGATGATTATTGAGGGCGAGTGGCTGATTATTAAACATTTATATATTGAAAGGCGAATGACGCCCCTTAATATGTACCTTGAGAATGCCACTGAGCAACAAGCGTTTGAAGCCATTGAAGAGTACGGCCAAGCTCTAAAAGAAATGATTGCCGTCAACATTTTTCCAGGTGACATGCTCTTAAAAAACTTTGGGGTGAGTAAACACAATCGCGTTATTTTTTACGATTACGATGAAGTTCAGTATTTAACTGATATGAACTTTAGAGCATTGCCAAAAGCAAAATCATATGATGATTATTTAACAAATGAGCAAAGCTACTCAGTTGCGCCACAAGATGTTTTCCCTGAACAATTATGCACCTTTGTCACGGCAAACCCTGTATATAAGCAATACTTGCTGAGTACTCATCCAGAGCTTGAAGACCCAGAGTTTTGGCAACAAGCGCAAAAGAATATAAAACAAGGCAAGGTGAGTCATATTTACCCGTACCCTGCCGGACAACGGTTTATCCATTATTGGTAAACACTAAGGACATGCAATGAATATAAGTAAAATAGATTTAAACTTACTTGTTTACCTCGATACGCTGCTAAGGGAGTGTAATGTAACAAAAGCAGCCAATCAGCTGAGTATTACTCAGCCAGCAATGAGTAACGGCCTCAAGCGTCTTCGCAATTTATTTAACGATCCTATCTTAGTTCGCACCAGTGAAGGTATGGTTCCAACTGAACGAGCTAAAGAACTGCAACCTGTGATCCGCGGCATTTTAATGACGTTAGAAGAAACGCTTGCCCCTAACCGCGAATTTGAAGCATCGCAAAGTAAGCGAGTCTTTCGTATCATGGCCAGTGACTACGCTGCAAGCACCCTCGCACCACGCTTATTAAGTAAATTACACGAAGAAGCACCAGACACAACACTCGATATCTTAACACCAAGCGATGTGACCTTTCATGATGTTGAAAACGGTAAAGTTGATATGGCTATAAATCGCTTTGAAAACTTACCACAATCATTTCATTATAAGCAGATTTGGAAAGATAGCTTTTGTTGCTTAGTAAAAGCCGATAATCCTATTATTGAAGACTTTAGCCTTGATAGCTATTTAAAAGCCCGCCATATCTGGGTAAGTAAAACAGGCTTTGGTGTTGGCGTGGGTATGGACCCTAAAGATGTGCAAAAGCTTGGCTGGGTAGATGAAGCACTTGCTCATTTTGGTAAGCACCGTAATATTGCAACCTTCACACGTAATTATCATGTAGCCATTCACTTAGCAAAAGAACAAAACCTGGTTGCAACTCTGCCTTCAAAAGCAGCCAATATATACCTAGATGACCCCGGTTTAACGATTCTTGAACCACCCTTCCCAATTCCTCCATTTGAGCTCGATATGATCTGGAGCCCTTTATTACACCGTGATGCCAGTCACATATGGTTACGTCAAAAAGTGGCTGAAGTCGCAGATGAGCTTAAGTAACATTTTACCTATTAATCTGTAATTATTGCTGATGTTTGCTCTCTCGAGGACACATCAGCCCCTTTCTTATCTCTTTATAATTTTACAAACCATTGAAAATAAAGACCTTATATATAATTGACGACTATGGAACGTGTCTTGCTCTAATTTACGTGCATTGTTTTTAAGTTATTAAATTTAAATTTTAAAGAGGTCATTATGCAAACACATCAAGGACATGACGTTCATCATATTGCAGATATCATTCAAGTTATGAACAGTGGTATCGATTTTTATGAAAAAGCACAGGAAAAGGTTGAAGATCCAGCCATAATTGCACTATTTCAACGCATGATAGATGCTCGTAAAGTAAGTATAGAGCGCTTACAACCTTACGCCATCAATGAAACAGGTGAACGCGAAAATGGCTCTGCATTTGCTGTAGAAGCACGTAAAGCCTATACCGCGTTAATCACTAAACTTGGCGCTGATAAAGATAAAACCTACGTTGATGAGCTTGAAGAAGTTGAAGACAAAACACTTGCTGAAATTAAGCATGCTCTCGACAGGCCTCAGCCACACGACTGTGAAGCAGCGTTATCAAAAACACTGCTTACTATTCAAAGCTGTCACGCTGAAATGAGTAAGCTTAAAAAACACTAACTTGCTAACTAATCAAAGCCCAGTTCAGCTGGGCTTTTATCTATTTAGATATTGGTTTGTATTTTACCTGAAAATTTAACAATTAGATTTGGGTATCATCTGAAAGACAACTAAGAACTAATTCACCATCCGTAGTTCGTTCTTTGCCAAAGTTCGGCTAAGGTCCAATAGCTGACATAAGCCATAACTCGTCCTGCCCCCTAAATCCGTTAGATCAAATGTTCTATAAAGTGTAGAGGCGTATATTTTCCCTATAAATATAATCCGATTAATGAGGATGGAGCGGTACTCGTTGTGGCTAAGAATAAATTGAGTGCCGGAATTTCCTGTTGCTTCCGGACTAATACTAGCACTTCCAGCAATTTCCATGGAACATATTCAGAAGCACCGTGATTGAGTGACTTCGATTGAGTCTGATTGCGATAAAGTTAGGATTAATTCTTATAAAATCGGAAATAACCGTCTATAAAACAAAATGGACTTCCTTTTTTGTCATACAAAACTTGATCTTCCCCTGAAACTCTTGAGACCTATTGCGATAATCATATGAAAGAGCATAATATCAGAAGATTATGTATTAGGTGTTGATATGGCGAAGAAAAGAAAGCGCAAGAAAGGGTTAAGTCTTCAATCAAAGATAGTTAGACAAGTTGTAGGGTTGAAGAAAAAAACTTCGCCTAACACTACTAGAATTAAACTGTCCTCAATTAGAGGGTTGCCTGAAAAAGAAGCATTTCACCAACTTTGCAACATGCTTGCAAAGCCTGAGCTTAGAGATAGTGCTATAGATTGTAAGTTTCCTACTGATTTTCACATCAAAAGCAATTTGAGGTATATGGATTCACCACATGGTTTAGATTTCGATATTGCTTTTGAATGTCAGATTTTAAAGTCCTTTGCTTCTGAAATAGCAAGATTTTTAAAGCTTTCAGAAGAATATGATGCATTAATATTGTTGTCTGATTTAGATGGAGCTGAAGTTAAGTTACAAGAGATTTTTGACAGTTTCGGATACAGCAACTGGTATATATCATCTAAGCTTAATCTTTTTTACGAAAGAGGTTTACATAGTGAATCCGAATTATTTAGAAATGAGGTGATTGAATTCTTTTCTACTAATGGTTCTGACAGCTTATCTGAGGTGTATTCCAATTATCCATTTATTAGATGTGATAAGAGTGTTTCATTTGAAAGGTATTCATTTTCAATTCAGCATCAATCTGAGGAGTTTGGGGCTAAAGGAAATAATGATCTAATCTACTTCTCTCATTTCTTCTCTCCTTCAACAAAATATGATGATTACTCTGGCGTAATTTATGAAAACTCAGCAAGCAACATAGTAGACAGGTTTTTGGGATTTAGGAGAGTCTTATACTCTCTTTTCTTAAATAACGTGAAGTTGTTTAAGTATTTAGACTCAATTGAAAGCCTTGCAAAAGCGGTCAACGATAAGCCACTTAGAAATATTTCTGTCTTAATTACAAAGTCAAACGCAATTGCAGATAATTTTGATAATGAATTGCTAAGAGTTTGCGACTTATATGTAGAAGGAAAATACGATGATGTGGTTGTTGAGTCAGAAAGAATACTATCAACAAGACCTAGCTTTGTTTCGATAAATGAAATTTACATTAAATCCTTAATTAGATGTGGGCTGAAGTCTAGCTTAAATAATCTACTTGGTAGTATATTTAATGAGATCATTGATTTATACACTACTTCTGATAAAAGGAAGTCTATAGTAACTCTCCAAAAATATTTCCTTAGGTTCTACCATACAGACTGGTCATATTTTATAAAACTTCACTGCGACAAGTTCTCCCACGGCCCCGAACAATTAAATGTAGAGAAATTATATGGCTACATTGATATATATAGCTCTGTATTTAATCCGTTTACTAAACTAGAAAACTCTTTAGAACTGGAGTTTAAAAATATTTCCCAAAGGGTACTACTTAACCCAGACGAAAGTTTGGAAAGCTTTGAATTGATTGACGACAATAGAATGCTCAAAATTATCGGTGATAGTCACTACAAAGATCTTAATTTTGGTAACTGTATCGAATATTATGATGAATTAAGTCGAAGTTCAGATTTCCTATTTTCCGAACATGCACAATCAAAATTGATTTCTTGCAATTACAATTTAGGACTGTATAACAAAGCTATTCATAGCTTATCCCGCTTAATTGTTGATGGAAAAGGACAGAACTTACTACCTGTAAAAGAAATATATGATTATATTTATAAGGAAGATAAGTCAGGTCTATCCGAGCTTGAGCTGATAGATAGAGCTATAGTTTGTGACCAATATTATAAACTTCTAGGAAATAAAGGTGGTGAAATATTAGGTCTAATTTGTGAAGATATATTGGATCTGATGGGTATTGAAGATGTAAATAGTATTCAAATCCCTATTGGTGAGGAGTTTGCATACTTCTTTAGCGAAGTTCTTACTCCAGCAGCATTAGAAAAAATAGATATATTCGAGTCATCTGAAGAGGTTTATATATTTAGATTCTATATAATTAAGTCCTTACTTGTTAAATTAGATAACAATGAATTAAGAGAGGATTTATTCAGAAACTTAGAGAAGTTAATTAAAGAAACCTGTATTACTGAGTGTGGGCTAGGAAAAATAGAGGTTGACTTTCTTTCAGTTAAGAACACTGTAATTAAACGTCTCAGCAACACTTTCGACTCATTAAAAATATCTGAGAAGAAAAAGGTTAGTGATAGTGATTATACTGAATTAGTGACCAAAAAAGGCACTTTCACTGTTAGTAATAATGAATATTTCGTTGATATTTTAGATTTTTACCTTCAAGTTAGAGATGTTTTTACTTTGAGTCCTACTAATGGTTTAGACTATTTTCTAAATATGAATATCAGACATGGTGGTATTGTAAAGCTACTATGGGGGCCTGCTAAGAAACATAATCTATGTTACTTAAAAACAGATAAAGGATATTTTGAAAAAAATCAGTATTGGTTTGATCAAAATCCATATATGACACCTAAGACTAGAATAGAATTAGATAATGCTTTTCGAGATTTTTCTATTGGTCTTGACACCAAAATACAACAAATTAAATCACATATACACATTAACACTGGCGAGTTCAATGATAATGAAAAAGCTTTTAACTATTTTACTGACCAAGGTTTTATAGAAAGACTAATGGATAGTATAAACAACGACTCTTTAGTTGAGGAGATTGTAGAAGAAATAATAGACAATTTAATTGAAATAACTGACGAATCCTTAGCCTCCTTAAAAGATTATATCGATGGTGACTTCCGTAGTGGCATTAATCAACTCTTTGATACCCTTAAAGGAGTGGTAGTATCATCTAGATATAGGTTTGAAGAACTTACTAGGATAATAAGGCTTGCGCAAAGAGAGATAAATGAAAAGGTAGATGAGTTGATGGGCTGGATGGAGTGGAAAAACGAAACCAGTCAGAGTTTTCTCCTAGGGTCTTCTGTTGATGCCGCAAAGGAAATGATACTTGAATTGCATCCAAATAGACAGGTTGATATTGAATTTCAAGATATAGATAAGAAATTCATAAAAGGTGAACACTTTAGAAAATTCGTTATGATTTTCTTGATTCTGATTGATAATGCTGTTGTTCATACAAAGGAAGAAGAGGTAGCAAGTTTATTAATCAATATTGATAGTAAGGATGGTTTCATTATGCTTACTATATCAAATAAGATTGACCCGGATGATAACAGAATTAGTGTAGAAAAGCTCAGGGCTATAAATAACAAGATAAACTTAGCCTACATTGATGATGCCAATAAAGAATCAGGAAGCGGACTCTTTAAAATTAAGAAAGTCATTTCCAACGATATCAAGGTAGATAATATTATTGAACTAGAGCTGACTGGGCTTAATTTTAGTGTTGCAATACGCATGGAAGAAAGAGGTGTTTTTGATGAAAAATATTAATATTCTAATTGCAGAAGACCAAGAAGATAAATCAAATTCCATAGTTGCAGTTCTAAGGGGCAAGTATCCAGATTCTAACTTTGAGTATTCAGTATCTTATTCTGGAACAGCTAAAAAAATAAAAAACCAACAATTTGATATCATCATACTTGATATGTCGATGCCTAATTTCGACCCTAAACCTGGAGAAAGGCCGTCACTAAAAGCTCTAGCAGGTAAGGATATAATGACTAAAATGCAATATCGAAAGGTATCAGTTCCTGTAATAGTAGTTACTCAGTTTGATATCTTTGGACGTCATAGTGATGCAATAAGTATCGATAAGTTAAGTGATGACTTAAAGAAAGACTTTCCAAAAATATTTAGAGGATGCGTCTATTACAATCCCCAAAGTAAAAGTTGGGAGCAAGAGTTATTAAAGGTAACAAGTGAAATAATCAATGGGTAAGTATCTAATAGTTGAAGATAACCTTGATAAGTTCGAGGAAATAAAATGCGAATTGTTAAAAGGCAATATTAGTAATAATCATATTAAACATGTCGTTTCCGTTAATGAAGCTACTACTCTTTTAAAATCCAATATTTATTCAATGGTGGTTTTAGATTTGAATCTACCTATGACGAGAAAAGGGAAGCCGGTCGAAAATGGTGGTATAACACTGCTAAGTAAATTGAAAGGAAGTTCAAATAAATACAACCTACCACAACAAATTATTGGTTTAACATCATACGAAAACTTAAAAAAAGAACAAAGTTCAGAGTTTGAGAGTCTTTGCTTTTCTTTATATGATTTTGAACTAAGTGATTGGAAAGTTGCTTTACAGAACAAAATCGCATGGGAGGTATCATCGAGTACTTCTAAGCCTAGAATAACAGGGAAAGATATTATTTTTTCTGTACATGGAATTAGAACTTTAGGTCATTGGCAGAATAAATTAGAAAGCTCGGTAAAGAACCATAACGACGAGCCTTTAGTTGAAAAGTATAGGTATAATTATTTCTCAGCAATCCAACTGCTTTTTCCTCGATATCGGGATAAAGTAATAAATGATTTATCTGATAAAATTGAGAAACTTGCAGAAAAATACCCAGATTCAAATTTTGTTGTATTCTCACATAGCTTTGGCACTTATGCGATAGTCAAAGCTCTTGAAAAATTGTCAGTTAGTTGTGAATTAAAGATAGATAAGCTTTTTTTGGTTAGTTCAGTTATGAAATCAGAGTA
The DNA here is from genome assembly GCF_021728095.1 of Pseudoalteromonas sp. L1. NCBI lineage: Bacteria > Pseudomonadati > Pseudomonadota > Gammaproteobacteria > Alteromonadales > Pseudoalteromonadaceae > Pseudoalteromonas > Pseudoalteromonas sp. L1. The sequence continues at coordinate 827,182 of NZ_JAKKCT010000001.1, read as the reverse complement.
CTGCTTCGAGAAGATGATAAAGAGATTTTCTATTAACAAGATTTATAACGAATGTGGGTATAATGATACTGTTTTACTATTAAGCCATTACATGTGTGTAGACATGGGAATGGCCGGTAGGAGTGGTTTTATTGGCACTAGTGTTATAAATCGATTTTATAAAGGCGGGCACGATTTTTTCAATAGGGATGACGGCTTCATTGATGAGTACTGGTTACCAGCAATTTTTGAAAGTGAAGGACAGCAATACGATGAGAGAAAATTTTCTTGCCTACGTGAAAATATCGAAATACTGTTATACACACGACACATACCAGTTTTATCGGTTGTTTTTCTTTCAGTTCTAACAATCTACTTATTGTTTTAGAATTTTGGGTACTCAATTGTAAGTTTGCCACACTTATACTTATTGGTCACGAACTCAATTAGTAAAGTCATAGACACGATTATGTCCAGAGAGGGTTTATCTACCAATCTGCTTCTCACTCATACACACCTGTCAGGTTTATTAATTCCTTTTAATCAAACCTGACAGATACACTTAAGACTTATTGCCCCGTTAAACGCTTAGCAAATGAAATAGCGTAGGCTGTTGAGCGTAGCTTAAGTACTTTGTCATCACTTGGCATAAAGCCTTCAGACAATAGATTTGGGTCATAATTTGTGATGTCGCAACCTGATTCGCCCGTAGATTCTATAGTAAGCTTTCCTAAATTAATTGTTGTGCGTTCAGCGGGCCAACGAACTGAGGGATCCGTTAATGCATCACCTGGCCCGGCTAACTCTGCTTGAAAACGATAATGAACCTTCCCTTTCGCTAAATCCTCTTCAAGTCGCTTAGCCAGAAATGACTTGGGTAATGTTTTCATTTGCTCTTCAGTTAGCACCTGCTCTGGCTTTTCTGGCACCATAGTCCATCTAAAGGCATGCTTAGCACCCTTTTCATCAACCATGTAAAAGGTATGCACACCAAAATAACGCGAAGACACATACGATGCAGGCGGATTATAGTTTTGTAGCCAATTAAACTGCCCTAAGGTACTCGGGTGTTGTTGCCTGTATGCTTTCACTTTTGCAAAATCGATTTGACCCGTTTTTTCGTCAGGTAACAAAGTGCTTAGCAAACCAAAAAATGCTTCAGGGCTGTTACCTGCAAAAACAGGTGTGGTAAGCCCTGCGATATTGTGCACATCGCCATTTTCTAGCACAAACTGCCCCCCCATACCACGTGGTGAACGTGATTTTTCATCAGCGTGAGGGTTACCACCGCCCATAGAAAAACGGATATTCGCTTTAGACGGCGCATTAAATAAAGGGCTGATTGAATACTGTTTTGCGGCTTGATTAGGTGTAAATGTGCCGACAGCGCACACACCTTTGGCGTGACCTTTTCTGATACCTGACTGCTTACCCGAGAGCTTCTCAAATAAATTTATGAAATCTTGCCCATTTACTGATTGCTCCGCAAAACTTGCTGTGGGTAAAACAAGAGATACAGCACAAACCAAAGACTTAATTTTTAGCATTTATCCATCCTTTTAACTTAGTTACATCGAGATGACCCAACAAAGCTCATTATGATTTCATTAAACGAAAAATAGTTTACCCCTATAAAAATACTACAAGCATTTAATAAACTTAGAGTACCTATAAACAATATTAAGATACCCACACTGCAATCAGCAGCTCTTTATAACTAAAAAAGGGCCTAACGGCCCTTTGCAAGTTTATAATAATAAAGGAATCTAAAGAGCGTTTAGAACTTGTACTCTGCACCTACGTAGTAGTATGCACCGTTAAAACCAAATGGTGCTGAGCGACGAGAGTAAGTGAATACACCAGGGCTTGACACTATTGTGTTGCCATTTGCATCAACAATCGTACCCGAGCGCGAATTACCAATGGTGTTCTTATCTGGATAAACATCAAATAGGTTATTAGCACCAATGTTAAACGATAAGTTTTCATCAAAGAAGTAACTCACTTTCACATCCGTTAAGATTTCAGCACCGTATGTTTGACGTCCGCCGTCTTCCACAGTGTACTCACCATAGCGATTCAGTGATAAGTTTACTGTCCAGTCTTCAAGTCGGTAAAGTGCACTTAAGTTAATGCGATCTTCTGGCTGCCACTCTTCGATGATTGACGTTTCTTGAGCAGAAAACACGTCTTCAACAGGAATCGTTTCAAGACCACTGCCTGATGGCGTAAATAAATCAACCACATCTGTTTTGGTGAAGTTAGCAGCAAAGGTGAAATCGAGCGTGCCGCCAAGGCCTTCAGTGTTCCATGTGGCAACTAAATCAACACCTTCTGTTTCTGTGTCCGCACCATTTAAGAAAAACTGACCAGCCCCTGCGCCAGAGCTGACAAGTGCAGCATCAAGTGTATCTGATAAACCTTTGCCTAAACGGTTAGAAATAACGATACGGTCATCAATATCAATCGAATAGTAGTCAATGGTTACGTTGATATTGTCAGTGACGTTATACACAATACCTAAACTACGGTTTTGCGATTTTTCTTCTTTTAACTTAGGAATACCAATCGATTGCGCGAGTGTACTGTCGTTTCTAAAAGTACCTACTTGTTCAGCCACTAAGCTGCCATCATCGCCAACAACAAACTGTGTACTTATATTATTAAAGTAAAGCTGTTGCATCGACGGTGCTCTAAAACCTGTACTCAATGCACCGCGTAAAGAAACATCTTCAGTAATCGACCAATTAGCCGCTAGCTTAAAGTTAACAGTGTCGCCAAAGCCTTTGTAGTTATCGTAACGAAGAGCGCCTGAGATAATAACATCATCGATCACGTAAGTTTCAGCATCCGCATAAAATGAAATCACATCACGTGATTCATCCACAGACGACGCAGGATCAGAACCACCAAAGCCTTGTGTACCACTGGCTGCATCTTCACTACCCACACCACCACTAAGGCCTGAATAAATGCTTACACCATCAACGGTGTCGTAATCACGATAAGCATATTCACTGCCCTCTAAGATGCGGAATTCATCTGTGCGGATTTCAGCACCCAATGCTAATGAAAAATTATCGTAATCTTTTGTGTAATCAAGATTAAGTGTTTGTAGAGATAATTCTAGGCCATATGCAAACGCTGAACGCGGGATGGTGGCACGAATTTCATCTGCTGATAAACCTTGCTCATAACGAAGTAAGTTCGCATACGAACCATTAATTGTGTCACTTGTGGTGTAATCAATGCTGTTTTCACCGTAGGTGTAAGATAAGTCAATACTTGAGTCATTATCGAACGACTTTTTAAAACCTACGTTATAAGACACGTCATCAATAACGGTATTAATTTTCGGTAAGAAGCCCATTGGAATTGTTGCATCACCGTCTTGTAATACAGGGTTACCAGTCGCATTGGCGTTATGGCGGAAAAATGCCGCTGATTCATTTTCACGGTTTGAATAAGTGATAAAGCCATACAGCTCACCACCAGCAAGTTCATAACCAGTATTAACGGTTAAAGCAAATTGCTGAGAATCAGCATCACCAATTCTAAATGTATCACGCGGTGCTGTGAGTTCGCGTGGGTCACCAGCAAGTAAAGTGCCGTCATCAAGCTCCGTACAACCATAAAATTGACATGAGCCATGAAGGCCAGCACGGTTGGTTGGAGCGCGATCACGGTAGTTAATTGTGGTATTTAAATAACCATCATCACCCAGAGCAAAACCTTTGTTAAAATCAATATTAACGGTTTCGCCATCACCCTCTGAGTATTCACCATAGTTAATGGCTGCTTTACCACCTTCTTCAGCATCTTTTAACACGATATTGATAACACCGGCAATCGCATCTGAACCATATTGCGCGGCTGCACCATCACGTAAAACTTCAATGCGCTTAATTGATGCCGCAGGAATAGCATTCATGTCAGTACCTGCGGTACCACGACCTACTGACGTATTAATATGGATGATACTCGCTTGGTGACGACGCTTACCATTGATAAGTACTAAAGTTTGGTCGGGCCCCAAACCACGTAGTGTAGCCGGACGCAGCGCATCAGTACCATCACTGATAGACGAGCTGGAAAAGTTAAAAGAAGGGGCGATAGCTTGAAGCATACGGCCCACTTCTGTTTGTCCTGTATTTTCAAGTGCCTCCGCACTTAAAATATCAACGGGTACCGGTAAATCCTCAACTGAGCGTCCTGCTACACGACTACCAACAACAGCGATTTTCTCGATATTTTCTTCTGCAGCTTGTTCTGCTGCAAATGCCTGATTATTGCTTGCAAGTAGTAACGGCACGACTGCAGCACTGACCCCTGAAAGGTTTTTCATGTTGTTATCTTTCCTATTGATTTGTTTGAGTTTTATACTCAGTAAACCAGTTTGATCAACAACCGCATCGAGCTTAGTTCCTTGAAGCATGGTCTCAAGTGCATCTAGCTTGGTATAAAAACCAAACACCGACTGTGCTTGATATTGCTTAGCAAGCTCAAAAGAGAAAATAACCGTTTGGTCTGTTTGCTTAGCGAATTCAATCAAGGCTAAATCTGCTCGTTGCGCTTTAATATCAAATTGCAGCATTTGCTTTTCAGCAGCAATGGCTGGTTGCCCCATACATAAGCCGTAGACAGCCATCGACGCTGGAAATAAATGCAATTGTTTACTGCGCAACTTAATCAAACAGTTCAGAAAGAAAAATCCACTATGTAAATTTAACTTTTTTTTATTTAATTTTTTGTGATTAACATTAACAACGTGAAAATCATTTTTTTTCATGAGGGAAATTAGCTTTTACTTTCAAAACTTAAACTAACACGATGCTCGCCTAAGCGTTGATGTTTAACCGCTAAATTAGCGTGTAACGACTCAAGTAATCCTTTTATATCGCCAGCCTTGAAAACGCCCGCAACTTTTAAAGAAGTTAAATCAGGATCAGTCAATTCAAAACGGGTAGCCGTGTAACGGCTAACCTCTTGTAGCGCTTCACCTAAAGGCTCACCATTAAAAATAATCATGCCATGCTGCCATGCTAAATCTCGTTGTACATCATCCATCGACAGTTGTTTTACAGGCTCTGTTTTACTGTGTTTTATAAGCGCTTTTTCACCCGAGACAACCACGTTCGCATGGAGTTTTTTTATCGATAGACTCTCGTTTGAAGCATCTTTTAAATGCTCAAAGTCATTTGCATCAACAAGCGTGTGTGGCTCTGCTATCATTACTTTGCCCTCTGTGACTACCAACTCAAGATCTGATGAAGTGTTACGCTGAACATTAAACACGGTGCCAAGAGCAGTAAAAGACTTATCCCCAGCAATGACTGTAAAAGGTCTGCTCGCATCCTTGGCGACATTGAAACGCCCCTCGCCTCGATTCAATATAAGTTGACGACGATCGCCCGTGTATACCACTTCTAACTTTGTATTGGTGTTAAGCTGAACAATCGTGCTGTCTGGCAAGACATAGGTTGCCTGCTCACCGACTTTGGTTCGATAAATCTTTGTAAATTTCGCATGGTCGTCTTCAGCTGATTGCCAATAACTTGAGTAAATCAGTAAAACACAACCCAGTAACATCACAACTAGAAAACTTGCTGCGGTTGCCAAGCCAAAAACCGCTGGTTGTTTATGCTGAGTTTTTTCAGGAAAAAGGCTACTTAGCTCATTGAGCACACTCATTTCATCCCAAAGTTGAGCGAGTTCAAATAACGCATCTTGATGGGCATTGCTTTGTTTTGCCCATTGTTGTAGCTCACGCACTTCTTTATCAGATAAGCCTCTGTCAATTGCGCTTACCCAACGACTCGCCTGAGCTTGAATCATATCTTTCGACGAAAAAGGATGAACATTACTCATTTATTCACCTCTTTGGCGGTTACATCAGTGGTATTTAATTGATTTAGTTGCTGAGTGTCATGTGCTTTCATGGCATGCAATGCATGCAGGAGCCCTTTGGCGATATGCTTTTCAACTGTACTTTCGCTTAACTTCATTTTAATTGCGATTTCCTTTTGGCTTAGACCATAGACCTTTTTTAAAATAAAACACTTTTTAACTTGAGGGCTCAACTCGTTAGTCACGCGGCAAAAAAATAAAAAACGCTCTTTTGAGGTGACTTCATCTTCAAGTGCCATTGAGCGCATCTGATTGGTGACTTGTTGATGCTCGTCAAGGGACTCTTTGTATTTATTATCCCATTTCGCAACGTGATTTAATGCCAAGTGCTTAGCAGTTTTAAGCATATAACTGTGGGTATATTCAATATTTTGCTTAAGATCAGCCTCGTAACTTTTAATAAACGTTTCTTGAATTATATCTTCAACGTCATCAGGGCTGACAATACGTGCAACAAATCGTCTGAGTTTGCTTGATATGTCAGTAAATGCGGTAATAATTCCTGTCTGTTCCGTCATCCGTAACTCGCACTTGTTATTTTATAGCTAAGGTTACGAGATTTCATTTTAATTACAAGACAATTTGTTAATTTTCTGTTCCTCAAGTAAATAAAGTTTTCATGAAATTATAAAAAATCTCTGTTTTTCGAGTGACTAAACTGTTTTGAGGCTTTAAAAACCAAACTGGCGCATCTGCATCAGCGAGACAATTGGGTAATATTTCAATTAGCTCGCCTTTACTAAGTTCATCCTGAATGGCTATACGCGATTTAATAGCAATACCATGCCCTGCAATTGCTGCTTGAGTCATGTTATCTGAGTTTGAAATAGTAAACCGAGTACGCGCATTATGGTGAATGACTTGATTATTTTCGATGAGCTTAAGCTGACGCTGCCACGGTAAACATACCCAATAATGATCAACTAAATCATCCACAGACTTCGGCATGCCATATTTTTCAAGATAACTTGGAGCAGCACACAGAATACGGGAATTAACAGCAAGTTTTCGAGATAATAAATTAGAGTCAACTAACTGTCCTACCCTAATCGCCACATCTTGTGCGTCATCCACTACATTCACAAAATGATCTGTGATCATAAAATCTAATTTTAAATCAGGGTATTGTTGCTCAAACTGATTAAGCCTTGGCATCACAAATTTAGAAAAAACCCATGGCGGCATGGTGACACGCAATAACCCTGATATTGCCGAACCTCTTGCACCTATTTGATGTTCAGCATCATACAACGCTTCCAAAATTGCACTTGCGCGTTGGTAAAAGACGTCTCCTGCCGGTGATAACCTTATCCGCCGACTATCTCGAAAGATAAGCACGGTAGAAAGTGCCTTTTCGAGCTTACTTAAACGGTGGCTCACTGTTGCTGGCGATAAGCCTTGTGCTTTTGCTGCCGCCACGACCCCTTGGTTCTCAACAACCGCTATAAATGTTTCTAAATCGGATAGGCTATACATACTTTCAGTTCAACATTTTCGAATTTAGCTTTCACTTTTGCCTAGTATATATAAAAAAATAAAACACTATACTGCATTTTTTATCCTAATGGTCTGGAGCCACACTATGTCTTTAAAAAGCCAAATTGACGCATTCGAAGTACAGAAAAAAGCAAATGTTCCGAGCGATATCCTAAACTTAATGGACATTACCACCGAGAAACTGATCGCTGAGCAGTTAAATCAACATGCATTACCAGTAGGCGCCGTATTTCCTGACTTTAGCTTGCCAAATAGTCATGGTGAAACCGTGACACTCTCGCAGTTATTAGACAAAGGACCTGTGGTGCTTAGTTTTTACCGTGGCGGTTGGTGCCCATACTGTAACTTAGAATTACGTGCGCTAAATGCACTGAAGGACGAGTTTGCTAAACACCATGTTCAACTAGTAGCAGTTTCACCACAGTTACCTGATCACTCGTTATCAACTGAACAACAGAATGAATTAGCCTTTACGGTCTTATCAGATGTTGAAAATACACTAGCAAAAGCATGTGGATTAGTGTTCACATTAGATGAGCGCTTAATTCCAGTATATAAAGAGCTGGGCTTAGATATTCCTACTGCAAATGGGGATAACAGTTATGAACTTCCTCTGCCTGCAACCTACGTTATTGATAAAGACCGTACTGTTCAATATGCATTTGCTAAAGAAGACTATACTCTGCGTGCAGAGCCAAGTGATGTTTTAAATGTGGCAAAAGGGTTGCAGAATGCGTAATGTCAGTCTATCAACTAAATTATTATGTGCTTGTATATTAATGTTTAGCACCTTTATTGGGAGTGCAGCTGTGGCAAAAAGTCAACCTCTTAAAACCCCAAAAGTAATTGTATTTGATGTTAACGAAACCTTACTAGACCTTGAACAAATGAGGCATTCTGTCGGAGAAGCACTTAACGGACAAACACAACTATTGCCTCTTTGGTTTTCGACCATGCTACATCACTCATTAGTTAGCACCGTGACGAATGACTACCATGATTTTGGTGAAATTGGTGTCGCAGCATTAATGATGGTGGCAAGTAACCATCAAATTATTATTACTAAAGAGCAAGCAAAACTAGCGATTGTACCACCGCTTTTATCTCTTCCAGCACACCCTGATGTAAAGCACGGACTTGCTCAGCTTAATGATAAAGGCTTTAAGTTAGTAAGCTTTACTAATTCATCAAATAAAGGGGTAGCAGCGCAATTTAAACACGCTGAGTTGACGAGTTTTTTTAGCGACCGATACAGCGTTGAAGATATCAAGGTATATAAGCCCGATCTTCGCTCGTATCAGTGGCTACTTAAACAACTTGATGTAGCACCAGATGAGGCGCTGATGGTGGCCGCTCACGGTTGGGATGTCGCTGGTGCAAAAGCCGCAGGTATGCAAACTGCCTTTGTTGCAAGACCAGGTAAAGCGCTATACCCACTAGCGACAAAACCTGACTACATTGTTAATGATATAAAAGAGCTCGCTTTACTACTTAATCGTTAATTAAACCCTCAGAAGACTACAAACGGTAGTCTTCATACTTTTATTGTTCGCTTCGCACACAACTCAGTAATTTTAATGTATAGAGCATTCATTATTTAGTCTAAAAAACAAACCAAAAAGTAAACTAAATGGTGTACCTTTAAAAGTTTTAGGTATACACTGGTTGCGCTTAATCCTAGCATGGTTCGCCTTTTCATGACTTGTGGGCTATCGACTATGCTTACTATACTTAACAATTGGACTGTGGAGTAAACATGCGTCTGTCTTTCGCACCTGCCAAATTATCATTATCTATACTATTTTTGATCGCTGCACCACTTGTATTGCAAGGCTGTTCCGAAGCCCCTAAACAACAAGAGCAAATGCATCCTGCTGCTGTTGCTACAATGACCATAAAAACAGAAGATGCACCATTCACGATTGAATTACCAGCAACCCTATCAGGCTCTAAAGAAGTTGAAGTTCGAGCGCGTGTAGCGGGTATTTTAGAATCGCGTAACTTTGAAGAAGGCCAGCGTGTTGAGCAAGGGCAATCACTATTTACTATTGATCTTGAACCATACCAGCTTGCTGTTGATCGTGCCCAGGCGGCTCTTGATGGTGCTAAGGCATCGCTGGTACAAACTGAACGAGACGTTAAACGTTTAGGAAAACTGCGTGCAGAGAAGTCAGTTTCACAACGCGATTATGATAACGCGAGCTCAGCTAATGATATTGCCAAAACAAACCTTGCAGCGGCCAAGGTTGCGCTAAAAGAAGCACAATTAAATCTTGAATATGCCCAAGTAAAAGCACCTGTTGCGGGTGTGATGGGACGTGAATTTGTTTCTGAAGGTACGTTTGTTTCAGGCCCTGACGTTTTACTCACGCAAATGACCCAGTTTGACCCTATACGTATTCGGTTTGGCTTATCAGAGCGCGAACAACTACAAATGCGTCAAGATGTTAAAAATGGCTCACTAACTTTACCAGAGCAAGGCCATTGGAGAACGCAAATAAAACTTCAAGATGGTTCTTTATACGCTAAAACTGGCGAAGTGAACTTCTCTGATGTACGAATTAATCCGAACACCGGTACCAGCGAGTTTCAAGCTGTGATCCCAAACCCTGATTTTCAGTTACGACCTGGCCAATTTGTCCGAATTGAGCTAACTGGCGCGGTACGCAAAAATGCCATCATCGTACCACAACGCGCCGTACTCGATAACGGCACAGGCAAGTTTGTTTATGTTGTAAGTAAAAATGAACAAGGTATGGATGTAGCACTACCTGCGCCTGTTGAAGTGGGTGAATGGATAAAAAAACCAAACAATGAGCAATTCCAAAATTTTTGGTTAATTCGCAGTGGTTTAAAAGAAGGTGACCAAGTTATTGTTGATGGCATGGCACGTATTTTCTTCCCAGGTATGCCAGTCAATGTTGGCAAACCAGCCGCTAACTCAAGCCACGCAGAATAAGCACAGGGAGTCTTATGTTTTCTCGTTATTTTATAGACAGACCGATTTTCGCGTTTGTTATATCGATTGTTATTGTGCTTGCGGGGCTTGCTGCGATGCGCAGCTTACCTATTGCTCAGTACCCTGAAATAGCGCCTCCTGTAGTGCAAGTGACAGCTTCCTATCCAGGTGCATCTGCTGAGGTACTCGAACAAACAGTGGCAGCGCCGATCGAAAATGCAATAACTGGTGTTGAGGGCATGATGTATATGTCGTCTACATCAACTAGCTCGGGTTCGACCACAATCGAAGTAACATTTGAAATTGGCACTGATGTCGATCAGGCCGCAGTCAATGTTAATAACCGTGTTAAGCAGGTTGAAGCGCGCTTACCAGAAGAAACACGCCGCCAAGGTGTGGTAGTACAAAAAGGCTCTTCTAGCTTTTTACAGGTACACGCTTTTTATTCACCAGATGGTTCTCGCTCAAGTTTGTGGACATCAAACTATGTCACTATGAATGTGCTGGATCGTATTAAACGTATTCCAGGCACTACGAGTGTGCAAATATTTGGTGCCAAAGATTACGCCATGCGTATTTGGTTACGTCCAGATGTTATGAGCCAGCTCGGTGTCACTGTTGAAGAAATCTCAGCCGCCATTCGTGTGCAAAACTCACAATATGCTGCCGGTAAAATTGGTGCGACACCAACGTCTAAATCTCCTCAGGAACTGGTTTACAGTGTGACGGCACAAGGGCGTTTGTCAGAGCCTGAGCAATTTGAAAATATTATTATTCGCTCAAATCTTGATGGCAGTAGCTTAAGATTAAAAGACGTAGCACGCATTGAGCTAGGTTCAAAAGACTATAACTTTAAAGGCACAATAAACGGCAAAGAAGCGGTACTGTTGGGTATCTTCTTACAACCTGGCGCCAATGCCCTAGATGTTGCTGAAGAAGTAAACAGTGTTATCGAAGAAATGAAAAGTCAGTTCCCTATCGGGCTTGCTCATTTAACCTCATATGACACAACTCGCTTTGTTGAAGTATCGATTCGTGAAGTAGTAAAAACACTGCTTGAGGCTATGGTATTGGTATTCTTAGTCGTGTATTTATTCTTACAAAACTGGCGCGCGACCTTAATACCTACTCTTGCAGTGCCAGTATCACTACTGGGCACATTTGCCGGCATGTACATGCTGGGTTACTCAATTAACTCACTCACCTTGTTCGGCATGGTGCTGTCGATTGGTATTGTTGTTGATGATGCCATCGTGGTGCTTGAAAACGTTGAGCGTATCATGCACGAAGAAGGCTTAGGCGCAAGAGACGCCGCGGTTAAGGCGATGGGTGAAGTTAGCGGCCCGGTGGTGGCGATTGTTCTCGTACTGTGTTCAGTGTTTGTGCCTATCGCATTTTTAGGTGGCTTAACTGGTGAATTATTCCGCCAGTTCGCAATTACCATTTCGATTGCTGTAAGTTTATCGGGTGTGGTCGCCTTAACAATGACGCCTGCTCTTTGTGTGCTTATTTTAAAACAAGAACACAAGCAAACAGCCCGTTTCTTCTTATGGTTTAATGCTACTTTTACAAAAATCACAGGGCGATATGTTGGTGCCGTTGGCTTTATGATTCGGCGCGGTTTACTCGGTTTAATTCTTATGACGGGGATGATTGTTGCAACTATAGGCCTTTGGCAAAATACGCCTGGTTCATTAGTGCCTGATGAAGACCAAGGTTATTACATCTCTGCGATTTTCTTACCTGACGGTTCATCACTTGAGCGCACCGAACAAGTCACGCAACAAGTTGTAAAAGCAGTGCAGTCAAACCCTGCTAACGAGAACGTGGTGGCCTTTACAGGTTTTGACTTTATTGGCGGTGGTTATAAAAATAGTGCTGCCACTTTATTCGTGACACAAAAGCATTGGGATGAACGTGAAGTTGATACCAAAGCATTGGTGCAAGAACTATTCATGAAAACAGCAGGTATTAAAGAGGCGCTGGTGCTTGCCTTTAATCCTCCGGCTATTTTTGGTTTAGGTAATACCGGTGGTTTTGAATTTTACATTCAAAACAAAGGTGATAGTGACCCTGATAAGCTTCAGCAAGCCATGCAGTTAATGACAGCCGAAGCGCAAAAGAGCCCTATCATCAGTGGTCTGCAAACACTCTGGCGACCAGATGCCCCACAATTAAAAGTAGATATTGATCGTGAGCAAGCGCGTGCTATGGGTGTTGAGATAGATGCTGCATTTAATGCCCTTGCGGGTAACTTAGGTACTTATTACGTTAACGACTTCAATAAATTTGGTCGCGCATGGCAAGTACTAATGTCTGCTGAACCTGAGTTTAGAATGAAGCCTGATGACATTGGCCGTATCTATGTTAAAAACAACCAAGGTACTATGGTACCGCTTTCAGCCTTTACCACGATTGAGTATAGTCGTGGTCCAGAAAACCTTAACCGCTACAACAACTTACCAGCAGTTAAACTGATGGGTAATGCAGCGCCAGGCTATAGTTCAGGTCAAGCCATTGCTGAGGTTGAACGAATTGCACAAGCCGTGTTGCCCCCTAATATGACCTACGAATGGACAGGCTCTGCATTCCAAGAAAAACGCAGTTCGGGCACCACAGGAATTGCCTTAGGCCTTGCTGTGATCATGGTATTTTTGATTTTAGCAGCGCTATATGAACGTTGGTCATTACCATTTTCAGTTATGCTTGCCCTGCCATTTGGTACCTTTGGTGCGCTTATAGCAGTTTGGGTTGTTGGCATGACAAACGATGTGTACTTCCAAATTGGTCTGGTAACACTACTTGGTCTTGCCAGTAAAAACGCGATTCTTATCGTTGAATACGCCTTGATGAAACATCAACAAGGCTGGAGCGCAAGTACTGCTGCACTTGAGGCTGCACGTTTACGTTTTAGACCAATCATTATGACTTCGCTTGCATTCATTTTAGGCGTAGTGCCTTTAGTGCTGAGCTCTGGTGCAGGTGCAGGTGCCCGTCATAGTGTTGGTACCGGTGTAATGGGCGGTATGATGGCCGCAACATTCCTTGCAGTATTCTTTGTGCCGCTGTTCTTTTATTGGTTAACAGCGCGTAAATTAACTGAAAAACGCTCAAGACAAGAGCTTGCTGATGAGATAGCAGAACATCATCAACAAGAACATGTCAAAACCCAAGAGGGTAATCTGTAAAAAATGAAGGGCAAACAATGAGTTTGCCCTTTTTTTGATTATTTGATTACTAGCAATTTACAGCTTCCAACGCTAGTATTAAGGAAAGATGTGTGGAGTACAGCATGAATAATCAAAAATTAGCCGAATTTGAACAGTTTTTTCAAATCAACGAGAGCAACCGTGTCAATTTATATGCCGTTGAACCAAGTGCTGTGCCAAAAACCAATGCTGAACTTGAAGCGGATATCCCTGCTCTATTTAAACTTGCCAACGAAGTAAACGAACTTGAGCAAACAAGCTTACGACCACTGCGTAATCTAGGTGATGTTGCACAAGAACTGGCAGCCTTTTTACAGGCGCAGTCTCGTAAAATTGATTTAATTATGAGTCACATCTTAGCCTCAGAGCAGCCTGACGATAACGCAAACTATTGCGATAGTTATGGCGGTGGCGGTGTAAAACTTACCTCAACTGATGTGTATGAATTAGGCCAAACATTTCGCACTAAGTTATTCTTGCAACACGAAGCATCAGCTATTTATTGCTATACCGAATTAGTGGCTATTGAAAAATGCGATGATGATAAATACCAATATACTTTATTGTTTACGGCCATTCGTGATGCTGACCAAGATTTAGTCGTAAGAGCGGCCTTGCACGCACAAACACGCCAACTTAAAAAACGTCAGCAAGAAAACAATCAGCAAGACAGTTAAAAATCACGCTTTATCGCGCACAAAAAGCTGACATCTATGGCTAAAATGCTAAACTAGCCCCACCTTAGTTTGTTTAATACCTTCATGAAATTTAGACTTTTACCTGAATGGGCTGAGCAAGATGCCGTTATGCTCACTTGGCCTCACCAAGACACAGATTGGGCAGCAAATTTAACAGCTGTTGAACCTGTGTATGTAGCACTTTGCCAAGCAATAAGCCAACAACAAGATGTTGTGATTGTGGCCCATGATAATGCCCTAAAAGCACATATTGCAGCTTTACTTGCAAATGCAGATGTCGATGCTAATCGCATTCACTTTGTAGTGACACCGTGTAACGATACCTGGGCACGCGACCATGGTCCATTAACCTGTGCGAATATTGATGACGCAACAGAGTTAAAAGTAATGGATTTTATTTTTAATGGCTGGGGCAATAAGTTTGCAAGTGATCTTGATAATCAAATTAATCAAGTGCTTGTAAAACAAGTGGCTAACCCTAAAAATGGCTATCAGCAAAGTGAGCTGGTTCTTGAAGGCGGTGGTGTCGAGATCAATGAACACGGCGTGCTACTCACAACCAGCGAATGCTTATTAAACCCAAATCGTAACCCAGAACTTACAAAAGCAGATATAGAACAAACGCTGGTTGAGCAACTAGGCGCTACGTCGTTTCTTTGGGTTGATCACGGTTACCTTGCGGGTGATGATACCGACAGCCATATTGATACGCTGGTACGTTTTGCACCAAACAATACCCTTGTTTATGTTAAGTGCGACGATAAAAATGATGAGCACTTTGCAGCCGTTGATGCAATGGAAAAGCAACTGCAAACATTTAAGACAGCAGAAGGTGAAAACTACACGCTGATTGCCTTACCTTGGCCAAAAGCGGTATTCGATGAAGACGGTGACAGACTCCCTGCCACCTATGCTAATTATTTAATTATCAATAAAACCGTTTTAGTACCAATTTATGGTGACGAAAACGACCAACTGGCGCTTGGTCAGGTTGCCAAAGCATACCCAGATCACACTGTGGTGGGTATTAATTGTGTGCCAATTATTCACCAATTTGGCAGCTTACACTGTATTACAATGCAATTACCGCGCGGCTTTTTAGCAGGAACAAACAATGACTAAACCAACGCATTTAAAGGTTGCTCTTGTTCAGCAATCAAACACCGATAATGCTCAAGACAATATGGCTAAATCAATTGCTGGTATTCGTGATGCAGCAAGCCAAGGCGCTAAGCTTATTGTTCTTCAAGAGCTACACCGCAGTTTATATTTTTGCCAAACCGAAGATGTAGACGTTTTTGATTTAGCAGAAACAATCCCGGGCCCAAGCACAGACTCCTTAGGTGCACTTGCCAAAGAACTCAATGTGGTGATCGTGTCATCATTATTCGAAAAGCGTGCTACGGGTCTTTATCACAATACTGCTGTGGTACTTGAAACTGACGGCAGCATTGCCGGTAAATACCGTAAAATGCATATTCCTGATGACCCAGGCTTTTACGAGAAGTTTTACTTCACACCGGGTGATTTAGGTTTTGAGCCTATTCAAACCTCTGTTGGTAAACTAGGCGTATTAGTGTGTTGGGATCAGTGGTTCCCAGAAGCTGCA
Source organism: Pseudoalteromonas sp. L1 (assembly GCF_021728095.1). Classification (NCBI taxonomy): domain Bacteria; kingdom Pseudomonadati; phylum Pseudomonadota; class Gammaproteobacteria; order Alteromonadales; family Pseudoalteromonadaceae; genus Pseudoalteromonas; species Pseudoalteromonas sp. L1. The sequence continues at coordinate 811,324 of NZ_JAKKCT010000001.1, read as the reverse complement.
CGCTTAATGGCAATGGCTGGTGCTGAAATTTTAATTTACCCAACAGCTATTGGCTGGGACCCGCGTGATGAAAAAGACGAGCAAACACGTCAAAAAGACGCCTGGGTTATTTCACAACGTGCTCATGCAGTTGCCAATGGTGTACCTGTGATCAGCTGTAACCGTGTTGGCCACGAAAGTGATCCGAGCGGTCAAAGTGAAGGTATTCAGTTTTGGGGCAACTCGTTTATCGCGGGTCCTCAAGGTGAAATCTTAGCCGAAGCGAACAACAGCGATGAGCAATTATTAGTTGTTGAATTAGACCAAGCACGTAGTGAAAACATTCGTCGAATTTGGCCTTACCTTCGTGATCGTCGTATCGATCACTATCAGGACTTAACCAAGATTTATCGAGACTAAGCAGTAAAAACAGTTTAAAGGAGTAGTAAATGGCGTTTGCGCAATGGGCAGCATTGCCTTGGGTAAAATCTGAAAAAGATAAAATTCAATGGGGACAACTTACCGGTAGCGGACTTAGCATCGCCATCGCAGAAGGTGTAAAACAACACAACGAGCTGGTTGTGATTGTCACCCCAGACACACCAAGCGCCCTACGCCTTGAAACTGAACTCGAATTTCTATTGCCTGAAAACCCAGTCATGGTCTTCCCTGACTGGGAAACGCTACCTTATGATCATTTTTCGCCCCATCAAGATATTATTTCTGCGCGCTTAGCCACGTTAAATACCTTAAAAAAAGAACAACAAAGCGTACTAATTGTGCCTGTATCGACCTTGATGCTACGTACTGCCCCTGCTTCGTTTATTTATGGTTCAACCCTTAACTTTAAAGTGGGTGATACCTTAGATACTCACACACTGCGTGAAAACTTAGAACAAGCGGGCTATTTACATGTACAACAAGTGATGGAGCACGGTGAATACGCTATCCGTGGCTCTATCGTTGACTTATACCCTATGGGTAGCCCTCACCCATTTCGTTTAGACTTTTTTGATGATGAGCTCGACAGCATTCGTTTGTTTGATGTTGAAAGCCAGCGCTCAGATGAAAAGGTCGACAAAATTGAGTTACTGCCCGCTCACGAGTTTCCAACTAACGACGCTGACATTGAGCGTTTTCGTATCAACTATCGTGAACAATTTGGCGCAAGCTCTGAGCAAGACTCAATTTATATGCAGGTGACTAAAGGAACCTGGCCTGCGGGTATCGAATATTACATGCCCCTGTTTTTTGATGGACTGGCAACCATCTTCGACTACTTACCAAGCAATACGACGTTTATGCATTTTGGCGATATCGAGCATGCTGCGGATCAGTTTTGGCATGATGTGAATGTACGCTATGAAAACCGCCGTGTTGATCCGCTCAGACCTTTACTTGAACCTGTAAAGCTGTATCAAAGCGTTAATGAACTATTTGGTGAGTTTGGTAAATATGCACGTATTCGTTTATCACAAGCTAAGTTAGGCACCAAAGCGGGTCACACAAACCTTGCTAGTAAAGAGCTGCCGAATGTACGTATTGATCATAAGTTACATGAACCGTACCAAGGTTTAATTGACTATGTTGCCGGCGAGAAAAAACAAAAAGGCCGCGTGCTGCTCTCGGTTGAATCGGATGGCCGCCGCGAATCATTACTCACCTTATTAAAACCAAGTGGTTTAAAGCTTAAAGAATTTGAATCGTTTAGCGATTTTACCAATAGTTCGAGTGATGTTGGCCTTATTGTTTCACCGCTTGAACAAAGTGTGGTGTTAGACGGTAAACCGCGTTTAACCATTATCACAGAGCAAGAATTATTAGGCATTAAGGTCTCGCAACGTCGCCGTCGAAAACATAAGTATGAAGCCAGCCAAGATGCGCTTATTCGTAACCTTGCTGAACTACGCGAAGGCCAGCCAATTGTTCACCTTGATCATGGTGTAGGCCGCTACCAAGGCCTTGAAACTATCGATGCTGCCGGTGTGATCACTGAATTTGTTACGATAATCTACGCTAACGAGGCAAAGCTATACGTGCCCGTTTCTGCGTTACATATGCTTAGCCGCTATTCTGGTGGTGAAGAAGCCTCTGCCCCGCTCCATAAATTAGGCTCCGATGCATGGGAAAAAGCAAAGAAACGTGCCGCTGAAAAAGTCCGTGATGTGGCTGCTGAACTGTTAGATATTTACGCAAAACGCCAAGCAAAGCCTGGCAATAAATTTAACCTTGATGGCAGTGCTTATCGTCAGTTTAGCGACAGCTTCCCATTTGAAGAAACTGACGATCAACGCAACGCCATTGAGTCTGTGCTCGGTGATATGCAAAGCAAGCAAGCGATGGACCGTTTAGTATGTGGTGACGTTGGCTTTGGTAAAACCGAAGTGGCAATGCGCGCAGCCTTTGTAGCCGTGAATGATAATAAGCAAGTTGCGGTACTTGTACCCACCACACTACTTGCACAGCAGCATTATGAAAACTTTAAAGACCGCTTTGCCGATTTACCAATCGAGGTGGGCGTTTTATCTCGCTTTAACTCAACCAAAGAGCAAAAAGATACCCTAGATAAAATGGCCGAGGGTAAATTAGATATCGTGATTGGTACTCACAAACTTATTCAACAAGATATTCAATTTAAAGATTTGGGCTTATTGATTGTTGATGAAGAGCACCGTTTTGGGGTGCGTCAAAAAGAAAAAATCAAAGCATTACGTGCCGATGTCGATATTTTAACGCTCACTGCGACCCCTATCCCACGTACGTTGAACATGGCAATGAGTGGTATGCGTGACTTATCAATCATTGCCACACCGCCAGCGAAACGTTTAGCGGTTAAAACCTTTGTTAGACAAAGAGATGCTGAACTTATTCGCGAAGCGATTCTGCGTGAGATTAAACGCGGTGGTCAGGTGTATTTCTTACACAATAATGTTGAAACCATAGACAGAGTTGCAGAAGAAATCACTGAATGGGTACCTGAAGCCAGCGTAACAACCGCACATGGTCAAATGCGAGAGCGCGAGCTTGAGCAAATTATGAGTGATTTTTATCACCAAAAATATAACGTGATTGTGTGTACCACGATTATCGAAACCGGTATCGATGTACCGACTGCCAACACCATTATTATGGATAGAGCGGATAAACTCGGTCTTGCACAGCTGCATCAGTTGCGTGGCCGTGTTGGCCGCAGCCACCACCAAGCGTATGCCTACCTACTGACTGGCAACCCCAAATCGTTAACTAAGGATGCCGTTAAGCGCCTAGAAGCAATTGAATCACTGGAAGACCTAGGTGCAGGTTTTGCCCTAGCAACGCACGATTTAGAAATTCGTGGTGCCGGTGAGCTGCTTGGTGATGATCAATCAGGTCAAATGCAAACCATTGGCTTTAGTTTGTACATGGAAATGCTTGAACAGGCGGTTAACTCCCTCAAAGAAGGCAAAGAGCCAACCCTTGAGAACTTGCTCGGTCAGCAAACTGAAGTTGACTTAAAGCTGCCTGCGTTATTACCTGATGATTATATTCATGATGTAAATGCGCGTTTAGGTATCTATAAACGTATTGCAAGCTGTGCTAACCTCAATGATATGGACGAGTTACAGGTCGAGCTGATTGACCGTTTTGGTCTGCTGCCTGACGCCACGAAAAACTTATTCAGTCTGCAGCAATTAAAACTACAAGCAAGTCATATTGGCATTAAGAAGATTGAAGCAAACCCGAAAGGCGGCTATTTTGAGTTTAGCCAACATACAAAGGTTAACCCTAGCTTCATTATAGGTTTGATACAAAGTGCACCGCAGGTGTACAAAATGGATGGCGCAAACAAACTGCGCTTTGCTATTAGCGAGGCAAATCCTCGTGAACGCTTAAAAATGGTCACTGCAATGATTGCAGATTTCGAAAAAAAGGTTAGCCATTAATGTTGTTTAGAAATAGTTTTATTTTGCTTTGCTGCTTATTTACGAGCTCAGCCTTTGCAACTCGCTGGTTCGAAATTGAAGTTCTTATTTATAAACAGCGCCCTGCCCCTTACTTACAAGAAGATTTCAGTTTAAAACACGATGAAATCAATGCAAAAAACAAACTGGATTTGCTCACGCCAGCCCTTGAAGAACAAGCAAGGCAAGCCTGTATAGAGGGTGACAGTCGTTTTAAATCAAACTCATTTACAGACAGTCTAGTTAGCAACTCACCACACTCTAATGTGTGTGATGATAGTGTTGACTTTTTATCTAGCTATACGCAATTACCTGTTACACCTTCAGTTAAGTCTCGTGAAGATACTAATGAAATATATCTTATCGCTTCATCAGATTTACAATTTACTGAACAAAAAAACCAGCTGGATAGAAAAGGGTTGACCCCTATTTTACATACCGGTTGGCGTTTCCCTGAAATGAGCCAATCAAGAGCGCCCAGTATACGCCTATTTGCTGGAGAGCATTTACAAGCTGAACAATCAACTACTCCAAATGTTGATAACGACTTTATAAGCTTGGTCTCACCTACACAGCAATATATACCTGACACAATACAAAGTGCTCCTAAGTGGGAGTTAGATGGTTTAATGAAAATCTATGTACGCCATTACCTTTTCATTAATGCCGACTTTGATATTAGCAAACGTTTAGAGACTGGTGACTACGAGAAAGCTCGCTTCTCACAATTTAAACGTGTGATAAGTAATGAAATACACTATTTCGATCATCCTAGAATGGGGATGATTGTACAAATACGACGCTACAACCATTAATGGAAATGACTATGAAAAAATATATGGTAATTGCTGCAACAGCGCTTGCATTAGCTGGCTGTTCAAAAGTAAGTTTAGAAAATTACGAAAAGATCAAAATCGGTATGGATAAAACAGAAGTAGAGGCTATTTTGGGCTCTGCTGATAAGTGTGAAGAAAAAACACTACACACTAACTGTATTTGGGGTAACAAAGATAAAAATATCGAAATAACACTCGTTTCTGACAAAGTTTCGCTATATAGCAAAACAGGTTTAGACGGTAAATAACTTCCTCGTAGGGTGGCTCAAGCTACCCTACTCCTTTTCTTCAACTTGGCTGTAAATTTGTTCTATATTCACTATTTTGCTGCGATTTAACGTGATTTTATAGCGTTGATACAACGTTTCTTGCCCACTTTCACTAAACACAAGCACCAAATTCAATTGATACCGTCTTTCAACAGACTGTTTTGATATTTTATTACTCTCTAAATGATACAGCTTTCCTTCACCACGTTTTAAGTAACGAGCAAACGGCGCTAAACTAAAGTTAATTGTTTGCTGCAAGCTATCATAACCAGGCAAGAACTTTTTCGCATTAACTTGCGTTTCACTAGCAAAATGTAACCACTGTGCAGCCTGCTTATTTTGGTGGCGACGTTTTGAAAAGATTTTCCTTACCTTAAGAGGAATACGCTTAAAAGAGGTATACTCAAGCCAAATATACTGACTGGCAATTTTATCCTTTGTAATACTATTTCTAAACTGAAAACGCCACTTTGGACGCCCTCTAACAATAGCACGCCAAATCACCCGCGTGATATCTTCTTTAAATATCTCACGTAGACCATAAATGACTCCTAAAATCAAAATCAATGTGGCTGTGACTTCAGTAAAGTTAGAACGCGCATTAAGCACAACAAGCATCACAAAAGCCATGATAACTGCTGTGACTGTGCCTTTAACCATACGTTTTAGGTAACTATTCAAGTAACGCGTATGTCGGCTTAAAATGACGCCATGCTCAATTAAGCGCTGCAATAACCGCATTTTATTCGTAATGCGATTGGCATCCTCTATGGTTGATTGCGAGTTATATTCTTGCTCTTCTCTGTAGTTATTTTCCGCTTTACAAAATTGCAGTAAATCACCTCGCTCTTTTGCATAGTCACTACTTCGCGGCCCCTCGTCTAATAGCTTTAAAAATGATTGTTCAACGTGCCAACTTAAATAATTATCTGCGTTCTTATAAAATGGTAAAAGCTTTTCATCATCTGGGGTATAGCGTCTTAACTTTTTCAGAAGACCTTGAGTTTGTTCACATAGCTCTATTGCTGCGGGGTAAAATAATTCTGCTTCTTTATATTGCAAGGTGTCTTTCACATCGGCATTCAATGCAAGCCTTACTTGGTAGCAATACAAGTTTAAGTTTTGGCGATAATCTTGCTGCTCACCTTTATTTTTACTGACAAAGCGACTGCGTACTAAAGGTAAGTGAATGTTGTTAGCATTATAAGCTAAGTGCGATTTAAAATGATTATTAAAATAGGATTCTTCACTGAGTGTTTGCGGGTTCACACTCATTTCATTGGGAATAGAGAAATACAGGTCGAGACGCTGCTCTGAACGTGGGTTAAGCTCAGGCTCAATAATAAAAGATAAGTTTTCGTCTTGTTTAAGCAATATTACCTCGTTTGTTAAAAATACCTCTATAGTTTACGCGTTGATAGACTTTCAGACAATAAAAAAGGCCCAGTAAAAACTGGGCCTTAGTATTCATTTCAAGCTAGATTAGAACTTAACGTTAATACCAGCGTGGAAACGACGACCTAGTACATCGTATGTGTACGGGTCAGTGTTTGAGTCATTGTTACCTGAGTAGTAAGGTGGCTCTTTATCAAACAAGTTGTTAACACCTGCAGATAACGTCACACGGTCAGATACAATGTATGAACCGCTGATGTCATGATAAACAACAGATGGTGTTGTAGGCGCTAAACAGCTTGAATCATCGATACATAGGTAGCTATCCATACCAGCGATGTAACGTGCTTTATATGTTGCATCCCAGCTTTCGCCGCGTGCTGATAACGTGAAGTTAGACTTAAGGTCAGCATAACCACCTGAACCAGAAGTGATAAGGCCAGCGTAATCAACTGTGTCATCAAGAACCGTTACAACGTACTCGTCTAGGTATGTTGTATCAAGCGTTGCTCTCCAGTTAAGACCCGCAGCTTCAAAGCTGTATGTTAAGTTAAGGTCAAAACCAGACGTTTCTTCAGAACCAATGTTTTGTAATTGGTTGTTGAATTTAACACGACCTGTGCTGTCCATGCTGATGTTAGCAGATTGACAAAGTGTCGTATTTGCGTTGTTAGACGTAGCTAAACATTGGTCAACAATGTATTGCTCGTTTACTGATGCAATTGCATTCTCGATTTCAATTTTGTAGTAATCAAGTGTCATGCTGAAACCGTCTAGCCACTCTGGGTCATATACGATACCAGCTGTTAGCGTGTCAGCTTCTTCTGGAGTAAGTAGTGAGTTACCACCAACAGTTACTTCAGCTTGGTCTTGAGCACCTGGGAATGTGATTTGCTCGAAAGATGGTGAGTTACCTGAGTAAAGCTCATCAACTGTCGGCGCACGGAATGCTGTTGAAACAACGCTACGTAGCATTAATTCATCGTTTGCTTTCCATGTTAAACCTAGTTTCCACGTTTCGTCAGAACCAAATGTGCTGTAATCAAACGCACGGATAGCAGCGCTTAGTTCAACATTTTGAGCAAATGGTGCATCTGCTAATAGTGGTAATGCAAACTCAACGTATGCTTCGTTTACGTCAAAGCCACCTGCAGTTGGTTCAACCATTGGATCGTTTGCAAGGCCTTGTGCTGTTAGAGAATCTGGTGTGTACCATGCTTTCTCTTGACGACGCTCAACACCTGCTGCGAATGCAGCATAACCAGCTGGCATTTCAAACATTTCGCCTGAAACAGATGCAGCTAGGATGAATAACTGGCTACCACCGTTGTTTACTTCAGTGTAAACATTCTTACGGAAGTCATCAGATACCCATGCAGATTGGTCTAATGGGTTGAAAGTACCTTCAAGAATTTGGTCTTGGATAGCACCCATGTTGTGAAGGTTGCTTAGCTTATCTACTGAGTCGTTACGACCGAAGTTAGCTGAAACGTCCCAAGAGTAATCGCCGATGAAACCTTGTGCACCAACAACAGCACGTACAGTATCAACAGATTGTTCGAAGTAACGAGCACCTGTGTCAGACATACGACGGCCGTAAGAAATCATATCACCGTACTGGTAGTTTCTTTCTTGAGTCACGTAGCTGCCATCAGCATTTTTATCTAGGTAGCCGTCACCATCAAGATCAACACGCTCATCATAGCTTTGGCTAAGAAGTGCGTTACCCATGTTTTCAGTGTATTCGAAATCGAACCATACTGGTTGTGGAGCCATTTGTTGCTCTGACCAACGCTTAGTGTATGTGAATTCAGTGAATAACGACGTATCGTCAGATAATTCGTATGTCGCGATACCTGTAAGGTTTAAACGCTCCATTGGCGTGTAAAGGTAGCTAGCTGGTGAGTAGTTGTAGGCATCAGCATTGCCATAACGATGATAATCACCACCACGACCTGTTACACCGCTGTCGTTGATTAGAGAAACTTGAATGTCCTCACCCTCAGCGTTAACCGTTGTACCTTTTTCACCATTACCATTCCAAATGTGACCGCCTTCGTTGTATGAAGAACCAGTACAGTATAGGCCATTACTACCTTCAGCTAGAGGACACTCAGAGAAGTCGCGGTCTGCTTGAGAAGCTTTACCACGGTCAGTGTACTGCATACCGATTACGATATTACCTTTGTCGAAAGATGTACCTACAGTGAAGTCAATTGAGTTTTCTGTAGCATCGCCTTCGCCAGTGATCGCAGTATTTGCGTTCATGTCTAGGCCTTCGAAATCATCTTTAAGGATAATATTTACAACACCTGCTACTGCGTCAGTACCGTATACAGCTGATGCGCCATCTTTAAGTACTTCAACAGAACGGATCATTGAAACTGGGATAGTATTTAAGTCAACAGTCGATGCTGCGCCTGTACCAGAAGCGATCATACGACGACCGTTTACAAGTACTAATGTACGACTAGAACCTAGACCACGTAAATCGATACGTGCGTTACCGCCTGAACCATTATTGATACCAGGGTTAGTCATCGCGCCGCCAGTGGCAGTCATTTTTTGTAATACGCTATCGATGCTTGTTGCACCCATTGCTTTAATGTCATCAGCGCCAATAATTGTTACTGGGCTAGCGTTTTCCATATCAGAACGCTTGATGCGTGAACCAGTAACTTGAATCTTTTCGATTGACTCAGCTGCATCATCAGCAGCTAAAGCTTGCATGCTTGAGAACATTGGGATAGCTGAAACAACAGCTAAACCAAGAATTGATTTTTTCATGTGAAAACCCTACTTGTTGGAAATTTACCTTTATTTAGGTAGCGCTCGTTATTATTAGAATCACGAGTCAGCGGAGGGCAACTTAGGCGGGTTTAACTGAACGAAAACTGAATGAGAGATCAAATAAAATACAGTTTAATTTTTAAGTACCTGATGGGGGTAATAAGGTTTCACGATGTATCAATGTTAACAATAAAAAACACTTACATTACATAAAGATAAAAAAGGTACGATACAAAAAAAACACCAATGATACTATTTGTATTCACTTTGTAATCAAATGTAATTGCTCAGCAAATATTCCTATATATGAAATTTTTACAAGTTGATCACACATCATTATAAAAACCGTAATAGGTCAATAAATCTGCTAACCATAGTTATTCACAAAAACTAACTAAATAGATAAAGTTAGCTTACGAATGCATTATTAGGGGATGAATATTGTAATAAGTTCCAACTTTTAACGTTTTTTGTTGAAAAAGACTGATGAAACTTTTAAGTGCGGCTATAGACAGTGGAAAGAAATTTCTAAGTGCTAGCTTTTAAAGGAGTTCTTATTAATAACGAGAGTCAAAGTAATATAATAAGCTGTGTGTTTGATCATCCGCCCCTGTATAAGATACAGTCATTTTCCAAGTCATTACTTTTTCTGAGCATAAACCAACCATGGTATCTGCATGCCAGTAATTGGCGCCCTTTTTAAACTGCAAAGGTATGTAACCCATGTACATAGTCACGCCTTCAAGTTTTGCTGAATTGATACTTGCCCCTTCAGGAAGCTTTAAATTAATTGTAAATGGGGTTTCAGGAGAAATGTTAGGTACTGATAGCCAAATTTCAGTTTTATCAGCAAATAAGCAATGGTCATTATTTTTACAGGTTGCAGATACACTTGCCTCTTCTATACTTTCCCTATCACAAGCAGTCGCTAAAAGGCACAACGTTAAAAGAAGCGGGATGTTTTTCATTTTTATTAGCCTGTAAAAATAAAACGGATACTAGTCAGCTGTGCTGTAAAAAACAACTATGTTAAATCGAATGACTTAAAAAAACACAATGGCTGACAAAAAATAACCAACAAAACGTTAAAATTTGATTGATGTCATAATTTTATGCAATTGACCTATCTTTTTAAGGTCAAAAATTTTATCATTTCCATCGCAAAAATAAGGGTTTCTCGAGTTTGTTTTCTGAAGTTAACGTCTTTGGCTAGCTTTGGGTAACACGCTTGTGAAGTAATAGTAGGGCCCGCTTATTTTACAGTAGGTGGGTAATTCATTTCTAAACGCATTAATTGCAGCGGAAGCCAGAAAATGAGCCAAACAGTAGCATCACAAACTGAGTACAACTATAAAGTTGTACGCCAATTCGCTATTATGACAGTGATTTGGGGCATCGTTGGCATGAGTGTTGGGGTTCTGATTGCTGCCCAATTAGCTTGGCCAGCACTTAACTTTGATACACCATGGTTAACATACTCTCGACTACGTCCGTTACATACGAACGCAGTAATTTTCGCATTTGGTACGAGTGCACTTTTTGCGACGTCTTATTACGTCGTACAACGTACGTGTCAAACGCGACTTTTCTCAGATAAACTAGCAGCCTTTACCTTCTGGGGATGGCAACTTGTTATCGTACTAGCAGCGATTACCTTACCTTTAGGTATCACAAGCTCAAAAGAATACGCAGAACTAGAATGGCCAATCGATATTCTTATCGCGGTTGTTTGGGTTACCTATGCGGTTGTATTCTTTGGTACGCTAATCAAACGCAAAGTGTCGCACATTTATGTTGCGAACTGGTTCTACGCTGGTTTCATTATTACTGTCGCTGTATTACACATTGTAAACAGCATGGCAATTCCAGTTTCACTCACTAAATCATACTCTATCTACGCAGGTGCGGTAGATGCGATGGTTCAGTGGTGGTACGGTCATAACGCTGTTGGTTTCTTATTAACTGCAGGTTTCCTAGGTATGATGTACTACTTCGTACCTAAACAAGCAGGTCGCCCTGTTTATTCATACCGCCTATCGGTAGTTCACTTCTGGGCACTTATCTCTTTATATATTTGGGCTGGTCCTCACCACCTTCACTACACGGCTCTACCTGACTGGACACAAAGCTTAGGTATGGTTATGTCAGTTATCCTATTCGTTCCATCTTGGGGTGGTATGATCAACGGTATCATGACGTTATCAGGTGCTTGGCATAAACTACGTACTGACCCAGTATTACGTTTCTTAGTTGTTTCTCTATCTTTCTACGGTATGTCTACGTTTGAAGGCCCGATGATGGCTATCAAGTCAGTTAACGCGCTTTCTCACTACACTGACTGGACTGTAGGTCACGTACACTCAGGTGCGCTAGGTTGGGTTGCAATGATTTCTATTGGTGCTATCTATCACCTAATCCCTGCACTATTCTCACAAGGCCGTATGTACAGTGTTAAATTAGTTAACACGCACTTCTGGTTACATACTGTGGGTGTTGTTCTATACATCGTAGCAATGTGGATCTCAGGTGTTATGCAAGGTCTAATGTGGCGTGCAGTAAACTCAGACGGTACGTTAATGTACAGCTTCGTACAGTCTTTAGAAGCTTCATACCCGTTCTATATCATGCGTTTCCTAGGCGGTGTATTCATCGTAACAGGTATGCTAATTATGGCTTACAACGTTTATCGTACTGTTGCTGCGAAAAAAGACTCGCTGCAATTAGACGCTGACGCACAATTGGCATAACGGAGTAGAACGATGAGCAATAATAATTCACAAAACAAACACGAAATAGTCGAAAAAAATGTTGGCCTAATGGCTATCTTGACTGTCTTCGCAATCAGCTTTGGTGCACTTGTTGAAATTACTCCACTAATGTTCCAAGACGATACAACTAAACCTGTTGATGGCCTACGCCCTCTTACAGCTTTAGAAATGGAAGGTCGCGACATTTATGTACGTGAGGGTTGTTACAACTGTCACTCACAAATGATTCGTCCATTCCGTGACGAAGTTGAGCGTTACGGTCACTACTCTGTAGCTGGTGAATCAGTATGGGATCACCCATTCCAATGGGGTTCTAAGCGTACTGGTCCGGACCTAGCTCGTGTTGGTGAACGTTATTCAGACGATTGGCATCATGCTCACTTAATGGATCCACGTGCTGTGGTTCCAGAGTCAAATATGCCAGCGTTTCCTTGGTTAGACGAAAACAGAGTCGATACGACCCATACTCTTAAAAAGCTTCAAATATTCCGTGATAGTTTCGGGATCGACAAAGCGAGTAGCCGTTACGACGGTAAAGGTTATGGAAGCGACGAAGAGCTACAAGCTGACATTGCGAAAATCGAAGCCATGAACAATGGTGAAGGCGCAACTGAAATGCAAGCTCTAATTGCTTACTTACAACAGCTTGGCACACACTTGAAGTAATTATTATGGATTACGGAACATACAGAGGCATTTTGACTCTGGTAATTTTAGTACTGTTTATTGTGATTGTTGTATGGGCATACAGCAAGCGTAGCAAAAGTCGTTTTGATGACGCTGCCAATGCCATATTTGAAGATGAAAAAAAACACAACAACACAATCTCTAACGAGGAAAAGGAGTCTGAGAAATGACTAGCTTTTGGAGTATATGGGTTATCGTTTTAACCCTTGCGTGTCTTGCTATCATCTTCGGCCTACTTCTGTGGAACTTAAAAAACTACACAGGTGTTAAAGAAGGTGAGAGCTGTGGTCACGAGTTTGATGGCATTGAAGAGCTAAACAATCCACTACCAAAGTGGTGGACTTACATGTTCTTCGCGACATTTATTTGGTCTGTGTACTACCTTGCAGCTTACCCAGGTTTAGGTAACTGGGAAGGTTTAGGTAAGTGGACAAGTTCTAACCAAGGTATCACCTCTTTAGAAGAGTCTAAAAAGGCAACTGAACAAGCATTAGCTAATGGTGAAAACGTTCAATTAGACCAAGAGTTTATCGCAGCTGATGAGCGTTTCGGCCCTATCTTTGAAGCATTTGCTAAACAAGATATTGAGACACTTGTTAAAGATGAAAAAGCGCTTGAAATTGGTCAACGTTTATTCTCTCAAAACTGTGCGCAATGTCATGGTTCAGATGCACGTGGTGGTCAAGGCTTCCCTAACCTAACAGATAACGATTGGTTATATGGCGGCACACCAGATAAAATCAAAGAAACACTTCTTCATGGTCGTGTTGCTGCGATGCCACCTTGGGGTGATGCATTAGGTGAGCAAGGCATTAAAGAAATGACAGCTCACGTACTAAGCCTATCTGGCCGTACTGTTAACCAGAAAGACGCTGAAGCAGGTGCAGCTAAGTTTGCAATGTGTGCTGCGTGTCACGGTGCTGACGGTAAAGGTTCAGTAGCTCATAACTTACCATTTGGTGCACCTAACCTAACTGATAACATTTGGTTATATGGTGGTTCTAAACGTGCCGTTGAAGAAACACTTATCAATGGCCGTGCAGGTGTAATGCCAGCATGGAAAGACATTTTAGGTGAAGACAAAGTACACCTGTTAACAGCGTACGTTTACAGCTTGTCACAAGAAAAATAACCACGCGGTTAATAAAATGTATATTCAATTAATCTTTTAATTCAATAGATTAATTAAGATCAAAAAAGCCTCCATCTGGAGGCTTTTTTTTAGTCTTTTGCTTTTAGATCCGATAAAATGCGTACAACGTTTTTAAAGGTAGTAAGTACTATGAACCCCACTCCTTGGTATAAAAATTTTTGGCCTTGGTTTTTAATCTCTTTTCCACTTGCCGCTATTATTGGTTGTGCTGGCCTTATTTATATGGCTATAGGCAACGGACCCGACATGGTTGTTGATGACTATTATAAAAAAGGCAAAGCTATCAACCTTGAACTCAGTAAATTTAACAAAGCAAAGGCGCTCTATTTACATGGTGACTTAAATGTGACCGGCGACAAAGTAACCTTCACTTTTACCAAAGGCGATGCAAGTAATGTGCATTCTTTAAAAATGTCATTTTATCACCGCACCATTAAAGCAAACGATTTTGATGTTAGCCTGATGAAAAACGCCCATGGCGATTTCACAGCCCTATTAGATGCGCATGTAAATGGTGCTTACACAGTGTTTATTGAACCTATTGATGGTAGTTGGAAACTAAAAGAAGATATTATTCTACCAACTGAAGAAACAATTTCGATTAGCCCTGAATATAAGTAGTAAACTCTGATGTCTGATAATTGCTTTCATTGTCTTGAAAGTGTGCCAAAAGGCTTTAATGCGACTGTCGAAATAGATGGTAAGGCACAACCTATGTGTTGTATTGGCTGCCAAACGGTTGCTGAGAATATCGTCGCCCAAGGCATGACCGATTACTATAAATTTAGAACTGTACGCTCTGGCAAGGTAGAACAACTTGTACCAGAGCAACTGGAATTAATTAAAAGCTACGATAACGAAGATATTCAAGACGAATTTATTTCAGCCGCCAACGACTTATCTGAGGTGCTTCTCACCGTTGAAGGTATAACGTGTGCGGCATGTGCTTGGTTAATTGAAAAACAGTTACTTAATTTAAAGGCGATTAAACGTGTTGACGTAAATACATCAACTAATCGTGCCATGATCCAATGGGATAAATCGGTTACTCCACTTAGCCAAATTATCACCTCATTACATGAAATCGGCTATAAAGCTTATCCATTTCAGGCTGACCTTGAAGCCAGTCAAAAACAACAAGCTGCCAAAGCGTACATTCGCCGTTTAGGTGTTGCGGGTCTAATGACCATGCAGGTCATGATGTTCGCTTTTGCCATGTATTTTGGCATGTTCTCGGGCATGGAAGAAGACTTTGAGCAATACTTTCGCTGGATAAGCCTAGTACTCGCATCACCGGTTATTCTATACAGTGCCCTACCATTTTTAACCAATGCCATTAATGGGTTAAAAGCCAAACAGTTGAACATGGACTTACCCGTATCTTTAGCTATTTTTGGTGCTTACGGGGCAAGCTGTTATGCCACTTTAATGTCTGTTGGCGAAGTTTATTTTGAATCTATCTGTATGTTTACCTTCTTATTGTTACTGGGTAAATATTTAGAGTTTAGAGCTCGTTTAAAAGCCAGTGAGTTTACAGCTAACCTACAAAAACTACTGCCTCTTACCGCCCGCATTATCGATAAAAACAATCAAGAATCGATTATTGCCGCTAAAAAGCTAAAACTAGGTGATATTGTTTTGATCAAGGCGGGTGAAACCATCCCTGCCGATGGTGTCGTGGTCAAAGGTAAAACAACCGTAGATGAAGCCATGATGACAGGCGAGCACCAACCTGTTAATAAATTTGTCACCCATCAAGTTTTCGCTGGCACCATTAACCATGATGGTGTGATCAGTATTGAAATTAACAAAATTGGTCAAAACACACTGCTTAATCAAATTATTAGGCTACAACACACAGCACTAACCAAGCGACCAAGATTAGTTGAAATCACTGATAAAGTAGCACAGTGGTTTGTTGCTTGTTTATTACTGTTTGCCTCAATGACAGCAATTGGTTGGTATCAAATAGACCCTGAGCATGCTTTTTGGGTTACTATTTCTGTACTTGTTGCAACCTGCCCTTGTGCGCTTAGTTTAGCTATTCCAACTGCGCTAACTTGTGCGGTTGCCAGTCTAACCAAACGCGGTATCTTGATTAAACAAGCTCATGTGTTAGAAACGCTACCACAATTAACAGATATCGCCTTTGATAAAACAGGCACCTTAACGCAAGGTCGTTTCACTATAGAGCGAGTTGAGCTAGTCAACACTCAGTACAGTGAAGCTGATGCATTACGCTTAGCAGCCCAACTTGAGAGCTTCTCTGAGCACCCGATTGCTAATGCATTCGCTGGTTTTAACGACACAGTAAATCAAATCGAAAATGTTACCATCGAGCCTGGCAAAGGCATTACAGCTGAGCTTAATGATCAACACCTTGCGATAGGTAAAAGTGGCTGGTTTGATACTGACAAAGCGGATGCACAAGCAACCTTATATATCAACAAACAAGTAATTGCTCGTTTTTATTTGGCTGACAGCTTACGTGATAACGCAGAAAAATTGATTTCCAACCTTCATTCACAACAGCTCAAGTGCCATATGTTAACGGGCGATGCGTCAAACAGTGGTGAGCGACTCGCAAAACAGCTAAATCTTGATACCGTGCATGCAGCATGCAGCCCTCGCGACAAACAAACCCATGTTGAAGCACTTGCAGATAAAGGTGCCATTGTTGCTATGGTGGGTGATGGTGTCAATGACAGCCCTGTATTTGCCAGCGCGCATTTGTCTATTGCCATGGAAACAGGCGCTGATATTTCCAAAAATACTGCTGATGTGGTATTACTCAACAGTGACTTAAATGCAATCGAACACTTGCTAACTGTATCGAAAAAAACACGTCGAATAGTGAAGCAAAACTTGGCATTGTCACTCATTTATAATGGTTCGATTTTACCACTAGCTGCACTTGGCCTCGTTGCGCCTTGGATGGCTGTAATTGGTATGTCTGCAAGCTCCATTCTGGTTATTACTAACTCATTAAGGTTATTAAAACTATGAGTATTATCTATATGCTAATCCCTATTGCTATATTATTTGTGATTATTGCAATTGGCGTTTTCTTTTGGGCTGTAAAAAGCGAACAATTTTCTGATTTAAACAAGCAAGGTCACAGCATCTTGTTTGAAGACGATAAAGAGCAACATAAAAATAGTAATGATTGACCCCCTATTCATCAGCGCTTTTGTTATGGGTTTGCTCGGCAGTGGGCATTGTCTTGCTATGTGCGGTGGCATAGCAAGCAGTTTACAGCTTGCTGCAAAAAAGCAACAAGCTGTAAGTTATTCTGTTGCTTACAATATTGGCAGAGCACTAAGTTATATGCTTGCTGGCGCACTGGTCGCTGGGATAAGTAGCAAATTTGCCGCTCAAAATTCTCAATTAGCCATTGTCTTATCCTTCCTCAGCGGCATATTCATGTTACTCGTTGGAATTTACATTATGCGCTTGGCTGCCACTTTACAATGGCTTGAGAAACTAGGAAAAACTTTTATATGGCAGCATTTAGTCAAACTAAATCGCCATCTTCTGCCGGTTGACTCCCTACCAAAAGCATTATTATATGGTGCATTATGGGGCTGGCTTCCTTGTGGCTTGGTTTATTCAGCGTTAACATGGGCATTAACAAGCCCATCAGCAGCACATGGTGCCGGTGTTATGCTCTTTTTTGCACTAGGTACCTTCCCTGCAATGGTCAGTATTGGACTAGTTAGTCATAAAATAAACACTTTTTTAAACCATGTTTGGACTAGGGTTATTCTAGGAAGTGTAATAATATGGTACGGTATATACTTATTAATTATAGCAACCGATAAACTCGTTCATTAGTATTCGTGTTGTTAACTTATTTGAATGGATTGGATGTATGGACTTTTCTCAAAACAAGTCAAAAAGCTTATGTACGATTAGCTGCAATAATTGCAGTATCAGTCAGCTATGTTTGCCATTTTCACTCAATGGTCAAGAGATGGATCGACTTGATGAAATTATTGAACGTAAAAAGCCACTCCACAAAGGCGATTACCTTTTCGAGTCTGGAGCAAGCCTTAATGCAATCTATGCGGTACGCTCAGGATCATTCAAATCTTATACACTCTCTGAGCAGGGTGATGAACAAATAACGGGGTTCCACTTAGCCGGTGATCTCGTTGGTTTTGATGCTATAAATAAAATGGCACATCAAAGCTTCTCACAAGCACTTGAAACTTCAATGGTATGTGAAATTCCATTTGATACTCTTGATGAGTTAGCAGGTAAGCTCCCTAAACTACGTCAGCAAATTATGCGCTTGATGAGTAACGAAATTAACTATGACCAAGAAATGCTGTTACTACTCAATAAAAAATCTGCCGAAGAACGTTTAGCCAGCTTTATTTTTAATCTTGCTGAACGTTTTGGCGAACGCGGCTTTTCACGTAAAGAGTTTCGTTTAACCATGACACGCGGAGAAATTGGTAATTACTTAGGCTTAACCGTTGAAACGATTAGTCGCTTACTTAGTCGCTTCCAAAAAGCAGGGCTTATCAAGGTTGAAGGCAAGTTTATTACAATTTTAGATCAACAAGCGCTGGCTACAACTGCTGCTATCAAATGTAAATAGAGTTTGATTTAGCGCAACTTTATCTGGCTTGCCCCTTTAACTGTTCTGAATATAGGTTACACTCAACGTATACTTTTTGCGGAACAGTTAAGGAGCAGCACATGGACGCAATTAAACGAATCTTAGCAGTTATAGACCCAACTAAAGAACATCAACATGGCTTAAGCCGTTCAATTGATTTAGCCAAAAAATCTGGCGCCACCATCACCGCATTCCTCAGTATCTATGATTTTTCTTATGAAATGACCACAATGCTTTCTAGTGATGAGCGAGAAGCCATGCGCGAAGCTGTTATCAAAGATAGGCAAGTCTGGTTAGATGAGCAAATTGCACTCTACCCTGAACTTAGCATAGAGTCGTGTGTTGTTTGGCATAATCGCCCTTACGAAGCGATTATTAATACTGTTATTAATGATGGATTTGATCTTGTCGTCAAAGGCACACATGAACATGACACTCTAAAATCGGTTATTTTCACTCCCACTGATTGGCACCTTATTCGTAAGTGCCCTGCCCCTGTATTACTCGTTAAAGAAAAAGAGTGGCCGGCTCAGGGCAATATTTTAGCTGCCGTTAATGCCGTAACTGAAAATGAACAACATCTAGAGCTAAATAAACGTATCATAAATGACGCCCGCTTTATTTGTGACCTCGCAAATGCGCAGCTTAATCTTGTAAATGCTTACCCAGCAACGCCGGTAAACATTGCCATTGAAATCCCCGAGTTCAACCCAGGCGTTTATAACGAATCAGTAAAGAAACATCATTTTGAATCAACCTTAGCGCTTGCAAAGAGCTTTTCAATTAGTGAAGAACACTGTCATATTGAAGAAGGTTTACCTGAAGACGTTATTCCTGATGTTGCCGCTAAGCTAAACAGCGAATTAGTTGTTATTGGCACGGTAGGACGCACAGGTTTGAGCGCCGCCCTCGTTGGCAACACAGCTGAGCATGTAATTGATAGTCTTGATTGCGATGTATTAGCACTTAAACCTGATGGCTACATTAGTCCTCTTGCAAAATAATTAACCGTGCAAAGGGTAACTAACAATTGTTGTTTTCCCGCGCTTCCAATATAATACGCCCCTTTATTTTACCCATGTATTTTTAAGGGGGCGTAGTGTCTCACTCAGTAGAAGCTAAAGCGCAATATAACTTTAATAAGTTACAAAAACGCTTACGTCGATTAACCGGCCAAGCCGTGATGGACTTTAACATGATCGAAGAAGGCGATCGTATCATGGTATGTTTATCAGGTGGTAAAGACAGCTACACTCTATTGGATACGCTGCAACATTTGCAACGCGTTGCGCCAATTAAGTTTGACTTATTTGCAGTCAATCTTGATCAGAAGCAACCAGGCTTTCCTGAGCATGTGTTACCCGAATACCTAGACAAGCTTGGTATTGAATACAAAATAGTTGAAGAAGACACCTACAGTATTGTCACCGATATTATTCCTGAAGGTAAAACAACTTGCTCGCTTTGCTCGCGACTTCGTCGTGGTATTTTATATCGTACAGCAAAAGAGATGGGTGCAACCAAAATAGCCCTTGGGCATCATCGTGATGACATGATTGAAACGCTTTTCTTAAACATGTTCTATGGCGGTAAATTAAAGAGTATGCCTGCTAAGTTAATGAGTGATAATGGCGAGCACATGGTTATTCGCCCACTTGCTTATTGTAAAGAAACTGATATTGAAAAATATGCAGACCGTATGGCGTTTCCTATCATTCCTTGTAACCTGTGTGGTTCACAAGAAAATTTACAACGTAAACACACTAAAGCAATGCTTGCAGAGTGGAATAAACAACACCCAGGCCGCATTGAAAGTATTTTTACAGCAATGCAAAACGTTGTACCGTCACACCTAGCTGACAATGCGTTATTTAACTTTAAAGACCTTCAAACCGGTGAAGTAATTGATGGCGGTGATATCGCTCTAGATAAGCCTGATATCCCAAAACAGCCTGCACTTGAACAAGAACAGGAAAATAACGTAGTAACAATTAACTTAAGCTAAGCAACTCTATTCATTATGCTAAAAAGGAGAGCCATTCGCTCTCCTTTTTAATTTTAGAAAACACAAATCGTCTAATTCACTTTCGCTCCTAATTGAGCTGCTTTGTTAAGCCACGCTTTTCTTTTATCATTACTAGAGTTTATAACGGGCCCAAAGTATGTGGTGGCTTTATTTTTTATTCCTGAAAAGTCCAAAATACAATGTTTAAAGTTTTTATAGATGACATTCCCTTGTATGTATTTGTACCAAAAAACGGGGGTATCCAAGGTTACTAACAACTCTGATGTACGGCCTTTTAATAATTTTTGCGGTATTGATTTACCCTCAACATATTTAAACGAAAAGCCTGGTAAAAAAACTCGGTCAATCGCCCCTTTAAACTTAGCAGGCATGGTCCCCCACCAAACAGGGCTAACTATCACAATATGCTCGGCCCAAAGGATTTTCTTTTGCAGATCAGCTAAACAAGGCTCTAACTCTATCACTTCATCGTAGCCTTCTGCTAAATTTATTGCAAAATTCAAATCCCCGATATGAACTTGTTTCACATCGTGTTTTTTTATGGCAACAGCGGCATATTGCTCTGCTAAAGATTTACACAAGCTCGTTGATTTAGGGTTTGCATTAATTACTAATATTCTTTTCATACACTTATATATCCATTTACAGTAAGGATACAGTGTAAACTCTCACCTAAGGGTGAGAGTCAAGTTCTTGAATACACTTATCAATTGAAATTCGGTAATTTTTAATACGCTCTCTTTGGAGTTCAAGCTGCTTTATATTTTCTTCAACTAGAGCTTGCTTTTGAATGAGGTAATGGCTGACTGCCTGCCAATCAAAATCCTCATTTTCTCCCTTTAAAGCAACCATATCTGACAAGGCTACACCCAGAGTTTGAGCCTCTTTTATTAGTTTGATTAGATGAATATTCTCTTGGCTATAAACTCGATACTTCCCTCGGCGAGAAACAGTCAGTAGCCCGACTGATTCATAGAGTCTTATAGCTCTTTGTGTTGCCCCTGTGAGTTTTGACGCCTCATTGATATACATTCGAACTTCCTTATTCATCAAATCAATTTATATAACACGCTTTATTGTATTTATTTGAGCGTGTTAGCTATTAACAACTGCCATATTAAATACTTAAAGAGTGGTTTAAAATCAATAAAAAAGGACCTGTTAAGATCCTTTTTTGAAAAGTTAACTATGCTGGCAAATGTGCACTGCCAAATATTATTTCGCAATCCAAGGAGTTGCACTTAATAACGCTCCATTATTACTTAGACGAGTTTCATCCTCCTCCCAGTCGTCAGTAACATTAATAAAACAGCGGTTTTCTTTACAGCTTACTCCATCTGCCGACATTGCATCTGTGCTATCAAACTTCAACACAACGCCTTTTTGTTCAGGTAACAGGAACCACATTAGTTTGCTCACAAAAAAACCTGAAAGGTCGGAGAGTAGTTCATCAAATTCTTGGTCAAGAGCAAATAGATTCGCTTTTGTTAATGTAAACTCATCCAGTTGTGTTGCCTCAATCTGTAACTTAAGCTGACAATCATGTTTAGGATTCATAGGCTGTACCACAATCACAGCTTTGTCAGTATCTAACTGTTTATCAAAAGGCAGTAAAAGCTGCGCTTGCTCAGTATAAGTTAGATCAAACTCCTGCTGTTCAGTTATGATTTTTCCTGATTTAATTGTACATACTTCATTGCTAGCAATATCCGTTAAATAGAAATTCACTTGTGCATATTGAAATTCACCTTTATTGACCACTTTTAAGCGGTCATAAAAACCATCATAAGCTACAACAAACTCACTCGCCGCGACCTTGAAGCTTGAAAAGCTTAAAGCCGCAACAGTGCCAATTACTTTCAACCATGAAAACGTTTTATTCATCAAAGTATGCTCTGTTTTGATTAATCATTGTGTTTAATTCTTCTATGTACGCTTCACCACGCTCAGAGTATGACATCAACCCGTGTGTTAGCTTCGTCGCTTCAATAGGTTTTTGCTGACGTCGCAAGTCTTCGCGAATTGAGCGTAAATCTGAATATGCTGCGTGGGTATTAATATTTTTAAAATAAGAACTGACTGCTGCACGCACAGACTTAAATGCAGTAACTTCGTGTGCGGCTTCATTTGCACGGCGTCGAGGAACCATGCCACAGCCCTTTTTGTAGCACCACTGGCCAAAAAAGTTTAAGCCAATTCTTGCAAAGCGAGATGTTCCCCAAGCTGACTCATTTGCAGCCTGCATGAGTGCAAGTTCTTTTGGTATGATATCGACACGCCGTAATGCTCGTGTAAGTGATAAAACATCCAGTGAGTTAGATAACTTGTAGCTAGCTAAGATTTTTTTAATATCTTGTTTTTGCTTGTTAGATAAAGGCTCATTAAACTCAAGCATCATGCGGGCAATTTCTAACGTTGCACGTTGCTGTAAAATCTTTTTATTTTCAGCTTCAATGTGTGGACGAATAAAATCAAAAAATGCATGCTTTTTTTCTTTTACATCTGTAAAGCTCGAAAAGTCAGGCAGCTTTACATTATGTAAAGGTTTCTCTTTTTTTTGTACACGTTGTGTTCCTTTTTTTGTGCTGTCTGATTGTTCTACGCCTTCAACAACATGGTCTGTATTTATAAATGGATAAAGTAATGCCCAAGTAAAGAAAGCGGTAATTAAGCCTCGAAAAAGGTATTTAAGCATGTATTCTCTCAAGTAAACAACAACTCTGTGCGGCAACGTCACGCACACATAAAAGCGAATTATATCAAAGGGTATTTTTTTTGGCGAATTTCACTAAAAAGGTTACTTAATAGCCTTACAATTTATTTAGAGCTTCAAGTAATTAGCTCGCATTTTTCAAGTGCTTGCGTATACTAAAAGGCACCTGAGCGAGTAATTACAAGGTTCTTTTTATGTGCCAATATTGGCAAGCCCGTATCATTGATCAACAAAAATATCGCCCAAATGATAACCGTTCTGCGTGGCAAGTAGACAGATCGCGTATCATACACGCAGCCGCATTTAGGCGTTTACAGGCAAAAACGCAAATAATGGGCATTGGCCTTAATGATTTTTACCGAACTCGCCTTACACATTCTCTTGAAGTTGCGCAAATTGGCAGTGGCCTACTTCGACATTTAAAAACGCAACACGCTAATTTTAAACATTTTCCCAGTGCAAGTTTACTTGAAACTCTATGTTTAGCTCATGATATAGGCCATCCCCCTTTTGGACATGGTGGGGAAATAGCACTTAACTTTATGATGCGTGAAAATGGTGGATTTGAAGGCAATGCGCAAACATTAAGAATCGTCTCTAAACTGGAACCATATAGTAATGGTTTTGGTATGAACTTAACACGCCGCACTTTACTTGGGTTTATCAAATACCCAGCGTTTATTGATGATTTATGGCATACATTTCCACCTTTAAATGAAAAAAGAAGCTTTATAAAAGCAGATCATTGGCGCCCTGCTAAAGGGTTATATAAAGATGATCAAGATGTATTTAACTGGATAATCGCCCCTCTGTCAGGCGATGATAAAAAGCTTTTGTCTAGTCATTACCAAGCCGATGAATTTAGAGCTAGAACCCATTATAAATCACTCGACGCTGCAATTATGGAGTTGGCTGATGACATTGCCTATGCCGTGCACGATCTCGAAGATGCCATAGCGACAGAAGTGCTTACCCTTTCAGATTGGCTCAATCACGCTCAACTACAATTAGAAGCCCTTAATTCACCTTGGTTAAACGAGCACTTAAATTCAATAACCAAACGGCTATTTTCAGAATACGAGTATGAGCGCAAAGATGCCATCGGAGAGCTGGTTAACACCTTTATTATTAATGCTCAGTTAGTAGTTCAAAACGCTGATTTTGAATCGGAAATATTGCAATACACAGTCAGCTTACCTGATGAATTTGCAGCCATTCTCAATGTCCTAAAGCATTTTGTATTTAAACGCTTAATTCGTGAACCCAAAATGCAGCAAGTTGAATTTAAAGGACAAAACCTATTGATTGAGCTGTTCAGTGCTTTTGCCAGTGATCCTATGCGTTTGCTACCCGAAACAACCCAAGAAATGTGGTTGAATGCTCATGATAAGCAAGAAAACTCAATGCGCATTATTTGTGATTATTTATCAGGAATGAGTGATGAATACGCATATAAGACCTATCAACGATTATTTCTTCCAGTTAGTTAATCATTTTTTGTGTGTGTCTAAAAGTTGGTCTAGTCTTAAGTAATTAGAACTAAATAACAAATTTTTCACGCATTAAATGAACATGGATTGCAATAATGCTTCAACGATACATACTACTTAGTGCAATACTAGCTCACTCCCCAATGAGCTATAGCACTGACACCCTTCCCGACCCATTACTTAAAGAACGCGAGATTATTATTAAAGATGCCTCAAAGTTTGATTGGATCCGCTTAAATTCAGGCGAGTGGCTCAAGGGTGAACTCATATCAATGTATGACAAAGAACTTGAGTTTGATAGTGACATACTCGATACACAAATTATAGACCGCGAAGATGTCTACATGATTATATCTGAACGCCACCACACGGTACGTTTTAATGATGGTTATGAACTTAGCGGTAGTTTAAATATTTCAGGTGGTTATGTACGTGTTGGTGATTCTCCTGCCAAATACCGCTATAACGATCTTGTGTCGATTGCTCCATCGATTGACAGTGAGTTAAGTGCATGGACAGTTAAAATATCGCTCGGCGCTAATTTATCACGCGGTAATACTGACCAAACAGAATACTCTGCGCAAGCTGATATAAAACGCCGCACTGCTTCGAGCCGTTTCCTCGCTGAGTTTTTAGGTTATCGTACAACCAATGACAATGAAGTCACTAAAAACAACATTCGGGCCAATGGGACATTCGACTGGTTTTACACACAAAAAATGTATTTTCGCCCTATTTTCTTTGAGTATTACCGTGACCCATTTCAAAATATTGCCAATAAATACACTATAGGTGCGGGTGTTGGTTATTATGTCATGGATACAGATAAAACTGAGTGGGACTTTTCTACAGGTCCAGCATTTCAGAAAACTCAATTTGATACTGTGGCGGTTGATGAAGACGAAAGTAATTCATCCATGTCGTATTTTTTTGGCACTAATTTTGAGCATGAAATAACGAAAAAAATAGATTTTACATTTAACTATCGTTACTTATTCGCTGATGCCGATTCAGGCGGAGATTCCCAGTATGCTATGGCTAGCTTTGAAACTGAAATCACCGAAGATATCGATTTTGATGTGTCACTCGTATGGGACTATCTAGCTGAGCCAATTGCTGATGAAAACGGACTCGTGCCAGAAAAAGAAGATTATAAAATGATATTCGCGTTGGGTATCGATTTGTAAGTGTCTTAACTCAAACAATCACGCCGAGTAATTGCTCGGTGTGATTGTTTAGCCATATTACCTGTTTACTAAAGGCTTTTTACACCCATATTATAAAGTGTAAAGCCATAAATATCAGCGTACATATCAATAACCTTACTAGTAGGAGTACCCGCTCCATGCCCTGCATTTGTCTCAATACGAATCAGGTACGGGTTTTGTTTTGCACCTTTTTCTTGTAATTCAGCAGCAAACTTAAATGAATGCGCAGGCACAACACGGTCATCGTGGTCCCCTGTTGTCACTAAAGTCGCAGGATAACTTACACCCGCTTTAACATTGTGAACAGGCGAGTAGCCTTTTAAGTAATCGAACATTTCTTTACTTTGCTCACTAGTACCGTAGTCATAAGCCCAACCAGCACCCGCTGTAAAGGTGTGGTAACGCAGCATATCTAAAACACCTACAGCAGGAAGCGCTACTTTAAATAGCTCAGGACGCTGTGTCATAACCGCACCGACTAATAAGCCACCATTAGAACCACCACGTACCGCTAAGTAATCAGGTGAGCTGTATTGCTTTTCGTTTAAGTACTCAGCAGCAGCAATAAAGTCATCAAATACATTTTGCTTTTTAAGCTGTGTACCATTCACATGCCATTCTTTGCCGTATTCACCACCACCACGAATATTCGCTACCGCATACACACCACCGTGCTCAAGCCATGCTGCAACCGTAGGGCTGTAGCTTGGTGTTAGGCTCACGTTAAAGCCACCATAACCATATAAAATAGTTGGATTTTTACCGTTTAGTTCCGTGCCTTTTTTGTATGAGATAATCATCGGCACTTTAGTGCCATCTTTTGATGTATAGAATACTTGTTCAGAAATATAGTCTTCGCTATTAAACTTAGCGCCCGACTTGCGATACACATCAGACTTGCCTGATTCAACATCAAACGAATAGGTATTACCTGGCGTGGTGTAATTTGTGAATGAGTAATACAGAGTTTCTGCATCGTGCTTACCACTAAAGCCATATGCAGTGCCCACACCTGGTAGGCTGATATCGCGCACCAGTTTACCTGATTTATCGTATTGTTTTACTTGCGAAATCGCATCAACCATATACTTAGCAAAGAAGTAGTCACCGCCTTTTGAAATACTAAGTACATTGTCAGTTTCAGGGATTAAATCTTGCCAATTTTCAGGGCTAGGATCAGCGGCATCGACTGTCACTACACGCATATTTGGTGCGTTTAAGTTAGTAACTAAATAGAGTTTCGAGCCGTCATTATCAATAATTGAGGTATCTGAGTCTGTGTTATCTAAAATCGTCACTAGCTTGCTGTCAGGCTGAGTTAAATCTTTGAAAAACAATTTATTACCTGAAGTTGAAGTACTAGCAGCGATAATTAAATAACGATTATCACGAGTTACCTCTGCGCCAATATAACGGTGCTTTTGTGCCTCTGTGCCACCATAAATTAATTGGTCATCAGCTTGCGCTGTGCCTAATTTGTGATAATAAACTTTATGTTGATCTGTTTTCGCAGACAGCTCACTTCCTTTTGGCTTATCGTAGCTCGAGTAATAGAAACCTTCGTTACCAAGCCAAGCAATACCACTAAATTTCACATCGACTAATGCTTCTTCAATTGGCTGTTTTGTCGCTGTATCAATAATGATAATTTTACGCCAGTCACTGCCGCCTTCAGAGATTTGATAAGCTGCTAACGTACCGTCTTCTGTGAAGGTTAAGCCCGACATTGAGGTTGTGCCGTCGCTACTAAAAGTATTTGGGTCTAAGAACACCTCAGCTTCTGAGTCGCCTTTTTTGCGATACACCACATATTGATTTTGCAGACCATCGTTTTTATAAAAGTAGGTATACTCACCCTCTTCAAATGGTGCTGTGACTTTTTCATAGTTCATCAGCTTTTCAAGCGTGGTTTTAAGCTCATCGCGATAAGGAATATTTTTTAGATATGAAGACGTAACGTCATTTTCGGCTTTCACCCACTGGGCTGTTTCGTCACTCATATCGTCTTCTAACCAACGATACGGATCAGCCACTTTTGCACCGAAGTACTCATCGACAACAGTGCCTTTTTTAGTTTCTGGATAATTCACAGCAGCTTTTACCTCTGCAGTTTTTACAGTTTGTTCTGTATTTTTTGGGGTTGATTCACCACACCCCGCCAGTGCAACAACTATCGCACATGCAAGCGTTTTCTTGATCATAATAGGTTTACTTGTTGGTCATTATTAACAAAATGAAAATAAAGTTAATACCCATTAATGTCTAGTAATTTGCGCCTAAACACGGGTAGAGCTGTAAACCAATGTAAAAACAAAAAAGCCACGCAATTTACGTGGCTTTCCATATTTACAGCTCAATTATACCTTTGTTAACCAGCCGTGTTTATCCGCTGATTTACCCCATTGAATATCATTCAATGCTTGGCGTAATTTTGCGACTTTTTCGCCTGGTTCGCCCGAACCCACTTTAAACTCTTGGTCATTATGAATAAGCGTGCCAACCGACGTCAGTACCGCAGCAGTACCCGATAATGCAGCTTCAGTGCCTGGTTTAGCGGCTCTTTCAAGCAGCTCAGACACGGTAAAATTACGCTCAGATACGGTCATACCTAAATCTTTCGCAATTGTTAAAATACTATTGCGCGTTACACCGTGTAAGAATGTGCTATCAAGTGCTTTTGTGATGATTTCATCCCCATCAATTAGAATGAAGTTTGCAGCACCAGTTTCTTGTACATCGCCACCTGGGCAGAATAAAATTTGGTCTGCTTGGTGCTCAGAGCGAGCCTGTAAGATTGGACCTAATGCACTTGCGTAGTTACCACCACTTTTAACCATACCCATGTGAGGTGCACAGCGCATGCCGTCTTCTTCAAGTAATACACGTAGTGCCGTTGCCCCACCAGCAAAGTAATCACCCACTGGCGAAAGTAATACATAAAGCAATGAACTCATTGACGGTGCAGCCGCTTTACCAATAGCCGCTTCTGTACCAATGTGCGTAGGACGAATATACATAGACCCCGGTGGTGCTGGTGTTTCGTCAGCGTACTCTTTAACAATGTCTTTGATCATTTGCTCAAGCATGCTTTCGTCAAAGTCAGGTAAGTTAAGTAACTTAGAGCTTTGTTTCATACGCGCAATGTTAGCATCCATACGAAAGATATAGACCGAGCCATCTTCGTGACGAAAAGCTTTTAATCCTTCAAAACAGGTGCTTGAGTAATGTAATACGTGAGCACCCGCATGTAATTTGATTTTATCAGATGGGACCAGCGCGCTTTCACTCCATGAGTTATCAGCAAAACGTGCTTGGATCATTTGTGGCATAAATACAGTACCAAATGCGGCCATTGTTGTTCTCTCTTGTTTGGACTACTTTTACCCCATTGTATGCTAATCCATCCCCGTTTAACCATAGCAAACTAGTGCCTTTTATCGATTAAAATGATAATAATTCGACCGTTCGGTACAAAAAATGCGCAACTCAAGCTGCGCATTGTTTACTGAAAATCATTCACTGGCAAATAACAATGGATTATCGGTAATTCATTTTTGCTGTAAGGCGATTAAAAAAGCCCGGGAAAAAACGCTTTATAGTCGGTGCTAAACCACTAATACCTTCACCAATAACGACCTCATCTTTCTCGGCTTCAATGGCTTTGATCATTTTTGCAGCGGCTTTTGCCACATCCATGCCGTTTTCGATTGATTGTTCTGGTTTATTTTGCGGCTTACCTTGGCCATCTAACGAATTATGCGCAATAGCTGTTTTAATTGAACCCGGGCAAATAGTCAGGCAATTCACATTTTTATCTGCTAATTCTGCTCTTAAGCAATCCATAAAGCCAACAACCGCATATTTAGAACCCGAATAGC
This sequence comes from Pseudoalteromonas sp. L1, assembly GCF_021728095.1. NCBI lineage: Bacteria > Pseudomonadati > Pseudomonadota > Gammaproteobacteria > Alteromonadales > Pseudoalteromonadaceae > Pseudoalteromonas > Pseudoalteromonas sp. L1. The sequence continues at coordinate 781,564 of NZ_JAKKCT010000001.1, read as the reverse complement.
CAGTTCTGAACTTTGAACCGACTTTACCCGCCACGCTGCTAATTGATACCACCATGCCCATACCTTGCTTCACCATCTGTGGTACAACGGCTTTGGTTAAGGCAATTAAACCAAAGTAGTTTACTTCCATCAGTTGGCGATAAACCGTAAATTCATTTTCTAAAAATAAACTACGCTGCGACACTCCACCGTTATTGATTAGCACATCAATGCGGCCAATTTGCTCAATCACCGCAGGCATATCCTCAAGTAAGGCTTCAGGCTTTGCCAAATCAAGGGCGATCACATGATGATTACCGCCGAGCCTTGCATTAAGAGCGTTGAGTTTTTCCTCATTACGGGCAGACAGTATTAGCGTTGCACCTTTTGCCGCCAGTTGCTCACAAAGTGCTTCACCAATTCCAGAAGATGCCCCTGTTACCCAAACTGTTTTACCATTTAATTGCATGTGTGTTCCTTATTATTGTTGTTATGCTTTGTTAGGCCCAGCATGTTGTTCGATATGATCAGCAATGTCTTTATAAAAACCAAGCATAATCAAGAACTCTGCTAATACAAATAAAGGCCCTATTACCAAACCAATTAAATCGTCAACAAAAGCTGGCTTTTTACCTTCAAAATAATGACCAATAAACTGAAATACCCAACCAACAACGAAACTACCAATACTCACAGCTAGCCATAACTCTGTTGAAAGCGACACCACAGGATCAGCAGCAATGCTCAACAAACTCAAGCATACAGCCATAATTAACCCCATAGATAAGCTAAGTAATAAGTAATAAAGACAAGTAAGTGCAATCACCACGGTTGCCAAGGAGATAACAGCAGGTTCAGAGGTAAGCGTGACGCGTTGCAATAAACAAATAATTGCAAACACAATTAATGGGATACCAATAAAGTGAGTGTAAATATTGCGTTTTGAGCGGTGGTAGAGGGCGTAATTTGTTAATTGTTGTTTTAATGTTTTCATTATTTTTCCTGCCAAAACTGTGTTCAAAGTTCAGATTAGCAGATAATTCACCGCCAAGAATGTCAACTAGCCGACATTTGACGAATCGGCATTAACTTACACATCAAACCAGTGCATCGATAACCTTGCCCTTTTCAGCGTCTGGTTGCATGTCCATTCGATCGCGTCCTTTTTGATACTCCTCTTCTAGCATAGATTGTAACTCTTCCATTTTTTCTTGCAGGGCTTTCATATCCGCGCCTTGTTGTTGCATTTGTTCAGCAAGTTTTTCTATTTGCGCTTTAATTTCATCAATTTTCTCTTTGTCCACACCTAAACGCTGATAAACAAGCGCTTCCTTTGCTGTGTCCAAAAATGAGCTTGGCTCTGTATGTTTTCTTAACAACTGTTGTGCATCTGAAGAAGATTGAGCCATGGGTTTTGCTTGTGATGAAGTGAGCGACGTCTCACTATTTTTAGTGCCAGAGTAATGATAAGGGTTATATTGATTATGAAATGTAATTGCCACAAGTTGTCTTCCATTTAAGCTTGATTACAACTTTGTAGCAATTTTAGTTCCAAACTAGCATTGAGATTGCAATTTATCGATATCAACAATTTCAATCGATTGATATTTAAGATTAATAATTGAATCAGCTTGCAGGGATTGTAAAATTTGATTAATGGTTTGCCGTGTTAAATAGGTCATATCGGCAAGTTGCTGCTGGGTGAGCGGCAAAGAGTTTTGCATTGATGACTGATAAAGCATATATAACCGCTTACTCACCTTTTGCTTTGCCGTGAGGAGTGCGTGATCTTCTAATGAGTCAAACAAGTTGCGCACTTTATTGGTAAGCAGCAGCCCAAAATCATGCCAATAAGCGGGATGCTCTTGCAATAACTGGCTTAATGCCCGCTCAGGAACGTGTAAAAGCCGTACCGCAGTTTGCGCATACACATCGTGAGTGCGTCTACCCCCATCAAACAAAGCAACCTCACCAAACCACATAGCACTGCTTACGAAACTGAGCACCGCTTCTTTGCCTTGGCTATTAACCCCAGAAACTCTAAGCACGCCATTAATAACACAATACAGACCGGTATTTTCATCGCCACGCAAAAACAATGCATCACCTGCATTTAAGGTGATTAATTTAGCATTTTTAAGTAGGCTATCTTTAAAGTTCTGTGTGCGCTGCCCAAACCAATTATCTTGATTTATTAGCGCCTGTTCCTGTTCATCCAAAGCTTTATACTTTACATTGGTTTAATAAATTAATAATAAAAGGATACGGGATGTTAAACAAATTACTTTCGACCAGCCTACTACTCAGTGCGATTTCGACCCCTGCATTAGCTAGTGATATTAATACTGAGCTTAAATCTGCAAATAAAAGCGTCAGTGAAAAAGTCATTAAATGGCGCCGTCATTTACACCAATATCCAGAGCTTAGTAACCGTGAGTTTGAAACAGCCAAATATGTAGCGAAGCATTTACGTTCTTTAGGCCTTGAGGTTCAAACAGGTGTGGCTCATACCGGTGTGGTTGCCAAACTGAAAGGGGGCAAAAAAGGTCCGCTTATTGCGCTGCGCGCTGATATGGATGCACTACCTGTTAAAGAGCAAGTAGACTTACCCTTCGCGTCAACCCAAACAACTGAGTACAAAGGCAATTCCGTTGGCGTAATGCATGCCTGTGGTCATGATAATCATGTGGCTATTTTAATGGCGGCCGCTGAGTCTTTAGTCAAAATAAAAGAAGAGCTCGCGGGAGATATTCTGTTTATTTTCCAACCTGCTGAAGAAGGTGCACCAGATGGTGAAGAAGGCGGTGCGGAGCTTATGCTTAAAGAAGGCTTATTCAAAGAAAAGCCAGAAGCCGTATTTGGTTTACACGTAACCAGCTCGCTAAATACCGGACAAATTGGTTTTCGTGAAGGGCCGCTAATGGCCAGCGCCGATAAATTTACTATCACAGTAAAAGGTCGTCAAACTCACGGCTCTCGCCCTTGGAATGGGGTTGACCCAATTGTGGCGTCATCACAAATTATTATGGCAACACAAACCATCGCTTCCCGCCAAGTTGATGTAACCAAAGCACCTTCGGTGGTTTCATTTGGTGCCATTAATGGCGGTGTGCGTAACAACATCATCCCAGATCAAGTTGAAATGGTGGGCACAATTCGTACCTTTGACCAAGAAATGCGTGCTGACATTAAAAAACGTTTAGCTAAAACTGCTGAGATGGTAGCTGAATCAGGTGGCGCACAAGCGCATGTTCACATTGACCATGGTTACCCAGTAACCGTGAATGATGTTGAATTAACCAAGAAAATGACACCAACACTTGCTGGTGTGGTTGGTAAAGAAAACCTGATCACAACGCCACTTATCACAGGCGCCGAAGACTTTAGTTACTACGCCTTAGAAACACCAGGCATGTTCTTTTTCTTAGGTGTCACACCAAAAGGTCAAGATGCAGTTACAGCACCAAGTAACCATTCACCGCACTTTTTTGCAGACGAAAAAGCTTTACAGCTTGGCGTAAATGCAATGACGCAATTAGTGGTTGATTACCTTAAATAATAAACATTTCCATATCGGCGGGTGACATCATTACCCGCCCGACTTTCTTATCTGTTCAGCGCCAATAAAGTTCATTTTGCTAGGGTTAACTTACTAACAGGTAAGGAGGCCGCATGACATCAGAATACTTTCACTTTTTAAGCATTATTGGGGTGGCATTTTTTGCTATTTCTGGCACCTTGCTAGGTCATGAAAAAAGTGTCGGTGGTTTTGGTGTAGTGGTGGTTGCCACGGTAACAGCCATAGGTGGTGGGACACTTCGAGACATATTGCTTAACAAACCGGTATTTTGGATAGCCCAACCCGATTATTTATACGCAACTTACATAGCCATATTCGCGTCTATTTTATCAATTCGTCACCTCCCCGATTTAAGTAACACCACCATGCTATTAATGGATGCTGTAGGAATGGCAATTTTCAATATTATCGGTATTGAAAAAGCACTTATTGAAGGGGCTGATATGGTTGTTGCCATCACCATGGGTATGACAACAGGTATTTTTGGTGGATTGATGCGCGATGTAATCTGTCGAGAAGTCCCACTGGTAATGGGGGAAGAGCTTTATTCAACCGCTTGCCTATCTGGCGGGCTTACTTATGCTGCATTATTTACTTTAGAGGTGGACTATATCTGGTGTATTGTTGGTGGTTTAGTTGTCACCGTTTTTTTAAGATTAGGCGCTCTTCATTTTGGCTGGCAACCTAATCTATTTCGTAAAAGCAGCTACACAAAACCAAAGTAATATTAATTTATTATTGCGGTGCTGGTAATGCTAAATTTTCAACAAACTCTAAAGCGACAGTATCTCTATCAGCAAAGTATTTACCTGCCTTTTCTGTTATCCAAACCTCATGAAAATGCCTACGGAAATCATCTAGATATTCTGTTGGATACAACTTTGCCTGAACAACTCTTCCATCTGGATATTCGTGGTCGTAAACAGGAAAGCTATTTGGCTCAACATTTCTATTCTCCCTCAACCACTTACAAAATAAACGACCCTCGGAAATATCTGGCACTAATTTTTCTGGTAATGTATATCCAGCCTCCTCTAAAGGAGCAATCAAGTTCAAAGTTATCTCATTCAACATCGAAAAGTGGGTATAAGGGATCTTTGCTCTGTTTTTCAAATATCTATTAAGATGAGCAGGTAGTGCCCCAGTAGCTTTATAGCCAGTTCGCTTATATATAAACTCTTTTAATGATTGAGTAGCTAAATTCCGATAATTATCTCTTGCAATTTGAGCATCTGAACGACTTTCAAATGCGTAATATTCAAGAATAGCCATACAATTATCAGCAGAGATTGCGTGATGCGTATTACCTCGAACTTTTATCGGCTTATGTAAATCTTTTGAAGAGTCACCACCATTTCTATCAATAATTGCACTAATAGACTTTCCTCGAGGATGGTACCTTTGCTTCTGCCAATCATTCACTAATGTGATAATATTACTTCTTGCTGTACCACACACAAAAGCTAAACCACTTGCAGTAAGATATGGTGTTCCATCACTCATAACCCCCATCTCAAAGCCATTTTCTTCTGACTGATGCTTAATTGGAACCAGCGGAAGTGCAATTTGATTTTCCATTTTTTCCCTTTTAACTGAAAATTAATTAAATAAACATTACATTAAAGTTACTTTTGAGACAAATACTTAAAGACCTATATAAGCTTCATGTTTTAACCTATCGTATAACCCCGATGCACGAGTAACTGATTTATTCATTGCCATTAGCAATACATTTTTATCGGCCACCAGCTCAAATGTGGTTTTCGCGCGGGTGATCCCCGTGTAAACCAATTGCCTGTTAATGCCCTGATTAGCCTGCGTTATTGGCGGTAAAATCATTGCGGTGTAAGCAAACTCTGAGCCTTGCGACTTATGAATGGTCATCGCATACACTTTATCGTGAGCAGGTAAACGTGCGGGCGAAAAGGCACGAATATTTTCTTGTTCATCAACAAACATGGCTTTTAACTGGCCTTGATCATCGTGCATTAAAATACCGATGTCGCCATTAAACAGTTTTAACTGGTAGTCGTTTTGGCTGATCATAATTGGCATACCCACGTAATGCCTTTGATATGGCGAAATTAAACCTTGTTGAGCCAGTGCTTTTTCAATACGCTGATTAAGGCTATTTACACCATAATCTCCCTCTCTAACGGCAGCCAGTAACTGATAATGCGCAAATGCTTTATGCACACTGGCAATACTTGCCCCTTGCTGGATAAGATGCAAATAATCGTGATATTGCAACGCCGCTTGTTGCACAAATTGCTCAATCGGTTTACTGATTACGCTGTAATTAAGTTTAAGGTCTTTAAAGCCACCTTGATTAATCGTTTGCTCAACGTAGCCCAGTAAGCCACTGTTATTGGTATTTACAGCTTGTGCTAATTGACCAATGCCGCTGCTGCCATCAAAACGATAACTTTGCTGTAAAAACGCAATACAATCGTTAAGTACAAAATGACTGCTGGCCGCGGGTATCTCGCTCTGATTATTAAAACAAACGCGATTAAGCTGCGCTGCTCTCTCACTGCTGTAATCAGGCATTTTGTCAAGCTCTAACCCTTGGCATAGGTCGCTAAGAATACTGCCCGTATCAACCGAGGCTAATTGGTCTTTATCACCGAGTAAAATAAGCCTTGCATGGCTCGGTAGTGCCTCAATGAGTTTTGCCATAAGCGATAAATCAACCATCGATGCTTCATCAATGATCAGTACATCTAAATGCAGCGGGTTACGCTTGTTATGGCGAAACTTATTGGTATGCGGAATAACGCCCAGTAAACGGTGAATCGTTTGCGCACTGTCAGGTATAAGTGGCGCGATATTATCAGGGATCATACTGAGCTTTTGCTTTGCCCCTAAAATCGACTCGGTTAAACGAGCTGCTGCTTTGCCTGTCGGTGCAACCAGTTTTATTGTTAGCGGTGCACTGGCATACAAAGATTGTAATATGGCTAGTAGCTTAGTTACCGTGGTGGTTTTACCGGTACCCGGGCCGCCAGTGATCACACTAAAGCCTTTTGTTGCAGCAATTGCACAGGCTACTTTTTGCCAGTTTAATGTTTTAATAGGATCGCTTGGGTTGGGTGTATGTTCACTGCTAGGAAAATACACCTCAAGTAGTGCTGTTAATGCGGCTTCATCAAGGGTGAGTTCTTTCGTTGCCAAATGATGTAAACGCGAAGCCAGTGTGGTTTCGTATTCTGCTAAACGGGCAAAATAAAGTTTATTCGCAAACAATAGCAGTGGTTTGTCGTCCCCTACACACTCAGCATTCATTAGCGTATCAACGGCTTCAGCAAGGCCAAATTCAATATCAAACGGTGTTAAAACCTCAGGGGCTGCGATGCTGGCATCAGCTAAGCTTTGCTGTTTAATTTCAAACGGATTTTGCCAGTTTATATTCACGAGCTCCAAGCAGCTGTGCTGACTTTGCTGCGCTGCCGCAAGCAATAAAATCAGGTAAAAAACCTCACTATGTGCTGCTTTGTTATTCTCTATCAGTGTTTGTGAACCGGTTACAGTCTCTGTGCCAGTCAATAGCTCTGCGAGTTTCACATCAACTAAGCGAATACGTTTTGCCTCAAGTAAATAACTCAGTAACGGCTGTGTTTTAAGTTCTGTGGCAGGCAACACTAAATCGCTTTGGGAATGTTGTTCTGGCAGCTTATTCATTGGCTCGTTTGGCTCATGGTCATCAAAGCCGAATGTCAGTTGACTCATAGCATGGCTCCTTGTGCGAATAAGCTATCAAGCTCAGTTATCTGCTGTTTTGTTAGCTGATTAAAATACACCCCTTGTCCTTCGCTCATACCACGTAAGAAGGTGTAGTAAACACCGCCTAAATGCGTGTCGCTATCGTAATCTTGAATACGTTGTTTTAATAAACGGTGCAGTGCTACGGTATAAATTAAATACTGCAAATGATACTGGTGACTCGTCATGGCTTGCTCTAGTTGCTCATGTTGGTAGTCAGCCGCACTATTGCCTAAAAAGTTCGATTTATAATCAAGAATATAATACTTACCCTGCCAGCAAAATATTAAATCTATAAAGCCTTTTAGTAAGCCTTGCACCTCACTAAAATCAAGCTGCCCAAGTAAGTTAAAATGTTTTACTAACACTTGGTTAAGCTTATCGCTTGAGAGTGATAACAGCGGTAAGTTAAATTCCATTTCGACCAAACAGGTATCAGGCTCAAGTACTGATAAACTAAGCCCTTTATCGTTTAATGGGCAATTCAGTGCAGCAAGGATCCACTGCTCCGTCATTTCCTGCCAGCTATCGTCAATATGGTATTTTTCGAATAACGTTTTGATCACTTTATCAAGTGCGTGGTCGCCTTGCTCACTCGCTGGACGCGTTAACGCATAAGGGTCGGTAAAGTCTAATTGCTCAAATATTTCATGCAAACAACTACCTGGTTTTGCCCCTTTAGGGAAACTGTAAGGTGTTAAAGCATTGGCATTTTGGGCCAAAAATTCATCTTTTTCGTGGTCTTCATCACTGCGACCAAGCTCGATATGATCAGTATGCTTTTTCAGCGTTAAGCTACTAAAGCTGGTTGAGCGCCAATCACGCTGAATGTCTGCTTTAACAGTATTAACTTGATAGGCTTGCTCACTGTCAGCGCCAGCAAATGTTAACTTTTCAAGCTCATCTGCTTGGCTAAACGCCTCATAGTGCATGTGCGCAGAGCCTTCACAAAATTGTTGTAACAATGCGCGCCATTCATCGCCCGATTTGATCTCTAAACCTGCAAATAATACGTGACCAATGCTAGTACTTTGAATGCCTGGGCGAGCACTGCGACCTTGCGAAATGTTATACATACCCACAGAACAAAAATGCACGGCACGAGTCAGTGCAACATAAAGCAAGCGTAAGTCTTCAGCCAAGCGCTCTTGCTCTGCTTTTTGCATTGCGTCGTCACTTTTAACAAGGTCATAAATCAGCTTACCGTCTTTATGGTAAAGGGCTTCTTTGCTTTCGCGATAACCACAGGCAAACGGCATGAATACAATCGGGTACTCTAAGCCTTTTGAGGCGTGCATGGTGACAATTTTCACCAAATTAGCATCGCTTTCTAGGCGTACTTGCACCGCTTCACCATCTTGTTGACTGACTTTTTGCGCAAACCAACGCAGCAATCGATGGGTTCCCTCAAGCTCAATTTGCTTTTGCTGTAATATTTCCCCTAAATGGCGGAAATCGGTGAGCCAGCGCTCAACGTTGTAGCCTAAGCCTTGCCAACGCGCTGCAAGCTGATTATGGCTTAATAAACGCTCGAGCATCGCCATAGCGCCCTGTTTATGCCAAATGTGAGCAAGCTGAGCAAAAAAGTTTAAATGCTCTTGCCATGCGCTTTCATTTTCGTGAAGCTCATAAATGCGGTTGTAGCTTAAGCAAAACAATGGCCCTGCTAGTACACCACGCAGTAATGACTCATCATACTGACCATGCAATGCCGTTAAAAAGTTAAGTAAATGATGACTAAGCTCTTGGTTAAAAACACTATCACGGGATAAATACACGCTGGCAATGGCGGCTTCTGCTAGTGCAGTTTTCATCAACTGTGCTTCGTTGCGGTCACGCACTAACACACAGATATCAGCGGCCGTGAGAGGCTTTCCTGCAATGGTTGCATGCCCTGCATTAGCTTGCTTGAGTAGCTCAGTAATTTTTTTCGTATATTGCAAAGCCAATGCCTGTTGAGCCACCCCTTTGCTGGTTGGCTTGTTGTTAGCTTCGCCGTATTCATCAACAAACACCGAAAATTCAAACGCACTGGGCATCTCACCGTTTATTAAAAACGCTTTGTCTTGCTGTTTTCCTTTAGCATTGACCTTTTGAAATGGGATTGCATCGTTATAAATAAAGCTATTGTCATTTTTAGCAAATAAGCGATTTACGCTATCAACAACCCCTTCACTTGAGCGGTAGTTGGTATCTAGGGTGTATTGCTTGTCATCTGAAACGGCTTGTTTTGCGCCAATATAAGTAAAAATATCTGCACCACGGAAACCATAAATTGCCTGTTTTGGGTCACCTATCATGGCAAGCGTGGTGTTTTTAATGCCATAAATGCGGCTAAAAATGCCATATTGAACTGGGTCGGTATCTTGGAATTCGTCAATCATGGCAACTGGAAACAAAGCGGCAATTTTTTCACTTAATGCGTGGCCTTGCTCACTTAAAAGTGCATGATGCAAGTTACTCAGTAAATCATCTGGAGTAATAACGCCTTGTTCTTGCTTACGTTTAACTAATGCATTTGCCACCCATTTAGCTGCGTATTGCACTATCGCAATTTTCAATCCATTGTTGATAAGGCTACTGAGTGTGGCCATTTCATCAAACTGAGCCAGCATTGCATGACTAAGTAAGCTGCCGTTTTTCTTGTAATTTGCAGGGTCGCTTAAACTCTCTGTGCCCCATACTTCAAACGAGTATTTACTGGTACCAAATACAAAAAACAACTCGTCATTGCTTAAGTATTCTTCAAGCGCTGCAAGGCTGTTTTTTCGACCTGGGGTTTTTGAACCACTTAAATCAGATGCTTTTACAGCATTAATAAACTCACTCTCACGGCACGCTTTTTTAAATGCCGGTACTTTTGCCACAAAGTTATCGCGCGCTTGCCATATTACATCAAGGTCGTACTCTGGGGTAATTGTTGCCCCTTGTTTATTAAGTAAACTCACCACCTGTGAATACAGTGACGCCGGCACTGGGAAAATATCGGTAATTGCTTGCGTGCGCTCTTTTGATTGTGGATAAACAAAGGCACGCCAAAAGTCATTAAGGGTTTCTTGAATAAGCTCTCGCTCATCTAAAATAAACTCTAAGTTAAACGCCACGCCGGATTCAAAAGCATGTTGTTTCAGCATTCGCTGACAAAAGCCATGAATGGTGAATATAGCGGCTTCATCCATCGACTTTGCCGCAGCGTCTAATAAATCAAATGCGGCGTGTTTATCGCTCACCTCATTTATTACTTGCTCAATCAGCTCATCATCGGGCTTTTTGCCAAGCAGTGCATCTCTGGCATTGATTATACGCGCCCGCACACGGTCTTTAATTTCTTGGGTTGCAGCTTCAGTGAAGGTCACCACCAGTATTTGCTCAACACTAAGCGGCGTATTCAATGCTTCATCTTCACCGGTCGCTTTTTGTAAGCCCAACAAATACCGTAAATACAAACCTGTGATGGTATAGGTTTTACCTGTACCGGCACTGGCTTCAATAAGGCTTTGCCCACACAGCGCCATACTCATTGGATTAAGCGTTTGCATGATCTGCCTCCTGTGCTAATTCAACAACTGGCGATAACAGCAGCTCGCTCCATTTTATAAACTCTTCTTCACAGTCTTTAAGACTCTTTATGGTTAACCGAATATACGGATTTTCACCCTCACCCATGCCTATGTATTGCGGCGCGAATTTATTGTTTGCTTTGACCATGTCTTTATCTGTTTTTATGTACTCGTAACCACTGACCGGAAAGAACGCCACTGGGCGAGTTAAAAGCGTTTCATAAAGCGAGAACCAATCGTTTAAATACTTGCGGGCATCGTCTTCTGACAAGGGTGAAAAACTAATTTGCTTGTCTAACCCAAGAATAAGGGTTTCAACAGGTTGACCCATTATTTGCGCCGCTAAATGATGCACAAAGCCACGAATTACATCTTTTGCTTTAATACTGGCGGTGCGATAAAACACCTGTTTTTGACCATAAATATGATTTAACCAACCCTCTAGTGTGGTATTGGCTATTTTAATATTTACTTCAACGGGTAATGCTTCATCACCTTGAATATGCGCTTTCACTTGCCCTGCAAGCGCATCAACTCGGTGCTGCATACTTTCAAACACAAGGTCGCCAACATGGGCTTGGGGTAACTCACCACGCTGCATTATTTGTGCTTTGTTAAGCGGTAGCTCTTGAATGCTCGCTTCGAGAATTTCATCGAGGTAAAAGTAGCGGCGTAATGCGTCTAAACTAAATGGCTCTTCATCTTTAGCAATATCGTTAAATTGCGGTAAGCGTAACCCCAAACTTTGCTGATAAAAGCTCTCGTGCGGCTGGCAAATACTGCGAATAAACTGAGTTAACTCAACACTGCTTTCTGGCTGAACACTAAGCGCTTGCTGTGGCTCAGGATTAACAGGTTGAGCTGGCATCCACACGGGGTTATAGCTGTGTAATTGTGTGGCTAGCGGTTTATTTGCTTTTTGCTCGTCATCGGTTTTCTCTGTTAGATAATAAGCTGGGTTAAATGGCTGTAAGTGCTGATAATTAATTAGCGCCTCTGGTAGCTTTAAGTGAGTGTCTTTATCAGCAAATTCAAAACTACGGGCTATGTATTCCAAAAGCTCGCTTACTAAAGTTGAGGGCATTCTTGGTTGGTTATCAAAGCAAGAACGGCCAATATAACTGATGTATAGATTCTCACGGGCACTTAAAATCGCTTCTAAAAACAGGTATCGGTCATCAAGTTTGCGAGAGCGGTCGCCTTTTTGGCGTTTTGAGAAAGGCACTAAGTCAAAACCAATTGGCTGAACTGTACGTGGGTAATCTGCATCATTTAAACCTAGCATGCACACCACTTTAAATGGCACTGCACGCATTGGCATCAGCGTACAAAAGTTAACTTGCCCCACTAAAAAGCGCTGCCCTACACCTTTTTCTTGAATACCTTGTTTAACCAAGTAACTCACAATACGCTGCGAAACAGCTTGTTGGTAATCGCCATTGTCATAATGCTTAATCAGTGTATCGAGCACTTTTTGCAGCACTAATAAATCCCAGCTTTGTTCACCTTCATCACTGTATATATCGCTTAATAACTCTTTTAGAATTTCAGCTTTTTCGTTAAGTGGTGCATCAGCTTGCAGCTTGGCTTTATAACGGGCCAGTACATCAATAAATTCAATGAGTTTATTTAAGGTATTCAGTGCCATGCCTTCAACTTCATCGGCACTGTAAATCCCCGAGAAAGGCAGTTGTTCATCACGTTGTGCAACTCCTAATAACAAGCGGTTTAAGCCATGTTGCCAGGTATTTAAATCTATTGCGGGTAAGCCAAAACTGTCTTTGTGAGCGGCATCTAAGCCCCATTTAACGCCAACGCGTTCAAGCCAAAAACCTATTTGCTCATACTCATGTGCTTCGAGGTTAAATTTTTCGGCAATTTGCGTGACTTGCAGTAAATCAAGAATGTCAGACACACCAAAGCGTGAGTATGGTAAATCAGCTAAACTAGCAAACGAACTCAGCACAGGTTTTTCTTGCTCTATGGCTAAATCGGCTAACGCATAAGGGATAAAGCGTCGCCCCTCTGCACCACCAAACACCGCCTCAATATACGGGCTGTATGTGCCAACATCTGGCATCATTACAATAATATCTTTCGGTGTTAGCGCTTTATTTTCATTGAATAAGTTAAGCAAGTAATCGTGTAGTCGTTCGACTTCACGAAGTGGCGTGTGACAATCGCTCAGCACAATACTGGTGTCATCAGTCTGAATCGGCAATTTGCCTTCGTCATTAATAAACCATTCTTTATCAGGCGTTAGTGATTCACCTTTAAAAGCTAATTGGTAAATTTCAGACTGAATTTGCGATAGCAAGCTTTGATCAAACTCGTTATCGAATCCGTCAAGCCACTGCGCGTCAAGTTGTAGTAACTGCTCAAAATAGTCTCGGCCTAATTTACCCCACGACGAGAGTAACGGGTTACCAATAAAAAAGTACTCGTGATCAGGGTTTTTAACGCTGTCTTCAAGCGCTTGCAACTGCGGGCGTTTGGCATATTTAGCAGCAATCTTGGCTGCTGTTTTTTCATCGAGTGTGTCGCCCCAGTAATGTTCACTCGGGTTGAAGAAAAACAAAAATACCTGCGTTTTTTTCGCAATGGCTTGAAATACTTCAAGCTGGCTGCTCGCAATTGCAGAAATACCAAATAAGCTAATACGCTCAGGTAATTGGCTTGCGTCCATTTTTTCAAGGGCTGCAAGGAGTTTGTCTTGCATATTGGCGCGGTGATATTGGCTTTGCCCAAGCTCTTTACTGTGCGCCACCAGCTTACGCCAAAGATCTGGTTGCCATGGCGCAATGCCTACATCAACATCATCAAGCTCATCGATGCCCTGCTCCCAAGTGGCAATCCAATTGGGGCGATACATTAAGTATTGGTCATAAACGTCGGCAATTTTCTCGCACAAGGCAAACGTTTTTTGCCCTTCACTGTCACCATCTAAATAGGTTTTGAGTGGTAAATACAGCGGCTCATCAATGCAGTTTGGTAAAATCGCAAACAGCTTCCAAGCAAGGTTAGTTTTGTTATACGGAGATTCACTGGGTACATCAGGCAATAATTGTTGGTAAAGCTGCCAAATAAAACTCGAAGGCAGCGGAAAATCGACCTGAGCGGCAATCCCTAAGTGTTCACTTAAACCTATTTTTAGCCACTGCGACATACCCGGTGACTGCACAAGCACAATTTCTTTTTTAAAGGGACTTGTTAACGGATTAACTTTAAGCAGCGCGTGAAACCGCGCTTGCAGTGCTTCCATGCGATTTGATTGAATTATATTCAGCACTTTACACTGTCCTTGCCTGAAACTAACTAATTGACACAGTGTAAGATATTTTAATTAGATGGGATAGGTATAAGCGTCACCTAAGCGAATACTTAGGTGACAATTTAAGCTGCCTATGAAATTAAATTAGTTCTGCCAGCATTTCGTCGCTGTATGGTGTTAACGCTTCACCATTTTTAACTTTACTAATGTAATCTGAGTTCGCAATGAATGGGCGACCAATCGCAATTAAATCAAATTGATCATTCTCAATTGACTCTTTTGCTGATTCAAACGTGTAACTACCCACTCCCACTAAGGTGCCTTTGTACGCACTACGTAAGTATTCAGACGTCGTTTTGTCTTCTAAGCTTGCAAAACGCATACTGTCGTCAAAAATACCGCCATGAAGATAAGCTAGATGGCGACTTTCAAGAGCCGCTAATAAATAATCGAACACGGCTTTATCACGGTTGTCTTCATCCATATTAAAGTATGCACCAGGTGATAAGCGTAACGCTGTTTTATCTGCACCAATTGCAGCAATTACAGCATCGACGACTTCAAGAGCAAAACGTGACATGTTTTCTGGTGTTTGACCGTATTGGTCTTCACGTTGGTTGGCAGCAAAATGTAAAAATTGATCAATCAAGTAACCATTTGCACCATGAATTTCCACCCCATCAAAACCTGCTTCAATAGCGTTTTCGGCCGCTTTTGCGTAATCAGTAATTAAACCTTGGATATCTTCAATGGTTGCAGCCTTTGGCGTAACATAAGTAAGTTCGCGCATACGAGGAACAGTCCCTTCAACACCGATTGCTGAGGGTGCCAGTACATCCCCACCAAAAAAGTGTGGATGAGCAACACGGCCTACATGCCAAAGCTGAGCAAACATCTTGCCGCCTTTCGCGTGCACCGCATCGGTGACTTTTTTCCAGCCCTGAATCTGTTCGCTGGTAAACAACCCCGGTGTATTTGGGTAGCCCTGTGCATCTGGGCGGATAATGGTTGCTTCACTAATAATTAAACCAACATCAGCACGGCGGGCATAATAATCAACCATCGCTTGGGTAGGTACGAGATTATCGTCGCTCATACAACGCGTAAGGGGTGCCATTAGTACACGGTTTTGCAGCTCAATGCTGTCATTTAGTTTAAATGGAGAAAGTAAATTGGTTGTCATGGTTTTATCCTTATCTTGAACATACATTCAAGATAAGGGCGAAACAAACATACTTCAAGGTTTATTTTGAATAATCGTTCAAGATTACGTAAACTTCACCCAATAAGCACCGAGGAACCCAAATGAGAACTGCTGAATTTGATACTGAATTTGTACTACGCCAAGCCATGCATGCCTTTATGCAACATGGTTATGCCAAGACAAGTATGCAAAAGTTAAAGGAAGTGACTCATCTTCATCCGGGTTCTATTTACGCGGCTTATGGCAATAAAAAAGGCTTGTTTTTAGCCGCCACCGAGCAATATCAAAAAGATAGAAACCAGCAATTTACAGCGCTTTT
Source organism: Pseudoalteromonas sp. L1 (assembly GCF_021728095.1). Classification (NCBI taxonomy): domain Bacteria; kingdom Pseudomonadati; phylum Pseudomonadota; class Gammaproteobacteria; order Alteromonadales; family Pseudoalteromonadaceae; genus Pseudoalteromonas; species Pseudoalteromonas sp. L1. The sequence continues at coordinate 765,889 of NZ_JAKKCT010000001.1, read as the reverse complement.
CAATAAGCAACAATCTATTTTATCGACCCTCAAACATTACTTAACTGTGATTGTTGATGAATGTATTGAAGGTGAAGTTGCTAAAGTGTGTTTGCTTACCAAGAGTATTTCTGAAGTTGAAGGCAACGATCCACAAATTTGCAGTGTACTGCGTGGTAACTTAAATGCTTACGAAAATACTCTTGCCGAGCAACTGCAAAAGGCGCTGGATAATAACGAATTTACAACGAGTAAAACGCCACAGCAACTAGCGCGCTTTTTAGTAATGGGCATATACGGCATTCGTACCTATGCGCTAACAAATCAAGATTCTAAGGCTCTGCAGCAACTTGCTGATGATCTATTCGTTGCATTAATAAATTAATTTACCTAATAACTTTACTTGTCATATTTATTTATCACCTTATGATTAAGGTGTAGCTGTGTATAACTAAAAGAGTGAGCCTGTCATGAATAATGCAACTGCTAAACGTGTTGAAACTGAGTTTGATACTATTCTCGCTTTAGGCGCTAAAAAACGACTCGCTTATATGTTTGAAACGGTTCAAGAGTTCAAACAAGTGTGGATCCTCAATGATGAACATGGCTGCGTCATGCTCTCAAATGAAGACGACGACTGCGTACCTGTATGGCCTAGCCGCGAATTTGCACAAAGCTGGGCAACCGGTGAATGGCAAGATTGCACGCCAAAAGCCATACCAATAAAAGACTGGTTAAGCCGCTGGACACCTGGCCTTGAACAAGACGACTTATTAATTGCCGTGTTTCCAACTGATGAAGATGACGGCACAATTTTATTCCCCGATGAGTTTGACTCACAACTGAGAATGCCAAAAAGACGATTTTAAATTATGGGAGCTTTAAGCTCCCTTATTTATGCAGTTTGCTGTAAACGCAGTGCCGAAATATCTTTTATGGGTGGTTTGCCAAAAAAGCGTGTGTACTCGCGACTAAATTGCGATGCGCTTTCATAACCTACTTTAAGCGCCGCAGAACCTACATCAATGCGTTCATTGAGCATAATTTGCCTTGCCGCCTGCAGTCGTAAGTTTTTTACATACTGTAACGGGCTCATTTTAACAACATCCCGAAAGTGCAGCCTAAATGTTGAAGGACTCATGTGCGCATCACGGGCTAAATCATCAATCGAAAATTGGCTACTGAAGTTTTCTTTCAACCAACATAAGGTCTTGGCTATTTTTTGATGAGCTGAACCAGACATCACAATTTGCCTTAAATAAGGGCTATGCGGGCTATTTAACAAGCGCAATATAATTTCTTTTTTGATCAGTGGCGCTAAATTAGCTTTTAGCAATGGCTCATTGTCGAGTTTGATAAGTCTCAGCAAAGCATCAAGCAAGCCGTTATCAGTATCAACCACCGACATAGCTTGGTGTTTAGGAAACTTGTCTTGCCCTGCGAATTCCATTTCAGCAACAATGTGACTTATTTCATGGACATCTAAGCGTAGGTACAAGCCATAAAATGGCTGCTCTTTACTGGCACGAGTAATATGTGACGTAACAGGCACATCAACCGATGTCACCAATGATTGGCCATCCGTATAATCATAACTGTGCTCGCTAAGCACAACACGTTTTGAGCCTTGTAAGCTAATGCCCAAACCTAATTGATATACGCAGGCCATGGGTAACGACACTTCACTTCGTCTGTAAACGAGTAACTCAGGAATCGTTGTTTCAAAATTACCATCTTCAAGTGCAATCGCTTTTACTGCTTCAATTAATGCCTGACGCATCTAGCCTACCTCTTTTAATTACTCATTTAAGTGTATCACCGTAATTTAAGCTTAGGAGTGTTTATGATGATGGTTCGTTATTTTAGGCAAAAATTAAATCATTTATAGCAAGCATAAACATCTGTTATCGACCATAATATATTTTCACATTTTCGATTGCATAGTCTTTGCAATCAACCACTGCTACAAAACCTCAATATATTCAATACCTAAAAATCAAAAGAGAAATTATGAGCCTAAACAACACGGATTTATTTGTGTTTGTCGCGATCGCTGCTTTGGTCACCGTTCATGACAAGCCTTTGTTAAAACGAGCATGTCAGCACGCATTGAATGATGGCGTATCAATGCAAGAGTTATGTGATATTTTACCGCATATTAGTGTGTATTCTGGGGTGCCAAAATCACTGATGGCGCTAGAGATTTTAAAGTCGCTTGATGATATTCAAGGTTCAAATACGTTACTTATCAAGCGCACAGAGCAGCAACTAAAAACCGCACTCACATTTGGTCAGCTACCTTTTGGCATCGAGCAGCAAAACAACACCGTATTTGAGCTTGCTTCTTTAGGCGCACTATTTGCGCTGGACGATGCCAGCAGTTTAGTAAGTGAGCAACTTAAGCGCTGTGTATTACTTGGTTATAGCCGTGAACAACTTGAATTGTTAGTGATAGAACTTGCTAGAAAAGTCAGTAGCAATATTGCCATGCGTGCTAAATGTAATCTCGAAAAGCACTTTGCTATGGTGGGGTAAATTTAAGAAATGGCGGTGACGGAGAGATTCGAACTCTCGATACGTTGCCGTATACACACTTTCCAGGCGTGCTCCTTCAGCCACTCGGACACGTCACCTAAGGCGCTTTGAGTTAAGCGCGGCGTTATAGTATGAAAACAACCCTACAGACGCAAGGGCTTTTTAAAATACTGTGATTAAGCGATTAGTAATTAAACAAAAAAGGCAAGGTAAATAAAATACCTTGCCTTTCATATTCACTGCACGTGTTATTAACGCTGTAATGATGCAGAGAAGTCCAACATACGGTTAAGCGACTTTAAGGCGCCTTCGCGTAAGTCCATATCAACAAACACTTCTTTACCCTCTGGGTCTGTCAGTGCTTCTTCAATTGCTTTTAAGCCATTCATTGCCATCCACGGGCAATGTGCACAGCTTTTACATGTTGCGCCTTCACCGGCTGTTGGTGCTTCAAAGAATTCTTTCTCTGGGCATAACTGCTGCATTTTGTAGAAAATGCCACGGTCAGTCGCTACGATAAACTTTTTATTGTCCATGGTTTGCGCAGCTTTAATAAGCTGACTTGTTGAGCCAACCGCATCAGCAAGGTCAACAATCTCCGCAGGAGACTCTGGGTGAACCAATACAGCCGCATCTGGGTGTAAGGCTTTCATATCCTTAAGTGCTTTGGTTTTAAACTCATCATGAACGATACAGGCGCCATTCCACATGATCATATCGGCACCTGTGTTCTTTTGAATGTAAGAACCTAGGTGTTTATCAGGGCCCCAAATGATTTTTTCGCCTTGCTCATCAAGGTGCTCAACAATTTCAAGAGCACATGATGAGGTAACAATCCAATCTGCACGCGCTTTAACAGCTGTTGACGTATTCGCGTATACAACGACTTTGCGATCGGGGTGCTGATCACAAAACGCTGAGAACTCATCAATTGGGCAGCCTACGTCTAACGAACAGGTTGCAGCCAATGTAGGCATCACTACTGTTTTATTGGGCGTTAGGATTTTAGCCGTTTCACCCATGAAACGAACACCTGCCACCACAATAACATCAGCGTCATGCTTTGCACCAAAACGTGCCATCTCTAATGAGTCAGCAACACAACCACCGGTTTCTTCAGCAAGCGCTTGAATTTCAGGATCAGTGTAATAATGGGCAACAAGAACGGCGTTCTTATCTTTTAATAATTGTTTGATACGTGCCTTATACTCAGCTTGCTCGTCTTTTGATAACGGCGCAGGCTTTGGAGGGAAGATATAATCTTCAGGCATAATTTGTTCAGCTAGACTCATTTCTCGACCACTTAGTCCACAGTGCATTCATGGCGCGAATTATACGAGAATCTTACGCTAAAGAACAGTATTGCTGTAAGCTGTTAAGATAAATAAAGGATAACTTAGATAGAAAAGATAAATAAAGAATGGTGGGTCATGATGGACTTGAACCATCGACCAATGGATTAAAAGTCCACTGCTCTACCAACTGAGCTAATGACCCGCTCTGGATATTAAGATGCGTAAATCCGCCGATATAACCATTCAAAGAATGGTGGGTCATGATGGACTTGAACCATCGACCAATGGATTAAAAGTCCACTGCTCTACCAACTGAGCTAATGACCCGCTCTGGATATTAAGATGCGTAAATCCGCCGATATAGCCATTCAAAAGAATGGTGGGTCATGATGGACTTGAACCATCGACCAATGGATTAAAAGTCCACTGCTCTACCAACTGAGCTAATGACCCGCTCTGATGCTTGTTAAGCTGCGTAAATCCGCCGATATAACCATTCAAAGAATGGTGGGTCATGATGGACTTGAACCATCGACCAATGGATTAAAAGTCCACTGCTCTACCAACTGAGCTAATGACCCGCTCTGATGCTTGTTAAGCTGCGTAAATCCGCCGATATAGCCATTCAAAAGAATGGTGGGTCATGATGGACTTGAACCATCGACCAATGGATTAAAAGTCCACTGCTCTACCAACTGAGCTAATGACCCGCTCTGCTGCTTTATAAAAGCAATACGTAAATCCGCCGATTAAAGATTACCATTTAAAAAAATGGTGGGTCATGATGGACTTGAACCATCGACCAATGGATTAAAAGTCCACTGCTCTACCAACTGAGCTAATGACCCGCTCTTTTTGCCGCACTTTGGCTGTTGTTACCAATCGCCTGCTGCGGGCGCTTATAATACTTATTTAAATGCTGAGTGCAACAGAAAATATCTCTTTTTTTAAGTTTTTATGTCTAGTTGCCTAATTTTAGACCGCTTATATCAAAAAGCAGTCTAATCAGGTCAAATCTACATTTGCGACAAACGTTCTGTGGCTAATTTTGCAGCAGTCGTACTTGGGTACTGGTTAATTAAATCATTAAAGGTTTTTATTGCTTGTTCAGCTAAACCTTGATCTGCTAACAGATTTCCTAATTTTAACATTGCATCAGGACGCTTATTAGAATTTGGGTATTCATTGACAACCACTTTAAAGTGCTCAGTTGCACCTGTCGGATTATTTTGAATAGTTAAAAGCTGACCTAACCAATAGTGTGCGTTCGAAGCGTAGACTGAATTAGGGTATGTCGTTAAGAAGTTTTGAAATTCAGGGATCGCTTGTTCATAACGCTTATCTTTCATTATTAGCGCTACAGCACGCTCATAAGCTTCGTTTTCAGATAAATCTGAACTGATTGCTTGAGAAGCATTAACATCAGTAGATGGAGCTTGAGTCACAGCCGGTTGAGAGTATGCCTGACTGACACGGTTTTCAATTTCTTGATACAACTCACGCTGACGCTGTAAAACTTTCTCGAGTTTATAGCTTTGCTCTTCTGTAATACCACGTACCTGACTTACTTCGTCTTGCAAAATATTAAGCTGTTGTTGAAGTTCAGCTTGTAATAAATTGCGAGACTTCATCATATTCTCTAATGCAGATAAACGTTTCTCTATACTCGATTGCGAGCTTGCAGCTTCTGAAACAGGAGCGGGAGCAGCCCATAACTGAGTGCTCCCGCTTAAGATCATTGCTGCCAAAATAATTTTCGGCTTCATAATGTCTCTTTCTTAGTAAACTAATACTGCACGACGGTTCTTAGCGAACGCTTCTTCAGTGCGAGATTTAACCATAGGCTTCTCTTCACCGTAGCTCACTACCGACATTTGGCTAGCAGATACACCTAGGCTTTGTAGGTATTTTTCAACTGCTTGGCCACGGTGCTCACCTAGAGCAATATTATATTCTGGTGTACCACGCTCGTCCGCGTGACCTTCAATTAATACTTTAACAGAAGGGTTTTGTACTAAGAATTCAGCGTGTGCTTGTAAAAGCTCAGCGTATTTGCTTTGGATTTTTGCGTTATCAAAACCAAAGTAAATGATTTGCTCTTGACGTAAAGCTTCATACTTCTCACGAAGTGCTTCTTCAGCTTGTTGCTCAGGAGTAAGCGTTGCAACTTCAACTGTATCATTGTTGGTTGTTTGCTCAACCGCACCTTGGTTAGATTGGTTTGCAGCACCTTCGTCAAGATCAGAAGAAGAGCTACACGCTGCTAATGTCATCACTGGCACAGCAATTAGCAGGCCTTTTAGTGTTTTATTAAGTTGCATTGAATTGATTCCTATATTGAGTAAACCAGTAAAATTACTGTAAGTAAGGCGACCAAGCTGGTGCCTTCACTTGTCCGTCAAGCACAGGTAAACGTGCCTTAAAGCGACCATCCATAGAGACTAAAGCCAGAACCTGCTTATTGTTATGTAGCGTACTATAAATAATCATCGAGCCGTTTGGTGCGATACTCGGTGATTCATCCAGACGTGTTCTTGTTAGTACCTGGAACGCACCTGTAGCTAGCTCTTTCTTAGCAAGATGGTATTGTCCATTAGTACGATTTACCATCACCAGTTCTTTTCCGTCAGGTGAAATCGAACCTGCTAAATTCATATCACCATCAAACGTCATTCGTTTAGCCCTGCCTGTTTTTAAATTTAACTTATAAATCTGAGCATTACCACCCCTTTCAGACGTAAAGACAATATCTTGTCCATTTGGGAACCAAGATGGCTCAGTATCTATACTACGATGGTTTGTTAAACGTCTTTCTTGGCGAGTTGCTAAGTCAAGTAAATAGACTTCTGTGGCACCTGTGCGGTCTTTAGAAAGCACTAATAACAGCTTTTTACCGTCAGGCGAAAATTGAGGTGCACCGTTAATACCTTGGTGGCTTGTAATCAACTCACGCTTACCTGAGTATAAATCCTGAATATAAATTTGGCTTTGGCGGTTTTCAAATGTTACATAAGCAAGCTTAGTTCCATCTGGTGACCATGCTGGCGACATTAATGGTTCTTTAGAACGCAGCAATACTTGTTCATTAAAACCGTCGTAGTCAGCAACAACTAATTGATATGGTTTTGCATCATCCTCACGAACGATAACATAGGCAATTTTAGTTAAAAACGCACCTTTTTCGCCTGTGAGTGCTTCATAAACGACATCGCTGATACGATGTGCATAACGGCGAAAACCACTTTCAGAAATAACACTCTCACGCGCATCTAGAACATGATCTTGGCTTTGCATTAACTTGCCGTTAGCCATCATTTTTGTCTGACCGCCAGTAATTTGGCCGCGAATTACATCAATTAATTCATACTTTACTAAGTAACGTCCACCCGGTTGCTGCTCTACTTGACCAACCAGTACAGCTTCAACACCTTTATTTACCCATGCGCCATAATCTACATCAGCATCTTTACCAGGTAACTGTGGCATGGTTGATACATCAATAGGTTTAAATTTGCCGCTGCGCATTAAATCCGCAGAAATAACAGCGCTTAATTTTTCAGGGATAGGACCTACACCTTGATATTTGAATGGTACGACTGCAATTGGACGCGCGCCGTCAATACCTTCAGTAATCACTATTTCAAGTGCAGCACTGGCAATGCCATGAAAGCCCAGTAATACAATAAAACATACAGTTTTTATCTGGTTAAACATATCATTCCTTTAGAATTCAGGCTTAATTGTTAAGTTAATATTTTTCAGTTGCTCAAACACATCTTTATCTGGTGAAACTGGTAATGTATCAGCCATACGTACAGCACGTAACGCGGCCTCACATACCAACTTATCGCCACCAAGAGACGTAACTTGTGTTACAAGCCCATTAAAGCCAAGTCGAATATTAACGCGACATTGCTTATTCTTCATCTTTTCATCGATAAGTAAAGTTTGCTGAATACGCGCCATAATCAACGCTTTGTATTTATCAACTTCACTAACAACTTGTTGCTGACGAATTTTATTTCGTGCAGCTTGCTCTGCGGCTAACTGCTCTTGAAGCATTTGCTCTTGCAGCGCCTGCTGACGTTTACGCTCGGCTTCAGCTTCTTTACGTTTACGCTCAGCTTCTGCTTCTGCTGCTTTACGCTTACGCTCTTCTTCCGCTTTTTTCAGCGCTTCTTCTTCAGCTTTACGCTTGTCTGCAGCTGCTTTTGCTGCGGCTTCAGCTTCTTGCTTTTGCTTTTCAGCTTGCTTAGCTTTCGCTCGCTCTTTTTCTTGAATTTCGCGCGCTTTTTTAGCTTGTGCTTCGGCCTCTGCTTTTTCCTTTTCTTTAGCACGGCGTTGCTGTTCTAGCTTTTTAAGACGACGGTCTTCAGCCTCTCGTTGTTTTCGAGCATCATTAGCACGACGCTCAAGATCACGAAGTCGTTTTGCTTCCGCTTGCTTTTTGGCTTCTTCTTGCTTTTTAAGCTCGGCAATCTTTTGTTCAACCTTTTGTTGATCAACAGTCACCGCCGATACTGCTTTTTCTGGTTCAGGCAAAGCAGTGTTCAGTGTCACTTCCATCACCTTAGGTGCTGGCATGTGGAAATTAGCTGACGCAACTAAAAAAACGATAATAGCAAGGTGCAAAAGAAGTGATTTAATTACTGATGCACGCATACTAACCCTCAAACGATTCAGTCATTAAACCCACCGACGGCACACCGGCGTTTTTCAAAAAGTCCATAAGCAGCAATACTTCTTGGTAAGAAACACGGCCTGAACCTTTTATCATCACTGGCGTATCAGGATTTTTTTGCAGTTGTAATTTAATTACTGCTGCAACATCCAACGCTTCCATAGGAGCTTCTGGATCTGTGCCGATACTTACATAATACTCACCTTCAGCGTCAATTGACGCAATGATAGGCGGAGTGTCTTTTGTATCAACAAGATCAGACTCTTCCATTTTCGGCAAATCAACTTTCACGCCATGAGTAATAAGCGGCGCAGTTGCCATGAATATAATAAGCAGTACTAACATCACGTCAATGTAAGGTACTACGTTTATCTCACCTACTGGGCGACGTTTTTTACGCTGATACATTCGCTTTAGCCTCTATTTGCGCAGCTGCTTGGCGGTGTAAAATATTGGCAAACTCTTCCATGAAGTTAATGTAATTACCCTCAAGCTTTTCAACTTTATTTGCAAAACGGTTATAAGCGATAACCGCTGGGATTGCCGCAAATAAACCCATTGCCGTTGCAATCAGTGCTTCTGCGATACCAGGTGCAACCATTTGTAACGTAGCTTGCTTAACTTCGCCTAATGCAATAAATGCATTCATAATACCCCATACAGTACCAAACAGACCAATGTATGGACTAATAGAACCTACCGTTGCTAAAAACGATAAGCTTGATTCTAATTTTTCTATTTCACGAGATAAAGCGACACGCATAGAACGATGCGTACCTTCCATAACGATGCCAGCACTTTGGAATGTTGTTTTTTTATGGCGTGCAAATTCTTTGAAGCCAGCAACAAATAATGATTCAACACCAGTTGTGCCGCCAGGTCTTGCTGAAACTTCGTTATATAGTTTACTTAAATCAACGCCAGACCAAAATTTTTGCTCAAAACGCTTAGCACCATTTTGTGCATCAGAAATCGCTTTTTTACGTTGAAAAATAATTGCCCATGACATGACCGACATACCGACTAATGCCAACATAACTAATTGGACAAGTACACTGGCTTCTAGAATAAGATCTAAAAAATTAAGCCCTGATCCCACGTTAAACTCCTAAAATAGATTTCTATATAATTTGTTATACTTATTACACTTGTGTTAGTTGACCATCATAATGGTCAAAAGTTACATCTAGTGTATCTAGTCAGTTATGAACTGACAACGCCCTTGCTGTGAAATAGCTACAAATAACGGTGAAAAGCAAATGCTTTAGTTATTTTTTAACCATTTTGTTCACTACTCCAAAAGCAGGGCTTCCCTTTTAAAACTAAAATGCATCTACACGGTGCTTAAAAATATAGCTAAACTTGGTAAAATACGGCGTTTATTCACATAATGCGCATAAACACCCAAAACACTATTCACCAAGCTAGCACAGAATACTTAAACTAATCCTGAACAAAATGAGCGTTAATTATAAAAATCTTTTTATTCATAAACTTACAAAACCAACAATGAACAAGCGAACAAAAAGAAAACAATAGAAAATAATGCTGCTATTAGTTTTTTTTATCTGAAAATAAAATTTTTCTAGTTTGAAGAAAAACTCACTGTTACGTATTATACCCACATACCGAGCTAACAACCTTTGAAAGCTTCTTTCATTAAGCTCCGTTTTTTGCAATATGATTATTTCGTATTGCCTAGTTAGCTTAACTTGGATAAAACCTTTTTAAGCTGGCTGTAGTTCCCTGAATTACTTCCTTCAACTTGTTGTTTGCCCGCATCATTATGCGGGCTTTTTTTTGCCTACACAAAACGAAAAGACATTACCGAAAATTAGCTTAACTGTATGTGAATTAAATAGCAGGAAGGTATGATGCTTGTTAGATTATGCATCTAAAATAATTTGCGTTAGCAATATAGAGGGCTAATACCAATTTGCCTAATTAAGTAGTCTATTTTGAGGCAATAAAACCTCGTTGATAGCAAGGCAAAAATTTCGTTATTTAGTTGTTCTAAATCAGAAATTTTTAACGCCGGTAGCGACAGGTTTAATCCCTCAAAATGATTAAGTATTATTGCGGATTGGTATAATGTTCACTGCCCCTTTTTAGATTTGTTTCAAGATTAAAAAACCCCGCATATGCGAGGCTGAGTTTTTATTTGTCTGGGGTCAGTCCAAAATGAAGATAGGCTATATCGGACACCAATCTTCCACGAGGAGTACGTTGTATAAAACCTTGCTGAATTAGAAACGGCTCAATCACATCTTCTATGGTTTCTTTTTCTTCGCCAATGGCCGCCGCTAAATTATCAAGCCCAACTGGGCCACCCATAAATTTTTCGATGATAGCAAGCAAGTATTTACGGTCCATATAATCAAACCCGCTTTTATCTACATCAATCATATCGAGCGCTTGTTCTGCCACATTGGCGTTAACCTTGCCGTCAGATTTCACTTGAGTGTAATCTCGTACACGACGTAACAACCTATTTGCAATACGTGGTGTACCACGTGAACGTTTAGCGATTTCTGCTGCGCCTTCATCGCACATGGTTAAATCTAAAAAGTGTGCTGAACGCGCTACAATTTTTGATAAATCTTCAACTGAATAAAACTCTAAACGCTGCACAATACCGAAACGGTCTCGAAGTGGTGACGTTAAAGACCCTGCACGTGTTGTTGCACCAATTAAAGTAAATGGCGGCAAGTCGAGTTTGATTGAACGTGCTGCTGGACCTTCCCCAATCATAATATCGAGTTGATAATCTTCCATCGCAGGATAAAGGATTTCTTCGACTTGTGGGCTTAAACGATGTATTTCGTCAATAAAGAGTACGTCACCTTCTTCAAGGTTCGTTAACAATGCAGCTAAATCACCTGCTTTTTCAAGTACAGGACCAGATGTCGTTTTGATATTAACGTTCAATTCATTGGCAACAATATTTGCAAGTGTGGTTTTACCTAGACCTGGCGGGCCAAAAATCAATAAATGATCGAGCGCCTCACCACGATGACGAGCAGCTTCGATGAAAATTTCCATTTGTTGCTTAACATGTGGCTGACCTGTGTAATCGTTTAATAGTTTTGGTCGTATGGCTCGATCAACACTGTCTTCATTACTTTGCTCACTGGCATCTATTAAGCGATCTGCTTCAATCATGGTTTACTCACAACATCGATTTTAGAGCTTCTTTTATAAGAACCTCAGTCGTCATATCTGGTTTATTTACCGCTTTTACTGCTTTTTGCGCTTGCGGCAGTTTATAACCAAGGGCAATAAGTGCTGACACAGCATCATCTGCTGCGTTGTTGGCTACAAGCGTATCATTACTTGTAGGCTCAATAATGGCATTATCGCTAAATGGCGTGAATAAGTCATTACCCCAATCTTTTAGCCTATCTTTCATTTCAAGCACTAAACGCTCTGCTGTTTTTTTACCCACACCAGGGAGTTTAACAAGCGTTGTTGCATCTTCGTTATTTACACATGTCACAAACTGCTGTGCAGACATACCCGACAAAATAGCAAGACCCAACTTTGGACCCACACCATTGGCTTTTAGAAGCTCTCGAAATAACGCACGCTCTGTTTTGTTATTGAAACCAAATAACAACTGCGCATCTTCACGCACCACAAAGTGAGTGTATATAATAGCTTGCTCACCAACCGCTGGGAGGTCATAAAAGCAGGTCATCGGCATCTGTACTTCATAACCTACGCCGCTTACTTCAATTAAAATTTCAGGCGGCTGCTTTTCAACTAGCAAACCATTCAATCGGCCTATCATATTACTTCCTTAGTCGTCCTCTTACGGTCTTGCTCGCACTGCCCGCAAGTTTTATTAAATTTTGTTCTGAGTGAGCATGACAAATAGCAATAGCCAATGCATCAGCCGCATCGGCTTGTGGTGTGCCTGGTAATTTTAAAATATTTTTAACCATGTGCTGTACTTGTGATTTGTCGGCACCGCCATTGCCAACCACCGCTTGCTTTATTTGTCGTGCCGAATATTCAAATACCGGAAGTTCAGCCATAGATGCACCAACAATAGCCGCACCACGAGCTTGGCCTAATTTAAGAGCTGAATCTGGATTGTGAGCCATAAATACTTTTTCGATAGCAAAACTATCGGGCGAAAATTGCTCAACTAACTGACTGATCCCTTGATAAATCATTTTTAATCGCACAGGAAAATCATGTTCAGCTAGCTTAATACAACCACTCCCTAAATAAGTAAATTTAGCGCCTTGGTGTGCTATTACGCCATAACCTGTTAAACGTGAACCAGGATCAATTCCTAAAATAATTGCCAACTAACTGACCCATTTATTTTCTTTATTCAATAGCCTTAATAATGCCAGAGCACTGTATAAATTACCAGTAACCAATTGCAAAACATAAAAAAAGCCCGTATACACGGGCATTTTATAAACATTATTGAGCTTTATATCACCCTAGTGCACGCAGTAACCCTTGCGTATTTTTACGCATTGTTCGCGCAATCATCAAATAGCCTAAACTAGCTACAAAGACACCACCAACAACAGGGCCAATTAACCAAATATGAGGGTGTAATTTACCAGCAAGGTCAAACATTTGCTGTTGTACTATTAATAAAGCAATATCACTCACAACGGCAGCTACCCCACCCGCGGTTAAGCCTAGTAATAAAAACTCATACAAGGTGGCATTTTTAATAAGCCGTCCTTTTGCACCCAGTGTTCTTAATATAACAATCTCTTGCATTCGTTCACCCAAGCTCGCTTGCACCTGAGATATAAGTACTAAAGCACCACACACCACCACAATAGACAATACAAAACCAATCGCAAGAGATACCTGCTCTATGGTTGAACGGATCTGCTTAATAAAGCTTTCAACATCAATCACATTAACCGTTGGATATTGGCGCATCAGCTCATTAAATTCACGCTTTTGATGCGCTTTAACACTCACCGACGAAATATACGTTGCCGGAAAGCTCTCAAGTACATCTGGGCTTAAAATAATAAAGAAGTTTGGTTTTAATGTGGTCCAGTTAACTTTGCGTACACTGGTAATTTTTGCATCGAACGATTGCGCACCAATCAAAAACGTTAATGTATCACCTAGTTTTACATCAAGGCGTTCAAGCATAGACTCCTCAACCGAGGCCTCTGCGACTGAGCTTTGTGTAAACCACTGACCCTCTATTAACTCATTTTGAGCAGGTAAGTCTTCTCGCCAAGTAAGGTTTAATTCACGGCCGATACCTGAGCGTGCCTCTTCATCTTTTTTCTCGTTATCTTGCTGTGATACTTCACGCGCAACTAGCTCACCATTCACTGCATTAACACGACCTCGTACTATCGGGTAAAAATCAGAGGTGGGCATATCGCGCTCTGCTAAAAAAGAGGTAATGGGTTCAAGCTCTTGCTCTGTTATATTCACTAAAAACGAGTTTGGCGCATCGACCGGAAGCTGCGACTGCCAATCTGAAATCATGTCATTTTTAAGCACAATTAAAAACAACAATAACTTAATAGCAAGGGCAAAACTTATCAGCTGTACTGCATTAGCATTAGCACGTTTTTGAATTGAAGCAATCGCAAGCGACCAACTATTACCAGGGCTTAGTCCTAGTTTACGACCGCCTCCAAAAATGAGTTTGGATAAACCAAATAAAAGCGCAATCAGTACCGTTGTCGAGGTAAATAAGATAGCTGTGATCTTAATATTATTACTAAATAACCACATTAATAAAAACACAGTTAATGCCGACATTGCCAAGTGAACCTTGCTGACAAGCAAACGATCCCCCAAATTACGGCGTAGTACGCGAAGTGGCGGAATATCAAACAAATCTAGCAAGGGCTTAATCGAGAACATTACCGCGCAAATAACCCCTGTACCAATAGCAATCAACCAAGGTTTCATACTTGAAGCAGGTAGTGCTGTACCCATCGACTGTGCTAAATAATCACTGGCAATACTTTGCAGCGCAAAACCAACAACCAGCCCAACAACCACAGACATAAAGCAGACTAAGCTCAAATGTAGCAAGTAAATTTTACGGATTGTGGCACGACTGCCCCCCAACGTTTTCATCATCGCCACAGGGTCATATTGACGCTCGCAATAGCGTTTTGCAGATACAGCAATAGCCACCGCCGCTAATATTATCCCTAGTAAACCGGCTAATAATAAAAAGCTCTCAGCACGGTTTAGGCTATTCGCAATAGGCGATTGTCTATCTTTTACCCCATACCATTGCTGGTTTTCTTTCATTTGTGGTTTTAACCAATCATAGAACGTGTTTATGCTATCTTCATCACCGGCATAAAGCTGGCGATAAAAAACACGACTCCCAGGTTGAATAACTTGAGTGCTGGCAATATCATGCTGATTAATTAAAATACGCTGACTACTGGAAAAGACATTAAATGGCGCATCTGGCTCTTCAGCTACTACATGACTTGCCACAAAAGTAGCCGCACCTAACTCGACCTTGTCGCCAACCTGTATGTTTAATGCATAAAATACCGACTCGCTAAGCCAAACCTCACCGCGGTTTGGTACTTTATCGGTAATAAATGCCTCTCCTAACAAGCTAGTTTTTACTTTGAGTTGCCCTTTAAGGGGATAGGTGGTTGATACAGCCTTAACTGAGCCTAATTGCATTTCATCATTGGCAAACAGCATGGTATCAAAATAAGTGATTTTCGCGGTGCGCAGGTTTTCTGCTTGCGCTTTCTCTAAAAACTCAACAGGTAATTCATGATTACTGGCAAGGACGCGATCTGCCGCGATAAAAGCACTGCTTTTTTGTGCAATACTCTGTCCTATTCGGTCGGTAACCATAGACAGCGTTAAAACGGTCAGTACGGCCAAGGCAATAGCTGCACTAATGACCGTTAATTCACCGCGTTTAAATTCACGTGAAAACAGTTTAAGTGCTAGTTTAGCCCACATTCGCTTGCACTCCCTCTGACTCTTTTACTGTTACCAATTTTCCCGCTTCAATGTGTAAAATTTGTTGGCACTTTTCAGCTAACTGCTCGTCGTGTGTGACCAGAATTAACGTTGTTCCATGTTCTTTATTTAACTCAAATAAAAGTGATTCGATTAACTTACCATTTTTACTATCAAGATTGGCTGATGGCTCATCAGCAAACAAAATTTTAGGTGTTCCGATAAACGCACGCGCAATAGCTACACGTTGTTGCTCACCACCTGATAATTGTGATGGGTAATGCCCCACTCGATGGCTCAGCCCCACTTTTTCAAGTAGCGCAAGCGCTTGCTCTTTTGCATTTGAGCTACCCGCAAGCTCGGCAGGTAACATAACATTTTCAAGCGCAGTTAAGCTTTGTACTAACATGAATGACTGAAATACAAAGCCTACTTTTTCTGCCCGTAATGCCGCACGGGCTTCTTCATCTAATTCATG
Source organism: Pseudoalteromonas sp. L1 (assembly GCF_021728095.1). Lineage (NCBI taxonomy): Bacteria > Pseudomonadati > Pseudomonadota > Gammaproteobacteria > Alteromonadales > Pseudoalteromonadaceae > Pseudoalteromonas > Pseudoalteromonas sp. L1. The sequence goes on along the minus strand of NZ_JAKKCT010000001.1, from coordinate 749,967 downwards.
TAGCGCTAAGCCATCAAGGTGGATACTCCCCTGCGTTGACTGATCAAGCCCTGCAAGTAAGCTTAGTAATGTTGACTTACCCGAACCTGACGTACCCACCACTGCGACTGAGTTACCTGACTTGACATTAAAGCTGATGTCACTGAGGATGGTTAGGTCGCCTTCTACCGTGGTGACCGTTTTAGAAAGTCCTTTAACTTGAATAATGTTTAATTGAGAAAGCGCTGACATATGATGTATCCAATCCTACGTTTTATATTCGTTTTACTGTTAGTAATCAAACCACTTACGGCAGCAGCTGACAACACAATTTTAATTTTAGGTGACAGTTTAAGCGCCGCATATGGCCTTAAACAAGAGCAAGGCTGGGTTAAATTGTTACAAGATAAATACGATGAAAAAGATCAATCTGTGTATCTTGTAAACGCCAGTATTAGTGGTGAAACCACAGGTGGCGCTCTTAGACGACTCGATGCCCTACTCGACGAGTTCGAACCCACCCATGTACTTATTGAGCTTGGCGGAAATGACGGACTGCGTGGCTTTCCAATCAGGCGCTTACAAGCTAACTTACGCGATTTAGTCAGCAAAAGCCAACAAGCAGGTGCTACTACAGCCATTATGGAAGTGCATATTCCACCCAATTATGGGCCACGTTATACCAAACTATTTACTGGCAGCTTTGAAACTATTGCAGATGAAACGAACTCTGAGTTGTTACCATTTTTCATGCTTGAAATAGCTGCTCGCCCTGAGCTCATGCAAAATGACAACCTGCACCCTAACGCTGAAGCTCAACCCCTTATACGCGATATAATGTATAAAGAGATCAACCAATGGCTAGATTAACCTCTAGCCAATGCCCCCTCATATAAACCACGTGCAATAATGAACAATAAACAGGCAAACAAACCTAAGGTGTATTGATTTTTATAAAAAAAGCCGTACTATAGCTCGCAACGTCGGCATATAGCGCAGCTTGGTAGCGCACTGTCATGGGGTGTCAGGGGTCGCAGGTTCAAATCCTGCTATGCCGACCAGCTTTTCTACACTCTATTCAATAAGTTAATTAACTTACCTATTTACTTTATCGCACCTTAACTCTACATTCTTTTATTTATATCGCACATCTATCGCACCATACTTAACTAAATTTATTTTTCTTTTTAAAGTTAGATTAGGTGTTGATTGGTGGATATAGGAAGACAGCTAATGCCACCTTTGTTACCTTACCCACAATAGAATTTCATAAAAGCTTCTCGGATAAATAATTTGCAAGAGACATGTAATGGATTGTGGCAGCTCATATACAACCTTATGCTTTTAACAATGAGGTTGGAATTTTGCCCAACAGATAAGTTTGAGCGAGGAGCAGACGACCACTTCAGTGCGTTTTTCGACAAATAAAGTATTTATTCGGTAACGCCTGCAACAGCTAGGAGCGAAGCGAGTCGGCTGCTTGCGTTTGTTATGCATTTTTCCCTAACAACTGTGAGACCGTAACAAATTTGTAGCCCTTTGCTCTCAGTCCCTTAATTATTGGCCCTATAGCGTCTCGCGATTCTTTGTTTTTAGATCCCAAAACGTGTAAAAGAATAATTGAACCTGGAGTAGAGGATTTAACAACATACTCTGCGATAGACGCAGAACTTTTCGCAATTTCAGGATAGATTTCAGGCTCAACATTCCATGTGATTGTTTTTACTCCCTCCGACTTCAAATAATAAGGCAGAACAAAAAGCTTTTTACCATATGGAGGCCTAAAGTATATCTCACCCTTAAATCCAACTTGGCGGATTAAAGCTGTGGTGGAGTCGATTTCTTCCCTCACTTCATCAAGCCCCATTAACATCATTCTTTTATGGCTGTACGAATGATTGCCTATCTGATGACCTGCGTTAACCAGATCTATAGCCGGCTGCTTGTTTTGTTGAATTCCCGACCCATTGAGGAAGAACGTACCCTTCACATCATGCTCTTCAAGGATATTCAACACTTGAGTGGTATATTTCGCCCCCCAAGGACCATCATCAAATGTCAATGCGATAATCTTTTCATTTGTTTCGGCCTTTGCGACTATCTCTCCAAACACCTGAAAAGTTCTTGATTTACTTATATTCCAAGCTCCAAAGATGATTACTACAAAAAGAATCAATATCGGCAGGTATACTCTTTTCAATGGTTTTCATCCTTATTTGCATAACACCCAAAGCAGCGACGCGTTAGCGCGTCCAGCCCGAAGGTCGATGCAGCATTTGTTTGTTATGTGTTTAACTTTCATTGCTGCCCTCACGCCACAATTTAACAGCTTCAATTGCTAACTCTGTTAACTCATTTGATACATCACGGCCTTTGTAGATTGACGATGTATCTTTGGCAATTGGAACTGAATAATGAATATCGTGAGCTAGTTTATTTAGGTATTCCCGACCCCCATCTGTATACTGCGCCTGTTCCTTTTCATTTAGCCGAATCATGTACGTATAGCCAAACGCGCTCATATTGCAGTTTGCATCCAAGTACAAACCACCTTCATGCTCGAACAGAAACCAAGCCCAATTTTCAGAATCAATTACTTTCATACTAGTGACACATAGCGCCTTAAGAAACGGCGAAAAATAGCAGACTAAACTAAGCAAAAAATGAGCGCAAGCCTGCTGTTTTGCATCCACTTTTTAATTAATTTGTTATGTTTAAATTAACTTAAACGGGTAATTATTTTTGCGGTCAATTTATCCATTAATTTGCTAGGTGCAAACGCTAAAAATAGGCCTATTATTGGAAATAAACAGGTAAATAGCACAGCCGATATTTTCATACTTTTGTCATTAGTCGAAATTCCGTTCACTTCAATTACGGCATTCGGATCGAGTACGGCTTGTACAAAGAAGAATATTAGTAGGCACCCTATTGGTATAAGCATCCCCCCAGCAAGCCTGCTAAGTCCAACTATGATATCAATTCTTTTCTTTAATTCTGCGTCCATACTCACTTAAAACATAACGCCCCACGCATAATTGCCTTGTTAGGCATACTTTGCCACAAAACTGGTTTTAAATTTATAAATAAGGCTACCATAACAAAGCCAAAATATAACAAAAACAACAAAGTGCACAGCAAAATCACCGTAATTAATATAAAAGCTATTTATAGCCAAAAATACTAAAGACAGTAAAAAGAAAACTATAAAAGCTGATAATTTAAACTTTTGAATACCCCAAACAGCGGCACAAGCTAATAGCTGAACAGTAATTTGGACCAATACAAACGTTCGGTACTGCGAACTGTCTGATGCAAGCAGAATAATATGACTTACACTACTTATTAATAATGACAATACTAAAACTATATTTGTGAGTCTAAAGATGGCTTGCATTTTCCTGTATGCCTAACGCTCCTCTAAGAGGCTAAAATAGCAGGTTATAATCGAGCAAAGCGAAGAGCCTACTACTTTAGTCCTACTTGAATGGTTTGTTATGCTTGATCTATTATTTATATATAGCCTTTCTGTGACCAACTTTTACCACTAATATGATCATTTCAGAGTCGTATATCTCATAAATTATACGGTAATCAGCAACCCTTACCCTATACTCATTAAGCCTGCCTTTTAGTTTTTTAACACCAATAGGCATAGGGTTTGAAGCTAACTCTTTAACAGCTTTTATTATTTTTTGCTGATAAGGCGGAGATACTTTTTTTAATTCTTTTTGAGCTTTATTTGCTATCTTTACTGTGAATGCCATTTGTTGAAATTCCTTCTTTAAGTAAAAATTCGTCAAAATCCATGACATTTTCTTTATTAGTTATTTGTACTTTTGCATTAACAGCATCAGTAACATCCTGCATTTCTTCACTATTATTTGCATAATCAGTATCGTGTTCATAATTAATAGGCATTATTAACCCTCATCCTTTAAAAAATCATCAAGAGTTTGAGCAGAATCCAACTCATTTTTACTATCAAAGTTATCTAAAAACTCTAAGTCTTCCTTATCTTCATCTTCTTCTACTTTTTTTAGAAAATAAGAATATGCTTCAGGAGTAATAACAACTCCTTTTAATTCTCCTTTATCACCTAAGATACCTATATCTTCATATATAGGATTTTCTTCCGTTATTAATTTCACGACTTCATTAGGAAGTACATTCAATTGTATTTTTCTCATAGACAACTCCATAGTTAGAGAATTTATATAAAAGCATAACATTTTAGTATTTATGCAACACGCTGTTTAAATTGCATAATTGCTTGTTGGACTGAGCCGCTACCTGCTCGGTGTGTCAGAGTTGGTGTTGTTTATGCTATGGCTTTACTTATAAAAAGTAGGCTTTTTGGAGGCTCTCACTTTCCTCGCTAATTTAATCAGCTTAGCTAGTGTTATGTAAGCTTTCCCTGCATTGCTCAGCGCTTATTATGTATTCATTACACCTAAATTTTCCTCAATAAGCAATTATATTTTTTACGCATACAGAGGCCGCTAGCCCGAGCAATTAAACAGGCTAACTAATTGATTTTAAGCAGCTACCTTAGCTGCTAACGCATTTTGGGCAGAAACGAGTTACACCTCAAGTTCAGTTAATAGAAGACAACCAAGAATACTGACAACTTCGCACTTCACCTATAAAATCACCAAATTATAAAACAACCCCTCTTCACAACTTGACTAATTATTATACTCCTATAAGTTGTAAATATAATAATTAAGTAGAAGGATTTACTCATGCCTGGTGCATTCGCACATATTACGGCGGCTAATTTAGCAACTGATAACAATGCTCTTTCAAGGATGAGCATTCCCAATCAAGCCAAGTTAATTTTAAGTACAAATCAAAAGTATATTGAGCTTGGTTGCGTGTCTCCTGATTATCCTTATCTTGCCTTAGGTAATGCTGCACAAAACAAGTGGGCTGATTTAATGCATTATCAAAACACAGGTGATGTTATTAAGGAAGCCATAAAGTATTGTAAAAACCTTGAGGGATGGGCGAAAGAAAAATGCTTTGCATGGCTGTGTGGCTATATGTCGCATGTTGCTGCTGATATAACGATACACCCTGTAGTCGAGCTTAAAGTAGGACCGTACGAGCATAATCAGGCCGAACACAGACAATGTGAGATGAATCAAGATTCATTTATTTGGTCGCGATTAAATCTAGGCGAAATTGGCTTTGCCGACCGCGTTGAGTTAAATATTGGCTCATGCACCAATCAAGAGAATTGTCTTGATGATGATATAAAGCAAATTTGGCAGTACATATTAACTAGCATACACACTGAATATGCCCAAGTAGCAGAACCTAACTTTGATGCATGGCATAGTGGTTTTCAATTAGTAGTAAATAACGCAGAGGAAGGATACAGACTGTTTCCTTGGGCTAGGCATGTTGCCGCTGACAATGGCCTTCTTTACCCTCGTGACGACGAAGTTGACAGTAGCTTTATAGAAGACCTCGCAACCCCTAATGGTCCAATGCACTATAATGACGTGTTTGATTTAGCCGTTAAAAATATTAAATACTTTATATCCATCATCGCTAACGATATTTTTAATGATGAAGAATGCACTCAACTTTGCAACTGGAATTTGGATACGGGCAAAGATGAACACGGACACTTAACAGCGTGGAATATTTAAAATGCGATATATAACTCTCATCACAGCAATTGTTTTATCAGCAGGTTGCGCGAGTTCAGCAAATACTTACAACCCTGAAGAAATGGCAGATCTTGCATCGCAATTAAAAGATATTTCTGCCGCAGTGGATGGAACACTAAAGTTTAGCTCAGAGTCATATACTGACCCACAAAAATTATTATTAACGGCGATCAGAGGCGATAAAAGCAGGCTTACGCCATTTAAAAATTATCAGTTAAAAGTTGTTATTCAAGAGCAAGATGCCGCTTTATTGCTTTGCCAAGATAAGCGGCTACTTATCGAAGATATCGGTTGCACAGCCAAATCAGACATACAACATTGGCAGTCGAGTACGCCTCTTGCTTGTGAAGCGACAGTTACTTTTAGTCAACTGTGCGCGAGTCATTAACTTTCTAAATGCTGATTTGATATTCCTTTAATGTTTTAACCACAATCAATTATTGGAATATCAGACCACCTAGTTGTGTAGTGCGGTGATAAAAATGCGCGGCGCATATTCCATTTCTGCGTTAAACACTCACTGCCTGATTGTAAAGCACCTGTTCCGTACCGACTATTAATTGAGTCAACACAGTCCATAAGTACTTGCTTAGACTGCTTTTCAGTAAATAAGTCTAGCTGCTTATTTGCCGAGCATTCCAACTCAATTGCCCCGACTCCACAGCGATAAAAATGCACATTCTCTTTGTATATTTTTTCTAATATTAATGAAGCTGCTTTTGTGATTTCGAGTGTATCTGCTGTAGCAGCAGGAAAATCAAATATTATAGACTTTTTATAATACTCATTATCATGTGGTGAGCTGGCAGCAAATACCACAATACGCTTTGTTATAGAGCCCTGCCTTCTTAGTTTTCGACCAACAATTGCTGCGTGCGCACTTAATGCGGCTCTTAATGTGTTGATATCTGTAACTCGCTCACCAAAACTACGTGTAGAAAATACCTCTTTTTTACCTTGCTTCACTTCATCCCAATTTAAACAAGCCACACCATTTAATTCACTCACCGTTCGCTCAACAACAACACTAAATAACCTACGCATTTTTTTGGGGCTTTGATCTGCAAGTTGCTGAGCTGTTTCTATTCCCATCAGTTTAAATTTTTTTGCTAAACGAGAGCCGACTCCCCATACATGCCTTACATCCATTTGGCTGAGTATGTGTTTACGTGAAACCTCGTCATTAATAACAGCCACACCTTTAAAACCAGGTAGTTTTTTAGCCGCATAATTTGCAGCTTTAGCTAATGTTGGCGTTGTGCCAAACCCGACCCCAACAGGCAAGCTTGTTTCACGCCATACTGTGCGCCTTATTTGCTGACCATAAGCATGCCAATCAGTAATCAGGCTACTAAACCCTGTAAATTTTAAAAATGACTCATCTATCGAGTAAACATGGTGCGTATCGCTAAACCGGCTTATCACTGTCATCATACGCTCACTTAAATCGGCATATAATTCATAGTTTGATGAACGCACCACTACATTATTTTTAGCTAAAAAATTTTTCACTTTAAAATAAGGTGCAAAGTTTGGAATATTTAGCTTTCTAGCGATTGGGCAAACGGCGCAAATACAGCCATCGTTGTTCGTTAGGACAACAACCGGTTTATAGCGGATGGAGGGATCAAACACTTTCTCTGCGCTTGCGTAAAAAGCGGCAGCATCAACTAGCGCATACATAAGGAGTTTATGCTTTTGTTATTTTTAAATGTTCGTATGCAAGCAGTTACAACTCCCTCAACTTTAAACTGATCGTCTTCATAAATTGATACGGGCTTATATAAGTCTGAGGCTGATAATAATTGCCGTTTATTGGTATCAATAATCTTGCACACAAAGCTGCCGTTGTAAGTGGCAACAATAATGTCGCCATTTTGGATAGCCACGCTCCTATCAACGATTAATAAGTCTTTATCAAAGATTTTTGCATCTACCATTGAGTGACCTGATGCTAAACCTATAAAGGTTGCATGGGGATGTTTAATAAGCAGCTCATCAAGCGACAAGCCAAGTTCTTTGTACTCTGCCGCAGGCGACTCAAAACCCGTAATACCTGCTTCAATATAGATAGGAATAACAAACATACACAACCACAAATACTGTACATAAACACAGTATAGGTTAGATAAAATAATTAGGAAAGTGGAATTTTATAAGCCTAAAAGCAAGATTCTGTAACTTACTTATAAATCAAACTTTTCTTTAGCAGCAAGTATTGCCTGTTCAATGAATATGTTTTTAACGGGTTTAGAAATAAACATGTCCATACCCGCTTGTTTACATGCTGCTTTATCATCAGCAGAGGTATTTGCCGTTAAGGCTACAATATAGGTTTTATCCGTAGGACATATAGCAAGTTTTCTTAATTGGCGCGTTGCTTCAAGGCCATCCAACAATGGCATAACACAGTCCATAAAAATTAAGTTATAGTGTTTTTGCTTACATTTATTAATTGCATCGACGCCGTCACAGGCAAAATCAGCGGATAAACCCATTTTTTCTAGAAAGGCCGAAAGCACGAAACGGTTGATTTGGTTATCATCAACAACCAGTATCGATAAAGCTAATGACGATAAATCAACGTCACTGCCACTATGGTTACTTTGATTTTGTGGCGTGCCTTTTTGCAAAGGTAATCGAATATCAAAACAGCTCCCTTTTTGATATTCACTCGACACATTAATTGTGCCACCCATGTAATCAATCAACTCTTTTATAATAGCAAGCCCAAGTCCTGTTCCTCCTTTTTTACGCTCTTTATTTACTTCCTGAGTGAACGGGGAAAACAGTGATTTCATAAAGGTTTCTGTCATACCAACCCCTGTATCACTTACCTGTAAGTGAAGTACAACAGTATCTTGCTCTGAGGTTGTGGTAGCTTTAATGCTAATATGACCGTCATCGGTAAACTTAAGTGCGTTACTCAATAGATTTGAAACTATTTGAGTTATTCGCGTGTTGTCGCAAAACGTCCAGCATTCATCATCAATATTAATATCTGTATCAAACCGAAGCTGTTTTTGTTCAAACAACGGGGTATATAACGACACTAAATCAATAAAAATGGTTTTCAGTAAGAAGTGACTTGGCTCTAACTGTAACTCGCCATGATTTATTTTTGTGAAATCCAGTACTTCATTAATAATATTCAATAAAATATCAGCACTGCGCAATGCTACTTTTAACTTTTCTTCACGCTTTTGTTCTGACTTTTCATAGAGTAAGGTTGTCAGCATCCCTGTAATACCATTAAGAGGGGTTCTTAATTCATGACTTATTTTTGCAAGCAGGATACTGCGGTCTTTTAATGTACGTTCAGCGTCGGCCTTTTGCTGTTTTAGCTCTTCGCGTAGTAGCACTTCCTTAGTGATATCTTGGAATGTACCAATTAGGCGAATACATTGCCCATTATTAAACTCAGCTTCACCAAAGGTCGACACCCAAATTGTTTTACCTTTCGCTGTTACAAGTTCAACTTCGTTTTGCCAATCAATGCCATGCTCTATCGCATCTGACACAGCTTTTTCAATCGCGCGTCGGCTTTCACCTTGCTTATAAAAATTAATCGCTGTCTCTATGTTTGGCGTATAATCTTCTGCTACTTCATGAATTATGCGTGTTTGTTTACTCCAATAAATACGATTGGTTGTTAAATCAAATTCCCAAGAGCCGATTTTGGCAACATCTTCAACTTGAGCCAGCATGTAATTCTTTTTGATAAGCTTTTGAGCATTATTATTTCGCGCAAATTCACTACCCAGCCATTGAGCAAAAAGTTCAACATAGTCATGCGCTTCATTTGTAAAAGGTGCTGATGGCTGGGGAGCAGAAAAATTAACCGTACCCACAACCTGACTTCCCACATAAATAGGTGCACCAATATAAGACTCTAATTGAAAATTAATATAACAAGGGTGCGCTGCGATATGTGTTTTTGACGCATGATAAAATGATAACGCTTTATTAGCCTTAAGTGTATGTAAGCAGTATGTATTTTCTAAATCAAATTGAGTACCCACTGCAATTTCATTATTGGGAGACACCACATGTAATACAGTATAAACCTGTTCACGGACTTCACTCACAATAGCAAAATCGAGGGCAAAAACATCTAAACCAAACCGTAAGATGTGCTGAACTTTATCTTCAAAACAAAGAGTCTGATCAGAAACAATATCATGAAATCGACGTAAAAAGTTCAACCTAACTCCTTAGGTAATAATTCTGGATTTATTTTGATAACAGCATACCAATAAATAGAAAAACACACATCAAATCAATCAAAAATACTTAGTTTTTATAATTAAAAGTCACTAAATCTCTTTTTGTTCATCACCTAGGTGCCTTTTTATCCTTCAGCTAAACTTTTATTGGCGTTATTCCCTACCATCATCAATACTTTATCATTAACTAAGCTCATTTCATCTTATTATGGCTTATTGATGTCACTAAAACTAAAGCTAACTCTGTTACTCACATCACTGTTTTTAGTGTTATTACTAAATACTTCCATCGTGTTTTATCTCGATCAAGAAGGCCGCTCAAAACTTTACGCTGTTACTCGCACCCACTTAATTATTGATGAATCGGAGCTACTGTATAATGATGTAATTAGTGCTGAGACAGGCCAGCGAGGCTATTTACTCACCCATGATGCAAGTTACCTTGCTCCCTATTATTCTGGAATAAAAGAAAGCCAATCTCGACTATCTGAACTTAATAACCTCACTGTAAGTAATAAAAAACAACAACAGCAACTAAGTGATATTCGCTTACTTGTTGAACAAAAATTCGCTGAACTTGCACTAACAATAGAGCTTGCGCAACAAAATACCGATGCCTCAATCAAAAAAGCAATATCCGTCGTTCAAAGTGATCAGGGAAAAATAATAATGGATCAAATAAGTGAAAAAATAAGCACTTTTCAAGATGACGAAAGACAGCGCCTCGATATCGAACGAAAAGAGTTTAGACATAACAGAAAAGTAATCACCTTTATAGTGTCTATCCAGATCCCGCTATTTATTTTGCTTTCTGTTTTGTGTGCTGTGTATATCAGAAATAAGTTGTTTAAACCGCTTAATCTATTAATTACCAATACTGAGAAGCTAGAGCGAGGAGAAAAACCAGATACCACACATTACACTGCCCATGATGAAATTGGCCATTTACTTAAGCGGTTTTACCGAATGAGCAAGATCATTCATAAAAAAACGGCAAAACTCACCTTTCAGGCTAATCACGATCATTTAACGGGGCTACTTAATCGAACAGAATTAGAGTCACAACTCATTGATGCTATCAATTTATGTACTGAAGATAGTAAAGTTGCTGTTATTTTTATTGATATAAATAAGTTTAAAGAATTAAACGATCATTACGGTCATGCAGTGGGTGATGATATTTTAAAAGAAACGGCAAAGCGGATCAGTTCATCAACCCGTGCAGACGATGATATATACCGCTACGGCGGAGATGAATTTATCGTTATTATGCATAACACAGCCAAAACATCCTATGTTGAAGCGATGATCGCTCATTTAATTGCGCAATTTAAATTACCATTTGAAGTCGCAAATCAGCGTATTGAAGTTTCTTTGAGTATTGGAGTATCAATCGCTCCAGATCATAGTTGTGATGCACTACAATTAATAAAAAATGCTGACACCGCAATGTACAAGGCAAAAACAACAGCTAATAAAACCTATTTTTTCTACCAATCTAATGATGAAAACTGAACGTAAATATGTCTTTTTACGTATAAATTTGCAAAAAACAGACGTGCTATGTATAAAAAACATACACGCATATTTATAAAAAGGGTATCGCTATGCATATTTTGTTAACCGGTGGAACGGGATTGATTGGTAAACACTTGTGCCCTTTTTTACTTAATCATCATAAAGTAACTGTACTTAGTCGTAATCCAATTCAAGCAAATGTGCTGCTTACACATCAGGTACATGCTGTACAGACACTCGATGAAGTCGACTTTGAAGACATAGATGCGGTGATAAATTTAGCGGGTGAGCCTATTGTAAATAAACGCTGGAGTGAATCACAAAAGCGCACACTTTTTGAGAGTCGAGTCAATCTAACACAGCAAATTAGCAAAGCTATTAATCGCTGTGAGTCACCTCCTCATACTTTTATATCTGGTAGTGCAATTGGTTTTTACGGCCGTCAAAATGATAATCATATTGATGAAGAATTTAATGATATCTACCCTGAGTTTAGTCATGTGCTGTGCCGTGATTGGGAGCATGCAGCTACAAAAGCAGAATCAGAAAAAACACGAGTATGCCTGTTAAGAACCGGCATCGTGCTTGCTAAACAAGGCGGTGCCTTGTCAAAAATGCTACCCGCATTCAAGTTTGGCTTAGGTGGGCCACTCGGTCATGGGCAACAAGGTATGTCGTGGATACACATTGATGACATGATCCAACTTATTTTATTTATACTCACACACGAAGACATTCATGGCCCTATTAACGCAACCGCTCCCGACCCTGTGAGTAATAATGTGTTTAGCCAAACCTTAGGCAGTGTACTGTCGCGACCAGCGATGCTTAGAATGCCTGGTTGGGTATTAAAGCTGATGATGGGTGAAATGTCAGACCTACTACTACATGGGCAATTCGTACTGCCCAAAAAAGTGCTCGCACATAATTACCGTTTTCATTATCCAACCCTTAAACCAGCACTGGAAAGTCTAAAATTGTAAGAACTAAATGCGTATTGCCATAACGCTATTAATACATAATAATTAATATGTGAACACAGATGTGTGAGTTTAGGATTATATATGGTGCACCTACCCACCATTATTAGTATCTCAATTTTATTGAATCTGATAATTGGTGCTTTTTTACTGTCTTTGTATTTTTTAAGAAAGCAGTCTAGCTATTTGTACTGGGGGAGCTCGTGCCTAATTTTTGTGTTAGCGCAAATTACAGCCTCTTTAAGGCTCTTTATAAACCTGCCATTTATCACCCATTACATAGCAGACTTACTCATAATTTCAGCTCCCTTAGCAGCTATTTTGGGTATACATGCGTATACGCAATCCGAAAAACAAAAGTTAAAGTTGTGCGCTTATTTATTGGGCGCTAGTGCAATCATATTATTACCTTTGTATAGCAACTCAATTAATCAACTTATAACAACAGCAGTGATTGCTGCATGTTTTAGTTATGCGGCTTATGCACTAAGAAAGCTCAATGTCGAACACATTATTCACTTGGTCCTGTTACAGCTATGTTTTGTATTGCATGCTTGCATTATGCTCTTACAGCTAGGGCTATTAGTGATAGATGGGCTTAATATATTTACTTTCGATTTCTCACAAATACTCGCCATCATCTTACTGAGTCACATTGTGATAACCACACTAACGGCAATGATTTGGCCATTATTAATGTTTTTAGAGTCTGAGCAAATTTTAAGTGACTTGGCCAATAGAGACCCACTAACAGGCTTACTAAACAGACGCGCGTTTTTAACTATTAGCAATAACTATTTAGAACAAGCCAACAATAACTTAACCGAACTCTGTGCACTGATGATCGATATCGACTTTTTTAAAAAAGTGAACGACCAATATGGTCATGATACTGGCGATGAAGCATTAAAGTGGGTCGCCAATAAAATTAAATCGCAACTTAGGGAAGGCGATCTTATCGCACGAATTGGAGGCGAAGAATTTGCCGTACTGCTCACTAACACCAGTTTACAAAAAGGCCAAATACTGTCTGAGCGCATACGAGTAGCGATTAATAGTGAAACGTTTATACATCAGCAGCACGAAATAAAGCTATCGATTAGTGTTGGAATAATTACACACAAATCTGGCAGCAATAACATTAACGAATTACTCGCCCAAGCAGACAAAGGGCTTTATAAAGCCAAAAGTAATGGTCGCAACCAAGTAGTCATGATGGCCTTTTAGCTTTATTAATAACCAAGGCTGTCGTTGAGCGTACTTAATTCATTTGTTATCCAGGCTTTATCTAAGCATTGTTCTAGATTTAACTCTGCAAACTTTAAAAAGCTCCTTGCAGCGTGCGATAAATGTCGGTCAGTTCTAATAACAAAATACCAATGACTTGCAATCTGAACATCGGCCACATTGAGGATGCAAAACGAAGTGTCATGCGCAGGTAAAACATGCCGAGAAACAACCCCCAACCCCATACCCGAGCCAACCGATACACGAATAGCTTCATTACTTGCCATTTGCACAGTGTTACTTAATACAAAGCCCCTACTTTGTAGTTCACTTTCAAATAACATACGCGTAGCAGAGCCAGGTTCTCGTAATAAAAAACGCTCCGTTACTAATGCTTTCAGATTTACATTTTTTTGCAAAGCAAGGTGATGGTTTTTTGGCGCAATAAAAACCAATGGATTTTGTAAAAAACGCGCAGCTTTTGCGTGTTCCAACGAAGGTGGATGACTGAAAACATAAATATCATCTTCCCCTCTTTCAAAACGAGCTAACACCTCAGCACGATTACCAATTTCAAGCGGTAATTCAACGTGCGGATGTAAATTACTATAAGGGCCCAAGAGCTTAGGTAGAATATATTGCGCAGTATTCACAATAGCAATCTTGCATTGACCACGCTCCCCCCCTCTGAGCTCGGCTAAGTAGTCTCGGTAATCATCAAAGTGCCCAAACACTTGCTGGCATGTCTGAAAAAGTGCAAAGCCCGCTTCTGTCACATGTATACGCTGTTGGTTAACAACAATTAATGGCTCATTGACTGTTTCTTGTAAGCGTTTTATTTGCTGCGATACCGTAGGTTGCGTTAAGTATAATTGCCTCGCCGTTTCACTAATCGAGCGTGTTTTAACAACACACATAAACACTTCTAATAAACGAAAAGAGATATGCCTTAGATCCATACATCACCTATAGATAATTACCTATATAATGATATCAACTATTTAATTATTTTCTATATTAATTTTTATCTAGAATAGCGGCGCTTTAACTAAGAGGAGAACAAAGTGCCTGATATTGTTGTAATGTTTTTTGTTTTAGGTGTCACCGCTGGCTTATTAAGGTCGGATTTAAAAATTCCCCAAGCAACCTACGAAACATTGAGTTTATTACTCATGCTTACTATAGGCCTAAAAGGTGGAATGGTATTACATGGCAATTTACATTGGCAATTGCTACCTGAAATGGGCTCTGTACTACTGCTTGGCGCTTGTATTCCGTTACTACTTTTCCCTGTTTTAAAATATGCACTTAATTTATCAATCGCAAATAGCGCAAGTATTGCTGCGCATTACGGCTCAGTGAGTGCCGGAACATTCGCTGTTGCATTGGCCTATGTCGAGTCTAATTCGTTAAATGTAGGTGCAGAAGTAACACTCTATTTAGTGATGCTTGAGTTACCCGCCATCATCGTTGGTTTATTACTTTATCGCCGCTTAGGTAATGGCTCTGGGCAAAACTTATCACTTAAAGCCCTATGGCATGAAACTCTCACCAACAAAAGCGTGATATTGCTCGTTGGCGGCGTGATCATTGGTATGATGTACGGCACCCAAGAAGGAAGCCAAGTTACAAGCTTATTAACTAACAGCTTCAAAGTAGTGCTGGCACTATTCTTACTTGAAATGGGGTTAATGGCAGCGCAAACTTTACGCCCAATCCCTTGGCATCAATGGCGATTAGCGCTATTCGCTATCATAACCCCTAACTTACTAGGTGCCATAGGTGTGTTTGTCGGCACCGCTTTGCAGTTAGAGCTAGGATCCATTGTTATATTAGGTAGCCTGGTCGCGAGTGCTTCTTACATAGCAGCGCCAGCAGCAATAAAAGCAGCGATCCCAGATGCTGATATCGGCTTAGCAATGCTCAGTTCTTTAGGGGTTACGTTTCCGTTTAATGTACTAGTCGGAATAGGGTTATACCATCAAATGGCATTGTTTATTTCGTAAAAAAGTAAGCTCAATCATCGCTTTATCAATGCGATTTAGTCAAAAGTCGTTTAAGATAGGCAAAAATAAGCAAGGAGCTGCCATGTTCAATTATAAACTCAACACTGAGCAGCAGCGCATAAGTGAGATTTTTCAACGCTTATGTAAGCTATGTGAAGTGAAAAATAATACTGAATTGGAAAACTACTTATCATTAAAATCTGGGTTTTGCGAGCACTGTATTGACAGTGCAACTCCACCCTACGAAGTCATTGATACCGCATGTAAAATGACAGACACAAGTTTTGATTTTGTATTAAATGGTCATAACCAAAATACGATGACGCTGGATGGTGATTTATTACAAGCGGTTAATAATGGCATTATTAAAAGCATTAAAAAGTTATCAACCGCGGGGTTGATAAAAGGTGATAATCAAACACAAGAAGCGCTTAACCAATTAGCAAAAATTCAAGTTAAGCAAATAGAAAACGAAATCAAAATACAAAGCCAGATCAAATAATCTGGCTTTTAATTTCTACCTTTGTATAACTCGTTATAGATATTAGCGATGTTATTTTGCTGATCATAATATCGTTGTAACTCGCCTAACGACATGTCTTTCAGCTCTTTATCTGCCAAATTGCAGCAGCTATCCGCCAATGACAATTGCTCTAAGTCTGGCGACTGACCAATCAGCCCCGCAATTTCGCCTTTGAGTTGCTCAGCTTTATTAAAAAGTTTAATAGCACGGTTTAGGTCTGTTTCATTTTCAGCTTGAATGGTACACCAAACAGCTTCAACAGACTTTGTTCTTATCTGATCTTCAAAAATGCCCTTACGCGAAATTAACCAAATACTGGCAACCAGCATGATGGCTAAAACGACAATGGCTATGTATATAAGTTCAAGCATTACGGTCCCTCGGTAAACTGAATGTTACTATACACCCAAAGTTAGCTTTCAACATATCAGTAAAAAGCATTATAAATGAAACTAGAAAGCTGATATATAACAAAGTTATCATTTATACATATTTATCTATCAGGGCCAGCTCGGACTGACTAAAACCTTTAGCTTAGTTTTAAGCAAACGAGGAAAAAGCATCACAATTGCAAGTGCGATACTTACATATAATACGATAAAGCTGTAAATGTAGTGAACATAGGCATGCTCAGCTTGTATATTTAAAACAACCAGTTTGAACCATAAAATAAGATGAGCAAAGGATAGAAGAGTTGTTAGCTTAATGACACAAAAGAACAAGTTTCCAAACTTATAACTGAGTTTTGTATGTAAGTAATACAAAAAATAAATACTAAGCACATTAATTAAAGATGCTACGAGGTAAATATGTTGCGTATTTCCTATACTTTTATTTTCTGCTATAAAAATTAGAACGTACTCCATCAAAAGTGAAGTTAGTGCATATTTTACAACTACAGATGCTATTGATAAAAAGTCACTAAAGTGTTCTCTATTTTTAAGTGCTCGATACAATGAAGAGGCCAGTGCTAAGACATACATAGTCGCTATAATAGCTTGGAGCGAAATAACTCGATGATCCTCGGTTGCAACTAACAAGTTATTGTACAAATTTTGAATAGATTCAAGCATTTTTCACCCTCTAAACGAATTCAAAGGGTAAAATGAAATGAAGAAAAAAACCAGCAAATTGCTGGTTTATTTATTTTAATTTTCTTTCTTATTTTTTCTAATGATAACAATACCACCTGTACCATTTAATTGGTATTCTTGCTTTTTCTTTCTAATTATTACGATCCCACCAGTACCTTGAAGTTTAGTTGTATCAAAAGACTGTGCAGGTAAAGCAGTTGAAGATAAAGTAGATAGTAATAAAGTAGATAAAGTCATTTTTTTGTTCCTTCATATTTAGGTATAAATAAAGATGCGATTTACTAGCAAATTTTGAGCCATTACATAGTTTTGAATAAAAACTATTCGCTCAGCTACCTATATAAGCATAAAAAGTAACCTACAGGTTGCTTTACAAGCTTATTGAGAACAAAAACACTCACTCCACCTACCCTTTTATCCGAAGGTCAGCCTTTTATCTATTAGCCCTTAAAGCTCAGCGCCATAATTCTGACATTTAAGATAAGTGTAGTGTGAGTATAGTCAAACTTAGCTTTTGTTTTTCGGCCAAGTCTAAAAAAGCAAAGTGATATAAAATTGGATTGGTGATGCATAATCAAGTTCCTTGTGATTTTGCTTAATGAAAATAAATTAACAAGAGTCCTAGATGTCTAGTTGTTTAGGGGAAGTCCGCATATCTGATTATCTTACAGTTTTAATGAATAGGTTTAAATTTCATCTGACAGGCGGTTGTGAGCGATCAGCGGAAGTTCGTTCTAACACGTTTTTGGACATTTATGAGTTAGAATCGACAGACGGATCTGTACAATGGCTAGACATTGGTAACGCATTAAGCGGAGAGTAAAAGTGGGCTAAATTTGTGAAGCAAAGCGGAATCGAACCAACTGTTACGAATCCGCCTTAAACCCCTTATTACATGCCTTTCTCTTTTTCTATCACCGAAATTGTTCTTTCTACAAATCTTTTGAATGCTTCTTGGGAAAGGAACGGTGACCTACCGCCTAAATTGAATTTTTCCACAATACTCTTAGCTTGAGCATCATTCATTATTCGGTCTTCATCCCACCCTTTTTGGTGTAGCTCTCGGACTCTCATTATCCATTCTGAAGTATTTTTTCTGAATTCTAGTAAAGACAACTTTCTTGCTGGTGCGCCATGGCCGGGCACTATGAGAGACTCTTCGTCACCTAGCTTCATAATTGCATCAATCGCATCATTAAAACCTTGAAATCCACCTGCATAAAATGTTGGGTGCCAACTGGTATCGAAAACATCACCAACAAAGATAGTATTGCTAATTTTGTGGTAATAAATATTGTCATTCGAAGAGTGTGACTTCACTTTAATATGAACAAGATCATCTGAAGTAGTAATACTCTCGACAAGCTTTGCGCCTTGCTCTATGAAAAACTCATTACCACCCGTATGATCTGAATGTGTGTGAGTATTCAAGATATAAATTATAGACTTATCGGAAATTGACTTAACTATATTATCTAACTCTAGTAAATGCCCACCCCCTGGCATGGGATCGATTAAGGTCAAACCATTCTCTGTAGTTATTAATCCAATATTAGTTCCGTACTCCTTTCCACTCAAAATATGAACTTGATCGGATATTTTCTCTACATGGATATTGCTAGAAAAGACAGTAGAACTGAAAAATAGCAATGAAATTAATTGTATGCATTTAAATTTTGTCATAGCTCATCCTAGTTAAGCGATACTAAATAGTACATTGTCATTTAACGCCTTACTAATGGGCGCATAAATGCTTGGCTAAAATTAGCGACGAAGGAGCGCAAGCCAAGCGTTTTGCGTCCTTTTGAGTAACTTGTTAGGTAACCTTATTCACCAAGCCCTTTTAAGGCAACTTCAAAATGCTCTGATTTCATAAGTGCATCTACTTGTTCTTTAGCAGGAGGTGTAATGTTTGGATACTCAATTTCAAGGTAATCTACTATTTCCTCCGATGACCAAGGGCCAAGTGAGGTGACGTAATCAAAGAAGTCGTTTTGAATTTCTCGGAACGATTGGTAATCCAGTTTAGTAAGAACCACTTCCTTCTCAGTTATGACAATATGCACCTATATTCCCCTCGGTTACCTAACACCCCGCTTAGGGGCAAAAATACGTGGGCTATAATATCGAGCGAAGCGAGGACAGCCCACGTGTTTTTGTCCCAGCACGCTCCACGTGCGTCTACAGCGGTTTGTTAGGTGTTTCTATAGTGCCATTCCATTGATAGTAGTTCCTTTTCACCTTCTAACTCTCCTATTTTCACGTAAACCCTTACCCCGTTGTGTGAGACTCTCTCATCTTTAACAACGGCTTTGAATGGCTCTTGCCAGAATTTTTCCTGATTTAGGCAAACATACATGTAGCCAGAAAACACAACTCTATTTGAATTTTCGACATTAGCGACCATGTTTGATACACCATCGTACCAAATCCCTTCTATGAGCTGTTCCGTTAATATTTCTGCAGCAATGTATTCAAATGATGAAGACACACTTTCACCGTAGAGATCTATTTGTTCTCCATTTAGCAGACGTTCAATACATCCAACGAATTGATTTATCGCCTCGACTCTCACGAAACACCTAACAATTTAATAGTGCGCAAATCGCGCATATTTCTGCCACGTAACTGCTCACTTTTCTGATTACTACGTTTTTATCAAATTAGCTAACCTTTTGCTAGTTAACAAAATAATTTAAATTGGTAAAGTGGTCTTATGACAAGAATGCGCAAATTGCTCATTTTCCTGAATATAGGGGAAAGTTGTAAATTTTAAATATAAAAACTGTATCAAAAGAAAATTTTCAATGTCCACTATTTGTTCAAAGAAGACCGTTTGAGCAATTAGGCTAACTCTTTTTAGGGCAAAGAAGAGTAAAAGCCGAACGCCCTAAAATAGCACAAGTGCAACTGTCAGATTTGACTGTGTTCTAACAATCAAACCTGACAGATCAAGTTAAGACTTATTCACTTTAATTTTGCGATTTTTCAATTTTAGAAATTAATGTATCAAGCACCATTAAATCATTAGCCTTTTCCATATATTCATCACTATCTTCATCAAGATGTTTAAGCTCCACTGTTTCTTTTTCAGCTCTATCTTTAAGTGTGCTTTTTATTAATCTAAGCTCTAATTGTGAAAACATATGGACTGTTCAGCTAATTTACATGCACGCATTAAATTTTAATGCTTAGCAATCCAATTCTTCAATATTTTCAATGTGTGCCTTTTTAAACGAAAATATCTACTTCTTCAATTTTATCTGCTAACAACAAAGTCGCTTTTTCTTGATACAAATCCAAAGAATCATCTGATATAAATTTATCAAATGTATTAATAATTTCTTTCATAAAAGAGGCTCTAACTTGATAATTCGGGTTGTCAGGAAATTCCTTCGTAAGACTGTCTAACTCCTCTGAACTACTAGAAAAGTACTCCATAACATTAATTTTTTTATCTGGATCTATGTTTCCTTTACCATAGGAAAGTATGCTTAGCTTAGCCTCCAAGCTATTCATATCCTCTGTATGCCTAGATATTATGGGGTTTCCTGATTTACCAAGTCTAACAGGTTCGTCATCACCATATGTTCTTGCATATTTTTTTTCTACCTCATTTACATTTTTAACGATGTTATAAAGCTCTTTTATACTCATATTAGAAAAGTCTAACTCTTTTAATTTAAAGATTTCTTCATATGCACTGCTCTTATTCAACGATGAGTCAAAAGGCTTAGTTTCTTTTTCATCTTTAACTTTAGGATCTTGCAGACTTATCTCTTTGCCATCTAAGCTATTTTGTTTTACTTCTGAGGAAAGCGCTTCTTGTTTTTCGCCATTAATGTTTTCAAAAAGGGTTACTTTTCTTTCTAATTGTATAGGAGGTGAATTGGTGTTAATTTTCATAAAAAGTCCGTTTAAAATTGAACACTCCCCTTTATCGGCTTAATTTTTAAAAAGCTTGAGGTTTATTTTTGAACATTTTTAGATTAACAGGACAAGTTTGAATAGCTGTAATAAGGCATCTAGAACGCATCAACTTCAGTAAACTTTAATCCTTCGAGGTTATTGCGTTTAACCAAGTCGTACAAACTACCTTCTTGATCAGTACAAAAAGTATATATACCAGCTCCTTTCACTTTGAATAAACCACCTTGTATAATTTTATCTTTACTTAAGGTTAGCTTTTTAAAGCGTCTTACTCGGTTTATGCGCCCATTTTTCATATTGTACTCAGTGTGCTCTTCATTTATCGCCTCTTGTTGACCTAAAATATTTAAAGCAAACCATTTTTCACCATTGAGGTTTAAAGGTAAAAACTCACAGCATTCTTTGAGTGTAGTTTCAAACTCATCTTTAAGAGAGGCAGGTATTGCAAAAGCCATTGCTCCCCAGCCAGCAATATCTGGTTTGTTAGTTGGCGTCTCACCCTCAACTATTAACCAATCAACATCAACTGGGCGCCAACCGCTGTCTTTAGCTTCACCGTTAAAGGTATATATATCATTGTTAGTAAGCTGCATTGATTGCTCAAGCATTGTTTCCTGTAATAGTAAGTATTCGCCTGCGTTAACACTTACAGCATAAACTTTATCAAAGCTATTCATTTTATTATCCTGGTATCATATTTGATAATTCTTCATGAATTGGGAAGTCACCACTTTGGAGTTCGTCACCGATATCTCTGAGTAACTCTATAATATCAGTCCGTCCTAACCCTTCACCAATAGTAGCAGTGCCATTTAGGGTACAAGAATACAATCAAGTAATTTAGGTTGAATAAATCTACACAGCCATTTAAGCACTCCCAAACCCAACCCAAAAATTACCTCATGAACAGCACTTAAAGTTAATTGGTTTAATACATCTAAAAAACAAACAGGGTTATTGGAGTTATAAAAATTGACACTATCGTCAGCTAGGGTTACAGTAACCCTACTTTGCAAACGTATAGCGAGCTACTGTGAATAGCAAGGATTTAATCAAAAAGCTAGAACAAGCGGGTTGGCAGGAAGTTAGAGTGAAAGGTAGTCATCATCACTTTAGACATCCAAACTATAGCAACCTGCTCACTGTACCTCACCCAAAGAAAGATTTAGGCAAAGGGTTAGTAGCAAAAATACTAAAAGATGCAGGGCTTTAATCCTATTTCCTTATCACTGTAGATAGACGTAACACTAGGAGAATAGCGATGTTATATCCAGTCGCAATTGAGAAAGGCACAAGTACAGAAGCATTTGGCGTAGTGTTTCCAGACGTTCAAGGCTGTTATAGTGCGGGTGATTCTTTTGAGCAAGCATTACTAAATGCCAAAGAAGCGCTCGACACTCATTTAGAGCTTCTAGCCGAAGACGGTATTTTACCACCACAAGCCAGTAATATTGATGATCACATCAATAATCCTGAGTTTGCAGGCTGGGTGTGGGCATTGGTTGATATTGATCTTGAACCTTACTTAGGCAAGGCTGGTAAAATTAATGTCACACTACCGAATCTACTTACTAAACAAATTGATGATTTAGTAAAAGCACATCCACACTATAAGAGTCGCTCAAACTTTTTACAGTTAGCGGCTATGCACGAAATACAAAATATTTCTGCACCATAAGTTAAGGACGCTTAACTTATGGCTTCAAACTAATATTAAAAGTTAATTTAAGCGCTAAACAGAGCGCTTTCTTTTTACTTAGCCAGTTCTGAAATAAAGGTATGTATTTTTGCGCTTCTTTAAGGTTCAGCCCAAGATATCGACCTAACGATATAATTAGTTGTTTTCCATCAACTCGGCAACGATACTGCCAAGTAATTACACCTTTAGCTGATACCCTTACACTCAAACTATCTCTATGCGATAATACTTGTGGTGTTTGGTTTTTATATAGCAGCTTTCTTAATTTAGTGTCGCTGATTGCCATTTAATACTTTATACACACTTAGCAAAAAATTTATACACACCATGTAGATATTGCAACGTATTCGAATAGATAACAAAAAAGAACAAAACAGC
Organism: Pseudoalteromonas sp. L1; assembly: GCF_021728095.1. NCBI lineage: Bacteria > Pseudomonadati > Pseudomonadota > Gammaproteobacteria > Alteromonadales > Pseudoalteromonadaceae > Pseudoalteromonas > Pseudoalteromonas sp. L1. The sequence continues at coordinate 726,726 of NZ_JAKKCT010000001.1, read as the reverse complement.
CAAAACCTATGATTTTAAAGGGCTAAGAGACAGAATGAGTGAACCAAAATACTACGAAAACCAACCAACAATCTACTGGCACGACTACGAGACTTTTGGGGCTAGCCCACAAAAAGATCGCCCAAGTCAGTTTGCAGGTATCCGCACTGATCTAGATTTAAATATTATTGGTGAACCGTTAATTGAGTATTGCAAGCCTGCTGCCGATTACTTACCGCATCCAGAAGCCTGTTTGATCACAGGTATCACGCCACAAATTGCAATGCAAAAAGGCTTAGTCGAAGCTGAGTTTATGGCAAAAATTCATACCGAGTTTAGCCAACCTAATACCTGTGTAGCTGGTTATAACAGTATTCGCTTTGATGATGAAGTAACACGTTATAGTCTATACCGTAACTTTTATGACCCTTACGAGCGAGAGTACAAAAATAATAACAGCCGCTGGGATATTATTGATTTAGTACGTGCATGTTACGCACTGCGCCCTGAAGGTATTGAATGGCCACTTAAAGAAGACGGCACGCCTAGTTTTAAACTTGAACATCTAACGGTTGCCAATGGCATAGAACATGCCGCAGCTCACGATGCATTGAGTGATGTAACAGCAACGATTGCGCTTGCGAAACTTATAAAAGAAAAACAGCCTAAGCTTTATCAGTTTTTCTTCAGCTTACGTTCTAAAAAAGCGCTCGCTGATTTAGTCGACGTATTTAACATGACACCACTTGTGCATACCTCATCACGCATTCCTGCAAGCCAAGGCTGCACTAGCTGGATTGCACCTATGAGCTTTCATCCGGTGAACAAAAACGCCATTATTTGCTTTAACTTAACTGAAGATCCACAGGTGTTATTAGATTTGTCGGTCGAGGAGTTACGCACTCGGCTTTATACCAAACACAGTGATCTTGGTGAAGACGAAGCACCGGTGGGCTTAAAGCTCGTACACCTAAATAAATGCCCTATTCTTGCGCCAGCAAAAACCTTGTTACCTGAAAACGCAGCGCGTTTAGGCATTGACCGCGAAAAGTGCCTACAAAACTTGGCTATCTTAAAAGCGAATACTGAACTTCGCGACAAAGTAACCGAGGTCTTTAATGGGCAGCGTGATTTTAGTGAAAACCAAAACCCTGACTACCAACTTTATGATGGCTTTACAAGCAATGCAGATAAAGCCAAGTTTGCCATTATTCGCGATGCAAGCCCTGAGCAACTAGCCTCGATGCAACTTGATTTCGATGACAAAAAGTTTGCCACCTTACTATTTAGATATCGCGCTCGAAACTGGCCACAAACTCTTAGCCAAGATGAGCTGGCTACATGGCGTCAATATTGTCAAAACAAGCTAATGCACGGTGAAGATAGCCCATCAATTAGTGCGCAAGATTTCATGATCACCCTTGAAAACCTAGCTCATGAAAATGATGATAACGAAAAAAATCTACATATTTTAAAAGCGTTGTACAATTACGCACAAAGCATGTAATAAAAAACGCGACATTTTGTCGCGTTTTTTATAAACAATATCACGTTACTTTTTATGTAACGCTTCAATACGTGCCAACAAGCTTGAGGTGTCGTAGCGGCCGCCACCTAACGCTTGTACATCAGCATAGTATTGATCAACCGTGGCTGTCATCGGCAAGGTTGCGCCGTTTGCCTTTGCCTCATCAAGCGCAATGCCTAAATCTTTACGCATCCAATCAACAGCAAACCCAAACTCGTACTCACCCGCCCACATAGTTTTGTAGCGGTTTTCCATCTGCCATGAGCCTGCAGCACCTTTTGAAATAGTTTCGATCACTTTTTCACCATCAAGACCCGCTTGTTTAGCAAAGTGCAAACCTTCCGCTAAACCTTGTACCACACCTGCGATACAAATTTGATTAACCATTTTGCAAAGCTGACCAGAGCCTACTTCGCCTAATAATTGGCTAAAGCGGCTAAAGGCAGCCATAACAGGCTGAACAACATTAAAATCAGTCTCGTCGCCACCGACCATCACGGTTAATACACCATTCTCTGCTCCCGCTTGGCCGCCAGAAACTGGCGCATCTAAAAATGCAACACCTTGTAGTTTCGCTTGAGTCGCCACTTCGCGGGCTACCTCGGCCGAAGTCGTTGTATGGTCAACTAAATAGCTCCCAGACTCCATGCCCGCAAGCACACCCTTGTCGCCATAAACAACTGACCGTAGGTCATCATCATTACCCACACACATAAATACAATTTCAGCGCCTTTTGCAGCTTCACTAGGTGTTTGAGCATATTGACCTTGATACTCTGAAGCCCACTTTTGCGCTTTTGCTGTAGTGCGGTTGTAAACAGTCACGTTGTGACCTGCGTTGGCAAGGTGACCTGCCATAGGGTAACCCATTACACCTAATCCGATGAAGGCGACTTTCATTGACATAAAACTGACCTATTTGAGTGATAAATTAGTAACAATTTCATTATCTCAATCGAATAACTAAAAAGCGAATGAAAAAAAGTTCATTTAAACCGTTTAAAAACACACAGGTAAAACATGGATAGTATATATCGTTTCAATGCCCAGCTTACATCCGGTGAAAATTTCAGCCTTGAATCGTTAAAAGGAAGAACAGCACTTATCGTAAATACCGCCAGTAAATGTAACTTTTCAATGCAAATGGCCAGCCTTGAAAAACTCTATAATGAGTATCAAGGACGCGGATTTACAGTGCTTGCTTTCGCCTGTAATCAGTTTGGTCATAACGAGCCGTTAGATGGGCAGGAGCTACAGACTTTCTACCAACAGCATTTTGATGTTAGCTTTCCTATTTTTAATAAAGTATTAGTCAATGGGCCTGAGGCGCATCCGTTATTTAATTATTTAAAATGCCATACCCGCGGAATTGCGCAAAACCGCGCAATTAAATGGAATTTCACCAAATTTCTTATAAACTCAGAGGGTCAACTTGTTGCGCGATATGCCCCGCGCACTAAACCTGAAGCCCTCAAAATGGTGATAGAGAGTAATTTAAATGATGAAACTGGCCTTATTCAGTGCGCAAAAGTATGAACAACCGTTTTTTGAAAGGAATCTAACGGAATACGCTGAGTCAGTTTCGCTCAGTTATTTTGAGCAATCTCTCAACAGTGCCACAACACCTCTATGCCATGGTTTTGATGCAGTGTGCGTATTTGTAAACGACACTGTCGATAAAGATGTCATAGCCAATATGGCCACTTTAGGTATTAAAGCCATATTATTACGTTGTGCGGGTTTTAATAATGTTGATTTAGCAGCCGCCAAAGAGCACAACATCAAGGTTTGTCGTGTCCCAGCTTATAGCCCTGAGGCCGTTGCTGAGCATTGTGTAGCACTTATGCTAACACTCAACCGAAAAACCCATAAAGCCTTTAACCGAGTACGCGAAGGAAATTTTGATTTAAATGGCCTGCTGGGTTTTAACCTGTTTCAAAAAACCATCGGTATTATAGGTTGCGGTAAAATCGGCTTAGCATTAGTGAATATTTTAAATGGTTTCGGTGCAAAAGTGTTAGTGTGCGATCCTGTCGCTAAAAAAGGCGATTACACACTTTGCGACTTAGACACACTGCTCACGCAAAGTGATGTCATCTCCTTGCATTGCCCACTAAACGAACATACTCATCACTTAATTGATGCCAAGGCATTTGAAAAAATGAAAGACGGTGTCATGCTGATTAACACCTCTCGTGGTGCACTGCTCGATACACAAGCATGTATTCAAGCACTTAAGTCCAAAAAACTCGGTCACTTAGGACTTGATGTTTATGAGCAAGAGTCAGAGCTTTTCTTTAAAGATCACCGCGAAGAAATCATGCAGGATGACATTTTTTCTCGCTTGGTTAGTTTTCCAAACGTGCTTGTTACTGGGCATCAAGGTTTTTTCACTCAAGAAGCGCTTAGCGAAATTGCTTGCACAACATTACAAAGTGCCAACGAACTTAGCCAAGGTTTACCATTAACGAATGAGGTTCTTTAAGTAAAGAGTTAAGTTTTAAAAATAAAAAAGGCCTAGCTGTTTACTACTAGACCTTGTTACTAATTATTGTTCGTTTAGTCTTTCGCTATTATCGAGCATTTTTACTGGTAATTGGTGTTTAACCAAGAAATCATAGAAACGCAAATCGTCAATTAGATCAGAAGAAGCAAGCTCGAAGTCTTGGTAAGTGTGATTTTTAAAACTAAACCTTACCGTATGTTCGAACCTTTTGGTTTGAGAGTAGAGAATTTCTGTCACTTCAGATATGTTTAATTTAACGCCTAATAACAGTAATTCACCATCATCGATTGCCACCTCACCAGAGCTCTTAGGCTTTAGCATCCAATAATCTACAATCATAGAAATTATACAACACACAACGATAAAGCCGAGTTGCATCACAAATGGCTTTTCCGCAAACTCTGCCAAATAGTAAGCAAACATACCACCAAATAATAGCCTATATAGGAGGCTGTTTAGCAGTTTGAAGCTCACTCTCTTCCTTTTTCTCATTAATGTTTGCAAAGCTTATCCTCCCTTATCAGCTCCTTTAATTTATATCCCTTTTAGCAAATAATGCGTTATTGTTTTTGCGATAACTCTTTAAGTGCATCTATAAAGTGTGTGTGATTGTATGAATAACTGCCATCCTCTTCTGTAACTAGCGAAGGACTCTACTAAAATAATCTTATAACTTACAGTAAGTATTAATTTTTACTGCAACAACGCCACGTTCACAAATACCGCCGTCATCAATAACGGGCAGACAAAGCGAATGTACTGAGCAAACCAATAATGTGGGCCACTCGATACTTGATGCAATTTATTACCACGCTGCCATAACCAGCCAACAGTAATGAAATAGAACAGTCCCATCAAGGGTAATTGGTACTGCGTGAGCACCATAATCACTAAGCCAAATAACCAATCAAAGTTAAGGATGATCAGCGATGAAGCAATAAACACCACTAAGGTAACAAATAAAGTTGCTTGTTTACGCTCAATACTGTGGTTTTCAACTAAAAATGCGACTGGAATTTCGGTTGATGAAATGGTTGAGGTCACCGATGCAATCGACATCAACACAAAAAATAATAAACCAACCACTAAGCCTACTTGCCCCATAGTGCTAAATAGCTCAGGTAAAATAGCAAAAATTAACTGTCCTTCGCCTACCAACTTACCGCCGCTAAACACTTCTACGCCGTTATGCTGGGCAACAAAAATAGCCGGAATAATCAATAAACCTGCTAAAAATGCCACACCCGTGTCAAGTAATGCAACGGTGCCAGTTAGTTTTGGTAAGTTCGCATCAGGCTTTAAATATGAGCCGTAAACCATCATACAGCCGACGCCTAACGACAATGAAAAGAACGCCTGCCCCATTGCTGCAATAATTAAGTTCGCATCGAGAATTTGGCTAAAGTCAGGCACTAAATAAGCAGCAAAACCATCCATTGCACCATCTAGGGTGCCTATGTAGCCAATTAAAGCCACTAGCAATACTAACAATAATGGCATTAAGCGGCGTGACCAGGTTTCGATACCTGATTTAACCCCTTTTAAAATAATGCTTGCGGTTAGAATAAGCATCAATGGCGTAAACACAAAGTTGCGTGCCATTGAATCACTATGTAAAAAATGACTTAACTCAGTCAGACCAAAAAAATTGGCAATTGGTTCAAGTGCGTACGCGAGCATCCAACCTGCAACGATTGAATAAAAGCTCAGCATCACAACAGCACCAAACAGGCCTATGTAGCCGGCTGCTGCTCCCACTTTGGGTGCGGTGTCTTGCCATGCACTTGATAGCGCTTTAACTGGGTTAGCCTGCGCTTGGTGGCCTAAAAACAGCTCAGTATATAAAGCAGGAAGTGCTAACAAGAAAATAACGATAAAATAAACAAGTAAAAATGCACCGCCGCCATGGTTTGCCGCCTGCGTTGGGAACCCCCAAATATTACCTAAACCTACTGCCGCACCAGAAGCGGCAAGTACAAAACCAATACGACTTTGGAAGCCATCACGAACTTGTGCCATACATCTACATTTCTGTTATTATTTTTCCTCATTAAACCATAATTACAGTCAACTGCGTAAACAATTTGCGTTTGTTCGTGCCCATACAAGAGCATTTGCTGTAAAAATAAACAAATCTAATTGTAGGGTTTCGTAAAAGCCACAAACCATGAGCAGTCACTATTTTTCTAACACCTTAAAAATTGATTCGGCGCTAAGTTCAACTGATAAACAAGTTGTACTTATGGATGCTTCACGTATCGATATCAGCACCTTGCCCGTTGAAAAGTTACTCAGTGAATTCGAACTCAGTGTACTTACAAAACGCAAAATGCCAGCCGCTAAGCAAGAGTATATTGCCACGCGCTTAGTACTTAAGTATTTACTAAAACGCAGCATTCCTTTACTCAAAAATACACCACTTTGCGCAATTTCGAGCCAATTTGATGACGTAGACAACAAATTGAAGCTTCACTTTCCTGTAAGTGAACCAATTTGGGCCTGCTTATCACATTCCCGTGGTTTTATTGGTGCAGCACTAAACCCTGAGCAAAATCAATTTGGTTTTGATATAGAACACTGTTCGAAAACACGCCCTTTTGTGAAGCTCGCCAAACATTTTTACGATCACAATGAAGTTAATTTAATAAGTAGCTTTTGCGATATAAATGAGCAAGCTGGATGCTTTTTTAGGATTTGGACACTGAAAGAAGCACTTGCCAAAGCAACATCACAACCTATCGCTAAACTTTTGAGCCCAAATGTGTTTACTGAAATCGAAAAACATAACCTCACGGCCTCAAGTAACACACTGAATGATTTTGACATAAGCGTGGTGGCACAAAAAAGCACTGACTGGCAGTGCTCTTTTATTAACTTTAACGACCTATGCCGCGACTTGGCTTTCTAATAATCGACTATGAATAGCTTGAACAACAAGGTCAGACTCGCCCTGCTCCACCAAAAAGCACAGGTTATGTTTACTTGCACCATGACAAATTAAACGAATATTAAAATCACTCAATACTTGCATCAAGTTGGTCTCTTGTTGTCGTAGTTGAATCTCAGAACCAATTAGAGCCACCAGCGTTAAGTTATTCTCAACCGACACATGACAAAACTCAGAAAGCTTATCTAAACAGGCTTGATCCAGCTCAGGACGTGATGCATTCGGTGCGTTATCTAACGTGATTGCCACACTGATCTCTGAGGTAGTAACCAAATCAACCGAAATATTAAATTCACTTAAGATAGTAAATACACGCGCTAAGAAACCGCTCGCAAGAAGCATTTCTGGACTTTTAACCGTTAAAAGAATTTGGTTCTTACGCTGTGTGACTGCTCGAATACCTGGCTGCTCTGACTTTTCTTTTTCAATCCATGTGCCGCCTAATTGTGGCTCACGGCTCGAACCAACAAACACACTAATATGACTACGGCTTGCTGGTAAAATAGTAGCTGGGTGAAGCACTTTTGCCCCAAAGGTAGCCATTTCAGCAGCTTCATCAAAGCTTAGCCTTGCAATAGGTGTAGCTTTTACACATAAACGCGGATCAGTACTGAAAATACCCACCACATCCGTCCAAATATGCACACTCTTTGCGTTGATTGCTTCTGCTAGTAATGCCGCACTGTAATCTGAGCCGCCACGGCCTAAAGTCGTTGTTTGGTTATATTCATCACTGCCAATAAACCCTTGTGTTACTACAACTTGCTCAGCTAACAATGGCACTAAATGTTTTTTTGCAGCAGCAGCTGTTGCAGCAATGTTTGGTGTGGCTTTAGCGAATTGGCTATCTGTTTTTAATACTTTACGCACATCAAATCGCACAGCATCTAAACCCTGGCCACGCAACACTTGCGTAAATAAATACGATGATAAGCGCTCACCAAAACTGAGCAGCTCGTCTTGCTCTGCCGCTGATTTAACCCCTTCAGTCGCAAGCACCTGAAATGCTCTTAAAGTCTCATTAAAGCCATGAGCTAAATCGGCATCAAGCGATAGCTCAGCTAAAATACTCTCTTGAATAGCAATAACACCCGTGATGTGTTCATCGCGCTCAGCAGCGCTCAAATCACGTTTACACAATGCAACTAAATGGTTAGTAACGCCCGCACTGGCACTCACAGCAACAATACGTACTTGGTTATCTGCGCATACAATTTCCGCACAGCGACTCATAGCATCAAAATTAGCTACACTGGTGCCACCAAATTTTGCAACAACGTAATCTGATTTTGTGTTGGCGGCTAATTGGGTATTCATGTCGTCTCCTTTTGTGGAAAACTATCCACAGTAATTCAAGAAGAACTCGGCAAGGGGGTGCTTTGAAAATAAAGAGTAGTCCATGCCAGAAGCTCTCCACCTAGTTTGGTGACAGTTTTGAGGATTCAGCCCCATAAACCGAAAAATAACCGTGACGTCCAGCTATTTTTCTCGGCGAGTACTTCCCTCATTAATGGTCATTGGCGTTCGTCACCTCACATTAATTACCTAAGTATCGCACCTCTTCTGAATGTTAAGTTAACACTTGGTTAAAATAACAAAGCCTGCTGTTAAAAGCAGGCTTTGAAAGTTATCGTTTAGACGTCTAGCTGTCAAGTGTTAAATAAAACTTCCCGCTAGGTGTGAGCCATAATAACCCGCTGTGTAGGCTATTAATAAATACAGCGACATTTTTAAGTAACTCATAAACGTTAATGCTTTGACTTTACTCATGGCAATAATACCCGCGGCAGAGCCAATAATGAGCATTGAACCACCAACTCCTGTTGCATAGGTAAATGACAACCACTGCTGAGGGCTCATAATAATGTCAGCTTTCAGTAATGCAGCTGTTAGTGGCACGTTATCAACCGCAGCCGACAACAAGCCCATCAAGTAGTTCGCATACTCAGGAGCCATAAGCTCATATAAATGTGTAAATTGAGATAACACACCCACTTCTTTCAGTGCACCAACTAACAGTAACACCCCAACGAAGAACAACAGTGTGTCGTATTCAATCTCACGAATATAATCGATGATTTTTTTGTTTACGTCTTTTTTGCGCATCAAGAATTGCGCAACCAAAAACATCAGTGATAAACCAAATAAAAAGGTTAATAACGGCGGCACACTATAAAGCACGCTCAAAGTTAACGTGGCAATAATGGTCGAGAAAAAGATAACCGCAATGGTAATGTCGGTTTTTTCAATACGACGAGCCATTTGCTTTTCAAATACCACATTACCCGACATTCCTGCTGATAACATCACAGCCAGTAACGCAACGCTTGCAAGCGAAGGCACAATAAGTAATAACAAGTTACCAATAGTGACTTTTTCATCGAGGAAAATCATTAAGGTCGTTACATCACCTGTAATAAGCGATACCCCACCCGAGTTCACACTAAATACAATTAAGGTTGCGTATTTTATTAATTTTTTAGGGTCTAATTTCAGTGACATCACCACCGCAAGCGAGATCAAAGTCGCGGTTATATTGTCTGAAATCGATGAAAATAAAAACGCAAAACCACCAATCAAAAACATCAGCTTCCGTTCACTGATTTGATTTGGCATAATTTTATGAACAATATTTTGAATAAACCCTTTCGAGTTTAAATAAGCGACAAAGGTCATTGCAGCCATAAGAAATAACCACAACGTCGCTATTTCTAAAATATTATGATCAAGTTGATGTTGGATAGTTTCTGGGGTTTGCCCATGAATTGGAGAGATAAACAAGATAATCCAGCATAAAGTGCCAAAAAAAAGCGTCGTTTTGGCCTTGTTTACATGGATAATATCCTCTATAACGATAAGCAAAAATGCCACCGCTATCAGGGTTAGGATAAGTGGGGTTACCATGGTGTTTGAACAACCTTTATAATAATGTAAAAATTGTAATTCGAGTGTTTCGGCGCGGATTCTAGCAGTATCTAAGTCATAAAACTATTCTCAATTAGATAAATTACTACTAAACGCTAACACCAAAATTTTGATTTACTGGAGCCATATGATCCCAGCTAAAAAGTTATTAAATACCCTTACAGAGCATTGGGGGGTGTTAGAACTATTATTTAAACGTTTTAAGATGGCTGATTTCAGCTTAAAAGACGTACAAAATGCGATAAAACAAAAACAGCCAAGCTGGTCAAATGAACGTATTTATAAAGAAACAAATCGTTTATTGAATCAAGATATCATTATTCCTCTTGCGAAGTCGTCACAATTAGAAATCAACCGTGCTATCGCTGATTTTGCGACCTTTTTATTGCAAGAAGAACACCTAGGTCTTGCCCAAGAAATCAGCGTATTAGTTGATGACTTAGCGCGCCTAGGCAACCGCCTTGCCAAAGCGGGTGAAATTGAAGATTACGACGAGCTTCGCCGTTTCAGCCGGATTATGGATGATCGGGTACGCAAAATAATGAAATTGTTTGCCCACAATGAAAACGCGATATTAAACATTGTTGAGCAAGCGAAAGCAGACAACGCCGTGCAATCTTTGCAAAAACGTTATCAAGCAGTGATTGAAGCGTTTGATGAATACATAGAACCTATGCTTGAAATGGTTGATATTCGTGGTGACTTCCACGCGTGCTTTAACACCATCGAAGCGCAAATTAGCGCGCAAATCGAGCAAATTGACCGTCTTGGTAAGTCATATCAAGACAAGCGCATGCTAGAGCAATTACGTACCCGTATTTTAGAAATGCATTTAGTTGGCCGTGAAAGTTTACGCAAAAGCGCCGATATGTTGATGCCACTGCGAGAAGAATTGCGCCGCAACAACCTAATTACTCGCCAAGCGGCCAAAGTGCTTGGTTTAGTGCGTAAAAATGGCGTCGATAACATGTTAAGTGCTGTACAGCCTAACTTTGTCTCAGACGCACAGCGTTTTTCACTTGGTCAGCAACGTCATATCGTGGCCTATATGGCAGGCTTAGTTGACTTTGAGCACGATGAATATCAACTACCAGAACATGATGATGTGCCTGCCTATCAAAGCCCACATATTCCTGATTACAACGATGTTAAAACACAATTTAAAAAGCGCTTTAAAAAAGCCAGCAAAAAAGCTCAGCCGCTGCTTAGTTTCTTAGATGAAAGCTACCCAGACTTAGAAGCTGACGAAATGCTGTTCTTGTATCAAAAACTCATTAGCGATGGCGACCTTGAAATTAGCCAAAGCCAAGAGAAAGTAAAAATAAAAATTGCCCAGCAACACTTCTCTCTTTATCCATTTAACTCATCGATTGCTGACGATCAAAAAGCAACAGAGCAATAACCATGACAGATATTAATTTAGATGATTTAACGCATCTGCAAGCTATTAATAAAAAGCTCACATCAGGCTACCACATTAGCGAACAAGACACGCTGATGTGGCAAGAGCTTGATCAACACATTGATGCTTACCGCGCGTTATTTAATGCCCTTGGCCATGACTTACAACACGATAGCCGTGGCTTTTACTATTTTGGCAGCGATGAAAGCACCCCAAACATGGGGAAAATTTCGCGTGCTATCGCACTGACTATCTACATCTTGATTGAGCACTATGCCAATACCGGTAAAGATCCAATGCGTGCCTTGTTTGACGAGGTAAACGACCTTGAACTCATGCAAACCTTAGTGCAAATCAACAAGCACTTGTTTGATCAATTAGAAATCTTCTCAGGCTCAGATTTACGCAAAGACGTGTACCTTCGTATGGTGCGTTTAGGCCTTGCTCGCGAAGTAGAAAACGGCTTTATGCTGCAAGCACCCATTTATCGTTATATCGATGCATTAATGGAAGTAAACGAAGAAACCTACCTAGGAGAGGACGAATAATGCAAAGCCAAAGCCTTTACGGACTCAGCAAACTTGCACTTTTAAATACCGCTGGCTATGCAAAATGCGTGATCCCTCTGGATAAAAGCAGCTCAATTTGTGCACCCAACAATACTGGTAAAAGCTCGGTGATTAATGCCCTGCAATTTCCACTGATTAATGATCTACGCCTAACAGAATGGGATGGCCACGATTTAGACGAAACCCGAAAATTCTACTTTTCGTCAGATCAATCCTATATTTTACTCGAAGCCGATTTACCAAACGGCCCAGTGGTGATTGGTGTTGCTGGCCTTGGTAAAATTGCCGGTTATGCACATCAGTTTTTTTGCTATCAAGGTAAATTAGACCTTGAGCACTACACCCAAGGCAAAACCATTGTAAAATTCACCAAGCTTTTTAATCACTTAAAAGAGCAAGGTTTCAATCCAATTGAATTAAAAGCGCAAGAGCTAAACGCCTTACTCACTGGTGGCGCGACCCCGTTTGATGGCGATATCAATTTAAAGATGATCCCGCTTAACAACGTGCAAGATTCAGCGATTTATAAAGAAATTTTTCGCCGTATCCTTAACTTGCATAAGTTAGGTGCCAGTGATGTTAAACGCTTTATGCTACGTGTTTTTGAACGTCATATGTCAAACTCACGGGTCGACTTTTATGAAGTGTGGCGTCGCTCATTTGATAAAGTGAATCGCGCCAAACGTGAACTAAAAGCCCTTGAGTCAATGCAAGAGCCAATCGCAGCCCTTGAATCTATGCTTGAAAACCAAACGGTTTTAAAAGGCAAGCTTGCAGCCTATGCGCCAAAAATTGACCAAGCACTGATTGACTTTGAAACCTATCAACAAGAGCAACTCACTGAGCTAAATATTGCCCTTGAAGATATCGAGCACGAAAAGCATGAGTTTGACCAAAAGCAACAACTGTATATTCAGCAATCGCGTGATATTGAGCGTAAACAAACTCAAATTGAACAATGGTTTTTAGACTATCGAGCGCTTAAATCTGAGTTTGAACTAGTTAACAAGGCCACTTTAAAAGTAAGCCTTACGCAGCTTAAGCAAGATTATGAATCGCTATCGCATTCGTTAAGCAGTGCTCAAGGTCAAAGCTTGCACACGCTAGATTACCGTATTAGCGAAACACAAAAGCAAATTAAGAGCTTAAAACTACAGCTGAAGAACCTTGAGTTCAATTTATTCACCCGTATGCGTGAAGATTTATCTTTAAAAGAAGTTGAAGAGATTTCGCGTATTCTGAACCCAGATATCTTATCGTTTGCCACCACCAGCAATGGTGATGTTGAGATCACAGACGAAGATGCCTTTGGTGAGTTCTTAGAGCAGTTATCGGCTAACGTGAAAGGCAGTGTACTAACTCTGCCTGGTGCGACGATTAAACTTAAAAAGCTAAGTCCAGTGCAAATGCAAACGGGTGAAAATAAAGAGCAATTAACCGCGCAACTCGCAGCCCTTGAAAACTCACTAAAAGAGTTTAAACAACAGCGCGAAGTCGCAGCTAATGTCGCCGAAAAGCAAAAAGAAAAAGATGCCTTATATGATGAGCTAATGGCCTCAGAAGAAGCATTAAAACGCTTTGAACAATTTGAAGTGATGCAGCAATCTGTCGATGCACAAACCCTGCTAAAAGAGCAATTAAATGCAGAGCGCGAACAAGTTGACGACTACCTGCAAGACATTCAAAAGAACAGTGGCTCAATTAGCGACCATCGTTCAATTATCAAATCGAAAAAAGATTTGCTTGCGCGCCAAGCTGACCGCTTACGTCAAGTTAAATCTGAACGTATTGATCACACCCTTGATTTTTACTCTGGCAAAGTGACTCCATACATGATTGAAATCAGTATTGATTTTGATAACTTAAGCGATCTCATCCATCACTTTAACAAGGACTGCCAAGAGCTACGAAACTTTGATATCAACGTACGTAACACCTACATGCATATTTACAATGCGGGTATTACTAAATTTGATAACGAAAACGATGAGTTTACTAAATACGAAAAGCTGATTAGCGCGTTTCATAACATTGATAACGAGCGCGATGCCGTTGAGCGTCAAGGCCGCGTTGCGTTAACCGAAGTCGCCGCCACCATTAAAGGCTTGCGCGAAGACTTAGACCGCCTACGCCGCGAAATGAATAGCTTTAATAAAGGGATTAGCCAGCACCGAATCTCTAACCTTCAAGCATTCAAAATTAATGTTATTCCGCGCAAGATGCTGGTTGATAGTATTGATACCATTATCAGTACCTCAAATCAGTTTGAGCAAGGCGATACCCTCGATTTATTAAGCCAAGAGCCTTATAGCGAATCTGCGGTAAACGAAGCAAAAGATCATTTAATTAAGCTTGCTTCAGAAAAAGCCGGTCTAACACTGACCGACTTATTCGATATTCGTTTTGAAGTGGTGAATCGTGCGGGTGACACTGAGCACTTCGAAAAAATCGATTCAGCAGGTTCTAACGGAACACGTATCACTATTAAACTATTATGCGGCATGCTATTCATTCGCTATCTATTAAGTGATCAAGAACAAAACCTGTATCGTATTCCTATTTATATTGATGAAGCAGCGGATATCGACCCACAAAACCAAAAAGCAATTATCGAAACGGCTCTGAGCTTTGGTTTTGTGCCGATTTTTGCTTCTGTAAAACCACAAGTAAGTTGCGACTACATTGTACCTATTCGTACAGTAAAAGATGGCGCGCAAAACTGGGTAGACGAAAAAGACTGGATCGAAGTAGAACACAGTACTTAATACAACATGTCATGGATGACTGTATTTACAATCAATTACAGTACTTTTTTTGAAATGTGCCATAGTAAATAAATAATCATTCAGTTGAATTATTTTTGTGTTATGTTATCAAATAAGTAGTGGAAATTTTGCCAAGGAGCAAACAGTATGAAAAACTTATTAATCGCCACGGCTGTATTACTTTTAGCGGCTTGTGCCAAAACCCCTGATTGGGATTACGACAAATCAGCAGACTTTAGCAACTATCAAACTTTCTCTTGGGTTCCTAACGCGAGCCTAACTAAGAATGTTGCAAACTACCAAATTAGCCCGTTAATGGAAAAACGTGTACGTGAAGCCGTTAATGCTGAGCTTGAAAAAAGCGGTATGAAACTTGTTGATATGGCACAAGCAGATGTACTTATTAACTACCATGCATCGGTTGATAAAAAAATCGACGTTGATACCTTTAATGTCGGTTACGGCGCACGCTGGAACTATTGGGGCATGGGTTACAACACGCAAACAACTACTCGCGAATATGAAGTAGGCACACTGATTTTAGACGTGGTAGACCGCGCTTCTAACCAACTAGTTTGGCGTGGTGCAAAAGAAGGTCGTTTGCAAAAGAACCAAACACCTGAAAAACGCACTGAGATAATTAAAGAAACAGTTGCTAATATTCTAAGTAACTTCCCACCTAAACCTCAGCAGTAAAGTGTTAACACATCGTTTAAAAGCTCACAAATTGTGAGCTTTTTTGTTTGTGATGATTAAAGTTTGCTATGATGCCGAAAGTAACTCTAAATGGAATTCGGGGTCTTAGAGAAAGATCCAAAAAGGAATAAAATGAAATTAACTTGCCAAACTGTAAAACTAAAATAGCGACTAAAGATATAAAAAAGGTTAACAAAAACAACCTCTTTATTGAAAATCAATGTCCCTCTTGTCAAGCATGGTTTTGCTTAAATAAAACACAGACGATTTTAAAAATCGTTGGTATTTCTTTATTGTTAATAACTAGCTTACTCAATATTTTTAATATTAAAACTGAATATAGCCTAGCTTTTTCGATCATTGGTTTTATAGGCATTTTTATTGCACTCATCATCACTTTCTTTGGTAAATATGACGCGGTTAAACAATAAAAATTCAAACCGAAACAAAAAACAGATTTTAAATAAAAAGTAGACACTGCTCTAATTGCACAACCGCGCCTTAGCGGTTTTTTATTACCTATTGAAATCTGGTTGGAGTGGTATAACTGGATGATTCAGATACAATAGCCGCAATTTTGCAGTGAGCTCTTATAGTGTTCACTGCCCTAGGTAAATCAAATACATTCAAGAGAGTTTTAGATGGTACGCGCAGTACAGCTTACACTTCCCGCTTTATTCGTCATTTGCTCAGTGCTAGCAGAAGACGCAAACAATATTGAACAAATCACCGTTGAAGTCTCAGCAACCGCAAATAAGGAGCCTGTCGGCACTTTTGATGCGCCTGTATCAAATTTAGAATATGACCCCCGTGTAGATTTGCAGTCACGTAATATGGCTGAAGCACAAGCTGATGTAACCATTCGTGGAGGTATTTTCGAAAATACCGGCTTTCGTGTTGGCAGTAGTACCTTATTCGACCCACAATCGGGGCACTACTTCGCTGAAATTCCTATTGCGCCACAAATGCTTACCGGCCCTGCCATTTTAACAGGTGCTGATAACGCACTGTATGGCATGAACAGCTCTGTTGGTACAGTTTCATTTAGCTGGCGCCCTATCACAAGCACTGGAAGTGTTTCACTTGGCACTGGCACAAATGACTTTAACTTATTAAGCATTCATGCTGCCCACAGCCAAAAGCTTGAAAGTATGCCCGATTGGCGATTAGGGTTTGAGGGTGAATACTCAAACTCGCAAAGTGATGGCTCAATTGATAATGGCGATCACGACTTTGAACGTGCCTCAGCGCGCATTCAACTTGCCAGTGACTCATCACAAACTGATTTAATGTTCGGACGCCAAGAGAAATTTTTTGGTTGGCCGAACCTTTACACACCATTTAATTTTAACGAAACCGAAGATCTTGAAACCAAGCTATTGATGCTAAACCACAAACAAATGTATGGTGAGAACAATAGTTTTGAAGTAACAGGTTATTATCGTAAACATAACGACCATTACATATTATCTCGTGAAAACCCAGCTATGTTTGAAGCGTTTCATGAAACCACGGTTAAATCATTGGGTTTGTCGGGTCGTCATTCGCTCAATAACAGCTTTGCAGTTAACTACTCAGGACAGTTTATTGCTGATTCAATTGAATCAACATCTCTTGAAAACAACTTTACCTCACGCAATTACACTAAACTAAGTATCTTGCCTGAGTACAAGACAGCCCTTGCATCTAACAAAGAGCTTACTGTTCGTGTTGGCACTGCATTTGACGATACTAACCGTGATAGCTCAGATACCTCTTTTATTGCCGATGCGAGCCTGAAAGTGATTAATCAAAATGGCAGTGAACATACTTGGTATGCATCATACGCAGAAGCCTCTCAAGTACCTGGTTACACCGCTATTGGTGGTAGTGAAACGGGCGGATTATTTAGAAGTAATTACAACCTCGAGCGCGAAACGACCGATAACCTTGAGCTAGGTTTATTGATTGAAGAGTCATCTTGGCGTTTAGATTCAGCTATTTTCTTCCGAAAAGATAAAAACCTAACGGATTGGACATATCGCTTTGATGCAACCTCAGCACGTTTTGCAAACCCAGTTGACATAGACACCTTAGGCGTTGAGTTTTTAGCGAATAAATCGTTTGAAAACACAGAGCTAATTGCCAGTTACACCTATTTAGAAAAGTCAGAAGACTATGGCACGGCTGATATTGATGCCAGCTTTTATGCGCTTAACTACCCTGACCACCGTGTAACACTAGGTGCAGTATGGCAGCCTATGGATGTACTTGAACTGCGCATTGATAACGAATGGCGTAAGCAACATAGTAACCGCCTACGTAGCTCTGACGATGAAGCCTTCTTTACTCAATTAACGCTAAAATTCACGCCAGCTCAGCTTGAGAATGTGTTTATCACTTTTGCTGCTGACAACATTTGGGATGAATCATTTGAAGAAGTTCCAGGTACCCCTGGTCGCGGCGAGCAATATACTCTTAGCGCTACTTATACGTGGTAAGCAAAAACAACAATGCCAGTCAATTTGACTGGCATTTTCCTATCGCGTTACCGTCTAAGATATCTAACGAACCATAACCAAAATTATATTAAATGCCATAAATAAAACTTTGGTTATAAAAAACACAACTGATCCCACTAACCGTTAAAAAATGTTAAAGGTTTAATCTTTTTTAAGTCATCTGCTCAAGTTCAGTAATTAAATACAGTGCTTGTTCGTTAGTGGTGCCACACACATCAATAGTGGCAGAAAAGTCGCTACACACCTTAGGCCTTGATTCATCACCAAATAATTTACATAGGTTATTATCGTCAAGTTGAATACAGCGCTCTCCCGCTGCTTTCCCGTTTGGCATCCCTGGAATAGGTGAGCTAATACTAGGTGCAATACAACAGGCGCCACAGCCTAATCTACATGCCATTTTATCTGTCATTGGGTACCTCTTATAGAACCTTTGTAGCGTCTTTGTAATATGTGCAATGCTTTGTTACATCTTCAAACGCCTTGTAAACACTTTATTGCGTATGCTTAGCCTATCAAGTTTATTTTAATTACCGTCAACCGTGAGGGACTATCCCGTGGCTAGTAAAAAACAAATCATTCTTCCTATCGCCGTATTACTCGGTGGCCTAGGAATGGCTTTTGCGTTTGCTTCAATGAAACAAGCGCCGGTCGAAAAACCAGAACAAGACAACCGTCCGCTTGTATCAATAAAACCATTGAACTTTGATGCTATTACGCTCGATGTAAAATCACATGGAATCGTGAAGCCAAAAAACCACACGGAGTTAGTCGCACAAGTCAGTGGCCAAGTTGTGTCACTGTCTGAGCAATTTGTACAAGGTGGATTTGTTAAGCAAGGCGACATTCTAGCACGTATTGATCCAAATGATTACGAAGCAGCATTAATCGAAGCAGAAGCAGGCCTTGCTCAAGCCAGTTCGGCTCTTGAAATTGAACGTGCGCAGGTATCTGTAGCGCAAGCTGAATGGGATCGCATCAAAGGTGACTCAAACCAAGTTATTCCGTCAAAGTTATATTTACGCAAACCTCAGCTTGCTGAAAAATTAGCAAGCTACCGCGCTGCACAAGCGAGTGTAAAACGTGCAAAACGTAATTTAGAGCGCACTTACATTAAAGCACCATATGATGCCATTATCGACGAGCGATTAATTAGCTTAGGCAGTGTGGTAAACCCTGGCAGTAGCTTTGGTAGCTTAAGCTCAACCTCTATAGCAGAGGTTCGTCTTCCAGTTGCTGATAAAGACTTGCAATACCTAAACAACCAGGGCATTGGTGCAAATGTGTCAATCAGTGCTGAATTTGCAGGTAAACAAACAACATGGCAAGCAACTATTGTTCGCAGCGAAGGCGTTGTTGACCAACGTAGCCGTATGAACTACTTGGTTGCTCAAGTCGCAACGCCTTATGAGCAAAAACAACCTTTACGCTTTGGCTCATATATTAATGCGACGATTGAAGGCCGTGCCCTCGATAATGCTATTGTCGTACCGCACCACTTAGTTAAAGATAAAAAAGTCGCTGTATTACAAGATGGCGAAACACTGACATTCAAAACGCTGAATATCGTGCGTGAGCAAAATGGCATGGTGATCGCTGATAATGGCTTGGCTAATGGTGAAAAGTTAATTACCTCTGCACTTGAGTATCCCACAGAAGGTATGGCTGTAAAACTCGATAACGCTGAATTGAGTGTACCTACAACACAATTAGCACTGAAAGAGGAATAAAGCCATGACCACACATAGAGAAAAAGGCCTGATAGCGTGGTTTGCTCGTAACCCTGTTGCGGCAAACCTGCTGATGATTTTCATCTTAGTGGGCGGCTTGCTTACTGCAATGTCAGTTCGAAAACAAATGTTTCCACAATTCGAAAGTAATTGGATCAGCATTCAAGCAATTTACCCAGGTGCTGCGCCACAAGAGGTTGAAGAAGGAATTACCATTAAGGTCGAGGAGTCTTTAGAAGGGCTCGAAGGCATAAAGCGTTTAATCACTTATTCAAATCGTGGCTTTTCACAAGCATGGGTCGAAATAGAAGAAAAATACGACCCGCAAGAAGTACTTGATGAAATCAAGATGCAGGTGGATTCAATAAACACCTTCCCTGCCGAGATGGAACGCCCTATTGTTCGCCGCGACAAGTTTGAACAAGAAGTTATGATCCTTGCGCTGTATGGCGATATGAGCAACTACCAACTCAAAGAACTTGGTAACGACATAAAAGACGAGTTACAAGCTTTACCGCAAATCAACTTGGTCAACTTTTATAGTGGTTTAAACTACGAAATTGGCATTGAAATTAGCCCAGATAAACTGCGTGAATATGGTTTAACTTTCCGTGATATTGCTACAGCCGTTCGCAGCTTCTCTGCAAATATGTCAGCTGGTCAAATTCGCTCTGAAAATGGTTATATTTCGATGCGAGTTGAAAACCAAGCGTATCGTGGTAAAGAGTTC
The DNA here is from genome assembly GCF_021728095.1 of Pseudoalteromonas sp. L1. Lineage (NCBI taxonomy): Bacteria > Pseudomonadati > Pseudomonadota > Gammaproteobacteria > Alteromonadales > Pseudoalteromonadaceae > Pseudoalteromonas > Pseudoalteromonas sp. L1. Next base: position 706,448 of record NZ_JAKKCT010000001.1, on the reverse strand, counting down.
GAAAATCTGCCTTTATTACACTTACCAGATGGTGCACAAGTATTACTAGGCGACGTGGCAACGATTAATGATGGCTTTGAAGAGGGTTTACAGTACTCTAAATACAATGGCAAAAACTCACTGACGTTCGAAGTCAATGCATCAAAAGATCAAGATATAACCAAAGTTGCCGCTGTTCTTAAAAAATACCTTGCAGATAAAGCCCCTCAATTACCTGCAGGTGTAAAACTATCGCCTATTGTAGATTTAACTTACTACCTTGAAGGTCGTCTAAACATGATGATCGACAACATGGTTTGGGGTGGTATTTTAGTTATGGTAGTACTTGCTCTATTCTTACCATTACGCTTAGCATTTTGGGTCATGATGGGCCTGCCTGTTTCATTCCTTGGCGCATTTTTAATGATGCCTTTGGGCTTTTTAGATATCACCATCAACTTAGCCTCCTTATTTGCATTCATACTGGTGTTGGGGATTGTGGTTGATGATGCCATTGTAGTCGGTGAATCGGCCAGTGCTGAAATTGAAAAACACGGCCATAGCCTTGATAACGTAGTACGCGGCGTAAAACGCGTTGCCATTCCTGCCACCTTTGGTGTGTTAACCACAATTGCAGCCTTCTTACCACAAACGCTGGCATCTGGCCCAGGCTCAGCCTTCTCTAAAGCTATTGGTGGTGTGATTATCCTTTGCTTAATCTTCTCTTTGATTGAATCAAAACTGATCCTGCCTGCTCACTTAGCAGCAATGAAAAATAAACCAGCGAATCCCAAAAATCCGTTACATCGCTTACGCTTAGGAATGGATAATGGCTTAAAAAGTTTTATTGATAATTACTACACACCATTTATTGGTCACTGCATACACTACCGTTATACCGTGATCGTAGGCTTTATATGTGTATTGATTGTCAGCGGCGGCATGTTTGCAGGTGGATTAGTAAAATTTGTGGCGAATCCTAAGATCCCACATGATTTTCCACGTATTTCTATAGAAATGAACTTGTCATCTTCTGAACAAGCTACACTCGAAACAGCTCAAACTATTGAAAAACTAATTTTAGATGTTGATAAGCAACTTGAAGAGCAATATGGACAAGCGATGATCCGCGACTTATCGGTTAGCCTGCGCGGTCGTACAAGTGCACGCATTATGGCTATTTTAGTTGAACCGGACTTACGCCCTATTGATACCTTCCAATTAAGTGCAATGTGGCGTGAGCAAATGCCGCCTCTGCCTGGCGTGAAAACACTAAACATTGAAGACAGTATCATGAACGGTGGTCGTGATGATGGCGATGTTAGCTTCCGCTTAGAAGGTAAAGACATCAATAAGCTCAAAGAAGTGGCCGCTAAACTAAAAGAAAAGCTTAATGGTATGCAAGGTGTGGGTGATGTTAATGACTCACTGCAATCAGCTACCGATGAAGTACAACTTGAGCTTAAACCGCTTGCTTACAGCCTTGGTTTAACATTATCAGACGTTGCATCACAAGTCAGCTTTAGCTACTACGGTCTTGAAGCACAACGTATCTTACGTGACGGTGAAGAGATTAAAGTGATGATCCGCTACCCTCGTGAATCTCGTAACGCGGTAAGTGACATCACAGATGCACGGATCATTACACCAACCGGTGTAGAAGTTCCCCTTGCAGAGGTCGCAAAAGTAAATATTGTTGATGGTGTAAACCGTATTCGTCGTGAAAATGCAAAACGTACTGTAAACGTTTGGGCTGCAGTTAACACAGACCAAGCAGAACCATTTGCCATTGCGAAAGAAATTCGCGATGAATACTTACCTAGCCTACTGAAAAGCTACCCTGGAGTTGAAAGTAATGTAGCCGGTCGCATTCAAGAAGAAATGGACAGTGTGGCAGAGCAAATACGTGATTTTGCTTTATCTATGCTGATTATCTTTGCATTGTTAGCCATTCCACTGCGTTCATATTCACAGCCGTTCATTATTATGTCGGTTATTCCATTTGGTGTGATAGGTGCCATGTTCGGTCATATGATTTTAGGTATGACCATGAGTAGCCTATCGGTATTCGGTATCATCGCTGTTGCTGGTGTGGTGGTGAATGACTCGCTGGTTATGGTTGATTTTGTTAATAAAGCGCGCGCCGAAGGAGTTGCGATAAAAGAAGCTGTCATGCAAGCAGGTGCTCGTCGTTTTAGAGCAATACTACTTACTTCAATTACCACATTTATCGGTGTCTTACCGATTATAATGGAAACAAGCTTACAAGCGAAAATTGTCATCCCTATGGCGGTTTCACTCGCTTTTGGTGTGCTGTTCGCCACGGTGATCACACTTATCTTAATTCCATGTCAGTACGTAGCACTAGAAGACTTTAAACGCTTAATTAGCAAGCTAAAAGGTAAAAAGGCTGCTCCTGAAGCTGAGTTACATACAAGCAGTCACTAATCTATCTCATCCCAACCTAAAACGCTTGGTAAGTTTCTTGCCAAGCGTTTTGTCATATAAAGAGAAATAAATGCGACATAGCACCAAAACTCAGGTACGGTATAAAAGTTAATCAATCGTATAGTAAAAAACACTTTCAATAGATGAAAAACAAGGAGTTAAACCTAAAAAATAAAATAGAACAATAATCACAACAAGGGAAAAAAATGAAAACATTAGAGAACTATTTAAAGCCATTAATGCTGATATCTGTATTACTCTTTGCAAACCTTGCTTTTAGTAAAGAAAAAGCACAGCAAATGGCTGACTTTATTCAAGAGTTTCATAATTATAAACAGTTTAATGGTAACGTCTTAGTTGCTAAAGAGGGCAAAATACTTTTTGAAAAAAGTTATGGTTATGCCAACTTCGAATGGGATATAAAACATAGCAAAAATAGTAAGTTTAGGATTGGCTCAATTACAAAGCAATTCACAGCGATGCTAATTCTACAACTAGCTCAACAAGGCAAACTCAAGCTTGACGAACCATTAGCAACCTACCTACCCGATTATAGGCAAGATTCCGCGAAGAAAATAACTATTCGCCAAATACTTAACCATACATCAGGTCTTGGTAATTACACACAAACAAAAGACTTTGGCGAGAAATACAGCAGAAACCCATATAGTGTTGATCAGTTTATCCGCCTGTTATGTAGTGATGATTTATTATTTGAGCCTGGCACACAATTTCGCTATAGCAACTCAGGCTATTTTATTTTAGGGGCAGTAATCGAAAAAATAACAGGAAAACGCTACCAAGATGTCTTGCAGGAAAATATTCTAACACCACTTAAAATGGCTAATACAGGCTACGATTCTCACAGTAAAATAATAAAGTACCGTGCATCGGGTTATGCTAATAACCTAGCAGGTTATAGCAACACTGACTATCTAGATATGTCCATTCCTTATGCTGCAGGTGCAATGTACTCAACCGCACGTGATTTATTAAAATGGGATCAAGCTCTTTACTCTAACCAACTGTTGACTGCTGAATATAAAAAGCAAATGTACCAAGTATCTAACCAACGAGATTATGCGCTCGGCTGGGAGGTTAAAAAGTTAGATAAAGATCAATATGGTAAAGCTTTGACTCAAATACAGCATGGCGGTGGTATTAATGGCTTTAATGCATTCATTAGCCGAGTTATTGAAGATAAACTCCTAATCGTTATTTTAAATAACACAGGTGGTGCACCATTAACCCCCATGACTAATGGGCTTCTCAATATTTATTACGAAAAGCCTTATGAAGTAGCTACTGAGCATGCTGATAGCATACTATACAAAGCACTTAAGGTTGGCGGTATTGCTGCACTAAAAGAAAAATATGCAGAGCTCGTCACTCATCATAAAACGCCTCGTGAACGAACGATTAATTACTTTGGCTATGAATTAATGCAAATGAATAAATTAAATGCAGCGGTGGCAGTATTTGAACTCAATAGTCAGCATTATCCCGACTCTGCCAATACCCATGACAGCCTAGGTGAAGCCTATTTAGCAGTTGGGGAAAAGCAAAAAGCACTCATCAGTTATAAAAGAGCCCTTGAGTTAGATCCTGAAAGTGAAAGTGCAAAAAACGCTATTAAGCAACTTCAATAAAGACGAAGCCACCGTAAGTGGCTTCTTTTAATTTTAGCACGCCTGTTTTTGATTAAGCTCGATATAGGCTACTAAGTCTTCAATCGAGACGACAGGCATAGCGTGCTCAATGGCGAACGTGCTTACCTCTGGTAAGCGAGCCATTGAGCCATCTGGGTTTGTTAATTCACAAATAACTCCAAAAGGCGCTAGTCCCGCTAACTGCATTAAATCAACTGACGCTTCAGTATGACCTCTACGAACAAGCACCCCGCCTGTTTGCGCACGTAAACCAAACACATGGCCAGGGCGAGATAAATCTTCTGGTTTTGCTTTTTCTGCTGTGGCTGCTTTAATTGTGGTGACGCGATCAGCCGCTGAAACGCCTGTTGTTACACCCGTTTTAGCTTCAATAGTGACAGTATACGCAGTTTTGTTCTGACTGGTGTTATGCTCAACCATTTGCGGTAAGTCGAGTTGTTTAACACGCTCATCGCCCATGCAAAGACACACAATACCGCTGCCTTCACGGATCATCATGGCCATTTGTTCGGTTGTTAGGTGCTGTGCTGAATACACAAAATCACCTTCGTTTTCACGGTTTTCGTCATCTACCACAAGCACGCCCTCACCTTGCTGCAATGCAGCAATAGCACGCTCAACGCGTTCAAGTGGTTCGCCAAACTGGCTTAGTAAAGAAGACTGAATCATCATTTTTAATACCTATTAAATTAAATATGAAAAGATTCAGGACATTGAAAGGCACAGCAAAAAAGACCGCCCGAGGGCAGCCAATTACTGTTTTATAGATTAACTATATTCTCTTTCATCCAAATATACCCAAACTACCTCAATATTCAGAATTCAGCGTTTCTCAGGGGCTTAATGTCAAGGCGTTACTTTGTAGGAATGGCACTCCCTTTTAAAAAGTAACAACACAGAGAGTAAGTTCCTGAGAAGCGCCCTTCGGGTTGGTTTAAAAGCGATTTATTCAGCGTTATTGATTTTAACAAGGGAATAGCCATTCTTTGCAATCAATGCCTTGCCTAAATCGCTTTTAATTCCAACTGAACCTCGAATATTGAGGTGGTTTGGGTATAAGACCTCGGCTCTGGCCTCTCACCAGATCTGCTGACCTTTAACCAAAGTTAAAGCGCTCGCGGGCTCACTTAACATCGATAAGTATACCGCCGGTGGGGAATTTCACCCCGCCCTGAGAATGTTGCTTAATCATAAAGACGAATAAGCTCAGTCATTCTATACCTAAAATAATTAGTTATCGAGTACTCGCTTATCTAAAATGCCTTTTTCAATCAGTTGATTGAGAATCGCCTTCGTTTTTTCTCGACATATATCTCTCACTAAACGAACAGCAGGTGTGATTGACTGCCTGCTTGGGCAAATTAACCAAAGCTCTGCACAAAGGTACGGGTAATTTTGCATAACAGGTACGACCCGCCCTGTTAATAAATCATCACTGATATCTATGCATGATTTCACAGCAAGGCCTTTACCGGCCACGCACCAACGCCTTACTAGGTCACCATCATTAGACGCACGGCGGCCTTGCATTTTCACCTTAAAACGCTCGGCTCCATTGGTAAATTCCCAGACATTATTGATGATATCTTGCAGTTGATAAAATAGGCCTTGATGCTGATTTAATTCATCGGGATGTGTCGGCGCGCCATATTCAGCAATATACTCTGGTGTTGCACATAGCAGCCTTGGCACATTACATATTTTAAATCCATATAGGTTTGAGTCGGATGGCGAGCCATAACGTAGTGCAAAATCAACTGAGTCTCGGTAAAAGTCGACATTACTATCACTGATATGCGGTCGCATGCTGAGTTTGGGATACTCATCCAAAAGCTCATCTAACCAAGGGATAATAATATTGCGCCCCAAATCTGAAGAAAGTGCAACCCTTAGCTCTCCTTCTATTTCATCATGCTCGCCTTTTAGCGCAAGTGTTGCCTGCTCAAGTGTCGCTAATGCTTGTTGGCATTGCGGTAAAAAACGCTCTCCCGCAGTTGATAATCTTAAGTGACGAGTGGTACGAACAAAAAGCTCTGCGCCAAGGGCTGCCTCTACTCGCTTTATTGCAGCACTCGCGGTCGCAGCGCGCATATCTAACTTAGCCGAAGCTTGGGTTATACTACGAAACTCCGCCACCTTAAGGACTAATTTGAGATCTTCAACCTGCATATTAACTAAAATTTTTTGATAATGTTTATTTGATTATGCGCTTTATCGTAAAGTATGCAAGGCGTACACTGCACCTAATGTTATACATGCGGGAGCAATTACATGACACACCCTATTATTTCTGACTTACAACGCCGTTATACAAGTAAACGCTACGATGCATCAAAACACGTTAGCCAAGAAGATTTAAACATTATTTTAGAAGCGTTACGTTTATCGCCTTCATCAATAAATTCTCAACCTTGGAAATTTGTTGTCATTGAGTCTGAGCAAGCAAAGCAACGCCTTCACGATAGTTTTGCTAACAAGTTTCAATTTAATCAGGTGCATGCTAAAGCGGCATCACACACCATTTTATTTGCCTATAATCCAAGCTATAAACGTGAAGATTATGAAAAAGTAATTGATGCTGATATCGCTAACGGCCGAACTAAAGCTGAAAATAAAGAGCAAGCCTTTGGGGCGTTTGCCTTTGTCGATTTAAATACCGATGAACAAGGCAATAATGCTGCATGGACCAAGTCACAAACTTACATCGCTTTGGGTAATACTATGCACACAGTGGCGCGTTTAGGTATTGATTCAACGCCGATGGAAGGTGTTGATAAAGAACTGCTGAGTGAGTTATTCGCTGATGAGTTAGAAGGGTATATTTGTGAAGTAGCCCTTGCTATCGGCTACCATGAACCTGAACAAGATTACAACGCGGCATTACCAAAATCACGATTAGATAAAAATACGGTGATTAAAGTAATTTAATAACCCTTTTAATAGCTTGAATTAATACCTTGAAGTGAGTTGAAGTTCACTTCAAGGTTCATCGTCATATTACTCGCCAGTCGACTTTTTACGAGAATGTGCAGTGCCTGACACGCGTGTTCGCTTGTTAAAAGGTTTTTTACTTTGAGTTTTAACCGAAGATGACTTTCCACCTGCTGGTTTATTTGTGCCTTGTTGCCCTTTATTTTGCTGTGGCCGCTTTGCCGTTTTAGGTTTTGGCTTTTGTGTTTGCTCTTGATCTGGACTTTTCGGCTTTTTTGGTTTCTTTGGTTTTTTAGGCTTTATTGGTCGTGTATCAAGTGGCTTTTCTGCAACTGGCTTAGTTGGCTCAAAACCTGACTCTGTAGCACGCGGAATTAATTGCCCAATAAAACGTTCAATCCCATAAAGGTCATCTGCATCATCAGCGGTTACAAATGAAATTGCATGTCCCGACGCGCCAGCTCTACCCGTTCGACCAATACGATGAACATAATCTTCATATACATTTGGTAAGTCATAATTAACTACATGCGGTAGCTCAACAATATCTAAGCCTCGTGCCACTATATCAGTGGCAACTAATACTCTTACATCACCATTTTTGAAACCTTCAAGTGCTTTGACACGCGCCCCTTGCGACTTATTACCATGTATAGCTGCACCACTGATATCATCGCGCTCTAGCTGCTTAACCAAACGATTAGCACCGTGTTTCGTGCGACTAAACACCAATACCTGTTGCCAATCATTGACGCGAATCAAATGGCTTAGCAAAGCTGTTTTTCTTGACTTATCAACAGCATAAACTGATTGCGTCACTGTTTTTGCAGTGGTATTTTTTGCTGCAACTGAAATTTCTACCGGATCGTTAATTAAGCCCTTTGCCAGTTCACGGATTTCATCAGAGAAGGTCGCAGAAAACATCAGGTTTTGACGCTTAGCAGGTAATTTAGCAATGATGCGCTTAATATCATGAATAAACCCCATATCAAGCATACGGTCTGCTTCGTCGAGGATAAGCACTTCTAAATCATCAAATTTAATAGCATTTTGGTTATGTAAATCCAACAAGCGACCAGGTGTGGCGACAAGAATATCAACGCCTTTGCGTAGACGCATCATTTGCGGATTAATTTTAACACCACCGTAAACAACAAATGAGCTTACATTTGAATGCTTAGCATATTGCTCGACGTTTTCGCTCACTTGTAAAGCAAGCTCTCGCGTTGGAGCCAGAACAAGTGCACGCGCACGGTTTGCACCTGCTTTTTTACCCTTTGCTAATAACTCAATGAGTGGCAATGTAAAACCTGCCGTTTTACCTGTTCCTGTTTGCGCTGCCGCCATAACATCACGGCCAGCAATAATTGCAGGAATTGCCTGTGTTTGAATAGGCGTAGGTGTTTCATAGCCTTTTTCTAAAACCGCATTAACTAAAGACTGTGATAATCCTAAGCCATCAAAACTCATAGTGTCTCTCAAATTCAAAAAATCAGCTGAATTGCCGAAGTGCGCGCATTATACCTAGGATAGTCAATAATGCATGGAATTATTTTATTAAAGGAAATTTCGGCACAAATGTAACCTTAGCACCTGAAGTACATGTTTAGGGCTGCGCTCCTTGTGTATTTTTCCAAAGGTAATGTGAAACAAATGCTACATGTGCAGTGCTACACATGCTGCAAGGTATACCTTTGTGAATCGGTGAAGCCCTCACCAGTTTATTATAAAAAGTTCTAAAAATCATATGGTTGAAGTCTCCAACAAAAAATAGTTAAACATGGTGCGCAGATTGCTGAATGCCCTTTGCAACGACACAACTGTTTTAGCTAAATCCATGTGTCAGAAGCTTTTTTATCTAATTTAAGAGAATGACCTATGTCTAATATTCCAGTATATCAAAATTATATCAATGGCCAGTTTGTGCAGCATTCAGCCAACTATATCGAAGTAATGAACCCTGCTAACGGAGACGTATTATCTAAAGTTCCCAGCGCAGACAAGGTTGAAGTAGAACAAGCCATCCATGCAGCAAAACAAGCACAACCAGAGTGGGCAAGTAGACCCGCAATCGAGCGTGCGCAATACCTTCATAAAATTGCTGAGAAAATACGGCAAAACATTGACCGGTTCGCACTTGTGATAACGCAAGAACAGGGGAAAGTGTTGAGCTTAGCCAAGGTAGAAGTTAACTTCACTGCCGACTACCTCGATTATATGGCGAGTTGGGCTAGACATATCGAAGGCGAGATCATTACCAGTGATAGAAAAGGAGAAAATATTTTTCTATTCAGAAAACCGCTAGGTGTTGTTGCCGGTATCTTACCTTGGAATTTCCCCTTTTTCCTCATTGCAAGAAAGATGGCCCCCGCTTTAGTTACCGGTAATACCATTGTCATCAAACCGAGTGAAGAAACCCCCAATAACTGCTTTGAATTCACCCAACTCCTCGATGAAGTTGGTTTACCTAAAGGTGTGTTTAATGTGGTATGCGGATCAGGACGAAATGTTGGCCAAGCCCTTTCTTCTAGCGAAGATATAAACATGATTAGCTTTACAGGGAGTGTAGAAACAGGCTCTGTTATTATGTCTGCCGCAGCAAAAAATATCACCAAAGTAAACTTAGAGCTTGGAGGGAAAGCACCCGCAATTGTGCTTGATGATGCTGATATAGATCTTGCAGTAAGTGCCATCAAAGCATCACGTATAACCAACACAGGACAAGTATGTAATTGCGCCGAGCTTGTCTATGTACACGCTAAGGTTGCTGATGAGTTTATTAGAAAAATATCCGATGCCATGGCATCAACACGTTATGGTGACCCACAACTAGACCCTGATATCGAAATGGGCCCGCTGGTTAATAAATCTTGCTTAAATAAAGTAGCTAGTATGGTTGAACAAGCTATTGCAGAGGGTGCAAAAGTGGCAACTGGCGCAAAGGTAGCCGACACCGACAGTGGCTACCATTACCAACCCACTGTGTTGGTTAACTGCCATGCCGATATGGAAATTATGCGCAAAGAGATTTTTGGTCCTGTACTGCCCATTCAAATCGTTAGCAGTTTAGAAGAAGCCATTGAACTTGCGAACTCATTAGAATACGGACTCACTTCTTCTGTCTATACTCAAAGTCTTAGCCAAGCTATGCGTGCCATAGAATTACTCAATTATGGTGAAACCTATATAAATAGAGAAAACTTTGAAGCTATACAAGGCTTTCACGCAGGCACCAGAAAATCAGGAATTGGTGGCGCTGATGGCAAACACGGTTTGTATGAATTTACGCAAACGCACGTCGTGTATATGCAGAACTAATCTAAATTAATTTATCAAAAAATAAAGCCGCAACACATGTTGCGGCTAATACTGAATCATTTAAGCCATCCAGTTAAGCTTAAAAGCTAACTGATGCTTCAACAATAACACCATCCCACTCTGTGCCGTCGCCAACCCCAAATAACGCCGTTCCTCCCCCTGAAAATTGTTCTTCTTCCTGTCTGACATACTCTAATTTGAATAAGGTGGAATCATTCATCCACCAGCCCCCTCCAACTTGGAGTCGAGTCGCGGTATTATTATTGTTGATATTGCCACTTTCGTTGTCAGACTCAGCATAGCGAGCGGCTAGATAAAAATGCTTGTTAAAAGTATATCGCCCCTCAATAGACCAAAATTGCATTTCTGACTCTTGCTCAATGTAACTAGTCTGAAAACTCCCCTGCCCATTAGCCCAACTAACATCGTCCTCGGCTCGACCATACAAAGCATGCAGTAAAATAGTGTCAGTCATGTATTGAATGTCAGCTTGCCATATAAACGCATCCACCCCAGGGACAATGAGAGGGTGTGTAGCTCGTGCATTAGGCGCTGTGCTGGCAAACTGATAATTATCGCCGTCGCCAACCGCAATTAACGACCCCGCAGATTTGCCTGTAACTGCACTTATTTCGTGATTGGTGGAGAAAACACCTGCGCCAAACGATAGGCCATTAGTTAAATTATAAGTACCACGTAAGCCAAGGTTGTACCCCCGATTATCTGAAAAATCCGCAAAAAAATCAGGTACTGAAATAGTCCCATCCCAAGTTACTGTACTGCCATTATTTAATGCATGTACACCATAAAACCAGATACCTTCTTCGGCAGTGATCATATCAACAAGGCTATTTCCCACAAACGGATTAGTTTGCACTGATGCGCCATCGGAATAACGCAAAAAGTTTTGTGTGGTCGAAACAACATTACCAAGCCTCACACCTACATCTTGATTAATCTGGTATTGGATCCACGCTAAATCTTGACTAATACTCGCGCTGCCATCATTCCAATCATTCGGCTCTTCAGCAAGCTCTGCAAAAATAGAAAGTTGATCCGTGACTTGTGCATTAATATTGAGGCCAAATCGTAAACGATGAAACCCTGAGTCAGTTTTAGCATTGCCTGGATCTGCTGCTGCCCCCTCAACCTCCATTCCAGTTTGCCAACTTTGCATAATGCCACCAGATAATTCAATTCTGTCTAGCCAATTTTCCGCACTCATAGCGCTAAAACAGGCTAAACTCAACGACGTTGCTACTGCTATTTTATTTAATTTCATTATTATGTTTCCCTTATGAAGTGTACTTCGAACATAAGGGATGGCAAAGACTATGCCATTGAAATAAAAACAAACAAACAATTGATTTAAAAGTGTTTTCTTCATTAAATACATTGAAGCGTATTCAGTTTAATTCCTTAAAATCAAACTAATGTCGCAGGTCAATTGTCACATTTTGCTACATACATCGACAGCAAACAAAACTTAAGGTTAATTAAGTTTCATATTGATAGATTTACGCTAATTTCCACGAAATTTATCGGACAAGATAAAGGTACCCACGCAAGCGTTACAGTAAAAGATAATCGTTGAATTTTACTGATTCAAAACCCTAAAAAGTACTTCATTAGCTGCGCATCTATAAACACTGATAAGGTATTGCTGCATATAAAAAAAGCAGATAAAGTTAAAAATAGGAACATATTTTTAGTTTAAAGGATCTGAGTGAAAATAATTTACCTCCCTTTTCTAGCTCTATTCTCACTTCAATCACACGCAACTATTTTAGATTGTGATTTTAAGGGTGAGGATCGTTCAATCAGTCAGCTATTAGCACCAATATTCCCTTTTGAAAATTGTCAAAAAACCGTTGATGATAAAGGAGATATAGTTGGCTACAAATTAATAAAAAATAGCGCGTATATTGATATCTCATATGAAGATAGAAGTTTTACCCATGAAGAACATTTCTTAGTTAAAGGTAAAAAACTAACTGTGCAAGAGCTATTTTTATCTATATATACACCTCAAAGTAAACCTGAGAACAAATATATAGAAGCTCAGAAAAAGAACATTTTAAAGTCAGCTTATAGTGGTATCACCTATGATGAGCATGGGGTTTATTTTTTTGATTTAGAAGTAAAAGATTCAGCTTATAAAAATTATATTTCTTACATTAAAAAAGGTAACCCTAATGAGTTTATAGGGATTGGAACTAATGGAAGTAAAAATTTACTGATAAAAATAATGTTTAACAAAGGAATGAACGATGTCTAACAAATATGAAGATGTTAATAACAAAGAGGTAAAAAAATCTTAGAGTTTTTTAGCAAAGGAATGGCTAATCAAATTGATATTAATGACAAAGTAATCGAATTAGTATGGGTAATGCAATCATCATCAAAAAAATGCACTAAGGCCATGAACTTTGTTCCAAGACCTCAAGGATTGGTTGATTCACCCATGTATGCGGCGAAAGAATTAGCTAAAATAGCGTATAGATTACCTTCACAAAAACGATTCTGTTTACCACATCTGTAAAGTCTTTTCAGCGAGCTCGAGAGATGCAAGATAAAAGAGAATTACAATACACCCACATTTGCCATAAAACATTCACGAACACTATTCTCCGCTAATATGTTACTTGCAATAACTGCTCACTTTCTCCACCCAAATAACTTAAGTTAACAGAAAAATAGCCGATAGCTTGTTATACCTAGTTAATAAATAACGTTTAAAGGGAATCGAACGTGAAAGCTATTATTTCAACATCAATACTTACTTCATCGCCTGCACAAGCGCAAAAAATTAATAGCATGAAAGTAAGTTTACCAAAAAAACAGGACAGTGCTGGTACTTCAAACGACACAATAACAACATCACCACAACAAAATAAGACAACAATTAAAATAGTAACAAATCAGCTTTCAGCTGATGAAACTGTAGCCTTACAAAAAAGTCTCAAATGGCTTTCTGATTTTGATAAAAAAAAGAAAAGCTCCGCTAATGATATGGTTTCTGAAACCCAGCGAATCTTTGAAGAGGTGGCAAAAGAACAACCTAACATACTAAACAAAAAATTTGACTTTACCAACACAGGCGATGAAATAGAAATTATTAATTATGATTTAACAAAAAGAGAATATAACTATTTAAGAGCCAAGCTCAACGCCAGTGATAAACTAGTTCAAGCCACTGATTTTCTAAACACTGCTGTAGCTGATTCAAAAAGCTCTACATCAAGAAGTAATACAAAATACAGCAAAGAAGATATTGTAGGCCGAATTCACATTAGAGAAATTATCGAACAAGCTGAAAAAAGGTCAGCCGAGAGAATCAAAATAACTGAAGAAAACCTTGTTATGAAACCTTACGATGAAAGAGCAATGTTCAGGAAGGAAGTCTACCTTAATGTACTTGACATAGTATGTAACATAAATGTTAGCTTTAACGCTAAAGTGTAATTACTTATCTGTGACGCATATAAAGTACAAAAAAGTTTGCAGTAACTATTCGCCGTTAACATAGTATCTTTAAAATCGACACCTCAATGCTCGCTTTTTCCACTCAAAATAACTTAAGTTAACAGAAAAATAGCCGATAGCTTGTTATACCTAGTTTATAAATAACGTTTAAAGGGAATAGAACGTGAAAGCTATTATTTCAACATCAATACTTACTTCATCGCCTGCACAAGCGCAAAAAATTAATAGCATGGAAGTAAGTTCACCAAAAAAACAGTACGGTGCTGGTACCTCAAACGACACAATAGCAACATCACCACACCAAAATACAGCAACAATTAAGAAAGTAACTAAGCCCACAATAGTTGAATTAAAAGAAGGGCTTATAGACTTGGTCTCTATTGAAAAGGAACAACAAAAATATGCTAGTGACATGGTATCTGAAACTAAGCGCATCTTAGCAGAAGTGGCGAAAGAGCGACCTAACCTTTTAAACAAAAAATTTGATTTTACCAACACAGGCGATGAAATAGACATCATTGATCACAACTTAACAAAAAGAGAATATAACTACTTAAAAGCTAGGCTCAACGCGAGTGATAAACTAATTAAAGCCACTGACTTTTTAAATATTGACCTAGCTAGAGAGAAAACACAAACATCAAAAAATAATGAAAAATACAGCAAAGAAGATGCAATCGGGCGAATTCACCTAAGAGAAATTATCGAACAAGCTGAAAAAAGATCAGCCGAGAGAATTAGAATAACTGAAGAAAATATTATTATGAAACCTTATGATACAAGAGCAATGTTCAGAAAAGAAGTCCACCTTAATGCACTCGACATAGTACATAATACGAATATTCGCTTTAATGTTAAAGTCTGAGCTAGTCCAACTTATTGCGTACAATTTATTACTGTAACATTTTAATTCTGTTTTATTTTTTCAATCATTAGTAAATCTTTCAAGTTTCTCTCAATGTTTTTCGTATGTGTTTTCCTTATTTAATCATTTTTTAGTTTGATTCTTGTATTAACATTTCAAGCTCCTTTTGACAAAGGCTCACAGCATCCAAATATGCCTACTTCTATTAGCAAGCATTATTAGGCTGAACAATCTTATACTTTTCCATTTTCCTATACACTGTAGAGCGACACACATTAAGCTCTTCAGAAACAGACGTTATATTCCAACGATGTTTTTTAAGCGTTTCAATTAGTAATTGCTCTTCATGGCAGGCAGTAAATTTAGCTAAGGCTTTTTCCTTTTTAAAAGAGCCCGCCGTTTTATGATCTGTTAGTGAAGAAAAGTGTTCGATTAAATCATCTGGAAAGCAATTAATGGTTATTTCAGCTCCTTCACACACAGCTACCGCATACTTAATTACGCTGATCAGTTGTCTTATATTGCCAGGCCAAAAATAAGATTCGAGTGCTCTTTTAGCATCATCGGCTATGCTCAAACCATGCACCGCCATGCATTCTCGTTCGAGTATGTTGTCAATAATAAACGATTTATCAGACCGTTCTCGAAGTGCTGGTAACTTTAAAACCATACCGTTAAGACGATAATAAAAATCCTCTCTAAACTCTTTTAATTCAATAAGTGTTTTTAGATCTTGGTGTGTTGCAGAAATCACTTGTAAATCTAATGCGATAGGCTCAATCCCTCCAAGAGGCATAGTTTCGCGCTCAGCTAAAACTCGTAATAGCCGAGTTTGAAGTTGTACCGGCATATCACCTATTTCATCTAAGAAAAGTGTGCCGCCATTTGCCTGCTCAAGCTTACCTTTCATACCTTTTTTGTGTGCCCCCGTAAAGCTACCGCCTAGGTAACCAAACAGCTCACTTTCTATTAATGTTTCAGGTATCGCGGCACAGTTTAGCGCCACAAATGGTTTATCAGCACGAGGGCTCGATTCATGAATAGCGCGCGCAAACGCCTCTTTGCCTGTTCCTGTCTCACCGGTAATCATAATAGGTATGTCTTTATCAGCGACCAAAAGTGCCCTACGAACAAGCTGCTGCATAGAGGCATCTTCACCATTCAATTCATTAATCGGCGGGTGTTTAGTGAATGTTTTACTCTGCACTTTTGGCTCTGCTTGTGCCAATGGCAATGCCTTACTTTTTGGCACCTTTAAGGTTATTTCGACATTTTCTGACAGCAATGGAAGTTGCACATTAACCGCATTATTTCCTCCATTTGTTTTACTTAGTAAACTATCAAGAGACAAACCAATAAATTGCTCAACATTAATACCGAGCAACGATTGATGCGATTGAAAATGAGACATAAAACAAAAAAACGCTGCGTGATTTGCACCAATAATTGTACCTTTCTCATTAATCGCGATGAGTTGCTCTTGGGTGATATCAAAAAAACTTTCAGCCGACTTAATACTTAATATAAGTTGGTTTTTATAGCTTGTATGCAAATAGCTATTTTCAATCATGCGCCCATATAACATCACCATTTTGAGTGTCATGAGCTGATGGTGCTTATTTTGGTCAGCGCCAATACACGACGCGTTTAAGCAACCCAGCAACTCTCCCATGGGATCAAAAATAGGTGTAACGGAGCAACTTAACTCTTTATGACTTGCATAAAAATGTTCAGCCTTATGAATGATCAAAGGGGCTTTTTCAATAAGACATGTGCCAATACCATTTGTACCTACTTGGTTTTCAGCCCACCTTGCACCAATAAGTAGGCCTGATTGCTTACTCAAACTTTCCTCTTGAGTAGATAAACTCGTTGCTAAGGTTAAGCCTGTGGCATCAGTTAAAATTGCAGAGTAGCCGGCATCGGCAATACGATTAGCTAAACCAACAAGGCCGCACTTCCCCGTATTTAAAAAGGTCTCTCTAAGCTGGAGTTGCGATCGCATTTCGCTGGAAGAAAGTACCTCAACTTCATTAGACGCATAGGGATCTAAGCCATAATTGAGCAAACTTCGCTTCCATGATCGCGCGATATATTTAGATGGTTGAATGTTACGTAGTTGAAATTCTGTGGACATAAACGACTGAGCACTACTAACGTCCATAGGTTGTGGAGTGTGTTTCATCACCTTGCTACTCCGTTCTATTGTTGTCGGGCAATTTAAGTAGCAGCATTAGGCTGGAACTATAAAAGCCTCAGTCTTTGTTTCTAAAACTATCACAGAAATTTAATCTAACAATACGCCTTTTACCCTATTTTAATTTTTATTCATGATAATTTTGCAATACAAAAACATGTATCTCGGTTAAAAAAGCCGCTCACATTGATTTATTTTTGAGACAAGTGTCAAACTCTTAGCATCTTCTCTTCAAGCTATAAATTATTCTGCATATAGGTGTCTCATTGTTGCATTTAAGTTGCGACACCTGTTTCTCTTTTCGTACGAAAAAATACACTCAATAACCACTAAAATAAAAATATCAACTAAATATCAAATAGTTACCGACTTTGAAATTACTAAAAACTGTTGGCATATAATTTGGTACTAAGGTCATTCAAACTAAAACACCTTCAGAGGTTACAATGAAAAAAATGACAAATTTGAATCTGACTTACCTAAATTGCTGTTTAATATTCACTGGGATGTTGATCAACACACACGCATCAGCGGCCAGTTTAACTAAGCTCACAAAAGAAATTAAAAACTATAAACCAGTTACGCAAAAAAGGCTGAATGAAGCAGACCCAAAAGACTGGCTACTACCCAAAGGCAATTACGAAGGATGGATGTATAGCAAGCTGACGCAAATAAACAAAAAGAATGTTAAGTCTTTAAAGCCTGTATGGACGTACTCAACAAACTTAGATTCTGGTCACGAAGCCCCTGCCCAAGTAAACAATGGCGTTATGTTTGTTTCTACGCCTTACAATCATGTAATTGCGTTAGACGCTAAAACAGGGCAAGTTTTTTGGCGCTATACGCACGACAACCCTTATGATTTATCAGTTATGCACAATACTAGCCGCGGCATCGCTCTGTGGGATGATAAGGTTTACGTAGCAGGACTTGATGGCACGTTAAATGCCCTTGATGCAAAAACCGGTGAGCGAGTTTGCCAAGCACAAATCGGCGACTGGAGTACAGGTGCATATATCACCTCTGCACCTACACCTGTAAAGGGCAAGATTCTTGTGGGCCCCTCGGGTGGTGAATATGGTGTCCGTGGTTTTTTGGAAGCAATGGACGCTAAAACATGTAAACAAGCCTGGCGCACATACAGTGTACCAGGCCCTGGAGAGGCAGGACACGAAACATGGAAAAAAGAAGGTAAGCGCCCAGATGCATGGAAGTATGGTGGTGGCAGCATGTGGATGCCTGGTAACTATGATCCAGAAGCGGATGTACTTTATTGGGGAGTGGGTAACGGTTCACCTTGGTTAGGTGATCAACGCCCAGGGGACAATTTATACGTTGCCTCCTCCATTGCTATGAACCCCGACAGTGGCAAAATTGTTGGTCATTTCCAATATCATCACAATGATTCGTGGGATTGGGCAGCCATGAATGCGCCTATGCTCGTTAATTTCAAAAAGGGTAATAAGACGGTTAAAGGCTTAGTCTCTCCCCAGCGAAATGGTTATTTATATTGGCTAGAGCGTAGCAACGAGGGAAAAATTAGCTATGTCGAAGGACAGCCGTTTGTAAAAAATAACGCATTTAAATCATTAGATAAAGAAACTGGACGTCCTACTTATGATTACAAACATGTGCCTGTAACAGGCAAACGCGTTGATTATTGCCCAAGTCTATGGGGCGGTAAAAACTGGCCATATGAAGCCTATAACCCCGAAACAGGCATCATCTACGTTCCTGCCAACAACAATCTTTGTAATTCTTTTATTGGTAAATTTCAAGATGATGTCGAGCCTGCTTCAGGACAGTTCTGGGCTGGTATCGACATACCCGATCTAGATGTTTACCTAGACAATCCTAAAAAAGGAGTAGGTCAACTGCAAGCGTGGAATATCAATACACGTAAAAAAGTTTGGCAACATGACTTTGGCAAAACCATGAATTGGGGCTCTGTGCTATCCACTGCTGGTGGCATTGTATTTAACGCAGGTACTAACGATCGTATTTTACGCGCGTTTGATTCGCAAACTGGCGATGTGCTGTGGGAGTTCCCTCTTAACTCGACAGCTATTGCCCCACCAGTGAGCTATGAAGTCGACGGTAAACAATACATTGCCATTACCGCAGGTTACGGTGTGGATGCACATTGGACAAATAGCGTGCTGGCAGAAAAAGATAAATCAGGCGAGTGGATTGCTGATGTACCTGAAGGTGGCGTGATTTGGGTATTCGCTTTACCTAATTAATTTACCAACTAAGCGAAAAGCACGCGTGCTTTTCGCTTTCACATATTAATAACAAAGACGCTAATCTTATAAAAATAAAGGTATCTTATGACACAAAATGCATCTTCAAAGAAAATCATCGATTTGCCATGCTCACAAAAAACTAACGACGACGATGTAGCTCAAAACCACCCTGACAACTATTTTCGTCGTGATTTTGTAAAATATCTCGCTGTCGCAATCCCAATAATGAATCTTCCTTTAAGCTCTGGGGTAAATGCAACCACTAAACCTGAACGACGTCCTCCTCAAGCAGGAGATCGACTCACGTATTTCCAAAAATCAAAACGTGGGCAGATTATTAAGCTGTCGGATTTAAAAGAATTAGATAAACCTCTGCTGGTTGTTCCTTTCGATGTTGAAAATAATGTGGTTAAAGATGGCTCTCGCTACAACCAAATACTGCTTCAAAAGTTACCCAGTGAATTACTCTCAGCAGAAACAAAAAAACGTTCAGACCAAGGTGTTATCGCTTATTCAGCAATTTGCACACATGCCGGTTGCCCTGTCACCGGCTGGGTGGCTGATGAAAAAAACTACATGTGCCCTTGCCACCAATCTGTTTTTAATCCTAAAGATAGCGGCGTGGTTGTGTCAGGTCCTGCTACACGAGGGTTACCTGCAATTGGGCTAAAAATTGAAGCCGATGAAATTATCCTAACCAATACATTTAATAGCTGGATTGGTTTTGGCAAAAGACCCAAATAATGGAGAAGCATCATGAATATTCAAAAAGGTTTACTCAATTTAATAACCCTAATCATCATTATTTTAATGCCCATGAAAGCGCTTAGTGCGGCTAAACCTATAACAGGTGTGAGCTGCCAAGAAGGCTTTTATATCCTTACACCAGATAAACATATTCATTGGATAAGGGATCAACAAAAAGAGCGCACGCTTGTTTATTCTGAAGGTAACGATATTTATGCCATGGCTGAGTGTGGCACAGGTGTAATAACAGTATTTGAAAACAAACAATTGCAAACACCCCACTATAGCGCTTATTACAGCCCTAATTGTAGGAATATTGGCACAGAAGTAGGTGAAACAAAAAGCATTTATCAAGGTGAAGTTAAAATAAATCACATACAAGCAACACCTAAAAGCCTAAAAATACGTCTTGCTAACAATGCACTTTTCAGTAGCAATAGCTGTACTGATCTTGCGATGCAAAGCGAGTAAGCAATGAAAGACACACGTTATTATCTTGCTTTCACGCTAAGCGCTTTAGCAGCAGCTTGTTTGTTTAATTACTCAGCGGCTAGTAACAAAGACAATGTAGAAGAACAAGCACTTAAGCAACTGCTAAACACCCTAAATGATAGCTATAAGTTAACAATTGACGTCACCGCTCCTCATTTAAATACTCCCATGTTTACACTAGGCATGGAGCTATTTTTTAGCAAAACGTTGAGTGGCAATCAAGATGTAGCCTGTGCAAGCTGTCACCACCCATTTCTAGCAGGCGGTGACAGCCTTAGCTTACCCATAGGTGAAGCTCCCTATGATGAGGATATAATTGGCCCTGGCCGCTGGCATGACTGGCAACGCTCAGCAGATCCAAAAGCAGATGGCGCCCCGAATGTAGCACGGCATTCACAAACAATTATTAATGCTTCTTTGTACAAAGAAGCCATGTTCTATGATGGCCGTATTTTTGTACTTGAAAATGATACTAACAAAGCGGATACCCCCCTACCTCACCGCACCCCTGACAGTAATTTATGGCAAGGAGATCAGTTAGCAGGAAAAAACTTACTTGCAACACAAGCTCGTTTCCCTGTTGTTTCAAGTGATGAAATGCGAGGCTATACATTCGCAGCTGCCAGCACCAATGAAGACACCCGACACAAATTAACAAAACGCTTACAGCAACACGATAAAAACCAACAATGGCTTAAGCTATTTCGCAATGCCTTTAATGATTTACATGCCTCACCAGAGCAGCTTTTTACCTTTGAGAATATTGCAACCGCAATTTCTTACTACCAATCAACCCAACTATTAATTAACACTCCATGGTTTAATTACCTTAACGGAGAGAGTGATGCAATGACTCCCAGCCAAAAACGGGGGGCACAGTTATTCTTGAAGTCAGCTAAACAAGGTGGTGCTGGCTGTATAGAATGTCATACGCTCCCTATTTTTTCTGACGAGAAATTTCACAATATTGCTGCGGTACAGGTCGGTCGCGGCAAACAGCCAAGTGGTGAGGACTACGGTCGGCGAGGGGTTACACAAAAAGACGACGATCGTTATAAATTTAGAACACCATCTCTGTTAAATGTTGCAGCAACAGCACCCTACACTCACTCTGGTGCGTTTATAAATTTAGAGTCGGTCATTAAGCACCACCTTGATCCTGCCAAGTCGTTGCAAAATTTTGATTACAGCTTTGCTGACAACCCACAACTAAGTTATGTCGCGAGCTTATTATCAAATAGCAAACTCAATTCTCAACGTGCACTAGAGCAATTACAAAATGAACAACAAAAAGGGGTCAGTCTACTGGCATCAGGCATTACCTTATCTGATACTCAGCTCTCTGATTTAATTGCCTTTTTAAATAGCCTCACCGACCCTTGCATCAATAGTCGAGAGTGTATGTCTAAATGGGTCCCCACTGAAACGGATAAAGCGCCAGATATACACCGTTTAAACGCACGGTTTAAACCTTTTACAGCACCGCCTCAGCCAATAAGCAGAATATCTCACACAGAAAGTAATTTACCGCAAATGTCATTCGACAACGCGAATATTAAGCCGGCGTTATTATTAAGTGATATGGAATTTGGCTGTAAATCCCGTACTTCAATCCCACCACAAAACACGAGCGCTGCAAAACGTTTTGATGAAGTATCACTGGATGCTGGCATAAGTCATCAACACCATATAACTTGGCAAAACTACACCCTATCATCAGCGCAGCGGCTACTTTTTAGTGGCGGCGTTGCTATGGGTGACATAGATGGTGACTGCTGGCCTGACATCTTCTTTCCTACGGGTGACGGTGCCCCTGATAAACTATATCAAAATCAGCGTAATGGGCATTTTTCAGATATTACTCGCTCTTGGGGTATTACCAAAAAGGAGCTATCCAATGGCGCAGCGATGGTGGATATTGATGGCGATGGTGATTTAGATATTTTCACCTCAAACTTGCTTCACCCTCATCTACCTTCCGTTAACAGTCAAGTAAGCAAACACCCTCACCATCAAAGCCCCACTCTCTATCTTAATGAGCAGCAACACGGCTTTATTGTAAGTCATGATATTGGTTTGAATACCCAGCTTACTAGCTGGTCTTTCGCTTTTGCCGACTATGATAAAGACGGGGATGTCGATATGCTAACCAACCATTGGCGTGGGCCTGGCCTTGGTGGCCAGCTTCCTAATCACTTATGGGAAAACACAAGCCAAGCAAATACGCTGACATTTCAAGCGCAAGATGAGACAGCAGGTTTGCTTGATTTGATAGGAAGCACCGACTTTACTTTTACCTCTAATTTTTCGGATTTTAATAATGACGGTTGGCTAGATTTATTATTTACTGCGGACTTTGAAACCAGCCAAGTCTATAAAAACCTGCAAAATGGGCGGTTTGAAAAAGTGACGCATGAACACACTATTCATGATCAAAATGGAATGGGCGCAGCCATAGCTGATTTTGATAACAATGGCTCATTAGACTGGTTTGTAAGCAGTATTTGGGATCCAAATGGTCAGCCTGAAGGTAGCTGGGGAGTGATAGGTAATCGTCTATACAGTAACCAAAACAATCAGTTTATAGATATCACTGAACAAGCGGGTGTAGACAAAGGGTTATGGGCTTGGGGAGCATGCTTTGCCGATTTTAACAACGATGGCTGGCTAGACCTATTTCATGTTAATAGTTTTGATCTGCCAAAACAGCTAAGCAAACGCTTTGCTAACCCTCGCGCTTATCAAAAACTAAAACTCGCTATGGCTGAGTTTGAAAAAACACACAGCCGCTTATTCATTTCAAATCAAGATGGCACCTTTACAGAACAAAGTAAGCTTTGGGGGATTGGCGATCAACTCTCAGGCCGAGGCGTTGCGTGTGTCGACTATGATCGGGATGGTGATATCGATATTGTAATTAGTAATCATCAACAGGCTCCTTTGCTCTATAAAAATCGACATAATGATGAAAGTAAAGACAGTTACCTTTCTATTAGCTTGCGCGATACAACAAAAAATACGCGCGCACTAGGCGCTAAAGTGTACGTAACCGTTGGCGAAACAACTCAATTACAGGAAGTTCAAGCAGGCGGAAGCTTTCTAAGTGGCGCCCCTTCCACCCTGCACTTTGGTTTAGGACAGGCCTCGCAAGCTGACACGATCAAAGTTGTATGGCCTGATAAAACAAACACAGTTAGTACTTTTACAAATGTACCTGCCAATCAATTTATTTATATCACTACCGACTTAACAGCTAACCTTAAAAAGTATCGAAAATAAAAAGGAATTGATAAATATGAATTTAAACCAATGTGTTAACTATCATGATTTTGAAAAACTCGCTAAACAACGCCTACCTAGCCCTATTTATAACTATATTGCGGGGGGTGCCGATGATGAAGTAACCATGCGACGCAACACTGAAGCATTTAATCAGTGTGATTTAGTGCCCAATGTACTCAGAGGCGTTCAGCACGTTGACCTTAGCACCGAAGTTATGGGGCAAAAACTTAAACTACCTATTTATTGTTCTCCAACAGCATTGCAACGCTTATTTCATCACCAAGGCGAACATGCTGTAGCGGGTGCAGCTGAAAAATTTGGCACCCTATTTGGCGTGTCATCCCTAGGCACCGTATCAATGGAGAAAATAGCAAAAGATTTTGATATTCCTCAAGTTTATCAGTTTTATTTTCATAAAAATCGCGATTTAAACAAAGCAATGATGGACCGTGCAAAAGCCTGTGGTGTTGAAGTCATGATGCTGACTGTTGACTCAATTACAGGTGGAAATAGAGAGCGGGATTTACGCACAGGGTTTTCAATTCCTTTCAGGTTAACTATGTCTGGTATGTGGGAGTTTATTCGTAAGCCGAACTGGGCTATAAACTATTTACTACATGAAAAGTTTTCGCTCCCGCAACTACAAGAGCACATAGATATGAAAGGAAATAGCTCTTCAATCGGTGACTACTTTACCAATATGCTAGACCCTTCAATGAACTGGCAAGATGTCGCAGATATGGTCAAGTATTGGAATGGTCAATTTTGCCTTAAAGGTATTATCAGCGTCGAAGATGCTAAGCGCGCTGTTGAAATAGGCTGCACGGGTATTGTGGTATCAAATCATGGCGGGCGACAATTAGATGGCTCACGCAGCTCGTTTGATCAACTGGCTGAGATTGTAGATGCGGTTGGCAATGACATTGATGTGTTATTTGACAGCGGCGTACAACGGGGCTCACACGTACTCAAAGCGTTGTCGATTGGTGCGAAAGCGGTTGGGATTGGTCGAATGTATCTTTATGCACTTGCGGCTGCAGGCCAACCAGGCGTTGAGCGAGTACTTGGTTTGATGCAAAGTGAAATTGAGCGAGATATGAAACTCATGGGCTGCACCAACATCAGTCAATTACAACGACATCACGTTAAATTTCGACGCTAATAAAACACCCAAATACAACAAGATTTACACAAAGGAGGTCAACCATGGCCCTTAATTATAAAAAAATACCTTTGTATTTATCAGCGATAATCTGCGCTTGGTCAATACCCGTCGATGCTTTTGCAGCTAATCAACCACACACCCTGCCATTGGAAATTATTGATGTCACCGCGTCACGATTACCAAGGGAGCTTTACAACACTCCCGCAGCTGTCACACTTGTTGATGGGCAACGTGAATTTCAACTACAAGAAGCTTTACAGTTGGATGAAGCTCTGCAATTTGTGCCTGGTGTGTACTTTCAAAACCGCTATAATTTTGCGCAAAATCTACGTATTTCTATTCGTGGCTTTGGTTCTCGCGCACCGTTCGGTGTAAGAGGAATGCAATTACAAGTAGATAATATCCCCTACACTTTACCCGATGGGCAAACTCAAGTAGATGATATTGAACTTAACGGTATAGACCAATTACATGTGACTCGCGGCGCAGCAACCGTCCAATACGGTAACGGCGCAGGAGGGGCAATTAATATCAGTACAAAAAATGGCGAAACATTCAAAGGTGTCACTCTAAACCTTGATGTCGGTAGTGATGACTTATATAAGTTAAACGCACAAGCAGGAACCAGCAACAACA
This sequence comes from Pseudoalteromonas sp. L1, assembly GCF_021728095.1. NCBI lineage: Bacteria > Pseudomonadati > Pseudomonadota > Gammaproteobacteria > Alteromonadales > Pseudoalteromonadaceae > Pseudoalteromonas > Pseudoalteromonas sp. L1. The sequence goes on along the minus strand of NZ_JAKKCT010000001.1, from coordinate 680,986 downwards.
CTGGCAGTGCCTATATCAGTGCAAGCCATCTCAACTTTAATGGCTATCGAGAGCAAAGTCAGGTTGAAAAAACCACTTTGCGCGGTAAGTTTATTTGGAATATTAACGACAGTAAAACACTCACCGTAATCACATCACTCATGGATATGCCAACATCCGAAGACCCAGGCGGGCTAACAAGAACCCAAGTTAATGAAGATCAACGTCAAGCCACTTTTATGGCTAAACGATTAGACAGCGGACAGCAGGTAGAGCAACAAACCCTAGGTTTAACTTTACGAGATAGTTCGTTCGAAAATACCCAGTGGATGATTAATCTATTTGCAACCCATCGCGATTTTGAACAACAACTGCCATTTCCTGGCAGTAGTTTAATTGCCTACGATCGCTGGTTTTATGGAAGTAGTTTTGAAATAACCCAAGACTTACGAGCAAATAAACGACCGATTCGCCATACATCGGGTATTGAAATACGTAAGCAAGAGGATGACCGGCAACGCTTTAGCGTCTCCCCTAACGCTGAAATAACAAGGCAAACGGTTGATGAACTACAAGAAGCAAGGTCAATGAGTGCCTTTAGTATTGTAGATTGGCACCTTAACGACGCTGTAATTTTAACCACTGGGGTACGCTACGATGATTTAAAAATGTCAATTGACGCTCACTTAGCGCAAAGTGGTGTTGGTTCAGGTCAACGTAACTATCATGAGTGGAATGGCAATTTAGGGCTTAGCTACCGGCTGGGTTTAAGGCATCAGTGGTATGCTAATTTAGCCACCTCTTATGAATCACCAACCTTTACAGAGTTTGCCAACCCACAAGGTACAGGCTTTAACCCATTTTTAAAACCTCAAGATTCTTTAAGCCGTGAGTTAGGTGTTCGAGGTGAGTTGAGTGACATTCAATACGACATCACTTTGTTTGCAACCAAAGTGACTGATGAAATAATTCCCTATGAAATTGACGGTCTAAGATTTTTTGAAAATGCTGGCAAAACCGACCGAAAAGGCCTTGAGTTAGCTTTTGAGTGGCAACTCAATGAACAATGGCAATGGCGAAATGCGCTGACATTGGCTCGCTATCAATTCGATAACTTCACTCCACTAAGCGGTGATAATGTAAACGGAAATCGTATGCCTGGCTTACCAAGGCAACAGTGGGTCAGTCAAATTAACTGGCAGTATAATAAATGGCGAATTGAACTTGAGTCGAGTTATACCGGTCGGTTCTATGCCGAAAATAGTAACGACACACAAATAAAACAAAATTGGCTATTTAACACACGCGCTTCCTACTCGCTATCACCTTCTGTATCGATAAAAGCGGGGATACGTAACTTATTCTCAAAAGATTATTTTGCAAATGTACGTATTAACGCAAATGCTAATAGAGATGTGAGCCAACGCGGTTACTTTGAGCCAGCACCTGAACGTAATCTATATTTTGGTCTGAGCGCAAAATTCTAAAACGGTCTCATTTAATAAAAAGGTGGATTATTTAATCCACCTTTTTAAATTTAAACAATTACTTTACGCCTAGCTCACGTAAGCGCTCTTGTAAGTAGCTGTCGGCTGTGTAGCGCTCAGAAAGTACAACATCAGGGCGCGGGTGTAAGAACAATGGTAACGAAATACGTGATTTCGTAGATGCTTTACCTGTTGGGTTGATTACGCGGTGAATCGTTGATGGGAAGTAACCACCTGACGCTTCTTGTAGCATGTCACCAATATTGATGATCAAGTTACCAAAATCACATGGTACGTCTAACCAACCACCATCTGTTTTTTGTACTTGTAAACCTGGCTCATTGGCCGCAGGTAAAACAGTTAATAAGTTGATGTCACCGTGTGCCGCAGCACGAATTGCGCCTGGCTCTTCATCACCTGTCATTGGTGGGTAGTGAAGAATACGCAAAAGTGTTTGCTCAGAGTTAGCAATCATATCTTTAAGGTCGATAGAGAACTTAGCGCGCACATCTTCTGGTGCTTCAGCTTGAACCCAGCTTAATAATGTAGCTGCAAACTCATTAGCTAAACGGTAGTACTCACGGATTTCTTCTTCTAACTGTGCTGGAACACGGCCTTTTGGATAAACGTGGTAATACTCTTTAATATCTTTAACGGTAAAGCCTTTTGCAACTTCTGACACTGATGGTGGAAAATAACCATCTTGTGTTTCTTTTGAAAATAAAAACTCGTGCTTTTGCTCAGAATTAAAGAATTCTTGCCAATTTTTGTAAATAGACTCAACTAATGACTGAGGAATTGGGTGATTTTTTAATACACCGAAACCTGTGTTTCTTAGTGACTCAACAAATTGAGCGGCCGCATCGCTCGCTTTATAATCAACGGTAGGTAAATGTTGCATTGTCTTTTCCAGTGAATAAGGTTCTAGAAGTCTGTGCTAAGCTTAGCATTTCTTCATTATAGCGCTTCGCGAGGATAGAGAAACACAAGTAAAAACATAAGGACTTATGTCCGCTCCTGTTTTGTTAACGCCTTAGTTTTGATACAGATCAACCACTTCAAAAATTTAAGGTAAAGTTCAAAAGTAAAAACAAGTTCAACGGGTCTATTCTTAAATATTAAATAAAGGTAGGGTTTATATCATGCGCAAAAAAATAACATTTCAAAGCGGTGAGCTAACACTTGCAGGACAACTTGAGTACCCTGCAAACGATGTAAAGTTTTACGCTCTATTTGCTCACTGCTTTACATGTGGAAAAGATATAGCAGCTGCAACCAGAATAAGCCGCGCACTAGTTCAACAAGGTATTGCCGTGTTACGTTTTGACTTTACCGGTTTAGGTAATAGCGATGGTGATTTTGCTAACAGCAATTTCTCCTCCAACATCCAAGACTTGATCGCCGCCGCAGAGCATTTACGTGAAAACTTTAAAGCACCACAGTTACTCATTGGCCATAGCTTGGGAGGTGCTGCAGTGCTTGCAGCCGCTGATAAAATTAATGAAGTACAAGCCATTGTGACTATTGGTGCGCCATCGGATGCTCAACATGTAAGTCATAACTTTGCAGCCCAAATAGATGAAATTAACAGCCAAGGAAAAGCAAAAGTAAACTTGGCAGGTCGTGAATTTACCATTAAAAAGCAATTTTTGGATGACATAGCACAGTATGATCGAAGCCATATCAGTAAATTAAAACGTGCTTTATTAGTGATGCACTCCCCTATCGATACAACCGTTGATATTAGCGAGGCAGAAAAAATTTACGCCTCAGCGAAACACCCTAAAAGCTTTATAAGCTTAGATAACGCCGACCACCTACTCAGCAACAAAGTGGATGCTGATTATGCTGCAGGGGTAATCGCATCATGGGCAACGCGTTATATTGATTATGAAAAAGAAAGTTACACAGCTCAATTATTAAATGGGAGTGTACTTGTTGAAGAAAAAGATCACGTTTTTACTCAATATGTCAGTACAAAAGATCATACTTGGCTTGCTGATGAACCATTAAAGGTAGGGGGTAGTAACTTAGGGCCCGACCCTTACCACCACTTACTTGCAGGCCTTGGCGCTTGCACATCAATGACTCTTAGAATGTACGCTAGTCGCAAAAACTTACCGTTAGAACATATTAAAGTTGAGCTTAATCATACACGTGACTACCACCAAGATTGCGATGATTGTGAACACAACAATAAGCTAGAAGCAATCACACGTAAGATTACACTAGTAGGTGACCTTACGGATGAACAACGACAGCGTTTGCTCGAAATAGCAGATAAGTGCCCCGTGCATAAAACACTTCATAACAATCCATTGGTGATTAGTGAACTCGTGAATAAATAACCTATTAGCGCGTTAAAAAATAACGCGCTAACTCTACTTAACTGTTTATTGTAAGAAAAGCGTCAGTTGCTTTGTCATCTCTTCAACTAACCATTTCGGCCCGCCATCATACATGTCGTTATGGCGAGAATTAGGAATTACAGTTTGCGTTACAGGATACACAGCTAGCTCCTCATCAGTTAATAACACCCTATCATCCGCTGGGTAATCGCTACCACGTAGCGTAAGCACAGCAATATGTTTGTTCCGCGGTATCAGCATACGGCGATGATCAAGGGTGATCAGCTTAGAAACCTTAGTAGGATATATAGCGGCATATAATGCTGCAATATCACCTCCATTTGAGTGCCCAAATAAAGTGAGCTGATTAAAGTCATACGCAGGATAACACTTGGCAAGTTCTACGGCTAAAAACTCAAGGGTTTGTACACCACGGTGCCAGTTTTCCATACGTGTGGTCATGTATGGCGGCTCAGGATTTAAACTCGGGTCGCCTTTTAATTCATGTGCAACTTCAACCGTTAAATAACCATGCTGATGAAAAACTTGCTGGGCAAATTGATAGTCTGTATGTGCCATACCATAGCCTGCCCCAATAAACGCCACGGGGCATTTTTTCTTTACCGTGCATGTGCTATCAGCTGCTGTGATAGTTACTGGAATATGGCGCGCCCGCTCAGTATCAAACAGCGTCTCTGTTTGATTTGCAAAGGCTGTTTGCCCGCTAAGGGTTAACGCGAGCATTAGCGCCGCCTTTTTAATATTTAACATACTATAACTGCTCTAATTTGAATTCTAAGCTACGTTTAACCATAGGCCATTCACCATCAATAATTGAAAACACCACGGTATCACGTACGCATCCATCGGCCATTATTTGGTGATTTCGAAGCACCCCATCTTGTTTCGCTCCTAAGCGGGCAATGGCATTGCGCGAAGCCTGGTTATGCCAATGGGTACGAAACTCAACGGCAATCACATTAAGTGTTTCAAATGCATAACTCAGCAGCAGTTTTTTACAATCAGTATTAACCCCAGTACGCTGAAAACGCTTGGCATACCAGGTATAGCCAATTTCTAAACGGCGGTTTTTACTGTCGATATTACAAAAGCGAGTTGAGCCTATCACCTCATCGGTGTGTTTATCGATGACAGCAAATGGTAATGCGCGACCAAGTACTTGTTGTTCAAACGCCATACTTAAATAATCGTCAACACGTTCTTCATTGGGCACCGAGGTAAACCACAACTCCCAAAGCTTTCCATCAGAAGCAGCGCTTACTAAAGCATCGCGATGTTCACTTGTTAACGGCACTAATTTAACAAATTGACCTTCTAAGGTGATGGGACTTAAATCCATAACTTTTCTTAACCTTAATTAGCAATAATATTTAATCCACCAGCTCTATATCGAGCCCTGCTAATAAATCCAAAGCGGCATAACGTTCAAATTTAGCTTTGCTGATATTATTAGCAGTTATATCAATGGTAAAATGGCTGGCACCAATAAAATTAGCGTTACTGAGGTTTGTTTGTTGAAACAAGCTGTCACGAAAATCAGTGTCAGTAAAATCAGCAGATGTTAAATCTGCATGCCTAAAATCAACATCTTTGGCAAAACAGCTGCGCATTTTTAAAGCCTTTAAACTAAGCTCAAAAAAGCTGCTGTGGCTAAGCTCGCAGCCAACAAAACTCACAGGGGCGCGGCTGGCGAGTAGCGGCCAATCAACATCAGTAAAACGCACACTGGTTAATTTACACTCTTTAAAACTGACCTCTTCGAGTGAGGTGTATCTCAGCCCAAGCGCAGCTAAATTGCAGTTTTTGAACTCACACTCTATAAATCGGCAATTTTCAAACTGGCTACTGCTAAAGTCACAGTCAATAAATTCACATTGCTCAAACTCGCAATGTGAAAACGTTTCTCCCGCTAAATTAACCTCAAAGGTTTGTTCAAAATAAAGTGAATGACTTTTGATCACGCGCTCGTCTCAATATCTTTTTTAAGCGCCAGTACAGCAATAAAAATTAGGCCAAATAATGGCATAAAACCTAAAAGCCCACCGATTATGGCGACGATTACAGGTGTTGTCGTTTTACGTTTACCTAAGTAATAGCTAATAACGGCAAAAAACGGGATTAAAATCAAAATGAAAAAACCGATGAAGCTTCCACTTACGCTCATGCCCACTCCTTGAAGAACATATTTATAAACATTTAAGCACAAAAAAACCCTAAGGCATACACCTTAGGGTTTTCATTAAACCTTATAATTCAGTTTATTATGAATTATTCAGTGTCTTTCGCTACAACATCAATGGCAAGCTCAGTTAATGCATCTGCATTTGCTTTGCTTGGTGCATCTGTTAATAAACATGATGCTTGAGTAGTTTTAGGGAAAGCAATAACGTCACGAATGTTATCAGTACCGCATAACAGCATAACTAAACGGTCAAGACCAAACGCAAGACCTGCGTGCGGTGGTGTACCGTATTTAAGTGCGTCCAATAAGAAACCAAACTTGTCTTGTTGCTCTTGCGCTTCGATACCTAAGATTCTAAATGCTGTTTCTTGCATGTCTGCATTGTGAATACGTACCGAACCACCACCAACTTCATAGCCGTTTAAGACCATGTCGTATGCATCTGATAATGCACCTGCTGGGTTTGCTTCAAGCTCTTGGGCAGAAATACCTTTTGGTGCAGTGAATGGGTGGTGAACCGCATGCAGTGTACCTTCATCGTCTTCTTCGAACATTGGGAAGTCAACAACCCATAAAGGTTTCCAGCTATCAAGATCAGTGACGCCTAAATCAACACCAATCTTAAGACGTAGCGCACCCATCGCTTCGTTTACAACGTTGCGCTTGTCAGCACCGAATAAAATGATATCGCCAGATTGCGCGTTAGTGCGCTCAAGTAACTGGTTGATCACCTCTTCATTTAAGAACTTAGCGATTGGTGATTGTACACCTTCAACGCCCGCAGCACGGTCGTTAACTTTCATCCATGCTAGGCCTTTCGCGCCATAGATACCGATGAATTTAGTGTAATCGTCGATTTGTTTACGAGAAAGCTCAGCACCACCTGGTACAGTTAATACCGCAACACGGCCTTTTTCGTCATTAGCAGGACCAGAGAATACTTTAAACTCAACGTCTTTTACTAAATCAGCAACGTCTACAAGTTGCATTGGGTTACGTAGGTCTGGTTTATCAGAACCATATAAACGCATTGCTTCGCTGTAAGGCATTACTGGGAAGTCGCCTAAGTCAACGTCTAATAATGACTGCCACATTTCGCGGATCATTTTCTCAGTCATTGCACGCACTTCGTCAGAGCTCATGAATGACGTCTCTAAATCGATTTGCGTGAATTCTGGCTGACGGTCAGCACGTAAGTCTTCGTCACGGAAACATTTAACAATTTGATAGTAACGGTCGAAACCCGACATCATTAATAATTGTTTAAATAACTGTGGCGACTGAGGTAAAGCGTAGAAGCTACCTTTGTGAACACGGCTAGGTACTAAGTAATCACGCGCACCTTCTGGTGTTGCTTTTGTCAGTACCGGTGTTTCAATGTCTAAGAAACCGTTGTCATCTAAGAAACGACGCACAAAGCTGCTCGCTTTTGCACGAAGTTTAATACGGTCGCTCATTTCAAGACGACGTAAATCTAGGTAACGGTATTTTAAACGGCGCTCTTCAGAGTTTTGCTGATTAAAATCAAGTGGTAATGGCTCTGAGCGGTTGATGATAGTTAAGCTTGTGCCTAAAATTTCAACTTCACCTGTTGCCATGTCTTTATTTACTTGGCTATCAGGGCGTGCGCGAACAACACCTTTTAACTGCACACAAAACTCTTGACGTAGTTTATTAGCAGTATCCATTAATCCTTCTACTTCCGGATCAAATACCACTTGTACTAGACCTTCTCTGTCACGTAAATCGACGAAAATAAGGCCACCAAGGTCACGGCGTTTGTTGATCCAACCACATAGTTCAACTTCTTGATCTACGTGAGATTTATTTAGCTGTCCGCAATATATAGAGCGCATAGTATTCCTGTCAGTTAAAGACTTATAGCCGCCTGCTCTTAAGAGTTCGCTATTTTGAGAGCAAAAGCCACTATACAAAGTAATCATTTAAGGCAGAGCATTATACCCAAACCATCGCAAAATGCGAGTGCCAGCAGTGCCTGTCAGGGGCTAAATAACCCCCCCGACTTCTGAGCAAACATTTCTTTTGTTACACTAAGCAAAGTTTAAATTTATTGGTTGATTTAATGCTGTATTTAGGTTGTCCGCAGTGGTCTAGCACCGCATGGAAAGGAAATTTACTCTCTAGTCACTGTAAAAGCGCCGACATGCTCAGTGAGTATGCGCAATGCTTTAATTCAGTTGAGGGCAACACCAGTTTTTATGCTGACCCAAGTCATGAGTCATTGTTACGCTGGCATGATGCGGTACCCGAAGACTTTAAATTTACTTTTAAATTTCATCGGCGTTTTAGTCACGAATTACAACTGACTAATATAAATAGTGAGCTGAATGCATGGCTAAACTTATTTGAGCCAATTTTTGCCAAAACAGGGCAAATTATGTTGCAGTTACCCAGTGCTTTTGGCCCGAATGCCCTGCCACTACTAACTAACTTTATTGCCCAGTTACCAAAACAGCTTAATTACGGCGTAGAAGTTCGTCACCCTGCCTTTTTCCAAAAAGGAGAGGCTGAAATTCGTTTAAATCAGCTATTGATTGAAAATAATATAGACCGCATCAGCATGGATACTCGCGCTTTATTTGCTGTACCCGCCGATAACGATGCATTGATTGATGCACAAAAGAAAAAGCCTCATTTACCTGTGCATGCAATCGCTACAAACAATAATCCACTAGTGCGTTTTGTTATTGCAAGCTTAGAGCATGAATACAAATCCTATTACCAACCTTGGCTTAAAAAAATAAACCAATGGCTCGAAGAAGGTAAATCACCTTATGTATTTTTTCATACCGCAGATAATCGCCAGTCACCACTTTTAGCAAGACAGTTTTGCCAAGATTTAGGTTACAATCACCCCGTGCTTGCGCCTTTTATAGGTGAACGCGAAGCAAGCCAAAGCAGTTTATTTTAATTTCAGAGTGCATATGAAAGATTACAGCCGTTATTTTCAAGGTTACCCGCCCCATATTATTGAGCAAGTGTCACAGCTATTTAATGGCAACAAAGCTGCAAACTACCTAAAGGGCAAATACCCTGACGCACATAGCATTACCAGCGACAAAGCTTTATACAATTACGCCACAGAGCTAAAAAAGCGTTATCTTAAAAATGCCCTGCCTTTTGGCCGTGCCGCGTTCAAAAAACAAGGCGATATGGTCACCAATGCGTTAGGTACCCATACTTTTCGTATGCAAGGTAAAACCCGTAAACACGACCTAGCAATTAATAGCGATTTACTTCGCGCACCTGAGCCTTTACTCAAAGCGCTCGTCGTACATGAACTGGCTCATTTTAAAGAGAAAGACCACAACAAAGCATTTTATCAACTATGTTGTCACATGGAGCCGCAATACCATCAACTAGAACTGGATTTAAGAATATTCAGTGTATTAGTCAGTGAAGGAAAAAATCCTTACTAGAGTGCCTAGTTTAAGTGAAATCGGCAGCGCTTTATTCAACTTCAAACCTTATTTGACCAATTAGCTGCCCTGATTCTGTAACCACTTTAACTATCCATTTGCCAGATGAATCTGCAGGGAAATTCGTTTTATGACTCCACGCCCTATAGCCCTTTTCCCGTCCACCCGATATTTCTAATGGAATACGCTCAACCTCTTTACGGTTATGCACCCATACATGGTAAATTTTTTCATTCAAGCCTCTCGGGGCTTTAACAGCGCTAAAGCTATATAGACCTTTTTGATGTAAAGCATGCTCGGTTAATTTTTGAATCGGCTCTATTGGTTTACGGGCTTGTTCGTCAAGCTGATACGACATGCTCATATCGGTTAAGCGCAGTGCCGCAGGCGGCACAAAGCTACGTAACTGCCATAAACCTGCACTGAGCGCTCCTAATAGCAAGACAAGTAATGGAAAACGCCACCATTTTGCATTAGGCATTAAGTTACCTAAGCTTGGTATGGTAAAGATAACAGCTGTAATGAGCGCAATTTCAAAGCTCTGGCTGGTGGTAAGTTGGAATAAAATAGGTAAAGTAACTGAGATTACAACAAATAACGAAAAGTTATGAAAAACAGTAAATAACACACTGTGTTTAGCGAGTTTTTTATAATAAAGCGGATCGACAACAGAGATAAATGCGCACAGTGCAATTAAACCAGTAAATGCAGCCTGTGGGTGATCCCACGTTGTCACCGCTAAAAAAAACGGTAGTGCAAAAAACAAACTCTCTTGCTGCACAACCTGTAATGCAAAACGCATAAAATTGGGAGACACAGCCAAACCAAATTGCTGTTCAACTTTATCCCGTAACCAGTTATCTAGAATTAACCAAACCCAGCTTACAAGTAAAAGTATAGAAATAACTTGCGAGAATGACTCTTTTCGCTCAACGAATATAAAGCTTGCAACCCCACTGCAAAAAGCCAACACCGCCATCAGACCAGGGCGCTTTTGCATTGCTATGACAAATTTTGTTATAAAGTCTTTTAAGTAATTCATGCAATCATAAAATCCGTTTAAGAGTATGTGATTAAAGCATAAATTGGATGAATGTAGGCTTTAAAAACGAGCTTTTAGTTCAATGCAGTTAGACATTTAGATGAAGCTAACAAGCAATAAGTATTATTTTCAAAAAGGAACAAATGGAATGTTATATAGGATCTTGATAATGCTTTTATTACTCTCTAAGTGTATAACTGCAAATGCATTTGAAGATTATAGTTTTTTTAATGGTGAATGGAATTGCAAAATGAAATCAGTATTACCAGACGATGCAATACTAGAAGTTAATAGCCATATAAATACTTCAATCGAAGATTTAAACTCATACGCAAGAAGCTTTTTTAAAATTTACTTCAAACAAAACCCTAATTTGGCCTCTATTATTTCTGTAGAATCCTCAGAAAAAATGGATTTTGAGGGTGATATCATGATCAGCTTTGATTCTCATACCCATAAAACAAAACTAATCAAAGATGATCTAAATTTATTTTCACCAGAGTCTGTGAAAAGCTTTACTCGAGGGCCTTCAGTGACAGTTAAATCAAAAATCAAAAAAATAGACGATGAGACTATTACGTTAATTGGGATCCCAGACAAAGATGTTATCAATTGCTCTAAAACACAAAAAAGCGCGGTTTAACCGCGCCTCTATTTTCCCTGACAGCTGAAAGCCAAAGTCGTTGGGTTACAGCCCTAACTCTGCCATAAAATCATCATCTGCATCGTCTGCTTGTGATGATGTTTTTTGCTTTTCAGCTTTTTGTTTAGCTTCGTTTTCAATGATGTCATCTGGGTCAACGGCTTCTGAAATATCAAAGTCATGTAGTTTGATAAATTCAGTTTTATCCATCGCTAGTTCTAGATAGAAAATATTTTGCTTCGCTGTAGTGAATGTTACACGGCGAGCTTGTGGTCTATCCATGGTGGTATCAACAGAGATTTGCACCTGCTTGTTAATCGCCATCATTTTAGGCTGGTTTTGAGTGATTGATGTATGCAGCTGCTCTCTTACCTTAGAGGTAAAGTCACCCACAATTTGGTTCATCAGCTCACCTAATACATTAGCAACATCATCTGATAAATGGCTTTGCGCAATTTCATCTTCTGGCATCCCCATATTACGCATATAGTCATGGTAGATTTCCATGGCTGCTTGCGCTGTGAAATTAGTAACAACTAGGCCTGTAAAGCCACCATCGAACAATACAAAACAGCCAATATCTGGGCGCATACAGGTACGGGTAATTTTTTGCACCATCGCAGAATAACTAATATTGTTACCACTTGCTGATGACAATACGCCGGTTACTGAATGACACAGAGTTGATAAGATATCTTCGGTACTGATCACTTTGCTTTTAGTCATTAAACTTCTCTTTTTTGTACTTGTTATTGATAATTCTAGCCAAGCTACTGAATTTATCACTGACTATCCAGTTAAAAATGCTAAAATAGCGGTATTATTTTTTAAAGAGACTGTTCACGTGACGCAAAAAGACAGTATTTATGCCACTGAGCAAGCGGTTAAAGACTTTAGCTTTGACCAACATGTAGTAGAAGTTTTCCCTGATATGATCCAGCGCTCGGTGCCAGGCTATGCTACCATAGTAAGCACCATGGGTAAGCTGGCTGGCGAGTACGCGCAAAGCAATTCAAACCTATACGACTTAGGCTGTTCACTTGGTGCAGTAACGTTAAGTATGCGCCGTAATATTCGCACCGATAACTGTAATATCATTGCGGTCGATAACTCACAAGCGATGGTTGAACGCTGTAAATTACACTTACAAGGTTTTCGCTCTGACGTGCCGGTCACCGTTACGCTGGGTGATATAAACGATTTAGCCATCGAGAATGCCTCTGTGGTCGCGATGAACTTTACTCTACAGTTTATTCCACCTGAAAAGCGCCAAGCGGTGCTTGAAAAGATTTATGCAAATTTAAAACCTGGCGGCGTTTTGTTGCTTAGCGAAAAAATTAAAGGTGAAGATGAGCAATGCGATAATTTGCTCATTGATTTACACCATGATTTTAAGCGTCATAACGGCTATTCGGAGCTTGAGATCAGCCAAAAGCGTACGGCTATCGAAAATGTCATGCGCCCTGATCATTTATCTACCCACTTAAACCGATTAAGCGAAATTGGTTTTAGCCAAACGCAAGTGTGGTATCAATGTTTTAACTTCTGCTCGATGATTGCAATCAAGTAATCATCACAACGATATAAAAGAGTATTTCATGTCTCAATGGTTTAACCAATTTTACGCTGCGATTGCACAAAGCCCGCTTAGTCACTGGCTCGAAACTTTGCCAGGTCAATTAAAGCACTGGGAACTAGAAGCCAGCCACGGCGATTTACCTAAGTGGCAAAAAGTGCTGAAAAACTTGCCTGAAGTAAGCACCAACCATGTAAACCTTCAGAATAAAGTACAAATTGGCACCGGTGATGAGCTATCTGAAGGTCAGCAAAAACAGTTAACGCATCTATTAAAGCGCATGATGCCATGGCGTAAAGGGCCATTTAGCTTGCACGGTATTGAGATTGATACTGAGTGGCGCAGTGATTGGAAATGGGATCGTTTACTGCCGCATATCGAACCGTTAAAAGGCCGCACTGTGCTTGATATTGGCTGTGGCTCCGGTTACCACTTATGGCGCATGCGCGGTGAAGGCGCCAATTTTGTGGTAGGTATTGATCCATCCGATTTATTCTTATGCCAATTCCAAGCGATTAAACACTATCACCAAGATGAAAACGTGCATTTATTGCCGCTAGGTGTAGAGGCTCTGCCTGAACTAAAAGCATTCGATACCGTGTTTTCGATGGGTGTTTTATATCACCGCCGCTCACCTATCGACTTTTTAGCGCAGTTAAAAGCGCAGCTTCGCCCAGGTGGTGAGCTGGTACTTGAAACCCTGGTTGTTGAAGGTGATGAGCATACAGTCTTAGTGCCAACCGACCGTTATGCCAAAATGCGTAATGTGTGGTTTATTCCAAGCACCGCGGCATTAAAACTATGGATGGAGCGTGTTGGCTTTAAAGATGTACAAGTTAAAGACTGCGCAATCACAACACTTGAAGAACAACGTAAAACCGAGTGGATGGAAAACGAATCACTGGTCGACTTTTTAGATCCAAATGACACCAGCAAAACCATCGAAGGTTACCCTGCCCCTCTTCGCGCTATTTTAACCGCGAAAGCTTAAGCCAAACTTGGCTCTCGGTTTTAGGCTCTGAACAAACCAAGAGCCTAAAACCCAATAGCTAATTCCTTTTTTAGCGGACAACTGTCCTTGTCAAGTCGGTTAAAGTGATTTTTCAACTAGCCGCGCCATTGCAATTGTTGTAAAATACGCGCGTTTCTAAGCAACCCACATGCAACTTTTTTGAGGAAAACCTGTGAGCGAACAAAAACAGTCTCTTAGCTATAAAGACGCGGGCGTAGATATCGATGCCGGTAATGCACTTGTTGAGCGTATTAAAGGCGTAGTTAAAAAAACCAGACGTCCTGAAGTAATGGGCGGTATCGGTGGTTTTGGCGCACTTTGCGAACTACCAACTGGCTATAAAGAGCCTGTACTGGTTGCTGGCACAGACGGCGTTGGTACAAAACTACGTTTAGCTATTGATCTTAAAAAGCACGACACAGTGGGTATTGACCTTGTTGCTATGTGTGTAAACGACCTTATCGTACAAGGTGCTGAGCCACTATTTTTCCTTGACTACTATGCAACTGGTAAATTAGACGTAGATACTGCGGCTGATGTTGTAACAGGCATTGGTAAAGGCTGTGAGCTATCTGGCTGTGCATTAATCGGCGGTGAAACTGCTGAAATGCCTGGTATGTATGACGGCGAAGACTACGACATGGCTGGTTTCTGTACGGGTGTTGTAGAAAAATCAAAAATTATTGACGGTACTAAAGTGGCTGCAGGCGACCAATTAATCGCACTTGCATCAAGCGGTCCTCATTCAAACGGCTTCTCATTAATTCGTAAAGTACTTGAAGTATCTGGTGCAGACACAAGCGCAGAGCTTGAAGGCAAAACACTTGGCGATCACCTTTTAGAGCCAACTCGCATTTACGTTAAACAACTACTTGAGTTATTCAAGCAGGTTGACGTTCACGCGTTATCGCACATCACGGGTGGTGGTTTCTGGGAAAACATCCCGCGCGTACTTCCTGAGTCTGCAAAAGCAGTAATCAAAGGCGACAGCTGGGAATGGCCTGTTGTTTTCAACTGGTTACAAGAAAACGGCAACATCACAACTCACGAAATGTATCGTACATTCAACTGCGGTGTAGGTATGGTTTTAGTTGTTCCTGCTGACAAACTTGAGCAAAGCTTAACAATTCTTAAAGATCTTGGCGAAAATGCATGGCACATCGGTGAGATCCAAGATGCAAAAGCAGGCGAAGAACAAGTAGAAATTTTAGGTGGTCGTGACTAATGACCCCTTGTCGTCTTGTTGTATTAATTTCTGGTAGCGGTTCAAACCTTCAAGCCATCATCGACGCCTGCGCGCGCGGTGAAATCAAGGCCGACATCGCCGCTGTAATTAGTAATAAAGCCGACGCCTATGGCCTTGAGCGAGCAAAAAAAGCAGGTATACAAACACGTGTACTTAGCCATAAAGATTTTGACTCGCGTGAGGCCTATGATGCTGAGTTAATGGACATTATTGAAAGTTTTGAACCAAATCTGGTTGTATTAGCTGGTTTTATGCGTATTCTAACACCTAACTTAGTGCAAAAATTTAAAGGAAAAATGTTGAACATTCATCCTTCTTTGTTGCCTAAGTACCAAGGGCTGAATACCCATCAAAGAGCTATAGATGCAAAAGATGAGGTTCACGGCGTAAGTGTTCACTTTGTAACTGAAGAGCTAGACGGCGGTCCCGTTGTGCTTCAGGCCAAAGTGCCGGTACTCGAAAACGATACCGCAGACACACTTGCGCAACGTGTTCATCAACAAGAACATATAATCTATCCTTTGGTGGTCAAGTGGTTCAGTGAACAACGACTCAAGATGGAAGCAGATTATGCAGTTTTTGACAAAAAGAAACTTCCTGCACACGGCGCACATTACCCAGAATAAAAAACGAAGTGCCCTACTCGCATGTGTGGGCACTTTATTACTTCCTACCAGTGTTTTAGCTGGCGACCTCACTCAATACCAAGCCAAATACGATGTACTTCGTAAAGGTGAAACCCATGGTAAAGCGGTACGTGAACTAAAAAAAATCAACGATGGCAACTATGTACTTACCTATCATAGTGAAATTGAATGGATGATTTTTTCTGATTCACGAAAAGAAACCTCCGAATTTAGTTACCAAGATCATAAAATATCACCTCTTAGTTACGCTATGGAGCGAACAGGAACAGGGCCAGATAAAGAATATACGCTCAAGTTCGATCCTGTTCACAAGCGGGTCAACAGTAACCAAAGTAAATACCCGCTGAAATTCGATTGGTCAGATGATTTCCAAGACTCTTTATCGTATCAAGTACAGGTTCGCGAAGAATTAAAGCAAGGTAAAACGCAGCTTTCTTATCCTTTAGTCGATAAAAAAGGCAACCTGCGTAATTATGACTTTGAAGTCATTGGCACAGAAATGATTTCATTACCAATCGGTAATATAGATGCAATTAAAGTAAAACGCTTATACGACAACAATAAACGTCAAGCCCTTGCTTGGTTTGCCCCCGAAATGGACTACATGTTGGTTCGCATGTGGAAAGGTGAAAAAGGTGTCGAACAGTTTGAAGTACAACTTAACTCATTCACTGTCACAACACCTGTTACCGTAGCTAATGATAAGTAGTCGCGATTTTACATCGCGAAAAGCGTTTACATCACACGGAGGTGTCAGCGTTTAGGTAAATTATCTTTTAAAAGTCGCGGGGTGAACCCGCTGCTACCTTAGATTAATTCGCCCATTTTAAACAACGCAAACTCACCTGGCTCCATTTTTTGCCAGCGTTCGTCATTAGTGAGCGGCCTTGTTGCAATGACAGTAACCACATCGTTCGGTGTGGTTTCTTTTTGAAAATCAACCACCATATCAGCATCAATCAAAGTCGCTTTACCAAATGGCGCACGACGAGTGATCCAGTGCAGATTATTAGTGCAATATGCCAACACATACACACCGTCAGTGAGCAACATATTAAACACGCCCTTTTCACGTAAAGTATGCGCAAGTTTAGCCACATAGCGAAACACGGATGCCATATTTGAAGGACGTTTAGGGTATTTTTCTCGCACTTTATCAAGTAACCAGCAAAATGCTAATTCACTGTCGGTATTTCCAACAGGTCTATAATGCTCAGGTTTTAAATCATGATAATTAGAAAGTTGACCATTATGAGCATACGTAATTTCACGCCCCCATAGCTCACGAGTAAATGGGTGGGTATTTTCAAGACATACACGACCACGATTGCCCTGACGAATATGGCTTATCACCGAAATACTCTTTATTGGGTAAGCTTTCACAAGCTTGGCAATCTCAGACTGGCAACTTGGCTCTGGATCTTTAAACGTACGACAGCCTTTTCCTTCATAAAAAGTAATACCCCAACCATCTTTATGCGGCCCAGTATTCCCCCCACGTTCTAATAACCCTGAAAAACTGAAACAAATATCCGTTGGTACATTGGCCGACATGCCAAGCAACTCACACATAAAATAAATTAACCTTTAAAATCATAAGTATAATATAAAAATTGAAATGATAAATTGCTTTTGGTCACAGTTTTGGTTTCACTTGAGATTTTCGTGTTCTTTATCATTTACTTTTATATCTTTGATGGAGTTATTGTTAAACACCCTTACAGTAAAGGCAAGTTGATATGAACACTGGTTTGCTATCTATATTTTTTTGTGCTGCTTGGTTATCATAAGTTAACTTAAAAAGTAGAAAAAGGTCTTAAATTGATAGAGCTATCCAAATCTGAAACAGCATTGCTAGCAGTAATTCTTGGTTGGTTTTTAGGACAAGGAGCTGAACTTTTTAAAAGCTATATCGCACGAAAAAAAATGCTCAAAGCATTTTACTTTGAGTTAGATGACATATTAGATCATTTAAATGAATCTAAAGAAAGGTGTAAATCAGGCTTGAAGAAAACAAGATATGAAGCAGTAACTTCTCCACAACAAGTTGTTCGACCAGTTTATGAGAATTACTATAAAGATATATATACCTCACTTACTCCCTCAGAGCGAAAAGCTATAAATCAAATTCATGGGCATGTAACAAGCTTTAATCAACGACTAGTCGCTATTGATAATAACTTTAATAATTTGAAGTTAAAGTTTCTTGCTGCATACATAGATGCTTTGTGGGCTACAGAGTTAATCCTGAATTTAACAGATTTTAATGGTATGAAAGAACTCAAGGATGACAAAGATAGAATCAATTTGATAAATGAGGAAATTCAATGCCTTATAAAACAGTATCAAATTTAAGGAAATATATGAGTACCTTATACTTGATAGAATTATCAATTACGCAGAGAGTTTGCCAAGTACATTTGATGGCATGGATCAAATAACTAAATTGCTTACTTCACTTAAAGGAAAATAAAAAATATGAAACGGATGATCATTATAATTTTTTGTTTGGCAGCTGTAGCGGCAGTAACTGCACTCGGGCTTTACGCTATTAAATTCGGATTTGGCTTTGCTTCAACTATTGGTGATTGGGGCTCGGTAGGTGATTTTTTTGGTGGTGTTCTAAACCCTACATTTGCATTACTTAGCTTAATCTTAATTGCCTATACATTAATGCAAAATAAAAAGGCTTTAGAGCAAAGTGAGCAGGCAATAAAACAAGGCACTGAAGCTATAGAACAAAATGAAAAAGCGCTTAGAGTAAGCAATGAAGAGCTTAAGCTTACCCGTGACGAACTTGCCAACTCATCTGAAGCATTAAAAGAACAAGCTAATTTATTAGCAGTACAAAGCTTTGAGACAACTTTTTTTAACATGCTAGAATTGCATAATAAACTACTGAAAAATATAGATTATGATATAAATGAATCATACCATGAAATCTCATCAATAATTGGAATCAATGGTTTTACGGACTATGGACGTAGAGACCTCAATCAAAAGGGCACTAATGCTTTAAATCGCATACTAAATTCAATCAGTAGTGTACAACAAAGAAATCAACAGTATGAGTCCCTTATTATTTCTGTATTTGATGCTTTTTATACATATAAAAATAAAGACTTTGGTAGCTATTTTAGAAATCTATATCAAATTTTAAAACTAATAGAAAACAGCTTTTCCAACAAGCATCTTCAAAAAAAATACAGCAATATACTTCGAGCCCAGCTATCAAACCAAGAACTTTCGCTTTTACTGCTAAATTGCTTGTGCTCGTATGTAGATAATGGCCAATTCAAAAAGCTAGTAATTCACTTTGAGTTACTCGAACATTTAGATATTACTTACAATTTAGATAACAATAATATTGTGACTTTTATAATAAATAACCCAACACTATATTTGACTAGTGATGAAATCGACCAGTACCTTTCAACGGACTCCAGTGGCAAACTAATTAAATCTGCTTTTGGGCAAAACCTTCAAATACTTGAATATTGCAAGTTTAGAAACATGGTTGATCAATAACATAAAAAAGCCCGTATACACGTAATGCCAGTCAGTTAAGCTGACTGGCTTTTTTCTTTGTGGGGTATTTAGTCGGTCTTTTCCTCACAACTCTTGGGTAATACCTGTCAGGCCGTTTGTCAGGTAATTTCATCATCCTTAACGATTCCATCAGGTATTCATAGTGAACGGGCAACTTGGTTACTGTTTCCGGTAAAGTGGTTAGGAAGAACACGATGATGTGTCTCATGCAGAGGCCGAAGCTAAGCCGCGATGGGGATAGCTCAGGCATATCTTTAACGGCATCCAGCATAATCATCCGAATCAGGTTGTAGGCCAGTAGTAGTCCCCAGAGCTCCTGTCGTACCATCTCAGGTTTCTTGCTACGAAGTGTCAGCTTGGCCTGATTTAGCGTCTGTTTCATTTCCCTGAACCCTAGCTCTATTTCCCAGCGTTGAACGTACACATCAACAACTTCTTCGTAGGGAAACTGCAATACATCGACCATTGAACTGAGCACATGGTAGCTTTTCCCGTCTACTTTGTAACTGGTTAGCCTCGCGTCGATGGTTTCTGGTAGACCATCAAATTTTTTCCGAGCCTGAGGCGAAGTCTTGAGAGTGATAACAGCATAATGTTCGCTTAGTCGGTGTTTTACTGTGTACTGTAGATCTTTACGGGAGGGAGCATCCAGTGCGTATTAACGCCTTTAGTCATCCATAAGTACAATAACCCCAGCGAATAATATCCTCTGTCGAAAAGAGTCAGAGAGTTATTGGGAACCGAAGGAATAAGCCGCTGCGCAAGAGACATCTCCCCCACATCCCGACTGTCAAACTCACTGGCCAGTAGAAGGTGGCTGGAGGTTTCCATCAGACTACACATGCGTACCTGTGGATACGGATTATCGCCTTTAGCATTACGGTCACAACCGAATGCAGTAAGGTTCTCATCGGTATCCTGAGCACGAAACATCACGCCATCAACTGCTAACACATTTAAACCACACCACTGTTCAAAGGCAAAATCACCAAAGGCCCGTTGTGCCATCAGCTTAAAGACGTGACCGACAGCTTCATCACCTAGTCGTTGCCGGGCTTGAACTACCGCACTGGGGGCAACAAATCGATTTTTACCTGGTAATGAGATATCAAGTTTATTTGCGATGTCCCAGACAGGGTCATTACGAAAAAGACTCATACCCACGATAGTAAATACGACCGAATCCAGAGGTAACCGGCGACGTCTGATAGTTGCTACGCCCGATAGTGTATAGGCTTGCTGAAGAAGTTTAGGGTCGACAAAAGACATAAGCTTATCGATAGCCTTCAAGTCTTCCGCATGACTAAATGTTTCATCGAGGTTTGTGAGTAAAGACATAAAAAAATCCGATATCAGTTTCTGATATCGGATTTTGAAGCCTTTAAAAGATCGGTCAACCGATCATGAAAATATTCTTAACTGATCGGCATTACGTATTTAGCGGGCTTTAATATTCTTTCTTTACTACTATGCAGCTTTCTTAGCCTTGCCAGTAATTGTGAAAACAGCAATCCAACCCTGATCTGGCTCGAGTAATTCAAGTTTGTTTTTCATTTCAAATTTCCAATGTTTATATTATCGATTACCTTAGCCACGATGATATTACTTAAAAGCTGCAAAAAACGCTAGCTTCTATCCTTGGGAAGACTTGAATACCCCTAAACCTCGCTAAATTCTTCTATTTCGTCCGTTATATCTGCACAGTCTAAGCGCATGTAATCTATAGATGTATAAGCATTAGACGCGCCGATAATTACTTCAATATTTGCCTTTTTAAATCTCACATCCCAAGTATGTATTTTAAACTTAAATGTGTAATGGTCATTGGGAGCGATTGTAGACCTTGAGGCCATAAGCTCAGGGGTGCTTATAATATAGGCACCTTTTGGAACCAATTCTGCGCTGCCACCAATACTTATACGATTAATTGTCTGGGTTACTTCGCCTGAATTTGTTATCTGTATTTCTCCCTCATATCGTTTCTTTGTTTTATTGTATTTAAAATCCAATAAGTTAACGTTGAAGTACGGTGCATATTTCGCGCGATCTAGCTTTAATTTTTCTTCTGTGGACTGCTTAGACGCAAGGCTAAAACGAAAAGCGCTGATTGCTGCGATAACACTTATTAAGGCCGAAAGGCTTCCTATAAATGAAGCGATTAAATAGTAGGTTTCTTTTTCCATTTTATTTCCAATATTATAGTTTGTTAAAGCTTTCAGTATTCATAAGTTCTCTAGCTTGAGGTTCATCAGTTGCGGTAAAAACCGAAGTACTTTCTGTATCTACTGCTTTCAAAGCTAACTTTTTAGCTTTCGCCTCATCATAACTCTCAAATGGCCCTTCCAATATTTTAGAACCAGGGTTGCGACCATTTAGATCAACACACCTAAAGCCAAACCAATGTTTCATTATATTCTCCTTTAGCGCCCATAGTGATGGTCTATTGTTTACTAAATCTTGCTTCATTTTTAATCTGGTCGAATTTAACCTGATTAAATTTAGGATTGTTAAGTTATTCTAATTAATCTAATTTACTGATTTCTTGTTTAATTGCATAAACTTTTTGTTGTAAATCTCGGCCTATTCGTTCGTGTATCTGATCTTGCCTTTGGCTACCATCTTGTCTGCGTGCATCACGTTCGTACCATGATGCTAATTCGCTCTCTGCAATTTTCAGCTGTTCGGTTAATTTATCTTTCTCTGTCATACTTTTTCCAACGTTAAGTTGTAGAATCTGTAACTCTTATATTAACGTTACATAGTGTTCGTTAAATTCATCAATAGATACAAAATACTCTTCTTCAGTATCATCCCGCTTCACTTTAACTTGTAAGCTGTTAACTTGTATTATTGTTACAGCAAAGCCGCCTTGTGAATGGCTATAGGCGCTCCCAATTTCCATTTTTAATCCCTCTCTGTCATTCCAATATAGCCTCTCGGCTGGTCTAGTTGGCAGCGTGTCAGTTCCATTCTTTCGTTTAGCTCATACTTTTGGTTTTCATTTCCCTGTTTGAACTGTGAAAAAAGGATGCTATTTTTTTGTTCGAAATCTGTGGTAATTTCACCCACCCCATCTCCGGTTAAGATAGTTAGTGTTTTACAATGATTAGGATGTTGAAAATAGTATTCCCCAGACTGATTATTTGAAGTTCTAAGCTTCAACCCATTATTGTTTAAAATCTCGATTAAGTTCTTAATATGTTCCCTATTCGTAATCTGCGTGGTCTTCACACACGCCCTCGCCATCAAATCCAGCCAAGGTACCGCAGATATCGCAGTACGAAGCTTTAACCAGCTCTTGTTGTATTACAGCGAGTTGTTTCGGCGATATTTTCTCACTCTTATCTAAATAAAGTTTTGCTAACTCTGAAGCTAGACCTTTATCAGCTAGCGATAATTCGTAAACCAAGCCATCATCCATTGTATGTTACTCCAATATCGTTATTTCTCTTTGATTACCACTTTAAATATAATTAGGCATTACCGTCCGATATCATCTCTTGCTTTGCATCGAACGATATAAATTTCACCTACGCATGTACATTACGGACTTCCTCACCACAGTGACCGCAAGTAAGAGTGGTTGAGTATTCTGGTTTTTCTATTGCAGGATGCGCCTTTTCTTTCGGGTACAATTCTATAATGTTTAACACTAAATCAGTCATCTTAAATATCTCAATTTTTTCCAATTTGTTTTAGCTATTAATTAATAGCTAAATACATTGCTCGCCATTTCCCGAATGAGATACGTCTTGATAGATACAGTTATATATGTCAGATTTACCCCCTCTTTCACCAAGCTCTTGACCACCAAAGAAACACTAAGCGCACAATAATAATCCCAACTTTTTCCATATGCTCATTGTTTTACCTTTATTTCAATTATTTTTCAAATACAGTTTATTCTTTACAAAACTCTTTAATTAATACTAACCTAATGTTCATACTATTAAGGATTAATTGTGAAGAAAAATATTTTAGCCATAATGGTCTGCTTACCACTTACTTTAACTACCTATTCAGTGATTGCTGCGGATACTGTGCTTGATCAATTCTACACACCAGCTGAAGCTGGAATCATATGGGTTTCGGTTGAGCCTATGTTCCTTGATTCCAACTCTTACAAAGCAGATTTTAAAGTTACTTGTAATAGAGTCACTAAACGATTTACTTATAAAAAACAAAGTCGTTACCCAGTGACAATAGGTATACCACATTGGAAGAACAATGCTACGAAAGTAAAAGTCTCACGACCCGAGTATCTATTTAGTGATAATTTTACAGAAATTGTCACACTTAGACATGGGCGAGACCCTGAACATTCCTATCAATCAACCGCTTATATAGATGATTTTAGTTGTAAATAGGTATTAGCCAAATATTGAGGAAGGTCCTATTCTGGGCCTTTTAATATTCACACTAATCGATCCTGCTCGCATTCCAAAATAGTCATTAAATGAGCAGGCAAAACTACAGGTATTGTGTTTATTGGCGATATTGGAAATGTTTTTACTCCGTTACTTTCCAGTATTAATTAGCACAAACTGTTCCCACACTTCAATACTTTGCCTTTTCTCCTTCATATAGTCATACCTATCATAATGCACACTTGATACGTCAAACTTGTTGTGCTGTTGGAGTATGTCGCGGTTTATTTTGTCGATACCCGCTTTGCCCATAAGTGTTTTACAGGTTCGGCGCAGGTCACGTGGGTTAAATGGTTCCATTTCATGTTTTTCGCACCAACACAATATTGCCATGCGTAATGTTGAAACATGGGCAACGGCCTGTGGGTCATCCCTATGCGGGAATAGCTGCCCTGCTTTACCAGCTTGTTGCATTAGCTCTTTGATGATTGGTATTGCGGTTTCACAGAGTGGCACTATGTGATCGCCCCGCTGTTTTACTTTGATACGATTTGCGGGGATGGTGAAAGTTTTGTTCTTTAAGTCAAAGTCACTTACGTAAGAGGCATAAACCTCGTTCACCCTTTGACCACCTAGTAACAATGCTAGCTTTATATATTGTTGGGTATAATAAGGTAGGTCATCAGCATTCCACACTTTTTTAAGTTCAACTTCACTTAACCAGCGCTCGCTTTTGTTTTTTGGCGTTTCAAAATTAATGTCTCTGATGAAATTGGTTTTAATATCGTAAAGGTTAGGTTTTTTGTATTGCTCTGGTGAGTTATCAAAATCTATCGCAAATTTTAAGATGCTCATTAATGTACTACGAACCAAGCGCGCTTGTTCTTTTGCTCCACGATTATATACGTGGTAAATAATGTCGCGAGCCATGTCTATTGTGAACTCGTCAGGCATTAAGTCTTTTGTAATAAAAGGGGTGATGTTTCTTTTTATTAGTTTTTCAGTTCGGCCTATTGTTGACTCAGCCCAGCGAGTACTTATAAATACATTAAAGTCATCAAGCATTTCTAACATAGTACGCATTGCTGATGATGCGAACTCCGCTTTTTGTTGTTCTAGTTTATGTTCTTGCGGGTCGATATTGTTACTTAACAATACTGATATTTCAGCATGTTTACTACGCGCTGTTTTGAGGTCAACTACGGGGTAATTGCCAAGGCCAATTACTTTGCGTTTATCGTTTAAATGATATTGCACGCGAAACGTTTTAGTTCCTGATTCGCTAACCCTTATTTGTAAACGCCCTTCCCCGTAGTTACCTGATTCAGTTAATACGTAACGTTTATTTTTTTGCTTTAAGCGCTTTAATTGATTTGTCTGTAAAGTTCATATGATGCCGTTTGAAACTGTAACCACCACATTGGTCACAGTTTAGTATGCGAGAACAATCACAGAATCAGACAGAATGAACAGCTTCAGGCTAATAAATACAGGGACTTATGGCGGATTGCGACAATTTAATACTGAATAAAACCTAAAAAATGGACATGCCAAGCAACTCACACATAAAACTCTATACCTATATACATAATGAAAGAATTGCATCGCAATGCAGCTTTGCTCGCAGCTATTGTTAAACATAGTGGCACTGTTAGCAACTAGCTCCCTAATTTTTTATAAACTCGATGGGTAAACTATTAAATATATGATGGTAATTTCAAAAATAACCGCTTAAATCAGCTTACTTTGATCTAATGTACAACTTGTTCAAACAAACACAGCAGTAATTACTGTTTTATCCTTGTTCCCCTCTTGATAATTGCTTGTTCTAGCGCTACTCTAAAAGAGGTGGTCTGACCTCTATTAAGGAATAATCAATGACTCTCATATTTTTACTAGGTTTACTCGTGCTGCTTAGCGTTGCGAGTTACCACAGATCAAGCTGGAATACCTGTTTAGGTATTGCCATTGCGACTTTACTTGTTGGCACATTTGCTGGCGCGTTTGGCGCAATTAGTTGGCTACTATTCTTACTTATTGCTGTGCCACTTTCTGTGACTAGCATTCGTCAACAATACATCATTAAACCAATCTTTGCTGCGTTTAAAAAAGTAACACCGACTATGTCGGATACTGAAAAATCAGCCATTGATGCTGGTACTACATGGTGGGAAGCGGATCTATTTTGTGGCCGTCCTGACTGGAACAAATTACATCAGTACCCTGCTCCGAAACTGACTATCGAAGAGCAAGCGTTTATTGATGGTCCAGTTGAAGAAGTGTGTAGTATGCTAGATGACTGGCACGCAACGCACGAACTAACTGATTTACCGCAAGATGTTTGGCAATACCTAAAAGATAATAAATTCTTTGCCATGATCATCAAAAAAGAATACGGCGGTTTAGAGTTTTCTGCTTATGCACAATCATGTGTACTGCAAAAGCTAACCAGTAAATCAACGTTACTATCTTCTATCGTAGGTGTACCTAACTCATTAGGCCCAGGTGAGCTACTTCAGCACTATGGTACTAAAGAGCAAAAAGATCATTACTTACCACGCCTTGCAAGTGGTCAAGAAATTCCATGTTTTGCTTTAACATCACCAGAAGCAGGTTCGGACGCAAGTGCAATTCCTGATTACGGTGTTGTATGTAAAGGTCAATGGAACGGTGAAGAAGTTGTTGGTATTAGCTTAACGTGGAACAAGCGTTACATTACTCTTGCCCCTGTTGCGACTGTACTTGGCCTTGCATTTAAACTACAAGATCCAGACGGTTTACTCGGTGAAGATAAAGAACCAGGTATTACCTGTGCGCTTATCCCAACAGATACTCCAGGAGTAGAAATTGGCCGTCGTCACTTCCCGCTAAATGTTCCATTCCAGAATGGTCCTACTCGTGGTAAAGATATTTTCGTGCCACTTGATTACATCATTGGTGGCCCGAAAATGGCTGGTCAAGGCTGGCGTATGCTTGTTGAATGTTTATCTGTTGGTCGTGCAATCACATTGCCGTCTAACTCAACAGGTGGCATTAAAACAATTGCGCTTGCAACAGGTTCTTACAGCCGTATTCGTCGTCAATTCCGTTTACCTATTGGTCAAATGGAAGGTGTTGAAGAGTCATTAGCAAAACTGGCAGGTTACGCATACAGCTCTGATGCAGCTGTAAGCATGTCTACAGGTGCTGTTGACCTTGGTGAAAAGCCATCGGTTGTATCTGCAATTATCAAATATCACTTAACTGAGCAAATGCGTGAAGCAACGATTCACGGCATGGATGTTCATGGTGGTAAAGGCATTATGCTTGGTCCAAACAACTACTTAGGTCGTGGTTACCAAGGTGCGCCAATTGCAATTACCGTAGAAGGTGCAAACATCTTAACGCGTAACATGATCATCTATGGTCAAGGTGCGATTCGCTGCCATCCATTCGTGTTAACCGAGCTTGGTGCTTGTGCGATTGAAGACCGTGAAGAAGCATTGTCAGTATTCGATAAAGCGTTAATGGGCCACATTGGCTTTACAATTTCGAACCTAGTTCGTACTAAGTGGTTAGCCTTTACTAATGCTCGCTTCACAAGCACGCCATACAAAGACGAAACAGCGGAATTCTACCGTATTGCATCTCGTTTCAGTGCGTCATTAGCATTAATGTCGGATATCAGCATGGCTGTATTTGGTGGTTCATTGAAGCGTAAAGAGCGTATCTCTGCACGTTTAGGTGACTTACTAAGCTACTTATACCTTGTATCTGCAACACTTAAACGTTACAACGATGAAGGCCGTAAAAAAGAAGATTTTGCGCTTGTTCAATGGAGCTGCCAAGATCACCTTTATCACTGCCAACGTGCACTTGCTGACTTAATCAATAACATGCCATCTGCACCACTTCGTGCAATGCTAAAAATCATGTTATTCCCATTCGGTCGTCCTGTTCGTAAACCTACTGATAAGCTTGAGCACAAACTTGCTCACTTATTACAAGTACCAAGCGAAACTCGTAACCGTTTAGCTAACTACATTTACCTTAAAAACGAGCCGCTTAATCTTGTTGGTCGTCAAGAGCAAACGCTTAAAGACGTACTCGAAGTTGAACCGTTGTTTAATAAGGTATGCCGTGAAAAAGGCGTAAAACTGCCTTTCTTCCAACTTGATAAAGTAGCGCAAATGGGTCTGGAAGCAGGCATTTTAAGTCAAGCTGAAGCCGACAAACTAGCCGCAGTTGAAAAAGCCCGTCTTGACGTTATTAACGTTGACGACTTTGACCCTGCTGACTTAGTTGCTGGTAAAGTTGCTCGTGGCGAAGGCAATAAAAAAGCGGATGCCGCTTAAGCAATAAACAGTATTCCAATTGTTATAACAAACCAAACCAGCGCATAATGCGCTGGTTTTTTTTGCGCTAAATATTGCTGTAATAAACACCATACTGCCCCGATAATTATTAAAAGCATGTTAGTGCCGAGCATGCTTATAAGTACCACGAGAGCCAGAACAAAAAATACTAGGCTAGGTAAAAAGTGGCTTATATAAAACTGCTTGCCTAGGCTGACACTTTGAAAAAATAACCGATATTTATTAAAAACAGCCATGCAATCAAACTGCAGTGAGCTCGCTAGCAACACGCATACTGAAAAAGCAGTAGCTTGTATCAGGTCACTAAAGTCGTTACGAATTGTAATTAGCTGCAATAAAGCTAACAACAGTGCAACTAGTACTGCTCCACGCCAAATTAAGCTCCAACTGTGCTGTATAAAGTAACTAAGCCAGAATAAACCAAACGATTGTACTTTCAATTTATGACTCATTCTTACAGGTGGGAGCAAAGTCGAGCAGCAGAAAATAGCAACAAAACCCAAAAAGTATTGCAGCGAAGTAAAACTTACAGGCAGTAATACCAATACAAAACTTATTAAGAAGCTATAAAAGAGCGCAAGTGGCCTATAAAGAACAAATACCCCACAAAACCATTGCAACAACATGAACAAAAGAAAATGAGGCACTTGTAGCCATTGCTTTAGTGATAGATCCATTGCTATTAATAAACTCGCAATAAGCCAAGCATTACTTAAAAATAGTAATTTGCAGTCAACGCACACTCGCCAAGAAGATTTAAATAAACTGCGCTGAAATGCCCTGTTTTGCGCATTTTTAATGGCTGGGGCCATGGCCCATAACATCACAGATTCAAGTAAAAGATAAACCACTGCTAATTTTGCACCGTAAGCAGGTGCTGCATGGCTATCAACTATTTTTCCAAGCCCTAAAAACAACAGTAAAGCCAAACCAAGAAATGCAGGACCCAGTACGAGTGCGAACAGCAAGCTAAAACTCTTTAGCTGAGACAGCATACTTTTAAGGGTAGTCGTATATGCTAGATATCGAAAAGAGAGGAATGAGATGTATCTGGCAAAGTAGTCAATCATAATGGTGAACACTCAAAACCGTGCTGTAAAAATACCTCAGGTTCATGGCTTGTTATGATGATCTGCCCATTAGGTTTATCATTGAGGTAGCTATTAAGCAATTTGAGTAAAAATCGAATGCTTTCTTGGTCTAATGCTGCACTCGGTTCATCTAACAACAAAAATGGGGCTTGCTTTAAAAAAGCAATAATAAGTTGGCACTTCTTTTGATTACCACTCGACAAAGCACTAAAACGGGTATTGAGGTGCTCATCAAACCTAAATCCGGTAATAAGTTGCTCTGGCATTTCTTTCTTTAACGCCTTACAACTAAGTTCAATAATTTGTCGCGCGGTTAAAAAATTGGGCAGCGCAATACGGTCACTGGCAATCGAAACATAACTTTGAACAGATTCAATTGTTTCACTATTGAACAAAACATACCCTGATTGTGGATTTTCGAGGCCTGCAATGATCATCAGTAATGTTGTTTTGCCCTTGCCATTAGCTGCTTGTAAGCAGGTTTTTTTGCCGTTGAACTGCTTATTATAATTTTTAAAAACTTGAGCTGAAGCGAAACGCTTATTGAGATCTTTAATTTCTATCATGATTATTCCTTTAATTGTGGAAAAATACTAACACTGGTGTCCACATTTAGTTACATGATTTGTAACAAATATCGACGCTCGAATGCTTGCGTTTATAAATTGAACAAGTAAGACTCTATTGCGGAAAAATAAAAAGGAATAATTACAATGAAACCGAGTTTCCAATTAGCAGCCATTGCTTGTGCGCTCAGCCTTGCAATAGCAGGATGTTCACAGTCAAACCAATCAACAACTAATACTAATAACCAACAGCAAGTCCAAACAGTTAAACAATATGATGCTGAGACCTTTTTTGATACAACCTCAATTATGGGTAGCAGTTTTTCACCGAAGGGCGACAAAGTACTAATAAGCAGCGACGAAAGCGGTATTTATAGCTTATACGAAGTCGATATTAAAACCGCCAAGAAAACCCGTTTAACAGATTTTGAAGACAGTACTTATGCAGTCGCTTATTTCCCTAACGATGAGCGCGTATTATTTACTAAAGACTCAGGCGGTAACGAGCGTTATCACATCTATGTGCGCGAAACCGATGGCACAGTTAAAGATCTCACCCCAGGTGAAGAAACTAGAGCAGGGTTTGCTGGCTTTACTGAAGACGGTAAACACTTCTTTATAACCAGCAATCAACGCGACGCTAAGTTTATGGATCTGTACCGCGTTGATGCTAACAGCTATGAAGTGACCCCTGTTTATCAAAATACTATGGGGCTTGATGTCGGTGCAATCAGCCCTGATGGCCGTTTTATTGCTTTATCGAAAAACAATTCTAACAAAGACAGCGATGTATTCATTCTTGATACTCGCAAAAAAACGCTTAAACCAGAACTCATCACTCGCCATGACAACGATGCCAAATACTCTCCTGAAACCTTCTCAAGAGACAGTAAATCACTGTATTACTCAACCGATGCCAAAGGTGAGTTTGCAGAAATTTGGCGCTATGATTTAACGACTGACGAGCATAGCCCTGCCCTCAAAGATGAATGGGATGTGAGCTTTATTTACTTCTCTAAATCTGGTCGTTATCAAGTAAGTGGTGTTAATGCTGACGCAAGCACTAAGGTGTCGATAATCGATACCACCACAGGTAAAGGCATAGCTATGCCATCGCTGCCTGCTGGTAATTTACGTGGTGTAAACTTCTCTGCTGATGAAAAGACCATGGCGTTTTACTTGAATTCAGATACCTCGCCAAGCAACTTATTTGTGTGGCAACTCGGTGAGTCGAAAGCGAAACAGTTAACTAACACACTAAGTGATGCGATTGATCAAAATGACTTAGTTGAAAGTACAATTGTGCGTTTTAAAAGCTTTGATGGTTTAGAAATCCCAGGGGTTTTATACAAACCTAAGCAAGCCAACAGCAATAACAAAGTACCAGCTTTGGTTTGGGTGCATGGCGGCCCAGGCGGACAAAGCCGCACAGGTTATAGTGCAATGCAGCAGCATCTAGTCAATCATGGTTATGCCATTTTTGCAGTCAATAACCGTGGCAGTTCAGGTTACGGTAAAACCTTCTTTCATTTAGATGACAAAAAGCATGGCACTGACGATTTACAAGATATCGTTTATGGTAAAAAACACCTGCAAAGCTTAGATTGGGTTGATGCAGACAAAATTGGCATCATGGGAGGGAGTTACGGTGGTTTCATGACTGCTGCAGCACTTGCTTTCGAACCTGAAGAATTCAAAGTAGGTATTAATATCTTTGGTGTAACAAACTGGGTTAGAACCTTAAACTCGATCCCACCATGGTGGGAGAGTTTTAAAAAGGCGCTGTATGATGAAATGGGCGACCCCGCGACAGACGGCGAACGTCACCGTGCAATTTCGCCGCTCTTTCACGCTAAAAACATCACTAAGCCATTAATGGTGATCCAAGGTGCTAACGACCCACGCGTTTTACAAGTTGAAAGCGATGAACTTGTTGCCGCTGTGAAGGCAAATGGTGTGCCTGTCGACTATGTGTTATTTGATGATGAAGGCCATGGTTTTACTAAAAAGGAAAACCGTATTAAAGCCTCAAACGCATACCTTGAGTTTTTAAATACCTACTTAGATAAGTAGTAAAACAGTAAAGGTTAAAGGCCGGTTTTATACCGGCTTTTTTATGCAAAATACCTGTATACAAGCAAAATTTAGTATTTCATCCAGTACTGTACGAAACACTGTATGAATTTAGTGGTAGATTTTTCACCTTTTTAGCTCTTCAAAGAAAATCATAACTACATGTTTAATAACAACTAAATATTTTTAATAAAAATAAAACTGAACTATTGGTTAAAAAATAGCAAAAAAGTACTTGCGCAAAAACACTGTATAAACTACTGTATACACATACTGTATAAACAACCAGTGAGTGAAAGTTATGTTACAGCCAATTACATTAAGAACAGTTAAAAGCTACCAACAAGATAACGACAAAGCGTCTGTTAATTTAATTCAAATTGAAGACGAAATATCAGCAACCTTTGAGTTATTAAAAGTATTGCATCATTACAATAGCCAAAATGCATGGACACTATTAATTGCCCCTGATCATGTACCTAGCAAAGCATTATTAGATTCGTGTTCGATTGATACCAGCAAACTACTTGTGATCAGACAAAAGCATTTAGTTAACCTTGAGTACGTACTTAGCTCAGCATTACATAACGGTAATTTTGCTGCTGTTATCACATGGACAGATATTGTAAACAACCACCAACTTGATTCGATGAACTTAAACCTTGAGCAGGCATCAGCTAAGTTTTATTGCTTTACAAAAAGCGCTCAATTAAACAATTTAGTACCGCAGCCACAATAGGCTTGTTAAAATAACAATTTACAGTTTTAGGTAAGTTGTTATGACATCACTCACACACCCCCTTTGTCCTTGTGGCAGCGAATCGACTTACGAGCTTTGCTGCCAGCCTTTTCATACCGGTGCAAGCCAAGCTGATACCCCTGAGCAACTTATGCGTTCTCGTTTTAGTGCATACGCGCTAAAAGATGCAAAATATGTATTTAGTACCTATGCACAAAGCCAGCAAGCCGCTAACCCTGTTCGCGAAATTAAAGATTTTGCAAATAGCTGTCGTTTTACCAAGCTAAACGTTTTAGATACTGAATATAACGAGCAAGAAGGTTTTGTAGAATTTAAAGCAAATTACTTTTACCAAAACTTGTATTGTGAGTTACACGAAAAGTCGCGTTTTATTAAAGAAGATGGCCTATGGCGTTACCTTGATGGTGATATAACACCCGTTGCAGATATTAAAATTGGCCGTAATGACGAGTGCCCTTGTGGTAGCGGCAAAAAATATAAAAAGTGTCACGCAATTTAAATCACGGCTATTCACTTTTTATATAGCCAATCTAAACCTTGACTGGCCGTTGTAGGGAAAGCCGTTGCGTGGTGGGCATGTGGAATAACAAATAAATTTGTCATCACGTGTTCGCCACTTTGCTTATTAATTTTATCTACTAATTGTTTAGTACCAGAAACCATTTTTTCACCTTCACTCTCTTCAAGCTCACCCACTGCAATGTAAACTTTTGTTGTGTTGGCAGCTGGTTTTACAGCCATAGCTAATATTGAGTTTTCTTTAAACCACACTGATGGACTGCCAATTATATAGCTTGAAAAAAGCGTCGGCTCGGTAAATAAGGTATAAGCAGCAAACAGGCCCCCTAATGAATTACCGACAAGTGTCTTTTGCGTGCCAGTTCGATAATGGGTGTTAATATAAGGAATAACAGTGTGTTTTAAGTAATTTAAATGTTGCTTTGCGCCCCCTGTAGCACGTTTCCATGTATTATCAACAAACGGTGTGTAATCATGAATTCGGCTATTTAGCCCTGATATGCCCTTTTGATAACCAACGGCAACAAGAATTACTTCCTCAATGGAGCCTGAATTCATCATAAAACGGCTAGCACCTGAGGCTATGGGCAAACTGTAATTGGCGTCTAACAGATAAACCACAGGGTAACGTTTCTGGCTTTGTTTTTGATAGTTACGTGGCAGTTTGATAGTAATGGGGTATTCGTTTTCTGTATGTTTATCTTTTAGCAAAACTGTATCAGTGCGCGGCAGAGTATAGGGTTCAGCCCAAGCGGTAAAGCTTGTCCCAAAAATACAGAACATCAAAATAAAAAGTATATTAGGCATCGTTAATCCTTTAGCCATTTCTTAATGGGTAACACCCACTCATCTTTTGGCTCATAAAATGCGCCATGAGAGAGTCCTGTATTAATGCTTATTTCTTCGAACTTAGTAACTTCACTCCTATCAATTAAAAATTGGCAAGAGCCAACCTGATCTGAACGTTCAAAGATTGAGTAAACCTTACCGAATGCCCTAACTGATGGATGCTTTTTAATTAAACCTGCACACCCTGCTAATATTATTAAGTTGATATTTGTGCGTTTAAGTTCATTGGCTGCCAGTACCGATAATGCCCCACCTCGTGAAAAACCGACCAGACTAATATGCGACTCAGGAACACCTGCCTTTAATAAGATGTCGACATCAGCAGCTAACTTTTTAGCAAATAAAAATGGGGCTGTGCCTTTTTTTCGGTGGTATGCAATTAAGTTATAGGCTGGATCTGCTAGTGCTTTTTTAATTGCAGGAAAATCATAAATGCCATATTTTGGATGACGTGGACGAGTGTGCTCACCTTCGACGATGTAACCATGAGAATAAAAAACATAATGCTCATTGCTATTGAAGCTACTAGGAAGCTCATCATAAATAGTATTTGCTTGGACTTGGCATCCGCAAATAACGAGTAGTAATAAAAAACGGCGCATACTAATCCATAGCTAGGCAATAAAAATGGGCCATAAGGCCCACTCTTAGATTCGCTCGTTTGACGTTTACTCTTCGTCAAACTCTTGTAATTGTCGCTGTGCAGGACGCGCTAAGATTTCAACATAAAACGTCATAAGTCCTTTGGCTTCAATATCGCTAATGCATTTGTTGATCTCTGCCACATGCACAACCTGAGCATCTTCTGCAGATTCGCCAAACTTACAGTCAAACGCCCAATAATCAGCCCCTTCAGGAAGTGTTTTGTTGCGTTCACGTTTTAAGTATTTTTTTACTTCGTGTTTGGCTGCATCAACCATACGAGGATATTTGATTTTCTCATGGTTAAGCGTGAATGTTTTTTTCATTATGGTCCTAATAACTTGATTCAATAGTCATGGCATAAAGCCACTAGGTCGCATTATAACAAGCACATTTAAAATTAGCTGTAGTTTTTAATAATACGCTGAAATTTACCTATAATTACCTATTGTAGCGTACAAGAAAGTTATGACAATGGAATTAATTATTTAAGCTGTCGCTAAGTACAAAGGCTGATGAATTGATTCGTCTTTTAAGCCATCATAAAAAGCCGCTGCATCCATTTGTGGTCGCTCTGTAACACTATTATTAGTGTAATAACGTTTTCTAACCGCAGGTTCGCAATTATCAATGACATTTAATGGCACATGGCATTTATCATCACGAATTGTCAGTGGCTCTGGGTTTAAACATTGACGTAAACGAATGTCTGTAAGTCCACCACTTAGAAGACGAAATGCATTTTGCTCGCCAATTAGCATGTCAAATTGCTCTGGTGCTAATGCTTGCTTTGGTCCCGCCCCTAATTCATTACGTAGCGCTTGCTCAGATATTTGGGTGTTAGCTAACTCTGATTTTGGTAGGTGAAACTGACTAAAGTCGAGCACATCATGAGAGAGCATTGCCAATAGTAAAGCAAATTCTCCACTGCGTTGCTCATGAACACTTTTATTAAGACGATTATCAAGTTGACTCTCATTGAGTAACAAACCATCAATTTGCATAGACTTTAGCCGAATAGTTTCAAGATTAACCAGTTATCGGCATTAATCCATTTTTCTTTAGTTTTTTTCTTTACTTAAATAATCAGTTTGCTATTATCAGCGCCGTTGCATTGGAGGGGTTCCCGAGCGGCCAAAGGGATCAGACTGTAAATCTGACGGCTCAGCCTTCGCTGGTTCGAATCCAGCTCCCTCCACCACTTTTCTACGCTCAGTTAAGTGGGGCCAAATGCAATAACAATTAGTGTGGAGGGGTTCCCGAGCGGCCAAAGGGATCAGACTGTAAATCTGACGGCTCAGCCTTCGCTGGTTCGAATCCAGCTCCCTCCACCACTTTTCTATATGACTTCTCTTTATATTTATTTTGTTATTATCTCATTGCCATCGTAACTGACTACCGTTTACTTTTAACCACTGACTTGCTTTTTTATAATCAGGGTAAAAGCGACTCACACGCTGCCAAAATACAGAACTGTGATTCATATATTTTAAATGCGCAAGTTCATGGACAATTACATAGTCGATTACCCACGTTGGCGCACAGGCTAAGTGTAGGTTGAAAGTTAACTCTCGACGTTGATTACAGCTCCCCCAGCGACGTTTGTAATGTTGCACTTTTAACTGCTCTGGCAATGCCTCCTGCATTTTCAAGCAGTAGTCGTGAATACGCATTTCAAGGTAGCTCTCTAGCTTGTGATGTAAAAAGTCTTCCAGTAATGACAAATACTTACTCTCTGTATTCTTTACACGTGATGACACTGATAAGCTCAGCTCACTTGAGCGTTCATTTTGTTGCCAGTGACTACTTTTGCCTTTATTAAGTTTAATTGCTAACGGTTGGTTAAATAAGTTTATTACACCCGTTTCCAATGGAAACTGCTGCATTTGTGCTTGTGAAGCTTGCTTAGCAATTTGTGCTTGTACCCAGTCTTTTTTAGACACAAGCCAAGACTCTATATCACTTAGTGGTACAAAATGAGGCGCGTAGACTGTTAGCTGCTGCTGAGCTACTTTAATCGCTACTGTTTTCCTACGTTTACTGCGTTTTAATGTGTAATCCAACAAAAAATAAACCAATTCAATGCATAAAATCTTGGTATTACATTTTACCCTGTAAAATACCTGCTAATCTATAAATATGACTAACAAATAAGTTTTCATTCTTATGCCTGATAAACCCTGTTGTAGTTATACCTCTCCCACAGGAAAAAAGTGCCAAGAAACTGATATGGGATCTGGCTTTTGTTTTTGGCACGACAATAAATTTGATAAGTCTGGGCTTGAACTAACGCAGAAATTGGAGCGTTACGCTAAAAAAGGTGGGTTATTACAAGGCTTACAATTACAAAGAGCTAACTTATCTGGGCTTAACTTAATTAAGCAAGATGATGAAGAAGGCTATGATCTCTCTTACTGCAATTTCTATCGAGCAAACCTATCTGGTGCACATTTATTCAATAATAAAATTGCCAATGCCTCACTCATGAAAGCAAATTTGCATAACGCGAGCCTGCATTACTGTGATTTGAAGGACACAAACTTGCTTGGCGTTAAACTCAACGATAGCCGCATCGATAATATTGATTTGGGAGAAAAGTTATTACAAGAATCGCAAGCAATTAAAGCGCGAAAAAATAAACAACATAGTCAAGCACATGATCTATTTGAACAATCCGAAGAGATTTATCGAAATCTTCGTAAAGCATCGGAACATCAGGGTCTTTTTGAACTCGCGGGTAACTTTACTTATAAAGAACTTCGCATGAGACATGCACAGTACCCTAAGGGTTCTACAAAGCAAATTACCTCCAGCTTTATTGATATGTTATGTGGGTATGGGGAAAAACCTGAAAATGTGATTCGCTTTAGCTTATCACTGATAATCTGTTGTGCTATTTGTTATTTTTTATTTGGCGTGAGCTATGACAACACTGTTTTGCAACTAAACTTTGATAACTCCTTTTCACAAAATTTATCAGCACTTTTAAATAGTATTTATTTTAGTGTCGTTACCTTTACCACCTTAGGCTATGGAGACATCACGCCTATTGGCCTTTCAAGACTGATAGCGGCTATTGAAGCATTTTGTGGTAGTTTCTCTCTTGCGCTGTTTGTGGTGGTATTTGTAAAAAGAATGACGCGCTAGTGAACGATAAACGAGCCTTGATGTTTTTTTGCCTCATACATTTTTTTGTCTGCACGATTAATTAGCTCCTCGGCATCAACCGTGCTATCAAGAGGGGCAGCAACCAAACCAAAACTTAAATGAAGTTCTGGGTAACGGGCTTCGAATGATGCTATTAGCTTATCGCAAATGGTAATTGCATTTTGTATTTCACAGTCAGGTAAAATCATACAAAACTCATCTCCGCCATAGCGACATGGAATATCAATTTCTCTAATATTTTCATGAAGATATTGTCCTATATATTTTAATACTTCATCCCCTTTTAAATGGCCTTGCGTATCATTTACTGCTTTAAAGTTATCTAAATCAAAATACACAACGGTTAAAGGCAATTTATGTCGTCTGGCTCTGGCGAGGTCTCGCTGCAACAGCTCTTGCATTACTCTGCGATTATATAGATTGGTTAAAGGATCTAACTTCGCTAACTTTTCAAGCTCTTGTGTGCGCTGTGCCACCTTTTCTTCAAGCCCTTTGGCATAAACCTCTGTGCGGCGTTTTGCATTTTCTATTTCACCGACAAGGCTATCAATATAAGTATCGAAAACCAGCGTGGTATCAAAGTAAATCAATTTATCAACTGTTTGCAATGTTAGGCTAAGCTCAGCTTGATCAGTTATTGTTGTTCGCAAAACCTTAAAAATTATTTCTTTGAGCGTACACACTGCCGAAAGGTATAGCTTGGGCTCAACACCAATTCGTTTATGCACCATACCAATACGCAGTCGGTTGTTTACATACTCGTTCTCATACTGACCACAAAATAAATCAATGATGTACTGCCGCTGCGCATCTCTTAGCCTAGTCAGTGTATCCGCGTCACCAATCAGTAAAGATATTTCGTCGACTTCGGTTTGTTTTTGGTAAAACTCATTCACCATATTCTCAATTGATGACTCAATCACTGCCTTATAATTACTCAAAGATTTAAGACTCTGCGAGGTAAGACCAAGAAGGCTCATTCGATGCTGAATTTCAACATCGTTTATGTGCATTTGCTCTACTAATGTCTGCTCAGTTCTACGCATAAAGGACCTATAACTACACAACTGTTAATTAAATATAGCTAATGAAATAAAACCTACGTACCTGTGTAGTAGGTTTTTCTCTAAATTCATGTAGATTTGTATTAGACTGTAATTACATGCGGCGATGTAGAGTTATTATGCTAGCGAAATTTTTTATTACTGACCAAAATCCAAACTTAATTATTAGTGGTGTTTATGATCCCAGCTTGGTCATCCTCTCAATCGCAACGGCTATATTTGCCGCTTATTTTTCACTCCACCTAATTGATCTAGCAGACAGAACCCGCTTTGACTCTTATAAAAAGTTAAGTAATGCAACCAGCGCATTAATACTCTCCGGTGGTATCTGGAGTATGCATTTTATTGGTATGCTGGCTTTTTCGCTGTGTACTAAAATAAGCTACTCTCCGGGGCTCACCTTTTTCTCATTTGTACCTGCCTTTTTAGCGTGTTACACAGGTATGTCTTTTTTACGTAACAAAGATGTCAGCCATATTCCTCATACCGTAAAGCTACTGATAAGTTCTGTACTGTTAGGTGCTGGCATTGGCACGATGCATTACACTGGTATGGCAGCAATGGAATTAAGCCCTTTGCTTCGTTACGATCCACTATGGTTTGCTGCCTCTATCGTTGTAGCTGTGCTACTCTCTTTTATTGGTTTGTATGCCCGTTTTCATTTAAGAGATCATTTTAAGCGTCTCAGTCAATTACAAAACCGTGTCATCTGCGCCACCATTTTAGGCTTGGCCGTTACGGGAATGCATTATATGGGAATGGCAGCCACACGTTTTGTCGCAACCTCACCCTTTCTTTCTGAAAATGAAGATAACTCACACCTGATTTTCATTGCCGTCAGTGTTTCATTTGCAACCGTATTACTCACCGCTATCGTCGGAATTATTAACGGAATGATCCGCTATCGCATGCTGTTAGCTGAAAAATCAGCAGAGGAGTCTCGCTTAGATGCCATATTAAGTACCGCTATAGATGGTATTGTAACAATAGATATTAAAGGCATTATCTTGAGCTTTAATAAGTCAGCAGAGAGTATTTTTGGTTGGAAACAAGAAGAGGTACTAGGCAAAAATGTTAACATGCTCATGAATGATGATATTGCCAATCAACATGATGGCTTTTTATCTAACAGCGCAAATCATGAATTGAAAAAAGTCATCGGTGTGAATCGAGAGGTATGCGCAAAACATAAAGATGGCCACCAATTTCCAATTCGCTTGGGCCTTGGCGAAGCTAAGCAACCCGATGCAGAAACATTATTCGTAGGCTTCATAACCGACTTAACACAGCAGCGCGCGCTGCAAAAGAGTTTAGAGGAAAAAGAACAGCAATATCGCACGTTAATGAATAACACGCCTGGCGCTGTTTTTCGCTGTTTATTAGACGATCATTGGAGTATGTTGTTTATAAGTCCAAGAGTTATGGACTTAACAGGTTATAGCCACCAAGAGTTTGTATCTCAAGCCATTACTTTTTCAGACATCATCAATAAAGACGACGAAGCTCATATTTCAGAAGTAATGGCCGAAGCTATTGCTAGAAATAATCAATACGCTGTTGAATATCGTATTCGTCACCGCAGTGGTAAAACAGTATGGGTTCTAGATCAAGGCTCTATCAACGAAACCGCCGGTGCTGATGAAAAATGGATTGATGGTGTACTTGTAGACATTACAGATCGCCATGAGTATGAAGAATCCCTTATGCAAGCGAAACATGAAGCAGAAGCCGCTGCACAAGCCAAGCAATCTTTCATGGCAAATATGAGCCATGAGATCCGCACACCGATGAACGCAATTATCGGTTTTAGCGATATATTAATGGACAGCCCACTTAATAAAGAGCAGCAAAAACATATTGTGACCGTAAATAGCTCAGCACGTTCGTTATTACATTTACTCAATGATGTACTCGATTCAGCCAAGCTAGAAAAAGGCAAACTTGACATACACTACGAACATTTCAATCTGCAAGCCCTACTCGACAATATTGTTTCAACCTTTTGGCTTGAGGCAAAAAGGAAAAACCTGCTACTTGATTTAAGAATTGCGGACAATATTGCACCAGTATACATAGGTGATGAGGCTCGTTTACGCCAAGTATTAAACAACCTTATAGGCAATGCTATCAAATTTACAGAATCAGGTTCTGTTACTATTAGTGTTAGTAAAACTCAAAATGATCACCTATTTTTTGAGGTTCAAGATACCGGTATCGGCATCGCAAAAAGCCGACTAAAAGCAATATTTCAGCCATTTGAACAAGCAGATGGCACTATGACCCGTCGTTTTGGTGGGACAGGCCTTGGCACAACAATCAGTAAGCAGCTCGTCGAGCTCATGGGCGGAACGATTAGTGCTGTCAGCTCAGAAGGAAAAGGTAGTTGTTTCTTCTTTACGCTAGCACTGAGCGAAGGTGAAATTGATAAAGTAGATAAACTGAGTAACAACCAACTTACGCTACCGCCACTACGTATACTGGTTGTTGATGATATAGAACAAAATGTTGAGTTACTTAATATTTTGCTCTCTCAGTCAGGACATACCGTCACCACTGCCAGTGATGGCTTAGCAGCTATTGAGCTATTTACCCAGCAGAGTTTTGATGTCATTTTAATGGATATTCATATGCCTGAATGTGACGGCATCACTGCCACTAAAAGAATTCGCGACATTGAACAACAAAAACAGCATAAAAAGACACCGATAATCGCCCTCACAGCCAGTGTTTTACAGCAAGATAAGCTAACGGCTAAACAGGCAGGCATGAACGGTTTTGCAAATAAACCTGTCGATATTCAGCAAGTAAATCACGAAATAGCCAAGGTGCTTGGTCTTGAGATCAATGCAATTTCAAATCAAAGTACACAACTAGAAAAACAGCATATTAATTACGCGAAAGGCATTCAAATGTGGGGCAGCAAGGAAAAACTCAATACTGAAATAAGTGCATTCCTTGCTAATCATAAAAGCAGTGTTCTACGTTTAAAAGAAGCCACACTGGATAAAAAAGAGCGGCAAATGATTTTGCACACTTTAAAAGGTGTTGCAGGAAACTTAACATTAACGAATCTAGTATATTTACTGTCTCAAGTAGAAAAAGCAATAGATCATAGCCAAGCTCAATCACAACTAGCACCGTGCGAAACAGAATGGCATACCCTTTTGGCAATGGTTGAACAAACGAAGGATGATAACACTGATAATCAATTAGATGATGAAGTAGCTATCGATGATTTTTTACCTTTAATTGATACATTACAAACGCAAGCAGAGCATGCTGAAATAGATGATGAGCTACTCAGTCAAGTGTACGCTTTAGCACCGCCTAGGTATAAAGAAACCGTTGCTGACATTTGCAAACACTTCGATAATTTCGACTTTGATGCAGCCAACACTGAATTAGCAAGTTTAAAACAGAGTATCACTGAATATAAGGAGTTATCATGAGCCACATTTCTGAACGTGAAAGAATTCTCGTCGTGGACGATGAACCTGCAAATTTAAAAGTGATGCGTGAAGTTCTTGGCAATGATTACAGGTTGTCATTTGCTAAATCGGGT
Source organism: Pseudoalteromonas sp. L1 (assembly GCF_021728095.1). Lineage (NCBI taxonomy): Bacteria > Pseudomonadati > Pseudomonadota > Gammaproteobacteria > Alteromonadales > Pseudoalteromonadaceae > Pseudoalteromonas > Pseudoalteromonas sp. L1. Next base: position 638,798 of record NZ_JAKKCT010000001.1, on the reverse strand, counting down.
GAATTAGCCTTACAACTCATTGAAAATGAACCACCCAAACTTATTTTACTCGATATCATGATGCCTGATATGAATGGTTTTGAAGTATGTAAGGTTTTAAAGTCTAATCAACACACTGCACATATTCCTGTTATTTTTGTGACTGCACTTGCACACGAGCAAGACGAATCTGAAGGATTTGCGTTAGGCGCAGTTGATTACATCACCAAGCCAATTAGCCCTGCAATTGTGCGTGCACGAGTTAAAACACACTTATCACTTATCCAAGCAGAACAACTTCAATTAGCGCATATTGATCTTATTAATCGTCTGGGTCGTGCTGCTGAATATAAAGATACCGACACGGGTGAGCACATTGCTCGTATGAGTCGTTATAGTAAAGTCCTCGCATTAGCATATGGCATGAGTGAATACCAAGCAGAGCAGTTAAGGCAAGCAGCTCCCATGCATGATGTTGGAAAAATTGGCATCCCTGATTCGGTACTGTTAAAGCCAGGTCGTTTAGATGCCACAGAGTTTGAGCATATGAAACAACATGCAATCATTGGTGCAAAAATACTTGAAAACTCAACCTCTCCCCTGTTACAACTCGCGCACAAGCTTGCTCTTGAGCACCACGAAAAATGGGATGGAACAGGTTATCCGTATGGTTTAAAAGGAGAAGAGATCAGTATTGAAGGCCGAATAGTGAGTATTGCTGATGTATTTGATGCACTCACCTCGGTGCGCCCTTATAAAGATGCTTGGCCAGTTGAAAAAGCGGTAGAGCTACTAAAAACGGAATCAGGCAAACACTTTGACCCACAACTCATCGATTTATTTATTGGTCAAATTGATTCTATCATCGAAATTAAAAATACTTATTCTCGCTAAAAGACGGTTTAAAGGACTTATTCAAGACCTTTTTTAATCCCCTCGTAATCATGAGAGGTGATTTCGTGGCTGTTGCCAGCACAGTCTTTAAAGTACATAGAGTAAGTCACGTCATGATCAGCAATCACCGTTTTAATATCGAACTTTGATAGATGCGAAAGCCATGCTAGAAATTGCGCTGCGTTTACACTAAAAGCAATGCCTTTACTGTTTCCTGATGCTTCAAATAACGCCAGACGAATCGTTTTTGCTTGATCTTCAAGCGTTAATGGGCCTTTTCCCTCATCCCAAAACGCAAGCTCTGGTACCACAGAAAAACCCAACACATCTCGATACCATGTCACAGCTTGTGCCAAATCATCAACATTTAAGTGGCAATGATCCACCCCGTTTAGTAAAGGAACTGCCATTGTCATTCTCCAATCTCTGATTTAAGCTGCTCTAAAAAAGCCTGCATATACTCTGTTCGTCTATTCGCTTCATCTTTCGCGGAGGGGGTATTCATGCTCTCACTGATGTGTAATAGCTTTATAAAAAAGTGATCTAGAGTATATTTGCCATCGTCTGGCTCGCGATTTAAACAAAATGGATCATCTTTATGGTAAAGATAGCGGCCAATAGAGCCGCCCACTTTCATACAGCGGCTAACGCCAATAGCACCGAGTGCGTCCATTCGATCTGCATCTTGTACTATTTGTGCCTCAACACTTTGAACAGCAATATTTGCGCTAAAACTATGTGCCGCTATAGCATGGTGAATCGCATTGAAATATTGCTCTGGGTAATTTATCGAGCTGAGAAAGCTTAACGCTTTATCCGCCGCCATGGTCGATGCTTTTGAGCGATCAGGGTGATTTTTTGCCACCGCTACACAATCATGTAACCATGCAGCTGGTAGAACAACCTCCATACAGGCCTTTTCAGCAATGCATAACTGTTTTGCAACTCGCACCACTCGCTCAATATGGCTAATATCGTGTGCCACATCGGCATGGAGTAAAGATAGAATAAAATCTCGACATTGAGTTTCCAGTTCTGCAAAGTCTATTTTTGGCTGCATAAAGCGGCTGTTACCATTAACTGATTGAAATTATGCTTACTTTACCGTGGTTACTGGATTTGTTCAAAACATTCATTGTATGTTTGCCGGTGCTTCATTAAACTATGCCCCCTTTTGTTTGACGCGAGAATCCCTATGTCATCTGCTATTTACCTACAAGCTGGACGAGAAAAATCATTAAAAAGAAAGCACCCTTGGGTGTTCTCTAAAGCCATCAAAAAAGTAAAAGGTAAACCAGGGCTGGGCGATACGGTTACTATTTATGATAATGACGGTAAGTTTCTCGCAATCGCGGCATATAGCCCACAATCACAAATACGCGCACGTGTATGGAGCTTTGACCAACACGAAGTTATAGACCAAGCCTTCTTCGAAAAACGTCTTCGCCGTGCTTATGATGCACGCCAGCAAGTGATCAGCGAAGGTGGCCTAACAGGCTTTCGTTTATGTGCTGCAGAGTCTGATTATCTACCTGGTATCACCATCGACAAATTTGATAACGTCCTAGTATGCCAATTATTGAGTGCTGGTGCTGAGCGTCATAAAGGCGAGATTGTAGCTGCGTTAATGGCTATTTTTCCAGGTTCTGATATCTACGAGCGTTCTGATGTAGACGTGCGCACTAAAGAAGGATTAGATCCAATAAAAGGCGTGCTTTGGGGTAATGCCCCTACTGAGCCTGTGCTTATTGAAGAGAATGGACTAAAGCTTGAAGTAGATATTTTAGAAGGTCATAAAACAGGCTTTTACCTAGATCAACGTGATAGCCGTGCAGCCCTTGAACGCTTTTCTAAAGATAAAACCGTTCTCAACTGCTTTAGCTACACGGGCACATTTTCGCTCTATGCCTTACGAGGCGGTTGTAAACATGTAACCAATGTTGATGTATCACAACCTGCACTTGATACAGCTAAGCGTAATGTAGAGCATAACAACCTTGATCTAAATAAAGTCGACTTTGTTAAGCAAGATGTATTTAAGTTACTACGCCAATACCGTGATGAAGGTAAACTATTTGATACCATTGTAATGGATCCACCTAAATTCGCCGATAATAAAGCACAGCTCACCGGTGCATGTCGTGGCTATAAAGATATCAATATGATTGCGATGCAAATTCTAAAACCAGGTGGAACATTACTCACTTTCTCGTGTTCTGGTTTAATGGAACAGAATTTATTTCAAAAAGTCGTGGCTGATGCAGCCCTCGATGCAGGAAAAGAGCTGCTCATCATGGAGCGATTAAACCAAGCAGCTGACCACCCTATTGCTGGCAGCTACCCAGAAGGTTTTTATCTAAAAGGCTTGATATGTAAAGTTTACTAGGCACTAGTTAAAACTGATAATTTCAAGCCCTGCACTTAAGGAGCCATCTGGCTCCTTCGTTGCTCTAATAACTTTTGCTGTTGCATCAAATGATGTAATTGACGTGCTCGTTGAAGCAATAAGCACGCGGAACATGCTACCTACTTCCACTACGTCATCAAGGTTGACTGCAAGTCCTGTGGCACTTAAATCTGTACATGTTGCCTCTATTTCATTCCCACTTTCTAAAGGGATGAGTTTGGCAGGTGTGTGGATTTGCATACGTCTAAAATCGCGTTTTTCATCATGAAACATAAATAATCCTTCCTAAACCACTGTTTTTATTTTCTCAATGAGTGTTTTCACAGAGAAAGGTTTTACCACATAAGCGTCGCAACCAGCCTCAAAGCCTGCTTTTTGCTCAAGTTCTGACTCTAAACCCGACACCATAACCACTGGAATCTGCTCAGTTTCTGGTGTGTTTTTTAATAGCCGACATGTATCATAGCCATCCAGCCCAGGCATACAAACATCTAATAGAATTGCATCTGGCGGATCAGCAATAGCAGACGATAAACAAGTAGTGCCTGAGTTTGCATAACTTAAAGAAAACTCGAGGCCCAGTGATGCTTTGAGCATTTCGAAATTAAAATACTCATCATCCACAACTAAAATTTCAAGCTGTTGCTTTCTTTGTGAGCGCTCGGGAACAGCAATCGGTTTTTCCTTTTCAATGCCCACATGACCTCCTTAGTTAATGTCTGTGGTTTATATGTGCAATAAAGAAAACTTTATTGCACATACACGCCTATAATGAATTATAACTCAGATTCTTTAATTGCGTTTAAAACTCGCTTTGCAGATACAGGATAAGGCGTCCCTAATGTTTGTGCAAATAAAGAAACGCGTAATTCTTGTTGCATCCAAAAAAGCGTTACAATCTCTTGTGGTATTGGCATCCCCTTTGGAATTTTGTTAGCAAGTTTTTGATATTGCTCAGCCACTTTTTCAAGCTCAAGAACACATAAACGATCACGATTAGGATCAACAGGCAACTTCTCTAAACGTCGCTCTATTGCTTTCAAATATCGAATTAAGTCAGTCATTTTAGCTGCGCCATGTTGACTAACAAATCCCTTAAAAACTAAACTTTGCAGCTGTGCTTTAATATCACCATGAGCTGTGATCATGGTTAAATCAACACGCCCTTTCATGCGCTTATTAAGTCCATGAGCAATACTTAACACTTGCTCAACTTGCGTGGCAATTTCTACAACCGTATCGCCAAGCTCACCACGAATTTTCTCTTTGGCTTGTTCAAACGCCTGCTCAGTACGAATATTGCCGTACTTAATTAGTAAGCTATCAACAGCGGCCGCAATACAGTCATCAATTAAGTCATTGACCTTACCAAACGGATTAAAGTACAAACCAAGTTTCGACTTATTTGGTAAGTTTTGTTGTAAGTATTTAATCGGAGATGGCACATTTAAAAGCACTAAACGACGCAAGCCCTGTTGATGGGCTTGTTGCGCTTTTTGTTCGTTATCGAATAGCTCAACGGCTGCGGAGTCTTTTTTGTCAACCAAAGCAGGAAACGCCTTGATTTCATATTGACCTTGCTTTTTAACATAGGAAGAAGGTAATTCACCAAAGCTCCACTGTGTTAAGTCCGTCTTCTCTATGCCTTTATCAGCTACTTTCGATAAGGTATCGGTTACTTTACCTTGTAATTGCGCTTTCAGCTTCTCTAAATTTAGCCCACGAGCAAGTAACTTATCGTGTTCATCACGTACTTCAAACTGTAAACGTAAATGTGGCGCGAGCGTTGTTAAGTCCCAAGCATCAGGGTCAACGCGTACCCCTGTCATACGTAATAAACGCGTACTTATGGCATCAAGTAAGTTGCCCTGCATTGGCTCAATTGCCGCAAGTACAGCATCAGCGTAGTTTGGGGCTGGTACAAAATTACGGCGTAGTGTTTTTGGCAATGACTTAATTAATGCGCAAATAAGTTCATGTCTAAACGCAGGGATATGCCAATCAAAGCCGGTTTCTTGAACTTGGTTAAGTAACGCAACAGGAATTTGAACCGCCACACCATCAACCGCTTGCCCTGGATCAAAATGATAGGTCAACGGCAATAATAAATTATCTTGTTGCCATGTATCGGGGTAATCAAATTCGGTGACATGATCAGCGCCATGCTGCATTAGCTCATCGCGTGACATATGCAAAAAGCGTTTATCTTTTTGCTTTTGTCCCTTCCACCATTTATTAAACGCGGCACGATTATTTACATCCGCAGGAATCTTTTTGTCGTAAAACTCATACAGTGTTTGCTCATCAACGAGGATATCGCGACGGCGAGACTTATTCTCTAGCACCTGAATATCGTCAATTAGCTCTTGGTTGTACTGTAAAAAGCCTTCATTTTGACCAAGTTCTTGTTCAACTAAAGCGCTGCGAATAAACAGTTCTCTGCTTACTTTAGGATCAATATTGCTGTATACACAACGACGTTTATTAACAATGAGGAGGCCATATAATGTTTGCTGCTCAAAGGCGATAACAGCACCTGGTTTTTTCTCCCAATGTGGCTCACTGTAGCTGCGCTTGACTAAATGCTGCGCAAAGCCCTCAACCCATTTCAGGTCGATACGGGCATTGATACGAGCATACAGCTTACTTGTTTCCACCAGCTCTGCAGCCATGATCCATTTAGGACTCTTTTTAAATAGCGCTGAGCCTGGAAAAATATGGAACTGACTATTACGTGCACCTTTGTACACTTGTTTTTCGTCTTTAAAGCCAATATGACTTAGCATACCGCTCAATAGCGACTGATGAATACGATCACTGTCAGCTACGTTCGTCGTGGCTTTCATGCCCATTTCGTTACACACAGTAGAAAGCTGATAAACAATATCTTGCCACTCACGAATACGCATATAAGCTAAAAAGTCTTTTTGACACAGCTTTCTGAATTGACTATTGCTTAACTCACTTTGCTGCTCTTCTAGGTAATTCCACAGATTTAAAAACGCAATAAAGTCTGAATCAGGATCATCAAAACGGCCATGTTTTTCATCGGCTGCGCCACGCTTTTCTTGCGGTCGCTCACGCGGGTCTTGAATTGACAGTGCCGCGACAATAATAATTACTTCGCGAAGAGCGCCAAGCCCATCCGCTGTAAGCACCATTTTTGCTAAACGGGGATCAACAGGTAATCGACTTAAACTACGTCCTGATTTAGTTAATTCTGTTTGTTTATGGCGCTTAGCGGGTTTAACTGCTTCAAGTTCTTCAAGTAAGGTTAAACCATCATTGATGTTACGACTGTCTGGCGCTTGTACAAACGGAAACTGCTGCATGTCCCCTAGCCCAAGACCAAGCATTTGCAAAATAACTGAGGCTAGATTAGTACGTAAAATTTCTGGGTCAGTGAATTCTGGTCGTGAATTAAAATCATCTTCGCTGTATAAGCGAATACAAATACCCGCTTCAATACGACCACAACGGCCCTTACGCTGGTTGGCACTGGCTTGTGAGATTGCCTCTATTGGTAAGCGTTGTACTTTAGTACGGTAGCTGTAACGACTAATTCGTGCAGTACCTGGGTCAATAACATAACGAATACCTGGTACAGTCAGTGATGTTTCGGCTACATTTGTCGCTAAAATAATGTGGCGGCGAGAATGAGGAGCAAATATACGGTTTTGCTCGGCGTTCGAGAGCCGCGAATATAAAGGCAATACGTCGGTGCCCTTTAAGTTACGCTTTGATAACGCATCAGCTGTATCGCGAATTTCACGCTCACCATTCATAAAAATTAGGATGTCACCGGGGCCTTCTTCACACAGCTCATCAACGGCATCAAAAATGCCTTGCAACTGGTCGCCATCGACTTCCATCTCGTCTTTATTAATATCTGTGGTTGGGCGATAACGTACTTCAACAGGGAAAGTACGTCCCGATACTTCAATTATCGGCGCGTCATCAAAATGTTTCGAGAATCGTTCAGGATCGATAGTTGCCGAGGTAATAATGACTTTGAGGTCGGGGCGTTTTGGTAATAAGTTCTTTAAATAACCCAAAATAAAATCAATATTAAGGCTACGCTCGTGCGCCTCATCGATAATAATCGTGTCATATTGATTTAAATAACGATCTTGTTGGATTTCAGCCAGTAAAATACCATCGGTCATCAACTTGATATAACTGTTGTCTGAAACCTGATCACTAAAACGAATTTTAAAACCGACTTGCTGACCAAGCTCGCATTGCATCTCTTCTGCGATACGGTTTGCAACGCTACGAGCGGCCAAACGCCGTGGCTGCGTATGACCAATATAACCCTCAACCCCACGGCCTAGCTCTAAGCACATTTTCGGTATTTGTGTCGTTTTACCTGAGCCGGTTTCACCTGCAATGATCACCACTTGGTTATTGGCAATCGCCTGTTTAATATCCTCTTTCTTTTGGCTAACAGGCAGCTGTTCAGGGTAAGTTACTGTTGGTAAGGCTGCTACACGCTGAACACGTAATTGCTGCGAGCGGGCAATATCTTCTGCGATTTTTTGCGCTATGTTCGCTTGCTTTGTTTCATCGTTGATTTTTTTGATGCCATGCAGGCGTTTTTTGAGGATGAATTGATCTTTGCGTAAGCATGTTTTTAATTCGCCGAACAGCGGACCTAGGTTAACCACCCGATACCCTTATATTTATCTACTTGTAGACTGAGTATTGTAACAAACAATTTATAGCCAAACTACTTGAGTGCGCGAGAATTAAACGCACTCAAGAGAATTTGAATAGAGGGTTATTTAACTCGCTCTGTAGGAATAGGCATGGCACATACATCAATATAATTTGCACTTTGCACAAACCATTCGCCCATCCGGTTTTTACGCGCCTCAATTAGTTTCACAAATGACGATGAGTCAGTTTTCATTACTCTAAATTGGCTTGTATCTTCCTCACTAATATCAGCTAACACTTGCATGTCAGTGATTGGGTTAAATACTTCACCTTTTGTGGGCGTTCGACTCAACAAGTTAAAATGCTCCATACCCTCCAGAACACGGCCAAACACCGTTGTGTTTCGGTCTAAATAACGCTGCGCGTTACCTATCGTCACATAAAATTCGGTTCCGCCGCTATTGATATCATTATCGCGTGCCATCGCAAAAATACCAGGACAATGAGCCTGCCAAGTTTGTGTTTGCGCTTCATTCTGAGCAACAGCAAAACCATTTAAAAAGCCTGTTCTTTTGGCATAGCCGTCAGGGTCTTGAAGCTGAGTAATGGATAACGGTTTTTTTGTTTGGTAATAAAATTCGGCGGGAAGAGCTGTTTTTGCTGTTTTGGGTGTTTTTGTTTCACTTGAATCCCCCCCTTGCGCGACAAAACCTTCAACAAAGCGGTAGACATTCAAGCCTTTGTAAAAACCTTCTCTGGCGAGCAGCTTCATATTTTCTGCGTGCTTCGGGGCGAGCATTTCATTTAACTCTATATACGCCGCCCCAGTCGGTAAGGTGAGTTTGAGAATGTTGTTTGCTGATACTGTTCGCCACTGTGACTTATCAGCCGTTTTAATGATATCTGCTGCCGAGCGCTTTTCAACTTGCTCAGCAGCGTGTAAAGAGACAGATAAAAGTGTGCTAAAACACACCGTTAATAGACTTAGTTTCATTGTTATTATCTTTTAAGTTGTTGACAACTCAGCCTATTAACTTCTGCTTTATTACGCAAGTAAAAGTGTACAAAAATGCTAAGAGGGATTAGTCCCAATCAAACTTATAGAGAATATCAACGTTTTGATAGAGCCCACTGGTTACTTCGATGTACAGTTGCGACAACAGTTGGTAACGCACAGCCACTTCACTTAACGAGTCAAAAATTCCCACACTGTATTTTACTTGTATACCAGGAGTTAGATAGCCTGAAATTTCTACTTTAGTATCATCGCCACTGCCTTTTGAGCTCAAGCTGACATCAGATAAACCAAAGCTTTCTCCTATTTTAGAGACGACCCCTTCACTACGGTTCACCCCTTGAGCTAGCAAAAGTTGCGTAAGCATTGCATCCGTTGAACTATCCCCTTCGTCTAGCGGTTGACCATTCAAAAGATACGCCAGTGCTTGTGCTTGGTCCATGGCAGGCTCTGAATAAACTTTCAAGGAGGGTTGCTCAACATTCCCCGTTAACGTGATCCCCGCAATAACCCCATTTGAAGTGTTTTCTGGATTTCTAATTGCTTTAATATTGAGATAAGGTTTATCAATCGAACCACTGAAACCAACCTGCCCTGTACGAATTTGCAAGTCTTGACCAAATGCACGATAAGTACCTTCGATTAGATTTAACTCACCCGTTGCGATCATAGGAGTGGTTTGATCCATACTAATATTTATATCACCTGCTACTTTTGATTTGAGGCCAAATGAATCGATACGTACATCATTCTCCACTAAAAGCTTCAAATTAATAGCGTAATCAAACGGGGCTTTTTCAGTTTGTTGCTGCTCTATATCTACGATGACTTCATCATCACTCACTTGCACAGCACCTTCGGGAAGCTCTTCTATTTCAATTCTGCCCCATGGCACGACAACCTGACCATCTAAGTTAAATGCACGATTTTTTAATGACATAGTAATTTCTGGCGAGACCTTAAATGTGACATCTTGCTGCGCACGAACGAAAAACTCATTCCCCTCTAGTTTCACATTCACATCTGGCAACTCAGCTTGCCAATCAATATCACCCGACAAATTGAGTGAGCCACCTTCTGCGTCTTTCAGCTTGCCAGTGATCTCTGCGCTTTGGTTATTAAATGCAATATCAACGTGCGAATCTTGCAATGAAACGGGTAAAGTCGCACCATCTAAGTTAACTTGCTCGATATTTAACTCACCATTTAGCAAAGGCTCTTTCAGTGTGCCTGCAACGTTCAACTTGCCTTTAATTTCTCCGGTTAGTTGCTCTAGCGAACCAATAAACGGCTGAATATTTGTCAGCAAGATCTTTTCAATTTCTAGCTCACCAGATAAATTTTGATTAGCTTGTATATCGTCAATATTAAGGTGTGACGTCACTTTACCAAGTACCGAAGAGTCAAGCGTGACCTCTAATTTGCCAATACTGGCATCACTCATCGCCGACAAGTTAAGCGCTTCAATAGGCAGTTTATAGACACTTGCGTCATCTATCAGTGTAGCTGCAAGTTCGCTAGTACTCATATTGGCACGCAATGTTTTAAGCGCGCCATCAGCCCAATTAGCCACAAACTCGCCGTTTGCTGAACCGCTGACTTTAATATTCTCAGGTATAAATCGGTTAAACTCTGGGAGTGATAACGCTGCTAACTGCGCATTTAGCTGACCAAGCTGCTTAGTCTGCTGAAGTGTATTAATACAAAGCTTTGAGCTTGCACTTTGCCAACAATGATCAGCAATATGAAAGTCGAGCGTATTTATATCGACATTTGCTTTAATCGCTTTATCTGTGGTTAAACGTATATGATTATCGGTAATTAAAATATTACTTAAACTACCTTGCCATTTATCTTTTTTAAGTTGCCCATTGATATCCAGAGATGCTTTTCCTTGGTCCGCATCTAAAAGCAGCCTCAAATGATGATCAACCTTATCACCAGTCACATTAAGCTCTACCTGATTAATCTTATTATCTGCGATGTTTGCAGAATCTAGAATAAGCGATATATCTGTTTGCCAGTCGGCAGCATAGTCGAACTGACCTTTAAGTATTAATCCATCAATTTGAAGATCTTGATAGCTCAAGGTATTAAGAGCTAAATTCAAATCAACCACAGGGGCTAAGCGCTCGCCACGAATAACAAGGTCTGCATTCCCTTTGCCTTGCATGGGTAAAATTTCTTGCTCGGCGGCATCTAAGCGTAGCTTGCCATCAACACGCCAACTTTCATCAACTTGACCAGACAAAGCGAGTTCATTACTGCCACTTTTTAGTTGCAGTTTATCGAAGCTCGCATGCAGGCTGCTATCAAGTTTAAAGTCTGATTCTAGACTTACAGGAACATCGTTTACGGTACCATTAATTGTGGTATTCTCGACTGCCAACTGCCAGTCAGTTCCTGTTAAACCAAATGATCCTTTGAAGCCACCTGATAAATCACTACTCATAGCATCAGTTAAATACTGTGCTTTTAAGTGTTCAAGTTTGCCGTTAAATTCAGTATTTACACCTTTTGACCAATCAACCGATGCGTGAATAATTGCTTGGCTTTCATTAGCATTTAACTTTAGTTGCTCAAGCTTTGCCCCTGTTAAACTTCCTTGCAATTGGCTACTAACTGACACCTGAGGATATGCGCCAAGTTGGCTAATTAAATCAACTTTAACCTTATAGTCGTTTGCATGCCCTTGCCCATGTAAATCAAGCTTTGAAAGATTTAGTTGTTCAGCGCCTGCATCAAGCGACCACTTATCCACACGACCCGTTAAACTAAATGGAAAGTTATCTTTTTGCAGGTTGACTTGCGCATCCACGTTTAAAGGGTACTGTCCTTGTGTTAGCAACGTCACATTTAAATCAGCTAACGTCCCTGTTAGATCAAGTTTTAACTGATGATTAGGGTGAGTTAGAGCAACATGACCTTGCACTGAGTTATGCGCATTAAGTTCAGCAAATAAATCCGTGTTTAACTGCCAATCATTGTATTGTGCGTCAAGCTTTTCAACTTTCACTTCATGACCTTTTGCGGTCGCTGAAAGGGCAATATTGTTAATAACTTCAGCACGTTCGGCTGCTACTGGTGTCACCGCTACTTTACTGATATTTAAAGTATTTAGCTGTATATTAAGGGGTAAAATTAAGTCCAGAGTTGGTAATGCAGGCAGTACCGTTAATGGCTGGCTTTTGGGTTGTTCTTTAACGTCATGAAGTTGCACTGTAACAGTATTAATTTTCAGCGCATCAACGAGAATATCAGATAGCTCAGCAACAGCAGAAAGGTTTAGCTTTTCAACAGTAACATCAGCACTTGGATGCGTTAAAGTTAATTGATTAATTGCGACACGCTTAACGGTTACTTTCAGCGGCAATGTGATTTGCTCACCGCTGGGGGCGGTATCTTGTGGTAATTGCTCTTGAGCGGGTTGTGGTTGTTGATCTGCTACCGCTTGTTGGCTTTTAACATTTACATCAATGTTCTGCGCACTAATATTATCAAGGCAGATGCCATTACATCCCCACCAAAAAAGATCAACTTTGAGCTGTTTAGCATCTAGCTTTATAGCCTGGTTTTCATAGCGCACATCAAATGGGTCATTATATAAAAAACGACCTGAAGGTAACTTAATCTCTAAGCCATCCACCAACTTATTGGCTGAGTATGCAATAAGGTGATTACCAGGTGCGGTGAATAGCAAACAAAAAAGTAAAACGCCAATGCTTAAAAGCGTTACCGTGAGTACTGAGGTTATTTTTTTAAACTTCGTCATTAAATTTCAGGCCCTATGGTAATACTTAAACGCGTGCTTTTACTCTCTTTTGTTACTCCCCATGCATGGTCTATACGAATCGGTCCGACTGGCGTTAAATACCGCAAACCAAAACCAGCCCCCACTTCTACTCGATCACTAAAATCATTGGTTGCTGTACCGCTATCAACAAACAAAGCTGCACGCCAGTTTTTGGCAAACTGATAGTTATACTCCATGGTCCCAGACATTAAATATTTACCGCCAATCAAACGCCCATTTTCATCTTCAGGTGAAATTGACTGATACGCAAAGCCGCGCACGCTTTGATCACCACCAGCGTAAAAGCGAAGTGAGAAAGGCACATCGTCAATGTCATCAACTAACATGGCTCCCAAATTAGCACGTACGAAAAATAAATGACGATCAGCCACTGTCGTTAACCATGCATTTTGCAACTGTAAACGCAAAATATTGGTGGTCGAAAACATATCCTTTAAACCAAACTCAGCGGAGATCAGCCATTGATAGCCTTCATAAGGTGTTGTGCCACCCTCGGTTTCTTTTTTTGCGTAACTAATGCCCGGCATCAGCATTTTTGAGCTTTGCTCTTCATCACCGATACGATAAGTTTCACGATCACGACGAATAAAGGCGGTACGCACCCAATCATCGTCAGTTAACCATTGGCGTTGTATTTGGCCTGTTAAAATTTTACTGTAAACATCGTTTGTCAGCTCATCTTCTAACTTATAACCCACAGAAAAACGCCATAAGTCGTCATTAGGGTCATCAACAGGCACGGTATAACCGAGTGAAATATCTTGTTGTCTTTGTGACACATTCAGATTACTTTCTAAATAGTGACCATCACTTGTGATCCAAGGCTTTGTCCATTTAAAACGCACTTTCGGCCCAAGATCAGTACTATAGCCACCACCCACTTCATAACTATTTGCTGGTTTATGAAGGACATCTACTTTTACAGGCACATGTTCATCTTTACGATTGGCGATATCAGCATAAACCCTAACGCTGGCGAAGTACGGCGTACTCGACAACGCTAAGTTATAATCAGACACGTCTGTAGATTTATAAGGTTGGCCATTTTTAAAACTCGCTAGCGAGCGAATATATTTCTCAGCGGGTGTCTCATTACCAATAATAATTTCACCAAATTGATAACGAGGACCTGTGTCTACGTTAAACGTGATATCTGCACTGTTTTTTTTCAAAGACACTGCTAATGTGTGTTGGTGCCACTTTGCATCAAAGTAACCAAGTTCAAGGAGCTGGCCTTCAATTCGCTTTCTAGCCGCTTCGTAATTACCATGATTTAGAACATCACCTTGCTTTAATTTAATGCTGTTAACTGCCACCATAAACTCGGGGTCGCTTTTTCCCGCACCGCTAATGGTTACATTGATATTTGCAATACGAGTAACAGGTCCTCGCTCCACATCAACAATAATAAGCTGTTTTTCTTGGTCGAAATTAATTTTAATGACGGGTTTATAGTAGCCAAGTGCTTTTAGACTTGTTTCAACTTGACTTTTTGCATGGCGTTTAAGTGCTTTTGACGCTTTTTCATCGATTAACTGGTTAACGTAAAGTTCAACGTTTTTTTCAAGTTCACCACTGAGTCCCTGAATTTTATATTCTTTTATGATTGTTGCTGCACTAAAAGCTGGATAGCTAAAAGCGGTGCACAAAAGTAAAAAGACAAAAAAGAAATGCCGAGAGAACAAAAAATATCCTTACCTTTTTGAAATGCCTGAAGCGAAAATGAGTACAAACTAATTTTAACACAGTGAAATAATGACTGACATAATGGAAATAGTAAAATTAGTACACGTAACGCTATTATTTTCGCTACAATAGCGAACAATAACTAGATTTAAAATGAATGAGCGATTAAATGCATTTCCCAGACGATGAAAATGGTCAATTATTAGCTGAAATTGCGGCTGCCGGTGTCGATTTAAACTGTTTACAAGAAGTCGACTTTTATATTTTGTTTGAGCAAAAGCCAGATGCAGAAAAGTTTGCAACGGCCATTGAAAGTGACGAGTTAGCGCCGAGTACAGAACTCAATAAATGCCCTGATACTGGCGTATGGGAAGTGATTACTCGCGTTAAAATGGTGCCAGATCACACCTTACTTTCTCAGACAGAACAATACCTTGAAAGCATTGCCAACGGTCATAATGGCTATGGTGATGGTTGGGGTTTGATGGCTGAAGATTAATTAATTTAGTTTGTTGCGCGATGCAATATCGCGCAAAGCCCTAATGTGACAATTGATTTGCTTTTCTGAAGCTGCCTTCATAATCAAACAATTTCTCAGCTACCTTCCAACCATACTTCTTATTTTTACGCGCTATAACAAAATCGGGTGCAACTAATAGATGCTGCGCTGATTCAACTTGTTCAGCAGTTTGCCACTTTTTGCTGCCTGCTCCCTCTTTATGTCTCTTAAAATGTTTATTAAAAATAAATCGCCCAGTATCATTCGCTAGATTAAAAACCTCATCGCAGCTGGCGCCATCTTCATCAAAGTAACTTATTTTTAAAAGCCCATTTGGCAGTGCCTTCGCTAACAGCCCGCTACAACGAAGCACTAAGGCATCTTTTAAATTAAGGGCTTCTCGTAGTTTATCATCAGGGTCAGCCATCATTGCGCCGCATGACTGACATTGTCTAGCAGCAATATCATTTTGCTCACCACATTGCTCACACTCTTTGAAGCGAAAGCGATAATCACATTGTTCTTGTGTGTCTCCATCGTCAAGTAACCCTTGGCAGCGTCGTCCAAAATGTTCTATCACTTTACCGCTATCGTCTGTTTTGCCCCAAAAAATATTAGCAAAACCGCAACTAGGACACAGTACCTGCACTGGTTCATTATCACTTTGTCCCTTTTTACTGCCTACTTCTGGGTAAAAGAGATCAAAACCATTCCCTGCATAGTCAATGACTAAGCAATCTTTTTTCCCTTCACTTAAACGCAGTCCACGACCCACTATTTGCTGGTATAGACTCACTGATTCTGTAGGACGTAAAATAGCAATATAGTCGACATGAGGAGCATCAAACCCTGTAGTTAACACCGACACATTGACCAAAAACTTTAACTGTTTTTGTTTAAATTGAGTAATAATTTGGTCGCGTTCGTTGTTATCGGTCTCCCCTGTAATCAACGCAGTTTGCTCAGCAGGTAAATAGCCAACAATTTCTTTTGCATGCATAACAGTGGCTGCAAAAATCATCACTCCATGGCGATTTTCGCTGTAATCAATCACTTGTTTAATAATGGCTTTGGTTGCCCGGGTACTGTCCTTGAGCAGTGCATTCATGTTTTCAACACTGTAGCGACCAAAAGAGTCACTGGGTAATGAAGCAAAGTCATAATGACTAATTGCAGCATCAATTTCATGAGGAGGTGTTAAATAGCCATGTTTAATCATATAGCGTAGTGGTAATTCAAAAATACACTTTTTGAATGGTGCTGTTTGCTCCCCTTGAACAAATCCATGGTAATGATGATGATAAACCCAACCCATACCCATTCTAAATGGTGTCGCAGTCAACCCTAACACTTTGAGTTTTGGGTTTTGCTTTTTTAAGGCACTGATCACCTGTCCATATTGGCTTTTATCATCGCCACTTACACGGTGGCACTCATCAATAATTAATAATGAGTAGGCTTCGTCAAGCTGTGCAGTATTTCTAGCAAGTGACTGGACGCTGGCAAAGGTCACTTGTTCGCTCAGTGATTTTTGCTTTAAACCTGCCGAGAAGATACTCGCCTTAAAACCAAAGCTGGCATATTTTTGCGCATTTTGCTCCACCAACTCTTTAACATGGGCGAGCACTAAAATTTTTTGCCTAGCTATTCTTGCAAGTTCTGCAATGACTAAGCTTTTACCCGCTCCTGTCGGCAACACAATCAACGCGGCATCATTTGTCTTTCGAAAATGTGCAACGGTTCTATCTACGGCTTCTTGCTGATAAGGTCTTAGTGTGTATTTCATACTAGTATGATGGCGACAAAAAAGGGAAGCATACGCTTCCCTTTTCAATCTTTAAAGTGAAATTATGCTAGGTGTTTAGTTAAATCAACACCTTGGAATGCTTTAGGTCGTTTACCACGGCCAGTCCACTCAACGATTTCACCATTATACTCAATGCGGTATTTAGGTTTTACTTTTGTGCGCTTATCAGTGCCTACCACATCTTGTAGATCTTCTAATGTAAGTCCTTTTTCTTTTAAAAGATCGAGTACTTCTTTTTTAGCTTCTTGCTGTTGAGTATTTTTCTCGATAGCTGTATCAATAAGTTGCTTTGCTTTTTCTAGCTCACTTAAAGACGCAGTTTTTACAAAAGATCGAATTTCTTTCATTGAAAGCTCTCTTTATTATAAAAGTTAAGTTACATATAGAACCTCAACCAGTATATGAGGAAAATATAAAATAATCTATTATATACCCTAACTTTATCTATTTTATTCAGACCATTCTTTTATTTTATCCACGATATCATTCAACTGTACAATAAGCATTCGAACAATTTCTGGGTCTTGGTTTTTGCTAAATTCTTGCTCTGTATTCACTATAAGCTCAGAGAGTGCTGGATACTGAAGCATCACGATAGCTCCTTTAAGCTTATGAATAGTTGAAGAAATCTTACTATATTCGCTATTTTCGAGTTGTTCGTTTAACGTACTTAAATCAATGTGCAGGCTATTTACAAAGACATCTGCCAACATTTTTGCATCTGCCTCATTCCCAAAAACATTTAACCAATGCTGTTTGCTTTTTATTCCTGCTAACGATGACTCTATATTCGTTTCTTGTACCTGGTTTTTGTCTTTTTGTAGATCAATAAACTCTACTAGCCTGTTATATAACTCGTTAAGTTTGTATGGCTTAAATAACACACAATTCATCCCTACTTTCATAGCTTTATCAAGACACTCTTGAGAGTCATCAGCAGTAAACCCAATAATTGGTAAGGATTTAAACTCAGGCATGCCACGAAGCTGCTCAGTTAATTTAAAGCCATCTAGGTGTGGCATATGGCAATCGGTCAATAACAAATCAAAATGACCATTACGCAGAGTATTTAATGCTGCAATACCATCTTCGACCATCACAGCTTTAATACCCAGCTTCTGGCACTGTTTTTCTAATAGTAATTGATTAGTTTTATTATCCTCAGCTATCAGAATCTTTCCATGTAAACTACCCGTGCCTTTTGAGGAAATAAATTGAGTATTGGCATGAACATTATTGAACAGTTCACGTAATAGATCTGGGTATATAGGGCTAACCCCCAAAGTATGACAACAGCATTTTACCTGTGGTTTTGTCTCACCAGAGATAGCGACAATAATATAACTGTTGCTTGAGTGCGGTATAGCTTGTTGCCAATCATCCCCCCATAACTGCTGCATATACTGCTCATCAATGAGGATGTTCTGCGTATTGATAAATGTATTTTTATCAATCGGCCAAGATAGCTGATTATAGTTAATACCCATAGTCGATAAGTTATCAAGTAATTGACGGTTATTACTATATACTGACCAATACAGGGATGGTAATGGGCTTTTATCTTTGAATACATTAGTTAATGGAACCGAAATATATACATTTGTCCCTTTTGAGAAAGTGCTGGAAATCGTAATTTCCCCTTTCATTGCTTCAATTAATTGCTTAGCCAATGTAAGTCCAAGCCCTGCCCCGCCATAACGCCTTTGCGTGGAGCCATCAGCTTGCTCGAAAGGGGTATAAATATCTGCAAGTTGCTGTGCAGTCATTCCTGTGCCCGTATCCGACACCTCAATTTTTAATTTATGTTTATCGAATAATACGTCACAATTAATGCTACCTGATTCAGTAAATTTAACCGCATTATTAAGAACATTTGAAAGCACTTGCATTAAGTGAGTTACATCAATTTGTGCAGATGTATAAGCTGCTGTTCGCCAAGAAAGCGTAAAGTCTAAACCTTTTTCTTTTGCTAAGTATTCATGAGCACGAAAAACACGACACAAGTGTGATTCAAGATCTACATCTTGATAATTTAATTCAATGTTACCGGAGTTGGTATTGGCAAAATACAAGATATCATTCACTAAGCTTAGTAGCTTAGAAATAGAGCTATCGATGTGCTCTAATAAATAGAATTGTTCATCTGTTAAAGTAGATGACTTTAGTAGTTCAATAAAGCCATTAACCCCTGATATTGGCGTACGTAATTCATGGCTCATTGTGGCTATAAAGCGGCTTTTTGCGAGCTCAGCCTGATGCGCTAATTGATTTGCTTTACTTAAATCGGCTTGCTGTCTTTTTAATAAGCTAATATCGAGTAAAATTCCATTCCAACGAATTCCTTCATTTGTCGAAGTAGTCATACTTTCAGCGTTGGCAATGTAACGACACCAAATTTGTTGACCTAAGTTATTTACCCGAAATTCTATGTCGATTATTTTATTTAATTTACTGGCTGACTTAAACGCTTTGGCTATTTTGATACGATCAACATCATCAATATACGGTGAAATACAACCGGTCATGCCACGCTGGTTGACTGTACGGGAGGTAATCCCGAGTAAACTTTGTGCGCCTTTACTTATATAGGTATAGCAGCCCTCTCCATTATCATAATACTCATACTGAAATACACCGCCCGGAATCGTATCTGTTATCGTTTGTAACAAACGCTGCACGGATTGTGTCTCTCGTTGTAAATTGTGGTGCTGTGTTACATCCGTTATAACTGTCAAAATTCCAGCCAATTGCTCATCAGTTCCGAAATAAGGCTTCTTTGTATAGAGCAAATCAAGCTGCTTTCCTTGTCGGTTGGTATATTTAATTTGCTGATTAATAGCTTTTCCTGAGTCTAAACTATATTTGTTTTGTGCAATCAAGTCTTTAACAACTGGTAAATCATCGCGCAAGAATTGTTTTTGCTCATCCCATAAATGCGCAAAGTTCTCGCGGTAAGCCTTATTCCACATTAGGCGTTTTTGATCTTTATCTTGTATCACCACCATTGTAGGTAAATCATCAATTAACTTTTGGGTGAAATTTAACTTCTCCAACGCGACTTGCTCTGCTTTTTGTCGCTTGGCTATTTCGCGATTGATGGTGTAGCGCCAGCCAATAAAGTACACAATAGAGACAAAAATCAATATTAAAACCAAAATAGCTGTCGTATTAACCGTTTGCCTGTCATAACCTCTCTCAATACTAAAAATCCCATGCCGATTTACAATATGAGTGAAATCATTACTTGTTAATGTTTTAAATAAGCTATCAAGCAATGTAGCAAAATCTGG
The DNA here is from genome assembly GCF_021728095.1 of Pseudoalteromonas sp. L1. NCBI lineage: Bacteria > Pseudomonadati > Pseudomonadota > Gammaproteobacteria > Alteromonadales > Pseudoalteromonadaceae > Pseudoalteromonas > Pseudoalteromonas sp. L1. The sequence continues at coordinate 618,748 of NZ_JAKKCT010000001.1, read as the reverse complement.
CAAATTTTGATTGATTAAAAAATAAATAGGCTGTGTGTATTGATATCGGGGGTTTATATAAAACTCACCAATATAAAATTGGTTAAGCTGATAAGCCGCTATACTTTGCGGTAACATCACCCCATCAATGGTATCGTTTCTTAGGGCATAGAAAAGTGTTTTGACTGAGTTAAACGAGACAGTTTCGATAGGTTTATTTGTGATTAATTTCTGTTTAGGATCTGCAAATACGTCAAGATAACCAATGCGAGAACCATTGTTTCTTTGTTTAGAAACCAAGATCATCTCGAAACTATAATGTGAAGGAAGAGCAATCAGAGTACCATGATCAAGTTTATCAGGTGTCATGGTAGGAATAAGATCAATTTTATTAGCAAGAAACAACTTTGCCAACTCATCACTATTGGCAGCAGGAATATATTTAAATTGAATACCACTTCGCTGTGCCAGTAACATCATAGTATCGTTTAGATAACCCGTTGCTTCACCATTATTATTCGTCGAATTGACTGGAAATAAGTCATCTACAAACGAAAATGTCAGTAATAGGTTTGTTTCTTCATCCCCCCCTATTCGGTTAAAGTCTCGCTTAAACTGACTATAGGCTTTTGATGCTAAATATTCCTCACTTGCCGAGTTTTCCCATAGCTGTTTGGTTGTCGGTGAGATAGAGGCAAGTAAAGAATTAACTTGGTTTCTCAATACGACCTTCTGCTGGTTAAACATGACATGAAGTGTTTCACTGGCAAGCCAAATTGGGCTTACTATTTTTAAGTTCTTTTGTGGGCGCTTTTTTAAATAATGGGAAAGTACCGAGTAATCCCCCAAAAAAGCATCAAAAGTACCGTCTGATACTTTATCAAAGGCATCTTCGGGTTTTATAAAACGATTGATAAATAACGCACCATTTTGTGCTAAATATTCACAATGAGAGCTTCCGGTTATACAAACCCAGCGTAAACTTGCCAAGTTTTTTAACGCATCATTGGCAATAGATTGGTTGGCTACAATACCTTGAGGTGCTTCCATGAATGGAGCTGAAAATAAGAAATGCTTTTTACGCTGTTCAGTTTTATTTAAACCAACCGTAAAGTCTATTTCTCCAGCTTGTAGGGCATCGAGGAGAAGATCTAAACTATCGAACACTTGATACTCTAGCTTTGAATCGGTTAGGCGAGCAATTTCATCACTGTAACCAACGATGACTCCTGAGAATTGCCCCTCCTCTGTACGCGTATGGTAAGGGAAGAAGTTGTAATTGACGATACCTGCTTTGAGCTTTGGTTTATCCTCTTGTGCGGCTTGCGTAAAAAAAGTACAAAAAAATAAAAGCGCTAGAGATATAATTAATTTATAGCTTTTCAACAAAAAACCTTCAGAGTTAACACTCAACATATTAAAGTATAAGAGAATAAGTTATCCCCTACAATAAAACGACCTATTGTGTATTAACTTCTTGCATTTAACGATTAGGCCAAAAAGCAATACGGTAACAATAACTTTACGCACAACTGGCTAGATGTTGTGTAAAAATTGATTTAACCAAGCAGTTACACAAGTAGACCAGTCAAATAGCTCGAAACAAACAATTAATGCAACAAAGAAAAAGGCCAAAACATAATGTCTTGGCCTTAGTAGGGAAAAATATTAATAGTTCATTAGAACTTAAGGTTAACACTCATATGTACAAAACGACCTAAAGTGTCATAGTAGCCGGCCACTGTATTCGCGTTTGACGAAATAGTGTTACCAACCATAGGAGGCTCTTTATCAAAGATATTATTAATACCACCTGTCAGCGTTACGTGCTCATTGACAGAGTAATTACCTGAAAGGTCGATGAAGTTGTAAGAATCAATACCACCATTTTCAATTAATGATGTATCTGCATCACCTTCATAGTCTACGCCACCGTAGTAACGCCATTTAAGGCCTACTCGCCAATCATCTGCAATATAATTTACATTCGCAGTGTGACGCCATTTTGGTGATGCAAAACAGTCCGTACTTACATTACCAGAACAATCATAAGCCAGTGACTCATCACCTAGGATTGGCTCCACTTCTTTTTTGATGCTGTAATAACCATTAATATCAAATTTCAATGTTGCTTCGTTAAGCTCCATTGTGTAAGCAGCTGTTAAATCAACACCTTCCCACGTACGACCACCAATGTTGTCACTTAAGTTTACAACATAACCATCTTGGCCTAACCATAGGCTACCTGATGCACTTCGTTGAATATTATCACAGAAGAAAGCATCACCGGTTGTAGCACAGTTATTTAAGATGCGCTCAGCACCCACAACACCCACTACTTTTTCCATTTCAATTTGGAAATAGTCAACAGAGAAGTTGAAGTTATCAAATGGGTTTGCAACTAAACCAATCGTAATGGTTTCAGCTTCTTCCGGTTTTAGGTTTGGATTACCACCGGCAAATTGATTGTATTGACCTGCAGGTGATGCAGTAACGGCACCATACTGTGAACCAGTTACACCCGTGTTAGCACACTGCGCTGAATCATATGCAGGGCTGTCACTTGCACAACCGTCACTACCACTCCAAAGGCTGATGCTTTGTGCTGCGAATAGCTCACCAACATTAGGAGCACGAACCGCTTTTGCAAAGCTTGCACGGAACTTATACGCATCGGCTAGTGTATAATCACCACCAATTGAGTAAGTTGTATCTGAACCTGTTGTTGAGTAATCAGACCAACGTGCAGCCGTTGAAATATTAAACTCATCTAGCACTGGAATTTGCAGCTCACCGTACACTTCATTTACATCAATCGAGCCATATAAGCTTGGTGATGGACCACCTTGACCTAATAGCTGACCTTCTTCATAAACCGTATCTGATGTACGCTCATATTCTTGCTCACGGCGTTCCACACCAAATACAGCTGCAATAGGTAAAGATGCACTTGGCAGAGTCAAATCAAGCTCACCTGATACATAACCACTATAAATTGTTTGTGTTACTAAACCAGTTTGCGTACCAACACCTGCTAGCTGCGCTGCTTGCTCAGGTGTTACGCCATCTAGTTCAAATACATTATAGTAAAGACAACCATCTGCTTCTTCACATGATGTACCAACAGCACCAACACGTGGACCAATTTTTGGTGCTAATAAATCATTTTTATACACTGAGCTCGATGTTGTTGCAGAGTAGTTATAGCTAACATCATATGTCCAGTTATCATTAATCTCACCTTCCATACCCGTTAGGATACGATACGAAGTATGCTCTAGATTATCTGCACGCGGGCCACCTTCAACATTACGTTTACCGATGTAAGCAACAAATTGGTCACTTCCTGTTTGACCAAAAAGCTCTTGCAACTGCTGTTTTTGTAAGTCCGACAATAATGGGTTGTTATAATCCATTAAAAACTCTTCGTTGAAGAACGTCCCCGACTCAGCGATTTGACCAGCTGTTCTATTGTGCATAAATGAGAACTCTAAGTATGGTCTAAAGTGCTCATTGATTTCATAATCAATGAAGCTACCTAATGTAAAGCGCTCATTTGGGCGTAAGAAGTGATTCACAGGCGCATAGTTATAACGATAGCCATCATCTTCAATAAAACCCTGACCATTTGGGTTTAGATAGCCCCAAAACTCTTGTGTATAATCCACTTCGCCATCAACTACAGGGAAGATATCAAAGTGTGGGTTTGGTGTATTTGCTGAACCACCACACACGTTACCCGCACCATTTAAAGCACATGACGAATAGTCGCGGCTACCCTGCAACAGCTCTGTTTGACGGTTGTAAGTTACGTAACCAACTGCATGGCCTTTACCAGAGTCAAAGCCACTACCCACCGTTAAATCTAAGCTATATGACTTACCATCGATTCCCGTATTGCCCGTTTCATAATCATAGCCTTGATCATCCATCAGGCCTTGAATATACCCATTATCATTATTATGTTGATAGCCTGATGCTCCCATGTTGAATGAGATACCATCAAACTCATCGTTCATCACAAAGTTAACAACACCCGCAACAGCATCAGCACCATAAACTGCCGCCGCACCACCTGTTAGTACGTCAACACGCTTAACTAATGATGCTGGAATTTGGTTAATATCAGGAACCTGAGATGTAATACTACCAGCCTGCATACGGCGGCCATTGATCAATACCAATGTTCTGTTTGAGCCAAGACCACGAAGGTCAACGGTTGCGGTACCCGTTGCGCCATTCGCAAGAAATGAACTTTGCGCAGCTTCAATTTGTGGTAATTGGTTTAATACATCCTCAACACGAGAGAAACCGCTCAATTTAATCTCTTCAGCAGTCATTACAGTAACAGGACTAACCGTCTCAAGGTCTGTACGTTTGATACGTGAACCTGTTACTTGGATGCGCTCAACTTTTTCAACACCGTCATCGGCTGCATTTGCAGCCATAGAAAAACCTGTCGAAGTAGAAGCAACGCCAAAAGCAAGCGCAAGGCGCACCGCTTTTGAAACTTGATTATTTAACATTTGATTCTCCCTGGACCACCAATAGTGGTTATAATTAGTATAGTTATGTTTATTTTTTGTTACCCAAACTTGGTTTGGCCAGAGAATAATAAACAAATGAAAATAAATTTCCAGCACTTTATTTACATTTATTTAATAAAATGAATTTATACTGTAACAACCTTACCTTTTCGCTCAAAAAACAAACGACCAGTAAAATCGGCACTTACAACCAACTACTCACCAAAAATAACTAGAAAAGCTGTATTTGCCTGTCTTCAATTGACGCAAATTTTGCAACTAAATTACCAACAATCATTTCAGCAATTGGCAATAATTGCTTATTTACATAAACAGAATAATCATATTGATGGTTGCCGATATAAAATTCAGCCCCCTGTGCGGTGTACACATATTCAATAGTTTGTCCGCGCTTAATTTCACGGTGAGGGTTGTCAGCTAGGTATTGCTTTGCAGCTTTAACATGAGGAGGGATATTTTTTTGGTAATCAGTTAAATGTTGACCTAAACGTTTACGATAAATAAGCAGCTCATCGTATTCGCCGTTATAGAGCTTTTTTACATACTTATCAAATGTTTGTATGATTAACTCTTGACTGTATGAGTCGCTAAATAATATTTCAAACAACTCAACTTGAAATTTATGAGCTAACTCCGTCCAATCACTGCGCACTGTCTCCATTCCTTTGAACACTAAGTGTGTGGCGCCATTTTTATCTATCTTACCTACATAGCGCTTTTTTGAGCCCGTTGCTTTACCACGTATTGTTGGCATAAAAAATGGGCTATAGTGGGTTTCATATTCAATTTCTAAGTAGCTGGTTATATTATAATTTTTTTCAAGCTCTGCGTGCCATCGCGCATTAATTTTCGTAGCAAGTTCAATACCTATTTCATGACAACTGGCAGGATTTAATTCATCATCTAGCTTAACAAATGTCGAATCTGTATCACCATAAATAACTTGGTAGCCCCACTGCTCAATCCATTGCTTTGTTGTCTGCATGATCTCATGCCCGCGTAAGGTAATCGAACTTGATAAACGCGGATCGTAAAACCGGCAACCTTTAGAGCCTAAAACGCCATATAAACTATTCATAATGATTTTAATGGCCTGCGAAAGCATCGGTTGATTGTTATCTTTAGCAACTTGTCGGGTTGTGGCTAATTGGCGTATTAGTTTAGGTAAATGGTGCTTCGTTCTTGAAAACAAGGCTTGATTAAACCCTTCAATCGCTAATTCTGGTTGCTTTAGTCCCTCGACTAGACCTAAAGGGTCAATGCAAAAAGTACGCATTATTGACGGGTAAAGACTTTTATAATCAAGCACCACAATATTTTTATATAACCCTGGTTCAGAGTTCATAACATAGCCACCAGGGCTGTCAAAGCTTAAGCCATGATCACCCAAATTCGGTGCCACATAGCCACTACGGTGTAATAAAGGGAGGTAAAGGTTGGTAAAGGCAGCGACAGAGCCGCCCATCCTCTCGAGTTCAAGACCTGTCATTTGACTGCGAACGGCAGCAAATTCGAGTAACTTTAATTTTTTGAAAATACGCTGTACTAAAATACAATCTTGTCGATTGTATGCCGCAAGAGAAAGTTTATCCTCGTTAAATTGACGAACAATCTCATCTAACCGGTTATCCGTACTAATTAGCTTTTCTTCACCAAGCTCAATACTGGCTACATTAGCTAAGCTAAAACTATCATAGTGATACGTGGCATTTTTGAGCGTATCAATACCATCAATAACAACTCTGCCTGGGACTGTGACACGCGTGAAATTGCCGACCCTTAACTGCATTTTTTCATTATTACGACCTAGGGGAAGTTCAACACCTAGCGCCTCAGCACGCTCATGCAGCACACTGAAATCAAACTCAATAACATTCCAACCAATAATAACATCAGGGTCAACAGTTTGAATTTGTTCACATAGCTTAGTAAGCAGGTCTATTTCATCAACACACCATTGAATATTAAAATCACGCTCTGATGTATCAAGCGGCTCACCAATCATTAAAACAGTATCGACATTGTTCCCCACTAAACCAACAGAAAATAAGACCCCGTCCCCACTACACTCAATATCTAATGAGAGACTTGTAAACTGAGGTGTGAAATCATTATTTTGTTTAAACTGAACATCTGTTAACACGCGAAGCGGTGAAGATTGCACGACTCGCCCCTTTGCCCACACCGCACCTTTTATAAAACGCTCCATCAAAAAGCGATCTACCGGCCTAATATCGTCTTCATAGACATTCACAAAGTGGGCTTTAAGTTGTTTCGCTGCTTTATAGTAATGTTTTAAGGACGAAAAATGACAGGCTACAACAGGGTGTTGTTGAAATGTTTTTAACGATATATGTTTAATTTCACAGTGAATTTGGTACTCATTAAAAAGGCGGTTGACAGTGTTCAGATCTTGCTCACGAACAAAAAATACAGCCTTTTGCGGCGAACTAATCAGTTTAACAGGCCCTTGCTCTGACAAGATCCACACTACGATAGATATACCTTTGGCATTATCAAAACATTGCGTAGAAAGAATAAAGCCAGAAGTAAGCTGCATGTAAAAACCTTTTAGCCTAAATAAGAGTAAAGCAAACGCTGAGCGACAAAATTAACCACAAGTTGCTTGTAGTTACCGCGTTAAATCTCTAAAATTCATTACTGTAATTATATACATACTTTAGGTTATCTGGACATGCTTTCTGACTCTTTAAAAAAAACAATTAGGCAAATTCATAAGCATGTTGCTGATAACCTAACTGATTATCGCCCTCGTAGCAGTCAAAATTATTTAGTAGCAGAAATCGCTAAAACTTTGGCTGGCGAATACCATAAATCGCAACGTATCTGCGTTATAGAAGCGGGTACTGGTACAGGGAAATCACTTGCCTATTGCTTGGGAGCCATCCCTCTGGCAATGGCAAAAAAGAAAAAGCTGGTTATTTCAACCGCAACAGTCGCCCTTCAAGAACAGCTCATTAATAAAGAACTGCCATTTTTTAAAGAACACTCAGGGCTAGATATAAAATTTGACTTGGTTAAAGGTCGTCAACGCTATATTTGCGCACAAAAGCTTAGTGCTGCAGTCAATGGTGATAGCCAGACACAAATGGAGTTTATGCCGACACTGTCATCTCCATTATCTGATATGGAAACCAAGTGTTTAAAGCAACTTTATGATGCTTACTCTAAAAAACAATGGCAAGGCGACCGCGATAGCTGGGCTGATACAATTCCTGATAAAGTGTGGAACTTAATTGCTTGTGATAAGCACTCATGCCAACGGCAGATGCGTGCTCATCAATTATGCCCTTTTCACATGGCACGTCAGCGTCTTATGCAAATGGACGTGCTCGTCATTAACCATTCTTTATTGCTCGCTGATTTAGACCTTGGCGGCGGTAAAATTCTCCCTGAGCCTGATGACACTATTTATGTTATTGATGAAGCACATCACTTAGCCCACATCACCCGAGACTTTTCATCTGCTGCTGCAACTATCAAAGGCACTATAGATTGGCTTGATAAGCTGGTTAAATTCGCTGGGAAAATGGCAAATGTATTGGTAGGTCAAAAAGCCATTGGACAAAACTTCAAGCTCAGTGACAGTATCAATGATGCGGCAAAGAATTTAAAAGTGGTGCGTGATATTCTTGATAATGCAGATTTTAACTACAACAGTGACGATACCTATCGTTTTGAGCACGGTGAAATCCCAGCCTCTTTACATGCCAAAGCAAAAGATATCAGCGATGCCACTTTAGATGCTCTACGCGCTCTTAACAAAATGCATGACACCTTGGTACAAGATGTCAGTGATGGTGATATAAAACCTTACGTAGCCGATCCTATCTTAGCTGAAAGCGGTCAGTATATTAATCGCTTAGAGTTACTGAACAAATTATGGTTTAGTTATGCCACAAAAGGCGAAGGTATTCCCCATGCACGGTGGATAAAACGCCTAGAGTATAAGAACCATCATGATCATTTACTCAGCGATTGTCCTATTGAAGTCGGTTATTACCTAAAAGATAAATTATGGAACCAATGTGCAGGTGCAGTGCTCTGTTCAGCCACACTAACGGCGCTTGGTTCATTTGATCATTTTGCTTACGAATGCGGGCTTGCAAAAGAAGAAGGCGTAAAATACATCAAAGTGCCTTCACCATTTGACTACCCAAAACAGGCGACGTTGCATATTCCAAGCAGCCATATTGAACCCACAGATAAATCGTTTAGTGATCATCTCGCTGAGCAATTACCCAAATTCCTAGATGATAAAAAAGCCAACTTAGTCCTGTTTGCTTCATATTGGCAGATGGATCACGTTGTAAAGATGCTACGCAGTAAAGGTATTGATGTACTCGTACAAGGCGAGATGTCACGTGAAGCCTTACTCAAAAAACACAAAGCGAATGTTGATCTTGGTCGCGCTAGTTACTTATTTGGCACACAAAGTCTCTCAGAGGGGCTTGATCTGCCTGGCAAGTACCTCGAAAACTTAGTAATCACAAAAATCCCATTTGCAGTGCCCACGTCACCAATTGAAGAAGCCCAAGCGGAATTTGTACAAAGTAAAGGAGGCAATCCTTTTTTATCGATCACTGTTCCTGATGCAGCGAAGAAATTAGTACAAAGCTGTGGTAGACTGCTGCGCAAAGAAAATGATCAAGGTCGCATTACAATACTTGATCGCCGTTTAGTGACCAAGCGGTATGGCAAAGCCATGCTTGATACCTTGCCACCCTTTAAAAGACAAATTGATTATTAATGTTTGAATTAGCTTTAGATCCAACCACATGGGCACTACTTTGCGCTGTTGCCTTAGCCGCAGGCTTTATTGATGCAATTGCAGGCGGTGGCGGTATGCTGACAGTACCTGCACTTTTGACCGCAGGCCTTCCTCCTCATCTAACCCTAGGTACCAATAAGTTAGCTGCGAGTTTTGGCTCATTAACTGCAAGTGTCACTTACTTTCGAAAAAAGCTATTTAACCCTAGGTTTTGGGCCGCTTCCATTATGGCCACAGCCATAGGTGCGCTGTTAGGTACCTTAATCGTTGATTACCTTAGTATCGACTTTTTAAACAAGTTACTTCCTATCGTTATTATCTTAGTCGCATGCTACAGCCTCTTTGGTAGTTTAAGCACGACCGAGCATAATGAACTGCCTAAACTCGATGCAAAAACAAAACTTAAACAATGGATACAAGGTTTAGGGCTGGGCTTTTTTGATGGCCTAGCAGGCCCAGGCACAGGTACTTTTTGGACCGCGTCAAACAGCTTACTTTATAAAATGAGCTTGCTGCTAAACTGCGGCCTTGCTCGATCAATGAACTTTGTTTCGAATTTTATCTCGTTGATCACCTTTGTCGCACTGGGCCATGTTAACTTTTTACTTGGTATCACGATGGGCTTTTTTCTTATGTTAGGTGCGTGGATTGGCGCTCATTCTGCAATAAAATTCGGCAGTAAAATGATTCGCCCTGTTTTTAATACTGTGGTAATCATTTTAGCTTTAAAGTTAATTTATGAGGCATACCTATAAATGAACTCACCTGCTTTAAACAAACTACATGAACAAATTGCTAGGCTTAAGCACCAAGCTGAACAATTTGATAACGGCCACTTCTTTGCTAAAAACCGTTATATGCAAGCGCAACCAAGTTTGTTTGATAAAGGGGTCTTTTCGACAAAGAGCATGAAACTCGTCGATTATGTCATTGAGATAGAAGAAGAGCTTGCCACTTTACCACCCGCTGAACATCGTCATGCCTATCAATATGCACTAGAGCGCATAACTCAACAGGTGCAGGCGGTATTTAATGTCATGAAATCAACGCCTGTGTGGGCAAAAGAGAATAAATTTACTTATAAAGCAAAACCAAAACAGCATATTTTTAAACAAGCAGTTAAAAAGATTATGCAATCATCGCATGAGCTGTATGATGAACTGAAACAAAATCATGAGTTCGAGCGCAGATTGGTGTTAATGATTGAAGAAAGAAAATTAAAACTCGATGCTGCTAATACTGCCCAAGCGAGTGAAATAAACAAAGAAATATTAGCTCTTCATGCGAGGCTTGGCCGGTGCCGAAAAGCCATTTCGGCCACTGAAGATAAAATACAGCAAGTCGAAAAACAGCAACTCAAATAATGTACTACTACCACCCTAGCTACTCTGCACTTGATTTACCAGAGCGACACCGCTTTCCAATTCAAAAATACCAATTGTTAAAAGAGCAGCTAAATCACTTTATTGATGACGATTTTTTTATAACACCCAAGCAAGCAAATAAAGAACACTTAGCCCTGTGCCACGATCAGCATTACATAGATGCATTTCTCGCAGGTACGCTTGCACCAAAAGCCATTAAAAAAATGGGCTTTCCTTGGTCTGAATCACTTGTTGAGCGTAGTTTATATTCAGTGGGAGCAGCGATTCAAGGCGCTGAATATGCTTTAAAGCATGGTGCAGCATTTAACTTAAGTGGTGGTTATCATCATGCATTTAGTGATCATGGCAGTGGTTTTTGTATTTTTAATGACTTAGCGATTGCCGCCGCACACCTTATACAAACTGAACAAGCTGACACCGTAGTTATTTTTGATTGTGATGTACATCAAGGTGACGGCACTGCCGAGATTATTAATCAACACGAGCAGATTATTAGTTGCTCTATTCATTGCGAACAAAATTTTCCTCGCATAAAGCAGTGCTCTAATTACGACTTTTCTCTTGAACATGGCACGAAAGATAGTGACTACCTAAAAGCTGTGCAACAAGCCTTTGAGCTTACAACTAGACTGCATCAACCCGATATTATCTTATACAACGCAGGTGCAGATATTTTTAGTGATGACGAATTAGGCCATTTTTCGGTAAGTTTATCGGGTGTTTATCAACGCGACCATTTTGTTTTAAGCCAAGCCAAGGCGCATAACATTCCTATTTTTGCAGCATTAGGTGGCGGCTATCAACGCAACACCGAACGTTTAGTTAATGTACATAAACAGCTTTTTAAAGCCGCTGTCGATTTATTCTAAAGCTTGGTATACACTAAAAATACTAATTAATCAGGGTTAATATGTATGAAGTTACACGATGATATTCACAACTATTTTGAAAAGCTCGTTGTAGATGATATTGCAAAACGCAATCTTGAATCAGTGTACAATGAAGACATCATGGCTGACTTGTGCTGTACAGTCCTTAATCAGTTACCTGCCCGTTATATTCGTTATGATGTAGATATGGAGTTTTATCTGCCACAATCAGAGCGAATGCTAATGGAACAACAAGTACAAACCGCTATCGATGTTGCCATCACTCAAGTTTCAAAGAAGAAGGAACTCAATAATGAGTCGTGAATTGGAGGCTGCGCCAAATCATATTAAGCTTGCTGTCGATTTAATCATGCTATTAGAACAAAACGATGTGCCAGCAGAAGATGTACTCGCAGCCCTTGAAATTGTAAAATCTGATTTTGAAAAAAAGTTAACACAAGCTTCAGATTAACCTAAGCAGTTTATTTATTGTGCTGCTTTAACCGTACTTATCTCCTCATTTTTATTATCATCTCCACCGTTATAGCATGACACAGGAAATACCTTGTAACAGAAACCCCTTTGCTTTTTATAATGCAAGCTATACTCTATTGAATAAAGTACAAGTATAAAAGGAGAATAAATTATGTCAGGTACAACCATGGTGGTATTAATTGTACTCATTTCAGTCAGTTCAGGTGTTATTTACGATATGTATAAAAAACACCTCGAGTTTAAATCTCGTACCTTAAAAGACAGCAAAGAAGCAAATGAACAAGTGGCTGCTGTTACCGCTGAATTACTTGAATTAAAGCAACGAGTACAAACACTTGAAGCGATTGTTACCGATTCAAGCTATAACGTAAAACAAGAAATTAATAAGCTGTAATTAACAATCTAGCGCTTTATATTCATCGAGCACACCTTGATAATACTCAGCATCTTGATTCAGCATGCGGCCGTAGTGAGCACGTAATTGCTGTAGATATGCTTTGTGTTCTTTGCTATTCAATTGCCACATCTTGTTGCCTGTCCGTGAAAGCGGCTCTGATGACAGTGGACTAACAGCAATAACCTCATAAAAGCGCTTATTTTCACAAACCATTTGTTCATCGACTAAGCCCATATTTAATGTTTGCATATGGCTTCGCACTTTATAACTGTGATGAACGGGACAAACAACAAAATCAATTTGACAGTGTGGATTACGCAATACTATTTGCGATAAAAACTGCACGAGTAAATCTCCCCCAACCCCTGCAATTATGACCAAATGACGCTTATTAGGGCTGGGGTCAATTCTAGCCACATCTTGACAATGAACCTGCCAAGCTGTTCGCTGACTATCTGTCGAAAAGCGTTCAAGCATATTACGCAATGACTGCATTAGCTCTGGCACAATATCCACAAAGTGAATCTTCGGCGCCTTATTTTGCTTTAGTAATTCAATGCCTAAAAAGCCATGATCGCAACAACAGTCCCAAATTTCGTCGTACTCAGTTGTGACCATCGAAGCAATAGCAGATAAACGTTTACTCAGAGCCATTCTTATGCCGATTTATAAACGAGTGCTTTTAAACTTCTATCACTATCCACTTCAACAAACCCATCAGTAGGCGCCAAGCGTTCAACAAAACTAATTGCGCCTTGAGTATGTTCAGTAATTAAATCTTTAAACGCCTGCTCAGAAAGCTCTGGACTATTAGCGCACAATAAAAGCTGGGTGTTTTCGTTTAGCAGCTCAGGTAATCGACGCAGGATTTTTTGATAGTCCTTGGTCAATATAAAGCTCCCTTTTTGGAAGCTAGGTGGATCAACAATGATCAATTCATACGGTGCTGACTTTTTCAACTTACCAAACGATTTTAAAATATCATGGGGGTAAAAACTCACCCCTTGTGTAAAGCCATTCAGTTGATGGTTTTGCTTGCCAGTTCGCAGCACACCTTTATTCATGTCCATATTAATAACTTGATCTGCACCACCCTGCATTGCAGCGACAGAAAAACCACAGGTGTATGAAAACAGATTAAGCACCTTTGCGTTATTACTATTGGCTTGAACAAACTCACGACCACGACGCATATCCGGAAAAATACCGGTATTTTGTCTGCTTAATAAATCAACTTTAAACTTAATACTGTTTTCGGTTACGACATGTTCTTGCGGTAACTCACCGCAGATCAAAGTATTGCGTGTATTAATTCCACTGCGTTGTTGATAAACCAGCGTGTTTACAAGCTCAGGAACATGCTCTTGTGCCCACTGCCAAATTGTATCTGTTAATTGCGTTAGTTCATCATTTTCAATTTCTTGATAAGAAACTAAAAACAGTACTGGTGGATAAAAATCAAGATTAATATGGCTAAGCTCAGTCACTGAGTGGCCACGGCCATGAAAAATTCGGCATAACTCATTTGCCGCAAGCGGCGCATCTGCTAACGCAGTTAAAATGGCTGAAAATTTATTTGTCATTGCACTTAGTTAATTAATTGTTGTTGTAATTCATGTATTTCATCACGCACAGAGGCTGCCTTTTCAAACTCAAGGTCACTTGCATAAGCATGCATTTTTGCCTCAAGGTTTTTAATCTGCTCAGCTATTTGTTTCGCGCTTAATACCTGTTTTGACTCTTTTCGTACTAATTTAAGATTGTCTTTTGGCGCTGCTTCTTCACCCACATCCATAATATCGGTGATACTTTTAACCAGAGCTTGTGGCTCAATACCATGTTCAAGGTTGTAAGCTTGCTGTTTTTCACGACGACGGTCTGTTTCATCAATGGCTTGACGCATAGAGTTTGTTATACGGTCACCATATAAAATTGCTTTACCATTTAAGTGACGAGCCGCACGACCTATGGTTTGGATTAATGAACGTGTAGATCGCAAAAAGCCCTCTTTATCTGCATCAAGTATCGCCACCAAAGAGACTTCTGGCATATCAAGACCTTCTCGCAATAAGTTAATGCCTACTAACACATCAAATACACCAGCACGTAAATCGCGGATAATTTCAACCCGTTCAACGGTGTCGATATCTGAGTGCAAATAGCGAACTTTTACATCATGATCATTTAGATAGTCAGTTAAATCCTCAGCCATACGCTTAGTTAACGTGGTAACCAATACTCGCTCGTTAACCTCTACACGCTTGTAAATTTCCGACAATAAATCATCAACCTGAGTACTTACAGGTCGCACTTCAATTTCAGGGTCTATAAGCCCTGTCGGACGAATCACCTGTTCCGCTACTTCTCCTGCTGAACGTGCTAGTTCAAAATCACCCGGCGTTGCTGATACATAAATAGTTTGCGGCGCAATAGCCTCAAACTCTTCAAACCGTAATGGCCGGTTGTCTAATGCCGATGGTAAACGAAAGCCATATTCAACAAGGTTTTCCTTGCGGCTTCTATCACCTTTATACATCGCACCAATTTGCGATACAGTAACGTGAGATTCATCAATGATCATTAATGCATCGTCGGGTAAATAATCTAATAATGTTGGCGGTGGATCGCCAGGTGTGCGGCCTGATAAATAACGACTGTAGTTTTCGATGCCAGAGCAATACCCCAGTTCAGTCATCATTTCGATGTCGTACTGTGTACGTTGGGCTATCCGCTGCTCCTCTACTAATTTATTAGCACTGAGCAATTGAGAGCGGCGGTCTTTAAGCTCATCTTTAATTTTATCAATGGCGTCCAGAATTTTTTCGCGAGGTGTTACATAGTGCGTTTTTGGGTAAATTGTCGCGCGAACAATATGCTTTTCTACAGCCCCAGTTAGAGGATCAAAAATACTGAGACGTTCAATTTCATCATCAAACATTTCAACTCGTACTGCGTAAGTATCCGATTCAGCGGGGAAAATATCAATCACTTCACCACGCACACGGTATGTACCACGGCTAAACTCTATATCATTGCGTGTATATTGCAGCTCAGCTAGACGGCGCAGCATATCTCGCTGGTCAATGGTCTCACCCACTTTTAATAACAGCATCATTTTCATGTAAGAGTCGGGATCACCCAAACCATAAATAGCTGATACTGAGGCAACAATAATAGTATCTCGACGTTCTAATAGTGCTTTCGTCGCACTCAAACGCATTTGTTCAATATGTTCGTTAATAGATGCATCTTTTTCAATAAAGGTGTCACTTGCTACCACATAGGCTTCGGGCTGATAATAATCATAATAGGAAACAAAGTACTCAACCGCATTATGTGGGAAAAACTCTTTCATTTCGCCATAAAGCTGTGCTGCTAATGTTTTATTATGTGCCATGATTATCGTGGGGCGGTTTAAATCATGGATAATATTAGCCATAGTAAAGGTTTTACCTGTTCCCGTTGCACCTAATAAGGTCTGGTGTGCAAGGCCGGCTTCTAACCCATCCTTTAGCTGCGCTATGGCAGTTGGCTGATCGCCACTGGGCTGAAACTGTGAGACTAGTTGAAAATGATCGCTCATGAATGACACTCCTTCATCGATGCAGAGCTTAAAAGATCCACATCCTTTATAAACCATTTGTAAGCAACAACAGCTGTAAATAAATTACCAGCAGCAGCACCAATAAATAACCCTGTCAGTCCTGCCATAAGGTTACCTACATAGGCAAAAGGAACATAGAAAATAAATAAACGTACAACACTTAAAATTAATGCATTCATAGGTTTATGTAACGCATTAAAAGATGAATTAGATAAAATAATGACCCCTTGCAAGCCGTAACTTAAAGGGAGAATGTAAATAAATAGCTTAATAACATCAATAACAGCTTGCTCTTTACCGAATACCTCAGCAATAAATCCTGATGCCACAATTAGTAATAAATAAATAGCAAACTGCCAAATCATCACAAACTTTAACGTTGTGGTGTAAGCTTCTTTTACACGTTCAAATTTTCTAGCGCCAAAGTTCTGGCTGACAAAGGGAGGCAATGTCATCGACAGTGCCAATACAA
Source organism: Pseudoalteromonas sp. L1 (assembly GCF_021728095.1). Lineage (NCBI taxonomy): Bacteria > Pseudomonadati > Pseudomonadota > Gammaproteobacteria > Alteromonadales > Pseudoalteromonadaceae > Pseudoalteromonas > Pseudoalteromonas sp. L1. Next base: position 602,208 of record NZ_JAKKCT010000001.1, on the reverse strand, counting down.
CAAGACTCGCTATTGATTCTATACGACTGCCTACTCCAAAAGCTGCAACAGCCTCTGGGCCATGCTTAGCCACAAGGGCTGTCATCACCGCCATAGCAATTGGCGTTAACATATTTGCGCCTGCTGCGGGTAAACCAATTTTCAGAATTTTACGCACTGCGCCTATGACAGTTTGTTGACCTGCGTGCAAACTTAATAAGCCATTCTTAACCGCTAAAATATAGAGAATAATCACCACAGCAACAGACCATGCAATGACACTTGCAATGGCTGCACCTTGAATACCAAGAGCCGGAACGGGGCCGAAACCAAAAATAAGTATAGGGTCTAAAATAGCATTGATTAAGCCAGCCCCCCCCATAACGATACTCGGTGTTTTTGTATCACCACTTGCACGTAAAACAGAGTTTCCCACCATCGGTGTGATCAAAAAGACACTTCCTAAAAACCACACGCTCATGTAGTCATGTATTAATGGCAATACTTGCTGCCCTGCCCCGAGTAACTTGAAAATAGGCGCAATGAGTAAATAACCAAGCAGCGATAAAAAAAACACCATCACGACAGAGATCAATAATGCAATGCTCGCATCAAAGCGTGCTTCATCAAGCTTATCGCTACCTAACGCTTTAGCTATTACGGCTGAAGTACCTATGCCCAAACCAATTGCTAAGCTAATCACAGTAAATGTTACAGGGAAGGTAAAACTGACGGCCGCAAGAGGTTCTGTGCCCAGAAGGCTGATAAAGAAGGTATCTACAAGGTTGAACATCATCAGTGTGATCATGCCAAAAATCATTGGAATGGTCATTTTTTTTAACGTAGGTAAGATTGGCGAGTTTAAAAGATCAGGTTTAGATTTGCTTTGCGAAGTCACGCTCATGGGAATACTTTAGCCTCTTTTACTGAACCTGTAAGTTTAAAGCATCCTGCCCTTGCAAGCCATGCTTTATTCAAAGAAAGCTTCACTGCCATTGCTATATAATGTAAAGCTAGACGCTTGCAACGTTTATAAAGAAGTACCCTTTGATAAATTAGTTTTTAAAACAGCTATACGCTTAGTATTAGCAAAGAGTATTTCAGTAAGATTATTTCAGGATGTCACTTAAAGGTTATTAAAGTGCTACTTTTGACACTTTGGTGCAAAATTAACCGCCAACCCCATCAAAAAACAATATAAAAACACTATTAATAGCTTTATTACATTTAAAATGCAGTAAATGCTGTTTTTTTACACAATAAAATAGACCATTTAATAGCCTGTAAAAAAATTACCTGCCAATTCAGGCTTACTTCAGTTTAAAAGACTAACTATTTGATTTTAAATACTATAAAAAAAATCATTTTAGTACTTGAAATTGCTGTAGCGCCCTAGAAACCTAGCACTATAGCTGTTCTTAAAGTTTAATAAACAGAGTTATCCACAGAAACCGTGGATAACTCTCTGGAAGCCGCATTTATCAAGGCTTCTAAAGGAGAGTTGCAGAGTTAAATAATAAAACAAGACAAGTTTAGTGTTTGACGCTTTTAGTCTTGAAATTGATAAAAGCGATAATTAGCTCACCTACCTAGCTTGCTAAATAAGCGATTAGAATATTCATCTCTTTTTTACGACACCCATAACAACTTGATTAACAATAAGAAAATATTAAATAATCGATATTGTTACTTTGCGTTTCGCGTCATAAAAACTAACATTTTTCAAATCATATTCCCACGCGACAGAAAAAATGACTCCCTTAACTGCACACTCTAGCCCGATTGCGTCATCGATTAGATTGAATTTTCCACACGATAAAAAAATCTTAGATAAATGATAGTTTTCTCTCTTAGAAGATGAAAATCTATACAACGAATACTTTTCGCAATTTTGAAATATCGCGTCGGGTATAAAAACCATGCAAAAAATTCACTGTTAAAAGATGAATGTTGGTATTTCATAGTAAATACGCCGCGATTTTCAGCCAGATTTTGCTCAGATCGAACATAAAAACATCGAATAGCCTTCTTTTTTGAATTTATGAAGTTTTTATGTTGACACTTTGCAAAGCTGTCATTAATATTTCGCCCCGTTGAAAGGCATGACGCTTCCCCCTTAGCTCAGTTGGTTAGAGCGACGGACTGTTAATCCGCAGGTCCCCCGTTCGAGTCGGGGAGGGGGAGCCAAGTTTTTCAGCCATAAACGTTTCCCCCTTAGCTCAGTTGGTTAGAGCGACGGACTGTTAATCCGCAGGTCCCCCGTTCGAGTCGGGGAGGGGGAGCCAAGTTTATGAATATGATTGTTCCCCCTTAGCTCAGTTGGTTAGAGCGACGGACTGTTAATCCGCAGGTCCCCCGTTCGAGTCGGGGAGGGGGAGCCAAATCATATAAGCACTACTCTATTAGTTCCCCCTTAGCTCAGTTGGTTAGAGCGACGGACTGTTAATCCGCAGGTCCCCCGTTCGAGTCGGGGAGGGGGAGCCAAATTTCTAAAAATTATCTTTATCTCCCCTATTCTTACTCAACAAATGTATTAGACTTTCCAATACTTATATTCTACTCTATCTTTGCTTAACTCTTTATTTCTTATAAAATTAGAATAAACTGTACTTAAAGAAATCAATCAGGGAATTGATTCCTTCCTTTAGGCTCTTAAAAGATAAGAAAACATGGCTGGTTTTAAAAAACTTATATTTGTGCAATTGATCTCTTGGCTGCTTTTTACACTGCTGGGCGGCTCTTTTATTGCCTTAAGCTTTGACAACGCAGTAAGTGATGCCCAAAAAAAAGCACAACTTACAGTAAATACATATATAAATAGTTTAACTGCTGAAGAACTAGCTCCTGAAAAAATTAAACGCGCTCTAACAGATGGTGCAACCTTCTCAAAATTCGTTTTACGCGACACAGATGGTAATGAAGTATTTGCAGTGAGAAACTCAGAGCCTTTGCCATTATTTGCCAGTATTGTAAACAGCACATTTAATTCTATTCGTCCACAATTTGCTGTAAACCCGACCTCAGATATCAAAGTTGAATTTACTATAAATGTAAACCACCTTGCTGAATTACTTCAACAGTCCCTATTCATCATTATTTTATTTTCGGGTTTAATTGCAATACTCCCTATCTTCTATATGAAAAGCATGTTCCAACGCCTCAACCGGAAGATAAGCACCACTATTGCCGATATTATTGATATCTATATCAATCAAAACCAAGTTGACGGCGACCTTGAAAACGCAATGGACACATCGCGATTGAAGAAGCTCAGTAAAGATTTAATCCCCTCTTTCAATCGTCTTTCGCACTTTTTGCAAACGAAACATGACGATATTCAAAGAAATGCGATGAGTATCAAAAAAGAAGCCTATAAAGATGTAGTGACAAATTTAGGCAACCGAAATATGTTCGTTGAATACTATGAAAGACACATTGAAAATGCTGAAAAGAGTACATTTGGCTCTCTAGCCATGATCAGGTGTAGTGAACTACAGGCAATAAACCAATCTCGTGGTTATCAAAAAGGAGATGAGTACGTTAAGGGTGTTGCCGATATTATTAAGCATATAAGCGGCACTTACACGAATAGCCAAGTGTTTCGTTTAAATAGCTCTGACTTTGCCGTTGTGTTACCTAATACACCACTTAAAGAAGCAGAGCGTTTTGGTGATAATCTACAGTCTCGGTTTACTCAATACCAACAAAACCAAGAGCTTAGTTCTGTCGCCAATACTGGCATTGTCGGTTATGAGAAAGGTAAACCGCTTGGTGAGCTATTATCAATCGTTGATAATGCGATGAGCATGGCTCAATCTAAACAAACAAATGCATGGCATGTGCAACGAGAAACAGACCTGGTTAATAACGTGAGCGCAGGATTTGGAAATCAAAACTGGCGAAAAGTTATTAACGAAGTTATAGAATCGAAACGCGTTCATTTGGTGATGCAAAATATTATGCCTATCGGCAAAAGCGTGAAAGCCTATGCAGAGATTCAAGTGCGTTTTAAAACAGCTGAAAATCAGATGCTCCCAACCGCTTCTTTCCTTGCTATGGCAGAAAAGCTTGATATGGCAATGGAGATTGATCGGTTAATCATCGACACCACCTTAGAAAAAGTGAAAACTCGCAACTTCTCACAAAAATTCTTTGGTATAAATGTTACAGCATCAAGCGCACATAATGATCAATTTGTGATCTGGTTAGAACGTCGGCTTTTAAAAGACAGTAATATCGCATCAAAACTTATTTTTGAGGTAAGTGAGTTCGGCTTACAGCAAAATATCAAAGCAAGTAAACGCTTTATTGATATGGTTCATCGTGTCGGTGCACGTATAACGGTAGAACGCTTTGGTGTGGGTTTAACCTCATTTAAATTCTTTAGGGACCTCAAACCTGACTTTATTAAAATGGATGCAAGCTACACACGAGGCTTAGAAGAAGATAAAAATAATCAGTATTTCATGCGCTTAATGGTTGACCTTGCACACCGCATTGGGGTGAGTGTGTTTGCTGAAGGTGTAGAAAGCCAAGAAGAGAAACATATTATCGAAACACTGTGTTTAGATGGCGTTCAAGGCTACTATATCGAGAAGCCAAAAGACATCTAACTCACCTTAAAAGACCTAATAAACCTACTATTTATCAGGTCTTTAACCTCAATTTAACACTTTCATACCCAACTCCCCTGCTTATTTTAGCTATTCGTCTCTCATGTGTTGTGTCGACCCCAAGAAAAAAGGATAATGGAGGGGTTTTTATTCTTGTGAGGCACGCATGACAGAGTATGTCCTGTTATTGATTGGCACCGTGCTAGTCAACAACTTTGTATTAGTTCAATTTTTAGGTTTATGCCCGTTTATGGGTGTATCGGGTAAATTGGATACCGCAATTGGTATGTCCTTGGCGACAACCTTTGTGCTTACTCTTGCCTCTGTAACAAGCTATTTAGTGAATCAATATATTTTGATTCCTCTTGATATTGAATTTTTACGTACCATGAGCTTTATTTTGGTCATCGCTGTAGTGGTGCAATTTACAGAGATGGTCGTACGAAAAACAAGCCCAACCTTGTATCGCCTGCTAGGTATATTTCTACCTTTAATCACCACTAACTGCGCTGTACTAGGTGTCGCCTTACTCAACATCAAAGAAGATCACTCATTCTTGCAATCTGCGATATATGGCTTTGGCGCAGCAGTTGGTTTCTCTATGGTGTTAATTCTTTTTGCCGCACTACGTGAACGTTTAGCGGCAGCTGACGTCCCTACTCCATTTAAAGGCGCATCAATCGCAATGATAACAGCAGGCCTTATGTCAATGGCGTTTATGGGTTTTACAGGATTAGTGAAGTTTTAATATGACCTTGTTTTATGCCTTAATAGCGCTTGGTTCATTAGCGCTCGTCTTTGGTTTAATTTTAGGCTTTGCAGCGATACGTTTTCGTGTTGAAAGCAATCCTATTGTCGATCAAATAGATACTATTTTACCGCAAACCCAGTGTGGCCAATGTGGTTACCCTGGTTGCCGCCCTTATGCTGAAGCAATTGCCAACGGGGATGAAATAAATAAATGCCCACCAGGCGGCGAAGCCACAGTAAAAAAACTTGCCGATTTAATGGGGGTTGAAGCCAAGCCTCTCGCAGGTGGCGAACAAGCAGACCCTATTAAAACGGTTGCCTATATTCGTGAAGATGAGTGTATTGGCTGTACCAAGTGTATTCAAGCCTGCCCTGTCGACGCCATTGTGGGTGCAACTCGTCAAATGCATACCGTGCTTATTGATGAGTGTACTGGCTGTGATTTATGTGTAGAACCTTGCCCTGTAGATTGTATAGATATGCTGCCAATTAAAGAAACAAAGCAAACATGGAAATGGCAATTAAACGCAATTCCTGTGACTCAAGTAGATTAGGAGCACAAATGGAAACGTTAATCGAACAAATTAAACAAGGTAAAGTGTGGCCATTTCCTGGTGGGATTCATCCACCTGGTCAAAAACACGTATCAACAACTCAGTCAATACAACGTTTGCCATTGCCACAAAAGCTGGTTGTATCGTTAAAACAGCATATTGGCGCAAACGGCAAACTGATTGTCGAAAAAGGCCAGCAGGTCCTTAAAGGCCAAGCATTAACAAAACCAAGTGGTAACTGGTCTGTACCTGTGCATGCGCCTACCTCAGGTATCATTTGTGAAATATCCCCTATGCCATCAGCGCATCCCTCAGCTTTACCTGAACTCAGCGTAGTTATTGAACCTGATGGGCTGGATAATTGGTGTGAACTGAAACCTATTAGTGATGCTGCCGCCCTCTCTCATGATGAACTCGTCGATATTATTCATCAAAGTGGTATCGCCGGTATGGGCGGAGCAGGCTTTCCAACCTATGTAAAAGCGGACAGCCGCAAAGACATCGATTTTTTAATTGTTAATGCCGTTGAATGTGAGCCTTATATTACGGCTGATGATATGTTAATGCGAGAGCATGCGGATGGTATTGTTGCGGGTATTGAGCTAATGCAACAATTATTAAGCCCTAAGCTAACAATTATTGGCATTGAAGATAATAAGCCAGAAGCCATTGCTGCTATGAAAAAGGCAGCTCAGCACAATCACAATATTATAGTGCAAACAGTGCCAACGGTTTATCCGTCAGGTGGCGAAAAGCAACTAATAAAGTTACTGACAGGTAAAGAAGTGCCAAATGGCAGTATTCCAGCAGATATTGGTATGCTGGTACAAAATGTCGGTACTCTCTTTGCTATTAATCAAGCGGTGTTTGAAGGCAAACCATTGATTGAGCGAGTTGTCACAGTCACTGGTAATACAATCCATAAACCAGGTAATGTGTGGGCTTTACTGGGCACTGAAATTAAGCACTTATTGGATTGCCAAGGTTTCTCTGCTGTCCCACAACAACGTGTTGTTATGGGTGGTCCGATGATGGGCTTTACTTTACCAACCGTGCGTATTGGTATAGTGAAAACCACCAACTGTATTTTAGCGCCTGATCATCAAGAGTTGGCTGAACCTGGCGATGAAAAAGCCTGCATTCGCTGTAGTGCCTGCGCAGACGCATGCCCAGCCTCTTTATTACCTCAGCAATTACAGTGGTTCGCTAAGTCCAAAGAGTACGACAAGCTAAATGAGCACAATTTATTCGACTGCATTGAATGTGGTGCTTGTGCTTATGTATGCCCAAGCGAAATTCCACTGGTCCAATATTACCGTGTTGCTAAGGCTGAAATTAAAGAGCAACAAGCTGAGCAAATTAAGGCTGAACGTGCCAAAGAGCGTTTTGAAGCACGTAAAGAGCGTTTAGAGCGTGAGCAAGAAGAGCGCCAAAACCGTCACAAACGTAAACCCGCTGCAAAATCAGATGACGAAAAACAAAAAGTAGCCGATGCGTTAGCACGTGTGAAGAGCAAATCTGATGCTAAAGATAGTAAATCAGCTGTGGCAGCTGCTATAGCTCGCGCCAAAGCGAAAAAGCAAGGACCTGATGCCGAGCTTGAGCCTGATAATTCAGAGGTCGCTAAAGAGCGTGCAGCACGCAAAGAACAGGCACGTAAGTACAAAGAGCAAAAAGCACAAGAGCAAGGTGAAGAAAGTACCGATAAAGACGATAAAAAGTCTGCGGTTGCTGCTGCTATTGCTCGTGCTAAAGCGAAAAAAGCGGCACAGGCTACTGAAAATCAAGATGACGCTAAAGAAGACAGCGCACCAGTCGATGACAAAAAAGCGGCTGTCGCTGCTGCTATCGCTCGTGCTAAAGCGAAAAAAGCAGCGCAAGCTTCTAAAAATCAAGACGATGCTGAAGAAGATAGCGCACCAGTCGATGACAAAAAAGCAGCTGTTGCTGCAGCCATTGCTCGTGCTAAAGCGAAAAAAGCGGCGCAAGCTGCTGAGAATCAAACTGAAGCTGAAGAAGGTAGCGCACCTGTAGATGACAAAAAAGCGGCCGTCGCTGCTGCCATTGCCCGTGCTAAAGCGAAAAAAGCCGCTAAAGAGCAAGCGCAGAGTGACGACTATTCACAGCAAACTAATGAGCCAAGCGCTGAGATTGATGCCCAGCCACAAGCTGACGCTCCTGAATCTAACGAAGACAAGAAAAAAGCCGCCGTTGCAGCTGCCATAGCTCGAGCCAAAGCGAAAAAAGCCGCTAAAGAGCAAGCTCAGAGTGACGATTCTTCAGAGCAAACAAATGATTTAAGTGATGAGGCTGATGCCAAGCCGCAGTCTGATGCTCCTGAATCTAGCGAAGATAAGAAAAAAGCCGCTAAAGAGCAAGCACAGAGTGACGATTCTTCGGAGCAAATAAATGATTCAAATGATAAGGCTGATGCCAAGCCGGAATCTGATGAACCTGAGTCTAACGAAGATAAGAAAAAAGCCGCTGTCGCTCGTGCAATTGCAAGAGCTAAAGCGAAAAAGTTACAACAAGAAGGAAACGATAAGTCATGAAACTAACCATGGCGAGTTCGCCGCATAATCATAGCCATAAATCATTAAGCCGCTTAATGATCACCGTGATTGCTGCGTGTATTCCTGGTTTAATCGCGCAAGTTTTCTTCTTTGGTAGCGCTGTGTTAATTCAGCTTTCACTCGCTTTAATCACGGTTAGTGTATGTGAAGCGGCAGTTTTATTGCTACGTAAGCGAAAGGTGTGGCCAACCCTTAGCGATGGCAGTGCATGGCTAACTGCAGTATTGCTAGCACTGAGCATTCCGCCTTTAGCACCTTGGTGGATTATTGTTATAGGTTGTTTGTTTGCTATTGTTATTGTTAAACAGCTTTACGGTGGACTTGGCTTCAACCTATTTAACCCAGCAATGGCCGCTTATGTATTACTACTTGTATCGTTTCCGGTGCAAATGACCAGTTGGTTACCTGTGAGTGATTTACTTGCATCGCCTATTAGCTTTTCACAACAGCTGTCTGTTATTTTCAATGGTTTTACTAGCGCTGGATTTAGCGTAGATCAACTTCGTGTATCCATTGATGGCACAACGATGGCAACGCCGCTTGATACCGTTAAAACGGACGTAGCCCATCACCTAACGGTAGCTGAGAGCATGAGCAAACCCCTTTTTAATGACTGGTTTGGTCTTGGTTGGGGCTGGGTTAACCTAGGCTTTTTAATCGGTGGTCTTTATTTATTAAAAGCTAAAATCATTAATTGGCATATTCCTGTAAGCTTTCTGGGTGCTTTAACTATATGTAGTGCTATTGGCTATATAGCATCACCTGGGACAGAGCCTGGCGTGGTATTTCACTTATTCAGTGGTGCCACAATGCTAGGGGCGTTTTTCATCGCGACCGATCCTGTGTCAGCATCAACCACAAATAAAGGCCGCTTAATTTATGGTGCCTTAATTGGTCTACTTGTTTACTTAATTCGCACATTTGGTGGTTACCCTGATGCTGTCGCTTTTAGTGTGCTTCTGCTAAACATGGCAGTACCATTAATTGACTACTATACACAGCCACGCACTTACGGCCATGGAGTGAAATAATGATCCTTTCCTCAATGACTAAAAACGGTGGTATCTTAACCGCTTTTGCACTACTTACTACAGGAGCTGTAGCGCTTACTCATAGCCTAACGGCCCAGCGTATAAGTGACCAAGAAAAGAAGCAGCTCGCCGAGCAACTACAGCAAGTGCTTGACGCTCACCATTACGATAATCAGCTGTATAAAGATTGTGTCATTATTACAGATGAACGTTTAGGACCTAGACCCGAACAAATTATTTATCGAGCTTATAAAAGCGATAAACCATACGCTCTTGTAATGCGCCATGTTACGCCAAGCGGTTATAGCGGCGATATTAACTTGCTAACAGCCGTTTTTGCTAATGGTGAAATTGCTGGAGTTCGTGTTACAAAACACGAAGAAACACCTGGGCTTGGCGACAAGGTCGAAGTAAAAAAATCTGACTGGATCACCTTATTCAAAGGTCAGACTGTGTTAGGTGAAGATGACAATCGTTGGGCTGTTAAAAAAGATAGCGGCCAGTTTGATCAATTCACTGGAGCAACGATTACACCACGCGCTGTAGTCGGCTCAGTTAAAGAAGCTGTGCTATTTGCACAAGCTGAATTTGATAACCTATTTGCAGCAGCTAATGCTTGCCAAGGAGGTCAGGAATGAGCCAAGTAAAAACCTTATTTAAAGATGGAATGTGGGCTAATAACCCCGCCCTTGTGCAGTTATTAGGCTTGTGCCCTCTGCTAGCAGTGACTTCTACAGTAACAAACGCTTTAGGTCTTGGTTTAGCAACTTTATTGGTACTTGTTGGTTCTAATGTAACTGTATCTATTGTGCGTAACTGGGTACCTAAAGATATTCGTATTCCTGTTTTTGTGATGATCATCGCAGGCTTTGTAACGATTGTGCAGCTGATGATGAATGCCTATACATTTGGGCTTTATCAATCCCTTGGTATTTTTATTCCACTTATTGTGACCAACTGCGCAATTATAGGTCGCGCTGAAGCATTTGCGTCAAAAAATACAGTCCCCCTTTCAGCCTTTGACGGCTTAATGATGGGCTTAGGTTTTATGCTAGTGCTTGTTGTGCTGGGCGCTATAAGAGAATTAATTGGCCAAGGCACCCTTTTTGATGGTGCTGATTTGTTGCTCGGCCCATGGGCACAAGCACTGCGTATTGAAGTGTTTAGTTTCGACAATCAATTTTTATTGGCAATTTTACCCCCAGGTGCCTTTTTAGGTCTTGGTTTGTTAATTGCTGCAAAGAATGTGATTGATAACCAAATAAAACCAAAGCAAGTAGTTACTCCAGAAGTAGAAAAAGGCCCTCGGGCCCGGGTAACGAGTTTAACCTAAAGGAGAGCACGCACCGTCACTGCGTGCTTTACACTCACCATGAATAAAGAAAAACGTTATGAGATCTTATCTCGTCTTCGTGAGCAAAATCCGCACCCAGAAACAGAGCTTGAATACTCAAGCCCGTTTGAATTATTGGTTGCTGTAACCTTATCAGCACAAGCAACGGATGTAGGTGTTAATAAAGCTACACGCAAACTGTTTCCTGTTGCCAATACGCCACAAGCGATTTTAGATTTAGGCCTTGAAGCCCTACGTGACTACATTAAAACAATTGGTTTATTTAACTCAAAAGCCAACAACGTTTATAAAATGTGTGAGATTCTGGTTAATAAGCATAACTCAGAAGTGCCCGAAAACCGTGAAGCCCTTGAAGCACTCCCAGGTGTGGGTAGAAAAACAGCGAATGTCGTATTAAATACGGCCTTTGGCTGGCCGACAATTGCAGTCGACACTCATATTTTCCGCGTATCTAACCGCACTAAGTTTGCCATGGGTAAAGATGTAGTTGCTGTAGAACAAAAATTAGAAAAAGTGGTACCTAAAGAATTTAAAGTCGATGTGCACCACTGGTTAATTCTTCATGGTCGCTATGTGTGTACTGCTCGTAAACCTAAATGTGGCAGCTGTATTATTGAAGACTTGTGTGAGTTTAAAGAGAAAATGGAATAGTTAAATGTTATTTCGGACCTGCATTAGCTAGTTCGGTGTAGTTGAGCTTTATTAGAGTGTGTATATTTAGCCATTCGCTTTAAGTTTTGTTTTTAGATTTAGATATAATATCTAAAACCGTTAACTTACTCTCACCACTTAGTTCACCCTCTACTAATGCCATTTTAATAGCATCTTTTTCACTCTGATTATGGCGGATCAAATCGCGGATATAATCACTTGCATTTGAGAATCGACCTGACTCAACTTGGGCATCAATCCATGAGCGCATTTCATCTGGAATAGAGATATTTAAAGTTGCCATAGTTAATTCCTATATATTTACAGTCATTAATTATGGCAGATATTGGCAAACATTGACAACAAATATGGTCGGTGAGCACCAATGGTTAATCGTTTTTAGGCGCTATATGTGTAACATTCTTAACCTTTTCGATCACTCCATAAGCTCATTTTATACATTGTGCCAAACACAGGGTTTGGCACAATGCGCCTAGCCATTATCGTGGGTTTTGGCTCACCTGCTTTTTAATAAACTCTCGCGTATCATTTAACAGCGATACTCTTGCTGGTTCATGAACATACATCATGTGACCGCCGTGATAATAGTGATAGTCAATTTTATCAGCGTATATACCGTGTCTGTTCAAGGTGTATTCTGCATCAAAAAATGGCGTGACAATATCGTAATACCCTGAGGCAACCATCACTTTCATTTGTGGATTGCTGCGAAGCACATAAGATAAATCTGGCGCTGTATTGACGTATCTTGGCTCCCATCCTTGTCCATCAGGAGCAGTGCGCCAGCGCCAGTTATCTGATAACTCAGGATCGCCAGGGTTTAAGTATTTTCTTTTCCACTGTATGTTTAAATCTGTGCGCATGTATTTCATCAGTGCCGCTTTATATGCTGGCCCTATCACTTTTGACGCATCTTGCTCAGGAGCCGCGGTTAAATCGTCTCGTTCATCAAGCTTATAACGTCCATCAAGAAAGCCGATGGCGACTCCCTCATCACGCAATAACTCTTTAGCGAATCTAAAGGCATTAATACGTAAATCAACCTGCTCAATATATTGTTTGCTTAGCCCTGTATAACGGTGAAGGCCGTCAACAATTTGCTTTCTGTCAGCTTTACTAAGCGCATTACCCTTAAATAATGCTGGTAATAATTCATCAACAGCAAATTGTCGGCTCGCATCAATAAAAGCTTCAAAATCTCCAGATGTGTCTACTTTTTTATGATGCCAAGCAGTTGCAGCAAGTGTGGGTATGTAAGTAATGTAAGAAATGATGTTGTCATCAACATAAGGGCTTGAACCTTGATAGTCTAAAGCTTGTGACACAAAAATAATGCCATTTACATTAATCAGGTGTTTATCCATCAGTACTTTAGAAACCGCTGCTGCTCGAGTTGTACCATAGCTCTCTCCCAATAAAAATATTGGCGCATTCCAGCGATTTTCTTTTGTTAACCACTGGGCAATAAAATCAGCAATAGAGGCTGCATCTTGATTTAAGCCCCAAAAGGCCTTGCTGTCAGTGTCACCTAAGGCGCGCGAGTAACCTGTACCAACAGGGTCCACAAACACCATATCAGTCACATCAAGTATCGTCTCTGACGCATCTTTTAATTCGTAAGGAGCCAACCGAGGATCCGTTGCATCACTTGGTACAACGACTCGTTTAGGACCATATGCGCCCATATGTAACCAATTAGACGATGAGCCTGGGCCACCATTCCAAATAAATGTAATCGGTCTGTTCTTGTTGTCGTCTGCGGCAATGTAATCAAATGAAAAGATAGCTGCAGTAGGCTCTTCGTTTTTGTTTAATAAATAAGTTTCACCGGCTACAGCTTTGTATTTCAGCTTTTTACCATTAAAGGTTCCTTTATGCTGGGTAACGAATTCAGTCGCTTTGGCTATCGACTTCTGACTGTTGTTTGATTTTGATATTTCATCTGCAATAACCGCGTTTGTATAAAACGCAAACAATATTGAGATGACTACGGTTTTAAAATTGGCAAAATTCGCCATGTTTTATTCTCCTTCGCAGGCTTATCTTTATTTTTATCTGTACATGGCTGAGTGGCTTTTACACTCACTCTTTACATGAGCATTTTTTCTAGTAGGAAGTCATCCTACTATTTAGCAGAGTAAATGCCCTTTATTCACTCAGTGCTTTATTAATCTTTTACTTAAGCAATTACTTTTACAGCAAGAACATGTAATTTCAACTGTCTGCGACTAACGCGCGGAAAAAGCCTATAAGTATAGTTGTAGATTCTTATAACGCTTTTTTAAAAGGTCACTTTGTAAAACATTGCCCTAGCAAAAAAGCACAACCTGTATCGGAACAAAAATATCAAAGTATTAATTTCACAAGCTCCAATCCTTTCGTTATGCTGTTGAGTAATGTGAAATTTTTATGAGAGTTGCTATGTTACCTTTACTTCGTATCTTGTTAATTGAGCAAGATCCTGCCACCTTGCAAGAGCTTTCAACGAACCTAGAAAAAACAATCCCTAATTTTGAGCGTAATGATGTAGATATCGACATTATTGAATGCAGTGAGCTCAAGCAAGCGTTGAAATGTGTAGAGGAAGATGGCGATATTCAAGCTGTGGTACTTAGTTGGGATGTACTGAACAATGGCGAGCGCACCTATAGTCGCTTTATCGAGCAATTAAAAGGCATACGCCTTGAGCTGCCTGTCTATGTTATCGGTGACGATACGAAAGGCTTGGAGATAGTCAACGAGTCAGAAGAAATTGAATCTTTCTTTTTTAAAGACGAGGTCATTTCAGACCCTGAAGCAATCTTGGGCTATATGATCAATGACTTTGATGACCGTTCAGAAACCCCATTTTGGACCGCTTACCGTCGTTATGTCGGTGAATCGAACGATTCATGGCACACACCTGGTCACAGTGGCGGCGCTAGCTTTAGAAACTCTCCGTATATTAAAGACTTTTATCAGTTTTATGGTCGTAATGTCTTTGTTGGCGACCTGTCGGTTTCTGTCGACTCGCTTGGCTCATTATCAGACAGCACCAACACCATAGGCCGCTCTCAAGAATCAGCAGCGGCGACTTTTGAAGTAAAACATACGTACTTTGTAACTAATGGCTCATCCACTTCAAATAAGATTATTTTGCAAACTTTACTGCGTAAAGGCGACAAGGTGATCATCGACCGAAACTGCCATAAATCAGTACATTACGGAATTTTGCAGTCGGCTAGTTTACCTATCTATTTGTCGAGTATTTTAAATCCTAAATATGGTATTTTCGCGCCCCCTTCACTGGCCGACATCAAACAAGCGATTGAACAAAACACCGATGCTAAATTATTGGTTTTAACTGGCTGTACCTACGATGGCCTGCTTAGCGATTTAAAACAAGTGGTTGAATTTGCACATCAGCACGGTATTAAAGTGTTTATCGACGAAGCGTGGTTTGCTTACTCGCTTTTTCATCCGAGTTTACGCCACTACTCAGCTATAAATGCTGGCGCAGACTATGTTACCCATTCGGCACATAAAGTAGTTTCAGCGTTCTCTCAGGCGTCTTACATTCATGTTAACGACCCTGATTTCGATGCCGATTTTTTCCGTGAGATCTACAGTATTTACGCCAGCACCTCGCCAAAATATCAACTCATTGCCTCGCTGGATGTATGCCAAAAACAATTAGAGATGGAAGGTTATAAATTACTGAATGCCCTGCTGAATCACGTTGCAGAATTTAAGCAGCAAATGGCTTCACTAAAACATATAAAAGTGCTCGATAAGCAAGATTTCATGGATATATTCCCACATTTTAGTGGCGATAACATGGGTCATGACCCCCTAAAAATTCTTATTGATATTAGTGAGTTACCTTATTCACTTAAAGATATTCATAAATTCCTGTTAGATGAAATAGGCCTTGAAATCGAAAAATACACACACAGCACCATTTTAGTTTTACTGACTCTTGGCGGCACGCGCTCGAAGATCATTCGCCTTTACAATGCGCTTAAGAAACTGGATAGCGGTAAAGTAAAACTTGCCACCTCAATGAGACGCGCTCGCTTACCAGAGAATCTGCCTGCTATAGACTTAGCCTGTATTCCAAGTGATGCGTTTTATGGCGAACGTGAATCTGTACCAATTAGTAAAAGTAACAACCGAATTTGTGCTGGATTAGTGACGCCTTACCCTCCCGGTATCCCACTTTTAGTACCAGGGCAGCATATCACTAATGAACATATCGAATACCTTAAAGAATTGGCGGGGCAGGGTCTGACAATTCAAGGGAGCTTTGATGGCGAAATTTATGTACTTAAAGGTAAAGTGAAAAGCTAAGCTTTCGCTTATACCGCGAATACCTCATTGTTATGCAGCAATACCTATTCATTGCTGCATAACTTCACCCTTTACGTATCAAACGCTTTACGCTTTGTCTCAATGTTACTGTTCAAGCAATCGAAATAACTTATAATCCATTTTTGAGAGTTTTAATACGCAGCCTTACTGCGTTATTAGAGTTGTGCGAATCTAAAGACAAGAAAGAGGATGCTTAAAATGCGCTTATTACACACAATGCTTCGCGTTGCTGATTTAGACAAATCAATTGAATTTTATACGCAGGTATTAGGTATGAAAGAACTGCGCCGTGCAGACAATGAAGAGTACCGCTACACCCTTGCTTTTGTCGGTTATGGTGACGAAAAAGATACAACTGTGCTTGAGCTTACTTATAACTGGGATACTGATAGCTATGATCTAGGTAATGCATATGGCCATATTGCTATCGAGTTTGATGACATTTATAAAGCATGCGACGACATTAAAGCTGCTGGCGGTAATGTTAGCCGTGAGCCAGGCCCTGTAAAAGGTGGCACAACTGAAATTGCTTTTGTTAAAGACCCTGATGGCTATGCAATTGAGCTTATTCAGAAAAAAGACAATAACGCGTTTTAATTGAAATGGCTATTTCTGCTGTTAATTTTGCTGAAATAGCCACTTTGCTAATGCTAGCTCCAATTCCTCAAAGTTAATTGGTTTAGCAATATGGTCACTGATCCCCATCGCAATGCTTTTATTTATATCCTCTTTCATTGCGTTCGCGCTGACAGCAATAATAGGTGTATTAAAACCCTTTTTATTTAGCAAAATCTTGCTTGCCGTTAAACCATCCATTACAGGCATTTGAATATCCATTAGGATTAAAGCGTACTCTTTATTTGATGCTTTCTCGCACGCTACTTGTCCGTTATCCGCAAGTTCATATTTAAGCCCTAATTGTGCTAAATATTTTGTAATCACAATTTGGTTAATAGGATTGTCTTCTGCAATTAGGAGTGGTTTTTCTACCACAGAAAAATCATTCCTTGACCTATCAGCCGTTTGCTCAGCTTGCTGTATATTAAGGCCTTCTAAAACTGTTTCAAAATCGACTTGAATTGTAAAAATAGTGCCCTTACCAAGCTCACTATTAATGTTTATTTCCCCTTCCATTAAGTCGATTAAGCCTTTGCTTATAGCAAGCCCAAGGCCTGTACCGCCATATTCTCTAGTTATATTGCTCTGAGCTTGAACAAAGGGGTTAAATAACGCGTTAATTTTATCTTCAGCAATACCTATACCGGTGTCTTTTACAGCAAATTCAACCCTTGTTTTTTCATTGCTTTGATGAACCACATTAAGTGATAAGGTGATTTCTCCTTGCTTTGTGAATTTTACTGCATTGGAGAGTAAGTTGATCAGCACTTGTTTAACACGTATCTCATCACACTCAACGGTTAAAATTTCAAGTTTATCGACATCAAGCCGACATACGATCCCTTTGGCATCACAACTAGGTTTAAACAATAAAATAAGATCATTGCACAGAGCGACTAAATCACATTGGCGCTGCTCAAGCTCAATTTTATTGGCTTCAATTTTCGAGAAGTCAAGAATGTCATTAATAACGGTTAGTAAAACATCACTGCAATTATTAATTTGCCTAACAAAGTCAGTTTGCTCTTGGCTTAACTCACTTTTATTTAGTAACTGCAAAAACCCTACAATCCCATTCATTGGCGTTCTAATTTCATGGCTCATGTTTGCCAAAAACTGACTTTTAACTTGCTCTGAGTGCTCTGCCCTAATTTTCTCTAATTGTAATGACGTAATTTGTATATCAATAGTTTCGGCCATACTATTGAGGGAATCTGCAATATCTTTAAACTCTTGATAGTGAAAGTTATTTTGAACTTGTTTGTAATTCCCTAACGCAAACTCCCGACTTATTGCTGCAATACGATTTAATGGATTATGCAGCCGCAGAGTTAACCAACGAACGAGAAGAAATGAGATTATAAACAACGTGATAATCAACCCTGCTGCCATCACAGCGGTTTGTTTGACCGCGGTTGTATAGGCTGATTCAGTTTCATTTATCTTAAAAAGTAAAGGGCTCAAGGCATTGTCAAATATCACACGATTAATAGTCGCTTCTGATGACAATTGAGCTTTATCTAAAGCATCCCCTAAGCTGTATAAGACTTGCTCTTTCACCTTCAACTGAACTTGCTTACCCGTTTGATAAAGAGGTTGTTCATTATGTTTCGCAAGCCACTTAACGGCCTCTGACAAAGGAATAAATGATACTAAGACACCTGTTTTTTTAATTGGCTCACTAAGTGAGTCTTGCTCATTTAACAGTGTTGAAGTAATCGCTAACAAGGCACTATGCTTTGTGTCTTGTTGAGTAAAAAGTTCATTAAGGTGTACGTTATCCAAAACTTGAATCGTGTTTTGATTATCTAGAATTTGGCTGTTTTCTAAAATTTGTTTGGTCAGTGAATAATTAAGTGTTAGCGATGTTATTGGGTAACCTTCGACTATAAAGCCTTGATTATCTATCACAATCGCAGCACTTATTTGCGGGTTAGTATTCACAAATCCCTGTAACTGCATGAGTGCAAACTGTGAATAAACTACTTTGTCAGGCAGTTCCGCAATTGCCTTTGTATTGCTAAGTACCTGGCTATTCTTTTCAAGTTTAAAAAATAATTGCTCTAAGCTTGCTGCGTTATTTCTTGCTTGCCATTGCAAACTGGTGTTTGCTTGCTCGATTGAATTTAAATAGAAACGCCCTATCATCAAAGCAGCAAGTATGAGTAATGGGGTGATAACAAGTAGTAACACACTAAAAAACAGTGCCCGACTAAAACGAGGGTTTTTCATTGCACCCCATCATTTGCAATTGAACGTTCAGCAAGGCCTTGCATAAATTGCCCCGTTTGTTCAGCTGTTAACGCTCCACTGCCAAAACGTGAAAAACCTTTATTAAGCACCTCCCAAACAATTATCATGGTTGCCGTTGAGGGCATAGGCTTTGTTTCTTTTAAAGCATCAACTAAAGTGCCAAATACAGTCCCTTGTTCGTTTTTAAGATGCTCTAACACCTCCATATTTACAGGTATATCACTAATTTCCTGCCAGATTAAGCGCTGAAAAGATGCTTCTTGAGCCAACTTAGCAAACTTACGTAAATTATCTTTATTTGGGCCATTAAGGCTATCGTTTGGAAAGGCAAGAACAAAGGTTGAATAGTAAGGTTGCATCACTCGCCCATTGAGAGAAGGCAAAGGTTGCACTGACAGATTTTCACCAAGTGCTTGCTGATAAGTGTTGAGTGCCCATGCTCCGTTAACAATAAACGCGGCTTTTTGTTGCTGAAATGCTTGATGAGAACACGCATAGTCACACTGACTATCAACAATGTCTCGCGCATTTAACCCCCAAACAAAACGTAGCGCATCATGCATAGAAGGTGTGTTAAGTTGAGCTTGGCCGTCAGCTATCAAATTACCTTCAAAAGCACTTAAAAATGGAATAAACCAATACATTTCCATGAAACTCCACGTTATTAATTTTACGTGGCTTGGCAATGTAGGTTTCAATTTTTCAATATCTTGCCAATCGGTAACAGGAGATTTTATAAATTTAGAGTTATAAAAAAGTAGCAGGTGGTTACCTTGTATTATAGGAATGCCGATTAGCTTTCCTGACACCCTTGCTGTATCTAAAGTTCGTTTATCTGTTGTTTGAGCGATTAAAGAAGTAGGGATCTCACTAAAGTTAGCATACTCACTAAGCCCTAGGTGATCTGCGGGTACAATAATAACATCAGTCATGTTAGAAGTATGTGCATTTTGCACCAAGCGCACTTTTAACGCTTTTTGATCAACTAAAACTGAGTGAATTGTCAAACCACTTTGCTCTGCAAGCTTACCGAACAACTGACTAAAGTTTTCATGCTTCATTGTATGAGCTAAATTAATGGTTTTTGCATGACTATTAAATACTGCAAATAATAACAATCCCCAAACTACTTGCTGCACGCTGAAATCTACTTTACAAAAGATAAAATTATCTTTAGTTAAGCACAATTGTTAAAAATTGCCTAGTTTAATCAAGGGTTTTCTTAAACCGGAAGGCAGCAACCGCTAAACCAAAAAACGTGAAAGCTGTTAGCCAAAGTAAATCGCTGCTCATACTTATTAAATTGACATCTTTTAACACTATTCCTCTTATTAACCTTAAATAGTGAGTTGCAGGTAAGCACTCAGCAAGCCACTGGGCCACCTTTGGCATGCCTTCATAAGGAAATACAAAGCCCGACAATAAAATCGAGGGTAACAGAATGAAAATTGTCATTTGCATTGCTTGAAGCTGGTTTTTAGCGATGGTCGAAAGTACTAAGCCAAGCACTAAACTGGCACATATAAAAGCAAAGGTTGCGACAACCAATGCGACTAAACCACCTCCAAAAGGAATATGAAACAAAAGCTTACCCATACCTAATATAATAAATAACTGAATAAAACCAATGAAGATATAAGGCACCACTTTACCAATCATTAATTCAAGTGAGCTTAACGGTAAGGTGATTAAAAGCTCCATATTACCTCGCTCTTGTTCTTTAACAATGGCAGCAGAAGTAAACATAATCATCGTCATGGTTAAAATAACAGCAGCTAAACCTGGCACAATATTCACCGCTGAGCGTTGCTCTGGGTTATAAAATAAGGTCGTCTCAAAGGTTGGATACGTTCTATTCGCAGGCTTATCGAGAAGCTCTGCAAGCGGCATATTGCGCAGCGATTTTATGCTCGACGCTACCATTGTATCTGAGCCATCCACTAACCAATGTGCAATTGGCCTGACCAACAACTCATTACTGCCATCAGGCAAACCAAAACCAACGGTTGGGTGCTGAGCAAGTCGGTTTGCCACATCGTGGGGTATAAACAGCACAGCACGCACTTTCGCACTGGCGATTGCTGTTTGTGCCTGCTCTATACTGTCGTAATAATCCGTCACTTTAACTACATTTGTCGCCGATACTGTTTGTACTAAAATGCGACTGAGGGCGGTTTGGCTATGATCGACCACAGCAACAGGGATATCTTTAACGTTGGTGTTAATTGCGTAACCAAATAGAATCAGTTGGATAAGGGGGATCATCACCACCATCGCAAATGTCATTCTATCGCGGCGTAATTGTAATAATTCTTTGCTTACAATTGCTTTTATCCGGCTTAATGAAGTCATAATATTCATTGTCTGCCCTGCCCTGTACAGGTGACAAACACGTCTTCAAGGCTTGGACGCACACTATTTACTTGCCACGTATCCTGACAGAATGATTGCTGTTTTATGAACTCAACGGGGTCTTGAACATCTTTTTTCACTAATACTCGCAGCTGTGCACCTAACTGAGTTGCCGAGATAACATGGTCGATTGTTGCGAGTTGTTTTTTTAATTCTCTGGTTTGCGCCCCTGCGATCTCTACAACATGAGCGTGCATGTCTGTCATTAATTGCTTTGGAGAGCCATCCGCGCGTTTAATACCAGATTCTAAAATGGCTAAACGATGACAACGCTCAGCTTCATCCATGTAATGAGTGGTGACTAATATCGTGGTACCGGCATTACTTAAATCAAACAGTGTTTCCCAAAAATCACGGCGATTTTGTGGATCGACTGCCGATGTTGGTTCATCAAGAAATAAAATTTTCGGTTTATTAATCACTGCAGCAGCCAATGCTAAGCGCTGCCGTTGGCCCCCACTCATACTTCCGGCCATTTGATCGACTCTTTGATCAAGACCATAGGTATGGAGCAATTCGTCAATTCTTTGTTGTTTTTGCTGCTTTTTAAACGGGTAAAGCGCCGCCATGAACTTTAAGTTTTCAAGTACGGTCAAGTCACTATAAAGTGAAAACTTTTGCGTCATATAACCGAGTTGTGTTCTGAGCTTTTCAGCATCTTTTGGCAGACTCAAGCCAAGCACATTGACATCACCTGAGGTTGGCTTCAATAGCCCCGTAAGCATACGGATTGCAGTCGTCTTACCACAGCCATTAGGGCCCAAAAAGCCATAAATTTGCCCTTGCTCAACGTCTAGATCAAGGTTATCAATCGCTTTTAAATCGCCAAATTGTTTTACCAAACTTTTGGCATGGATCACCGATTCAGTCATGGCATAATCACTTGAGCAGGTACGCCTGTCGGTAAATTATTTTCACTTGTGGGTAGTGTTACCTCAGCAAGATACATTAATCGCGCACGTTCTTCCTGATTAAGGGCATAAAAAGGCGTGAACGCTGGCTCTGTGGCAATCCAGGTCAGTTCACCCTGAATATCTTTATCTATGCCATCGACACGAACCGTAAGTGTCATGCCCTGATTAAGCTTGGCACGATATGGTTCAGGGATATATACGCGCGCGTATGGTGCGCTGTTTGCTTGAATTATAACGACTGGGCTGCCTTTGGTAACTCGCTCACCTACGTGCCACGGTAAATTATCGACCCTGCCAGCACGCATCGCTTTAATTGTCAGATCTGAGAGGTATTTTTGCTGTACTTTTAGTTCTGCTTCTGCCGCCTGAACTTGCGCTTTAGCACTATTAATATCTTCAACGCGAGAACCATTTGTTAACTCATTTAAGTTCTGCTTTGCTGATTCTAAATTAGCGAAAGTCTCATCTCGTGCAGCGGTTGCACTGTCTAAGGTTTCTTGGCTTGCGAGTTTATCTTTAACTAAGGTTTTTGCACGGCGAAAATTAGCTTCGCTTTGCGTATATGCAGCATTAGCTGCTGCTACTTTGGCTGATGCGGCAGCAACTTCTTCGGGGCGAGCACCATTCAAGGTTTTATCAAGAAATGCAGTGGCTTGAGCTAATTGAGCTTGTGCTTTAGCAACAATCGCTTGTTGTAGTTCGGCATCGAACTTTGCAATCACCTGCCCTTTTTCGACCAACTGGCCTGCTGAGACGGGTAAATCGATCAGTATTTCGTTAGTCGTTGCAGGATGGATCACACGCTCACGCTCAAGCGTTCCTAGCGCTACCCCCTCATTTGAGTCTGAGCAAGCAGTAATGACTAAAGAAATTAGTATGAGTACAACACGTTTAGCTAACATTTTAATTTCCTTATGGTTAGCTGATGAGTTGCTAAATATTATAAAGTATTAGAATGATCTGTAAAAGTGATCTGTAAGAATTAAAAAATTCGGAGTGTAAAAAGTTATGCTCTGAATATAAATTAGAGTATGAGTGGTTTTAATTTGAAAAAATAATCTTCTCGTTGAAGATAGATTATGAAGGATAATCTTGATAACACGTTAACTTACTTAAAGTAAGTGGCGTCCCCAAGGGGATTCGAACCCCTGTTACCGCCGTGAAAGGGCGGTGTCCTAGGCCTCTAGACGATGGGGACGCAGAAATTGGTTTGCAAATCACTGATTTGCTATTTCTGCGTGAGATGAGACCGAGCCTGCGAGGCGAATGGCCTTAGCTTAAACAGAAAGTTTCTGTGTCACTAGGACAACTGAATAGTTAGACTCGATTCAGACGAGCTTTTAATAACACAACACTTTTAATAAGTGGCGTCCCCAAGAGATTCGTACTCTTGATAACGTCGTGCATAGATTGCGCGGTGTTCACCGCCCCACTACACATAACCTACTTGAATAAGTGGCGTCCCCAAGGGGATTCGAACCCCTGTTACCGCCGTGAAAGGGCGGTGTCCTAGGCCTCTAGACGATGGGGACGCAGAAATTGGTTTGCAAATCACTGATTTGCTATTTCTGCGTAAGATGAGACCGAGCCTGCGAGGCGAATGGCCTTAGCTTAAACAGAAAGTTTCTGTGTCACTAGGACAACTGAATAGTTAGACTCGATTCAGACGAGCTTTTAATAACACAACACTTTTAGTAAGTGGCGTCCCCAAGAGATTCGTACTCTTGATAACGTCGTGCATAGATTGCGCGGTGTTCACCGCCCCACTACACATAACCTACTTAGATAAGTGGCGTCCCCAAGGGGATTCGAACCCCTGTTACCGCCGTGAAAGGGCGGTGTCCTAGGCCTCTAGACGATGGGGACACAAAATGTGTCACTAGGACAACTGAATAGTTAAACTCGATTCAGACGAGCTTTTAATAACACAACACTTTAGTAAGTGGCGTCCCCAAGGGGATTCGAACCCCTGTTACCGCCGTGAAAGGGCGGTGTCCTAGGCCTCTAGACGATGGGGACACAAAATGTGTCACTAGGACAACTGAATAGTTAGACTCGATTCAGACGAGTTTTTAATAACACAGTACTTAAAGTAAGTGGTGTCCCCAAGAGATTCGTACTCTTGATAACGTCGTGCATAGATTGCGCGGTGTTCACCGCCCCACTATACATAAACTACTTAAATAAGTGGCGTCCCCAAGGGGATTCGAACCCCTGTTACCGCCGTGAAAGGGCGGTGTCCTAGGCCTCTAGACGATGGGGACACAAAATGTGTCACTAGGACATTAAATGATAGTTTGACTCATATCGGAGTTAAGGTTACTAAAATAACACGCAAGTACTCGAGACTAACATATTTATTTTATTGGCATTGCTCACTTACTTAGAGTAAGTGGCGTCCCCAAGGGGATTCGAACCCCTGTTACCGCCGTGAAAGGGCGGTGTCCTAGGCCTCTAGACGATGGGGACGCAGAAAACTGCAACCCTAGGACAAACACTATGCAAATCTGGTGGAGCTATGCGGGATCGAACCGCAGACCTCTTCGCTGCCAGCGAAGCGCTCTCCCAGCTGAGCTATAGCCCCGACTTGCATATACACTACCAATTAACCTTGGCTGTGTATCGCTGAGTGCGGGGCGCATTCTATGCAGCCCCCCAAATAAAGTCAACTGTTTTTTATCGATGTTTATTTAAATGATTTAAATTTCAACAAGCTGACTAAATAACAGTCCATCGAGAAGATATTTTAAACACTTTGACAAACATCGATACCTTTTCATGATCAATGCATGAGTTTGCATTGTCGATGCTCTTACTCGTCTTATAAAAGGTATACATTTATATGCAAAATAAGATTAAGAAAATATAGCCGTTAAAATAGCACTCTCCCCTACTGGGCTGCTTAACACTTTTAATGCAGCTTAAATTATCTGGTTTCAGAGCCCTCACTATTTTTTATAATTTGGGCAAACTAGCTATAACCGAGCGATCTTTTCGTATATATAAAAAGTAAACTATAAAGTTGATCTTTTTATTGCTTACTTAGCATCTAATAAATAACTAAAACTGTGCAATTGTTCATCAAAACACACACAAAGCCCATGTGATTGTTTATAAAAGCTGCACCTAACACATTTTTACTCATTCAAGTGTTGACACATTTACAACTCTATCTATAATAGCGCCCCACAACAACGCAGCAATGAGTTGTTTTAGATATGGGTCGTTAGCTCAGTTGGGAGAGCATCGCCCTTACAAGGCGAGGGTCACTGGTTCAAGTCCAGTACGACCCACCATTATTCCCTAATGGTGTTCATATCTAAATTCTTAATGGGTCGTTAGCTCAGTTGGGAGAGCATCGCCCTTACAAGGCGAGGGTCACTGGTTCAAGTCCAGTACGACCCACCATTTACTTTCTCTTTATAAAGAAAGTCTCGGTGGTCCTTTCATTAAGAAAATATGCTGTATGTAATATGGGTCGTTAGCTCAGTTGGGAGAGCATCGCCCTTACAAGGCGAGGGTCACTGGTTCAAGTCCAGTACGACCCACCATTTTTAAAGTGGTGTTTCATATTACAAAGATCTAAATGGGTCGTTAGCTCAGTTGGGAGAGCATCGCCCTTACAAGGCGAGGGTCACTGGTTCAAGTCCAGTACGACCCACCATTAAACAAACTTTGATGGTGTTTTCATTTAGATTATTCTTCGCGGGTCGTTAGCTCAGTTGGGAGAGCATCGCCCTTACAAGGCGAGGGTCACTGGTTCAAGTCCAGTACGACCCACCATTTACTTTTTAAAGAAAAAAGTTAAAAATGGTAGCGAAGAAAAAGATTATATGGGTCGTTAGCTCAGTTGGGAGAGCATCGCCCTTACAAGGCGAGGGTCACTGGTTCAAGTCCAGTACGACCCACCATTTAATCTAAAACAAAATTTATATGTGGGTCGTTAGCTCAGTTGGGAGAGCATCGCCCTTACAAGGCGAGGGTCACTGGTTCAAGTCCAGTACGACCCACCACATATAAACACTTCTTTAAATACTTCCTTATTTTGTTTCTAAATTAAAAAGCATCGCCACTCTTTACAAAACACAGGCTCGATAGTTCGGCTCCAGTACGACCTAACACATATAAACATTTAACAGCTTTTCAATACCTGAAATTTAAATACTGAATTAAGCCATTATTTAGCATGAATTATCAGTCCTAATTATACTAAACCTGCAAATTGCCTTGTCAGCAGCTAGACTGTTTATTATAGTCACCTTTAATATCACTCGGTCGCAAGTCCAATGCCTACAAAGATTTTTTCGAAAGCTAAAATATTAATAGTGGAAGAGCAGCCGCTAGCTCAAAGCTATATGAAACAATCTCTTGAAGGGTTAGGTTTTCGTCAACTTCGCTTTGCTGAACACGCAATAGCTGCCAAGGAGCAATGCCAAGTTGAACAGTTTGATTTAATTGTTTGCTCATTTAATTTAAGCAAACACCAAGATGGTTATCAGCTTTATGAAGAGCTAAAAGTAAAACGTTATATTAAAAGCTCAACTGGGTTTATTTTTATTTCAGCAGAGACAAGCGGCTCATTAGTTCATAGTGTATTAGAACTACAGCCCGATGACTTTCTTGTTAAACCATACACAATTTACGAACTCAAAAACCGTATCGAAAAAGTACTCATGCGTAAATACCATTTACAACGTGTGTACCAACTAATTGACGACGATAACGACTCTAAAGCAATTAAGCACATAGACGAGCTATTACAAAATAAGAGTAATACTTATAGTGCTATTTTGTTACGGTTAAAGGGTAATGCCCTACTCCGCTTAAAGCGTAATGAAGATGCAAAAGCTTTCTTCAAGTCAGTACTCAATATTCAAAAATTTACATGGGCTAAAGTGGGCTTAGTTGAAGCGCTTATCGCGAATAACGAACATATTCTCGCTCAGCGTATGCTCAAAACGATGTTACAACGCAATGAAACTCGCTTAGTCGCACTCGATTTACTCGGTCGCTTGGAGGTTAAACTAAACCAATTTGACGAGGCTCAAGCTTTCTTCAGTCAGGCTGTTAATATTGCTCCCCGTAATATTTCTCGCCAAAAAGCACTCAGTCACGTTTCCTTGCTTAATCATGATTATGAGAAAAATTACCTAACACAAAAAGACATTGCCAATTACGCGAAACACTCTATTCATGATCACCCTGATGTTTATTTAAATGCCGCACGCGCAGGCATCGACTTTGCGCTTACGACAGATCAAAGCGATCAAGTTAATCGTATCTCAAGGCAAACTAATCAGTATTTAAATGATTTAAAGCAGCAGTTTCCGAACAGTAATAACCAAACTCAAATTGATGTTTTAAATGCACGATTACACTACTTAAAAGATGAACATCAAAAAGCAAAAGCACTGATTGAACAGCTTGATGAAAGTGATACGCAAATTCGCTCTGTCGACGGAGCACTTGATAAAGCAAAAGCTTTTCACGAACTTGGCTTTCATAACAAAGCACAAATGCTTTTTAATCAAATAATTACTCATTGCGAGCGACACCCAACTGTCAGCGACCCTGTTTATGTACGCTATATTCAACAGCAACAAACAGAGCGTCGTGACATCAAAATGGGTCCGAAAGAATTAAACAATCACGCTGTTTCGCATTTTAATAAAGGTCAGCTCAATGTTGCACTCGAAGCATTTACACAAGCTTTTAGAGTCATGCCTAAAAATGCCAGCATTGCGCTAAATCTATTACAGTGTTTATTTGATAACAATGGACAAGGTCAATCCTTCAACCTTGTACTTGCCAAAAAATGCTACCGCTTGCTAAGTAAGCACACGCTTGAAGATGAGCAAGCCGCGCGTTTTGAAAAAATAAAAGCCCGCGCAGCAAAAATGAACCTACAGCTTACTGATTAAAAACTGATTTACAGGGGCTTCTTTTGAAAACGTATTTAAAACACTTTCTTTTTTTAATCACTTTACTGGGCGGTATTAATACGAGTGCCTCATCAGAGCTACAACACTGGCAACAAGCAAAGATCAATTGGCAAAGTGAAGCTGGTAGCCATATAAACATATTAGCTGATGAGCAGCCTGCTTTTATGGCTTTAAAGCCTTATATTCCTCTATTCGAGAAACTAACTGGTATTTCTGTCGGCTTTCACCCACTTGAGCAATCTCAAATGCGTATTAGACGCCACCAAGATTTAAGTGAAGGACTTGGTTTATATGATGTTCACCCAATGGGAATTACTTTTTTAGGTGAAGCACAAAGTCATGGCTGGATTGAGCCCTTAGCACCCTATTTAGAAAATCCACTAATTACCGATAAGAGTTGGTATCAATTAGAGGATATTAGTGAACGAAGTCTTGCGCTCTGCCGCATTAATGGCGCACTGTATTCACTTCCTTTTGATTTTTCTGCGCCAATTTATTTTTATCGAAAAGACTTATTTACACGTTTCAATCTTAAAGTCCCCGATACGTATGCAGATCTATTAAAAACAAAAGTTGCATTACAACGCGCTATTGATACTGATCCTCAATTAAAGGGTATGCACGCATTTGCCTCTCGCACCTTACCTGGTGCAGGGTTAAACACATGGACTATTTTACCTATTATGCGCGCTTACGGTGCACAAGTAATCAATGAACATGGGGAATCAGAGTTTGATAGCCCTGAAACAGAAGATGCCTTAAAGATGTATCGCAATTTAGTAACTGGCTATGGCACACCAGACAATAGCCGGCTTTTACATTTTTATGAGTTGCGAAACCAGTTTAAGCAAGGAAAGCTCGCATCCGCTTTTTTAGCCTCACATTTCTACAATGAAATTGATACAGCGGAAGAATCCGATATTTGGAATAAATGGGAAGCTGCCCCTTTACCAGCGGGCCCTGTTGCGCGAGAAACCTCTCCTTGGGCTTGGGCGTTTACAATTAATGCTCATTCAAATAATAAAACAGCTGCGTGGTTATTCATTCAATGGGCGACAAGTGAACAAACAGCCTCATTATTAAGTACTGGCGGCTCGCCCCCACGAAAAAAAGTATGGCACGAAAAACTGTTCACTCTTGTCAACAAACCTGGCTTTAATAACACTATGTTATGGGTATTTGATCACGCCACACCAGATCGCTTACAAGCAGGCATGGTTGAATTTCCGGTTATCGGAAAAGTCATTTCATATACATTTAGTCAAATCTTTTATGGTGCAGATATTAAAGAATCAATAAAAGCCACCCATGCTAAAATTAACGCCGATATGAAGCAGTTAACATCAAACAGAGCGGTTCAACAATGAGAGTC
Source organism: Pseudoalteromonas sp. L1 (assembly GCF_021728095.1). Lineage (NCBI taxonomy): Bacteria > Pseudomonadati > Pseudomonadota > Gammaproteobacteria > Alteromonadales > Pseudoalteromonadaceae > Pseudoalteromonas > Pseudoalteromonas sp. L1. Next base: position 572,821 of record NZ_JAKKCT010000001.1, on the reverse strand, counting down.
AGTATTGCTCATAAAATTTTGATGATTATAGGTTTTACCATCACTCTAATTTTGGGGGTGAGCACTTCTATGCATGTAGTTGAGTTAAAAGAACAGACTTTACTGAATATGAGTGAGAAAGCCGATGCGATCGTTTCACCTATGCTCTCAGAAATCGACAATTTAACGACCGATAACACCATTGGCAGTTGGGTTTTAAAGATTCAGGGGATCACGTTAAAGAACATCTTAAAAAACAATACATTCGATGATCTTCAAACTATTTATTTTATTGATCAAAATAACTTTATTGCAGCTCACCCCGACACATCTAAAATTGATACGCTAGAAACAAATCAAGTAATACTCAAGCAACTTAAGCCAAATCAAAATACCATCGTGCCTTTAGATCAGCAATACGCTGTTGCCGTACCCATTGATAACCATCAAGGTGAGAATATAGGTTACGTTATTGTGACCTTTACAGACAAAGACTTGGCCCTAAAAACAAAATCAATCATTAGTAATGCAATATCTTTATTTGCAATTTACCTACTTGCTGCGATGATCATTGCCTATATCATCATCAGGCGAATTATCTTACAGCCTGTAGAGCAACTTGTAGAGTTTTCTCATGCTGTTACCACAGGTGATTTAAACTGCCCTATCAATATTAAAAGCCAAGATGAAATTGGTACCCTAGCAAGTGGCTTTAAGATGATGCGCGCAGCGGTAAGGCAGCAGATCAACAGCATGCATGAACAACACAGTCAATTAGAAGAAACCATCGCTAAGCGCACACAAGAATATATTGATGCGAAGGAGCAAGCTGAACAATCTAATCAAGCCAAAAGCCGCTTTTTAGCAAATATGTCACATGAGTTAAGAACACCACTCAATGCGGTGCTTGGGTTTAGCCAATTACTACAAGACAGTGAAACAGACAAAAACAAGCGTCGCTACTTAGAAGCAATATCAATTTCAGGTAGTTCACTACTCAATGTTCTTAATGATATTCTTGATTTGTCAAAAATTGATGCTGGAAAAATGCAACTTGATATAGATCGCGTCGAGATCCCGACTATCTGTCATGAATTAAACATGATGTTTTTGCAATTAAGTGCCCAAAAAGATCTCGACTTTAAAGTGACAGCTCACCCTGGCTTCAAAACACCCGTATTACTTGATAGCAATAAAGTACGCCAAGTACTGACAAACTTAATCAGTAATGCGATTAAGTTTACCTCACAAGGGTGTGTCGATGTGTATTTCGACTTCAAGCCTCATGATGATGAAAGTCATATCGATATTGCTATTCATGTTAAAGACACGGGCAAAGGCATTCCTAAAGATCAGCAAGATTTAATCTTTAATGACTTCGAACAAGTTCAAGGTCAGCGCAGTTCAGAGTTTGGGGGAACAGGCCTTGGATTAGCAATTTCACTACGTTTTATTAAATTAATGGGTGGCGAGTTATCGGTATTGAGTGAAAAAGATAAAGGCAGTGAGTTTATTGTATCAATTCCTAATGTTGAACTTGCGGAATCAATGGCCGAGGTAGAGCATCGTAACTACCCTGCTATTTCAAGCTACCACTTCAACCCTGCGCGTATTTTAATTGTCGACGATATCCCCTACAACAGAGACTATTTAGAGTCATTTTTATCACGTTGGAGTTTTACTATAGATACCGCTATAAATGGAGAAGACGCACTTAAAAAGGTAGAACAACAGCAACCGGATTTAATAATCATGGATTTAAAAATGCCAGTAATGGGTGGGCTAGAAGCATGTCAGTTAATTCGTAGTGACGACCGTTTTAAACACATTCCAATTATCGCAGTAACCGCATCCTCGTTAAAAGATGAAAAGGCACAATCGAATATTCTAACTGACTATATAATCAGTAAACCAATATACCGAGAGCACCTTATCTTTATTATTGCCCAGTACTTAGATTAGTCGCATTTTTTCATGGCAATAGCATTCATACAATAACGAAGGCCGCTCGGTGCTGGGCCATCAGGAAAAACATGGCCTAAGTGCGCATCGCACACATTACAAACCGCTTCTATACGTTGCATTGCGTGGCTGTTATCCACAATATAAGCAATACTTTCTTTACTGCTTGGTTGCGTAAATGAAGGCCAACCAGTACCACTGTCAAATTTTTCATCTGCGTCAAACAGCAAATTATCACAGCATACACAAGCGTATTTACCAGGTTCGAATAAAGTACATGAATCGGAGCTGTGTGGGCGCTCTGTTCCTTTTAAACGTGTCACATAAAAGGTGTGTTCATCTAACTGTGACTGCCACTCAGAGGCGCTCTTTTCGACTCTGCGCGGCGGAGTCGGATTACCAGTTTGTGCGAACGTTAATATATCTTGCCAAGTTAACATAAGGCCCCCTCAAGATTTAAAGTATGCCAAGACACTACATCAAAAAGCTAAGGCTCGGCAAGCCTTAAGATGTTATTGTAATTTTCTGCCGTTCACGCGCTGATAAAATGATATGAAGATGTGAAATTATCTCAGCCTTAGAGACACTCAGTACCGCATGCAACCGTTGTGAGTTAATGTCTTCGATAACAATACTTCCCTCACAGACACTGATTGTTTTGATTTGCCCTATTAACACAAATTCGGCTTTACGTTTAAAATCAAATAATCCCGCTAGACTTATTAAAGCAAGCTGATTAACATCTCGCTTGATTAACTCTTCAACTGGGTTTCTGTTTTTAAATAAAGGAGTAACTCGGTACAACGCAGAGCTTGTTATCACACACCAAAAAATAACAAACAATGAAAAAAGAGCACTATTCCACAGTGGTGTGACAAGCCATAAAAGCAGTAAAACGAGCGCAATTGCCACTGAAATTTTAGCTAATAGCTTATTAACACGAAGCATTTTATTCTCCTTTTTTAATAATTGGATCTGGCCAATCATTAAAAAATACGCTGAGGTAACGACTTTTCAGTAAGTACAACAACACCCATAATACAATTACCATTTGACACGCTAGAAACAATGAAAATTGATAATGACTATGCGCTGCTTGATATGTAAGCCAGCCTAGATCAATGATTGCACATAAAATTAATGGCCAACGCATAAAACGCCATATGCTTGCGAGTCGCTTTGCGCTATCAGGGTTGTCTTGTGGTCGTCTTAAACAAAATATAACAGCAGGTAATAAAGCAATGGCCGCAATACCGATAGAAAAAAAGAAATCAGACTTACTGCTAAAAAATAACGACATAATATCTAAATCAGGACGACGACTCAGCGCCGCCATAATCCAAATAAAGTAACTGCGTAAAAGTACTAATAAAGATAAATGAAAAGCTATAGGCGTTCTATATGCTCCGTATTTATCCCAATATTCAGGCCCATAACGCATTACAGTTGGTTCTTTCTATCAGCGATAATACCCAATACTAAAAAGGCAGCTGTGAGTGTCAAAGCCAACCATTTTACACCCAACAGCATAAGCAGCTTGCTCAAGTAAGGGGTAATAAATACAACCAATAACCCCATACCGAACCCTGTGACTAACACAAAACACAGAATACGTATAATGAAGTGACGACGTGCCACAAAACGCTTTGTTATTTTAATGATATCGTCCGCATAGAGAGATAAAAAACAAACCACTAACAATAACGAAATATTATATAAGTGAGGCTGCAACCAATGACCTAGAGTTAATGCAAGCGACGACATTGCCTGTAAAAAACTATCCATTGTGTTCACCTAGTAATGCGATTAAATCGGCTTCAGTTAAAATATCAATTCCTAAATCTTGTGCTTTAGTCAGTTTAGAACCGGCTTTCTCACCAGCAATTAACGCATCTGTTTTTGCTGAGACACTTCCCGATACTTTTGCACCTAATGCCTGTAAACGCGCTTTTGCATCATTACGGTTAAGTTCACTTAGCGTACCTGTTAGTACATAAGTCAGCCCTGCTAATGGCTGCGCATCTTCACTTGGAGCACTCAACGCAGGCCAATGAATGCCCTGCTCTATAAGTGCATTAACAACGTCCATATTATGCTCTTCAGTGAAGAAACCACGTACATGTTTGGCAACAATCTCACCAACATCACTGACCTCAGTCAATGCATCAACGCTTGCTTGAGTTATTTTCTCTAGGGTTAAAAAGTGGTTTGCTAAGTTTTGTGCTGTCGCCTCACCCACTTCGCGAATACCTAATGAATATAGAAACTTGGCTAATGTTGTCTGTTTAGCGTCTTGCAATGCGTTAACTAAATTCTTAGCAGACTTAGGTCCCATACGCTCAAGTGATTCAAAATGACCCTGCTTAAGGATAAATAAATCAGCAGGCGTTTTAATCAGTTCACGGTCAACTAACTGGTCAACAATTTTGTCACCTAAGCCATCGACATCAAGCGCTTTACGTGACGCAAAATGCTTAATTGCTTGCTTACGCTGCGCTTGGCAAACTAAACCACCTGTACAACGAGCTACCGCTTCGCCTTCAATACGCTCCACATGCGAATCACAAATTGGGCAAGTAGCTGGAAATTCAATCTCTTTGGCATCGTCAGGGCGACGTTCAAGGACAACTTGGGTAATTTGCGGAATAACATCACCGGCACGACGAATAATCACGGTATCGCCAATTTTGACGCCCAATCGGGCAATTTCGTCACCGTTATGTAAGGTTGCGTTAGACACAGTGACGCCACCTACAAAAACGGGCTCCAAACGAGCAACGGGGGTAATTGCACCGGTGCGGCCTACTTGAAACTCAACATCGAGCAGTTTAGTTACTTCTTCTTGGGCAGGAAATTTAAAAGCAATTGCCCAGCGTGGTGCACGTGCAACAAAGCCTAAACGCTCTTGTAGTTTTTTATCGTTTACTTTGATCACCACGCCGTCAATTTCGTATTTTAATTGTTCGCGACGAACTAAAATATCTTGATAATAGTCGAGCGCGGCCTGTTGACCTTCAACCAGCTTTGTTTCTGGGCAAAGTGGTAAGCCCCAATCCGTCAACTTAGCAAGTTGTTGGTAATGATCTTCCGGTAACTGACCATCAGCAACCAAACCTGTGCTGTAGGCATAGAACATTAATGGGCGTTTTGCTGTTACTTTAGAATCTAGTTGGCGTAAGCTTCCTGCCGCTGCATTACGAGGGTTAACAAATACTTTTTCACCACGCTTTTGAGCTTCAGTATTAAGCTTTATAAACCCAGCGGTATCCATAAATACTTCACCGCGAACCTCAAGCTCTGCAGGAATATCATCACCACGTAACTTAAGCGGCACATTTCGAATCGTTTTTACGTTCTGGGTAATATTTTCACCGACCATGCCATCGCCGCGAGTGGCTGCTTGTACAAGCACGCCATTGCGATAAATAATTGATACGGCTAAACCGTCAAGTTTTGGCTCACAACAAAATGTCAGCTCGTTATTATTCATAACACGTTCTTTAATTCGGCGATTAAAGGCTGCAAATTCTTCCTCAGAAAATGCGTTATCAAGTGACAACATAGGTACTCGGTGCGTTACTTGCTCAAATTTATCAAGTGCTGCACCACCCACCTTCTGGGTAGGTGAATCAGGACTTTGAAATTCTGGATTCGCTTGCTCAAGCGCACTTAGCTCACGCATTAAACGGTCGTATTCTGCATCAGGAATACTGGGTGCATCCAGCACATAGTAATTATGGTTGTGCTCTTCTAACTGGGCACGTAATTGAGTAATTTGCTCAAAGATAGGGCTGGACATGAAAACCTCAAAAATCTACATAAAAAAGCCACTTAAACGAGTCATCGCCAAGTGGCCTAAAATACAAAAAATGTGCAACGACTATTATGCTGAAAAGCTTCTTACTTTCTCAACATACTCTCTCACACTGTCAACCGTCATTTCTTCACGGTTGCTATTTAAAATAGTTGCACCAAATTCATCAGCAAGTTTTTTAGCTGCGCTGTGCAACATATTAAAGGCACTTAAGCCATCGCCTTCACATGGTAAGGTCATAAATAAGCTTACCCCTGCGGTACTAAATTGTTCCATATTATCAATATCGAATGTACCAGGGTTATACATGTTCACTAATCGGAACAACACAGGCCCCGTACCCGCAGGGTCTAGGTGACGATTAAAGAAGCCTTCTTCTGAATATTTGAAGCCAAGCATATTAACAGCAGGTAGCAATTGGCTGCCTTCCATCGATAAACCTTCAGGCATTTGCAAGTGAACAATAATAAAGTCAGTTGGTTGCACTTCTTGTTGCGGCTCATCAGTCACAGATTCAACCTCTGATGGCTGCTCTTCTTCGACTGGCTGCTGTTCGATTTCAGGCTCAAGCTCGCGCTGCTCATTCTCAGCACTAAAGCTTAAATCACCAAATTCAGGTTCATCGCGTTCTTGAACAACAGGCTCTGGTGTATCTTCGACACTTGGCGTCGGTTCGTTAGGTTCTACCCGATCTTGCTGCGTAACCTCTGGATTGTCTTTTTTCCGTACAGACCAAAGTCCGTGTATTAATAAACCACCAATCACAAACACACTGATTACGATTAAAGCCCATCTTAATTCTTCGGCCATCCCCTCACCTTTATTATTTGATCTGCCTAACTAAATTTATGCATGTGCCATTTGCACTGCTTGTTCAATATCTACAGCAACCATCCGAGAAACACCGGGTTCAGCCATAGTTACACCAGTCAATCTGCCTGCCATTTCCATGGCAATTTTATTATGACTAATATAAATAAATTGCACCGATTGTGACATCTCTTCTACCAAACGGCAAAAACGACCCACGTTCGCATCATCCAATGGCGCATCCACTTCATCTAGCATACAGAATGGAGCTGGATTGAGCCTGAATATTGAAAACACCAATGATAATGCGGTCAGCGCTTTTTCTCCACCACTAAGCAGGTGAATTGTCGAATTTTTCTTGCCTGGTGGCCTTGCCATGATGCTCACCCCACTTTCCAGTAGATCATCACTGGTCAATTCAAGGTAAGCACTACCACCACCAAACACTTTGGGGAATAACTCCCCAAAGTCAGTGTTTACTTGTTCAAACGTCGCCTTGAAACGATTTTTTGTTTCTCGGTCGATTTTTTGAATCGCCCCTTCCAGGGTATTTAATGCTTGTGTTAAGTCATCAAGCTGCTGATTTAAATAATCGCTACGTTGTTTAGCCTGCTCAAACTCATCTATTGCCGCTAAGTTCACCGCGCCAAGCTCATTTAAAGCTTGCGTGGTTTTTGTAAGCAAAGTTTGCATGCTATTTAAATTGGCATTGTCAGGCAGTTCTTCAAGTACTGTTTTTAAATTTTGTTGCAGTTCTTCAAGTGGCTCTAAAGCCGCTTGTGCTTTAACGATTAAACTTTGCTCATCCAGTGCCAATGCTTGCAGCTGCTCTTGCAACGTCACCAACTCAGATTGCGATGATTTCAGCGCTGTTTGCTTATCAGCAAGCTCCTTTTTAGCTTGACTCAAGGCCGCTTGCAAGTTTTTCAGCTCAACGTCACTTTGTTGATGCTTTTCAAGCAATAGCATAATTTGCTCTGCTACTTCTTCAAGCGGAATCACTAGCTCTTCTAGTTGCTCGGTGAGCTCTAATACAGCTTCACTAGCCGCACTTTGGGCGGCATTAGCATGCTGAAGTTTGGTTTCGCTAAGTTGACACTCACTGCGAGCTTTTTGTTCGGCCAAATTTGCTTGATGTGCTTGCGTTTTATATTGCTCAAGCTGAGAAGCCACTTGGCGATAGTTGTTATTTGCCTCAGTTTGTTGATGTTTCGCCTGCTCTAACTCAGTTTCAAGTTCTAACTGCTGCTCTAACAATTGCTCAAGTAAAGTCTGCTGCGTTTGTTGCTGTTCGTCGGCATTTTGCTTTTGCTCAGCCAGTAACGTTTGACGCTGTTGTAACTTAACAAGCTGGTTTTGCCACTGGGTTTGCTGCTCTAGCAACATATCGCGGCGAGTACTGGCCGATGCAATCTGCTGAGCCGCTTGGTGAATTCGTTCTCTGTATTGCTCTTTATCGGCGGTGAGCGTTTTTTTATGTGCTAGATGCTCATTTAACAGTTGCTGCTTGGTTTCTAATTGCTCGTTGAGCTCTTCATCTAACTGCTGTGCATCGCTAAGCTGAGCATGCTTTAAAAGCAAAGAATTGTCGGTGTCTTTATTAGCATCGGTATGAAAGTTACGACCATGTATACAGCCTTCTTCATCAATCACTGCCAGCCAATATGGATCCGCTAAAATAGCGTCATCAAAACTAGGTTGAAAAGCAAACCGTGCTAATAAGTCAGGGTAAGCACCCGATTCGATATAATTAGCTAATGACTCTTTTGGTAACTCAACACCATTCGATGCAGGCCAAACACTATTCGGCTCTTTATGTTGACTGACCTTAAGATGCTCAAGGCCAAGTAGGGCTTGCTCAACTAACGGCTCAAAACCAGAAGCCACTTTTAACTGCGCTAATAAAGAGACACTTTCGCTGTCGGTTTGCTCTGATAGCAAAGAATTAAGCGCAGCTATGCTGGCTTTGTTTTCATTACTGTGTTGTTGAACCCGCTTTAAATCCTGCTCTAAGTGCTGTTGCTCTTTATCCGCTTGTTCTAGGTTTTGAGTGAGCTTATTCAGCGCACTTTGTTGCTGCGCAAGCTCTTTCGTCAGTGTTTGAATATGCTGTTGTTGCTCAGCAATTTGCGCTGCAACTGGGGTCGCTTCTAGCTCACTAATTTCAGCGGCAAGTTGTGTCTGCTGGGTTTCAAGTTGTGCAAGACTCAGGGCAAAGTGAGCCTGTTGACTCTTTGCAACAGTAATATCACTACTATGAGCTTGATTTTTCTGTAAGGTGCTTTGATATTGCTCATTGGCACTTTGCGTTTGTTGCTGCTGTAGAGCGACTTGCTCTTCAACCTCTGCAACTTGCTCAGCGCACAACAAACTTTGCTCAATCGCGTCTTGAAGCAGCTCTTGTAAAATAGCAGCTGAAGCATGTTGCTCTTCTTGCAGCTCTTTATTCTGTAACTGCAATTGTTGCTGTTTGATAAGGTTTTGGCTAAGTGTTTGCTGTTGCTGCTTTAAACTAATCTGTTGCTGTTCTTTGCGGGTTAAGTCTGTATGAGTTTGATGCTGAGCTTGCTGGGCATCTTGCAGTTTCTGCTGCTCAAGTTGCACCTGATTTTCAAGACTTGCTAAAACATCATCGTGGCCAGAATGCGCTTCTCTAAAGAACTGAATTTGCTCTTTAAGTTTATTGATTTGCTCAGCTTTATCAATTTGTTGTTGGTGTAACTTCTGCCACTTCAAAACCGCAATTTGCCCTTTTAAGGTACGTTCTGTGGCTTTTAGCTCTCGGTATTTTTTTGCATCGACTGATTGCACTGCAAGCTTATCGAGCTGTGTTTGCAACTCTTGCCTTACATCAAGCAATCGTTCAAGGTTTTCGCGGGTGCTTTTAATGCGGGTTTGCGTTTCACGACGACGCTCTTTGTATTTCGAAACTCCCGCAGCTTCTTCTAAGAACACACGCAAATCAGCCGGTTTGCTCTCTATTAAACGCGAGATCATGCCCTGTTCAATAATCGCATAACTGCGCGGGCCAAGACCTGTGCCTAAAAAGATATCGGTAATATCACGCTTACGGCATTTGCTGCCATTTAGAAAATAAATTGACTGACCATCTCGGGTCACTAAGCGTTTGATCGCCACTTGGTTTCGATCAGCAAAGGTATTCGGTAAATGGCCACTGGTGTTATCAAACACCAACTCAACAGAGGCTTGTGAAATAGGTTTTCGATTAGTTGAGCCGTTAAAAATAACATCGGTCATGGCATCGCCACGTAAGTTTTTAGCTGAGCTTTCACCTAGCACCCAACGCACTGCATCGATGACGTTTGATTTGCCACAGCCGTTCGGGCCGACAACACAGGTCATCTGATCAGGGAATGGGATCTTAGTGGGTTCAACAAACGATTTGAAACCCGCTAATTTTATGGTGCTTAAGCGCATCTAACTGTTTTACCGATTTTTATTGTTATTCTTCAATTTAACCCATTTTAGGGTAAAAGGTTAAGCGTGGCGCTTAAAATTATCTAAAATAATACCCGTTGCCATCGCTACATTAAGCGATTCTGCTTGGCCATAAGCCGGAATAGTGATTTTATCAGTAACTAAGCTTTCGCAATCAGCACGAATACCATGGGATTCACTGCCCATGAGTAATACGGCATCTTGCTTGAGAGCAGTTTTGTGAATGTTCTCACCTTCTAAAAATGCACCATACACAGGAAGGTTTAAACTAGGTAAGTAACTGGTTAAGTCGGTTTGTGTGACACACACGCGAGCAAATGAACCCATGGTTGCGCTGATGGTTTTAGGGTTATAAGCATCCGCACTGTCTGTGCTGGTAACAATATGCTTAATACCATACCAATCAGCAACTCGAATAATCGTTCCTAAATTCCCCGGGTCCGACACGCCATCAAGGGCTAAAATAAGTCCCGATGTTGGTAATGCTTGCTGACTTGGCATATCAACAACAGCAATGGCGGCGTTGTTACTAACAAGTGTACTGGCTTTAGTTAGGCTGTCTTCATCTGCTTCAATGACTTGATGGGCTGCAAGCGCTGTTTTATGCGCAGAAATAAATGCAGGAGTCGCAAAAATATGAGCAATACTTAAACCACTGTTTAGTAATTCAAGTACATTTTTTTCGCCTTGTACAAGGTACTGATTGTATTGCTTACGGTATTTCTTTTGACCTAATGCACGAATTAGTTTCAGTTGGTTTTTTGAAATCATAACAGCCTCATAAAATGATGGTTTAGTATATCAGATTCTGTACTCGAAAAACCAAGGGGAAAGTGCCAATTGCTTATTCAATCAGCACTTTTAAGAGACACTAGCTAATTAATAGGCATTAACTAATTTTCGTCAGCCATTCATTTAACCATGGCTCAGTAACAGGCCAAGGCTCAAAATCTTCACAGGCATCAATTTCTAAACGATGACCAACAGGTTTTGCCTGTAAATCGCGAAACAGCTCATCAAAACTGCGACCTGCACCACAAAACGTATCGCCATAGCTGCGGTCGCCCATAGCAATAATGCCGTATTGCTTGCCTGTTAACAGTGGGAATTGATCGTTTAATTGGCTGTATAAAGCGATTAAGTTATCAGGAATATCACCCTGACCCGTCGTTGATGTGATCACTAAAATATGTGACGCAGCCAGCATGTCATCAACCGTGCCATTTTCAACTAGTTGCGCTTGATGCTCAGACTTTTCAATGACTTCAATAACTTGTTCGCTTAAACGCTCAGCACCGCCGTAAACACTGCCGACAAAAATACTAATGGTTGCCATAATAATCCTTTTCTTCTGTTGGCCAGCCAAGTTGCTGGCAAATAGTTAACATTGCATCGCCTAATGGCGCTCTAATTGTTATTGGTTGCTTGCTATAAGGGTGCATAAACTTTAATTCAGAGGCAAATAACATTAAACGACGAAGCTGAAAATGCTCTCTAAAAAATTGATTATGCTGATTATCACCATGATTTACATCACCAATAATTGGCAATGATAAATGTTTTAAATGACGACGAATTTGATGTTTGCGACCAGTTTTTGGAAAACACTCCACCAGCGAGTAACGAACTGTCGGGTACTTACCAATTGGAATAGGCAAGCTTGCTTGGTGCAGGCAATAAAATTGCGTTTGTGCTTCTTGCGGTGCTTTATTTTGATCAGCAAACTTATCGGCAATTTTATCAAGCTCTTCTTTTAAAGGTTTATCTAAGAAGATTGATTCGTTTAAAAAGCCTCTTACTAAAGCTAAGTAACGTTTTTCAATTTGCCCATCAATAAATAACTGGTTCATATCACGGGCCGCTTCTGAACTTAACGCAAACAGTAATACGCCTGAGGTTGGTCTATCTAAGCGATGTACAGGAAACACGTGTTGACCAATTTGGTCACGCAGCATTTGCATCGCAAATTGGGTTTCGTGTTTGTCTAAAAACGAACGGTGAACCAATAAACCGGATGGTTTATCAATCGCAATGTAATTTTCATCGCGGTACAGAATCGTTAACTCGTCAAATTGTGGCTTAACAATCTCTTGCATCTTAGTCATCACTCAAAAGTTCATCGAGTTTTTGTAAAACACTAATTACTTCATTAGCACCGCGGTGCTGTGCCAGCATCATTTCAGCCATAGGCGCAATTGCAAAATTACGGGGTAAAGGCTGAGCATGTGTGATTAAAGCATGCATTTTTTCAAGAAAAACAAATTGCAGCCATTGCTCAAAAGCCATGGTGTCATGACAAAACGGCACACTAGAATTGAGTGCACTTGGGTCAATCGGTGTTGTTTGCCAAAGTGAATGGCGTTGTAATGTGGATTCTAATTCGCGCAGCAGCGCCAAAGTCTGTTGATGCATTGTAAAACTCTTAATACCTTTGTGCTTAGTATACCCTGTTCCAAGGCGCCATGGTATGGCGTATAATTCGCCCCTGATATAGATTAATTACGGTAATTGAGATTTTATGACTGAGCAGATCGCCACTTTAGGGCAACTTCTGGATGCAGCAGGTACCACTTGGCGTGCCTTCGATATTGGCAGACACATCACGAAATTAGACAAAAAACAATTTCTTGCCATTGAAGAAACAAAAATCCCTTACCCTTACCCGCTTGCTGGTCATGCTTGGCTTGCTATTCAATTTTGGGATGTAAAAGCCTCTAAAGAACCTTATGTATGGTTTTTAAAACTTCCATTAGATGAGCAAAGCCGCCTAGTAAGCGCAAGCCGCGATCACTTTGCAAATATGGTAATTGAAGCTCTTGGTACAGAAATTACCGGTGAAAATGCCGAAGGCAAACTTGATAACAACCCGTATGTATTTACGCCAAACGCCAACAAGCTAGCGGCATTTAATGCACAGGTTAAATGTTTACTTAAACAAAGTGCTTCACAGTACTACGAATATGCTCAGCTGTATTTCTCAGGCAAACTGGGGTTTGATAATTGGCAAAGTGTTGCAGTACAAGGTATTGCTGATTTTGCGATGCGTTTAGATAACGACAACAATTTAGCAAATCTACAAGCCGCTTGGGGGCAATTACCAGTCGAAGTATTACAGCCGCTAAGTGCAATGCTTGAACATGTTGCAATCGAACCCGTGTTTGCAGAGCAATTATTAGCCTATGGTTTAAACGCCATAGAGCATAAAGACGACATCGCCCTTGTTGCAGCCCTTAGAAGCTTATCAAAAACACCAGCGCAAGGTTTAACTGCGCAACTTGTTGATGCTGTATTACGCTCTGATATGAACACCCAATCAGATGTACTATTAACGATTGCAGGGCGTTGTTTTAGCACACTTGAAGACCCAGAACGCTTACATGTGTTTATGGATTGCTGTGCACACCACACTGAAATTGAGCAACTGTTTGTGAGTATTTTCACCGATTTAGTTGCAATTCCGAGTATTCGCCCTCACTTACTAGGTTTATTAAGACTAGAAAATCGAAGCGAAACACTCGCTCGAGCAATTGGAAGGTTATTTTCGTAAATGGCAGGCTTGTGGACACTCATTATCATTGGCAGCATCATCTACTTTTTTTGGTTAAACAGAAAAGTAGCCGAAGCAGCTAACCTCCATGCACAAAGACAAATTGAGCAATTAAATGTGCAATTGATGAGTGTCGCTTGTAATAAACGCCGACTTGGCATTTTAAAAAGTGGGAAACCGGGTATTAAAAGTGAGTTTATTTTTGAGTTTTCAAGTGATGGGCAAAGCGTATATCAAGGCGTTTTGATCATGGAAAACGAATTGCTTAAGAGTGTAGTGATACCACCGCACAAAATTTAAATTGCGTGTAAACGAAGTAATTTTGATTGCGAAAAATACAAAGCCCAGAAAGAACTAAGGCGTAGCTACTAGCCACGCCCCAATCTTGCTACTTCCATGATAAAGTATCCCTACTCTTGCCGAAGCTGCCGTTTTTTTCTATCCCCTGAACGGGTATACATCCAGATACACCCACCATGCAACATCATGTCGCATTTAACACATCCCAGTGCCGTCCTCTTGCCATCAATGGCTATCCACTTCGTTTTCCAAACGCTCCTTTAGCTTCCTGCTAAATAATCCCTTACTCAATCCTTTTCAACCGCTCCGCGGTCGTACTGCATCCTAGCAGTTTCCTTAGTCGTCCTTGCTTCCCTTTTAAATTGTCCTTTTGCTTCCTGCTAAGCATCTTTGCTAAATTGCCAGCGTCCTAATCCTTGGCATCAGTTCATTCATTGAACCTGTGTCGTCTTGACATGATTAAGTTTAGAGGAATGGAGAAATCAGGATAGGTACAAAAAGCAATTTTTTTGCGTTCATATTAAAGTAAGATAAGAGAATTCTTTAAAAAACATTAAGATAAGTAAAATTGGGTACAAAATTTGAGTATTTATTCTGATAATACTTACAGCAATGTGAGATAAGTCTCACATTGCAATTTCCAAAACGTCCGTTGGTTATTTTGCACTCTTAAACATAAGGTCACCATTAACCTGATTAAAGCTTAGTGACTTAAATATTTCAAAGCTCTCTGAGGTAAAAAACTCGCGCTGTTCCGCACGTGTCACAAATACAGCGAGACCCGATGTATTAGGACTGCTTTGTAATAAATCATCAAGTCCTCTTAGTAAATAACGCCCAAGGCCCTGCCCCTGAAAGTGCGGGTCCACGGCAATAAAGGCTAAAAATAAATAAGGTGCTTTTTGCGATAATGCTTCTCGTATTGTGCGCTCTTTTTCAATCAATTGATTGGTTTGCAAATACCCTGCACTAAGCATTAATTTCAAGCGCCAGTGCCAGTAACGTTCGGCTTGAAGTTCACTGTTTGAGTCAAAAACACACGCAACGGCTTTCAATCTTTTTTGAGAGTACAACCCAATTAACGGCTGCTTTTCTTGCCAAAAGCTGGCCAGTTCTTCACGCACAAGGGCTCTGAGCTTACTTTCGTATTTAGTGGGGCTATCTGGTTGGTATCCAAGTACATTCTTTAACACAGGGTCATCATAATAAGCTTGGTAAATAAGACTTGCAGCTATACTGATATCTTCAGCACTGAGGTATTGCACACTGAATGTGTCGTGTTCGGCTATCGTTGTCATACTCATCCTTTATTTGGCTTTATTATTTTTACCACTAGACTATATATATACCTAAGCAAAGCTAAAAACAAATTCAGCGTAAGTTAAACTGACATTCTCCATTATTAATTTTAAGCAGTAATAAATTATCACCATACACAAGGAGTAGAACTATGGATACGACAAAACATGATATTTCAACCCTCTTTGCACAACTTGGTTTACCAAGTAAAGAAAGCGAAATAGACGCTTTTATAGCCTCACATCAATTGTCAGATACAACTTTGTTACAGGAAGCTCCGTTTTGGGATGAAGCACAGCAACATTTTCTAGCCGAGTCGTTAGCTGAAGATGGTGCATGGAGCGAGGTGATTGACGAATTAGACGCAAGGTTACGCCAGTAGCTTTCGCTCCCTTATTTACACACTAATATACCTAATTTTAGCGTGTAAATAAGGAAATTAATTTCACTCCATCTCTATTATTGCTACCATACACGCGCACTGTGGCCCATACGCTACGGTGCTTTTTAGTCTTTATTAAAGAGTTTATACAAAAATGAATGCCGTTGTATTTGATGCAATTAAAACCCTTCTTGATGAAGGTAAAACCCCAACAGTTGCCCTAACAAAAAGTAAGCTAGCAGAACCTATGCCGATGCCAGTAATTATTGCAGCTGTAAGCCAATATAAAAACAATCCGGATTCAATTAAAAATTTCATTAATAACCCATCAAATGAGAAACTGAGTACACCAAAAGAAAGTCAATTGGATCGTATCGAAGCAAAATTAGATAGGTTATTAGCACTGCTTGAGAAAAAATAATGTTTGTTGTCGATCTGACTTTTGATTGCTACCAAGATACCACCCTAGAGCTTGCTGAGCAGGCGATAAACCGCTTAGTCAATGCGCTTCGTTTTAACGGCCAGATTATTGGGGATGAATTTCCTACAGTTTTAAAAGATGGATTTTTTATCACCCGCGTGATGTGCCCGACCGAAGATGCAATGCATCCTCTTAATAATAGCCCGTTTGTAAAGCACAGTATTGAGCAACTACACACTGCGGGTTTACTTGCACCAAAAGTTAAAGTGATCGGCCAAGACATTCACTCAAATGGCGCAGATATGTGCCATGATCCGTCGTGCTATATTTTATACACTACCTACGTGCATACCTGTAGCCCGGTTTATTGTGGTGATGACTTTTTACCTGTGCCGTTATTCCGCATTCCTGCGATTGCCAATGGTGATTACAAAACACTGATAAAATGGCAAGAAGACTGGCAAGCCTGCGATCAAATTCAGATCAATGGTGCAACCCGCTGTGAATTTCCCGCTCTTGAGGAGCTAACCAGTATCAACAGTGATTTATACCGCCGTGGGCGAGATATCACTAAGCGTATTAGCTATCTAACAAAGAAGCCAGTTTATTACTATTTGTATCGCGTTGGTGGAGTCGATAAAGAATCAGAGCTTGAACGTCGTTGCCCTAGCTGTAATGGAGATTGGAGACTGCCCGAACCATGGTTTGGCTTATTTGATTTTCGTTGCGAGCCCTGTGGCATTGTTTCGAATATCTCGTGGGACTTTCAATAACTCAATAAAGGCAATAACCAGATACACAAAAGGGGCAATCGCCCCTTTTACTTATTAAGTCTACACCGTTACTTTATCTAAAAACTCACTGATGCTGTTTGCGAGTACGTGATGTGGCTTTTTACCCACATACTCTAAGCAAACCTCCCCGCTTTCAACCAATACAGTAATAAGTAAATCATCTTGCTCTGTAAGACCAATAAACACCGTTTCTGGCTGCTTTAACTTACGTTTCATGAGTACATGGCCAGTAATATTCTGCTGCAAACGGCTAAAATCATCTTCATTCCATGCTTGCAGCAACTCAATATGATGATCGTCGATACGAACTAGCAAGTTTCCTGCATACAAGTGACCAAATAACACATCCAGCTCTTCAGGAAAATTAAGCTCTAAAGCATTTGCTAAATCATTTAAAGATCCCTTGGGCTGTTGCGCTGCTGCTCGCCACTGAATAAGGCCTTGCTCATCAACATCACCTTGCTCACACGGGCTAGGCCATGCTTCATCATGCTCAATAACAGGTAACCTTCCCGTGCGCTCTAGGCATTTTTCACTAAATGCTTGGTGTAGTTTTTCTAGTTTTAAAGAAACGGACATACTGCGAAACTCATTAGCTTTGGGTATAATGTCGCCATTGTAACCACAAAAGTGTAAAGATGACAGATTACAGCAACTCTCCCGAATTAAAAGACAGTGTGCTTGGTAAATCAACTGAGTATATAGACACCTACACACCTAGCTTATTGTTTCCTATTGCCCGTAAACTTAATCGTGACGCATTAGGTGTTAGCGAAGATAACTTACCATTTAAAGGGCAAGATATTTGGACTGGCTATGAGTTATCGTGGCTCAATAATAAGGGTAAACCAATGGTTGCTGTAGCGACATTTGTGTTTCCTTGCCAAAGTAGCCACATCATTGAGTCAAAATCATTCAAGCTGTATCTGAATAGTTTTAACCAGACACGCTTTGCAGCTATTGAAGACGTACAGCAAGCTCTTTCTAGCGACTTATCTGCCGCCGTGAATGCGCCTGTCGTCGTCACTTTATATAAAGCTGACGATTATAACTGCTTGCCATTTACCGCGTTACCAGGCGAGTGTATTGATGATCTTGATATCGAAATCAACAGTTACGATATTGACGCAAGCTCGCTTCGTCACAATGGCAATGACGTTATCTCAGAAACACTACACAGCCACTTGCTAAAATCGAACTGTTTAATTACCTCACAGCCAGATTGGGCAAGCGTGATTATTCGCTACAAAGGTCAAGCAATCTGCCATGAAGCCTTATTAAAATATTTGATTTCGTTTCGTACTCATAACGAGTTTCATGAGCAGTGTGTAGAGCGTATTTATTGTGATTTAATGCAGCAGTTAGACCTTGAAGAGCTTGAAGTGTATGCCCGCTATACACGCCGCGGAGGTTTAGACATCAACCCTTATCGCTCAACGAATCAAGACGAAACGCCCTTTAAGGTGAAAATTAATCGTCAATAAGTAAACGACAATAAAAAACCGAGTTGAACTCGGTTTTTTATGTCAGGCAATTACGAGTGATTATTCGTCTTTAAAAATACCCACATACGTTGGTGATGTATTTGATTTACTCGCACGATACATACCCGCAGTATTAAACGGTAAGCTGATATTGCCTTTAGCATCAATGATGATTACGCCACCTGTGCCGCCAACAGGCATTAAAACATCGTGAATCACTTCATTACCCGCCTCAACAATCGTTTTACCTTGGTATTTTACACGCGCACAAATGTCAGCTGCCACATTATAGCGAATGAAGTACTCACCATGCCCTGTTGCTGATACTGCACATGATTCGTTTTCAGCAAACGTACCGGCACCAATTACTGGCGAGTCACCAACACGGCCAAAACGTTTTGCCGTCATACCACCGGTTGAAGTGCCTGCGGCGATATTGCCGTTTTTATCGAGCGCAACGGCACCGACGGTGCCCATTTTATAATTAACTGGCAGGGCTTTATGTGCAGCTTGGTAATCTTTACTGGTTACTTTTTGCTTATCTAATTTTTCTTTAGCTTTTAAAAGTGCTTCATAGCGATTTTCTGTATCAAACAAATTATTTTCAACCAAAGGAACACCTTGCGTTTTTGCAAAATCTTCAGCCCCTTGACCACTCAGCATCACGTGCACTGACTTTTCCATCACTAAACGAGCAAGGTTAATTGGGTTTTCAATGTGTTTAATGCCTGCAACTGCGCCAGCTTGTCGATTACGGCCATCCATTATCGAAGCATCTAATTCATGCGCGCCATCATAGGTATACACAGCACCACGACCAGCATTAAAAAATGGCGAGTTTTCAAGTACATTTATAGCTGCTGTAATTGCATCTAAGCTCTCACCTCCCTTCTCTAGCACTGTGTAGCCAGTTTCTACTGCCTCTTTTAATTTTGCCCGATAGGCTTTTTCTTGCTCTGCTGTAAAGCGGCTTTTTTCTATGGTGCCAGCACCACCATGAATGGCAATAGCAAACGGCTGCTCTGCGCTGTAAGTTGGAACACTGAGTGACAATGCGCTGAGCGCAATAGCTGAGGTGAGTAATGTTTTTAACATAATGGGCACTTATATTTATTTTGGTGATAAGCCCAATGTGAATAATTCGTCGGCAATTTTCAAGTATTACCCGATGAAAGAAATAAAAAAAGCGCCAAATGGCGCTTTTCTTTAGCAGTTTAAAATTATGCTTTAGCAGCTTTTAAACGTGCTAGACGTGCTACTTGATGAGTAGACGTTAAGAATGAGTAGATAGGCGCTAAATAGCCACGCTTACGAAGCTCAAGGAACTCTTCATCGCTTAATGCGTTTAGCTTTTTCTCATCTACAAGGTAAATACCACTGATGTCTTTTTTCTCACCTTTGATATCTACAGTTAATGTCTGCGCAACTAAAAGCTCTTTATCAGCTAAGAACTTAGTGAATGCGTCTGTTACTTGAGAAAACTCGATAAAAGAAACAAGTGCTTCTTTACGACGTTTAAGATATTCAGTCTCTTCACCATTTTCGAAAAGAGCATTACCCGCTTCTTCACTTACAAGTGGGCTTGCTTCGTCAATAACAATACCAAATTGGTCACCCTCAGGGTGTTTTACTAGACCAAGAGGATAACGTGTCATCGCCATAGGTGCGAAAGCGGCTGTCCATTTGTCATCTTCGATAAATAAGTTTTCGCCTGGCTCTAGACCAAAAATCGCAACAGCTTGGAATTGACCTGATTCATTATTTTTAACAAAAGCCATTGGAAATTCATTTGCGATACGTGCAAATTCGTGGGCAACCACAGGAACTAAATGCTGAGATTTCATGAACTCGACATGGATGCCGTTTTGAATTTTAGTGTTGGCATGTTTTTCGTTATGTAAAGGCTGTACTTGTTGCTCCGCCATGATACTGCTCCATTATAATTTTATATATGTTTTGCTGTTAGTGCCCAAAGCCTATCGGTTTTAGACACAAAAAGGAAGTGAAAATTTTGTGGCAGATTGTACATTATTTTTTAACACAAATAATTACTCAACAACGGTTAAAAAACAGCCTAGAAAAGCGGTGAATTAAGGCAAAATTCCCTCGCCTCTAACTAATTATTTTTGTTAGTATATTCATTAATGATGAGGAATTTACTGAGCATTTAAATGGAAAGTTATCAATTAAATAAAAACTATAAAGTGCAGGTAATCAATATTGAAAGTATTGATGAAAACATCATTATTATCGATGATTTTTTAAGCCACCTTCAAGGTGTTTATCATTTCGCATCAAACGTCGCATACTTTCAACCTATCGGCACAGACGGCACCTTGTACCCAGGAAAACGCGACGAAATGCCAGCGCCTTATTACCGAGTATTTGAACAACTATTACAAAGCTTAATAACGCATGGTGTTATAAATTCTGGAAATAACAATCTCTATTTGCATAAATGTAAGCTCTCGGTCGTTACGCAATCTGCTAATGATTTACATGTCATGCAACGCATGCCACATATTGATTCAACAGATGACACAACGTTTGCTGCCGTACATTATTTATCAAGTAAAGAATGGGGTGGTACAGGTATTTATAAATACAAACCAACAAATACAATTAAAATTACCGCTGAAAATCAAAATATCGTTCACGATATGATTAAAAATGTACAACAACATGAAAGTACACATCAAGGCTATTTAGATGAAAGTACGGAGCTATTTGAAAAGATTATTGATATAGAGGCAAAACCAAACCGTGTGGTACTTTATAAAAGCAACCTGCTTCATAGTGCGGCCTTAAAAAACAACCTACCATATAGCCAAGATATTAAAAATAGCCGACTCTCTATTTCATCGTTTTTTAGAATTGAATAAGTGGCTTGTTAATTAAAAGCCACTTATTTGCTGTTTACTGTTTTTGCATTCCAAACTTTTTAATTTTCTCGAGCAGCGCTCTGTGTGTTGGAAGCTCATCTAGCAACTGATTAACTCGTTGCTGCTTTAATGACGTTAATTGCTCAAAACCGCGCACAGTATTTAGTGTGTCTGATGCAGGAAGGTAGCGCATTCCAAACAGCACATACAAGTAATTCTCAAGGTCGAACAAATCAAATTTACTTGCAAAGTCTTCTCTATTTGGCGCAAATCTTTGCCAACGCGCTAAGTTACTTTTCAATTGCTGTGATAATTGCTCATCTTTACGGTTATCAATCCAGAACTCAGAATCGGTTCTGTCTGAAATACAGTAATGCATTTTTATAAAGTCAAACGTCTGCTCCCACACGTAATTAACATGGCGATTGTAGTCATCAATCACTAATGCAATATCCGCTTTACAGCGAGGAAAACGCTTTGCTAGTAGGTTAGCAGAAAAGTCAGCGATTAAAATTGCAGTGGCTTCGAGTGGTTCTACAAACCCTTGAGATAGACCAATGGCGACACAGTTTTTATGCCACATTTTTTCCCTTCGCCCTACTTTCATGGGAATTTTTCTGGGGGTAAGGTGGTTAAATTTTTCACCTAAATATGTGTGTAATTTGTCTAACGCTTGTTGTTCAGTCATATATTTAGATGAATACACAAAACCAACACCTCTTCGCTGTGTGAGGGCAATATCCCAAATCCAGCCTGCTTGGTGCGCGGTTGCAATTGTATAGGGAGGAATTTCATCATCTGGCGAGGTAGGAACTTGTAGAGTGATCGCAGTATCTGTTAGTAAGCAATCTGACTTATCTAAGAACTCAACTCCCAGCTTGTTGCCAAGAATTGCTGCAGAAAAACCGGTGCAATCAATAATAAAGTCAAATGCCATTGCCACATCATGTTCATCAACTAAGTGTGTTATGTAGCCTGCATCATCTACTACAACATCTTTTATATCAGCAAAATGATGTTTTACAGAAAAAGATTGCTCTGCGTGACGACTTAAAAATGCAGCAAATTTTTTGGCGTCAAAATGATAAGCATAGCCATTAACGCCCATAAATTCTGGGGTAGTAATCGTCTTGGGTGCCAAGTTTTTTTCACAACATAAGTGCTGCTTTGAAACAAACGAAGCATAGTCAGACGACTCATTTGAAGCAAGCCAAGCATCTGTTAGTTGCTCACCGAAAATATGAGGATGATCAAACAAATGATGATAAAAGTTACTGCCATGTTTTGTTTTATCCAACCAATTAACAAACTTAATTGATTGCTTAAATGTCACATCACATTCATTAATAAAATCGCTTTCGCTAATACCAAACTTTTGTAATGAGTTGCGCATTGAAGGCACTGTACCTTCGCCAACACCGATTGTAGGAATAGTCGGTGATTCTATTAAAGTAATCTCAATGTTACTTCCTTGCAGAGACTGCCCTAAATGATTAGCAGCTAACCAGCCTGCGGTTCCGCCACCAACAATTGCGATTTTCTTTATCATTATTAACTCGCTTTCATTTACTCACAAAAAAGCCCAGTACAAACTGGGCTTTAATAGATTCGTTATCTAATTAAAATTAGAAACGAAGCGTAACACCTAGCTTGTAGCGTGCTTCACCTTCAAAGCTCCATGCTGGGTAGCCATTGCGAAGCTCTGGAACCACTTCAGCATCACTTGGTGCAACACCAATTTGAATGCTGTCTTCTTCAGTTAAGTTAACAGCTTCAAATGTTACATCAATATTATCAGTTACACTGTAGTTCGCGCTGAAATCTAATGTACCGTACGATTGGTGCTCACGGTTACCATAGAAACCAGGAAGCTCACGAATCATGTACTCTGAACGCCAGTTATAAGCTAAACGCGCTGAGTAAGTATCTGTTTCATAGTAACCCACTAAGTTTACTGTGTGCTCAGATGAATCAGAGAATAGAGGAATTTGATCTGGGTAATTTTCAGCCTCAGACGGTGCATCTACAAACGTATAGTTAACTGAGTAACCAAAACCACTGTCAAAACCATCTTGAATTTGTAGCTCGATACCTTCAATTTGACCGCCCGTTGCATTCAACTTAGTTGAAAGAGTCCAGTTATCACCTTGTGTATCAGGGTCAAATACACCAATCTGTTGATTTAAGATTTGACTAGATGTAACAAATGAAGTGATGTCTTTAAAGAAGTACGTCGCACTTACCATACCATCACCATCAAAGTACCACTCGATGCCTAAATCGGCCTGAGTTGCTTTGAATGGGTTAAGACCCACATTACCTTTTGTTAAAACTTCGTTACCTGCAGTGCCATCTGAATAACCTGCAAATGAAGACGCAGAGAACATATCTGTATAGTTAGGACGTGCAATAACTTGTGCTGCAGAAGTACGTAGAATCACATCTTCAGCGATATCAAAAGCAATGTTAATGCTTGGTAAAATATCGTTGTAGCTCGCTTTATCTGTGCTTAATGTGCTTTCATAAGTACCGTTGGCAAAGCCATAGTAGTCAGATTCAGCATCTGTAGAAATATAGCGTAAGCCAAAGTTACCACGAATAGATTCTGCTGAGAATTCTGCCATTGCATACACAGCAAAATTTTCTTCTTCAATTGTACCGTAGCCTGAACGATACACATCTGAGTCATTATCAAAGCTTACAATTGCGGCACGAGCATCTGTAATCATTCTATCAAAGTCTGGTTCAGGTAGAGTAAAACCAGCGCCTGATGACATAGTACCTGAGAAGTATGTTTCACCATCACCAGTAGGTAAGACATCAGTTAGTGTCGTTGAGTAAGTTTCTTGTTTAACTTCGTGATCAGCCCAGCGGAAACCTGTTTTAATAGCTGTAATCGCACCAAAATCTACTGGGAAAGTAAGGTCTAACTGTGCATAGGTTTCTTCATCTGTATTAGGCTGTTTCTTAAGTGACCAACCAGCTGGAGAAAGGGGACCTGTAAAATCTGATGGTTCAAAGTATTTGTTATTGATATCAATTTTAATTACTTCGCCAGTTGCATCGTAAGTACCCGCATAATCAGATGGTAAGCCAATGAAGTTACCGTAGTTCGCTGTTAAGTCTGTACCACCTTCTGATTCAGTAGTACCGAAACGACCTTTTAATGTGAAGTTTTCACCTTCATATTTAAGGCTAAAATCAGCTGTATCTGATGTCATGCTCGCAATACGCGCCCATGTTTGTACCCAACCTGGATTTGCACCTTCGCCAGTACGACGGTAGAAAGTACACGTACCTGATGCATTCGTTTGTTCACACGCTGCATCTTTATCGTCAGGGAACATCACGAAGTTTGAGGTATTTGCGTTGTTTGCATCTAACTCTAGGCTCATGATATTCAAGCCTAATTCTAGATTTTCAGTTGGACGATACTGGAATGTAGCATTTAATGCTGTACGCTCACGCTCTTGTTGGAAAGTGGTAGGAACAATGTCACCCCAACCAATTAGTGACTCAATACCATTACGTTGATAGTTCGTTTCTGCCCATGAAACTGAACCTAGAACACCAAATGTTTCTTCGTCATTTTTCCAGCTAAATAAACCTGAGATTTGCGGGTCAGTTTCTTCAGAAATCGTACCGTAATCTGCTTTAGCACTTAAGAAAGTAGTACCAGCATCAAGGTCTAGTGGTTTGCGTGTATTAACAATAACAGTACCACCTACACCACCTTCAACGATGTCAGCTTGTGAAGATTTATAGACCTGGATTTCACCTACAAGCTCAGGTGGTAATAAAGTGTAGTTAAAGCTACGGTCGATAGACTGTTGATCGTACCAACCAGTTGATGCCACTGTTTGACCGTTTAAAAGAGTACGTGTAAGCTGGCTAGATGCACCACGGATCGATACTTGCTGGCCTTGACCGAACTGACGGTTAACTGCAACGCCCGAGATACGACCAAGCGCTTCACCTACGTCACCATCAGGAAACTTACCCACATCTTCTGCAGAAACAGCATCGACAACGCTGTCAGCAAAGCGCTTTGTATTCATTGACGCTTCAAGTGAACGGCGAATACCGCGAACTTCAATAACTTCAACGTCCTCTTGAACTTTTGTTTCATCTGCCGCATATGCAGCACCAGTGAATCCGGCACTCATTACAAGACCGATATTAACTGCTAATAAGCTTTTCTTAAAATTTTTAGCTAACACAGGATTCCCCTTGAATCATTTTGTTGGTTTTATATCACTTCTGCCCAGTGATGATGACAACGCTGTCATCTAGTAACAAACCATACACTCTAAATTACATTTGTGCTACATCTTTTTGGCTGTTTTGTGCAAAAAATTTACAACAAAATAATTAAGATATTGAAATTAATGAAATTTAATATTGAGCATTTAAGAATTGTTACATTTAAACGGCGCAAATATAACATGAGATTTAAAGTATATGAAAAGCACAGTTGAGAGTTTTTAGGTACAAAGCACCTATTTTAAGCAATTTTTGTAAGCTTTACTTTCCAGAGGTTAATTATTAGCCATAACCAAAAGTTATAAAAAAAGACTTAACTAACAATCAATTAGTTTTAAATTGGGGTGTATTTTTATAACCACGCCAACATTGATAAATTTTATTTAACTTTTTCTGGGCAGAAAGCGTTAAGGGGATTGAGAATAAAAATCAATACCAATGACAGCGTTGTCATTTTTAAATTATAACGAGCATATTATTTAATGTCTAATGCTTTTTGTTCCTTATTTAAATAAAAAAGCGAGCCTCAAGCTCGCTTTCGTTTAATGTTTTTAAAACAAGTAATTATGGAGCCCAATAAACTTCAATATTAATTGTTGGGTGATTCAAAACAGCGCGTAAAGGCATGTCTGCAACAGCCCCGCCCTGCTTTGCTTGTTTATACACTTCAAGCTTTTCTTCGCCACTGATTAATAACTTAACCACTTTAGAATCAGCAATTGCAGCAAGTGTTAATGTCATACGCTCAGTTATCTTACCTGTAACATCACTTTCAATAGCATTAATAGCGCAAACTAAATCATTTGTAGCTAAACCATGCTCTAAACCTTCAGCATGTGGGAAAAGAGAAGCAGTATGGCCGTCTGGCCCCATACCTAAAATTGTTACATCAAAAGGACGCTTTAAAGATTGGTATGCTGCTTCACATTCAGCAACACCCTTTTTTGCAGTCGCTGCGCTATTTTTCATCGTAATGAAGTTAGCTGCTGCGCCTTGGTTTTGTAATAACGTGCTTTTGATAAATGCTTCATTACTTTTTTCATGTGACGCATCAACCCAACGCTCATCAACCATAGCAACATCAATATTTGCCCAATCAAGCTCAAGGTTAGATAAGTGTTTGTACGCAGGCGCCGGTGACGAACCACCCGATACCATTAATACAGCACGGCCATCTTGTTTAATGCCTGATACTAAACTTTGCTCTAAACTTGAAGAAAGCTCAGCTGTTAACTCATCTTTAGTCGCAAAGAATTTTTCAACAATTGTTGCCATCGTATTTACGCCTTATCGCCAGTGTTAAACCATACATGATTATTTTCATCTAGTAATTCATCAGCATCTTCTGGACCCCAGCTACCTGCGCGGTATAACGAAGGAGCGCCTTTTTCTTGCCAACGTTCGATAATCGGATCAATCCACTTCCAAGCTTGGCGAACTTCATCACGGTGGATAAATAGTGATGGGTTATTAGCAGCCGCATCAAGCATTAAACGTTTGTATGCATCAGAATGGAAACCATTACTGTATGCTTGAGACAACTCAATATTCATTGTCACAGGCTCTAACTGCATTTCTAAATTATCAAGACGCTTTGACATAAGCGTTAATTGAATTGTTTCTTCTGGTTGCAGGCGGATCACTAAGCGGTTTGGCTCAATATTACCAACGTTATCGCTGTATACATTGTGAGAAACTTTTTTATACTCAACAACAATTTCAGCACAACGCTTTTTCATACGTTTACCAGTGCGAAGATAGAAAGGAACACCTGCCCAACGCCAGTTATCAATATGCGCACGAATAGCAACAAATGTTTCTGTTTTACTTGCGCCTTCGTTTAATTCTTCTAAGTACCCTGGCACAATCTTGCCATCTAAATTACCAGGTACATATTGGCCTCGGACAATATTTGCATCAACGTCTTCCGCAACAAGCGGACGTAGTGATTCAAGCACTTTTAGTTTTTCTGTGCGAATGCTATTGGCTGTTAATTTGTTTGGCGACTCCATTGCAACAAGACAAAGCAGCTGTAATAAATGGTTTTGTACCATATCACGAAGTGCACCCGCTTTATCGTAGAAGCCAGCACGACTTTCAAGGCCCACTGTCTCTGATAGACTGATTTGGATATTATCAATCGACTTAGCATCCCAAAGATTTTCAAACAATGAATTTGAAAAGCGCAGGGCCATTAAGTTTTGTACCGTTTCTTTACCAAGGTAATGGTCGATTCGGAAAATCTGTTCCTCAGTAAAATACTCGGCAATTTTTGCATTAATTTCTTCCGCGGATTTACCACAATAACCAATCGGTTTTTCAACAACTACACGGGATGTCTCTGTGATTAGACCTTTTGATGATAAAATCTCACAGCAGCTACCGTACACAGCTGGCGGTAGTGACAGATAAAATACACGAGATTTATCAGCTTCGTGCTCATCTAAGATATCTTTTAACTTATCCCAATCAGCATCCGCTTCTGTAACATTAGTCACCACTGGCACTAAATAAGCTGAAAATGCTTTCCAGTCTTTGGCGTTATATTCACCCTTGGCAAGAAACTCTTGTAACGCTTTATGCGCTGTTTCGATGTATTCTTGTTGTTTACTTTGGTCACGTACCGTAGGGAGAATGCGAGAACCTTGAGGCAGGTTGCCCTCTTGATAAGCGCGATACATTGCAGGTAGTAATTTGCGTAACGCAAGATCGCCACCGCCCCCAAAAATTACGATATCAAATGGATTTAGCATATATCACTCTCTACATTGGCAATGCCATGTTTTCACTTTGTGCAGTGTGGCAATGCGAATTGTTATTTGGATGATTGGCGATGTTTAAAACATTTAACAAAGCCTATTGAATTTATGTAAGTAGCTTACTCATTGTTCTTATTTTGGCTGAAGTAAATGAGTCTTAGGGGCTCTGTAAATCCTCTCACAAAAATACAGGCCCTAAGAACTCCAGCGCTACCCGTTCAAAGGTATTTGGTTTACAGCTAATGCTGCGAATCTTTTACTGCTTACGATGCGTTTTATAGTAAGCGATCAGTCCATTGGTTGAGCTATCGTGTGGGTGACTCACTGCGTCATCAAATAGTTCAGCTTCAATTTTAGAGGCAAGTCCTTTACCTAGTTCAACACCCCATTGGTCAAATGAACAAATCTCTAAGATAATGCCTTGACAGAAGATCTTGTGCTCATAAAGCGCAATTAAGCGACCCACAGTTTTTGCATCCACTTTGTCTAGTAACATTGACGTCGTTGGGCGGTTGCCTTGGTGAATCTTATGATTCAGTAATTCTGCAATTTCGGCTTCCGATTTACCTTTCGCGGTTAAATCAGCCGTTACTTGCTCTGCATCAACGCCTGCCATCATGGCTTCTGTTTGAGCAAAGAAGTTTGATAATAAAATATCGTGGTGCTTGCCAACATTCACTTGCGGCTCAATTGAGGCAATAAAATCAGCGGGCACAATTACATTACCTTGGTGCAAACATTGATAAAATGCGTGCTGACCATTAATACCAGTCATACCCCAAATAATAGGTACTGTCGTATAAGGTACTGTTTCGCCAGCAAAGTTTACATGTTTACCGTTGCTTTCCATTTCACCTTGCTGTAAATAAGCAGGTAACATATGCAATGCTTGGTCGTACGGTAAGATTGCTTGCGATGTATGACCTAAAAAGCTGGTATTCCAAACACTTAATAGCGCCATTAATAGCGGTACGTTTTGTTCAAATTTAGCCGACTTGAAATGTTCATCAACTTCAAACGCACCTTCAAGGATCTCTTCAAACGCTTCGAAGCCTAAATACAATGCGATTGGTAATCCTATCGCACTCCACAGCGAAAAGCGACCACCGACCCAATCCCACATTGTGAATACGTTTTCATCTGCAATTCCAAACGCGGCTGTCTTTTCTAAATTAGTGCTCACAGCTACAAAGTGTTTGGCAATGTGCTCTTGTGCTTGCGCCGATTGTAAAAACCATTCAACCGCTGATTTTGCATTGGTCATGGTTTCAGATGTTGTAAATGTTTTTGATGAAATAACAAAAAGCGTTGTTTCAGCACTTAACTCTTTTAATACAGAGGCAATCTGTACGCCATCAACATTTGAAACATAATGAACTTTCAATGTGTCATCGGCATAGGCTGCAAGTGCCTCAGTGGCCATTTGTGGGCCTAAGTTTGAGCCGCCAACACCAATGGCCACAACATCTTTTACGGCCTTACCTGTGTAACCTAACCACTCACCACTGCGAACCTTATTAACGAACTGCTTCATTTTTGCGAGTTCGTTGTTAACGTCATTCGTTACATTATCGCCATCAACCATAACAGGTGTATTAGCGCGGTTACGCAATGCAGTATGAAGTACGGCGCGATCTTCGGTGATATTAATTTTTTCACCGGTGAACATTTTTTCACGCCATGAGCTGATATCACATTCATTCGCTAGTGCAATCAGCTGCTCGAATACTGTTTTATCTATATGTTGCTTTGAATAATCAAATAAAACACCTGGGATTTGAGCGGAAAACTGCTCGAAGCGCGAGCTGTCATTGGCGAATAAATCTTTAAGATGAATTTGTTTCATCTTTTTTGCACTGTCACTCAATGCTTGCCAACTAGCTAACTGCGAACGGTTGCTCATAAATGAAATCCCCTAAAAAACTTGCAACAATTTGATATGTAACTATCTTTTTAATTAAAAATGAATAAAGACAGCAATTAAAAACACGAAGTTGGTTAACACTAAGTTAAAATGACAACGCTGTCAATGTTCTACTTTTACATTTTACAGTCGAGATAATAGCGCAATTTTTCTCTTTTGACACCGGTATCATAAAAATTATCTCAATTATTTTACTGCTAATTTGTTTGAACATTCGATACACTAAACAACTTATATTAAATATTAATGTATTTATTAAAAATTAAAGTGCATGGGCTAACCATCTTTCAGTATTATTATAATACAATTTAAACTAACTATAAAGTAACAGTATGAAAGTAACAATAAATGATGTAGCTAAGCTTGCGGGGGTTTCCATGAAAACCGTGTCGCGAGTCATAAATAAAGAGCCATCGGTTAGAAAAAAAACCTACGATATCGTCATGGACGCTGTTAATACGCTTAACTACCAACCAAACTTAGCAGCTCGTAACCTTGCCGGAACATCCTCTTTCACTGTTGGCTTAGTTTATGACAACCCTAATGCATACTATGTTATCGATATGCAAAATGGTGTTTTATCCCGCTGCAAGGAAGAAGGTTATGAGCTGGTTATCCATCCATGCAATTATCTAGACAGCAACATGGAAGATGACTTTAAAACCATGATTAAGCGTTCTCGCTTAGCCGGCTTAGTGCTAACCCCTCCTTTATCTGAACAAAGTAGTATTATTGATATGCTCGATGAAATGGGGATTCATTACGTTCGTGTGTTATCTGGCCGCCCTACTGATGAAGAGCAAGATACCTGCATCTTTGTTAATGACTATGAAGCCGCTTACGAAATTACCTCTCACCTATTATCGCTAGGTCATACTCATATTGGCTTTTTATGTGGTGATAAAGAGCATAAATCAACAACAGAACGTTTAGAAGGTTATCAAGCAGCATTAAAAGATCACAATATTGCCCTAAATGATGAGCTAATCTACGAAGGCCAATATTCGTTCGAGTCAGGTGTTGAAGGTGCGAAAGCACTCTTGGGAACCGATAATCCGCTACAAATAACGGCTCTTTTAGGCGGAAACGATGAAATGGCAGCTGGTGCCTTATTTGCGTCACGTTTAATGGGAATTGAGATCCCTGAGCAATTGTCTATTACAGGATTCGAAGACTCGCCTTTCTCGCGTCAAACATGGCCAAAACTGACAACAGCTCATCAAGCCAATGATGTTATATCTCAGCACGCTGCTCGCCTATTATTTAGAAAGACACGAGGGGCACGGAACCAAGACAAAGAGATCATCACGACATTTACCCCGTCATTAGTTGTTCGTGAAAGTTCAGGGCCAAAAATCTAACGATTCAATACTGTTACGAAAAAGCCGCATTAACATGCGGCTTTCTTATATTAACTCACTTAATTAAATGATTAAGTATTAGTGCGAACTGGTGTTGTTCGCTACAGTAACGCTAAACCACCATTTAGGTTATAAACATTCTCAAAACCTAATTGAGATAAGTTATTTGCAGCTTGTTTTGAGCGGTTCCCACTGCGACATATTAAGATATAACAATTACATTTATTTAGATGCCCCTGCATAATCTCATTAGCCATGCGGCTAAGTGGAATATTAATCACGTGAGAGTCATCAATCTTAAACTGCTCTGCGATATCAACAACACTATGCTCATAAGGCTCGCGCGTATCGATTAGATAGGTGTCCTTTTGGCAAAGCATTGCTTTTGCTTCTGTTGATGTTAGCTGTTTCATGGGCGCGCTTTCTAATGTTTCGACATAACCGCACAACGTATGATTTACAGCTTGCTTTTGCTGATCGCTTTGTTGCTTTAGCTCAATAAACTCGGCGTCAGAAATCTGCTCGTTGAGCAATTTTGTTAATAGCGGATTTGTCGACTGCTGAGCATGCCAATCCATTGCGAAGCACTGTTGATAATCATGACCAGAGCAAATCACTGTTTTATCATCTATGGTATTTGCAATGTACTTTAATGACTGAGCCATCTGAGCGGCATCACCACCTTCAAGTGAAGTATTACCTAACCCTCCAGGTAAAATTAAGTCTCCACAAAAACAATAACTAATAGCTTTTGTTTTGTTATCTTTGAGCAAATAACTAACACTGTCTTGACTGTGCCCTGGTGTAGCGACTTTGCTCAAACACATATCGGTTAGTTCAATCTGTTTGGCCTTAACTGGCCAGCCTAGTTCATCGACCTCACCAACAATACAGTGTTCACCCAACTCTTTACTCAATAAACATCTTGCAGAAAGTCGCTCTTGATGTTGATGGGTGTCTAAAATAGCGTGAACTGTTAATCCTTGTGTCGCAACCATTTTTGCTAAACGCGGAATAAGTTCAATAATAGGATCGATAATCACCGCATGCTTGTTACTATCAACATATAACCAGCAGCACGCAGCTTGATGTCGTAATTGAGTTAGACCAATCGCACACACCTCATGCTGTGGTGTTGTACTGTCTGAAACAACTAAACAGTTTGCTTCAAGAATCGGTTTTAATGAACGAATTTTCTCGCACGCATAATCAATTTCTTGCTGGCTTGCTGCTGGACCAAACGACATGCGAATGGCATTCTCACTTTGCCAATCAGGTGCGCCCATAGCATCGAGAACAAAACTACGATTCGCCCCTGAGCTACATGCAGACCCACCACTGACACGAATACCCGCAGCATCAAATAAATCCATCACTTCTTTGCTTGTTAACTCATTAACCGCAAAGTTTAATGTTGTGGGTACTGAGCATGCAAAGCGGTGATTAAATGTAATGTCACCAAAAGTATCCACTAATGCTGCATGTAACTGCTCGCGATAAGCATCTAGCTGCTCAATAGGTTTAAAAACATTATCTTCTTTATCTAACAACAATGAAAAAAGTTTATTTAACCCTGCAATACCTGGTAAGTTTTCAGTGCCTGAGCGCATGCCACTTTCTTGGCCACCTCCAGCTATAAATGGCGTATATGCACTACCCTTGCGAATATACAAAACACCTATCCCTTTGGGTGCATATAGCTTATGCCCTGAGAATGGTGCGTAATCAATTGTCGTTTTACTGAGTGATAAGTCCGTTTTTCCTAGTGCTTGTACACAATCTACCATCCAAGCAACATCCGTATTTTTACTGCGGATCACTTTTTCAATTGCTGTTAGGTCTTGGAACACACCAGTTTCATTATTCACTGCCATGGTACAAATCATTAACGCGCGCGCCGCATGCCTAGCAATAAATTCGTGATCTAAAATGCCATTTTTATCAACGGGGATCGCAAGAACTTCAGCATTAATATCTAGCACTGTATTCCAGTGCTTAAGCGTATTAGGAACCGCTTTATGCTCTGTTGCACCATAAAGCAATACTGGGTTATCTATTTTATGATGTTTTGCGGCAATTAAAGTCGATACGACAGCCGTCTGAATACCTTCTGTTGCGCCTGAAGTAAACAAGATGTCACCATCAGTCGCCCCAATTACATCACGGGCTTTACAGCGAGTTTGCTCCAGCAAGTGCTTAGCTTGAATACCTGTAATGTGAGAGCTTGACGGATTACCAAAGCAAACTTGCATTGTATGAGAGACAATATCAGCAATTTCAGGAAGTACAGGTGTCGTTGCATTTGCATCTAAATAGATTTGCTGATTTACATCATCGGAGAAAAAAAAGTTAGCCATTAAACGCACCATATTACTAAAAGATATATCTTATAACACATTTTACATTTTTACCGTGTATAAGAGTAATAATCAATTAAGCAGTAAAGTGCGTTTTCTATACTTTTTAATGCTAAAGAACTGGCTGAACTATTTGCTCTCTATCAAATGATCCTGCTTGCTCGACCAAGCATTTATTAACGCTTTGACAAGTGACGCTAAAGGAATAGCAAAGAATACTCCCCAGAACCCCCAAAGCCCACCAAAAAACAGTACTGCAACAATGATAAACACAGGGTTTAAGTCAACAGCTTCAGAGAATAATAAAGGGACCAACACATTGCCATCGAGCGCTTGAATAATGCCGTAAATGATCAATATGGTCCAAAACTGGGTCTCCAGACCAAATTGAAACAACGCCACAGCAGCAACGGGGATTGTTACCAATGCCGCTCCCACAAACGGAATAAGTACTGAAAGCCCAACAAGCACACTGAGTAATGCTGCATAACGTAAATCAAGCACAGCAAAGGCGATAAAAGAAGCTGTACCAACAATCAAAATTTCAAACACTTTACCGCGGATGTAATTCATAATCTGCTGATTCATCTCTTGCCATACTTGCAGGATTAAACGACGTTGCTTAGGGATTAAACGCTCAGCACTTTTAATAAGATCTTGTTTATCTTTAAGCATAAAGAAAACTAACAGCGGGACTAAAATAAGATAGATCAACCATGCTGCGACATCTTTTAAAGAAGTAAGCGAGACAGATAGAACAACTTGGCCAAACTCAATAACCTTCGTCTCTACACTACTGACAATAGATTTAACTTGATCTGTTGTGATCAGATTGGGGTAGTCTTCAGGCAAATGCATTAAGAAGGCTTTTCCTTGTTCGACCATGTGCGGGGCTTCTTGCACTAAATTACTTGTTTGCTGCCATAAAACAGGCCCCATACCAATAATGATCATTAACATTAAGCCACTAAACACCAACATCACCAACACAGTGGCTGTAAAACGTTTTAAACCGAGCTTTTCTAAATGCACAACAGGCCAATCAAGCAAATATGCAATCACCAATGCAACGAGCACAGGTACAATTAATGAGCCAAAGAAATAAAACAGTGCAACTGTTGCTATTAAAAGTAATAACAGCGTAACTGAATGAGGATCAGAAAACTTATTTTCGTACCAAGCTTTAACGTATTCAAACACAAACAGGCTCCACTGTTAATTCGCCTAAATTTAGGTCAAGTCTATATTGATAATGATGTTTATCTAAAAAACGCAGCATATCATGATTTGAATGGGCAACATCAAATGCAAAAATAACTGTTTGCTTCGTTAATTGTGCCTTTTTTAGCCCTAATTTAAACTGAACAAATTTTTGCGGGCACTTAAACGGCCTCAAATCACATCTCAACATAACGAGACTATCCCGTAATAACTATGAACAATTGGTATAAGCTTTATACATTTACCAAAATAAGGTCGCTAGAATGAATCATAATTCATTTTTTTCTTAAAACACGCAAAACAATAGTTTATCCTTATTTAATAACTGGTAGTAAAGGAAACCTAATGCCTGGCACGCATAATAAAGCGCAATTACCTGCTAATCCAACTCTTAAAGAAATAAATTGGTATAAAAAGCAGATTAACTGGGGGGAGCTACCTCCGTTTTATCACATGGTTGCATCCTCTGTGAGTGAATCTGAGGGGATTTTAAACCATGGTTTTGATAATGCAGTGAAGCGCCTTATTGATACAAGCAATTGGAATCTTGATACACTTGATGGGCACGTAACCAATTTAGGTGAAATTGTTTGTGAAAACAAACCCAGAATAGCGTTACATCAAAGCTTTACTGAGCGTGGTTTTGAGTTATGGGCTTCGCCATATGCCAAAGATTCAATTGTTGATCAATATGTCAAAGGTAACCGCTTTATGGAGTTTAAGGTATGGGATCCCATCACAATGAAAAACCTTATTCGCATAAATCAGCTACACAAATTTATTGCCTTTTACTTTGAGCGTGGCGATAAAGCCGACAAAGCCCTTATTCTTCATGCGCATAAGGTTGTGCATAAAATCATAACTTTTTTACAACGCGAGTTGAACGTTGTTAAGCTAGGTGGAGTCACAATAAAAGATTTCTATCAATTATGTGAAAAAGATAGCCGTGCATGTAGCGACGAAATAGACCTTGCTAAAATCATGCTTGGTGAGCAGATCAAAAAGGAATAAAATGCGATTTAAATCAGCCTTTATAACACTGTGCAGTGCATTACTCACAATCGTGGTTTTGCACAGTGAGCCGTTGAAGGCGCAAACAAATTTTAAACTTCCCGATTTAGGCACCTCGGCACTGCAAGCACTTCCTATTGAAAAAGAGCAAGCAATTGGTGAAGTAATGATGATGCAGATCCGAGGATCATCACCTGTTGTTAATGATCCTGTACTTGACGAGTATCTCACAACTTTAGGTCGTCGCTTAGTTGCAAATGCCAACGATGTACGTTTTCCGTTTTCTTTTTTCTGGATTAACAACTCTGAGATTAATGCATTTGCATTCTATGGTGGCCATGTTGGTGTTCACACTGGGCTTATTGCTCAAGCTGATAACGAAAGCCAATTTGCATCAGTGTTGGGCCATGAGATAGCGCACGTAACACAACGTCATTTAGCGCGTAGACTCCAACAACAACAAGACAATAGCGCTTTAACAATTGCAGGTATGATTGCAGGTATTTTGGCAACGGTTGTCTCACCTGATGCAGGTATTGCGATTATTTCAGCAAACCAAACACAAGCCGCATTTAGCCAACTCACTCATAGCCGTGCTGCAGAGCAAGAAGCTGACCGTATTGGTATGCAAACCCTTAACAATGCCGGCTTTGATCCGCGCCAATCAAGCGAGTTTTTAACTAAACTAGCTGCGCAAATCCGTTACAAATACAAGCCCCCTGCTTTTTTGCTTACTCACCCATTACCCGAAAGCCGCGTCTCTGATGTACGCTTAAGAGCTGAGCAATACCCTAAAAAGCACTTCTCAGATAGCTTAGAATTCAATTTAGCAAAAAGTCGTGTTATTGCTCGCTATTATCAAAAGTCTGAAGCTGCTGAGGACCTCTTTCGAAAATTAATGCGTGAAAACACCGCGTATGGCGATACTGCTCTAAAATATGGTTTAGGGATTAGCTTATTAGATCAGAAAAAACTCGACGAAGCTGCCAGTGTACTTGAGCCATTACGCAAAAAAGATCCTAAAAACTTATTTTATATCGATACCCACACTGATCTACTTATTGCGCAAGGTAAAGCAGATGAAGCAGTAGAATATTTAGCAAAATTAAATATTGATAGACCAAATAATCAAGTTATAACCCTCAACTATGCTAATGCGGCTATTGAGGCTGAGCAATACGACGTTGCAGAGCAAGTTTTAAAAACCTTTTTACTTGCTAAGCCTGATCATAATTTAGGTAAAGAATTGATTGCTAACGTTTATAAAAAGCAAAAAAACTTAGCGGCGTATCATGAAGCACATGCTGATGTTTTAGCGCAATACGGTGCCTACTTAAAAGCAGCTGACGAAATTCAAAAAGCATTAAATTTCGTCGAGCCAGAAGAGCTAGTGAAGCAGCAACGTTTAAAAGCATTGCTTACACAATATCGTCAACTACAAAAAGAGCTAGCGAGACTTTAAGTCTCGCCTTGCTTACCCTAAAATAAGCTAAATTATTAAATTAGAGAACACTCCATGTCTGTGACTATTTATCATAATCCGCGTTGTTCAAAATCACGTGAAACGCTTGCCCTTTTAGAAAGTAATAACGTCCAACCTAATGTGGTTGAGTATTTAAAAACACCTCTTGATGAGCAACAAATCGCCACGCTAGTAACGCAACTTGGTTTTACCTCGGCACGTGAATTAATGCGCACAAAAGAAGACATCTACAAAGAGCTTGAGCTTAAAAACGAACAAGACGAAGGCAAGCTAATTGCAGCGATGGCGGCAAACCCTAAATTAATAGAGCGTCCTATTGTAGAGCACAATAATAAAGCTGCGCTTGGTCGTCCACCTGAAAACGTATTAAGCGTACTTTAATGTCACTTAACATTGTTGTGTTATACCACTCAAGTCATGGCTCTGTAGAAGCCATGGCCCACGAAATTGCAGAGTCAATTGAACAGCAAGGTGCAACAGCCTTACTGCGCACCTTTGTTAAACGCCAAGCTCACGATATTGTCATAAGTAAAGACGACCTTATTCATTGTGATGGTCTCGCTTTTGGCACCCCTACCCGTTTTGGTATGATGGCATCGCAAGCGAAAAGCTTCTGGGAAACAACCAGTGATCTGTGGCTTAAAGGACAATTGATCGATAAACCAGCCTGTGTTTTTTCGTCATCAAGCAGTATGCATGGTGGTAACGAAGCAACCTTACTTAACTTATCATTACCTTTATTACACCACGGCATGATGTTACTAGGCGTGCCATACGATGTGCCCGAATTACTGAGCACAGAGACAGGTGGAACCCCATACGGTGCAACACATATTGCTGGTACTAACAATAGTAATGTTCTCAGTAAAGATGAAATGAAAATTTGCCACAGTGTTGGAAAACGTTTGGCGCAGATTGCGAGTAAACTACAATGAGCACAAACTCAGAAGTAAACCCCCCTATTGCCAAAAAACCGATTACAAAACGTTTTCAGCGATTTGCATTAACCGGTTACATCGGCTTATTAATTTTAATGCCTATTTGGTTATTCCTAATTGCTCCTAGGGAAGGCCATAGTAATGCCTTTATATTTGTTGTTTATATAGTGCCATTACTCTTACCATTAAAAGGAATTATTCAAGACAAGCCCTACACATATGCGTGGGCTAATTTTATTGTCATGTTTTATTTTATTCATGGCTTTACACTACTGTGGGTCGCCCAAGATCAACTCATTTGGGTACTGTTAGAGTTAACTTTTGCTAGCCTCATGTTTATTGGTTGCACGTATTATGCGCGCCATCGTGGGCAGGAATTAGGGTTAAAAATACGTAAACTCAAAGAAGAGCTTGCTGAGGAAAAAGCAGCCCACGAGCACGACAAATAGTCACACCATGTGTTTAGCACAGTTACAAATAAAAACGGCAACTATAAGTTGCCGTTTTTATTTAAACCAATTCGGATAAAGTTGCTAATGCAACAATACTGGCTAACCCCACTTGAGCAATCAAGCTAAACAATGAGAATAATCTCAGTAAGAATAAACCCCAAGGATGGCGTAAATGTGGATAAAGTGCGCAACGCTTTAAGCTCGTTGCAAAAAAGAAACACAAAATAGCCACCAAAGTGAAGCTCAGTGTTAATTCACTTTTTATTGCAATACTGTCGTCAAAAAAGAAGAATAACTGCATTGGCAGCAACAAGGTAACAATTGCGTGGAGTAGGTGCACTTTCTTAACACGATCAAATTGCCCCTCTGGTGATAATTCTTTAATGCCAAATTCACGCTCAAGACATTTTACAAGGCTATCTGCTTTTATACTCACCGCCAGGCGATAGCAGCTTAAACCATCGTTATTGCGTACACGATAATCAAAACCTTGTTTTAGTAATAACACTAGTAATGGTTCATTTTCAGCAAGCACGGCATAGTGTAATGCTGTATTACCTTTTATATCCTGAATCGTTTTATCTTGATGCTCCAGCAAAGTCTCAACAACATTGACGTAACCCTTCTCTGTAGCCCACATAAATGCTGTTTTGCCGTTTTCATCTGCCAGTGTGCCCGTTGCTCCTTGCTCAATAAAACGTTTTGCCATTGTTTGCTTAGCACTCTCATGGCTTAAGTGAGCTAACAATGCTTGCTCAAGAAGCGAAGCTGAATCGACATCCGGCGAGACTAATTTTAATAACGTGAAATAATCCTCACCAAGGGCGACTTTTTCTGCGGCAAGTTCTGTTAATTGCTCAAGGTCAGTGACTGAATCAGGTATAAAACCACTGAAACGCTCTCTAAAATCAACTTCTGTCCACAGAACTAATACATCATCCGCGGACATTTTCGCACCTTGACTTAACACATGTTCAATAACAGTAAAATAGCGGCGGTTAAATAATTGACGAATGAGAGTAATTGGCGTTTTAACCGCAGATTGCGCAAATGCACTCGCATATTGCTCTAATCGTTGGCAAAGCATCAGCACAAGCGTTTCAGGCGTGTAATCGTTTTCATAAAAGTGAGACTTCATTGCATTGATATAATGCTGCGCGGCTTCATCAAACTCAGAAATATGCT
The DNA here is from genome assembly GCF_021728095.1 of Pseudoalteromonas sp. L1. Taxonomy (NCBI): domain Bacteria; kingdom Pseudomonadati; phylum Pseudomonadota; class Gammaproteobacteria; order Alteromonadales; family Pseudoalteromonadaceae; genus Pseudoalteromonas; species Pseudoalteromonas sp. L1. The sequence continues at coordinate 532,734 of NZ_JAKKCT010000001.1, read as the reverse complement.
GAAAATAACATTCCTCAAATGGCTCAAGGGGTGTTAGCCAAGAAAGATAATAGATAGGAGGTAATACAGTCGTGCATACACCATCGTCTTCATTGGTAGATTGGCATGCAGGCCAAGCTTCTAACGCATCTAAAATATAGGCCCCATTTTGTTCGACTAATCCTTTGATCAGTAACGGGTATTCCTTTGGCCAAATCAGTACATTTTCCATTAAAAAAACACAACTCCGCTGCACATTATTAGATGTCTTATTAAGCTACAAATTATGCCAAAATTTAACTGACACTGCGCTTAATATCACGACCAATAAAAACAGTATCTAATGATACTAAGGTAAGAAGAAAAGTGCCTTAATTCTACCACAGAGGTTAAGAGGTGCTAGCGTAAAGTCAGTGATTTTTAAAGAAAATAGAAAAGCAGTAGCACATGGATACACTGACTGCTTGGTTGGAGACTAAATAAACCTAAACTTACTGAAAATATGTCTTTAACGTAAGTCTAGGTCTAAGCCTATTTGTTGGCTAATTCTTGAGTAACTTCATCAATACCAACTTGGCTGATACGTTGCAAAACCTCTTTTTGCTTAGCACTCAGTAAAGAAATCCCTTCAGCAACGATATCGTACACTTTCCATTGCTTATTCTTACTCTGGCGTAGCTTAAAATGAAGGTCTATAGTTGGCGCATTCTCATCCACAATTTGTGTTTTAACAGTCGCGTAGTCACCATCTACTAGTTGTGCTTGATCAAAGATAACTTTTTGACCTGTGTATTTCATTAACGCACCAGCATAAGTAACCGTTAAATAATGCTCAACCGCTGAAATAAAGCTAACAGCTTGCTCACGGCGCAACCCTTTAATATGCTTGCCAAGCAACTTATATGAAACAAACTTAATATCCATATGCGGTAGCAAACGTTTTTCAACAATGTCCGCCATGGCTTGTGAGCTTGCATCACCTTTTGCGTTTACACTTGCAATGTCTACAAATAAATCAGCGGTCACTGACTCTAACAACTGTTTTGGAGAATTCAGTTGGCTAGCAAAGACACTTGAAGCAAATAGCGCAGTGACAAGTAAAAAGGCGTTAATTAATTTGGTCATGATATGCACTTACCGTTGAAAATTTGAGCCAATATACCGATATTAGCCCCAAATAAAAAGAAACAATCCGACACCTTTTTAATGCCAAATCCGCACCAATCGATTTTTGTTTTAGTTTTCAGTTAATTGCTAAAAAAACTAAGTAAATGCACAGTAGGTGTGTATTTTTGCACATTGAAAAGCCCCCTTGGCCACCCCTATTTACATGCTCATAGTCACTATGAGAAGTCCCGATATGAAAACTACACACATTTTAAACGCCCTAACATTCGTTATAGCAGCTAGTTTAACAACGCCTGCTTTTGCAAATTCAAATCATGGTTATGCCATTGACTATATTCAAGGCGAAGGAGATGTAAAAGGGGTAAAACTTGCCTATCAATATCACATCCCCCAAGAGCAACTCCCTTTTCAGCATGCACGCCTCTACTTCGAATCAAGCTTTAATATTTGGCAATATGGTAAAGAAAACAGCCATCAAACTAACCTAGTTTTAGCCATGTCTCCTGTTATTCAATATCCTGTTTTTAGTGTTAAAAACATCCCTGTTTCAGTGGAGTTCGGGATTGGTGTCTCTTTGTTAGATGACACCCATTTTGCAGGTAAGAACGTTAGCACTCACTACCAATTTGAAGATAGATTAGGGCTCGTCGCAGACTTAGGTGATAATACTAGTTTAGCATTAAGATACTTACATTATTCTAATGCGGGCTTCAAAAGCCCGAACCCTGGCCTTGATTTTATATCTCTGTCTTATGCTAGACGCTTTTAAGTGCTACTATTTATCAAAATTGACTAGTTGGGTTTGAGCATGGAAACATGGCAAAAAATTGCAATTGTTGTTGCGGTTTTCGGCGTTGTTATTGGTAACCTCGCCTTATTAAAACACGCTGCAAAAATGGATTTTAAAAAACCACAAAACGATGATGATAAAAAAAGCCCTGATTAGTTATCAGGGCTTTATAATAATACCTAAAGACTCACTCAGACCAACCAATGAGCCATTAAAACGATAACAGGCAGTGTCACTAACGTTCTTAAAATAAATATCAAGAACAACTCAACGATATTCACAGGGATTTTACTACCCAGTAATAAGGCACCTACTTCAGACATATAAATTAATTGCGTCACACTCATTGCCGCAATAATGAAACGCGTTACATCACTTTCAATACTACCTGCGGCTAAAATAGACGGAATAAACATATCAGCAAATCCCACCATAATAGTTTGTGCAGCGGCTTCTGCCTCTGGTACCTGCAATAGTTCTAAAAATGGTACGAATGGTTTACCCATGTACTCAAAAATTGGCGTATATTCGGCAATAATAAGCGCAAATGTACCCACAGCCATAACCACAGGTAACACAGCAAAAACCATGTCAAGGGCATTGTGAATCCCCTCTTTTAAAGTACCAACGAAACCTGGCGCAGTTCTAGCCTTTGCAAGTGCAACATCAAGCGAGTGCGTTATCAGTGTTTTTCCTTCTGGCACTGCTTCTGCATGCTCATCAGGTTGAGTACCATCAACATATAAATCTTTCTTAAAACGTAAAGGAGGCAAGCGAGGTACTATAAGTGCGGCAACAAAGCCAGCTAGACACACAGTCAAATAGAAAGGAGCAAATAAGTGCTCTAATTTAACTTGGCCAATTACAACTAAGCAAAAAGTGATTGATACAGCAGAAAAAGTGGTACCAATAATCGCTGCTTCGCGTTGGGTGTAATGTTTATCTTCATATTGGCGTGCAGTCATCAAAATTCCCACACTACCGTCGCCTAACCAAGATGCTACACAGTTAACTGCGCTGCGCCCTGGCACACCAAATAATGGTCGCATTACTTTCGTCAATAAGGTGCCGACAAGCTCTAACAGACCAAAATTTAATAATAGAGGAAGTAATAAACCTGCTAATATAAATACTGAAAACAACACAGGAAGCAGATCATTTAGAACTAGAGCTCCCGTATTTTTGGAAGTAATCATTTCAGGCCCATACTGGGTATAGGTCAATAGTATAAACACCATACCGAATAGGCGAACACTGAGCCACAACCAACTTACATCAAACAAATGCTTAATTACAAACACCTTTAAAAGTGCTTTAGGCTGAAATAATTTAATAACTAAGGAAAGCACACCCGTTATACATACAATAGTGGTTATTAAACCTAATGCGAATGGTGCTATCCATTGCTGAACTCCCTTTGCCATCACAGCAATAGGAATAGTCATTGCCTCACCTATGGGCACCGGCGTCATAAACAAAAAGACACCTATAAGTGAAGGAACGAAAAAGGTAAACAAAGTTCGCAAGTTACTGCGATTTGCAGTGTTTAAGTTAGACATATTTTCAACCTGTAAAAACCACAAAAAGAGCGGTGAGGCTCTTTCTGTGGTGGTTTTAACTTTTATAATTATTAAATATTAATACCGCGCTGGCGCAGCGCATTTTCTAGTGCTTGTTGTAGGTCATTCATTGTACCTGGCTCTAATGTAGTTCCTTCAGAGTCCATCCACGTCAGACTCGTACCGCCTTCATTTGTGCGACTTACAAGTATTTGGTATTGGCCATTTTCGATTGGTAACTCTGCTAATTCTTCACCCCAAATTGAATCCCAAACGCTTGACTCAGGCTTCTTGTAATCAGCCGTAATCAAACCTCTTTCTTGGTCAATTTCAACAATCGTGAAAGATAAACGCTCTAAGAAGCCAGAAAAACGATCAAATACCACAAAGTAATCTTGTTCAGTCACTAATGCAGCGTTGCCTTTGTTATCAAATCCCATTTCAAGAGAAATAATACCTTGTTGCTTACGCATTTCGACTTCAAGTTGACGATAACGGTAATCAAACTCAGCAATTACTTGATTAAGCGCTCGCACTTCAAGCTGTTGCTTTAAAAGTGGCGTAAGCTCTTGCGAGTCACTTTTAAAATCAACCAATTTGCTGCTTAATGATGCCGTACGCTGGTGAGATTTTTCTTCAATTGTAAACAAGAATCGCTGTTGTGAAACGTCTGCTTCATCTTCCCAAAACCAAACATCTTCTGGTTTGATGATGCTATACCAATCAGTCTCAATACTGCCAAGCAACTTGTCTTCCTTCGTTGCGCGAGTATTCTCTTCATGTAATACAGCGTTAATTGAGTCCCAAATAAACTCGTCTAAGTCAACAATGCCGTCGTTTTTGTCAAAGTATACGCGAGCATCTTTATCACCCTCTTCTACCCAGCTACCCTGAGCAATAGTGATAACTTGTGCGGGTGGACGATAATTTTTTGCTTCTGGATCGTTGTCATATTGAGCAACATCCATTTTATAGGTCAGATCTTGAGCTGGCTGCGCAAGTCCTTCAGGCGCTTTAACCGGTTCGTTAGCACGATAATTACGTTTATGATGTGCTTCGTCAGTAAAGACACCGCACCCTGTTAAACTAACCATTACGCTTACTGCAAGCGCCTTTGAGATCCAATACTGCACAGATATTTCTCCTTAGCAAACCCTTAATTTTTTTAACAAATGTATGAGTGGGTAATGCCGATTTGGTTCACTGTAAAATCATTTTTGACTTTACATTTTTTGTTTTTATGCAAAAAACCCTAATCAATATGGGTTAGCGCGTAACCACTATGTTTGCTTATCGCCTTGCAAAATTTTAACTATGGTACTTTCAGATGCCCCTAAAAACAAGAAAGAGCGTACTTTATTAATGGCTTAATTAATCACCGCTATCGTCTATTCGGTAAATTATGTTAAACTTCGCCGCCGTGCGGTATTAAACTCACGTGAAATCAAAGCTTATTCTGGCTTATATCCGTTGGTATTTATTAATTACTAGGTACTTAAAATTCCATGACTGCTTTTACGAATCATCAGATAGTGCTCACTGCGATCGGTGAAGATAGACCGGGTATCGTTAGCGAACTAACTCAACTAGTGAGTGATTGTCATTGCAATATAATCGACAGTCGAATTGCTATTTTAGGCAACGAATTTACCTTCATCATGTTATTAGCTGGTGACATGTCGGCAATTAGCCGAATTGAACATACATTGCCAACTAAAGGGATGGAGCTAGGCTTATTAACCATGATGAAACGCACAGCAAGCCATGTGGCAAGTGAGTTTTGTGCAGGTTACACACTCGAATACACAGGTATCGACACGCCAGGAACTCTCAGTAAAGTGACACGCTTTTTTGCTGATAACAATATCAGTATTTGCTCATTAAAATCAGATACATTTGATGACGATGAAGATGTGAAAATGCGTTGTGAACTAGAGTTTAATATTCCAGTAGAAGTTGATATTGATAAATTTAAAGTTAGTTTTGAAGATCTTTCTCGTAGTTTGAACGTAGACTATATTTTCAGACGCATTCGCTAAGGAGCTAAGCATGAACAAAATTAATCCTCTTCAAGCAGGTGATACAGCCCCAGCTTTTAGTTTACAAAACCAAAATGATGAAACAATCACACTCGCTGAGCTATTAAAAGAGCAGCAAGTGCTTGTTTACTTCTATCCAAAGGCATCCACTCCAGGGTGCACAGTACAAGCTGAAAACTTACGTGATGAAAAAGCTGAGCTTGCTAAATTAAATACACGTGTTGTTGGTATTAGCCCTGACCCAATCAAACGTTTAAAGAACTTTGAAACCAAAAAAGAACTTAACTTTGATTTATTAGCCGACGAAGATCATGCTATTGCTGATGCATTTGGTATTTGGGGTTACAAAAAGTTTATGGGTAAAGAGTACGAAGGTATTCACCGTATTAGTTTCCTTGTAGGCCAAGACGGTAAAATAAAACACGTATTTGATAAGTTTAAAACTAAAGACCACCATCAAGTCGTGCTTGATTATTTAGCTCAAAGCTAATAATTGAACTGAGTATAAAATACAAAAGCGTTGCCATTGTGCAACGCTTTTTTGTTCTACAGAGTAATAAACTAACTAATTCCCAAATACTTATGTACTTGCACTGACAGGCGCCAGTTTTTAGCGATACAGGTCTCAATAGCCAGTTTGGTTGCTGAGGTTTTTTGGCTAATTGGTTGCAGGTACACTAAACGTGGGTTCACTCCTGTTTTTAAGAATAAGTCTTCAAGTTCTTCAACGTGCTTTTGCATTGCAACTGGGTGTTTAATTTCGTCTGCACGTTGCATGGCACTGCGTAATACGTTGTAGCCACCACGCATATTAATTTTTGGTGATACAGTCACCCATGTCTGCTCTGGGACTAAAATTTCAAATGTGCCGCTGGTTTCAATTTGAGTTGAGTAGCCATTTGCGTGTAATAATTCACACACTGGATTTAAGTCGTACATGCAAGGCTCACCACCGGTGATCACCACATGTTTTGCGTTGTAGCCACGTTCTTTAAATAGCGCTAACACTTGCTCAGCCGTTGCTTCTGCCCAATGATCTGAGTCGGCTTTTTTCTCAACCGTGTCATCTAAGGACACTTTATATACATTATCAACATCCCATGTTTGCTTTGTATCACACCAAGCACAACCCACTGGGCAGCCTTGTAAACGTAAAAAGATTGAAGGTGTACCTGTAAAACTTGCTTCACCTTGAATTGTTTCAAACACTTCGTTAATTTTGTACAAAAGACATCTCACTTACGACGCAACGGTATAAAATACATACCATCAAAAAACCAAAAACACGCGCAAAAATTGTTATTTAGGCTCGAGCCGTGTAGTATATCGCGCCCTGAAGTAAACCTCTATCAAAAGTAAGAGCAAAACAGATATGACGCAAAAAGTAGTTGTGATTTATTCCGGCGGTATGGACTCATTTACCGTATTAAATAAAGCCCTGCAACAAGGCCATGAAGTATATGCCCTGTCGTTCGACTACGGCCAGCGTCATGTTAAAGAGCTTAAAGTAGCTGCTCAAGTGTGTGAAAATTTAGGTGTTTCTCATAAGATTGTTGATATTTCAGCTATTAACCAGTTAATTGGTGGCTCATCTTTAACTGATGATATCGAAGTACCAGAAGGTCACTACGAAGAAGAAAGCATGAAGAGCACAATTGTGCCTAACCGTAATATGATCTTACTTTCACTTGCAGTGGGTTATGCGGTGTCTTTAAAAGCAAGCAAAGTCTATTACGGCGCGCATTCAGGTGACCATGCAATTTATCCAGACTGTCGCCCAGAGTTCGTACAAAAAATGGATGATGTTTGCCGTATTGCCAACTATGACGCTGTGGAAATTTTCAGCCCGTATTTAAATAATACCAAAATCGATATTTTGACAGACGGTTTAAAAATGGGTCTTGATTATAGCCAAACATGGACATGTTATAACGGCCGTGACAAAGCTTGTGGCAAATGTGGTGCTTGCCAAGAGCGTTTAGAGGCTTTTGCATTAAATAACGTTACCGACCCTATCGAATACGAGTAATCTTATTTTGGATGGGACAGATTAAGTTTAAAAAGGCGAGTTTAACTCGCCTTTTTTGATTGTGTTTGTTGAATCAAATTTAACAGCTCTGCAGTGGCAGTTGCATCAGCTAATGCTCTATGGTGGTTAGTTAAATTCAGTTCAAAATGAGCCGCTAAGTTACCGAGCGAATAAGACTTAAGCTTTGGAAATGCTCTTCGTGATTCAACCACAGTACATAGCTTGGGCATTTTAAAGCCTTGCCCAAGTGCAGCGTATTCTTTACGAATAAAGCCATAGTCAAAATTCACGTTGTGAGCAACAAATACACTGCCTTTTAATAGTGAGCGCAGTGTATCGGCTATCTCTTCAAAGCGTGGGGCATCACGGACCATGACAGCATTGATACCGGTAAGTTTAGTAATAAACGGTGGAATGCTTCGCTCAGGGTTAATTAAGCTTGCCCATTGATTTATCACCTCGCCAGTTTGCACTTGCACAACGGCTATTTCCGTAATTTTGTTATTACCTTGTAGGCCGCCTGTGGTTTCTATATCAACCACGCTGTAAATGCGAGTAGGGTCATTAAACCAATTTACCGCAACGATGTTCACAGTAAAGCCGTGCTGTTTTAACACATCAATACTGACAAGTTGGTTGCGTCTTAATTTGTCGCCTGGGGCCTTTACTTCTTCGAATGTGAGCTTGCCCTCTTTGAGCACCATTAAATCTGGGTAGCCATCTTTTAGCTGCTTAAATGTTTTTGTCATTTGCAAAATATGTGACTTTAAATTTTGTAAACCACTGTATTTTATAAGTAACTTTAATGGTTCTAAAACATCACTGTGCCATTGAAATAAACCTGTCGGTGTATCGTAAAACTGCCCTGCCGCTTTACACACATGCTTAAACCAAGTATCACTTGATGTTAAAAATGCTAACTTTTTTTCTATTTGTTTTTGCTGTGAGTCGTAAAAGTTATCAGCAAGAAGCACTTTGGGATAAATATCAAATTCGTTGCATGGTGGGTACGGCGTATCAATAAAAAGCTCTTGCCAAAATGTCAGTGTAAATAAGCTCAACCAAAGGTTATTTTCGCTAAAAAAGACAGTGCATTCCTGTTGCTGATAATGCTCACACACCCCTTGCTCTACGTCACCACGATAAATGTCATCAATGTTTAATTGATGCTCTGTATCAACGAGCATTTGCGTTAAACGCGAGCGTTGTTGTTTATTGTATTTGCGTTGTAAGAAATCCTCTGCAAAATACAAAATGCCATCATCAAGTGGATCGTGAATTATTTGCTCAAGCTTTTGCTCAACCCACTCTTTATCCCCCTCTTTATAGCGCTGGCGAATTGCTAGCTCTTGCGCTTCACTACTGCCTTCACAGTGTTCGAGTAACTCACATGCAAACGCTAAATCATGCTCCTTCAACTGCTTATATAAGCGAATAAGTAATTTGTTTTTGATACTCTGGGCTAATTCATCTTCACAGCTAATGGCTAAAAGTGCTTGGGCTAAATTTTGATACTGCGCTGCTGACTCGCTTTGCTTAAACTGCATGCGCAATTGATTTAATTGATACTGTGTTTGTGCTTCGGCCAAGGTTTGAAAACGCGACAGCGTTTTGCTGACATCACCACGTACTCTGGCTATCCCTAAATCACGCATCACAAAGCGATTTTGGTGGTTTATATCACCACCACTCAAGCGACCACTATATAAAAACTCAAAGTACTCGTAATACTGGCTTCGGCTATTCATCACAAATTGACTGAAAAGCGTTTCTAACAGATTACTCGTACGATCGATGTGATCTTTGCATAGTTGAATTAATGCCCCTTTGCTTGCTGACTTTTTAAAAACAACAGTAGATGACATTAGCTCATCATTCGCTAAAAGGCTCACCAACTCCGGCTTAGTTAAATGTTCAAGTACTAAGTCTAAATTTTCACTTGTGGGGTGTGCCACCAGCCCTTGCTGCTTAAGCTTAAAAATAGCACCATGAAGATTGGGGATCTCTTCATAATTAAGTGAGGATATTGCGACAAGTTTGGGCTTACGCGAGTAAATACGCAATAAGGTACACAAGCTTTGCTCATCAAGTTGAATTAACCTTGATAGAAATAACTGCTGCTTAGCCGTTAACAGGCGTGTGCACTGAGTTTGGATAAACTCTGCAAGTTCAAAAAAGTGACTTAAATAGTATTTTGCTGGTAATTGTTTCTGCATAGCTAACACCACAACTGTATATAAACACAGTATCAGGTATTAGCTTGCTAATTTCAATGTTTGATTACTTAACTTTTAATATGCCTACAACCGCACAGATTGCACCACCTACCATACCTAACCACGCTTCAATCGGTGTATCACCACTTAGCGTACGACTTACTTGCGCGCTGGCAGAGTCATATACGTTATATCCCCACACAGCCAGTGCAACCCCAATGACGATAAGTGCAATACCAATTATTTTACCCATAGTTTTTTATTCCTTATTGTTGTTCATAATCAGTGTTGCACATAAACACGGAGGCTGCAAAATTTCACTTTAATATCAAACTAAAGGTAATTGTTTGCTCACTTTGCTCAACCAATAGTTCTGCATCAATAGCTTTCGTTAATGCATTTGCTATCGATAACCCCAGCCCAAAGTTATCATTTGACGTTCGCGCGGTGTCTTTTTGCCAAAGTGGGTCAAATAACTGGCTCATTTCCTCCTTACTTAAAGCGGTTAAGAGCGTATTCCTAACAGTTAAAATGATTGAGCTCCCTGCTCTTTTAGTTTTAATCAACACATATGTACCTTCAGGGCTATATTGCTTAGCATTATTCACCAAGTTGGTAATAATAGACTCAAGCGCAAATATATTACTGATTATGGCCGGCAGGGTTTTATCGAGTTCAAATTCGAGTCTCGATGTATCACCGTTTTCCAACACTCGCATAGTCACCTGATTTAAATCACACGCCTCATTTTTTGGCAAAACCTGATCACTGTATTTATGCAGTAGCAACAAGTTAGAAACAATGCTTTTTAGACGCTGGCTGATGTTTAGCACTTCCGGCTTAAAGTCTTCATTGAGTTGTTGTTCTTTGGGAAAACGAATGGCCACTTCTGCCATATTAATTAACTCTGCAATGGGTGTTTTAAGTTCATGGGCGATATCTGACGTTAAACGTTTCTCACGAAAATAAAGCTGCCTGTTTTCTTGTATGAACGCATTTAGACTCTCAACAATCGGCTGCAACTCTTTTACAGGCTCTTTAATTACAATTTGAGCACTTTTATCGGCAATACTAAGTAGGCTTATATCTTTGTTGAGTTGATTTAATGGCGCAAGCGATGAATCAACTGACTTACGGACAAAAAGTCGAATAAATACAATGACGGTGACGGTCGTGACAACAAAAATAATATCAATGAGCCAAAGAATAAAGTCCACTTCTTCTGATGAGGCTGCGTACGCTAGGGTAAGAGGCATTTGAACAGCAGACTTATTACTTTCGTAGTTACCCGCTCTTACATGCGATTCAGCCTGAGGAAAAAAGCGAGTATAAATGATTCTACCGTCACGGCCATCGGGCAGTTTAGCAGCAATAATTTTCGATTCGCCAACGTCTAAACTCTGCAATGTAAGGGTCTTTACTTTAAATAAATTAAGGCTTTTAGAGCGCGTAAATACGCCTGCTTCTGTCCAGATTTGAAAATATTCAGGTTCAACCTTACCATCAAACTCTGGCATAAATTCACTTGAAAAGTTAAACGCCAGTCCTTGCTCATCTTCATGTACCAAGGTCATTAACATCCCTGCTTTTGACTGCAGGCCGCGATTAAATTCGTTATCAATCCAGCTATCAACAGCAATATCGGTGGCTAATAAAATACTTAAAACAAGCCCAGTAATAGCAATTGATAAAGTGACAACCAGCTTACTTCGAATTGATTTCATCACTTACCTTGTACTATGTAGCCAAAGCCACGCTTAGTTTGAATGGGAAGTTCTCCACCAGCCGCTCTTACTTTTTTACGAGCAGATGATAAATGTGCTTCGATTGAATTCTTTGATACTAAATCGTATTGACCTGCAATGTAACTACTCAGTTTTTCTGCTGTGATGACTTTATTTTGATTACTAAACAAGCACTCAACTATTTTATACTCGTTAGGCGTTAAGTCGATTACTGTATCGCCCACTTGTAATAATTTAAGCTGTAAGTTAAGCGCCAAACTATTAATATAAATCACATCACTTTTTGCTTTCAAATTTCCACGACGCGTTAAGTTTAATAACCGTGCATGTAATTCATCAAACGAAAAAGGCTTTGTTAAGTAATCATCAGCGCCTGTGAGCAGCCCTCTAACTCTATCTTCTGGCTCTTGTTTAGCCGATAAAATAAGTACTCGCACATCAAGCTGCTTTGCTCTGATGGTTTGCAGTAAAGTAATGCCATCAATACTCGGTAGCATTAAATCAAGAACTATCAGTTCATACTCTCCTGACATAGCCATACTTAACCCTTCGGCTCCATCTCCTGTTTCATCAATGGTAAAACCTAAGTTTTCAAGACCTATTCGTAAACTGCGTCGCAAAGACGCCGAATCTTCAATGAGTAATAGCTTCATAGCTCTCTCTTATAAAACATTCTAAGCGTAGCTTACGCTGTAAAACTTAAGATTTACTTAAGGTTTACTGAATTTTAGCTAACCCAGTAAACATTAAGTTTTTCATAAGTATTTCTTAAGCTTTGCTTCCTAGTATTGCGATACTTTTCGATTAAGTAAGTATAACTATGCAAGCAATCACATCCGTTCTAAAACCACTATTACGTTTTACGCTACTGATTATGTCAGTTTTTACATTGTCTAGAATGGGCTTGCTATTATGGCAACAACAAAGGTTAGCAAATGGCGATAGCCTTGCCGTTTTATTGGGCGGCTTAAGAGTCGACTTAAGCAGCGTAGGCTACTTGTCAGCCTTGGCTGTTTTAATGTTACTCGCTGATGTGCTTTTGCGCAGCAAAACTGCTTTTTTTCAGCATGTTTTTACTCTTTATAGCAGCATAGTTGTGACTTTAATCGTGGTTGTTGAGGCTTCGACCCCCGCGTTTATTACTCAGTACGATGTACGACCTAATCGTTTATTTGTCGAATATCTCGATTACCCTCAAGAAGTCTTTTCTATGCTATTACATGGCCACCTATTTGCCATGATAAGCACCTTAATTATTGCAACGCTTAGTTGTGTGTTTGCGTATCGTTATATAAATGCAGCATTTAGCAAACAGCAAAATGCTAAAACCGTTAGCCAAGTGGTGATACTCGTCACTACTTTATTTGTTTGCTTAATTAGCGCAAGAGGCACTGTAAGCCATCGCCCTTTAAATCCTGCATTAGTGTACTTTTCAAGTGACTCACTGGTTAACTCTTTGGCTCTAAATTCAACTTACAGTGTTGCATTTGCTATTAAGAATATGGGCAATGAAAAAAATGCCAGTAGTTTATACGGTACCATGCCACGTGATGAGATTTTACAAACAGTAAAGCAAGCAGCCTATAAAAATCAGTTTGTAACGCAGAGTATTCCTACCCTAGCCAACAACACACCTTTTAATACAGGCAAACACAAGAATTTAGTGATCATTTTAGAAGAAAGCTTAGGCGCACGCTTTGTTGGTGAACTAGGTGGTATTGGTGTAACTCCTGAGCTTGATAAGCTTTATCAGCAAGGCTGGGGGTTTGATAACTTATACGCAACGGGCACACGCTCTGTACGCGGCATCGAGGCCGTAACAACCGGATTTCCTCCTTCGCCTTCACGATCTGTAGTAAAGCTCTCTAAGTCACAGCACAACTTTTTCTCACTCGCTGATGTATTAAGCCGCACAGGCTATACCACCCAGTTTATTTATGGCGGTGAAAGTCATTTTGATAATATGAAAAGCTTTTTCTTAGGGAATGGCTTTAGCGATATTGTAGATATTAGTGACATGCAAAGCCCAGAGTTTATTTCGTCGTGGGGCGCAAGCGACGAAGACTTGTTTAATCAAGCTGATAAAGAGCTGAGTGAGCTAAATAAATCAGGAAAACCATTTTTCAGCCTTGTGTTTACCTCAAGTAACCACGACCCATTCGATATTCCAGAGGGTAGAGTAACACTGCCTGAAGGCCACGACCCAGAAAACGTCAAGCGCGATCTCGCAATCAAATATGCTGATTATGCTCTTGGTAAATTCATCGCGAAGGCAAAAACGCAAGATTACTGGCAAGACACCGTCTTTTTAGTGGTTGCAGATCATGATGTGCGCGTGTTTGGTTCAGAGCCTGTGCCGCTTAAATCTTTCCACATCCCTGCTGTGATCCTAAATAGTGATATGGATGCAAAGCGCGATACTCGCTTAGTCAGCCAAATTGATTTACCCGTTACTTTGTTGTCGTTATTAGGCGTTGAGCAAGCAACCCCTATGCTTGGTTATGATTTAACGAAACACTACCCTGTTGAGCGCGCCATGATGCAGTACTACGACAACTTTGCTTACGTAGAAAATGGTGAAGCCGTAATACTCATGCCAAATCAAAAAGTGAGTTATTGGCGCTATGACCCTTCAAGTAAAACCCAAGTTGCCATTGATAAAGATGGCAGCAGCGTTGAGCTTGCCAAAAAAGCCTTAGCGCACGTCTTATTTAACAATTTAGCTTATACCGAACAGTTGTATCGCTTACCAAATAAATCGTAGCGATGAGGAATGATTATGAGCATGCAAATTAAACAACTCCTTACTAAAAAATGGCACGTTAGCTACAGCCAATTTGTCTGGCTGGTGTCGTTGTACTTGGTTATTGTATTTAATGGTCTGTTTTTATTTAATGTATTTGAAGCTGCAAGCAAACCTGAACATGTCGATTGGTTATTTATAGCAAGCGTACCGTTTTTCTTATTAGCACTGGCGGCAATGGTGTTAAGTTGGTTATCGTTAATCACCTTTGTAAAACCCGTGCTTTTAACAAGCATCGTGGTTTCATCGTTGTTGTTTTATGCAACCTTAAATTACGGTGTTATCTTTGATAAAAGCATGCTGCAAAATATCTTAGAAACAAATTCAGGCGAAGCATTTTCATACCTTAATGTACAAGTTATCGCTTTTATTTGTGTGTTAGGTGTACTGCCTGCTTACTTGTTTTCTCGCTTTAAAATTGTCGGAAACTTTCGTGTGCGCCTTAAAAGCTTTGCGTTTCTTAACGTTACAGCATTTATTGCTGTAGCTGTTATTGCCGTCCCATTTTATAAAGATTACGCCTCTGTAGGGCGTAATAATCGCCAATTAACCAGCTACATTACCCCCTTTGCATTTTACACTGCGGGCTATAAGTACCTGCGCGATAATTATTTTTATCCACCTTTACCTTTTAAAGTGTTAGATAAAACACCGCACCTATTAGCTAAGCAACAAAGTTCACTGACGATTATGGTGGTAGGCGAAACAGCACGTGCAGCAAACTTCTCACTGCAAGGTTACGACAAGCCGACTAATCAATATACCCCTAAACTTGGCGTGAAATATTTCAGTGATGTTAGTTCATGTGGCACCGCAACTGCCATTTCTGTACCTTGCATGTTCTCGCGCTTAGACCGCAGTCACTATGATTCGCGCATCGCGCAAAGCCAAGAAAATGCCCTAGATATCATTCAACGAAGTGGTGTCGAAGTAACATGGATTGATAACAATAGCAGCTGTAAAGGGGTTTGCGTACGGGTAAACTCACAAACGGTAGAACCAACAAAGAGTAACCCACTTTGTGACGGACGCTATTGTTTTGATGAAGTACTGGTTGAAGAATTAGCCGCAAAGCTTGCTAAAAGTCATGCGAAGCACCAACTAGTGGTGCTACATATGATTGGTTCACATGGGCCAACCTACTATCGCCGCTATCCAGAAAAAGACAGTAAATTTTTGCCTGATTGCCCACGTAGCGATATCCAAAACTGTAGCAGTGAGCAACTCACCAACACCTATGATAATACCATTGCTTATACCGACCTAGTGTTGAGTAAACTTATTAATTTACTGCAAAACAGTCAGGCGGATGACAAAGCTCTGCTGTATGTTTCTGATCACGGTGAATCACTAGGTGAAAAAGGCTTGTACTTACATGGCTTCCCGTATGCGTTAGCGCCTAAAGAGCAAACCCAAGTGCCTATGCTGTTTTGGAGTAATAAACTAGCCGATACCCGCTTTAATCAATGTATCGAACAGCAGCGTAACCAGACTTTTTCGCACGATAACATTTTTGACACCTTACTTGGCTTAACCCATGTACAAAGCACTGAATATCACCCAGAGCAAGATATCTTTAATGCTTGCTCAATACAAAGCTAACGAAATAGAGATTTCATACTATGCAATTTGATAGCACTAACAAACCCATGGGCATTAAACGTATTCGCCTCGCATTTAAAAACTCCCAACGCGCATTCACGTGGTTAGCAAAGCATGAGTCTGCTTTTAAGCAAGAGCTAATACTGTTGGTCCTAGCCATCGCAGTGGTTTTTGTCTGGCAGATTAGCCTGTATGAGAAAATTATGCTGCTTGTATCTGTGCTATTTGTGATGTTTGCTGAAGTCATCAATACGGCAATTGAAGCCGCCATAGACCGAATAGGCCTTGAAATTCATCCATTATCAGGCCTAGCTAAAGACTTAGGCTCCGCAGCCGTGCTGATTGCTCTAACGGTTTGTGCGTTGGTATGGGGCGGCGTGTTTGTTAATAACCTAAGCTAACTCGCTTTTTTATCATCAGGGGTGTCATTACAAAGCGCACAGTGGCGCCCTTTTGATGAATGATATAAACGGGTTGCGATAAAAATGGCCGTAGCAATAAAAGACCAAAGTAGCGCAAAACCCAATGCGCTTAAGGGCTCATGGCCTTTCAAGATTTCTACCATAAATAATAAAATAGCCACCAGCGTAAAAACTTTAGTGGCTCTGAGTATCCAAAATTTTGCACCCATAACTTACTCCTTTAGAAGAGACTCCTTTAAAAGGATAAGTGTAGTTCAAAATAAGAAAAACACCTTACAAACTTAAAGCAGGCTCAGACAATATTTGTACGTTATTTTTAAATACTTCTAAAAGCCCAGGCGGTGACTGTTCCGTACCAAGCACAGTCACATGACAAACATAACGATAACCATTGTTAGTAAAGGTATAAAAATGATTGCCCCCACTGCCATCAAAACTTAATGTGCCCCCTGTGATCACAAGGCTTGGCTCATCTTGCATAGATTGATCAATTTCCCATGCAGCATAACGGTACTGATTATCAGCAAGCTCATCGATACGAATTAGATGTTTTTTTGTTTGCCACGTTAATATCGGCTTTGTGAATTCACGAAGGCTTTTATGTAATGCTTGTTTTTGCTCGTCAATCAGTGCTTCGCGTCGTGTTTTTTCTGCCTCTGATTCATAAGGCACAGCCCAAATAGAGCCATCAAAGTCTAGCCATAATTTGCCTGAATCAAACATAATGCCGCGCCAACCCATCATTTCCCAATCATGGCGAATATTTGAGTTCACGATTTGTTCGACAAACTCTTTATCAAAAATTTGCTCAAAGTTTTCTATAAGCATTTGCTCATTTTCTATTGCTTGCAGTGGCGCTTTACGCTGCAAAGGATAATGCACTCGCTTGGCAATGGCAGCTTTATCCCCCGATTTAAATGCCGCAACCACAGGTTTGACGATATTTAGGTGCTTTGTTGCGGCAAAAGCTGAAATCGAGAAAATACCGCTAAAAAACAATACCAGTAAATATTTAATTACTTTCACTTTAATACCTATTTAATAGACTGAGTGAAGCGTAACAAATATATGTGTAATGCGCATATCTTTAGCTGTTTAAATTTTTGAAAATATTGAGCTCTAAAGCTCGATATAAACACGCTATTTTCTATCAGAGATGGTTATGTACTTACTTCATAATTTGCGCTGAACCACACGTCATTAGTTTCATATAAATAACGCGACGTAAAGTCGCGACTACAGTTTATCAAACTGCTTTTATATCTATATTTAAGGTTAAGTTTACTCACGGTTTCAAGGTAAAGCCTACGGACTAATGAGCACTTACCGAAGCTCGTGAATTAGATAAAAGCGAGCAGTGAATTAACACCACCCGCTTGCTTATCGAAGGTTTTTATTGGCTTTAACTCGCCATTGAATTGTCGAGGTAATCTTCTAGAAGATCAGCGTATTCCTGCTCAATAACTCCTAATTCGATAAAGCACTGATCTTTAATTTTTAGCCACTCGCTTGAATGTTGCCTGTGTCTGGCATAGTCAATCATGCTTTCTGCACATTTTAAAATAGCAAAGGCCATTCGCTGGTGGTCATTATCACTTAGCTGTAAAAAGTGGCTATTATGATGGTTTAAAATAACGTTACATAGCGGCTTAGGTAAGTGCCACGATGTGGCAATAAAATAACCTATAACAGCATGGTCGCACTGATAACGAGCTTGCTCAAGATCGGTTATTACTTGCTCTTTTGCATGATTTGCGTGTTGTAATACGTCAATATAGTCACGGTATTTTAGAGCCATTGCTGCAATGCCAACATTGTGGAAAAGGCCTAACGAGTAGAGCTCATCAACTGGCATCAGCGACTTGTAACTATGTCCAAGCCATACACAAGCGTTTGCTACTTCAACAGACTCATCCCAGAATCGCTCTAAACTGATGCAGGCATCACCAACAAAGTTGTTCTTGAGTAATGCGAGTGTAACTAAACGATTTAGTTGCTCTAAACCCAAAAACATAGCCGCTTGTTTTATATCACTGATCGTTCTTTGTAAGCCAAAAAAAGGGCTGTTGATGGTTTTTAATAATAAAGCAGAGAGGCTAATATCTTTAGAGATCATGCTGGCAATTCTATCTAAGCAAGCATCGTCTAACTCCATTTCAGTTGCAATTTCATCGAGTAGTTCAGGCTTAGGTGGTATATGAAAGCCACGTTTTAACGATGTTAAACGCTGCTCATCTAACGTAATCATTTATCTAAAATCCCTCAAACAAGCAAATAGCTCGTTACTTAATTTGGCAACAGAATAAGCCAGTTTATTTAAAAGGGTGTTATTTAAGATCAATAAGATTAAAGAAGGAAATGAGTTGTCATAAAATGAAACAGCTCGTCGCTGTTTAAAGCTAGAATAGCGAAGAAGCCCTGATAACCATAAAACTAAAGGTGCACAAATGCACCTTTAGTTGTAACTCGATATAAGCCTATCCCAGCAATCAATTAAAAGTTATAGCTGAAGCTCAGTGATGCATTACGTGGCGCACCATAGCGGTAAAGGTCATAGTAGCCTGCTGTCATGTAGTTATAGTATTTCTTATCGAATAGATTATTAACATTTAACTGTAAATCCATTGATTCATTAATATTATAACGTGCCATCAAGTTTACAATTGTATAAGCATCTTGCTCTACATTACGTGTTGTGCCTTGCGCATATGACTTGCTTTGCCAGTTAAGACCACCACCGACTGTAAGCGCTGGTAATTGTTTTACAAATTGGTAGGTCGTAAATAACTTAAATTGCTTACGTGGTGAATCTGTATTTACTTTGTTGTTATCGGCATCTTCGGCTTTAAACTGTGAGTAGCCGGCTGAGATATTCCAACCATCCACAGGCTCCCCCATCACTTCAAACTCAAAGCCGCGACTTTGTGTTCCTTCAGCGCCATAATATGCTGACATTTGTTCAGCGGTTGGCACAAAGTTGGGATCTTCTGCTGCTAAGTTGTCTTGTTGAATATCAAAAATAGCCAAAGATGTTTGCAAACGCTCATCAAAATAAGCACTCTTTAAGCCAATTTCACTTGCTTTACCATCAACAGGGTCTAAATACTCCCCGTTCGCATCTAAGCTATTTTGCGGACGAAAAATTTCTGTGTAGCTGGCATACATGCGATGCTGATCATTTAAATCAAAGAGTGCGCCAAAGTAAGGCACAAAAACCCCTGAATCACCGTAATCTTGTTGATCGCCGTAATAGTAACGCTCTCGCTCCCACGACGAAATACGCCCACCAGCAATCACTTTAAACGCATCAGTTAACGAAACTCGTGTAGCTGCGTAAAAGCCTTTTTGTACTGTGTCGTTATCATCTTGTAGTGTCACTTCTTCAGTCCAATTAGGTTCTGCAATATCATCCCCTTGGAAATCAAAAAAGTTATTAATAGGGACCGCATCCCATGCGCTACCACCAATGATAGGATCGGGATCGCGAGTACTTGTTTCACCAGTTTGCTTAGAGTAAAGCGCACCCACCACAAAGTCATGACTCTGTTCAAACAAAGTGTATTGACCTTTAAGCTGCACATCAACACTGTCTTGCTCTGTTGAGCCAAACGCAAAATAACGTTGCCCTGTTAAGCCCGCCCCTGTTTCTTTATCTAATGCACCATAGACATAAAATAAGCGGCTTTCTTTATCATATTTTGAGTGATTATAATTTGCTGTTAACTGCCAACCATTCGAAAATAAATGCTCAATGGTTGCAAAATAGTTTTTGTGCGTTGTTTCCCAACGAGTCCAGTCAAGGGCCGTAGTTTTAGAGTCATCCCACTCAGTTGCTGTGCCGTCTGTATAGTATGCAGGTAAAGCGCCCCACACAGGACCATGCGGATCACTGTTCTGGTAACTCGCCCCTACACGCAGGATAGTATCAGGTGTTAGGTCAGTCTCTAATACACCGTAGAAGATATTTTTATTCTCTTCGTATAAGTCGATATATGATTCACTATCAACCACTTTTGCGACCACTCGACCGCGCACTGTACCGCTATCATTTAAGCCATTCGCGATATCAAGGGTTAACTCTTTTTTATTCCAACTTCCTATTGAAGCATCAACGTAACCAGTTAAGTCAGTATTACGCGCGCGTTTGCGAACAAGATTAATTGATGCAGATGGGTCGCCCGCACCTGTTAGTAGACCCGTTGCGCCTCGTACAAACTCTACTCGTTCATAAATTGCAACATCCGCTGACGTTTCACCAGAATCCCCTGCCAAACTCCACGATAAAGGCACACCATCAATTTGATAGTTAGACACATTAAACCCGCGTGATTGCATGGTGTTACGAATATTATCCATTTTTGAAGATGACAAACCAACCGTATTATCAACTGCGTCAATAATCGTGTCTAAATCTTGATCTCGAATACGCTCAGCAGTAAAGACTGTTACAGACTGTGGAGTCTCGCGAATAGATAAACCAAGGCCTGTCGCTGTATCGATATTTTCGTTAACAATGTACTTACCATTTACAGTAATTTTTTCTATGAGGTCTGTTTCTTTTTTATTAGTTTGTTCTGCTGCAAAAGCACTGTTTGACAAAAGCGCTAAGCTCACCGCTGTGGCTGTAGGAAGTAGAGAAAAATTCATAATAACCCTTGTTATTGAAATAGCACAAAGATGCTATCACGAACAATTCCCATTTGCATTACATTTAATGTTAATATAGTACAATTCACACTAAATAATAACTACTGCCCCCTAATGCTAATTTAAAAAGCTGATTCTATTAATTTGAAAATTTAGTTTAGCGATAAGAGAAATAACGACTTCAGTTTCTACTACTTGCAATAAACCCTATTCCAAGACCTAACCCTTAACGCAAAGAAACAGACATTCTAAGATATGAAATACCTGATTTTTGAAATGGCTCGCCATGTGAGCACAAGCCAAATCTCTGATAAAAAGAAAGCGCCGTTTTACGTGCATCACACCAAAAATAATTAACATCAGAACACTTCAAGTCACTCAGTATATGCTCTATTACTCTAGAACCTATTTTTTGTCCTTGGTATTGAGGCAAAGTAGCAAACTTTCTCAATCTTGCCTCATTGTTATTAATATAAATAGATGCAACACATACTAACCTTTTATCAATAAATGCACCGTAATGACTCGCCGTATCGTCGCCTTCAACAGAACAAAAAGAAATCGGTTTGTTTGGCCACAAAACGCGATGCCTAATAGGTAAAGCTTCTGCTATGGTAATTGTTTTTATGTCTATGCTATTCATTGGAAGCATCGAAAAATTAAGGGAAAACCTAAGCTAATAAAAAAGGATCAGAAAGACAAATCCAATGTTGTTTAGCATAAGTTTACACAAACACATTTACTTCATTAGGCTAAAACGTAAAACGAAATCGAATCTACGGTTACAAACTCAACTTTAAAGCTTTGCTAAATCAACTTAATAATGGAGCAGACCACCACGTAGGTTGAAATACAATAACTGGAATTAAGACAAGAGCAGAAATCCAATATATAGCAGCTTTAACTCGACTCTTTCTGATACGATAAGAAAGTAACCACAATAAAGAACAAGGTATAAGTACTATAAAATATAAAAAGACACCATAAATCCCAATGCCTTTCCCTTCAAGAATAAAATCTTTAAATGAAATAACTAAGTATGATTCTGTGCTTATTATCAATATAAGAGCAACAGAAAAAAGTAAACTCCCAATAGAATTTTTATTCATTATCGCAAACCTAAATCATAGAGTTCTTTGGCTAATGTTTTACGGCGCGCATCACCTATACTCGATGGCTCTGCATATTCCAGCTAGCACGAGCAAAAATTTTATTAATAATGGTAGTTACAACCTCAAGGTCATGAACCGTAGATGCACTTAAGTAATTCGAACCGTGAGCTAATGAATTGCGCACCTTTGGCAGAATATTCGCGAGAACTGATACATAATCATGCTCATAATTGAACCCATCATAATCAACCTCGTTTTCGTCTAATTCGTAGCATTGAAGGTTTTCCTCATCCATTTTTTGGAAACTTGAATTCTGTACCTTGCCCATGCTTCTCTGGCTTTTCCCTCTTGCCATACTCTAAAATCTTCATTCTTGATTAAGTCGTGTTCGACAAGGTAATGTAGGCTTAGTTTTAAGCCCATGGAGAACCGATGACTGTTTTTGCCCTGCTTTCTGTTTTTCGCTTTTTTGTAGTCTTGAAGGACCTGTTCACCAATGCATGCTTTAATTGCATGCTCCAAAACAACAAACAATTGATGTTTTGCTACAGGAAAAAATCTATAAACATAGTAGGAATATAGGATTAGATTTTTCACCGTAGCAAATTGAATCCGAATATTTTCAGGTATACTTTTGTCTAGCCTGTATTCATCAATTGCCTCATGCAACTGTTCAATAGAGTTAAGCCCGACTAAATTACTACGATCATCTGGTAGCATTACATTGGAGGGAGTTCTAAAATCTTCTTCTATCGGTAGATCCTTTGCCGTCATTTTATATTATTACCCTTTCTGCTTTTTTGTTGTCATGAGATGTTTTTCAACATACCTCTTTGCTGTTGAACCAACTCTCTTCAACTCAATATTTTAAAGTATTCTTCTTCCCATTCTTCATAACCGGAGCGCGTTAACTGGCTAAAATTCCTATCAATAACTTCTCTCGTCAAATCACTGAATATGTCATGATGAAGAGCCAAATTAGCATCAATACAATATATCGGGAGAAACGGCCTACGATCTAAAATATTACTACTTAGTTCTTCCTCGCGCAGTATGTTGTATTGCTCCGAAGTAATGTCAACCAATATGCCTTCAACTTCCAACCAACAATGCCCAATTGCCTCACTCCCACCAGATACATATCCTGCAACTAATTCTATAGACGTGTGATTAGTATTTTTGAAGATGTGTAAAGCCATTAGATAGCAGCTGTTATAACAATCCATAACAGGGAAATCTTCTGAAATAAACAACAAAGACTTTAAAGGGTCTTTTGCGCTTTCCCTTAGCTTTAAATAAAAGTCATTCGCCAGCATGTGTAGAGTTAGGTTCATTTGACACTTAGAAAATAAAATGTCAAATAATCATCTATCAATCTAGGAAATAGATCAATGTGTTAGAACAAAAAGCACCAGTAAATGTTGTTTCAAGTATAAGTTGGCATAGCCAAACTCGGTTTTTTAGCTTATAGCAAGCAAAAGCGAAGAATATATTGATATAAAATTGAAGCTTATAATGGCAAAAGTTACCAGATACAGGCTTTAAAAAGCCAAGATTATGTGCCATGAGCAAACATTGGTAACGCCACACTTAGGTGTGAGCAACGCTTGACTATACTTGAACGAAGCGAAACTGCCAAGCGTTACGAATCACTATTAAATACATTGCTATTTAGATTTGTTATAGGCTAGTCCATTTCGATAAAATCATCGTCACTAAACTTACCTCTATGTTGCTTCCTATATTCTTCAAACTCTAGATCAGTTTCTAAGTCACCAGTAGGCCAGCCAGCATCTAGTTGCGCCAAAATATCAGAAACTGGCGACCAGCCCACGATATCAGAAGTCGTTTGATTCAACCATGATTTACCATCCCAATATAAGTAGTCATATGAACCGAAACCACTGATATGCCTCAATGCTACTAAGTAGACACCAACTTCACTAGGCTCTGTTCCCTCAAACCATATAAGTTTTAATCTTAACTTTACTCATTATTTTCGGTTCCTAAATACTTCCGCCTTATCGCGTAGTTAACACAGAGTAAGCTTGGCATTTTCATGCTCATAAAAAGCTGATTAAACTAGTAGATCTATTCTTAGCTTACAGATTTATAGAGGATTTATAAGGTAGAGTTTAGCTTTTTGCTGGGAATAGGTTGATTTGTCTTTTGGGAAGAAAATAGGCTATGCCACCTTATACTTCCAATTTATGTCATCTTATACTTCAAACGACAACCCAAGAAGAATTTGGGTGGCAGTCTTACCAGCCACATCTCGGCACACACGTCACACGCTGTGGCTGCTCCCTTCCGGGCCTGACCAGGTTCACCTGCTAGTGTTGCGAGAGGACCAATAAGACTACCATTGAGGGCCTTGTTTGGCGCGGGAGGGATTATCTCTAGTTTTAACCTGTTATTCAAGGGGTATTCGAAAAAGAAAGTGCGATTGCATACTTGCTGTACAATCGCACTGTATTAAATGGTTTAAAAGCTTACTTTTCTAGTTCAGCTTTTATGTTACGTAATGCCGCTTTCACTTTTTTCATATTTTCAGGGCCCATACGCAAAAGCTGCTTTTGCGCTTGTGGAAGGTTTTCCCACTCTGAATAAGCATATTGATAAGTCACTGAGTTGCGCACTAATGGCATGTCACCTTTTGGTTCTGGCGTATCAAGTAGAACGTCAATCGCTTCTTCAAGAGTTTGATTAAAGGCATCGCCTTCGTAGCCAATCTCAGCATATGCTTCGTTTATTAATGGTTTATATTCATCATAAATGCGAATAGCCTGCGCAGCACTTAAACTAGTAAATAGTTTTACATAAGGGGTGTAGCGCTCATAACTGTTCGGATCAATCGTTAAAATATCACCTTCAATAACTTTAAATGACTCTTTTGGACGCTCAACAGGTGCATGGCTAGCTGCTACTTTGCCTTTTGCAATGTTATCTACATACACTACACCGCGACGAATAAGGTCATCGGTCACCATTAAACTCATAACCTGATCGCTCAGTACTTCGTCCATGCGAGCAACAACCACCTCATCGCTTTCGTTTAATGTAGGTAATGGTTCTACCTCTGGCACTGGCTCTTCTTCACGTGCTACAGGCTGCTCAACAACAACGGGCTCTGGTTCTGGTTCTGCAACTGGTTCGGGTTCTGGCTCTGGTTCGGGCTCTTGAAACTCCGCCATAGGTACTTCTTCAGTTACAATATCCTCTACGGTTTGCGTCGGCTTATCGTCTGGTTGGAGTAAAATATACGCTGCAACACAGGCAACAATAATTAAAATAACAACACCAAATATGAGGTTGTTATTGACTGGACGCTTTTGTACTTCGGTCTCTGACGAATGCTCTGACATACAGACTCCTTTAAAAAACAGACATAAAACTCGACAAAATAACGTGAGCAATTAGGTAAACTTTGCTTCTTCTAGCTTAAAGACTTACAGTTGATAAATAAAGTAAAGACGCACAACAATTTAAATGCAACTATGAGCAGTAAGTTAAAAAAAACACAGCACTCTAAAATCGCCTTATTATTAACAGGTGGTGGCGCGCGTGCCGCTTATCAAGTCGGCGTGTTGAAAGCAATAACACAAAGTATGCCTCGCACTGCCCCATTACCTTTTACTATTATTAATGGGACATCAGCGGGGGCAATTAATTCCGCCGCACTTGCATGTTATGCGTCGTGCGCCCATTTGGCGAGTAAAAAGCTCGAATGGGTCTGGAAAAACTTTTCCACCTCTCAAGTGTACAAAAGTGATTTTTTAAGCGTGTTTTTACATCTAACACGTAATATTCTAACGAGTTTCCAGTCTGAACACATTAATCATCCACCAGCAAGCTTGCTAAATAATAAACCGCTGAGAAAACTTCTTAACGAAATTTTAGACTTATCACGCATAGAACGTAACTTACATAAAAACTACCTTGATGCTGTGTCTATTACTGCGTCAAGTTACACAACCGGTGATTCTGTCGCTTTTTTTCAATCGCTTACGCAAAAACCATGGCAACGGGCGAAACGTGAAGGTCAAGCAACGCGTATTAATGTAGAACATTTAATGGCATCAAGTGCTATTCCTATGGTGTTTCCAAGTGTTAATGTACATAACCATTATTTTGGCGATGGGTCTATACACCAGTTGTCACCACTGAGCCCTTCTGTGCATTTAGGCGCTGAAAAAATCTTTATTATTGGTGTTGATGAACCCAAAGAAATGCATCCACCAGGATATCAACCCCATTACCCTGGGCTTTCAAATATTGCAGGTCACCTGCTTGATAGTGTTTTTACCGACACGCTGCAATCTGATTTAGAGCGGTTAGAACGCATCAACAGAACACTTGGCTTGTTACCTGCGCGTGACAAACATCAAGAACTTAAACAGATTGATACCTGTATCATTAACCCCTCACAAAATTTTAATATGATTGCAGCACAATTTTATGACGATATGCCAATCGCGATTAAAGTGCTACTGCGTATGATAGGTGTAAAAAAACGCTCACAATCGAGTTTAACCAGTTACTTATTGTTCGAAAAACGCTATACCCAAAAGCTGATTGAAATAGGTTACCAAGACGGGCTCAATAAACTGCCCGAAATTCGTAAATTCTTAGAGCTTGACTAATTACTCTGTTCCATCGAGTAAATAATGTTCTACACGCTCTACTCGACGCGGTTTACCTTGTAAAACAAGAATATCGCCAGCCATTAATACTGTTTGCGATGATGGGGCTTCTATTTCCCTGTCTTGTCGGCGCAGTGCTCTAACCGATACTCGGCGCTGTTCGAGCTTTAGCTCACTGATTTTTTGATTCACAGCAAACGCATATTCAGGCAGTGCAATAACATGTAAATATTCTAATCGATCAGAACTGGTTTCTTCGCTATCAAGCTTATCCCCAGTAAAAAAGCCATTTAAAAATTGATAGCGATTACGGCGCTCTTTACTCACTCTGCGAATAATTCGTGTCATGGGAACACCAGACATATAAAGCACATGCGAAACTAGCATTAAACTCGCTTCTAGGGTCTCTGGCACAACTTCTGTAACGCCTAACTCTTTGAGTGTTTCCAGCTCAGAATCATCTCGCATGCGGACTAAAATTTTAACTTTGGGCGCTATTTGTTTTATTGCATCAACAACGACTTGCGTTTGTTCAAAGTCTGCAAATGTAATAATAACAAGCCGTGCTCGCTCGACCCCTGCCGATTTTAAAATATCTTTTTGTTTTACATGACCAAAAATAATCGGTTCACCCGCAGCTTTTGCTTCTTGCAATAAAATAGGGTTACTTTCAATAGCCACGTACTCAATGGCCTCAGGCTTAAGAAAACGAGCAACAGTTTGCCCTACACGCGAAAAGCCACAAATCACCACATGATTATGATAAAGAGGACTGCTTGTAGCTGGCTGTTGCCAGTACTGACCTGCATGGGAAAGTAAACCAAAGCGCTTTAAAAGTACGGGGGTTTTCTCTATCAAATAAGGAGTGAGTGCCATTGATAATACGCCCACGGCAATAAGAAATGATGCTTGCTCTGTGCTGATCAGCAAATGCTGCGATGCCAGTGCGATTAATACAAAACCAAACTCCCCCATTTGCCATAGCATAATGCCAGCAGCCACGGCATCTTGTTTACGCTCACCAATCACTTGCGCTGAAATTGCTAATACGGCAATTTTAAAAAAGAGCAGCCCAACTAATACAGCTAAGATCCAATACCAACTATTTAGCACATATAACACATCAAGCTGCATGCCGACCGTAACAAAAAATAGCCCCATTAAAATATCGCGAAACGGTCTAATATCAGCTTCTAATTGATGACGATATTGGCTCTCGCCTAGCATCATCCCTGCTAAAAATGCACCCAGTGCCATAGAAAGGCCAAATAAATACGTAAGGCCTGCTGCAAATAGTGCGACCAACAAGGTTGTTAAAACAAATAACTCATCGGTACGAACCAGCGCTATCTCACTGAATACCTTAGGTAAAATCCATTTCCCAATTGCCCACAATAAAGCGCATACAAATGCCCCTTTGGTTAATGCAAAAGCCAGTGCGCCGGCAATGGCATCTGAGCCACTTTGCGCTAAAAGCGGGTAAACAATTAACAACGGCACAACTGCAATATCTTGAAATAATAATACACCCACAGCAAGCTGACCGCGCCGTTGATTAAGCTCACCAGACTCCTTTAACAGCTTAACCACAACGGCTGTAGAAGATAACGCCATAAGTGTTGCAATCGTAAAGCTGTTTAACAGGCTATGCTCAAGCAATAGCAAAATAATGATAAAGACAAGGCTAGTGACTACAACTTGCAATGATCCCAGCCCAAATACAATATTGCGCATTGCCATCAAGCGTGGAATCGAAAACTCAAGCCCAAGGCTAAAGAGCAAAAACACAATACCGAGTTCTGCTACAAAATGCATTTCATGACTTTGTGCCATCCAGCCAATGCCGTGGCTTCCCGCCAACACACCGGTTGCCAAGTAGGCAAGAATAGGAGGTAAACCAATTCGTTTGAAGAACCAAACAAATACAACGGCAGCGACAAGCAAGCCAAACACTTGAATCAGTACATTTTGCAAGCAATAAACTCCTTTCGACTTGATGACCAGCTATACCTTTCTTTAAATATAGCAACCATTTGTTTTTCAGCCAGTTTAAAAAAGTGGCACAAATCTCGCTTACTCACAGTATCTAAACACTCCGGGGGGAGAATTATCGTGGAAAATGTCCATATTTTGACGCAGCGAGTGTCTGCACGTGGCGAATTCATGCCATTTTCGGCAGAGTATTACCGAAATAATGAACTAAGCAATGCGCATGGCCTTGTAGCGAAATTACAGACAACTCTATCAATTGAGGAAATTCTTACAATTTTTGCTGACCATGCAAAACAGTTAATAAACTTGTCGGGTTTGCAATTTCAGTCTTCCCTTGGTGTTTGCCAAAGTGCAGAAAGCGACACCAGCCAAACGCCTTATTCATTTGATTTAGATATCGAAAATGAGCGCCTTGGTCAGCTAATATACTTTAGTAAGTTCCCTATGGGACAAGCTATAAAAAGCAAATTGCAACAACTGCACAGCGCACTTATTTACCCATTACGTAATGCGGTTATGTATAACCGTGTATTACGACTTGCAACTAAAGATGCCTTAACCGGTCTCAATAATCGCAGCCAATTTAATGACAGCTTGGCACAAAGGCTTGAGCGTTGTCGCAGGCAACACCGCCCATTTAGCTTGATGTTGCTGGATTTAGATAACTTCAAACAAGTTAACGATAATTTTGGTCACAAGATTGGCGATGATGTACTGCAAGAGTTTTCTAAAGTACTAAATAAAAGCGTACGCGGCACCGATTCAATCTTTCGTTTTGGTGGTGATGAATTTGCTTTGCTTATCGATGACCCAGAATTTACAACCAACAAAGTGATTGCCGATCGCATTATGCACTTAGTTGCTCAGTCTGATTTAATGGCGCAATACAAGGTTACATCTAGCATAGGTTTTACACTTGCTAACAACCAAGACTGCGAAAACGAAGTATTTGCCCGTGCTGACAAAGGTCTTTACAAGGCTAAAGCAGCAGGCAGAAATTGCGCCAGAGCCTACTAATCAAATAGAAAGCCTAACATCCCCCGTTAGGCTTTTTTAACCATCAGCTTATAGCCCAGTAATACCAACCAAAAGCCAGAGAAAAAACCACTCAATAAATAAAGTAATGCAGCCATCGTGGTAAGGGGCGATATCACTACTAACGCCAGTGGCGAAAGCACGCCTAAAATAAAGAACACACCGCCTTTACCTGACCAATAAGCCAATAGCAATAACGAGCACACGACTCCGCCGGCCAACGCATAAAAGAGCGTATTTAGAGTTAACTGTGTGAAAACAACACTCGCAATTACTGCAACTAACACCGACAACACAAATCCAAGCGGTGCCTTATTAACTAGTGATAAACCAGCATGTGGTTGTTCACTCATACATCTATCTCCCACAAAATTCCATCATCAGCACTGTGCTGAGCACTAACAAAATAGCCAACCACCTGCACTAGCTCATCGTTATAGTAAATAAGCGGCACTTGCACACGTAACCAAGGAGCTACTTTGGCATCTTTAAACCAATGCTTTAAGGTATTTGAACCTGGCTTGTTAACTGGCTTAATTCGAGCCTGTGGATTATTGAATATAACCTTCACTTGCTCATTTTCTAAAGGCATACGAACACCTTTGCCTCTATGCGGCGCAAGCATTCTGCCATCAGACAACTGCACGGGCTGTAAGTCAATCATCATTGCATCAGGAGCAGCTTGCTCAACAACAAAATACCAATGCTGTTGATGACGGCGCACATCACCGCTTTGCAAACTAATTTTCAATTGCGCATCAGCCTGCGCTGTTAAGCCTTGTTCAATAATTTGCCGCAGCTGATTTTCAGAAGGCAATTGGTGAGTAAATTGATTAAGCCACGCACGCACAAGGTTGGCTTGGCGAACTTCACTAAACTTTGCAACGGACCCACAACTTAAGCCCCCGTGCTGATTTTGACACTGTGCAAGGTCACTTTGCGTATATTCATCAAGTAGCGATTGCTGCTTCTGTAACAACCGAATACTGCGTGCAGCGCTTTTTTCAAACCCCTGAAAACGCATCGTTAATAGTGGCATCACTTGATGACGTAAAAAGTTACGATCAAAACGCTCATCGCTATTTGAATCATCTGTGATATGAGTAATGGCAAATTCATCAGCAAACTGTTCAATTTGCTCACGAGTAATATTAATGAGTGGCCTAAAACATACGCGTCCTGACGCGAGTAAGCGCTGCTGTTGCATCGATGCCAAGCCTTGCAAGCCTGAGCCACGTTTGAGTCGTAACAAGAAGGTTTCAAGCTGATCATTTAAATGCTGACCAAGCAGTAACACACTGCCTGCTGAACAGTTTTCATCGAGTGCTTGGTATCTTGCCTCTCGAGCTTGTGCTTCAAGTGAGGTGCGTGCACGCTCAACAATTTCAACGCGCACCGCTTTAAATGCTACATCAAGCTTTTCACATAACGATTGACAAAACCTTTGCCACTCACCAGCATGTTGACTCAAACCATGATTGACATACACCGCTTCGATTTCAAGTTCAGGATACTGCATTCGCACAGTAGTCATTAAATGTAATAACACAACCGAATCAATACCACCGGATAAAGCCACACTAAAGCGCCTGTGCTGAGTATTCAGTAAAGGCTGTAATTGAGCTAAAAAATGGTGATATAAATCTGATGTTTGCATTAAAAACCAATCAATATACAAGCATAATAGTTACAGGCATTATAAAACAAAAAAAGCCGCAAAAGCGGCTTTTTCGTTTATAAGCTGTGTTTAGCAATAACCAAACGACATTAAACGTTTGTAACGCTGATCAAGCATTTCATCTAGTGAAAGGCCTTGTAAGTCAGCTAAGTCACGCTTAAGTTGGTTTTTAAGGTTACGTGCCATCGCATCGTAATTACGATGTGCGCCACCTAGTGGCTCATCAATGACGTTGTTAATTAAATCAAGCTCTTTAACACGTGCAGCAGTTACACCCATCGCCTCAGCGGCTAGTGGTGCTTTATCTGCGCTTTTCCAAAGGATTGATGCACAACCTTCCGGTGAAATTACAGAGTAAGTACTGTATTGCAGCATGTTTACACGGTCACCCACACCAATTGCTAATGCGCCACCTGAACCACCTTCACCGATTACGGTACAGATGGTTGGTACTTTTAACGCCGCCATTACTTTTAGGTTACGTGCAATCGCTTCACTTTGACCACGCTCTTCAGCACCAACTCCTGGGTACGCACCTGGTGTGTCGATAAAGGTCATGATTG
Organism: Pseudoalteromonas sp. L1; assembly: GCF_021728095.1. NCBI lineage: Bacteria > Pseudomonadati > Pseudomonadota > Gammaproteobacteria > Alteromonadales > Pseudoalteromonadaceae > Pseudoalteromonas > Pseudoalteromonas sp. L1. The sequence continues at coordinate 500,752 of NZ_JAKKCT010000001.1, read as the reverse complement.
GCATTTTGAAACGCTCAGCCATTTCCATTAAGCGCAATGCTTTGCGGTAACCTTCTGGCTTTGGCATACCAAAGTTGCGTTTGATTTTTTCAGCCGTGTCACGCCCTTTTTGCTGGCCAATAACCATTACTGGTTGACCTTCAAAGCGTGCAACACCACCTAAAATAGCAGGGTCGTTAGCAAAAGTACGGTCGCCTGCTAGTTCGTCAAATTCCGTGAAAATGCGCTCGATGTAATCACGAGTATAAGGACGCAACGGATGACGGGCTAACTGAGAAACCTGCCAAGCACCTAATTCAGAGAAGATTTTCTCTTTCATTTCAGCGCTTTTCTCTTTTAATCGACTGACTTCCTCTTCTAATCCAAGGTCTAATTCGCCAGCGCGGCTTACATTTTGTAATTCTTCAATTTTTGCTTCTAATTCTGCGATTGGAAGCTCAAAATCAAGATAATTGAGGCTCATGCTCTAAACTACCTAATTAATTAAATTCTAGTTCTACATCTTGCGCCGCCATCAGCGATAACTTATGAATTAAGTCATCACTAGGCGTAACACACCATTCGGTTCCTAAGGTAATCTCAGCCAACGCATCCGGACGTTGATAGAATACTTTTATAGGACAAGTACCAAACTTATAAGGTTCCAGTACTTTTTGTAAATTATCGAAGAAGTTCGCCTCGATTTGCACCATATTCAACGTCATTTTAATCGCTTTTATACGTTTTTCTCGCGCTTGAGCAATGGTGCATATGTCTCTAGCGGTCATTGTAATGCCACCGGAGAAGTTATCAAAGCTGACCTGTCCAGATATCACCAAGATATTATTAACTTGTAGCATATCTTGGTACATTTCAAACTGTTCTGGGAATAAGCGTACATCAATACGGGCACTCTTGTCATCTAAAGTTACAAGACCCCAACGATTTCCTTTTTTATTAATAAGGGTTCGCGCATTAATAACAAGACCAGCTGCTGTTGACTGCACATCGCGGTTTGTCGGTTGTAGGTCAACAAGGCGGCCTGATGTGTAGTGTCTTAGCTCTTTTCTATACTGATTTATAGGGTGACCAGTTAAATAAAGGCCCAACGTTTCTTTTTCGCCATCAAGCCATTCGTTATCCGTTAAATCAGTTGCTTTTATAAATGCTTGTTCAACTTCGTCAGGCTCTGTGGCTAATAACCCAAATAAATCGGCCTGGCCTAATGATTCAGCCTTATGATGCTGATCGGCCGCTCGCATGGCATCTTTTAAGCTCGCTAATAAAGTCGCACGACCTGGCTGGGTTTTATCTGGCCCTAACTGGTCAAGCGCACCGGCATAAATTAGTTTTTCTACCACACGTTTATTTAAACGTTTTAAATCAACTCTCGCACAAAAATCAAATAAGTCTTTGAAAGCCCCACCTTCACTTCGTGCTTCTAAAATGGCTTCAACAGGCGCCTCACCGACTCCTTTAATAGCACCAATACCGTAAACAATCTCACCTTGACGGTTAACCGTAAACTTGTACTCACCCGCATTTACATCTGGCGGTAACAAGGTCAGTTTCATGTTTTCACATTCATCAACCAAGGTAACAATTTTATCGGTGTTATCCATATCCGCCGACATTACCGCAGCCATAAACTCTGCTGGGTAGTGGGTTTTCATCCACAGCGTTTGATACGACACCAATGCATAAGCCGCAGAGTGAGATTTGTTAAAACCATAACCTGCGAACTTCTCTACCAAGTCGAAGATTTTCATTGCAAGTTCGCCGTCAACTCCGTTATTAACAGCGCCTTCTTCGAAGGTTGAACGTTGCTTTGCCATCTCTTCTGGCTTTTTCTTACCCATCGCACGACGTAGCATGTCAGCGCCACCTAGCGTATAGCCAGCCAGTACCTGCGCAATCTGCATTACCTGTTCTTGATAAAGAATGATACCGTAGGTCGGTTCTAGAATCGGAATCAAACTATCGTGTTGCCACTGCACATCTGGATAAGATAACTCTTCGCGACCATGCTTACGGTCGATAAAGTTATCTACCATGCCTGATTGCAATGGGCCTGGGCGAAACAGTGCTACCAGTGCGATCATATCTTCGAAACAGTCGGGCTTTAGACGACGAATAAGGTCTTTCATACCACGAGATTCTAACTGGAATACCGCGGTTGTTTCGGCGCGTAGCAATAACTCAATACTTGGCTTATCATCAAGTGGAATGGCGTTGATATCAACCGGCTCTTTACCCTCACGAGCTAAGCGCTCGTTAGTCATATCAATTGCCCACTGCAAGATAGTAAGTGTTCTTAGACCTAAGAAGTCAAACTTAACTAAACCGGCTGTTTCAACGTCGTTTTTATCGAATTGCGTTACCGGGAATTTACCCTCATCATCACAATAAAGGGCGGCAAAATCAGTAATCGTTGTTGGCGATATAACAACACCACCGGCGTGCTTACCGGCATTACGTGTACACCCTTCAAGGATGCGACACATATCAATAAGTTCTTTGACCTCTTCATCACCGTCGTAGGCTTCTTGTAATCGCGGCTCAACATCAAACGCTTTAGCCAAGGTCATGCCCGGATCGCCCGGTACTAATTTTGAAATACGATCAACAAAGCCGTAAGGGTGACCAAGTACACGGCCTACGTCACGGATAACCGCTTTTGCAGCCATGGTACCAAAGGTAATAATCTGAGATACCGCATCACGACCATAAAGCGCCGCTACGTGATCTATTACCTCATCGCGCCTATCCATACAGAAGTCGACATCGAAATCGGGCATTGAAATACGTTCAGGGTTCAAGAAACGTTCGAAAAGTAAGTCAAATTCAAGCGGATCAAGGTCGGTAATCTTCAGCGCGTAAGCCACCAATGAACCGGCACCTGAACCACGCCCAGGACCTACCGGAATATTGTTATCTTTACTCCACTGAATGAACTCCATTACGATCAAGAAGTAACCTGGGAAACCCATTTGGTTGATTACGTCGAGCTCTATTTTTAAACGCTCGTCATACTCACCACGTTTTTCTTTACGCTCTTGCTCATCTGGGAACAAGAACTGTAAACGCTCTTCAAGGCCATCTTCAGAGACCTTAACCAAGAAGTCTTCTATTTTCAGCGAACCGGTTGGGTAATCTGGTAAGAAGTAAGTCCCGAGCTGCACGGTTACATTACAGCGTTTGGCAATTTCAACGGTGTTTTCCAGCGCTTCAGGAATATCACTAAATAGCTCAGCCATTTGCTGTGCTGTTTTAAGATATTGCTGCTCAGAAAAACGTTTTGGTCTGCGTTTATCTTCTAAGGTGTAACCGTCATGGATTGCTACGCGGATTTCATGGGCTTCAAAGTTTTCTGGCTTTAAAAATACCACTTCGTTCGTTGCCACTACAGGTAACTGCTCTTGTGCGGCAAGCTCAACGGCTAGGTGTAAATAATCTTCTTCTAATGGGCGCTCTGTTCGAATTAATTCAAGGTAGTAATGATCGCTGAAATGCTGTTTATAAAAGCTTACTACTGACTCAATAAGCCCTGCATTACCTTTAAGCAGTGCTTTGCCTAAATCACCATCTTTCGCGCCAGAGAGAATAATCAAGCCGTCTTTTAACTCAACTAACCATTCACGATCAATAACTGGGCGATGAAATAAATGCCCGCGCTGATACGCCTTAGAAATCAATAATGTGAGATTTTTATAGCCGTCATTATCTTTCGCTAATATGGTTATACGACATGGTTCATCTTCAAACTCAGGGCTTCTTAGCCAAAAATCAGCGCCAACAATAGGTTTAATACCCGCGCCATGGGCAGCACCATAAAAACGCACCAAACCACATAAGTTCATTTGATCTGTGATTGCCAGCGCAGGCATTTGTAACTCTTCAGCCTTTGCAACTATTGGTTTAGTTTTAGCAAGACCATCCACCATTGAGAAATCTGAGTGAACACGTAAGTGGACAAATTGCGGCGTTGGCATTAGCGTTGCTCTCCTTTTAACGCCAAAATGCGCTGTACAGGTTTAAAGCTTTTACGATGCTCTGCAATTGCACCGTATTGTTCAAGTGCCGCAAAATGTGCTTTTGTCGGGTATCCCTTATGGCCTGCAAAACCATAATCTGGGTAACGTTTATCAAGCTCAATCATTTCATCATCGCGGGCAACTTTAGCCAAAATGGACGCTGCTGAAATTTCAGCTACTAAACTATCACCTTTTACAACAGCTTGAGCAGGGACCGTTAATTGAGTTGGCACACGATTACCATCAATAAATACAAACTCAGGCTTTACACTCAAGCTTTCAACAGCACGACTCATTGCCAGCATAGTAGCATGTAAAATATTTAATTCGTCAATTTCACTTGGGCTACAACGGCCAATAGCATAGCAAAGTGCTTTTTCTTTTATTTCGGCTGCAAGCAATTGACGCTTTTTATCGGAAAGCTTTTTTGAGTCAGTTAAGCCTGCAATAGGTTTAGCAGGATCTAAAATAACCGCGGCTGTGACTACATCACCGACTAATGGACCTCGGCCAACTTCGTCGACACCCGCAATAAAGTTAACGTTAGGTCGTTCAATCTGCATCTAGTAACTCCGCAACTGCAGCCGCAGCTTGTTCATTGGCATTTAATCTAATTTCTTTGTGAATAGCTAAAAAGCGTGCTTTCAGTTTTGCATTATCGGAATTTAACATGGGTGTTAATGCATCAACTAAGTTCTCAACATTACACTCTGTTTGCAAATATTCAGGCACCAGCTCTTCATCTGCCAATAAATTTGGCAATGAAAAATATTTAATGTTGAAAGTGAATAATGTTTTGAAAATCCAATAACTCATTGGTTTTATTTTATATCCAACAACCATAGGTTTTTTATAAAGCATGCCTTCAAGTGTTGCCGTACCTGATGCGAGTAAAATAGCATCCGCGGCTTGCATAGCGAGGTTTGATTTACCGTCTAATAGCGCTAACTTTAACTGTGGTGCTGTTTTTTCTAACACATCGCAAAATTGGGCTTTGCGTTTTTCATTAACTAAGGGCACCACAATTTTAAGCTCAGGGTTTGCAGCTTGTAGCTTTGCAGCAGTTTGAATATAAGTTTCGCTTAACAGGCCGACCTCTGAGCCTCGACTGCCTGGTAATAACGCAAGCACCTTATCCGTTTGAGCTAAACCTAACTGATGGCGTGCATCATTTTGGTCATGTTCAAGCGCAATATCATCTGCAAGCGTATGCCCAACAAATGTACAAGGCACATTATGCTTATCATAAAATGCTTTTTCGAACGGTAACAGTGCTAACACTAAGTTAGTTGCAGCACTAATTTTGTGAATACGTTTTTCGCGCCATGCCCACACCGACGGACTAACATATTGAACCGTTTTGATACCCGCCTCTTTTAAAGGCTTTTCAACACGCAAGTTAAAGTCTGGTGCATCAATACCAATAAACACATCAGGTGGGTTATCGATAAAGTGCTGTACAAGCTGCTTACGAATTTTTAGTAAACGCGGTAAGCGGCCTAAGACCTCAACGAGCCCCATAACCGATAATTCGTCCATATCAAATAGTGTTTTGCAGCCAGCCGCTTGCATACGTGGGCCTGCAATGCCTTCAAATATGGCATCTGGAAAACGGACTTTAAGTGCTTTTACCAGTCCCTCACCTAAAATATCACCTGATAACTCGCCTGCCACCAAGGCAATACGTAACGGCTTTTTTTGTTCTTTCATTCGTTGATAATTCGCAACTTAAAGGCACATATAAAAATTAGTTTACCGTGTTTTAGCAACAGGATAAATGTCACACGCTGAATAAATACTAGAAATTGAAATAACGCTCAAAGGTTAAGCATTTAAGCCTCTTTATAAGGCTTCAAAGTTCGACATACCAAAGACTGATACCTCAAATGAAGTAATCGATACCCATTAAGTAATAACTGAATATCTTATTCTTTAAAGTAATTAATCATTTGAAACTTTAGAGCTTTATCTCTAACCTGTAGAAATGGTGAGCAGTGATTTCACCTTATTTTCTTATTTATCTATTGACTAAAATGAATACAAGGTTACTATTTACAAAGTTTCAATAAATACTGAAACTTGAATAATTTAATTTGTCGTGTCTACCGCACCGTTTACAAGGAGCCAACCAATGATAGATGAAACGTTTGTGGATCTATCGCGATTGCAATTTGCAATCACTGCCCTATTTCACTTCCTATTTGTTCCTCTTACCTTAGGTATGACGTGGATTTTAGTGATCATGGAGTCCGTTTATGTGATGACTGGTCGCGAAATTTATCGTGATATGACTAAGTTTTGGGGTAAGTTGTTTGGTATAAACTTTGCTATTGGTGTGGCTACAGGTCTAACCATGGAGTTTGAGTTTGGTACCAACTGGTCTTATTACTCTCACTATGTGGGCGATATTTTCGGCGCACCTCTTGCCATTGAAGGTCTAATGGCCTTTTTCCTCGAATCGACGTTCGTAGGTATGTTCTTTTTAGGCTGGGAACGATTAACAAAGCGCCAGCACCTTGCAGCAACCTTTTTAATGGCACTGGGCACTAACCTGTCTGCACTGTGGATTTTAATTGCTAACGGTTGGATGCAAAACCCAGTGGGGGCAGAGTTTAACTATCAAACCATGCGTATGGAAATGACCAGCTTTGCTGAGCTTGTGTTTAACCCTGTTGCGCAGGTTAAATTTATTCATACGGTATCTGCAGGTTATGTTGCTGCCTCGATGTTTGTATTAGGCATTAGTAGCTGGTACATCTTAAAAGGTCGTGACCTCGCTTTTGCTAAACGTTCATTCTCGGTGGCTTCTGGTTTTGGTCTTGCCTCTATTCTGTGTGTTATTTTACTTGGGGATGAATCTGGCTATGAAGTGGGTGAAGTTCAAAAGGTAAAACTCGCCACCATTGAAGCTGAGTGGCACACCGAAGAAGCGCCTGCGGCATTCACCTTAGTCGGTATTCCTGACTCGGAAGAACAAGTCACGCATGCTGCGGTTAAAATCCCTTATGTTATGGGTATTATTGCAACACGCTCAATAGATGAGCAAGTAACCGGTATCAAAGAGCTTGAAAAACTACATGAAGTACGTATTCGCAACGGTATGCTTGCCTATGAATACCTTGAAAAGCTTCGTAGCGGTGATGATACAGCTGAAAATATTGCCAAGTTTGACACACTAAAAGATGATTTAGGCTACGGTTTACTTTTAAAACGTTATACGCCAAATGTCGTTGATGCCACAGAAGAACATATTCAAAAAGCAGTAAAAGACTCCTTCCCTAAAGTAGGCCCAATGTTTTGGTCATTTAGAATCATGGTGGGCTGCGGTGTACTTATGCTTGGGGTATTTGTTCTGGCATTTTATTACAATGCACACCGTGTAATTGAACAAAAACGCTGGTTATTATGGGCTGCGGTATGGAGTATTCCACTTCCTTGGATTGCCATTGAGTTTGGTTGGATTGTCGCTGAATACGGCCGTCAACCTTGGGCTATATCAGAAATTTTACCAACCTTTTTAGCAACATCGTCACTGACCGTTAATGATCTTTTGATTAGTATCACAGGCTTTATTGTATTTTATACAGGGCTTGCTGCGGTAGAAGGCTGGTTAATGCTGCGCTTTATTAAGCAAGGCCCAAGCTCGCTTCATACAGGTAAATATCATCATGAACTTGCTAAAGTAGATAGCCAAGGAGCTCAGTCATGATTTTTGATTACGAAACACTTAAATTTATCTGGTGGCTACTAATCGGTGTATTACTGATTGGTTTTGCCGTGACCGATGGCATGGATATGGGTGTAGCAATTTTGCTTCGCCTAGTAGGTAAAACAGATGTAGAACGTAGAACAGTTATTAACACCATTGGTGCTCACTGGGATGGTAACCAAGTGTGGTTTATCACCGCTGGGGGCGCACTATTTGCAGCATGGCCTATGGTCTATGCTGCGGCCTTCTCAGGCTTTTACTTTGCCATGATGCTGGTGTTATTCGCACTCTTTTTTAGACCCCTTGGTTTCGATTACCGCTCTAAAATTGAGTCAACCCGTTGGCGTAACAATTGGGATTGGGGGCTTTTTGCTGGCAGCTTTATTCCTGCGCTCGTTTTTGGGGTCGCATTTGGTAACTTATTATTAGGTGTGCCGTACCATATTGATGACCTATTGCGTGTAAGCTATCAAGGCTCATTCTTTGCCTTACTTAATCCTTTTGCAATTGTTGCAGGCTTGATCAGTGTATTGATGCTAGTCGGACATGCTGGTATGTGGTTACAACTTAGAACAGATGCTGAGGTTGCAAAACGCTCAGCACAGTATGGACGATACGCACTCATGGCATTTATTGTGTTATTTGCTATTGCTGGTGTGTGGATATCACAAATTGAAGGCTATCGAATTGTTAGCATGGGTGATACGCAAGGTTATGCAAATCCACTTGCAAAAACCGTAGCCCAAGCGCCTGGAGCATGGCTTGACAACTACAGTAAAATGCCATTAACCATGTTGTTCCCTGCTCTTGCATTTGTAATGGCTATTCTGGCACTGGTATTTTCAAAATTACACAAGCCTGCGCTAGCACTTGTATCCTCAAGTCTAATGCTTGCAGGTGTGATTCTTACAGCAGGTATGTCAATGTTCCCGTTTGTGATGCCATCGAGCAATAATCCTAATATTAGTCTAACGATGTGGGACGCGGTTTCGAGCCATATGACATTAAATGTGATGTTTATTGCTGCAGTCATTTTTGTACCACTCATTCTTCTTTACACCACTTGGTGTTATGTGAAAATGTGGCGCAAAGTAACGATTAGTGAAATTGAAAACAACACGCACGGTAGCTATTAAGGAGATTTAATTATGTGGTATTTCGCCTGGATATTAGGTGTTCTATTAGCCTGTACACTTGGGGTTATCAACGTCATGTGGTACGAATTTCACCAACATAAAGATTCCATCGCTGATGATGAGCTAGAGCTGTACGCGAGACTCAAAAACAACGATGACAACTAAACCCCGACCAAATCGCGCGCAGCAGCAAACGCTGCGCGCGTTCTTAAAGCAATATAGCCAGTCCGCTTCAGGGCTTCTGAAACTAAGCATTAGTCTGGGCACACTCAATGCCCTGTTAATGATTGCCTCTTGCTATTTACTGGCAAACGCGGTTCATCAAGTTATGTTTGAGCAAGCAAGTTTGCAAGCTGTCACTCCGTTACTATGGCCTCTTGCAGGTCTTATTGTACTACGCGCCCTATTAGTTGCATTTAGTGAGCGAGTGAGTAGCCTTGCCGCATTAAAAATAAAAACGGTGATGCGCAATACATTACTTGCGAAGTTAACTAAACTAGGCCCTGCTTACAGCGAACACAAAGGGCACGGCGCAACACTTAACACTTTACATAATGGTGTTGAAGCGCTTCATCAATATTACGCAAACTACATTCCAAGCGTGGCATATAGCGCACTTATTCCACTCGCTATTTTAGTGGTTATTTTTCCAACCGATTATAAAGCAGGGCTTATTTTCCTGTTAACTGCCCCGCTTATTCCATTTTTTATGATTTTAGTCGGTCACAAAGCGGAGCAACTCAACCAAGAACGTTGGCAACAGCTCGCGGTACTTGGCAATTACTTTTTTGACCGCTTGCAAGGACTGACTCAGCTTAAGCTGTTTAATGCGACCAAACGCGAGCTTAATAATATTAGCCAGATTTCTGATGACTACCGTGGTGCAACCATGGGGGTGTTGAAAGTTGCCTTTTTATCCTCTTTCGCCTTGGAGTTTTTAGCCACCATTAGTGTTGCACTTGTTGCAGTTATTATCGGTTTTAGACTGTTTTTTGGTACCCTTGATTTTGCCACTGGGTTTGTGGTGCTATTACTTGCGCCTGAGTTTTACTTACCACTTCGACAAATGGGCACTCACTATCACGCAAAGTTAGAAGGGGTCAGCGCCGCTGCTGATATGGTCGACATCGTTAATCACAGCGAAGCACATGAGCATACGGGTTCATCACAACTATCAACACCACTAAAAGACATACATGTGCATGGACTCACCTATCATTACCCTGACACAAACGAAGGGGTCACCGACATTAATTTTAGTCTGCCAAATAAAGGGTTAATTGCATTTGTTGGAGAGAGTGGCTCAGGTAAAAGTACCCTATTTGATTGCCTTTTAGGTTTTCACCATCAAGCTAACAGTGCTATCAATATTAACGGACAAGCACTCAGTGATATCGCACTACATAATTGGCAGGCGCAACTTGCGTGGATCCCACAGCAAGCCACACTATTTTATCGAAGTGTTGCCGACAATCTACGCCTTGCCAAACCAGATGCAAGCCATGATGAACTTATTGCGGCCACTCGAAAAGCAGGCGCACTTGAGTTTATTAACGCCCTACCAAATGGCTTTGATACTATGCTGGGTGAACAAGGGGAAGGTCTCTCAGGCGGCCAAAAGCAGCGTATTGCCCTTGCTCGTGCGTTTTTAAAGAATGCACCAATTCTAATGCTTGATGAGCCAACAGCACACTTAGACAGCCAAACAGAGCAGCTAATCAATCAAGCAATCCGAGATTATGCAAACGATCATTTAGTGCTGGTTATTGCTCATAGGCTTAATACGGTAAAACACGCGGACAATATTTACGTTATGCAGCAAGGTAAAATTATCGAGTCGGGTCATTATCAACAACTTACTGAACAAGCGGGTCTGTTTGCTAAGCTTGTGAGTCGAGGTGAAGCGCATGTATAACTTCATTCGCTTATTAAAACTGTGCAAACCTCATGCTGGTATGCTGCTACTGGGCGCCTTTTTAGCAAGCTTGACTGTGCTTGCCAATGTTGGTTTGCTTGCAATATCTGGCTGGTTTTTAGCAGCAATGGCAGCCGCTGGCATTGCAGGTGTACATATGAATTATTTTACACCTGCAGGAGTGATTCGCTTTTTAGCCATTGTAAGAACCGCATCACGGTACGGCGAACGAATGATCACTCACAATGCTACATTTTTATTACTAAGCGAAATTCGTGTAAAAATGTTTGCAACACTGAGCCGACTCAACAACGTTGATTTGGCAATGAGTCGCAGTGCCGACCTTGTGAATCGTTTGCAAAATGATGTGGATGCCCTTGATAAATTTTACTTGAATGTCTTACTTCCCATCATAATAGCCTTATTTACTATTCCAATTGTCATGGCATTTATGAGCGCATACAACGCGAATGTGGCTTTGATTTGTTTTATATCATTGATGATAATTGGTGTGCTGCTACCAGTCTTATTGAGTCATAAACTACACAAACAAGCAGATGCCGAGACCAGACTTTCAGCTGAGCTAAGAGCTGAGCTTGCCGATACGTTAAAAGGAAGCCGTGAACTTGCAATTTATCAAGCACATGATGCTCAGTTAACACGCTGCGATACACTAAGTCAGCAATATAATTCGCAACTCTATACTCGCCATAAAGCCATCGCGAACAGCAATGGTTTAAGCACCTTTGTTGTACAGTTAACTATGCTTGCAAGCGTTTTTGTAATTATTCCTTTGGTTGCAACAGGCGCTATGAAAAATGTTGAATTGGCAATGCTCGCACTATTCGTCTTGGCTAGTTTTGAAACTGTACTTACCCTGCCCGCAGCTTTTATCGAGCTCCCTGTCGCTTTAAGTGCAGCAGAGCGGTTATTTTCGCTAGAGGACAAACAAACACCAGCACCTTACAAAAAGCACGACCAAGTAAACAATCAACACGCGCTCGGCTTAGAATTAACTAACGTGAGTTATCAATACTCTGGGGCGCATAACTACGCTTTGAGGGATATTAATCTATCCATTGCAGCTGGCAACAAAGTAGCACTGGTTGGCGCAAGTGGCAGCGGTAAAACAACATTAGTAAATTTACTCACGGGACTTTGGCCTTTACAGTCTGGCTCATTAAAACTGTTAGCGGCAGAACACAGTGTTGAACTTAGTAGCCTAGACGCTAACGAACGCTTTATGCAGCTCACAATTGTCGCCCAACAGCATCATATTTTTGATGGCACACTAAGGGATAACCTTCGCTATGCAGCACCGGAGGCGACTGATAAGGTGCTTATAGAAGCCTGTAAACAAGCAGAACTTGGCTCATGGCTGAATAACTTAAAAAACGGCCTCAATACCCGATTAGGCACCGCAGGAAGAAAACTCTCTCATGGTCAGTCACGTCGTATTGCTATTGCGCAAGCATTATTAAGACAAGGTAATTTTGTGGTTCTTGATGAACCAACAGAAAGCTTAGATAACCACACTAAGTACAGTTTACTTAATACACTCGAAAAGGTCTGGGCTGATAAAACCGTGCTAACGATCAGTCATGATCCTGTTATGTTGAATCGTGTTGATAAAGTCATTTGGTTAGAACAAGGGCAAATAAGAGCAATGACAAGCCATGCTGAGCTGGTTGAGAATGAGCCTGATTATGTCGAGCTCATCACTCGTTTTTAATCAAGTTGCTCAACGGTAACGTCAATAACACCTTGCTGCAAAGAAGCTATTTGTGAAAATGCCTTTTTAGACAAATCAATAATTCGACCGTGAACAAACGGACCACGGTCGTTAATACTAACAATCACACTTTTATTATTTGCAATATTAGTCACTTTTACGCGGGTACCAAAAGCGAGATCTTGGTGAGCTGCACTCAATGCTTGTTGATTAAACACTGTACCGCTGGCCGTTGTACGGCCATGGTATTTGTCCGCATAAAAGCTGGCTTTACCTCTTTGTACCTCAGCACTTGAGTTTATTGTAGGCGAGCTACTACAGCCACTTAAAATTAAGCTTAACAATGCAAAGACGATGAGTTTATTCATATTACTAGATCCTTTTTTGCTGTGAAGATAGCAAGCACTGACTTAGCAAAACCTGAACTATAAAAACAAAAAAGCCACCTCACGGTGGCTTTTGTAGAGGTTCGCTTATGATTAGCGAATAATTCCGCGCTCAGAGCTTTTCACGAAGTCTATCATCAGCTGAACAGCTGGGTACTTCGCAGCATCTTCGCTCAGCTCAGCGATTGCTTCTTCAACACCTAGGCTCTTACGATAAAGTGTCTTGTAAGCACGTCGAGTCGCCATTACTTCATCACTTTCAAAGCCACGACGTTTCATACCTTCAGTATTGATTGCGACTGGGCCTGCTGGCGTACCAATGGTTGTAACAAACGGCGGTACGTCTTTATTAACGCCTGAGTACATACCAACAAAAGCATGTGCACCAATCTTACAAAACTGGTGAACACCTGAGTTACCCGCAAGGATCACCCAATCACCTACGTGCACATGACCAGCAACAGAGGCGTTGTTAGCAAAAATCACGTTATCACCCACGACTGCGTCATGAGCAACGTGCGTGTAAGCCATAAACAAGTTGTTGCTACCAATTTTAGTCACACCTTGATCTTGAATAGTGCCACGGTGAATTGTTGCACATTCACGAATAACATTGTTGTCACCCATAATTAAAGTAGTTGGCTCATTCGCGTATTTTTTGTCTTGGCAAGCTTCACCAACCGATGCAAACTGAAAAATATGGTTACCAGAACCAATTGTCGATGGGCCTTTGACAACCACATGAGACTCAATGATACAGTTATCACCAATCGTTACATCGTTGCCAATATAGCTATAAGGGCCAACTGAGACATTTTTTCCAAGCTTCGCACCTGGTTCGATTATTGCCGTAGGATGGATCACTATTAAAACTCTCTTCTCGCACACATGATTTCGGCAGTACACACTACTTTGCCGTCAACTTTTGCTTCTGCTGCAAACTTCCATATATTGCGGCGCTCTTTAACAAACTCTACATGCAAATGCATAGTATCGCCAGGTAATACTGGTTGCTTAAATCGTGCATTGTCAATGGCAGCAAACAAGTAAAGTTCATTATCGCTACGATTTTCAACTGTTTTAAAACCTAACAAGCCAGTTGCTTGAGCCATTGCTTCTAATATCAACACACCTGGAAAAATTGGTTGATTCGGAAAGTGGCCTGTAAAAATAGGTTCATTCACTGTTACATTTTTAATTGCATGTAACGACTCGCCTGGCGTGTAATCTAATACACGATCAACAAGTAACATCGGATAACGATGCGGAAGTAAATTCAAGATATCTTGAATATCAAGACTATTTAATTCATTTGCCAAAATAGCATCCTTATTTGTCTTCAATATTGAGTGACTTAGTCAGTGACTCAAGTGCTTTTAAGCGGTCTTTCATATCACCAAGGTTTCGGATATGGGCAATACTACGACGCCATTCTTTGTTGTTTTGATGAGGCAAACCTGATGAGTAAATCCCAGGTTCACTGATTGCTTTTGTCACCATACTCATGCCCGTGATTATAGCACCATCACAGACACTGATGTGACCATTAATTGCAACCATGCCGCCAATTTGACAATGTTTACCAACAACAACACTGCCGGCAAAAACAGTGCAGCCAGCAACTGCTGTACCCGAACCGATCTCGACATTATGCGCTATTTGACATTGATTATCGATAATTACATTACTATGGATGAGTGTGTCATCAAGTGCGCCACGATCAATCGTTGTTGAGGCACCGACTTCAACTTTATCACCAATAATTACACGTCCTAATTGCGGTATTTTAATCCATTCACCACGCTCATTGGCGTAACCAAAACCATCGCTTCCTACAACTGTATTTGCTTGAAACAGGCAGTCACTGCCAATTTCAACTTCATGGTAAATACTGACATTAGCCCAAAGCTTTGTTCCTTGGCCTATTTTTACCTGCTCACCAATAAAGCAACCTGGACCAATCTGTACATCGTTTGCGATGACTGCATTTGCTTCTATCACCACATTGGCAGCGATCGAGACATTATCTCCAATTGATGCTGAATCATGAATGACTGCACTAGGGTGTATCCCTACTGATGCGCTGCGAGGTGTTGTATCCATTAACTGGGCAAGCTTGGCGTAGCATACATAAGGGTTAGCAATAACCAGCTTATTGCCACTAAAATAGTCGGCATCTGCCGGTGATAAAATCACCGCACTGGCATTGGTACTCTCTAACTGAGAACGATATTTTTTGTTCGCCAAAAATGCAATATGCCCAGATTGGGCATTTGCAAGTGTTGATATTTTTTTAATCTCTTGAGTGCCATCGCCGTGTAGCTCAGCACCCAAAAGATCCGCAATCTGCGAAAGCGTGTAGTTTTGCATATGTAATTTCTATTGCTTACTTACTTTTTCAACAACTTTATCTGATAAGTCAGACACTGTTTTAGGGTTAACGTAAATTGTTGTTTCTTTAACTTTTACTTCGTCGTACTTACCTGCTTTAGCAACTTCTTCAATCGCATCTAGAATTAGCTTTTGAACTTTTGCTAACTCTTGGTTTTGACGCATTTTGATTTCTTGCTCTAAAGGACGACCCTTTTCAGCAAGTTGTTGTTGCATGCCTTGAATCTTAGTACGTAATTCTTCTTTTTGCTTGTCACTCATTGTTGTTGCTTCACGCTTGAACTTTTCAGCTTCAAAACGGATATCACCCTGCAATTTTTCAAGCTCTTGACGGCGTTCGGCAAACTCAGCTTCAAGTGTTTGCTCTACTTTTGCCATTTGAGGAATTTGCTTATAGATTTCTTGCATGTCAACAATAGCGACTTTATGTGCAAATGCACTGGTAGACAACCCCATTGACAAAGTAGCAAGTAGTGCAAACGCTGTTGATTTAATTGATTTTTTCACAAAAAACTCCTTTAGAATGTATTACTAATATTAAAGCTGATGGTTTTCGTATCGTCATCTTCTTCTTTTTGCAATGGATACGCAAAACTGATCAGCATTGGACCCATTGGAGAGATCCATTGTAATGAAAGACCGGTTGATACCCTAAAGCGCATCGGATCTGAATAATCCTCTAATTTTGCGCGTTGATCAGGGGCTAAGTTTTGATAACGGTCAACGTTAAACTCTGTATCCCATACGTTCGCAGCATCTACGAAGAAGCTTGTACGTACAGAACTCGTATTTTCTTCATCCAAGAATGGGGTTGGAACAATCAGCTCCATCCCTGCAACCGCTTTGGCATTACCACCAATTCGGCCTTGTAATGTTAGTACGTCAAATTCTGACGCCCCACCAATACTGCCGGTTGTTGTCCCATCTTCAAGTGGCGTGCCCGGAATAGTTTGCGGTGTACGTGATACAGCACGTGGTAAAATGGTATTTCTATCAAAACCACGTAATTCCATCTCAGTAATACGGAAGTACTCTTGGAACGGTAATGTTTGATCAAACCCATTGGTTGAACCGTAACCATTACCATAAGCAAGCGCTGCACGTGTTGAGAATACCCAACGATGGTCATTGCTAATCGGCCAGTAAAAACGTGAGTCATAATTTAACTTAAAGTAAGTTAAATCTGAGTTCGGTGTTGTTGCTGTTAGATTAAGTGATTGACGCGAACCCGCTGATGGGAATAAACCACGGTTTACTGTCACACGCGACCATCCCGTGCTCAACTCATATTTAGTAAAGTTAAAGCCAGCATCTGGGTTTTCAGGGTCTAAGAAGGTTTCTCGCATTACGCGTGTTTGCTCGTATTCAGCGATATCCGATAACTCTTCTTCAATCCAACGGATACCGAAATTAATACGGTTTACAGCATCAATTGGGAAACCAATATTGGTACCAATACCGTAGCTTTTCGATTTATAGTCGATGAGGCTAAATTTACTTGCATCATAGTTACTATAGAAAATGCTACTGCCCTGCGAAACACCATCAGGGGTGAAGTACGGATCAGTATACGATAAGCTAATACGCTCTGAACCACGTGACGTATTGATATTAAAACCAATTTGGTTACCAGTACCTAAGAAGTTCGATTCACTGACACCAATGTTAAATTGCAGACCTAAGTAAGAGCCATATGCAAGACCTGCATTAAAGCTACCTGCTGACTGTTCTTTCACAGTAAAATCAACGTCTACTTGGTCATCAACACCTGGTACAGGAACAACATTGAAATCAACGCTTTCCATATACGGCAAACGTTGGATTTGCAATTTAGAACGCTCTAGGTTTTGATTAGATAGCCACGCACCTTCAAGCTGAGTCATTTCACGACGAACAACTTCATCTGAGGTATTTTGGTTACCTCCAACGATAATACGGCGCACATATACACGCTTGCCAGGGTCTACCGACAGCGTTAACTGCACTTCTTTATTTTCATCATCGATTTCAGGAATCGTGCGAACTTCTGCATTCGCATAGCCAAATCGGGCTAGGTAGCTCTTAATAAACTCTTCTGATGAGGTAACCACAGAGCCATTGTACAACTCACCCGCTTTAAGTGGAATAACACTTTTAATAAGCTCTTCGCGGCCAAGTAAGTCACCGATAAAGTCAAACCCTTTTACGGTGTATTTAACACCCTCAGTCATGTTTGCAGTCACATAAACTGAATCTCGCTCAGGGCTCACAGACACTTGTGTGGAATCAATATTAAAGCGTAAGTAACCACGGTCTAAATAGTAACTGCGGATTTTCTCAAGATCGCCTTCAATCGTTTGTTTCTGATAGCGGTCACTTGACATGAACTTCCACCATGGCAAATCTTGTTGAGATTCAGCCAACTTGAGTAGTTCTTCATCTGAGAAAAGTTCATTACCAACAAGGTTTATTTGACGAATTGACGCAGCGTCACCTTCATCAAACTTAAATAATAACTTTACGCGGTTGCGAGGTAGCTTGGTGATGCTAACTTCAACTTTAGCATTGTATTTACCAATACTATGAAAGAACTCAACAAGCCCTTTTTCAATATTATCAAGAACGGTTTTATCAAGAGGCTCACCGGTACGAATATCTTGTTGATCAAGTGATTCGTTTAGCTGCTCATCTTTAATATCTTTATTGCCGTCGAACTCAATCAAGCTGATTGTTGGGCGCTCAGTGACACGGAAAATAACATTATTACCGTCACGCAACGCTTTAATATTATCAAAGTGACCTGAACGATAGAGTGACTTTATGGTTCTTGAAATTGTGTACTCATCAATATTATCGCCCACGTTGATCGGAATATGCGTCAGTGCTGCACCTAATGCAACACGTTGTAAACCTTCAACTTTTAAATCTTCTACAATAAAGGAGTTTTGGCCTAGGGCTGCAAAGCTTGCACCTAATAAACTTGAAACTGCCAAATGTTTTTTTATAGCCATTTTGTTATCTTTATCCTTTACAACTGTATTACCGCTCAACACCTTGTAAATTTAACTTTTTGCGGTGTTTTACAATCGTGTTCAAATTGGAATTTTCCGCTTACTTGTTATAAACGTGATACATCATTGAACAAAGCGAAACATGTTAAAAATATGAGCAGTAAGGCGCCCAATTTAAAACCAAACTCTTGTGTCTTTTCAGAGACAGGCTTCTTACGAAAAAGTTCAATTATGTAATACATTAAGTGCCCACCATCAAGCACTGGCAACGGCAATAAGTTAAATACGCCAAGGTTAACACTGATCAAAGCTAAAAAGCTTAAAAATGCAACCAAGCCATAGCTTACGCTAGTCCCCGCCCCCACTGCAATGCCTACGGGCCCACTTAAGTTTTTAACTGACACTTGACCCGTAATGAGGTTGCCAATCATATCAAAACTTAAGGTTATTAAACGCCATGTTTCTTGTATGCCCAGCACAATACTATCGACGGGGCCATAATGTCTAGTTTCAATGTAGTTTTCTGGCCAAGGCTCAACCTTTGGTGCAACCCCTAAAAACCCTTGCAACACGCCAGCATCATTATCACGGCCATCGGGTGTGACGGTAAGTGACTCAATGCTACCTTGCCTTTTTACACTAAATTGTAAGGATTTGTTAGGTGATTGTTGAATAATAGAGACTAACTGGGTCCAATCGCTGATATTTTCACCATTTACGGCTGAGATTGTATCATTTACCTGAAGACCAGCCCGCTCAGCTGCAGAACCTTTATTGATTTGCGCGACCGTTAATGTCGCTTGAGGTCTAAATGGAACAATACCAATCGACGTTAACGGAGGCACATCTTGTTGGTCTAACTTCCAGCCATCTAGGTTCAATGTACGAACATGCTTTTGGTAATTTTGGTCGCGTAATGTCACCACAACACTTTGCTCACCTAAACGACTCATTAATGAGAAAGTAGCATCTTGCCAAGTGCTAATATCATCTTCACCTATTTTGATGATTTGTTGGTTTGGTTCGATATTTGCGGCTTCTGCACGACTACCTTGCGTGACCTCACCAACGACAGGTTTTAGTGACTGTACGCCCACCATATACATTACCGCAAGGGCAAAAATAGCAAATAAGAAGTTCGCCATGGGACCCGCTGCAACAATGGCAATACGGGCTTTTACAGATTTGGCATTAAATGATAGATGGCGCTGCTCCGGCGGGACTTCGTCAACTCGTTCATCCAGCATTTTAACATAGCCACCCAATGGAATAGCAGCAATGACGTATTCTGTTTTATGCTTGTCGTACCATTTTATAAGTGGTTTGCCAAAGCCAATTGAAAAGCGTAAAACCTTTACGCCGGCTTTACGCGCCACCCAAAAATGACCATATTCATGCACGGTCACTAAAATTCCCAATGCAAGAATGAATGAGCCTAAATTCCAGAAAAAATCAAACATCTTAATTCATGCCCTTTTTAACAAGTTCAAGCGCTTTCATACGTGCAGCTTTATCGCACGCTAATATTTCTTCAAGTGTTTGTACATTAACATTCAAGGTTGACTCTAATGTCTGCGCATTAACACGGAAAATATCTGTAAAGCCAATTTGCCCATTTAAAAATGCCGCAACAGCTACTTCATTGGCAGCGTTGACTGTCGTTGTTGCACCTTGCCCCATTTCACTGGCATCTATTGCTAATTTTAAATTTGGATAACGTGCATAATCAGGTTTAGTAAACGTAAAATCAGCTAGCTCTGAAAAGTCGAGGGGCTTCACACCTGCATCAAGACGATCTGGAAAAGCAAGTGCATGTGCGATAGGTGTGCGCATATCTGGATTCCCCATTTGCGCAAGCACAGAGCCATCTTGATACTGTACCATTGAGTGAATAATACTTTGCGGATGAATGACCACTTCAATATCACTGGCGTGACAGTTAAATAACCATTTAGCTTCAATGAATTCGAGGCCTTTGTTCATCATGGTCGCTGAATCAACAGAAATCTTTTGTCCCATAGACCAGTTAGGGTGAGCCACCGCCTCAGCGACTGTAACAGATGATAAGGTGGCTAAATCACGTGTTAAAAATGGACCACCAGAGCCCGTTAACAAGATTTTGCTCACGCCGTTATCACCAAGTAACCCTGATGTGTTTTGTAATGATGCAGGCATGCATTGAAAAATAGCATTATGTTCGCTATCAATTGGCAGTAATGTTGCGCCATGTTGCTTTACTTTGTCGATAAACAACTGACCTGACATCACCAACGACTCTTTATTAGCAAGCAGTACTTTTTTACCTGCTTCAACGGCACTCAAGGTGGGTAGTAAGCCTGCTGCTCCCACAATAGCCGACATCACTGTATTAACCTCGGGGTGAGCCGCAAGCTCGCTCATTGCTTCTACGCCTGCAAGCACTTCGGTCGTACAGGGTGTATTTGCAAGTAAGCTTGATAACGCCTTTGCTGCCGCGTTATTAGCCATAACTGCAAATTTCGGTTGATGCGCTAAGCAAAGCTCAGCCATTTTTTCAGCATTTTGCCCTGCGGTTAACGCAAAAATAGCGAAGCGATCTGTATTTCGAGCAACAACATCTAACGTGCTTAGGCCTATTGAACCTGTTGCACCAAGCACTACCAGTTGTTCAGTCTTACTCATAAACTCAATGTCCATGCATAACAAAGGACAAAAATAGGTGCTGCAGCAGTTAGGCTGTCAATACGGTCTAAAATACCGCCATGACCAGGTAAGCATGAACCGCTGTCTTTTAAACCCGCTTCACGCTTAAACATACTTTCAAGTAAGTCACCCACCGCAGAAAACAGTGCTATAAATGCAGTCATAATGGCATAAACAGGCCAAACAGCCATATCAACATCGCTAAAGTGACAAAAAGCCAACACGAAGATAACCGATGCGACGACACCACCAAGTAGCCCTTCAATGGTTTTATTAGGGCTGACTTTAGGCATTAATTTACGTTTTCCTAAGTTCTTGCCTGTAAAATAAGCACCGATGTCTGCGCTCCAAACAATACCTAAAACCACTAAAATAAGCATTGAACCAAAGTGAGTCGATTCGTTATAGCCCGCACTTCTTAAGGTATTTAACGCCAACCATAATGGCACGAGGGTTAGAAAGCCTGCTATCGCTCGCATCACAAGACCTTCATTCCATGCTTTGGCCATGGCCGGGTAGCGCCATACTAAATAAGTGGCAACAATCCACCACGCGAATGACAAGGTAAACAAATAATTAGCATCGCCCACCAGTTTACCGTTTTGCCAAAGCGACTCTATCGGCCAGTGCCAATTCAGCAGAGCAAGAATGATAGCGGTCGCAGCAACAAAGCCTAGCCGTTTGAATTTATCGCATAAGCCCATAAAAGCAGACCATTCCCACGCACCGAGTAAAACAATACCGGCGGCGATATAACTAAATAAAGTAAGTGGGGTATAAAAAACCAGTACAAGTGCAAGTGGCGCAAGTACAAGTGAGGTTAAAATTCGTTGTTTAAGCAATGTGTGTACCTTCAACTAGTAATTAGGTTTCGGCGAGTAATTGTTTTATTTGTTCACCGGTACAACCAAATCGTCGCTCTCTGGCAACGTAACAAGCGATAGCGTCAGCAAAAGCAGCTTCATTAAAATCTGGCCAAAGCGTATCTGTAAAGTAAAGCTCAGCATAAGCAGCTTGCCACAAAAGAAAGTTACTAATGCGTAAGTCGCCACCAGTACGGATCATCAAATCAAGTTCCACCTGACCTGCCATACTCATGTGGTCGTTCATATGCTGCTCAGTAATTTCATCTGCAGCTAATTCACCTGCAGCGACTTTCTTCGCAAGCTGTGTTGCGGCATTGGTAATATCCCAACGACCACCATAATTAGCCGCGACATTTAATTCTAACCCAGTATTGTTGCGGGTAAGTTCGTGTGCAGCATCTACTTTGTGTCGTAAACCTTCAGAAAAACGTGATAAATCACCAATGATATTTAGTTTTACATTATTTTTATGAAGTTTTTTTACTTCTTTGCCCAGTACGAATAAAAACAACTCCATAAGTGTATTTACTTCGTCCTCTGGGCGGCGCCAATTTTCACTACTAAACGCAAATAGTGTTAATGACTGAATACCTAAGCGAGTACAAAATTGAACAGATTGACGCACCGCATCAACGCCCTTTTTGTGCCCGTAAACACGTGGACGATTTTTAGCTTGCGCCCATCGACCGTTACCATCCATGATTATAGCGACATGCTTAGGCAAACTTTGCTGGGAAATTTTATCAGCGTTAAGAACCATAAATATCGAGTATTCCATAAAAAAACGCCGTCTAGTATACCCTAGACGGCGTTTCAAAACTAATAAATTTAGTTATGCCTATTACCTATTCAGGATGAGTGTCTGAAAGATAAACAGGACGTATTAGATTTCCATCAATTCAGCTTCTTTCGCTGTTAATTGTGTATCCATTTCTTTAATGAACTTATCAGTAAGCTTTTGAATTTCATCTTCTGCTTGACGCGCTTCATCTTCAGAAATGTCTTTATCTTTCAATAAGCTCTTAATGTCGCCATTCGCATCACGACGGATGTTACGTACCGCAACACGGCCACCTTCAACTTCGCCACGTACGATTTTAATTAGGTCTTTACGACGCTCTTCTGTAAGTGGAGGAAGTGGAACACGAATAACTGTACCTGCAGACATAGGGTTTAAGCCTAAGTCTGAAGCCATGATCGCTTTTTCTACAGCTTGTGCTAGTGACTTGTCGAACACGCTAATAGCAAGTGTACGCGAGTCTTCAATTGTTACGTTTGCAACTTGGTTTAACGGTGTATCAGCACCATAGTAAGATACTTGAATACCATCAAGTAACGCAGGGTGAGCACGGCCTGTGCGAATTTTAGATAATTGACTGCCTAGTGCCGCAACACTTTTTTGCATGCGCTCTGACGCATCTTTTTTGATATCGTTAATCACGGTTCAATCCTAATAATCTATTTATTTATTTCATCTGAGGCTTGTGAAGAAATAAGTGTTCCTTCATCTTCACCCATAATAACACGTTTCAACGCGCCAGATTTGTTCATATTAAATACGCTTAAAGGCATTTTATGATCTCGTGCAAGAGTGAATGCAGCTAAGTCCATAACCTTTAATTCTTTTTCAATGATTTCATTGTAGCTCAAGTGGCGATATAGTGTAGCTTCTGGATTTTTCACTGGGTCATCAGAATAAACACCGTCCACTTTTGTCGCTTTGATAACTGTATCAGCTTCGATTTCGATACCACGTAAACACGCGGCAGAATCAGTAGTAAAGAACGGATTACCCGTGCCCGCTGAGAAAATAACTACGCGGCCAGATTTTAATAAGCTGATTGCTTCAGCCCAGTTATAAGCATCACACACACCATTTAGTGGAATAGCTGACATTAAGCGGCAATTTACAAATGCACGGTGTAGTGCATCACGCATTGCCAAGCCATTCATTACTGTTGCTAACATTCCCATGTGGTCACCCACTACGCGGTTCATGCCTGCTTCTGCTAATGAACCACCACGTAAGAAGTTACCGCCGCCGATAACCAAACCTACTTCTACGTCGAGTTCTACAAGTTCTTTAATTTCTTGAGCCATACGGTCAAGTACTTTCGGGTCGATGCCGAAGCCTTCGTCTCCCATTAATGCTTCACCGCTAAGTTTAAGAAGAACACGTCTAAAAATAGGTTTACGATTGATAGTCATAATATTTGGGCCAGCCTTAGTAATGAGATAAAAAATAACCGCGCTATGGTTACACATAAAACGCGGTTATTTTAAAGAATTTTCATCAGTGACGCAAAAGCTAATAGCAGATTAATTTCATCTAATTTCGCCTGCATCACTCAAGCAGAAAATTACTCGCCTTTTGCAGCAGCGATTTGTGCAGCTACTTCAGCAGCGAAATCTTCTTCTTTACGCTCGATACCTTCACCTACTTCTAAACGGATGAAGTTAGAAACAGTTGCGCCTTTCTCTTTAAGAATTTCGCCAACAGTCTTCTTAGGCTCCATGATGAAAGCTTGACCAGTAAGAGAGATCTCACCAGTGAATTTTTTCATACGGCCAACAACCATCTTCTCAGCGATTTCAGCAGGCTTGCCTTCGTTCATCGCGATATCGATTTGAACTGCTTTTTCTTTCTCAACAACGTCAGCTGGTACGTCTTCTGGGTTAACAAACTCAGGCTTAGACGCAGCTACGTGCATAGCAACTTGCTTAAGTGTTTCTTCGTCAGCTTCACCAACTACAACAACACCGATACGGTCGCCGTGACGGTATGAAGAAAGTTTGTCACCATCGATGTACTCAACGCGACGAACATTGATGTTTTCACCAATTTTAGCAACTAGTGCAACACGCGTTTCTTCGAACTGTGCTTTAAGCGCATCGATGTCTGCTTTAGATTCTGCAGCAGCGTCAAGAACTTGGTTAGCGAAACCAAGGAAGTTTGAATCTTTAGCAACGAAGTCAGTTTGACAGTTAACTTCAAGAAGCGCAGCGAAACCGTTACCTTCTTTGATTAAGATTGTACCTTCAGCAGCGATGTTACCAGCTTTTTTAGCAGCCTTTGCAGCACCGCTCTTACGCATGTTTTCGATCGCTAACTCGATGTCACCGTTAGTTTCAGTTAACGCTTTTTTACAATCCATCATGCCAGCGCCAGTACGCTCGCGTAATTCTTTAACTAGGGCAGCAGTTACAGCCATTAGAATATCCTCAATTGAATTCTGTTATTAGGGAAGCGGTATGGGCCGCTTAACAAGAATAACAAGTCTTCACCTTAATTAAGATGAAGACTTGATGACAGCTAATTACTCAGCTTCTACGAAATCGTCTTTCTCAGCTTGAGCAACGATGTTGTTCTCACGACCTTCAGTGATCGCAGCTGATACAGCGCCAGTGTAAAGTTGGATAGCACGGATCGCATCATCGTTACCAGGAACAACGTAATCAACGCCGTCTGGGTTAGAGTTAGTATCAACGATAGCAACAACTGGAATACCTAGGTTGTTAGCTTCACGGATAGCGATGTGCTCGTGGTCTGCATCGATAACGAAAAGTGCGTCAGGAAGACCACCCATGTCTTTGATACCACCAAGGCTCTTTTCAAGCTTTTCCATTTCACGAGTTAGCATTAACGCTTCTTTCTTAGTTAACTTCTCGAAAGTACCGTCTTGGCTTTGCGCTTCAAGATCTTTAAGACGCTTGATTGATTGACGAACTGTTTTCCAGTTAGTCAACATACCACCTAACCAACGGTGGTTTACGTAGAACTGCTCGCTTTGAAGAGCTGCTTCTTTAACTGCTTCGCTTGCTGCGCGCTTAGTACCAACGAAAAGTACTTTACCTTTGTTAGAAGCTGCGTTCGATAAGAACTTAAGTGCTTCGTTGAACATTGGTACAGTTTGCTCTAGGTTGATGATATGAACACGGTTACGAGCGCCGAAGATGAAAGGCTTCATCTTAGGATTCCAGTAACGTGCCTGGTGACCAAAGTGAACACCAGCTTGAAGCATATCGCGCATTGAAACGTTTGCCATTTGTAAATTCCTCTAATAGTTTAGGGTTAGGCCTCCACATATCCCATAGCACCAACACCTAAGCTAATTTGTAACTTATGTGCACCCAAGTGTATGTGACGATACGTGTGTGTGTTAAAATAAAATTGTGTTTGCCTTAAATACAAAAAATCAGTTAAGAATTTATTTGTAAAAAGACGGCGCGCTTTATACCATATTAAAATTGAAAACTCAACATTCAGTGCAAAATTTGTGCACTGAAAAATGACCTAAAAAACAACTTTGGAGCCTCAATGAGTGCTGTGATCAAGACCCCTGAAGAAATCGAAAAAATGCGTGTTGCCGGGCGCTTAGCCGCCGAGGTACTTGAAATGATTGAACCGCATGTGGTGCCAGGTGTAACCACAGATGAACTAAATACAATTTGTCACGATTATATTGTTAACGTTCAAGATGCTATTCCAGCACCACTTAACTATCACGGTTTCCCAAAATCAATTTGTACCTCAGTGAACCATGTAATTTGTCACGGTATCCCAAATGACAAACCACTTAAAGAAGGTGACAGCGTCAATATTGATGTAACTGTAATCAAAGACGGTTACCATGGCGATACATCTAAAATGTTCCATGTTGGTACACCTAATATCCAAGGTAAGCGCCTTGCTGAAGTAACTCAAGAAAGCCTGTACCTTGCCATTAAAATGGTAAAACCTGGCGTTCGCTTAGGTGACATTGGTGCTGCGATTCAAAAATATGCTGAAAGCTTTAGCTATTCGATTGTACGTGAATACTGTGGTCACGGTATTGGTGCAGAGTTCCACGAAGAGCCACAAGTTATGCACTATGGCAAAGCAGGTACTGGTGAAGTATTAAAAGCGGGCATGTGCTTAACAATCGAACCTATGGTTAATGCGGGTAAACGCCAATGTAAGTTGCTTAAAGATGACTGGACTGTCGTAACAAAAGACCGTTCATTGTCTGCACAGTGGGAACATACGCTGTTAGTGACTGAAAATGGTGTTGAAATTTTAACGCTCCGATCAGATGATACTATTGACAGGATCATCGAACACTAGGAGCCAGCCCCTGTGGCATTACCCAATAAAGTAAAGAAGTTGCTTAGCCAAGCTGAGCAACTTAGCGACTATCGCGACTGTTCAAGTTATTTTTACAAATGGCTTCAGAACGAATTTTCTAAACAACCCGTCAGCAACTTAATCAATGCCCGCGCTGAGTTTATCGATCGCTTATTGATTAAACTGTTTCATGACTATGACCTTGCGCACGAAAGTGATTTGGCCCTTATCGCAGTAGGTGGTTATGGCCGTGGCGAATTGCACCCCTACTCCGACATCGACTTTATGTTGCTAGTAAGCGAGCAGCCAAGTGATGCGGTGTGTGAAAAGATTGGTCAATTCGTCACTATGCTTTGGGATCTCAACTTAGAAATTGGTCACAGCGTTCGTACCATAGAACAAGCATTAGAACAAAAGCGCGAAGACGTGACGTTTGCCACCAGCTTACTCGAAAGCCGACTCATTTTCGGTAATCATATTGAGTTTGAAAAGCTCAAAAGACATTTAGTCGATACACCCATTTGGCGCTCTGATGAATTCTTTTTGGCGAAAGTGCAAGAACAGAATTTACGTCATAAAAAGTGTCACGGCACAGCCTATAACCTTGAGCCGAATATTAAAGAAAACCCGGGTGGTTTACGTGATTTACAAACCATTATATGGGTGGCAAAAAAACACTTTAGAGCAGAAACATTACAAGAGCTCATTAATCACGGCTATCTTACTCACGAAGAATATCAAGAGCTCTCTGAATGCTTAGAGAACTTATGGAATATTCGATTTGCATTGCATATAGCCGCAGGACGCTCTGAAAACCGCTTATTGTTTGATCATCAACCTCACGCTGCTGAAATACTTGGTTTTGGTAGTGATGGTAAAGCTTCCGTAGAGCGCATGATGAAACGCTTATTCCGAATTATGAGCCGCGTACGTGAGCTTAATCAAATGCTGCTTTCATACTTTGAGCAAAGCATTTTACCTGGCGCAGGTGAGTTACCTGTCGTTGAGCTCGATCGTAACTTTGAGCGTATTGGTCATCAAATTCGGGTAAAAAACCCATCGGTGTTTTTCCGCCGTGATCAACTATTTGTGTTGTTCGAGCATATTGCTGACAACCCTGAAATCACCCATATTTACCCAAGTACCATACGTACAATGCGCCAAGTACGACGCCGCTTACTCGGTGATTTACAAGATTACGCAGCCTGCCGCGAAGCATTTTTACGACTTGTTAAGCATCCTAACGGCATGGGTCGTGCATTCACGCTTATGCACAAGCACGGCATGATTGCAGCCTATTTACCGCAATGGCGAAATATTTTTGGACAAATGCAGTTTGACCTCTTTCATGCTTACACCGTGGATGAGCACACGCATAAATTAATCAACAATATTTACAAGTATTTTGATAAATCAAAAGTCAGCGAGTTTCCGCTATGTAGTGAAATTGTCACGCGCATGGATAAACCTGAGCTACTTTATTTAGCAGGTATTTTCCATGATATTGCCAAAGGTCGTGGTGGCGATCACTCAGAGCTTGGCTCTGTAGACGCCCTTGCCTTTGCTAAGCTTCATCGCTTTCCTGCGTCCGATGGTAAACTCATTTCGTGGCTTGTTGCTAATCATTTACTCATGTCGGTCACGGCGCAGCGTAAAGATATCAATGACCCTGATGTCATTAAAGACTTTGCCAGCAAAGTAAAAACGGAGCGTCAACTCGATTACTTATATTGTTTAACATTAGCCGATATTCGTGCCACCAACGATAACTTGTGGAACGATTGGAAAAATACCCTACTACGAGAGCTTTATTTACACACCCAGCGCGCACTTCGTTTAGGGCTTGAAAACCCGATGGATCAACGTGACCAAATTCGTGATAAAAAACAACAAGCTAAACAACGCTTATTGAACCACGGCTGTAACGAAGATCAGATCGACTTAATTTGGAGTCGTTTTAAAGCCAATTACTTTACCGCTTTTAGTGAACAACAAATTTCGTGGCACACCGAACACTTACTCAGTTGTGAGGACTTAAGCCAGCCCAGTGTGATGGTATCTGATACCGCCATGCATGGGGGAACGCAAGTATTTGCTTATAGTCCATACTCAGGCGGGCTGTTCGCTCGTTTAGTTAGTGTCATCGGCTCAAAAAAAGCACAAATTCAACATGCACAAGTCCTCACAACGAAAGACGGTTATGTGCTGTTTAGTTTTGTTATTCTGGAAGTGAATGGCGATCCAATTGCCAGTAACCGTGCGCAAGGAATTAAACGTGCACTAGACGCTGCAATTAGTGACCCTAAAAAGAAAATCCGTTTTAAGAAGAACCGCTCACAGCGTTTTAAAGACTTTAATATTAAACCCAAAATTGTGCTTCGACCACATGCCCGAAAAGATCGCAGTTTAATCGAAATTCAGGCCGTGGATATCCCTGGGTTACTCACGAAAATTGCCGAAGTGTTTCAAGCACACTTATTACATATTCATGCCGCACGGATCACCACTGTAGGTGAACGTGCAGAAGATTTCTTCGTGGTATCAAATAACGAATACCAAGCATTAACAGACGAAGAACAAGCAAAAATTCATCAAGCATTGCGTAAAAAACTCAACGCAGAAACCGAATAAGAGGACCTTATGTCAGATTTAAAAACCATGATCGAAAACGCCTGGGACAACCGCGATAGCATCAGCCCAAGCACGGTATCAAGCGACGTAAAACAAGCTATTATCGACGCACTTGAACTACTTGATAGCGGCGCTGCGCGTGTTGCTGAAAAAATCAGCGGTGAGTGGGTTGTACATCAATGGCTAAAAAAAGCAGTGCTATTATCTTTTCGTATTCGTGATAACCAGCCAATGAACGATGGTGTTAATCAGTTTTACGACAAAGTACCACTTAAATTTAGCGACTACACACCAGAGCAATTCCAGCAAGGTGGCATGCGTGTTGTGCCAAATGCAGTTGCTCGTAAAGGGAGTTTCGTAGGTAAAAACGTGGTACTCATGCCATCTTATGTCAACATCGGCGCTTACGTTGATGAAGGGACGATGGTTGATACATGGGCAACCGTTGGCTCGTGTGCTCAAATTGGTAAAAACGTACACTTATCTGGTGGTGTAGGCATAGGTGGCGTACTTGAACCACTACAAGCAAACCCTACGATTATCGAAGACAACTGCTTTATTGGCGCACGCTCTGAGATTGTTGAAGGTGTTGTCGTTGAAGAAGGTGCAGTTATTTCAATGGGTGTTTATATCAGCCAAAGTACGCGCATTTATGACCGTGAAACAGGTGAGATCCATTACGGTCGCGTACCTGCCGGCGCAGTTGTTGTACCAGGCTCATTGCCTTCAAAAGATGGTTCACACAGCCTTTACGCTGCCATCATAGTGAAAAAAGTTGATCAACAAACTCGCGAAAAAGTGGGTATTAATGCCCTCCTTCGTTCAATTGACGAGTAACTGCTTGCAATAACCGATTTTCATTACAGCGCTAGCCATAATGGTTGGCGCTTTTTTATACTCGTCGCTTTAAGTTTTATTCCTTAAATTGTTACATCTTATTTCAAATACACACTTCATCGCGTATTTACTGCTATTCGGCGTTACTTCTGACCCACTGTTTATCTCACTGAAGTGATTTTTAGTGCCGGCGATATGGTTAATATTCGAGGTGCTGAACAATTACAAACAGGTCAAGAAGTTGAGGTGCAAGGTGAGCTTTAAATTAATCTCTTAAACGAAGGCTTAAATAGTGAATTAGGAGCTACTTTATTCATACTATCTAGTACGAGTTGTGTACTCCTAAACTAAAGTCTACCCGTTAAGATGAATACACTTATTTTGATTCGCGTAGTACATCTTTATTAACTCCCCCTTAATACTGGAAAAGCAATCAATATATTCAAAAACAATCCTTTATAACTAGCTATTCATTATTTGATCCAATAAGGTAGTTGATAAGTACGCTTAAAGTTAGCTTTAAAATAAAGGATTTATTTATGGCAAGAAAAACCTTACGCTCAACTATTTTACTACCCGTATTTTTACCGGCAGTCTCTATTATCTTTTTACTTGTGCTTGGTACAATCAGTGACCCTGAACAAGCAGGTAAAGCATTTTCAGTAACGCTATCTTGGATAACAGAAACCTTCGGCTGGTTTTATATGTTATCTGTTGCGGTATTCCTAGTATTTATAGTATCCATAGCAGCCTCTAGCTGGGGTAATATAAAGTTAGGCCCCGCTCACGCAGAACCTGAATATAGCTCATTAGAGTGGTTTGCTATGCTCTTCTCAGCAGGCTATGGTGTAGCACTTCTTTACTTCGGTGTTGCAGAGCCTGTTCTTCACTATTCCTCACCGCCTAGTGGCGCAGCAGAAACTATTGATGCAGCAAAGCAAGCGATGCAAATCGCATTTTTTCACTGGGGCTTCCACATTTGGGCAATTTATGGCGTCGTCGGTCTTGTTCTTGCCTACTTTGCATTTCGCCATGGTCTTCCGTTATCCATTCGCTCAGCCTTATATCCGCTAATTGGTGATAAGATCCATGGCCCTATTGGTCATTGCGTCGATATATTTGCAATTTTGGGAACCCTGTTCGGGATTGCAACCACATTGGGTTTATCTGTTACTCAAATCAATGCAGGCTTACATTATTTGTGGGAAGGTATTCCCATTAATGCAACAGTGCAAATTATTACAATCGCCGTCATAACCGGTGCTGCAACTATATCGGTAGTTGCGGGGTTAGATAAGGGAGTAAAACGCTTATCTATACTCAATATGGCTATCGCAATAACGTTAATGATGTTTGTGTTTTTTGTTGGTTCAAGTATCCATATCTTAGAATCATTTTTACAAAATACAGGTAGCTACTTAAGTGGAATTGTAGAAAGAACCTTTAACTTGCAAGCATATACCCGCAGTGACTGGATAGGAAATTGGACACTATTTATCTTTGGCTGGACTATCGCTTGGGCCCCTTTTGTTGGTATGTTTATAGCAAAAATAAGTCGTGGTAGAACAATCAGACAGTTTGTTGTGGGTGTCATGTTAGTGCCAAGTTTATTTACTTTTTTATGGTTTTCCATTTTTGGTGACACAGCATTAAACTTGATAATGAACGAAGGGTTAAATTCACTTATTACTGATGTTGAAGCAAATCACGCTGTTGCTTTATTTCAATTATTCAATGCGTTACCGCTTTCATCATTTGCCTCTTTCTTAACTGTTATTTTGATTATCACGTTCTTCGTGACATCATCTGACTCGGGTTCATTAGTTATTGATTCATTAGCATCAGGCGGCAGTATTCATACCCCTGCTTGGCAGCGAGTTTTTTGGGCTGTACTCGAAGGTGCTGTTGCTGCGGTATTACTTTTAGCCGGTGGCCTTAAAGCACTTCAAACGATGACCATAGCCAGTGCCCTGCCCTTTGCTATTATTATGCTACTTGCCTGTGCGGGACTATGGCGTGCTCTTCGCATTGAGGGCCACCGAGATGTGAGTCTACAAGCTCATACGCTCATTAATAAAAATTTAGACCTTTCTCTGTGGAAACATCGCTTAAAAGCAATGATTGATTACCCTAATAAGCAAGAGGTGTATGCATTTATAAATAAGATTGTTGTAACTGCAATGAAAGAAGTGCAAAGCGAGCTAATTAACCGTAATTGGCAAGCCTCTGTTGATGTTGACACTGATATTGGCCGAGCATATCTAACAGTAACACGTCATCATCATGTCGACTTTGTATACGATATTAGGCTTACCGAGCATGCTAAACCGAGCTTCGCATATGCCGAACCCGCCGCTGCAGATAGTGAATCGCAACTGTATTATCGTGCAGAAGTGTTTTTACGTCGCGGTGGGTTGTCATACGATATTTATGGCTTTGAAGAAAATGATGTTGTAAAAGATATTCTCGACCAATTTGAAAACTACTTACACTTTTTAGATAACAGCCCTGGCGATCTTCCTTGGGATCTAGAAAAACATGATGATATGTTAGATACACGTAAAGATTAACAAGCCAAGCTAGCTTGTATCTCTGTGATTTAACCGGTGTAGCATTATTCAAGCCAGCAAAAGCTGGCTTGAATAAGCGCTTTTAAGCAACTTTAAATTGCTTCACAATCTGATCAAGTTCCAGCGCTGTTTGGGCCAGTCCATCAGCAATAGCAGCAGCTTGCTCTGCTCCATCCATTGTTTCATGTGCTTTCTCATTCACATGCTGCACACTTTCACTAATTTGCTGACTGACAACATTTTGCTCTTCAGACGCACTCGCTATTTGTACATTCATATCTTTAATGGTCCCTACTGATTGCGATATTTGTTCAAGCACGCTGCCTGTTTGCTCTGTTTTTTCTGCAGTTTGCTCAACACTGACCATATTTTCTTTCATTGAGTCTACTGATTTCTTCGCTTCATTTTGTAAGTTTGAAATCATCACTTGTATTTCTTCGGTGCTCTGTTGAGTACGACTAGCTAATGAGCGAACCTCATCAGCAACAACTGCGAACCCGCGTCCTTGCTCTCCTGCTCTAGCAGCTTCAATTGCTGCATTCAAAGCAAGTAGATTAGTTTGATCCGCTATCCCTCTGATCACATCCAGTATTGAGCCAACAGATTCTGTTTCAGCCTCTAAATTAGCAATGGTTTTACTAACATGAAGCATGGTTTCTACAAGCTCTCCCATCGCAGCATGCGTTTGCGAGACCACTTGTGTGCCTGTTAAAACCTCGTTATCTGCTTTTGTAGCTGCCTCTGCTGCTAATTGCGCACTTTGGGTTATTTCATTGATTGTTGCAGACATTTCATGCATTGCTGTGGCTGTTTGCGTCAGTTGGTCTGATTGATGTTCAGCACCTGTCTTAGAATTTGTTGTGATGGTAGTTAACTCTTGCGAAGTTTGCGAAACTTGAGTCGTTGAGTCACTGATTTGGGTGAGCATTTCATTAAGTTTAGACACCATGTCCCGCATCGCTAAATAAATACCCGTTTCATTACCCTGCTGACTGAAACGATAGGTTAAATCTCCTTGTGCTATTGATTGAACAATACGAGCTATCTCGCTTGGCTCGCCACCAATAGGCGCTTTTATGAGCCGAGATATAAAGATACTTAAGAAAATACCTACAGCAATAATAATTAGCGAAAATACTAAAATCGTATTAATTGCATTTTTGCTGCTAGCTTGTAGCATCGGGCCTATTTCATCTTGACGATTTTGACTGGCTAACTTTATTTGCTCTATTTGCTCGGCAATTGCAGGGCCTATCTTATCTAAGGTACCTGATATCACCGTGTTACGCTCGCTAATTGCTTCGTTAACAAGCACTAAGCCTTCAATGTATTCATTGGTTCTGAGTTTTATATCTGCGAGTAACGTTTGCTCTTTATTGCCACTCACTGTTTTTGCCAAACTCTCTAGCCTATCCAATAAAACTGTAAACTCTTGCTTCGCCCTATTAAGTTCTTCTTGCGTGTTATTGACAAGAAACTTAGCGGCATACAAACGACCTAACAGGAGTGACTCTTGTAATTGTGAGCTGTAAAACAAAGCTGGAACATCATTTTTTTGCATACTTAATTGGATTATTTCACTGATCCTCTCTCGCATATATTTACCATTAGCATCAAGCATGTTGGATACGACTTCATTTCGCTTATTAACGAGGTTAACAATTTTTTCAAAGGCTGATTTATAAGTTAACGCCTCTTGCTCTATGGTTGTGATCGCTTTAACCTTGTTTGCATCATTAAACTGCCGCTTTCCAGATTGAATGAGATCATTTAGTAATTGGTAGCGATTAGTAAATTCATTAATACTCGCTTGGTTCTGATCTTTTAAGTACTTAAGGGCACTTAAGCGAAGACTTAAAACATTTGATTGGATTCGACCTGAAATATTACTATCACGCGCATTTGCACGATAATCTACAAAATTTTCGTATCCAGAATTAAGTGCGATAAGTGCAACAACACTAACAACACCAAGAAGAAGGACCATTGCACCAAAGGCTAGGTACAGCTGGGTATTTAACTTTAACTTAGTAAACATAACGTTCTCTCTGTTTAACGTTGCGTCCACTGCATTAAGAGTCCTTGATAGGGTGCTTAAACAAAGTATAGAAACAATGTATGTAAATGAAATGTTTAGTACGAAAAAAAATTAATTTACGAAATGTCTGATAAGAGCAAAGGTATTAATTGCATTAAGAACAATTAAAACCTTGCAGTGAGATATGTTTGCTGTGCTCACCCAAGCTATCTTCATGATGAATAATTAATTCATCTTGATTCACAGTAAAACTAAATTCCCCTAGCCATTGTAATGAAGCTATTGGTTCTTGATGATAAAAACCCTGTTTGTCATAACAAAGATAAGTAAAGTGATGATAAACATCAGCAAAAACACCATAATCTGCAGTAAAAACATTAATATGTTGTTGCTGCTTAAAATGCTTTGCCTGAGTGCCTGCCACTAAATACCAAAAACAAACAGATGCCATTATCACCACTTGCAACCCTGCGAAGATAAAAGATAACAGACGAATCAAACGAATAGGTTTTGTATCTTGATAGAGTAATCTTTCATGTTTAAGAAGAATAAAAATACCCACTATCACCATCAGTAATTTTATAAACATCAGATAAACCCCTATCTGATACATCATTTTGGGGCTATGCCATTGAATACCAAACACTTGAGGAACAAACAAACTATCGATAAGAGGTAAAAAAATAAACAGAGTAGAAATTAATAAACTTTTATTTTTCATAGTATTCCTTAAAACTCTCATCATGTTACTTTTTCCCCTTTGCAAAAGCAAAAAGGCGTAATCTTGCGATTACGCCTTTAAAAGTTTTAGAGGTGCTTTTTATAATGCAGCGAATACGTCGTCTGTTTTAGCCGCACAAATAAAATCGTTTTTGTGTAAGCCTTTGATTGAATGACTCCACCAAGTAACAGTTACTTTACCCCACTCGGTTAAAAGACCTGGGTGATGGCCCTCTTCTTCGGCCATATCGCCCACTTTATTCGTGAACTCAAGTGCTTGCTTGAAGTTTTTAAACTTGTAAACACGCTCTAATTGCATAATGCCGTCGCGCACTTCAGGAACCCAATCTGGGATCATTTTGATCAATTCTGCTAATTCAGCATCAGATACTTTAGGCGCATCCGCACGACACGCTTCACACTTTTGTGTGCTTAATGAAGACATTATAAATCCTTAACTTGCTAATTTTTCTTTAGGTGGAAACTTTGGCTCATGTAGCCCTAATTCTTTTGCTTTACTCACCAGCGACATGATATCCATTTGTGAAATATCGAATAAGTCATTGATTGAGCTTATGGTGTAGTACACTGGTTGCATTATATCAATACGATAAGGTGTACGTAGCACATCTAATACATCCATTGCATTGATTTCTGGCTTATCTGAATATACATATTGTGTTTCGCCAGGACTCGATAAAATACCACCACCATAAATACGCAGGCCTTGCTCAGTTTGCATCAAACCAAACTCAACAGTAAACCAGTAAAGACGCGCTAAATAAACACGATCTTTCTTTTCAGCGGCATAGCCTAACTGGCCGTATTTGTGAGTAAACTCAGCAAATGCAGGGTTAGTTAGCATGGCGCAGTGACCAAAAATCTCATGGAAGATATCTGGCTCTTGTAAGTAGTCAAACTCTTCACGGCTGCGAATAAACGTCGCAACTGGGAACTGCTTGTTTGCTAATAAACGGAAAAACTCATCAAAATCGATCAGAGCTGGTACAGGGGCAACTTGCCACCCCGTAGCCTCAAGCAGCACATCATTAAGCTCACTGAGTTGTGGAATACGATCTGTTGGTAAATTGATTTTCTTAAGACCTGCTAAATATTCATCACAGGCTTTACCTTCGATGCAAGCGAGCTGGCGAGCAACGAGCTCAGACCATATTTTATTTTCTTCTTCGCTCCAATGGATAACCCCATTTTCATCAGGTTGCTTGGAGGTGTAATTACTTGCTTTAGCCATAATAACCTTCTTCGTTAAATCGTGATCAGCATCGATCAGAGTTTCATTAACTTGTTGGTTGATACTATTTAAAAGTAAGCAAAAGTTTAATAGCTAGGGTTGTTTCCGAGACTTTCAAAAACAACCCAACTGTAAACTTAAGATTACACAAAAAGATCGGGAAGTTTACACAACCCAAAAATAAAGAGGTTGAAGACCAAATTACTGTAAACCTTAAATTACACGCTAACCAATAAATGTAAATGCAGTTTTGAGATCGTTAATTATATCGTTAACATCTTCTAAACCAACTGATAAGCGAATTAAACCGTCACTAATACCTGCGGCTGCTCTTTCTTCGGGTGTATAAGGCGAATGGGTCATTGATGCAGGGTGTTGAATGAGCGTTTCAGCATCCCCTAAACTGACCGCAAGGGTGCAAAGCTGGGTGTTATTTATAAATGTTTCACCATCTTCTAGGTTACCCTTTATTTCAAAGGCAATTACACCACCGGCCGCTTTCATCTGTGAGCCAATAAATTTATGACCTGGGTGTGATTTAAGCCCAGGGTAATATACTTGGCTCACTAACGGGTGTTGCTCTAAATATTCAGCGACGACTTGCGCACTGGTGCAGTGACGCTCCATTCGTACAGCGAGAGTTTTTAAACCACGATTAATTAACCATGCATCATGAGGGCTAATCGTTGCACCAATATCTTTTAACACCGTCATTTTTATCAGGTTGATATGTTCCTCTGTGCCACACACAAGCCCTGCCACCACATCACCATGGCCATTTAGGTATTTAGTTGCACTGTGCACCACAATATCAATGCCAAACGAAGTAGGTTGCTGTAGCAAAGGTGTTAAGAAGGTATTGTCGATAACGCTTATCAGTTGGTGCTGCTTGGCAACGTCGGCAATTAAATTTAAATCAAGCACCGCCATGGTCGGATTGATTGGTGTTTCTGCAAAAATCATTTTTGAATTTGCTTTAACCGCGCCACGTAGTTCAGCTTCGTTAGTCATATCAACAAAAGTGACTTCGATCCCAAAGCGCGGCAACATGTGAGCAAAAAATGCAAAGGTACAACCGTATAACGCACTTGATGCCACTAGGTGGTCACCTTGTTGTAAAAAGCTAAGCACAGATGCAGAGACGGCTCCCATACCGGTCGCTGTGGCAGCGGCTGCTTCACAGTTTTCTAACTGGGCTACTTTTTGTTCTAGCTCTTGCGTTGTCGGGTTACCTAAACGGGTATAAATAAAGCCCTGCTCTTCACCGGCAAATCGGGCTGCACCTTGGGCTGCATTAGCAAATGCGAAGGTAGAGGTTTGGTAAAGTGGCGCACTCAGTGCGCCATGTGGGTCATTTGGTTTTTCTGGACCATGAATACATTGTGTATGTAAGTGATGCTTAGTCATTGTGTGTTCTCGTTTTTATTATCAGTACTTCATACTCATAAATAAAACGTAGATACCCACAATGCACAAGCATGCCGGATGCTCAGATGGCTAAATATCACTCAGCCATTTTTATTAACTGTACACAAAAGTTGTCATTTTGTGTTTTCGGTCTCTTTATCACTGGTACGTGAAGCAATTTTACGGGCAATACTATTAGCGGTTTCTTTTAGCAAGCTGCGTTTATGTTCCAAGCGAGGTAACGGACGGCTAAGCTCCATGGCTTTATAGCCTATGCGCGCAGTAAAAATACCTGCACTTAGACCTTGTGCTGCACGGCCCGACAATTTCCCCAGCAATTCAGCACTTAGTGCCGTGGCAGCTAGATCTGATACCAACTCTGCACTGCCAACAAACAACACTTGCTTAACCAATAAGCGATACAATTTAATACGGCTTGCATAACCAAAACCAATACCGTAAATACGGCCAATTTGCTCAATGAGCTTAGTGCCACGCCATAACACCGCCATCATATCGACTAAAGCCAGTGGACTTAGCGCAACTAATAAAGCTGACTCAGTGGCAAAACGGTTAATCAGTTTTTTCGCTTGTTGATCTTGGCTTACCAATAAGCTATCGGCGTATAAGGTCATGATTTCTTTATCGGTATGGTGACTCGCTATTTGCTGCTTAAACTCTTCAAACCCTGTAAGCTCCTGATGTTTATTAAGCTTTTCAAGCCACGGCAGTGCTTCACCTACTTGCTCGCTATTGAGTAAGCGGTCGGCTTCACTGCGATGCAATTGATTACGCTTTAAACTTCTCAGCATACGGTACTCGCGCCAAATAACACGGGCAATCAGTAGCACACCACTGAGAACAGCTGTTAGATACACCGAACCTAAAATAATTGATTGCTGAAACGTCACAAACAGCGACATAGCAAACTCAAGTAACACTAAAACTAAAAAGCTAACAACAAACACCCCTTTTAGGGTTTGCCATTTCGACTTTTTATACACGGGTTCAAGCTCAATGCTATCTTGCAGTTCCTCTTCTGCATCAATAAATTCGGCGTTCTCTATTACTTTAGCAACAGTTAACTCCTTTGCAGGAGCTTCATTGCTTGCAGAACTTGAAATACGTCGACCAGCCTGAAAGTTCATCTCCTTTGGTTGCTCACTCATGTTAGTTTATCTCCTATCAGGTACTGCATGACATGATCTAAACGAATATGCTTTAACCGTTTATCAGGGCATGGAAGTGGCGAAAACGATAAAAACTCAAAGCCTTGTTTTGGCCACTCTTGTTTGTTGAGAAGGCGTGACGGTGGCTGCGGCGGTAAATACGTCAGCCATTCTTGCTCGCCTAAAGGCTTGCCATAAATACAGGCTAACTGTTGGCCTTTCTCAGCTACTTGGCGCGGCTCTGTAGCGCAGATAGATGACATTGCCATGGTTTCAATTTGCACGCCTTCGAACTTTAAATGATTCGTTTGGTCATGCACGATTGAATCGAGCAATAATGCTAAATCTTTATGATACTGGGCACTAATATGGTCTGACTTATTGGCCGCAAACAATAACTTGTCGATGTTTGGTTTAAACAAACGTTTAAAGAAGCTCGCTTCACCATAATTAAAATGCGCCAACAATTGGTTGATAACACGGCTTTGCTCATGCAGCGTTTCGCTGCCTTCATTCAATGCACTGAGCACATCCACCAGCACAATTTGTCGGTCAAAATGACGAAAATGCTGCTCGTAAAAAGGTTTTACAACCTCTTTTACATAGGCTTTATAGCGCTTTTTAAGATGCGCTAAATTTGACCCTTCGGTTATGTCGTCAGACACATCCGCAACTGGGAAAAACTGCAGTAATGGTGCTCCTTTTAGCTCACCGGGCATCAGCATACGACCAGGTTGCAGCATAGCAAGCTTGGTGTCTTTTTTAAGGCCGACCAATAACTGTTGATAAAGCGCTGCGACATCAGCAAGCTTGCTCTCATCAACACTGGCTGATAAATCAAGTTTAGCAAGGGCGGTTAAAAATGGCTTAGCCTTTTCGTTACGGGCTGTTTGCTGTAAGAGTGAGTATTGTAATTCACACCAATCAGCAAATGATTGCTCCAGCATTGGCAAATCGAGTAACCATTCACCAGGGTAATCAATAATGTCTAAATAGAGCGTTGATTGCGGTGCAAAATGACCACGAAGCCCTGAGTTACTTTGGTATTTAATTGCCAAACGTAAGGTGTTTATACGCTCAGTGGATGCAGGCCATGTTGGCTCACCTTCAACAGGTAACAACGCCGATAATGCATTCGTGTAGTCAAATGTCGGAATTGTTAGTGCTTGCTGCGGCACTATTTTTGTAGCGATATGACGCTTTTCACGCATCACATCGAAAAAAGGTAAGTTTTTATCGTCAGCTTGGCTGGTTAAATGTTTAACCAAGGCGGTAATAAACGCAGTTTTGCCGCTGCCACTTAACCCTGTAACAGCTAATTTCACGTGTTGATCTAAACTACGGTGAAGTGCTTTTTCTGCTTTATTTTTTAATGAATTAAAGGTGTTCTTTGCGAATGATTGGCTCATAAAGTGTCTGGCACCTTATTTGCGCTTGGTATCACGATGCAAACAAGGTGCGTTTATATCCTTTAAAGTTTGTTGATTTCACGGCTAACCGTAAATTCTGTTGATGTGACATAGCGTTCCATCTCTTGTAAACGACCATCAACTCGAGCAAGACGATCTTTTAAATCTTGCAATGCACGGCGAGGTGGTTCCCCTTTTTGCCATACTTTAAATTTTACTTCAAGCGGGTCTTGGTGAATGCTGTCTGCGTTTTTAACTGTTTTTTCAGCCGGTTTTTTATCTAAAATAAACCACGCAGCAATGTAAGCAACAACAATAAATGGACCACCCGATAATAACACTGCTGTCACAACTAAAATACGTACCAGCCAAAGCTCCATATTGAAGTAGTCGCTGATCCCCGCGCACACGCCGGCTATTTTACCACGCTCCGCGTCTCTGAATAATTCGCGTTTGGTACTCATACTTTACGTCTCCACTGCGGAGCCTCTTGATCAAGTAAGGCTTCTAATGTTTCAACACGCTCTGCCATTTTATCTGCTTTTTGTGCAAGCTCTAGTAGCTGGCGATGCTCGTGTTCACTTAAACCTTGGCTCACTTGCTTTTTACTACGGTAGTGTAGAATAAGCCAAAGTGGGGCAACCACCACCATAAATACAATGATGGGTGCCATCAAAACTTCTGCGTTGAACATGATACTCTCCTGTCAATCCGTTATGTGTTTAAGCACTGGGGGACACGCCCCCATTTTATTATTTTTTATCTGCTAACTTTTTCTTAAGCTCAGCTAACTCATCATCAATCTTTTCGTCTTGCTGAAGACCTGCAATCTCATCTGATAATGATTTTTTACCAAGATCATAAGACTCTATTTGTGATTCTAGACCATCGATCTTGTTTTCGTAACGTTCGAAGCGGTTTAAAGCATCTTCAACTTTTGAGCTGTCGAGCGCTTTTTTCACCTCAAGACGTGACTCAGCAGAGCGTTGACGTAAGATGATTGCTTTTTGACGCGCTTTTGCATCAGCTAGCTTCTCTTGTAACGTACTTACTTCTTGCTGTAGTTTTTCAATGTGAGACTCTACATGCTCAAGCTCAGTTTCAACTGCTGCCACTGCATCTGCTGATTTTTGCTTTTCAATCAGTGCTGCTCGTGCTAAATCATCACGGTCTTTACTGAGCGCTAATTCAGCTTTTTCTTGCCAGTCTGCAACTTGAACTTTCAAAGTTTCAACGCGACGTACCAGCTCTTTTTTCTCAGCAAGTGTTTTTGCTGACGTAGAGCGAACTTCTACTAATGTATCTTCCATCTCTTGGATGATCAGACGAACCATTTTTTCTGGGTCTTCTGCTTTATCTAAGATGGCATTGATATTAGAATTAACGATGTCTGCAAAACGTGAAAAAATTCCCATAACATTTACCTCTTTGGTGTTTTAACTTAATCAGTTGGTATATCTAGTATCAATATGCTTGCCAACTTTTATAGATGCAGAATAACTTAATATATTCAAACAGTTAAACTAAATTTATAAATTTCTTTAGTTCTCATAAATAATGAAATACACTAGATCTTAGTAAAAATGACTAAGAGTTAGGGAATATGAGCCAATTTCGCCAACAGGATAATTTACTCGGCCAATCTGACAGTTTTTTAAGTGTACTTGACCAAGTTTCACAACTGGCAAGTCTTGATAAGCCTGTGCTTATTATTGGTGAACGCGGTACAGGTAAAGAACTGATTGCAGCGCGTTTACATTTCTTATCTAAACGTTGGGAACAAAACTACATAAAGCTAAATTGTGCTGCTCTTAATGAAAACCTGCTTGAAAGTGAGCTATTTGGTCATGAAAGCGGTGCATTCACCGGTGCCAGTAAACGTCATGAAGGCCGATTTGAACGCGCCAATAGCGGCACATTATTCCTTGATGAATTAGCGAATACCTCAGCCATGGTGCAAGAAAAGCTTTTGCGCGTAATTGAATATGGCGAATTTGAACGCGTTGGTGGTAAGCAAACTGTTAAAGTCGATACCCGCCTAGTTTGCGCAACCAATGAAGACTTGCCGACCCTTGCTGAACAAGGCGAATTCAGAAGCGATTTACTCGACCGCCTTGCTTTTGATGTTATCACCCTGCCTCCGCTGCGTGAACGCCAAGAAGATATCATGCTGCTTGCAGAGCAATTTGCGATAAATATGGCCCGCGACCTCGAATGGGAATTATTCAGTGGCTTTACGCGTAGCGCCATCGAAACACTGCAATCTTATGATTGGCCAGGTAATATTCGTGAATTAAAGAATGTTGTGGAACGTAGCTTATACCGTCATGGCAATGAACATATTCCCGTTCATCAGATTATTTTAGACCCATTTGCGAGTAAATTTAGACCCAAACAACGCGTTAAAGCCGCAGTGAGCAGTACGCCTGTTGCAAATGTGGAAGCTGCACCTATTGTGACAACACAAAATCAAGAACCTGTGATTCTCAATAAACCTGACATTCAATTTCCTTGTAATTTAAAACAGCTATCAAATGACTTTGAAATTGATGTGATAAAAAAAGCACTGGAATATAGTCAATTTAATCAAAAGAAAACTGCAGAACACTTAGAATTAACGTATCATCAATTACGTGGCTATTTGAAAAAATACAATTTATTAGATCAGCAGCAATAGTTAGAGGCTAATCAGGTGTTTAAACCGTTACTTGCTTTGTCTTTGGTGTGCTTAGTAGGCTGCCTAGATAGCGAAGAAAAAACCACAGAACAAAAAAACCAAGGCTTAGTGTATTGCGCTGAAGCTAATCCCGTGTCGTTTAATCCGCAAGTGACAACCACTGGTTCAACTATTGATATTATTGCTAATCAATTATATGACCGCTTGCTCAGTATTGACCCTGTCTCTGCCGAGTTTCAGGCAGAGCTTGCCACTGATTGGAAGATTAGCCCTGATGGTAAAGCCATCACATTTATGCTTCGTAAAGGAGTAAAATTTCACACTACTCGGTACTTTACACCAACCCGAGACTTTAATGCTGATGATGTTATTTTTACCTTCAGTCGCCTATTCGATGTTTACAACCCTTACCATTTTGTTGGTGATGCTAACTACCCATATTTTCAAAGTGTGGGAATTGATCAATTAATTCGCCGCATTGTGCGTGTTTCTGATTACCAAGTTCGGTTTGAGTTATACAACGCTGAAAGTAGCTTTTTAGCGAATTTGGCCACGGATTTTGCTGTCGTGCTATCGAAAGAATATGCTATGCAGCTCAAAGATCGCAAACAAGAGAACCTGTTTGATCAATACCCTGTTGGTACAGGTCCCTATGTATATAAAGAATACCGTCGTGACCGCTTAATTCGTTACTATCGTAACCCTGATTATTGGAAACACCCCGTCGTGCTTGAGCAATTGGTGTATGACATTACACCCAATGGGACAACGAGGGTTGCGAAAATGCTCACTAAAGAATGCGATGTGACTGCGCACCCAAGTAGCGCACAGCTCAGTATTTTGTCACAACGTGAAGATATCAAAGTCCAAAAAGAGCAAAACCTCAATATTGGTTATTGGGCCTTCAATACGGAACGCCCACCGTTTGATGATGTGCGTGTTCGACAAGCCCTCGCTAGCGCTATTGATGTAGATAAAATTATGCAGGCTGTGTATTACGGAAATGGCATAAAAGCACAATCATTATTGCCTCCAGCATCATGGGCTTTTGAAGCACAAAAAGCGATGCCCGAGTTTAACCCTGAGCTTGCTAAAACCTTACTTGCCGAAGCGGGCTATAAAGATGGCTTTGATATGAATATTTGGGCCATGCCAGTAAGCCGAATTTACAACCCAAATGCACGTAAAATGGCTGAATTGATGCAAAGTGATTTACGTAAAATTGGCGTTAATGTCAGTATTGTAGAGTACGAATGGAACACCTTTTTACAACGCATTGGTGAGCATCGTCACGACAGTGTACTACTGG
Source organism: Pseudoalteromonas sp. L1 (assembly GCF_021728095.1). NCBI lineage: Bacteria > Pseudomonadati > Pseudomonadota > Gammaproteobacteria > Alteromonadales > Pseudoalteromonadaceae > Pseudoalteromonas > Pseudoalteromonas sp. L1. The sequence continues at coordinate 455,809 of NZ_JAKKCT010000001.1, read as the reverse complement.
GATGGGCAGCCGATACGCCTGACCCTGATAACTTTATGAGCCCGTTACTAAGTTGTACTGCTACTTTTAGTGGTAAAAACCCTGCAAACTGGTGTAATCCAGAGTTCGATTTACTGCTTACTCAAGCTCTAGACACCACCGACTTAGAAAAGCGCAAACAATTTTATAACCAAGCACAACGGATAATTGTTCAAGAAATGCCGATATTACCGATTGCACACGGTATGCGTTTTCAAGCGTCAAGTAGCGACGTCAAAGGTATTAGTCTAAGCCCATTTGGTGGCATTTCATTGGCTAACGCGAGGAAGGAGTAATGATTCTAGACTATATTCTTCGCCGCTTAGCCCTATTATTATTTATGATGCTAACATTAAGTGTCTTCACTTTTTCGCTAAGCTTCTTATTCCCAGGTGACGCCCTGACAAACTTAAGCGGCGTTACCAATAGCACATTTGCTCAAACGAATGCGCTTGAGGCAAAATTTCATTTTACTGAAAATTACATAGTACAATATTTTGCATTTTTAGAACGGATTATACAGGGTGACTGGGGCATCTCTTTTGCCTCAGGAGAAAGTGTCTTCGCACATATTATTGATTTGTTTCCTGCGACTCTTGAACTAAGCACATATGCACTTATTGTGTCTGTACTTGTGGGAGTACCTGGGGGGATTTTAGCAGCGGCTTATTATAAACGTTGGCCCGATAAATTAATTAACTCAGGAACCTTAGTCGGCTATTCAATGCCCGTATTTTGGTTAGCCCTATTACTAATTATGGTGTTTTCACTGCAGTTAGGCTGGTTTCCAATGTCAGGCCGGATGGGTTTACTGTACGAAATAGAACCCGTTACGGGGTTTATCCTCATTGATATTATTGCCGATGATTTCCCCTATCATGGCATGGCATTTTTAGACGCGCTGCATCACTTGACCTTACCAACAATCGTGTTAGCCATGTATCCAACAACAGTATTGGTTCGTTTTACTCGTGATTCAATGCTCAAAGTGCTCGAGCAAAGCTATATTAAAACAGCCCGTGCAAAAGGCTTAAACCGTGCGCAACTAATTATCCACCATGCACTACGTAATGCATTACTGCCTGTAATCAAGCAAATTGGTCTACAGTTTAGTACTTTGATAACGCTGGCAATGATAACGGAAGTCATTTTCTCTTGGCCGGGGATTGGTCGTTGGCTTATCGACAGTATTTATCAACGCGACTACCCTGCTATTCAAGGTGGCTTACTTGCTGTGTCTATGTTTGTTATTTTGGCTACCATAGTCGCTGAGCTGACTTATACGTTATTCGATCCATTATCGCGGAACCAAGCACATGGCAAAGTTTAATTTATTCTCTGAAGAGTCGAATAAATCGCCACTGGCGCGGTTTTGGCGAAAGTTTAAGACAAATCACCCTGCACTAGTTGGTTTGTGGCTGTTTATAGCACTTGCGTTACTTGCTGCATCCGCTCCACTCCTTGCACCTTACGGCGTGAATCAGCAGCATAGCGATGCTTTATTACTACCTCCTTCTTGGCATGATGCTGGCGATGTTAGGTTTTTGTTAGGTACTGACGATTTAGGCCGAGATGTATTGTCACGTTTAATGAACGGGGCAACTTATACCTTTGGCTTATCTGTTGTTGCCGCACTAATTACCACTGTTATAGGTGTATTAGTCGGTACTTTTGCTGGTATTAGTCGTGGTATTCGCTCAAGCTTTTTGAATCACTTACTCGATATCACGTTATCTATCCCATCGCTGTTACTGGCGATAATTATCATCGCAATTCTTGGCCCTGGTTTAATGAATACAGTTTGGGCTATTATCTTAGCGTTATTACCACAATTTATTCACTCAGTAAGGAATTTAATTGTTGAAGAGCTAAGCAAAGACTACATTACAGCTTTTAAACTCGATGGCGCATCTAATTGGCATATTTTAGCACGTGGTATTTTCCCAAATATTTACGAGCATATCGTGGTTATTTTTACCATGGCTCTGTCAACAGCAATACTCGATATTTCAGCGCTAGGCTTTTTAAAGTTAGGTGCACAACCTCCCACTACGGAATGGGGAGCAATATTAGCTGAAAACCTAGGTTTAATTTATCTTGCCCCTTGGACTGTTGGCCTGCCAGGCGTATTATTATTTTTAGCAGTCCTGTCCACCAATTTAGTGGGTGATGGCCTGCGACAAGTGCTTAAAGAACGTAAGGCTGATTAACTATGCAATTACTCGATATTCGCAATCTCACGATAGAGTTACGCACCTCTGACACAGTAATTCGTGCAGTTGATAGAGTTAGCTTAACCCTTAAGGAAGGTGAGGTTCACGCTCTTGTCGGTGAATCAGGCTCAGGCAAAAGCTTAATAGCAAAAGCAATTGTCGGTGTTTTAAATAAACGTTGGCACATTACAGCAGATAGAATGCATTGGCGCGGTGTTGATTTAATGCGCTTGTCGACAGAACAACGCAGAAAACTAGTCGGCCAAGATATTGCAATGATCTATCAAGATCCAAGCCGCTGCCTTGACCCTACAGCCAAAATTTTTGATCAAATAGCTGAAACCCTGCCCGCGCAAGCGACGAGTGGCTTTTTTTTAAAGCGTAATAGACAACGTAAAGACAGAGTAAAAGCTTTAATCCACAAAGTGGGTATCAAAGATCATAAAAAGGTACTCGACAGCTACCCTCATGAGCTCTCTGAAGGGATCTGTCAAAAAGTAATGATTGCCATGGCAATTGCCCGTACTCCTAAATTACTTATTGCTGATGAGCCTACAACTGCGCTTGAAAGCACCACCCGTGCACAGGTATTTCGGTTACTAAAGAGCTTAAACCAATTAAAAAACATGTCGATACTAATGATTTCTCATGAACTAGAAGAGATTATTGAATGGTCACATGGTATGCATGTTTTATATTGCGGACAAATGGTCGAAGCAGGTCCGACTAACCGTATTTTTAAGCAGCCTCACCATCCGTATACCCAAGCTCTTCTAAAAAGCTTACCTGATTATGAGCAAGGCCTGGCCCACAAAGAACCGTTTTATGCGCTAAAAGGAACTATTCCGACCTTGCAGCACTTACCGATAGGCTGCCGATTGGGGCCACGTTGTCCACAAGCACAAAAAGCATGTGTTGTAACACCTAAGCTGACTAAACATCATAGCCACAGTTATGCTTGCCATTTTCCCCTCATTAAGGCGATGAAATAATGCAACCTCTGTTAAAAGTTCAAGCGTTATCAAAGAGTTTTAATTTACGTGCAGGGTTATTTTCACGTAAGCGCTTTTCAGTGTTAAAAAATATTTCGTTCTGCTTAAGTCAAGGCGAAACCATTGCGATTATTGGTGAAACCGGTTCAGGTAAAAGCACCCTTGCCAAGCTACTTGCTGGGGCCGATAATGCCGACAAAGGACAGATTTTACTGGATGGTAATATTATTGAAAATGATGGCTTACGTGATAACGACTGTCGTCATATAAGATTGATATTCCAAGACTCTGAAGCTTCACTCAATCCTGGTTTGACTATTGGCGATATGCTCAATGACTGCTTACAGTACAACACTGATTTAAACAAAGATGAACGTGAAGAAAAAATAAAGCAGACTCTAGCAAAAGTGGGTTTGCTATTAGATCATCAGCATTATTACCCACACATGTTTAGTAGTGGCCAGTTGCAACGCATAGCGCTTGCACGCGCTTTAATTCTAGATCCTAAGGTTGTGGTGCTCGATGAAGCTTTATCGTCTCTAGACCCGTCTGTACGCGCACAAACGGTAAACTTATTACTACGTTTACAAAAAGATACGGGCTTGAGCTATGTACTGATTACGCATCATTTAAGTTTAGTCCGCCATATTAGCGACCAACTCGTGGTACTCGATCATGGTGAAATTGTTGAGTACGGGCAAACTGAAGCAATCTTCCAAGATCCACAATCAAAAGTAACACAGAAGCTGTTGAATTGCTGATAGTGAGCTGTCAGCTATCAGCCGTAAGTTTTAAGATAAACCGACGAAAAAACACTCCTTACCTATCATCAATCTTACTTTGTTTGGCCAATTTAACTGCTTTACAAATAACTTCTGCGCACTCTTTTGGCTTTAACTGTGCGATAAAATGCCCGCCTGAAACACTCACTTCATTGTAATTAATGCAGTTTTTAGCAAGATCGTTAACCGCTTGCTTGGAAACGAGACGATCTTTCGATGGGCGAATATAAGTCACAGGTATTGAGATCATGTTATGCACTTTTTGCAGAGTTGCAATGTTATGTAAACGATTTCTCAGCTTTATTTTATCCGCCGTATTAATTGAGTTAAAAACAGCACTAATTAGCTGGCTTTCATAGTGGGAGTTAAAACCAAAGTAAGTTAAGGTTTTGCGAGTAAAGCGATTCTCTTTAAAAAGGACATTCGGTATTAAATGAGCCATGCGTGCAATCTGTGATGGTCTTGATATAAAGCTCGCAAGAAATACAATTCCCGCAATCTGATTGGGCATTAACAGCTGAGTTAAGGCATATGCGATAGGCCCTGAATATGACTCTGCAATAATAAATATGCAGTCATTTTTTAATTGCTCTGCAACCTCAGCCGCTTGCTGCTGATAACTCTGCCCTGAAACGTCTTCAAATGAGATGATGATTACTTCAAAATTTCTGGAAAGCTCTTGAGCCAAATTTTCGAATAGTAATCCAGTACCATCAAGGCCGGGTAACATTACAAGCTTCATAAGGGCTACACTTCTTCTCTGTCACCATGGCTTGGCGGTGTTGATGTAACGATAAAATGTAATGGTTCAGTACCTTGATTACTTAGCTGATGAACTCGGCCAGCACTTACATGCAAACCTTGTTGCGCAGTCAGTTGGTGTATTTGCCCATCAAGCTCGATAGTGGCACAACCACTAAGCACGAAGAAAAATTGCTCTGCATGCTTATGGTAGTGCTTTACTTCAGCACCACCCACAGGGACATGTTCTTGAATAACACTCAGTGCATTAGACTTTACCAAATGCCAACCGTCGCAATTGTTACCCCATGTGTAATGATCTGCGCTATGTTTGTCTATGATATTCAAAACTTTTTATACATCCCTTGGCTTTGTGGTGCGACAAACTTGTAGCCAAGCTTTTCGTAAAAACCTGGTTTATCAGCCACCATTGTGACATAGCTGCCCTCAAAGGCTGCCGATTCAATGTAGCGGTCAACATGTTCCATAATGACACGTCCTAACCCTTTGCCTTGGAACTCGGGTGCCACAGCAATATCAACCACTTCAAAGTTACAACCACCATCGCCAATTACACGGCCCATGCCAATCAGCTCTTCGCCTTTGCGAATACAAATAGCATAGAGAGAATTTGGTAAACCTGCTCTAGCCGCCGCGAGTGAACGAGCCGACAAACCCGCTTTGCGGCGCATTTCACAGTATTCTTCGGCACTCGGCAGTTGCTCAATAAGACTATATTGCATAATTACTCCTTCTCTGTGGTAACAAAAAAGGCGCCAGAGGCGCCTTTTACTTAAGTCGTTTTGCTACTTATTCAGCAGCTTGAACCACTTTTGGTACCTGAATATCAGCTTGCGCTTTAAGTGCAGCAATAAATACCATGTAGTTTTTATTCACTTGAGCCATGGTGATATTTTGCTTTTGTTGCTCATTAATTTCAGCTTTAGGTGCTTCATTAACAGCTTTTAATGCAACGATTGCTGTATCACCATTGCTTAGGTCAACAACATCAACAACTGGCTTATCTTCAGGGTGTGCCATTTTAAATGCTTGTTGAACAATTGCAGGCGACACCGTATAAGCTTGACGAGCAAGCGCAGCTTCTTGACGAACAGTTAGTCCTTCAGCGGTCGCTACATCATTTAAGCTCTTTCCAGCTTCAATATCAGCATACAGAGTACGTGCTTTTTCTTTAGCAAGTTCCGATGCTTTTTGTGCTACTAATGTTGCTTTGATTTGCTCAGAAACGTCTTCAAGCGGTTTAGTTGTAGCCGCTTTATGATCGTTTACACGCACAACGATAGCATGCTCATCACCGACTTCAATCACTTCTGAGTTCATGCGATCTTCTAACACTTCAGGTGAGAAAATGGCAGCAACTACTTGAGGGTTGTTTAGCGGTTCAGGTAATGCATTACGTGTAACAAGTTCCGTTTTTTGTACTTCTACGCCAGCTACATCTGCAGCATCTGTTAAAGTATCTGAAATTTCAAATGCAAGTTCACCCATTTGAGTTTGCTTCTCATAAAACGCATTAACTTTCTTAGAGCGTTCAAGTTCAGCGCGAAGTTCATCTTTTACGTTGGCATACGGTTTTACTTGCTGTGTTTGGATGTCAGTAAGCTTAATGATGTGATAACCAAATTCTGATTCTACAACGCCTGAAATGTCACCTTTATTTTCAAGAGCATAAGTTGCATCTTCAAACGCAGGGTCCATCATGTCACGTTCAATCCAATCTAGATCACCGCCCATTTCAGCGCTAACAACATCATCAGATGATGATTCAGCTAATTCAGCAAAATCGGCACCGTTATTTAGCTGTGTTAACAGCTCTTCAGCTTTCGCTTTTGCGGCATCATCATCTTCACTGTTATCGATTAAGATATGCGAAACACGACGTTTTTCAGGCTCAACGTATTGTGCGCTGTTTTGGTCATAGTATGCTTTTACGTCATCTTCAGAAACACTTGAATCTAATTCAAGATTTGCTGCATTTAGGTCAATATAGCTTACTGATACTTGCTCTGGCGACAAAAATTGCGGTTGGTTTAAATCGTAGTAATCCGCAATCTCTTGCTCAGATACTTCGATACCCTCTTGCAAAGACTCTTTATCAACCACCACATAATCAATGCTACGTGTTTGCTGTTGTAGCGCTACGCTATTGTTCAGTTCGTTTTCTAAAACAAAATCACTACCCGCGACTGCACCAACCAATTGGCTGCGTGTCATATCTTCACGTAAATACTCACGAAAAGCATCTGGCTGGAAGTTCATTTGACGAATAACTTGTAAGTAACGATCGTTGCTAAATTGGCCGCCAACTTGGAAGTAAGGCATTTCTAAAATAGCTTTACGAATACTTTCATCACTGACGCGAAGACCTAATTCTGCCGCTAGTTGAGTTTGCAATTCTTGTTGTACTAAACGGTCAATTACGCCTTGACGAATTTGCGCCATATAATTTGGATCAGCAGCGATTTGTGCGAAGTATTCACCAAATTGTTGCTCTAAACGGCTGCGTTCGTTTTGGTACGCACGGCTGAACTCGGTTTGGCTAATTTTAACTCCATTTACTTCTGCAACGGGCTGCTCTGTGGTTTGTCCTAAATAACCACCAATCCCAGCTAAAGCAAAAGATAAAATCACCGCGCCTAAAATAATTTTGGCTGCAGGTCCCTGCGAACCTTCTCTGATTTTCTCAAGCATTTATTTATCTCTATTCTGATCAGGTAAAAATTATACCAATTAGCCTAATGAGGTATCATTACGGATTTGGTATCAACCCTGCTCATGTAAAAAAAGCGTATCTTACCAGATACGCTTTTCCACTTGAAGTAACTGGCGCTAAGATACTTAATTTGATCTAAGTGCAATTAAGTATCTTTCACCTAACTAATCGTGTGTTGATTAGTTTACTGCGTCTTTCAGCGCTTTACCTGCTTTGAAAGAAGGAATGTTTGCTGCAGCAATCTGGATAGTTTCACCAGTTTGCGGGTTACGACCTGAACGTGCTGCGCGCTCACGTACAGAGAAAGTACCAAAGCCAACTAGCGCCACTGAATCGCCATCTTTAAGAGCGCCTGAAACAGCCTCGATGAATGAATCTAGTGCACGACCAGCAGCCGCTTTAGAAATGTCAGCATCAGCTGCGATTTGATCGATTAATTGAGATTTATTCACAATATCATCCTCTTTCATTGTTATTATCAAGAGCGATTGTTTTTAAATTAACATCACTGTTTTGAAAATTTATGAGCAAATTAAGTTTATGCTCAGTTTATTATATTTTTCTCAACCCTAGGCCACATAAGGCCTAGGCTTGAAAACTAGTGCTTAACTTATCATACCTTTGGTATTTGAAAAGCCCCTAAATGCACTTTTTTGCGGTTTTTTACTGGTTTTTTTCAGTTTCGACAGAAAAACTCTCAACTGGGTGCTTTAAAGCCAGTTTTAAAACGTCATCAATCCAAGTAACAGGGTGAATTTCAAGGCCCTCTAATACGTTATCAGGGATCTCTTTTAAGTCACGTTCGTTAATTTTTGGAATAATAACGGTTTTAATTCCACCACGATGTGCTGCAAGTAGCTTTTCTTTAAGGCCACCAATTGGTAATACTTCACCACGTAGCGTAATTTCACCAGTCATGGCTACATCAGAGCGTACTGGGTTCCCAGTTAAGCTCGATACTAAACCTGTCACCATGGCAATACCCGCACTTGGGCCATCTTTTGGTGTTGCACCTTCAGGTACGTGCACATGAATATCACGCTTTTCATAAAAGTCGCTATTAATGCGAAGCTTTTCAGCGCGATTACGAACGACCGTCATCGCTGCCTGAATTGACTCTTGCATTACATCACCAAGCGAACCGGTATAAGTTAGCTTGCCTTTGCCTGGTACGGCAGCTGATTCGATAGTCAGTAAATCACCACCTACTTCAGTCCACGCAAGGCCCGTTACTTGGCCAATTCGGTCACCGTCTTCTGCTTTACCATAGTCAAAGCGTTGTACACCTAAGAACTCTTCAAGGTTGTTCTCGTCGATAAGTACCTTTTTTGTGCCTTTATCAAGCAGGATATTCTTAACGGCTTTACGGCATAGTTTTGATACTTCACGTTCTAAGTTACGAACGCCCGCTTCGCGTGTGTAATAACGAATAATGCCAATAATCGCACTGTCTGCAATCTCAACCTCAGACTCTTTTAAACCGTTACGCTTCACTTGTTTTGGAATTAAGTGTTGCTTAGCAATGTTTAGCTTTTCATCTTCGGTATAACCCGATAAACGAATCACTTCCATACGATCCAGTAATGGACCTGGGATGTTAAAGCTGTTTGAGGTGGCAACAAACATAACATCTGATAAGTCATAATCCACTTCGAGGTAATGATCAGCAAAATGGCTATTTTGCTCTGGATCGAGCACCTCAAGTAATGCTGAAGCAGGGTCTCCGCGCATATCTGATGACATCTTATCAATTTCATCTAATAAGAATAATGGGTTCTTCACACCCACTTTGGTCATATTCTGGATTAACTTACCAGGCATAGAGCCAATGTAAGTACGGCGGTGACCACGGATTTCAGCTTCATCACGTACGCCGCCTAATGCCATACGCACATATTTACGGCCTGTAGAGCGGGCGATTGACTGACCCAATGAGGTTTTACCCACACCAGGAGGTCCTACTAAACATAAAATAGGGCCTTTTAACTTATTGGTACGTTGCTGCACAGCAAGATACTCAATAATGCGTTCTTTCACTTTATCTAAGCCGTAATGGTCGGTATCTAGAATCTTTTGCGCACCCGCTAAGTCTTTTTTCACTTTTGAGCGTTTTTTCCAAGGCACATTGATTAATGTATCAATGTACGAGCGCACAACAGTCGCTTCTGCCGACATTGGCGACATCATTTTTAACTTAGCAAGCTCAGCGTTCGCTTTTTCTTGTGCTTCTTTTGGCATGCCCGACTCTTCAATACGCTTTTTCAGCGCTTCGAATTCATCCGGTACATCATCAAGCTCACCTAGTTCTTTTTGGATGGCTTTCATTTGCTCGTTGAGGTAATACTCGCGCTGCGATTTTTCCATCTGCTTTTTCACGCGGGTACGAATTTTCTTCTCAACTTGCAATAAATCTATCTCGCCTTCCATCAACGCCATTAAGTACTCAAGACGCTCTGTTACATCAGCAATCTCTAGCACTTTTTGCTTTTCAGGTACCTTAAGTGGCATATGTGCCGCCATAGTATCAGCCAGACGTGCAGCTTCATCGATACCTGACACAGAAGTAAGTACTTCTGGTGGAATTTTCTTATTTAGCTTTACATAGCCTTCAAACTGGCTAATTGCGCTGCGGATGAAGATATCTTGTTCTTGCTCGTCGATATGGCTTGATTCAATGAACTGCGCTTCTGCAACAAAGAAATCATCATTATCTAGAAACTTCTCTACACTTGCGCGTTGTGTTCCTTCGACAAGCACTTTAACGGTGCCATCAGGTAGCTTTAATAACTGAAGTACTGTGGCAATTGTACCAACACGGTAAATATCATCTTGCTGCGGATCATCAACTGAGGCGTCTTTTTGCGCCACTAGGAAAATTTGTTTGTCCTTGTCCATCGCCGCTTCTAGGCATTTTATTGATTTTTCACGACCAACAAAAAGCGGGATCACCATGTGTGGATAGACCACGACATCGCGCAGTGCCAACACGGGGATTTCGACTCGATCTGTTCTCTCAAGCGTCATTATATTCTCTTCGCACTTCATTTATTTTAAAGATTACTCAAGTATATGGGGATATGTAAGGGAAAGTTCAACAAATTTATAAAAAAAGGAGCCTTTGGCTCCTTTTTAATGCTTAACTGCTTAATATTTGAACTATCAAGAGATTACTCTGATGCTGCTTTGTCTTGATTACCACTTTGGTAAATCAAAATTGGATCAGACTCACCTTTTATCACTGTTTCATCGATAACGACTTTGCTTACTTCATCCATTGATGGCAGCTCATACATAGTATCGAGTAACACACCTTCAACAATCGAGCGTAAGCCACGTGCACCTGTTTTACGCTCCATTGCTTTATGTGCAATCGCTGATAAAGCGTCTTCCCGGAACTCAAGCTCAACATCTTCCATCGCGAAAAGTGCTGAAAACTGTTTTGTTAACGCATTTTTAGGCTCGCTAAGGATTTGAATAAGCGCGGCTTCATCAAGTTCAGTCAATGTTGCAACAACAGGTAGACGACCAATAAACTCTGGGATTAAACCATACTTTACAAGATCTTCTGGCTCAACATCTTTAAATGTCTCACTTAAGCTGCGGCTTCCCGATGAGTTTTTAACCTCAGCACCAAAACCAATACCTGTGTTTTTATGACTGCGTTGTTCAATCACTTTATCTAAGCCTGCAAATGCACCGCCACAGATAAATAAGATCTTAGATGTATCAACTTGTAAAAACTCTTGCTGCGGATGCTTACGACCACCTTGTGGTGGTACTGATGCAACCGTACCTTCGATTAATTTAAGTAAAGCTTGTTGAACACCTTCACCAGACACGTCGCGGGTGATTGACGGGTTATCTGATTTACGTGAAATTTTATCAATTTCATCAATATAAACGATACCACGTTGTGCTTTCTCTACATCGTAATCACACTTTTGCAGTAGCTTTTGAATGATATTTTCAACGTCTTCACCTACATAACCGGCTTCAGTTAGCGTAGTCGCATCAGCCATAGTAAATGGTACATCAAGTAAACGTGCCATTGTCTCAGCTAGAAGTGTTTTACCACTGCCCGTAGGACCAATTAGCAAGATATTACTTTTACCCAGTTCGATATCTGGGTTGATAGTTTGATTACGTAGACGTTTGTAATGATTGTAAACTGCAACAGATAACACTTTCTTCGCGTGATCTTGGCCAATTACATAGTCATCTAAGTGATTACGAATCTCTTTTGGTACAGGCAGTTTATCAGACGCGTTGTGCTTAGGCGCAATGTCTTTGATTTCTTCCCTGATAATATCGTTACACAGCTCAACACATTCATCACAAATGTATACTGAAGGACCGGCAATTAACTTGCGTACTTCATGCTGGCTTTTGCCACAAAAAGAGCAGTATAACAATTTATTACTTTTGTCGCCGTCTGTAGGAGTGTCAGACATTCAGCTACCTCTTTTATTACGTTGGTAGCAGCATCTATCTGCTGCTAATTCACTATGTGTAACTATATCAAAGATTTTTAGTTTTCGCATAGTAAAGGGTGATAGCTAATAATACGCAATTACTAGCTATTCAGGTTACTTAGTTTCACGATTCGTGAATACCGAGTCGACTAAGCCATATTCAACTGCTTCATTGGCAGTCATGAAGTTATCACGGTCGGTATCGCGCGATACAACATCTAACGGTTGACCCGTATGCTCAGCCATTAAACGGTTTAGCTTATCTTTTATTGACAAAATTTCACGCGCATGAATTTCAAAATCAGATGCCTGACCTTGGAAACCACCTAATGGTTGGTGGATCATGACACGTGAATTTGGTAAACAGAAACGCTTACCTTTAGCACCACCAGATAGCAAAAATGCACCCATGCTTGCTGCTTGACCAACACAAATTGTGCTTACATCTGGCTTAATAAAATTCATTGTATCGTAAATTGCCATACCAGCAGTCACTGAACCACCTGGCGAATTAATGTAAAGATAAATATCTTTTTCTGGGTTTTCTGATTCTAAAAATAGCATTTGCGCAAGAATCAGGTTTGCCATGTTATCTTCAACTTGGCCAGTTAAGAAAATAATGCGCTCTTTTAAAAGACGAGAGTATATATCATATGAGCGCTCACCTTTCGCTGTTTGCTCAACAACCATAGGGACTAATGCGTTTAGAGGGTCTATCATACCGCTGTTCATTCTTGTTTAATTCCTTATCCGCTGCGACTCATCCTTACAATAAGGAAAGCACATTTATACTAATGTTAATAAAGCTATCTATTTAATCTTTTAAACTATATAGGAACTTATCAGAACAAATTCAATCCTCGTCGAACAAAGTTCTGTAATAACATCAGCATTGTTGGTTTTTGTGAAACTAATATCCACAAACTAAAATGGCCCGGGTACGCTGTATAAATACAGAGTAACACGAGCCATTTAATCGCTAGCGAGAGCTTAAGTCAATGACTTATTAAGCACCTTGCTGTGGATTCATGATGTCGTCGAATGCTTTTTCAACGTCAGTCACGTTTGCTTTAGCTAGAATTGCTTCAACCGCTTGCTCTTCCATAGCAACGTTGCGCATTTGTTGCATAAGCTGATCGTTTGCTTTGTAGTATTCTACAACTTCAGTTGGATCTTCATATGCAGAAGCAACCGTTGCGATTAGCTCTTCAACTTTAGCATCATCAACTTTAAGCTCGTTCGCTTTGATAACTTCACCTAATAATAGGCCAGTTTTAACGCGAGTAATAGCTTGCTCGTGGAAAAGCTCAGCTGGAAGTTCAGGCATGTTTTTAGCGTCGCCACCGAAACGTTGTGCAGCTTGCTGACGTAGAGCATCAATTTCTTGATCTACTAGCGCTTTTGGCACTTCGATTTCGTTATTTTCTAAAAGACCTTTGATTGCTTGATCTTTAACGTTAGCTTTAACCGCTTGGTCAAGCTCACGCGTCATGTTCTTTTTAACTTCTTCTTTAAGAGCGTCAACACCGCCTTCAGCTACACCGAATTTAGTTGCGAACTCATCATTAAGCTCAGGAAGCTCTTGAGTTTCAACTTTCTTCACAGTGATTGTGAAAGAAGCCGCTTTACCTTTAAGGTTTTCAGCGTGGTACTCTTCAGGGAAAGTTACTTCAGCAACAACTTCTTCGCCCGCTTTTTTGCCAACGATGTTGTCTTCAAAACCTGGGATCATACGACCTTGACCAAGTTCTAGAGGGAAGTCTTCAGCTTTACCGCCTTCAAACTCTTCACCGTCGATAGAACCAACGAAATCGATAGTTACACGGTCATTTTCACCTGCAGCTGCGTCAACTTCAGTCCACGAAGCATGTTGCTTACGTAACGTTTCTAGCATGTTAGCTAAGTCTTCATCAGTTACAGAAACAGCTGGTTTTTCAACAGCGATTTTGTCTAAACCTTGAATTTCAACTTCAGGGTAAACTTCGAAAGTTGCATCGAATTCTAAATCTTTACCAGCTTCTAACGCTTTAGGAGCGAAAGTAGGTGCACCTGCTGGGTTAATTTTCTCTGACACGATTGCTTCAATGTAGTTGCGTTGCATTAATTCGCCAGCAACTTCTTGACGTACTGCTGCACCGTAACGCTTGTTGATGATAGACGCTGGTACTTTACCAGGACGGAAACCATCGATACGCTGGGTTTTAGACAGTTGTTGTAAGCGTTTTTTTACTTCAGTCTCAACGTTCTCTGCAGGAACGGTGATGGTCAGACGGCGCTCAAGGCCTTGAGTCGTCTCAACAGAAACTTGCATGATTTACCTCAATCTTCAATTTTGGCGACTGTTCGCCTTCCTTACAAACAAGGTGATCTCTATGAGTGATAGCAAGTTTTAACGCTGAAAATTTCAACTTAAAACGGCGCATTGTAACCATGAGATACCATTGCTGCTTTGCCTCTATGGGCACTATGTTAAACAATAGACGCGGCATTATAACCTAATATTTATGATAGTCGAGTCTAGGGGGCAATTATTTGGCGTATATAGCAGCAATCAGTGTTCAAATGCGTAAAAAACGAACTCAGTAAAATAACAACGATGAATTAAGCTGGTTTGAAGATATGAAATATGAATTTAAGAAGCTTTTAATGAGGGATTAAAGCTTAAAAGTTTTAAAAGTGGTCGGCGATGCAGGATTTGAACCTGCGACCCCTTGGACCCAAACCAAGTGCGCTACCAAACTGCGCTAATCGCCGATACTGAGAGAAGTTTTGAAAATAAAGACCATTCAAGAAAATAGTCGGCGATGCAAAATTTGCACATTCGACTGAATTGAATATACCCAAACCAATCGTTCTTTGACCTTTAACTTTCTAAAAGTGGTCGGCGATGCAGGATTTGAACCTGCGACCCCTTGGACCCAAACCAAGTGCGCTACCAAACTGCGCTAATCGCCGATATCTTAGAGTAAATTGGGGTGACTGATGGGGCTCGAACCCACGACAACCGGAATCACAATCCGGGGCTCTACCAACTGAGCTACAATCACCACGGCATTTACATATTTTCAAATGGCGCACCCGGAAGGATTCGAACCTTCGACCAACGCCTTAGAAGGGCGTTGCTCTATCCAGCTGAGCTACGGGCGCATCGAAAACTTCAAAAGCTTGCCTGTAAGCGCCGCTTCTTAAAGAAGAAGTGGTCGGCGATGCAGGATTTGAACCTGCGACCCCTTGGACCCAAACCAAGTGCGCTACCAAACTGCGCTAATCGCCGATGCTTACTATTGTTTGCGAGTGACCTCGTTAACAACGGGGTGCATAATAGTGATTTGGCTGGGTTAGGTCAAACATTTTTTTAAGAAAATAATTCAATCGGTCACTTTTAGTTCATAATGGTTAAATATTGCAAATATAAGCTAAAATTTGGACTCTTTTTTATAAATCGACGCTTTATATAAGATTGCATCTTGGCGCTATGATGCTTTTCTGCGAAAATACGCAACATAAAATAAATATGATTTATTTATCCACACCCCTTTATCGGATAATCATATTTAAATGTATCAGTATCAAGTTAACTAACCCCAATGAAAGGTCACCCATGACGGCAAACATCATCGATGGTAAGGCAATAGCTAAACAAGTACGCAGCAATGTAGCAGAGCGCGTTGCAGAGCGTGTAGCGAACGGATTACGTGCTCCAGGACTCGCAGTCGTGTTAGTAGGTCAAGATCCAGCAAGCCAAGTGTATGTTGGTTCTAAACGTAAAGCATGTGAAGAAGTCGGCTTTGTATCTAAGTCTTATGATTTACCTGGCGACACCACTGAACAAGATTTACTTGCATTAATAGACCAACTAAACGAAGACAAAGAAGTAGACGGTATTTTAGTTCAATTACCTTTACCGCAAGGCCTTGATGCTGAAAAAATTCTTGAGCGTATTACCCCTCATAAAGACGTTGATGGTTTCCACCCGTATAATATTGGTCGCTTAGCGCAGCGTATGCCGGCACTTCGCCCTTGTACGCCGAAAGGTATCATCACCCTACTCGACTCTACCGGTGTTCGTTACAAAGGTATGCACGCAGTCGTGGTTGGTGCATCAAACATTGTTGGTCGCCCTATGTCACTTGAGCTTTTACTTGCAGGCTGTACAACAACGGTATGTCATAAGTTTACTCAAGATTTAGAAACTCATGTTCGCCGCGCTGATTTATTAGTTGTTGCGGTTGGAAAGCCTGAGTTTATTCCGGGTGATTGGGTTAAAGAAGGTGCTATTGTAATCGATGTAGGTATTAACCGCCTTGAATCTGGTAAGCTTGTTGGTGATGTTGAATACGATATCGCTGAACAAAAAGCACATTTCATTACACCTGTACCTGGTGGTGTTGGTCCAATGACTGTGGCAAGCTTAATCGAAAACACGCTCGAAGCATGTGAAAAATATCACAGCTAAACGTTAAGTTATGTAAAAAGGGCTGCCAATTGGCAGCCCTTTTTGTTTATGCTTTTTATCTACTAGAACGAATAACTTTCAACATCTGTGGCAGTACTGAAAATACGATCATCATAGCCATAATCAAGTATTGCCAATCTTGGTACTGCTCGCTAAGTAAAATAACAGCACATACGATGCCCGCAATTGGGTTTGCAATAGTCCCAAATGAAAACTCAGCAACAGTCATACGCCCTAATAACCACACATACAGTATATAGGCAATAGCCGTGTTAGGTATTATCAACCAAAGCAATGCAGCGTATTGCAATGTTGAAATAGGTGAAAACACCACTTGATAGTGCGCTGGGTGTATAAAACTGCCATCAATAAACGCAGCCAATAACAAAATAGTGCCGCCAATGATTAACTGCCATGTCAGTACAACCCACCAATGTATATGAACCGATAAGCTTTGTACTAAAGTACTACCAATTACAATAGTCAGTAAGGCACCAGATAAAGCTGCAACGCCAAGTACATTCAGTGCAACATAGGTAGGATCAAATAACAGCCAGGCTAACACAACAAGTGCTGCCGCACAGATAGCTTGTATTCGTGCTGGTCGCTGCCCTTTTACAAACCATGCATATAAAAGTGCCACCACAGGAACTGATACCATACCAACACCTGCAATCGCTGCTGGAAGGTTCACTGCCATAATAAAAATAAAAGCAAAAAACAGCGCTATATTCACAGCACCTAAGGTCAATAAGCTGAGCCATTGTGAACGGGTCGGTAAACTTGGCTTGAGTAATAAAAGTAATAGCCCCGCTGGCAATGCACGCACTGCGCCTAATAACAATGGTGGCCAATCTGGTGTGGCATATTTGGTCACTGCGTAAGTGGTACCCCATAAAAAGGCAGGGATCATGGCAAGTAAGATATTCAAAGTCAGTCCTTGTTAAAGCAAAGTAACGCCAAGGTAAAACCTCAACTTTAGTTGAGGTCAATATTAAAAATAAATTTCTAAAAACAAAAAAGGTTGCCGATATTGGCAACCTTTTGATATGCAGCTTTTCGATTGATACTTATGCTTTACGCCATGTTGTTTTACCAGCAGAATCTTCCAGTACCACACCAAGCGCATTCAATGCATCACGGGCTTCATCAGCCGCTGCCCAATCTTTACTAGCACGGGCTTCATTACGTTTTGCGATTAACGCTTCGATATGTGCTACTTCGTCATCAGCTTGGCCACCTTGTAAAAAAGCTTCTGGATCTTGTTGTGCTACACCTAATACCTCTGCAACACTGCGCAGTACATAAGCAAGTTTACCTGCTTGCTCTGCATCGCTGTCTTTAACACGGTTTAGCTCTTTTGCTAACTCAAATAACACAGGCAATGCTTCAGGTGTGTTGAAGTCATCATCCATCGCCTTTCTGAATTTAGCCACATATTTATTACCTGCTAAATCGCATTCAATTGGTGCTACGCCGCGCAGTGCAGTGTAAATTCGCTCAAGAGAGGAGCGCGCTTGCTCAAGGTTTTCTTGCGAATAGTTAAGCTGGCTACGGTAATGACCTGAAATTAAGAAGTAACGAACTGACTCAGCATCGTACTCTTTTAATACATCACGCACGGTAAAGAAGTTGTTTAATGACTTAGACATCTTCTCTTTATTAACCTGTACCATACCTGTGTGGATCCAGGTATTCACGTATTTACCGTTATTTGCACAGCATGACTGAGCAATTTCGTTTTCATGGTGCGGGAACTGTAGATCTGAACCACCACCGTGAATATCAAAGTGCTCACCTAGGTGTTTAGAGCTCATTGCCGAACATTCGATGTGCCAACCAGGACGCCCTTCCCCCCATGGTGATGACCATGATGGTTCGCCAGGCTTGGCTTTTTTCCAAAGTACGAAATCAAGTGGATCTTGCTTATCTTGTGCAACTTCAACGCGTGAACCAGCCTGTAGCATGGTTAGGTCTTGTTGCGACAAGGCACCATATTGTTCAAATGTAGATACATCAAACAATACGTCGCCGTCTGCTGCAACATACGCATGGCCTTTAGCAATTAAACGCTCAACCATCACGATGATTTCATCCATGTGGTTTGTCACCGTTGGCTCAACATCCGGACGCAGCATATTTAAGCTATCAAAGTCTTCATGCATCGCCTTGGTCATACGAGTCGTTAAATCATTAATTGACTCGCCATTTTCATTAGCACGCTTGATAATTTTATCGTCAACATCTGTAATGTTACGAACGTATTTTAAGTCATAACCAATATGACGAAGATAACGAACAATCACGTCAAAACCGACGAATGTACGAGCATGACCGATGTGACAGTAATCATAAATGGTGATACCACACACGTACATGTCGATTTTGCCATCAACAAGGGGTTTAAACTGCTCTTTTTGTCGCGTAAGTGTGTTGTAAATTTGTACCATTTATAAAATGTCCTTAACGGTGTTTTGAGATTCTTTATGGTAACACTTGCAAAGCCGCTGCTCTAGCGCTTTATCAATTGAATAAGCACTTTGTTAATCTGTCTCAACAAGCTCTTTGTTAATCCAAGTCAACTACTATAAAATAGACCCATTATTAAACCAGATATAGGAAACCTCATGGTTGTACTACACACAAACTTTGGTGACATCACCATCAAGATGCACGAAAGCGATGCACCAAACACAGTTAAAAACTTTTTAGAGTATGCAAACTCTGGCTTTTACAACGGTACTATTTTTCACCGTGTAATTGATGGTTTTATGGTACAAGGCGGTGGTTTTGAGCCTGGTATGGTTCAAAAAGAAGTAAACAACCCTATCGAAAACGAAGCTAATAATGGCCTTGCAAATAAAGTAGGCACATTAGCAATGGCACGTACGCCGGATCCACACTCAGCGACTGCGCAGTTCTTCATTAACGTTAACGACAATGACTTCCTAAACTTCAGCAGTGAAACATCACAAGGCTGGGGCTACTGCGTGTTCGCAGAAGTTGTTGAGGGTATGGATGTGGTTAACAAAATCAAAGGTGTTGCAACTGGCAGTGCTGGTTTCCACCAAGACGTACCTCTTGAAGATGTAATCATCGAAAAAGTAACGGTTAGCTAATTTAATCGTTTAGTCTTTTTAAGCGGGCCTTTGCCCGCTTTTTTGCGAGTAACCATGAAACAAAGTTATTTTATTGCCGATCTCCATTTAACAGAAAACCGCCCTGATATCACAGCAGCATTTTTTGATTTTCTTGATAACAAGATTATTAATGATGACGTTGATGCACTGTACATTTTGGGCGACTTTTTTGAAGTATGGGTCGGTGATGACTATCAAACTGACCTTTCAATCAATGTTGCCGCACGTTTAAGCCAAGTAAGTGAAAGTGGAACTGAGGTGTTTTTTATTCATGGCAATCGCGATTTTATTATGCGAGAAGACTATGCAAAAAGCGCGAGTATGACTTTATTACCTGAACAAGTTGTTATTGATTTATATGGTACTCCAACAGTTATCTTGCACGGTGATGAAATGTGCACCCAAGATGTTGAATATCAAAAGTTTCGTAAAAAAAGCCGTGGTTGGTGGTGGCCAAAATTAATGCTTGCTATGCCGCTTTGGTATCGCAAAAAAATTGCCCGTAATGCTCGCGAAAAATCAAAACAAAGCCAAGCTGGCAAAGCGTTAGAAATTCTAGATGTGACTGAAGATGCGGTATTAGCGATGTTTGAAAAGCATCAGGTTGTTAATATGATCCACGGTCATACACACAGACCCAACGTACATCACTACAGCATAAATAATAACACACTGACCCGCACCGTACTCGGAGATTGGTATGAGCAAGGGTCATATCTAAGGGTTACACCTGCTAGTCAGGAACTAATCAGCGCGCCACTTTAAATAGTAGAAACTTTGACTATGCTTGAATAGAGTTTTTACTAAAAAAGCGTGAGTCATGATTGTTCGGTTAACCTGTTTGTTCTGCTGTTTAATGCTAAGTTTTTCTCTTAACAGCCAAACTTGGCGATTAGTCACAGAACCATTCCCACCTTTCCTTATCGACAATAATGAAAAGCCTGGCTGGGTTCATGAACTCGTTGTTAGCGCACTAAAAAGCCAAAATAAAAATGTAGAGATTGAATATACTCATTGGGCTCGCGCATTAAAGCTTGCGCAGCGGCATAAACGTGTTGCGGTTATTGGTGCTTTTTATACCCTAAAAAGAGCGAAAATCTTTACCTACTCCCGACCTATTGCTACAGCTGATATTGTGCTTTTAAAACGTGCCGATAGTGAGATTACCTATTCAGGCTCCCTATACTCTCTGACTCCTTACACAATCAGCAAAGGAGAAGACTATGTTATAAGTGAAGAGTTTGAACACCATCCTCAACTTGCGGTTACGACAACACATAGTCTAATAGAAAGCTTAACCCTTTTAATACATGGCCGTGTAGACCTTGTTGCCGGTACAAAAGAAGTTGCATTATACTGGTTAGAAAATAACGAAACCTTGCAAAACCTCAAACACTCGGAAATAAAGGTCATCACCCCTTTCCTATCAACTCAAAAGCTACACGTTATTACAGCCAAAAATCACCCTCAATCTGCCTATTTTCAACAAGATTTATATACAGGGTTACAAACTATTGTGGCAAATGGAGATGCAGCAAAAATTTTAAAACGTTATGATTTTGACACTAATCAAACTGATAAAGTTTTAGCTTTGCTTAGCAAAAACTTTAATTAGCCAAGTAAGTCGATTACTTTGCTTAGTATAGAGGCTATAACACCTCTATACTAAAATTACCTAACAGCTAGTCCTCACGGAACTATTTGTACAAGTTGTCACTCCACCCGAGGTCGAACAGGTTGTATAATTTATTTCTCGAGTACAGCCACCCCCTCTAATAAGCGTACCGCCTCCTGGGCCTGTAACAATCCCGCCCACTCCACCACCTCCAGGTGAACTCATTTTCGTTGTTGCACCTTCAATACTTTCTAAATTTTCGATTAAACAATTAGAAACAAGTGTATCTGTTAAAGTAACATTGATGCCACTCATGAAAGTGCCAATTTCAATGCCATCAACAAGTGAAGCTCCTCTATCTAGAGTGAAAGTAAGATTCAGATCTCTTGCCCCATTAGTAATTGATTGACCATGATAACCTACTTTAAATACTAATTTATTACTTGAATTACCATAAGAACGCGTTGCATACACACCGACTTTATCGTGACTTAATGAAAGTGAAATCCCTGCACTATTTTTACCAATATGAATCCCCGAAACTTTCACTTGAGTATCAGTAATAAATTCATTCCAGCTACTTTTACCAAGGCGAGTGGCTATTTGAGCATGCATTTCTTTTTTAATACTTCTACGTGCATCAATGCTCGTTAAATAAAAAGATGGGTGATTGGCACAACTTTCATCAGAACTAGCAAGCGCGGAACGTGTTGAATCATCCCCCCAGTTTCCTGCATGTACAGTCACTGTTGAGTTAGTTGCAACAGTACCGGCTTCATTTACAGCCCGCCTAAATTCACTATCTATCTCATAAAAGTCATCAAGTGCAGCGGCTTCAGCGCTATTAAGTGTAGTATCTATTGCTTTGACTTTTACCGCTTTACTATACTGGGTCTGTTGCTCTGTAGTAATTATAAATTTAAACGCCACTCGCTGTAGTGCATTAGCGACAATAACCTCTTTTGAAGTTGTGTTACAAAGATAGGTCGTTACCCCAAACTCTGGCTTACCATTATTTAAATTCCTGACTTCACAGTTAGGCCTCTCATAATATAATTTTGCAATACGCAGTGCCTCACTATAGTCACATGTATCACACGCTTTTGCTTCTGTAAGTGCTGCTGCAGCATCATTTGCAATAAACAAAGCGCTTACAGCCAACATTAATATCAACTTATATTTCATCTTATTTCCTTACCCTCAATATCAAGGGGTCATCCATTTTGTTTTAATTAAGGTTATAAAATACATACGTCAATACTTCGGACCCTTTATGGGTACTTTAGGTTTACAGCATTGTCAATATTTATTTTTAAGAATGAATAAGGCTCTTGGGAATAGCTGGGGGTAGGGGTTTATAAAATAAAAAAGTAAAATGATCGCAAAGAGCTTATTAATAATCGCTCCTTGCTGTTGGATTACATCGCTTTTTAAACTGGCAAACCACTATGAAACTTAAAATCGTCATCAGGCGTTGCAATCAGCTCAGCCTCAATTTGACCAAAAAACTCAACACGCTCGGTAATATCAAATTCACTGATTTCTTGCGCGAGTGTTAAATAGTCTTGGTAATGACGGGCTTCTGAGCGCAATAATGAAATATAAAAATCCCCTAACCGCTTATCAACATGAGGAGCGAGCTTAGCGAACCGTTCACACGAGCGGGCTTCGATGTAAGCACCGATAATGAGTTTATCGACTAGCGCATCTGGCTCGTAGGTTTTTACATGGCGCAGCATACCCTTTGCGTAGCGACATGGCGTAATGCTTTTATATTCAATACCGTACTCATCCATGATCTCAAGCACTTGATAAAAATGATGCAGCTCTTCCTTTATAAGCATGACCATTTTATCAATCAGATCTTGCCCGTAAGGCGAGTTCGATTTTGGGATCATTGATTTAGTTAGCTTGTTTTTATCTGCAAGTTCTCGCCAATCCCCTTCTCGTTTATAAATAAGAGTTTCAAAAGGTTTTAGCCATGCAAGTAATGCATCACCACTTTCTTTATCAACTGCATACTTACGAATTAAAAACATCGCTGACTGAGCAGCTTTCAATTCACAAATAAGGTGATCAATTAATACCACATCTAAGTTTTCTTGTTTGATTGCCGCAGCAATCCACTCATCAGGCGTTCCACACTTTAAAAAAGAATGGATAGGAGCGAGTAAAGCAGAGTAAGGCACTGAATAATTTCTCATCAATAAACGTGAGTATATTTTACCATATAAATACATTGTCATTCTATGACCCATATCAGTACAGGACTAATTTCTATATGCACTAAAGACTTATATATAACCCATCATTTCCAGTATTTCAGATTCTTGACAATATGTGATAAGTGGACCATAACTTAATCAAAGCTGTACAAAAATAAAACAGCTCATATTCCTATTTACAGGGGCAACAATTATGATTTTGAACCACTTATGGGGCTTATACGCCCACCCACTCGAAGAATGGCAAACAATAGATAATCGACATGAAAGCTTGCGTTACAGCTTATCGCACATCTTACTCATTGCATGTATTCCATCCATCATGGGCTATTATTCATCAGTCCATCTGGGGTGGAGCATTGGCTCCGGTGAAGCAGTATTTTTAACGCATGATAGCGCGCTATTGATTGCGATAGCCATGTACTTTGCGCTTATTGTAGGCGTGTTTGCACTGGCTTACTTAGCACACTGGATGGCCGTGACCTTCGGTGCAAAACCCACCTTTACTCAAACCCTAGAACTTGCTGCTTACACAGCAACACCGGTATTTATGTCTTCATTTGCGGCGTTTCTACCAGAGCTTTGGTTTGTGGTGTGTGTAGGACTTGTAGCTCTCGCCTACTCTGTTTACCTGCTCTACACTGGGGTGCCAATTTTAATGCACATTCCTGAAGAGCGAGGCTTTATTTATGCCAGTTCAGTGGTCACTTGCGGATTAATTCTACTGGTCATAATCCTTGCTGCAACAGCAATTCTGTGGACAAATGGTATAGTCCACCCAATGTTTACCTAAATTATTTCCTTTCTTTCCACAAGCAAAAAAGGAGCTATGTAGCTCCTTTTTCATGTATTAGTATAAAAACTAATTAATCTGCACTGTTTTCTTCTTGGTTATGTAATTCTAAACCTGAAGACATTGCGTTTTCACGCGTTGATTTTGCAGAATCATTACGTAGACGATCGATATGGTTAAGATATTCTTGATCGATATCACCCGTTATATATTGTCCATCGAATACCGATGTTTCAAAGCGAGTGATTTCAGGATTTTCTTGGCTCACCGCTGAGATTAAATCATCAAGAGACTGGAAAATGAGCCCATCAGCACCAATGCTTGCATTAATGTCTTCCACTTCACGACCATGAGCAATTAACTCAGCAGCCGAAGGCATGTCAATTCCATACACGTTCGGGAAACGAATTTCTGGTGCAGCTGATGCAAAATAAACGTTCTTTGCACCTGACTCACGAGCCATCTCAACGATTTGCGCTGACGTGGTACCACGAACAATTGAGTCATCAACAAGCAATACATTCTTACCCTTGAACTCACGGTCAATGGCATTCAGTTTTTGACGAACTGACTTCTTACGCATTTCTTGACCTGGCATGATGAAGGTGCGGCCAATGTAACGGTTTTTAACAAAACCTTGACGGTATGGCAGGTTAAGCGCTGATGCAATTTCAAGCGCCACATCACATGATGTTTCAGGGATTGGAATAACCACGTCGATGTCTTTATCAGCCCATTCACGTGCTATTTTTTCACCTAACTTAGTCCCCATGTTTACACGCGTTGCATAAACAGACATACGATCAATGGTTGAATCTGGGCGCGCAAAATAAACAAACTCAAAAATACACGGCGCATATGTGGCCTTTTCAGCACACGCTTGTGAGAAAAGCTGACCTTCTTCAGTCACGTAAATAGCTTCGCCTGGCGCTACATCGCGTACAAACTCAAAGCCATCTGTTTTTAATGCAACGCTTTCTGATGCAAACATGTACTCAGTACCGTTTGCTGTTTCACGCTTACCAAATACAAGTGGACGAATACCGTTCGGGTCACGAAAGGCAACAATACCGTGGCCGATAATCATTGCTATTGTTGCGTAACCACCCGTTACTTTGTTATTTACTTCCGTTACTGCTGTGAAGATATCTTCAGCATCGAGTTTAAGTTTATTAGACTTACTTAACTCATGCGCCATGATATTAAGTAATATTTCAGAGTCAGATGTTGTATTAACATGACGGCGAGCTTCTGAAAATAATTGCTCTTTTAATGCTTCAGCGTTTGTTAAATTACCATTGTGTGCAAGTGCAATACCAAACGGTGAGTTAACATAGAAAGGTTGCGCTTCTGACGAGCTAGAAGATCCAGCTGTCGGATAGCGAACATGACCAATACCAATCGTACCTTGAAGGCGTTTCATGTGACGGGTATGAAACACATCTTTCACAAGGCCGTTGGCTTTACGTAAGCTAAACGTATTATTTTCAATGGTAATGATGCCAGCTGCATCTTGACCGCGGTGTTGCAAAACAGTTAAGCCATCATACAGCGCCTGATTAACAGGAGAAGTTCCGACTATGCCAACGATACCACACATTAAATTTATCCTCGCCGATTAACGGTTTACCGAATTTAAAAAGCTTGAGTTGTTTTCGAGGTACGAAAAGAACCACTCAACAACAAAGCCAAATTCTGGAATCAAAATAGAGTTACCCCACCAGTGCGTATTAGGTGCACCGGTAAAAGCATCAAGAAAGAAGAGTAACGCGCTTACGACCAACACGCCACGAAGAGCACCAAACACTATGCCGAATACACGGTCGGTGCCAGATAAACCAGTACGTTGTACAAGCTCACCTAAAATATAGTTTAGTAATCCACCCAACAGGAGTGTCGCAAAGAATAATATGGCTATTGCGGCTGCATTTCTTAAAAGGGGTTCTGAAATACTTGTTAGGAAGGAAGCTAAATATTGGTAAAACAAACTAGAGATGATAAATGCGCCAGCCCATACAGCTAATGACATTGCTTCTTTTACGAAGCCACGTATTAAGCCGATGATAGTGGATAGTGCAATAATGCCAAGTATGGCGTAATCAACCCAGATCATAAGAACCAACTAGTCGTTAATTTGGGGCGCATTCTATAAGACAAGCGGAGGAATTGCCAGATCATTTTGTAATTTCAAACTGAGTAACTTTGCCGTTTAACTTGGTTAACTGCTTTAACTCAGGGAGCTTACTCTCTAACTCTTTCTTGCTAAGTGAAGGGCCTACAAAGACTTTTGTCAGTGTTCCGTTCGGGGTTTTGATTGGACGCGTAAAGGTTTTAAAGCCGTTCGCTTTAAGCTTTTCAAGTAACGACTTTACATTAGGCGCGTGTGAGAAACTACCCAATTGGATTACATAAGCCATTTGCGTGAGGTTTTCTTCTGGCTTACGAGCAGGCTCCGTTGTTTTTACTACTGGCTTGGCTGCTTTAACAACTGCAACAGGATCTTGAGTTGATGCTTCAACCATTTTAGGCGCATCATCAAATTGCTCAGTTTGCTCTGCTGTAAGCTCAGCGTCATTCGCTTGTGCTTTTTCAACAGGTATTTCAGCAGGCTGCTCTGCAGAGGCAACTTTACTATCAATTTCATCTTGTAAGTCAATCGTTGTGAACTCAGGGCGTTCAGGAATTGCTTTAAAACCTTCTGTATAGTGAACTTTCTCTCCATCCAAAATATTTGGAATAAAGACAATAGCCGCCACAACCACAATGGTGGTCCCTACTAAGCGATTAATAAACCCTGCGTTCACCGAATTCCTCTCTATTTTTTAAAATAGCTGATTGCTGCAGCCACGGTTATAAATGAGCCAAACACAATTACTAAGGTGTTATTGTCTACATTTGCTAATAGTGTGTCTAGCGCAGTTTCAACACTGTCATATTGCGTACTAGGCGCTGTTGATGTCGTTTCAGCCAATGCCTTTGCAAGGTTTTCAACCTTATCGCCGCGAAAACAATCTAAACTGGCTAACGACCACTCATGAACAACATCCGCCACGGCTGACATTGCTGCCACTTTATCTTTATCTGCAAGCATAGCGACTAATGCATGAATTTTAAACCCTTGATCTTTATACACGCTTAATTTACGCGCCAAATAACGGGCCGATTCAGGGTTATGTGCCACATCGGTAAAAATAAGTGGCTGTTCACTTAGCTGCTGAAAACGTCCTTCAACTGTTAAATTAGCTAAACAATCACGTACTTGTTGCTCACTAGGTAGTAAGTCAAGTTTAGCCAATAAGGTCAACGCAGTGGCTACATTTTGACAAGGAATCGCAGGTTTTGCTAAGCGCAAGTCTTTACCTTTGTACTGCCAATTAAAACCTTCACTGTCTTCAATGAATTTAAAATCACGACCAGATAACACCATATCAGCATCAATTTCATTACCGTAATCAGTTACTGTATGTGGAATATCTAAATCACCAACAATTGCGGGTATGTGAGGTCGGAAGATACCTGCTTTATCGTAGCCAACAAGCTCGCGTGTATCACCTAGGTATTCTTTATGGTCTAGATCGATAGTTGTGATCACACACGCATGTGGTGTGACAATATTAGTCGCATCATAGCGACCACCTAAACCCACTTCTAACAATACATAATCAACAGCGTGACGTTTAAAAATTGCCAGTGCACCTAACGTGCCGTACTCAAAATACGTCAGTGGCGTCTCACCACGGCCCTTTTCCAGCATATCGAAAGCATCAACATGGAATTGGTCATCAAGCTCTTGGCCATTAATACGTACGCGTTCGTTATAACGAATTAGGTGTGGAGAAGCATATGTACCCACACTAAAACCTTGTGCTAGTAATAAGCTTTCTAGGCAACGCGCTGTGGTGCCTTTACCATTGGTACCTGCGATTAATATTATTTTGCTCGGTGTATCGAGTAAGCCAATTTGGTTTGCAACGCGAGCAACGCGCTCTAAGCCCATTTCAATATTGGCGGGGTGAACACTTTCTAAATAACAAAGCCAATCATCAAGGCTTGATGATTGGCTAGGAAGGATTTCTGTCATAGCGATTAATCAGTTAAGCTGAAATTTACGCTACTCTATGCTCTTGTTCAGTAGAAGGCAAGTTCATAAATTTCGCTAAGATACGCGCAAGGGTGTCACGCATTTCACGACGGTCAACAATCATGTCGATTGCCCCGTGCTCTAGCAAGAATTCACTGCGTTGGAAACCTTCAGGCAGTGTTTCACGCACTGTTTGCTCGATTACACGAGGGCCGGCAAAGCCAATAAGTGCTTTTGGTTCAGCAACGTTTATATCGCCAAGCATTGCCAGTGACGCAGATACACCACCCATTGTTGGGTCGGTTAATACTGAGATAAACGGTAAGCCTTTTTCGCTCATTTTAGCCAGTGCAGCACTTGTTTTTGCCATTTGCATTAATGACATAAGCGCTTCTTGCATACGTGCACCGCCTGATGCTGAAAAACAAATAAGTGGCATGTTATGCTCTAAACATTGATCTACAGCTTCAACAAAACGAGCGCCGACCACTGACGCCATAGAACCACCCATAAATGAGAACTCAAACGACACCGCAGCAACAGGAATACCTTTTAAGCGTCCTTTAATTGCAACAAGTGCATCTTTCTCGCCACTTACTTTTTGTGCTTGTGTAATGCGGTCAGAGTACTTCTTAGAATCTTTAAACTTTAAAACGTCCTTTGGTTCGTGTTCTGCACCAATTTCTTGACGATCTGCATCATCTAAAAAGTTTTCGAGTCGCTTACGGGCACTCAAACGCATATGGTGATCACATTTTGGACATACATTAAGTGACTTTTCTAATTCTGCTTTATATAAAATTGAATCACAGTCTGTACACTTTGCCCAAACCCCTTCTGGGATTTCTTTTCGGCCTGACGATTTAGTCGTTTTAGGTAAGATTTTTTCTAACCAACTCATTTGCAACTCTCTTAATACTGTTCTGTGTCGCAGTCTGTTTAATTGTGAATACTTATTTGTATTTCTGACAACCAATAAACAGACAGATTTTTTCAATTAAAACATGAATTACCCGCAGACGATATAAAAAACTGGTCTTAGTAGTGTACTACCAAGTGTTAACTGTCTGAATCAGGTAAAAACAAAGGCCCTAATGGTGTTTTAGGGATCTCAAACTGCTCAGGGTAATCCACATCCACTAAATAAAGACCCGCAGCTTTAGCTGTCGCACTGGCTTTGGCTCTCTCTTTTAAATCAAGTAACTCTTTTAACCAAACAGGTTCATGCTTATGTAAACCAATGTCCATCAAGCAACCAGTAATATTACGTACCATGTGATGTAAAAACGCATTGGCTTTAATATCAATGATCACATAATCACCTTGGCGTTTTACCGACAAATGGTGAATAGTACGATTTGCTGTATTTGCTTGGCAATGGAGTGCTCTGAACGACGTAAAGTCGTGCTCACCTATTAAATACTGACAGGCTTGTTGCATTTTAGTTTCGTCTAATGGGTGATGAAAATGAGTAACGCCTTCACTCATAATCGCACCGCGATAGGTATAATTGTATATCACATAACGATAACGGCGTGCTGTCGCACTAAAACGTGCGTGAAAATCTTCAGAAACAGGCTTAGCAAAACGAATAGAAATATCTTTTGGTAGTAAGGTATTCATCCCCATCGTGAACGCGACCATTTCGCGTTCAGCATGAGTATCAAAGTGCACGACTTGGCCTGTACCATGAACACCTGCGTCTGTACGACCCGCACAAACAATCTCAACAGGATGATTACAAATACGCGACAACGCTGTTTCTACTTCTTGCTGTACGCTATTGACGTGTGATTGACGTTGCCAACCACTGTAACGGGCGCCGTTGTATTCTACTCCAAGTGCTACTCGCATAATGATCTATTTACCTAGTGTGCTAAATGACGGGGCATTCTATGCGATCTGCCCGTGCAATAAAAGCCACGAGCGCAGATCACATATTATAAATACTACAGACTAATCCTCTTCGATGTTGTCTTGGCCCTTGGTGCCCTCTTTTGCGCGCAATTTATGGTGAATAGCCGATTTAATCAGCATGTAACCACTGATAGGTGCTGTAATGAGCAAAAAGATAGAAATAAGAATTTCTTTTACACTTACACCATCGTGTGTGAAAGTAAAATAAACCATCGCCGCTATTAACAGTGAGGCCATCCCCAGTGTCGTCGCTTTGGTAGGCCCATGCAGGCGCATAAAAAAATCAGGCATCTTAACCAAACCGATCGAGCCTATCAGAATAAAGCAACCACCAATTAACAATAAGATTGAAACAACCCATTCACTCATCATTTGTTACCTTATTCAATAATATCGCCGCGTAGCAAGTATTTACATACAGCTACCGTACTCACAAAGCCAAGCATCGCAATTAATAAAGCCGCTTCAAAATACAAGTCTGTGTCCATGCTCATACCGTAAAGAATGATCAATGCAATGGTATTTATAAACATGGTATCAAGCGCTAAAATGCGATCTGGAACTGAAGGCCCAATAATAAGGCGCCATAAGTTCAATAAAAGTGAAATGGCAATCATCCCATACACAATGAGGAATACCGTATCTAGCATCGGAAAATCTCCTTAAGCGGGGCTTCGTAACGCTGTTTAATCGTCTTAATAAGTTCAGCTTCATCAGCTAAATCCAGCACATGAATTAGCAAATAACGTTGGTCTATTTCTTCACCTTCTGCAAGCGACTCAGGAATTGGATACACCTCAGCACTGACCGTGCCAGGCGTTAATGATACTGTACTTGCTAATATCGTAATTGGCATATCATGACTTAAATCAAGTGGCACCTTAACAAAGCCTGGGCGTAGCTTTTTAGTTGGCCCAAGGATCAGTAAAGCAACCTGCAAGTTAGCCGTTACAATATCGTACAAGACTAACAATAAATGCCTAAATGCGAGGCTAGGTCGAACAATTAACGGCTGTGGATCACGAAATGGAAAGGTGATCCATGGAATTGTAATTGCAAAGAGTGCAGCAAGCAGTAGATGCCCAGGCGACACACTATTGTTGAGTAATAACCACACTACGAAGAGTAAAACACTGCGAAACGGAGTGGGTAGCCAACGAAAACGAGCTTCTAAACGCATTTAGCGGCCTCCCTGTAGTACATTATTAATACTGCTGTTGATATCGAACAATTGCTCAGATGTCGCAAGCATAAAATCTGAAATTGGACCGGCAAAAATGACCATCAAAGGAGAGCAAACTAACAATAGTAACATCGCCGTGACTTTTAATGGGTGTGCCTTTATACCTTCGACAGCTTCACTTTCTTTGAACTTTCGGTCCCAAAAAAGGCTTGTGCCAGCACGAGAAATAGCAACCAATAAGGCTAAACTTGAAAGTAAGTAAATTGGCCAAAACACCATGCCCTTCTCACTATCTAAGGTACTTTTTAGAATCCAAATTTTACCTACAAAACCAGATAGTGGAGGCATACCTACCACCGTCAATGCAGCAATTACAAAGCTAATTCCTAATAAAAAAGGTTGTGCAACAGCACGCCCTGCAACAAGACGATCGGCCACTTTTCCACGCTGATGCGCAATCAAATCAGCAAGTAAAAAGAGCACGGCACAAACAATCGTTGAATGAACTAAGTAGTAAAGTAACGCCGCAGTCGCTGCTACATTCTGAATAGCGACTAAGGCAACCAATGTACCCACTGATACGATCACTAAGTTTGCAATTAGCTTTCTAAAATCTTGGCTTGCAAGAACGCCTATCGACCCCAGAATGATGGTCGCCAATGCAAGTCCCCATAACCAAGGTTGTGCCATGTGTGCAAGCTCCCCCGCGTTATCACCAAAGATAACGGTGTACACACGAAGCATGGCATACACACCCACCTTAGTCATGATCGCAAATAAAGCTGCAACAACAGGGGTGGCACTTGCGTAGGTATTTGGTAGCCACAAATGTAGCGGTAACAACGCACCTTTAAGGGCGAAAACGACTATTAGTAGTAAACCACCGATTTTAGCTAAATAAACATCGTCACCTGTTAACTGAGGTACTTTCTGGGCTAAATCAGCAATATTTAAAGTACCCACTACGCCATATAAAACACCAAGGGCAATTAGAAATACACTCGAGCCAATCAGATTTAGAATCACATACTGTAGAGCTGCACGAGTGCTGTGCTTGTCTCCGCCATGCATCAATAATGAATAAGATGCGATTAGCAATACTTCGAAAAATACGAATAGGTTAAATACATCTCCAGTTAAAAATGCACCGTTTACGCCTAAAATTAAGAAGTGAACAAGAGGGTGAAAGAAGCTTCCTTTTTTATCATCACCTGCGCAGCTATATAGCACAACAACCGCACCTAGTAAGCTTGTTAACACTACTAGTAAAGTCGCGAGCCTATCAGCAACCAATACAATACCAAAAGGAGCCGACCAGCCGCCGATGGCGTATACCATGGGTGCCGTACTATTTACATGAAGTAGTAAAAATGCACTAACAGCAAGGGTTATAATTGACATTAATACCGACATCACACGGCGAATATGAAGATTCTTACCGCATGGAGGCATGAGTAAAATAATGCCTGTCAGCATGGGAATTAAAATAGGTAAAGAAGCTAAATGCTGAATCATTTTCGCTCCTTTGAAGACTTAACTAAATGTCCATCAACATGATCATTACCCAAATCGGCACGACCACGAATTGACAAAATAACGACAAAAGCGGTCATTGCAAAACCGATTACAATAGCCGTTAACACTAAAGCTTGAGGGAGTGGATCTGCATACTCACTGGCACTGCCCAAAACCGCCGCTTTATTAATTGTTAATCGTCCTGATGAAAACAAGAATAGGTTTACCGCATAAGACAGCATGGTTAAACCTAACACGACCGGAAAGGTTCGCGCTCTTAAAATTAAATAAATGCCGCATGCAACCAGCACGCCCACGCATGATGCGTACAATACTTCCATTAAATATTTACCTCTTGCTTGGGTGTATTAGCCGTTAGTTTTCCTAAACTAGCTAAAATCATCAGCGTTGCACCTACAACAGTTAAATACACACCTAAATCAAATACGATAGCACTGGCAAGCTCTGTTTTGCCAACTAACGGTATATCAAAATAATCAAACCACGTTGTTAAGAATGGACGACCAAATGCCCAGCTTCCAACACCTGTGAATAAAGCGATAGCAATGCCCGATGCGATAATCTTACGGTAATTCACATCAAACCGCTCTGCTATCCAATTAGAGCCATTCGCCATGTACTGTAGTATAAATGCAATGGCTGTGACTAAGCCTGCAATAAATCCACCGCCTGGTAAATTGTGGCCTCGTAAAAAGATATATGCAGAAACTAACAGTGCCAAAGGTAATAAGCTTTGTGAAATACTTGCAAGAAGAATTGGATAACGCTCTCTCGCCCACGGACGCCCCTCACTATCACTTGCAGGCATAAATAAAGGTAAATTGATAAGCAATTTATAAATACCTAATGCGGCTATACCTAAAACGGTGATTTCACCTAAGGTATCAAAACCCCTAAAGTCGACTAGAATAACGTTCACCACGTTTGTACCACCACCGCCAGTTTTAGCATTGGCAACAAAGAAGTCAGAAATTGACTCAAGTGGTCTTGTTAATAGCGCATAACAAATACTCGCAACAACCACACCTATAGCCGACGAAACCCCCAGATCACGTAAAATACGTAATGAGCTTGACTCTTTTGGAGTACGCTGTGGTAAGAAGAATAGTGCTAGCATCAGTAGCATTACAGTGACAACTTCAACCGTTAACTGAGTCAGTGCTAAATCTGGCGCAGAGAATCGGGTGAAAGCAACGGACACCATCAGGCCTACGATTGAAATCATGATTAAAGATATCATCCGTGAACGATGCCAAAATACGGTTGCTAATGCACCAATAATCAACAAGCCTGCGCCAATGGCATTATGAAAATCAATGGGCGTTAGCTCACTGGCACCAGCAAGTTGACGCATTTCAAACAAAGGCCATCCAGCGCACAGTAAAACAACCGTAATCATGACAAAAGCGTAGCGTTGCAACGAGCCATTTTCGATATGGTTTATCTGCTCTTGTGACCACTTGATCACACGATATAACCCACCCTCAAAACCTTTTTTCGCACTGATTGTTGGCAGTGATGCTTGGAACTGGAACAAATACTTACGCTGTACATAAATCAGTATCCCGCAGCACGTTGCAATAAAGCTCATTAACAGAGGTAAGTTAAATCCATGCCAAACAGATAATTTATAATCTGGTGCAGCATCACCCAGTACAGCGTAGGATGCTGAGGCCAAAATATCACTGACGGCAAAGTGAGGGAACATACCAACCAATAAACACAATACCACTAAAATTTCGATTGGTACGCGCATGTAGCGCGGCGGTTCGTGGGGCTCTTTTGGTAAATCAATCGGATCACCATTGAAGAAAACATCATGTATAAAACGTGCTGAGTACGCTACAGACAAGGCACCCGCTAAAGTTGCTAATACAGGAATAAGCCAAGACATAGAGCCTAGTACTTGCTGGTGTAAGGTTTCAGCAAAAAACATTTCTTTTGATAAGAAACCATTTAATAGAGGCACCCCTGCCATAGAAGCTGCGGCCACCATAGCAAGTGTTGCTGTATATGGCATAAAACGCCACATCCCATTTAACTTACGCATATCACGGGTGCCAGTTTCATGGTCAATAATCCCCGTAGCCATAAACAATGACGCTTTAAATATCGCGTGGTTAATAATATGGAAAATAGCTGCCACAGTTGCAAGTTCGGTATCTAAACCTAATAGCAAAGTAATTAGACCTAAGTGACTGATGGTAGAGTAAGCAAGCAGTCCTTTTAAGTCATGTTTAAATAACGCAATGTAAGCACCTACAAGTAAAGTCGATAAACCCGTCATCGCAACTAAAATAAACCACGTATCCGTACCTGATAGTGCAGGATAGAATCGCGCAAGCAAAAATATACCGGCTTTAACCATGGTTGCTGAGTGTAAGTATGCACTAACGGGTGTCGGTGCAGCCATAGCATGAGGTAGCCAGAAATGAAAAGGAAACTGCGCAGACTTAGTAAATGCACCTAATAATACAAGTACCAGACCAACTTCATATAAGTCGTGTGATTGAATTAATGCCTTACTAGCAAGAATAACATCAAGGTTATAGCTACCAACGATATCACCAATTAAAAGTAAACCCGCTAATAACGCAAGACCGCCCGCTCCCGTAATTGCTAGCGCCATTCTTGCACCTTTACGCGCTTCTGACTTATGCCACCAATAACTAATTAATAAGAACGAGCTAATACTTGTTAATTCCCAAAATAGCCATAGTTGAATGACATTGTTAGACATCACAATGCCAACCATGGCCGTCATAAATAGCATAAGGTAACAATATAACTTGGGCAGCGAATCGTTATTACTTAAGTAATAGCGTGCATAGAAAATGACTAAGGTACCAATACCCAAAATCATATAAAGGAATAATAAACTTAACCCGTCAAGTCGAAATGAGACTTGCATATTCAACAGTGGGATCCACTCTGCTGTATAGCGGATAGTTTCACCAGAAAAAACGGCTGGTGTATAGGAAAATACGATTCCAAGAGCAATCAAAGGCGCTAACATGGTCAAAGCAGTACTTTGATTACGTGTTAGTTTTGAAGTGCAGGATGAAATAACACTGCCAATCAAGGATAACAGGGGTATCCAGAGCAAAGTCATAATAAGGAGCCTTTTAGTGTCATAAGAATATCAATACCGCTGCTAGTTATAATTAGTTGCGTACTGTTCATTTGGATGGTTAAAAGTTGGCTTCAAAAAAAGCTTACAATGCGTATAGTTATACTGATTGGGTGCTATTTTGTCTATAGGAGACACACCTATTCGGCCAACTTTTAACCACTTTACGTATTAAAATAGCAATAAATAAGCGATTAGTCAGAAAATTCTTTAGAGCTTAAAGCTGTTGTTATTACAGGCTTTACACCAATAAAGGCAAAATAATCAGCGTACCTTACTGGCTTTGTTAAGGGGGAGTTAATTTGTTTTAACCAAAGTTGGCGATATTGTTCAGATAATCCCACCTTTTGGTATTGCATTATTGACCAATTAAAACTGGGTTTATAAGCCATTTGGTTTTTGCAAGCCACGCTTTTCTGCCATCCACTTGGCGGCAAACTGTTAGTTGCAATAAATAAATTAGGTGCCACTAGCCCTTCTTGCTGGCACAGCCATTGCTGTTTTTTTTCTGGCAATGGGTATTCATCCTCAAAACCATTAAAGTGCATTAGCTCATGCAAAAATACTGCGTATGATTGGGATGAATTAATATGCATAATACCACCTTGTACGTTTGCACTCCCCTCTTTCGACATCATGACAATAAAGTCAAAACCAGCTGGCCATGTGTGGTTTTCTGCTTTTCTCCAGTCACATTGCAATGCGTTATTATTTTCCTCGCAGCGATATTGATTGCCTACATAAACAACATCGCTAAAACAAAAGCTATTAATAGCAGGCTCTGGACTAGACTGATATTGGCCTTTAAAAGATTGTAAAGCAGCAATACCATCTTTATGGTCCGCCATCATTAACACATTAAAATGACATATTGGATTGGTTGTAACAGCGTCTAACGACAAGGAAAAATTATGTAAATTGGCATACTCGGTTGTTATTTTGGTGGTGGGCATGCTTTGTTGTAAAAACCATGTTTGCTTAGCATCGCCATCAGGTAATCGATTTGTCTTCCATAATGACTCGAGAGCACTCCACTGCTCGTTTATGACTAATTGCTTTGCGAGGTTTTGCTGCTGTTTCAAGTCAAATGAGTCAAACTGTGTTTGCCACCACAATTGCGCCGCAGAAAAATTACCTTGCTGTAAAAAACGTAAAGCTAGCTGGTATTTGGCATCTGTGTTATCAAACTCAGCCAAATGACGAAGTTGCGAAGTACTAAGTCTAGCTAATTGTGTATTAACAACATGAGGCGCTAAATAATAAATAGCTGCTGTTTGGGAAGGTGCTTTGCCAATATAATAAAGATAAGACGGTGAAAAGTAGGATACTGAGCTTGAAAGTCCGCACAAACTCAGTAATAACCCTACTAACAAGTATTGATTAGCTCGCGTCTTCACCAGCCATTAACTCAAGCTCTAAACGTGCGTACTTATACTCAACAAACTCATGCACATTAGTAGAAAGGGCTAATCGAAAGTAATCAGCAGCGAGGTATTTATCACCCGCAGCTTGATGTAATTTAGCTAAATAAAAATAGGCTTCACATAAACGATGAGCATACTCTTGCTCTGACGTTACACCTTCGATAATACCCGATAAAAATTCAAATTCGCTAATATCGCCCAAATAAAGTGCTAAAAGTTGATAACCCCATTGCGACTCATCAACCCCTTGTGCATTCGCTTTAAGATCAATCAACGCTTGCTCTTTATTTGCTTCAGCTTGGGCGAGATACAACCAAAGCACACGATAAGGATCACTCGGCGCTCGATTTAGAAACTGTTGTAAATCATCTGCAGCCAGTAATGGACGTTCACCATA
Source organism: Pseudoalteromonas sp. L1 (assembly GCF_021728095.1). Classification (NCBI taxonomy): domain Bacteria; kingdom Pseudomonadati; phylum Pseudomonadota; class Gammaproteobacteria; order Alteromonadales; family Pseudoalteromonadaceae; genus Pseudoalteromonas; species Pseudoalteromonas sp. L1. The sequence continues at coordinate 417,960 of NZ_JAKKCT010000001.1, read as the reverse complement.
ATAAAGCGCAATACCACGGTTTAAATAGGCATATTCGTGCTGCTCATTTAATTCAAGTGCTGAATCAAAAAACTCATACGCTTGCTCGTATTGCTGCATCAGTGTGTGGTGAATACCCAAAAAATTATAGACTTCAGCAAGATCTGGTTTAAGCTTTATAGCACGATTAAAGTCTATTCGTGCCAATGTTGACATCCCTAAGCTATCAAATAACACACCGCGATCGTAATATAGTTTTGCTTGTTGCTCAGGGCTTAAATCTGTTCGGCTCAATAACTCAGAATAGCGAGCAATCGTAATTTCGTTGCGAAAATCAGAGGCCAACGGTGCCGTGAACGGCACATTTACGATAGGCAAAGACTCAGATTGTGACGTTGTTTGACATGCACTTAGAGAAAAAAGAGCCACGGCGGTCAATGCTAAGTGTTTAAAATTCATTAAAATCCTTAATACCTGAAGAATGCTCTGTAGACAAAGTCGAAGCTGATAGGTTTCATTAAAGCATAAAAAAAGGGGCTAAACAGCCCCTTTTTCTGATATCCAGCAAATTACTGGTTATTCAATCATTATTCAGCGTCTTTTGGCTCTTCTGCTTTTTCTTCAGCAGCTGGTTCCATCGCTTCTTTAATGCTTAGACGTACACGACCTTGGCGATCTACTTCAAGAACTTTAACTTTAACCTCTTGGCCTTCGCTTAGGTGGTCAGTTACGTTGTTAACACGCTCTGTACTGATTTGTGAAATGTGCACTAGACCGTCTTTACCTGGAAGGATATTAACGAACGCACCAAAATCAACGATACGTACAACTTTACCCGTGTAGATAGTACCTACTTCTAGCTCAGCAGTTAGTTGCTCGATACGCTTGATAGCATCGTTTGCACTCATGCCGTCAGTTGCAGCGATCTTGATTGTACCGTCATCTTCGATTTCGATCGTTGTGCCAGTCTCTTCAGTAAGTTGACGGATAGTTGCGCCACCTTTACCGATAACTTCAGCAATTTTCTTCGCAGGGATTTGCATTGTGTAGATGCGTGGTGCGAATTGAGATAGCTCTTCAGAAGGAGCAGAAATCGCTTCGTCCATTACACCTAAGATGTGTAGACGTGCAGCTTTCGCTTGTTTAAGCGCGATTTGCATGATTTCTTTAGTGATACCTTCGATCTTGATATCCATTTGTAGCGCAGTGATACCGTTTGAAGTACCCGCTACTTTAAAGTCCATGTCACCTAAGTGATCTTCATCACCTAAGATATCAGAAAGAACAACGAAATCTTCGCCTTCTTTTACTAGACCCATCGCAATACCAGCAACAGATGCTTTAATTGGTACACCGGCATTCATAAGTGCTAGTGATGTACCACATACTGATGCCATAGACGATGAACCGTTTGATTCAGTGATTTCTGATACTACACGGATTGAGTATGGGAAGTCAGTAAGTGTAGGTAGTACCGCAGCGATACCACGCTTAGCTAGGTTACCGTGACCAATTTCACGACGCTTAGGAGAGCCTACAAAACCTGTTTCACCCACGCAGAACGGAGGGAAGTTGTAGTGAAGCATGAAGTGATGCTTGTTAGTACCTGTTAAGTCGTCGATTAACTGTGAATCACGCTCAGTACCAAGCGTTGCAGTCACAAGTGCTTGTGTCTCACCACGCGTGAAGATTGCAGAACCGTGAGTACGTGGTAACACACCCGTCATTACGTCTAGTGCACGAACCATATCCGGTTCACGACCATCGATACGTTTTTCACCAGCGATGATACGGCCACGAACGATTTCTTTTTCTAAAGAACCGAATAGTTTACCAACTTCTTGCGTATCTAGCTCTTCGCCTTCAGCAAGTTCAGCTGTTAATGTAGCAACTACTTCTTCTTTCGCTACACCTAGTGCTTCTTTACGCGCTACTTTGTCAGTGATGCGGTATGCTTCACCTACTTTTTCAGCAGCGATTGCAGAGATTTTCTCAGCAAGTGTGATGTTTTTCTCTGGTGCAGTCCAATCCCAAGCTGGTTTACCCGCTTCAGCTTTGAATTCGTTGATTGCGTTGATGATAGCTTGAGATTGCTCATGACCATAAACAACCGCACCTAACATCACGTCTTCAGATAGTGTTTCAGCTTCTGATTCAACCATAAGTACTGCGTTATCAGTACCAGCAACAACTAGGTCTAATTGGCTTTCTTCAAGCTCAGCTAGTGTTGGGTTAAGTACGTATTCACCGTTGATGAAACCAACACGCGATGCACCGATAGGACCATTGAATGGAATACCAGAGATAGCAAGTGCTGCTGAAGTACCAATCATAGCAACCATGTCAGGTTGGATTTCTGGGTTAACAGAAACAACTGTCGCGATTACTTGTACTTCGTTTACGAAACCGTCTGGGAAAAGTGGACGGATTGGACGGTCGATTAGACGCGCGATAAGCGTTTCGCCATCGTTAGGACGACCTTCACGCTTAAGGAAACCACCTGGGATACGACCCGCAGCGTACATACGCTCTTGGTAGTTAACTGTTAGTGGGAAGAAGTCTTGACCTGGTTGTGCATCACGCTTACCAACAACAGTAACTAATACTGAAGTATCGCCAATGCTTGCTAGTACTGCGCCGTCAGCTTGACGAGCGATAGCACCTGTTTCTAGCGTCACTGTATGTTGACCTAGTTGAAATTCTTTAATAATTGCTTGCACTTAAAAATGTCCTTTAAATGTAAAAGCAACTCAGAGCAGTGCTCCGAATTGGTAAAAAATAGTCCATCAAAGTACCAATTACAGTACTTAATTAAACTTAAGAAAAATCAATTAAGTACTACAATTGGCAATGATGTTTTTTGATATCTAGGAAGCATCCACTCCCTAGGTGTGCGCTAGTATACCTTTCATACGCGCACAAAAAAAGGGGCTAAATAGCCCCTTTTCTCGTAATCTAGTTCTTAGCGACGTAGGCCAAGCTCTTGGATTAACGCAGTGTAACGTGCAATGTCTTTACCTTTAAGGTAGTCAAGCAGTTTACGGCGTTGGCTTACTTTGCGAAGAAGACCACGACGTGAGTGGAAGTCGTGCTTGTGGCTAGCAAAGTGACCTTGAAGCTTGTTGATATCGAAAGTTAGAAGTGCAACTTGTACTTCAGGTGAACCAGTGTCGCCTTCAGCGCGTGCAAATTTAGCGATGATTTCAACTTTTTCTTGATTGCTTAGTGACATAGTAACTCCAAAAATTAATTTAAATTGTGTTTTAGCCGATCACTAATTCAGCCAAAACGATTGAGCGGGGCGTATTCTACCCAGCTTTACTAATAACTACAAGGTAATCTTTACTCAGGCAGTTGATTTGATAAGCCACGCTTTGATTTTAAGTGGCCGTCTTTATGACGCTCACCGGTACCAATGAACACCCCATCAGCCATTACTTTTACCACTCCATCGGGTACGGGCTTACCGATAACCACGGTTTGACCATGACTAAATGCTACGCCCTGCTCTTGGGTAATCTCGATCACTGGTAGGTCAACCAAAGCAGTATCCATTGGCAGTAGTAGCTCATCGAGGTAGCTTGAAGGCGCAACATCATCTGCTTTTGCTTGCTGTAGCTTTTCTTCAAGTTGCTCAAGCGTAACCATTTTCTCACTTGGATAATGACCAACTGCACTGCGATGTAACATGATGACATGCGCACCACAGCCGAGCTTTTCACCTAAGTCGTCAACAATAGTACGAATATAAGTGCCTTTAGACACATGTGCCGTCATTTGTACTTCGTTATTCGCTTCATCAAACTCATCAAGCGTTAAACTAAATACATTAATTTTTCGACACTTACGCGGCACTTCAATACCTTCGCGGGCATATTTATACAAAGGCTGACCTTGGTATTTTAGCGCAGAGTACATCGAAGGGTATTGATCCGACTCACCTAAGAAACTGGCAATTTGCTCAGCTAATTGTTCACGCGTGACCGATACTTCGCGCGTTTCAACCACTTCACCATCTGAATCAGAGGTCGTGGTTCGCTCACCAAGTTTGGCGCGTACAACATAGGTTTTATCGGTATCAAGCAAGAACTGGGTAAACTTAGTCGCTTCACCAAAACAAATAGGCAGCATACCTGTGGCGAGCGGATCAAGCGCACCGGTGTGGCCTGCTTTTTGCGCAAAGTAAATGCCCTTTGCTTGCTGCAATGCTTTGTTTGATGAAATACCTTGCGGCTTATTAAGTAATAAGATGCCGTCAATAGCACGACCTTTACTGCGTCTAGCCATTAGTCTTTAGTGCCTTCTTCGCTGTCATCTTCGTCTACATGCTTGGCATTGTCTTCACGAATAACTGAGTCAACCAAGTTTGAAATACGCATACCTTCCATAAGCGAGTTATCGATCACAAAACGTAACTCAGGCATGATGCGCGCACGAATACGTTTACCTAATAAAGAACGAATATAACCCGTTGCTTCATTTAAGATTTTAGCGCTTTGCTTGGCTTTATCTTCATCATCAGTGTTGAATACTGTGATAAATACTTTTGCGTAAGATAAGTCGCGAGATACCTCAACCGCAGACACTGTCACCATGCCTAAGCGTGGATCTTTGATTTCGCGTTGAAGAATAACAGCAATCTCTTTTTGAATTTGCTGTGCAACACGATCAGTGCGAGAAAATTCTCTCATTTCATTTCACTCTAAAATAATAACTTATTGATGTTAAAGAATAAGTTAATTTAATTACGAATACACAAATGGGGGCTAGGCCCCCATTTAAAGCAATAACTTAAACGAAATTAAAGTGAACGTTGTACTTCAACCGTCTCGAATACCTCGATTTGGTCGCCAACTTTAACATCGTTGTAGTTCTTAACGCCGATACCACATTCCATACCGTTACGTACTTCTTGAACGTCATCTTTAAAGCGACGTAGTGACTCAAGTTCACCTTCATAGATAACCACGTTATCACGAAGTACACGGATAGGCGCGCTACGCTTAACGATACCTTCAGTAACCATACAACCTGCGATTGCACCAATCTTAGGTGACTTGAACACGTCACGAACTTCAGCAAGACCAATGATCTCTTGCTTGAATTCTGGTGCAAGCATACCTGACATCGCTTGTTTAACTTCTTCAATCAGGCTGTAGATTACGCTGTAGTAACGTAAGTCTAAGTTTTCTGACTCAATTACTTTACGAGCTGATGCATCAGCACGTACGTTAAAGCCAACAACGATTGCGTTTGACGCCGCTGCAAGCGTTGCATCAGTTTCAGTGATACCACCTACACCTGAACCAACAATCTTCACTTTAACTTCATCGGTAGAAAGCTTAGTTAATGAATCAGCGATTGCTTCAATTGAACCTTGTACGTCAGCTTTAAGAACGATGTTAACTTCTGATACATCGCCTTCAGCCATGTTCGTAAACATGTTTTCAAGCTTCGCTTTTTGTTGACGAGCAAGCTTCACTTCACGGAACTTACCTTGACGGTAAAGTGCTACTTCACGCGCTTTACGCTCATCTTTAACTACTGTTGCTTCATCACCCGCAGCAGGGATACCAGATAGACCTAAAATCTCAACTGGGATAGATGGACCCGCAGACTTGATGTCTTTACCGTTCTCATCTTTCATCGCACGTACACGGCCATATTCAAGACCACACAGAACGATATCACCTTGATTCAGTGTACCAGATTGTACAAGAATAGATGCAACTGGACCACGACCTTTATCTAGACGTGATTCAATTACAACGCCCGCCGCCATACCTTCTGCAGGCGCAGTAAGCTCAAGAAGCTCTGCTTGCATTAGTACTGCTTCAAGTAGGTCATCAATACCTAAACCTGTTTTTGCAGAAATATGTACAAACTGTGTATCACCACCCCACTCTTCAGGGATTACGTCAAGTTGAGCTAGCTCATTCTTAACGCGATCTGGGTCGATACCTTCTTTATCCATCTTATTTACTGCGATAATTAAAGGAACGCCAGCAGCACGGGCGTGCTGAACCGCTTCTTTAGTTTGTGGCATTACACCATCATCCGCAGCAACAACAAGGATTACGATATCCGTTGCTTTTGCACCACGCGCACGCATTGATGTAAACGCGGCGTGACCTGGCGTATCTAAGAAGGTAATCATGTTACCGTTAGTTTCAACGTGGTATGCACCAATATGCTGGGTAATACCACCCGCCTCACCAGATGCAACTTTTGCTGAACGAATATAGTCAAGTGTTGACGTTTTACCGTGGTCAACGTGACCCATTACGGTTACAACTGGAGCACGAGGTACAGCTGTACCTTCTTCGCTACGGTCGTTAAGTACTTTCTCTTCTAATTCGTTTTCTTTAACGATGATAACCTTGTGGCCCATTTCTTCAGCAACAAGTTGTGCTGTTTCTTGGTCAATCACTTGGTTGATGGTAACCATGTCACCCATCTTCATCATTGTTTTAACAACTTCAGCACCTTTAACAGCCATACGAGATGCAAGTTCAGCAACGGTGATTGTTTCACTAATACGTACTTCGTTTTTAACATCTGCAGTTGGCTTTTGGAAACCATGCTGTAGTGAAGTTGGTGCTTTTAATTTGCCTTTTTTACCCTTAGGTAAAGGAGCCTTCTCTTTTTGAGGTCCTTTTTTCTTTTTCTTACGACGAGCACTTTGCTCTTCACGTGCATCAGATTCATCTTCTGCTTCACGCGCGTAAGTTGAAGTCGTAAGGTGGTGATCAGCGTTTTCTTCACGCTGCTTACGCTCTTCTTCTTCTTTCTTCCAGCGAGCTTCATTTTCTTCAGCTAGCTTTCTTGCCTCTTCTGCTTGACGTTTCGCTTCTTCTTCAGCTTTTCTCAATGCGGCCTCTTCTGCTTCTTTTTGCAGACGCTCAGCTTCGGCACGATCTTTTTCAGACTTAGCACTTTGCTCTGGGGTCATCTGCTTTTGTTTCGCTTTACGCTCAGCTTCAGCTTTGCGTTTAGCCTCTTCTTTGGCTTTACGCTCAGCTTCTTCTTTTGCTTTACGTTCTGCCTCTTGTTTCGCTTTAAGTTCTTCAGCTTCTTGCTGGGCTTTAAGCTCTGCTGCCTTACGGGCAGCTTCTTCTGCAGCTAAACGCTCTTCTTCTTGCTGTTGCTCAACGGCGCTTTTCTTTACGTAGGTACGCGTTTTACGTACTTCTACTTGGACTGACTTCGCTTTACCTGTAGAGCCAGTTACACTTAACGTGCTTTTGCTCTTACGTTGCAAAGTCATGCGAGCAGGGCCTTCCGAGCCCGTGCCACCATGCTGCTTACTCAGGTGATCAAGTAACGTTGACTTCTCAGTTTCTGTTACCATATCACCTGCTTGTTTTTTGATACCGGCTTGCTCAAGCTGCTGCAATAATTTATCAACAGTTGTACCAATATCTCCGGCTAGTTTTTCAACATTTACTTCTGCCATAGTGTGTAATACCTCCGTTAATAAATTACTCGTCTGCGAACCAACAAATGTTACGCGCAGCCATAATAAGCTTGCCAGCTTCTTCTTCTGAAAGGTCAGTGATATCCACTAACTCATCAATACCTTGCTCAGCTAAGTCTTCAAGTGTTATTACACCTTTACTTGCCATTACAAATGCAAGGTGACGCTCTAGACCTTCAAGTGCTAGTAAATCCTCTGCAGGCTCTGCACCATCAAGGCTTTCTTCTGTCTTAAGCGCTTTTGTTGTTAATGCGTCTTTTGCACGAGAACGTAAAATATCAACCGTTTCTTCATCTAAACCGTCAATTTCTAAGAATTCAGATGCTGGAACATAGGCAACTTCTTCAAGTGTTGAGAAACCTTCGTTGATAAGTAGGGTTGCAAACTCATCATCGATATCGAGGTACTCAGTGAATAAGTTGATCAGCTTGTCTGATTCAGCTTCGTTCTTCGCACGCATGTCATCAACAGTCATAACGTTTAATTCCCAACCAGTTAACTGGCTAGCAAGGCGAACGTTTTGACCATTACGACCAATTGCTTGTGCTAGGTTATCGGCTTCTACAGCGATATCCATTGAATGTGTATCTTCGTCCATCACGATAGATGCCACTTCTGCTGGCGCCATTGCATTGATAACGAATTGCGCAGGGTTGTCATCGTAAAGAACGATATCAACACGCTCACCACCAAGCTCAGTTGACACGGCTTGTACACGTGCACCACGCATACCAACACACGCACCTACAGGGTCGATACGTTTATCGTTAGATTTTACTGCAATCTTTGCACGCGAACCTGGATCACGTGCTGCGGCACGTAATTCAATCATTTCTTCGCCGATCTCAGGTACCTCAATACGGAAAAGCTCCATCAGCATTTCAGGCTTAGAACGCGTTACAAATAACTGCGCGCCACGTGCTTCTGGTTTAACTTCGTAAAGTAAACCACGAATACGGTCACCTGGACGGAAGTTTTCACGCGGTAACATGTCATCACGGTAGATAACCGCTTCAGCATTGTTACCAAGGTCAAGTACAATAGCGTCACGGGTTGCTTTTTTAACAACACCAGTTACTAACTCACCTTGTTGATCTTTATATTCTTCAACAACTAGCGCACGTTCAGCTTCACGTACTTTTTGTACGATAACTTGTTTTGCCATTTGCGTTGTAATGCGGTCGAACTTGATTGACTCAATCTGCTCTTCAACGTAATCACCTAGTTGTAACTCAGGATCTTCAACTTGTGCCGCTTCTAACGTAATTTCGCTGTAAGGATGTTCTAACGAACCGTCTTCTTGAACTTCTGCAATTTTCCAGCGACGGAACGTGTCATAATCACCTGTTTTACGATCGATTGATACGCGAACATCAATTTCGCCATCGTGTTTTTTCTTTGTCGCAGTCGCTAATGCGAACTCTAACGCTTCAAAAATCTTTTCTTTTGGAACCGCTTTCTCATTGGAGACGGCTTCAGCAACCAATAATATTTCTTTTGCCATGGGTTATGCCTCGCTTGCCCTATTCCTTCGCACTCGAATTAAAACTTTGCGATGATGTTCGCACGTTCAATGTTACTTAGCATAATCATATGCTCAGTGCCATCTGCCGAAAGTGTGATCATATCACTGCTAACTGATACTAAATCGCCTTTAAAATTACGGCGACCATCTTGCGGAAGCTTAGTACGCACGCGTACTTCTTCTCCTTGCGCCTTCTCGTAGTGATCTTGTTTGAATAATGGACGATCAACACCAGGAGACGAAACTTCCAAATCATATTCGTTTGTAATCGGGTCTTCTACGTCTAAAATCGCGCTAACTTGACGACTTACATCGGCACAATTATCAACCGTAATCCCTGCATCGTGATCAATGTAAACACGTAATGTAGAGTGGCGACCAGCTTGCACAAACTCAAGACCATGTAACTCAAAACCTAACATTTCTACAGCTGGTGAGAGCATGGTTACTAAATCTTGCTCAAGTTTTGTCACGAAAATCCTCCATACAAACAAAAAAAGGGCATATAGCCCTGAAATACTGAGTTTAATAATGATTTATACCACTGGGGTATTAAGTAAATCATGCTAGACCAGATACAACAACGCCCCGAACCAAGCGGGGCGTCACACCTAAAGCATAAAACTGTGTGGCCTAGGGCCAAGCTTGGTTGCGAGTCATTTATCTGACTAAATTAAACTAGATAGCCTAAACGCAAAACGCGCATTACCCAGAATGCGCGACTTCAATACAGTAAAATAACTTACTGTGTATGTTTATCACATTGCTGTGTAAACACTGAATTGGTTGCGGGAGCCGGATTTGAACCGACGACCTTCGGGTTATGAGCCCGACGAGCTACCAGGCTGCTCCATCCCGCGCCAATGGATATTAAAGCTAATTGCTAAATATCGCAGTTTGAGTGACAAGCACCTCAAATCAATGGCGGCTATTATAAGCACGTAGCGCTCAATTAGCAACCTCATTGGGTGAATTAGTTAGACTATTTTGTAGATAAAAACATTATGACAGCCCTGTCATTAATTTCCTATTTTCGAGAAAAATGGTCTATAGTTGGTATTATAATAAGAAAAACTATAGCGAGTGCTATTAAGCGATAATTAATGAGTCTATCTATTTTTCAAAAAAAGCTTTTACAACAAAATGTTGAGCTGATAAAACCGGATTTTCATCAATTTACAAAGACATTTCATACGTTAATAAATGAGAAGCCATTGCAAATGACAATTCCAAGTCAAGAAAGCATTAATCAGCAAAGCTACATTTTATATTGTGCACTTAATAAGGTAATAAATCATTTAGATGATTTACCCCTTGTGATTCCATTTATTCACTATATGGCAAACAATCTCAGCTTTTTAAACGTTAATTGTACTGACATTGACTTACTTTGCGATGCCTTTTGGGACACACTTCAAAAACAATCAATTAAAATGAACAGTCACCTATGTCAGGCATGGTCACAGGCGATACTTATATTTAAGAATATCGTAAAAAGTTATCTTTTTTCATATAGTAATGTTGTTTCTTTAGCGCAAAAACAAGCAACACAGTTAAGCTCATAATTGCCCTAACTCAGTGTTTAGCCTATCAATCTGGCGTTGTTCAACCGCAATTAGGGTATCAAACTTACTCGTAACAGCAGTCATTTTTTCAGACAATGCTTCGTCAGCACTCACGCCTGTCAAATTTACAGCACGAGGACGGGTTTGTTGTTCAAGTTGACTCAGCTGGCTGTTTAGCTGTGCATAGAGTGTGTCAATCTTGTTTTGATGCTCAGTGATTTCTCGTTTTATTTGCTGTGTTCGAATAAAACTATCAACCTCTGCATCTACAGTTTGATCACTTTTTGCTAGAAGCGTCGCTTTTTCAGTATTTAGTCTATCGATACCTCGCTGTTCATTATCGATAAGTAATTTGTAGCGCTGAGATGTAGCAGTCATTTGCTTTGCAATTGCAGCTACTTTTTTATTCCCCACTACATTATTCAATTGTGCGTCAGCTTGTTTACTTAAGCTGGCAATATCATTATCTAAGCGTTGGGTTAAAGTGTCTATTTTGTTGTGGTGCTGTTGAATTTCGGCATCAATTTGCTTTACTCGGATATAGCTATCTACACCAGAATCAGGCTTTACAGGTGCTGATTCAAATACATCAGAAACATGCGGATTTTGCTCTTTAATGATTACTAATCGAGCGTCCTTTCCACATGGTTGCTGGCTAAACTCAACCACGCCGTTTTTTTCACACTGGTAAACCGTCGCGTTTACTACATTCGTAAACATTAAATACGCACAACTTAAAAATATCACTGTTTTAAACTGAATTTGCATGCCATCACCCTTTTAGAGTTTAGTTCCTTATATTAACACACTAATTAATTTCACGATCTATATCTGCATTTACTTCGTATCGATTTATTTAGTCACAAGTCAGTTAGGTTTACTATAGTGCAATACTCAACTTTACGGTTTATTTTTGGCGACCAACTCAACGCCAGTCATAGTTGGTTTAAAGAAGACGATCAGCAAGATGTGTTGTATGTATTGGCCGAACTAAAACAAGAAACCGACTATGTAAAACATCACCTACAAAAGATTGCGGCTTTTTTTGCTGCTATGGAAAACTTTGCTTGTGCATTAAAAAAAGCAGGATTTAATGTACTTCATCTTACCCTTGATGAAACCTCTGACAGTTCTTCGCTACCTACCCTGTTGACTAATTTGGCTAAACAATATCATTGCCAAACTATTGAGTATCAATTTCCTGATGAATATCGACTAAAACAGCAACTACTCGATTATACAAAACAAACCTCACTTAAGGTAAATGCGTACGATACAGAACACTTTTTGCTACCGTTTAATGAAATACCTCAATATTTCAAAAAAGATAAACATGTAAAAATGGAGTTTTTCTATCGAGCCATGCGTAAGCGCTTTAACATTTTAATGGATAAGAATAATGAACCACTTGATGGGCAATGGAATTTTGATCAGCAAAACAGAAATAAGTTAAAACAAAGCGATCTAAAAGATATACCTGAACCTTTGTGCTTTTGCCATGATGTGAGTGATATTCTAAAGCGTATAAAAAAACATAAAATAAATACTTTTGGAGAGTGTAACGAAACCCTAATCTGGCCAACTACGCGCTCGGAAGCAAAACAATTACTCGATTTTTTCTGTAAACACTTACTTATTCACTTTGGCCAGTTTCAAGACGCCATGACATGTCAATCAGACTATCAATGGTCTTTGTATCACAGCCGTTTATCATTCGCGCTTAATACCAAAATGCTGCACCCGATGCAGGTCATTGAGCAAGTTTTAAATAGCTTTAAAAAACAACATATCGATATTACACAAGTAGAAGGTTTTATTAGGCAGATTCTTGGTTGGCGTGAATATGTTCGCGGTATTTATTGGCAAAATATGCCTGATTACGCGAGTAAAAATACCCTGAATGCCAAACGTACCCTACCCGACTATTTTTGGCACGGCAAAACGAACATGAATTGTATGCACCATGCCATTACACAAAGTTTGCAAACGGCCTATGCGCATCACATTCAACGTTTAATGATCACCGGTAACTTTTGCCTGCTAACTGCGATTGAGCCAAATGAGGTCGATGCTTGGTATTTAGGGATTTATATCGATGCTATCGAATGGGTGGAAATGCCGAACACGCGTGGCATGAGTCAGTTCGCAGATGGAGGATTAATCGCCACTAAACCCTATGCTGCCAGTGGTAATTACATCAATAAAATGAGTGATTACTGCAAGCATTGTAGCTACAACGTTAAAGAAAAAGAAACTGATGACGCATGTCCATTTAACAGTTTATATTGGCACTTTATGTTAGAGCACGAACAACAGCTATCGCAAAACCCTCGTATTGGAATGATTTACAACAATTGGTATAAACAAGATGAGTCACTTAAGCAAGCAACGTTAAAACGTGCTAAGTGGTGCTTAGATAATTTAGAAAAACTATAACAAAAAAAGCCGCCTCAAATGAGGCGGCAAAACTAACTAGGGAAACAATGCTGGTCGGTATTACTTGTTCTCGAGTAATTTACCATTACCGATTTCGATTTTACGTGGTTTTAAGGCTTCAGGGATTTCACGTTGTAAATCGATACTGAGTAAACCATTTTCAAGGTCTGCACCCAGCACTTTGACGTGGTCACCTAATTGGAATTTACGCTCAAAGTTACGCTCTGCTATGCCTTGATGAATGAATTTACGCTCCGCATTATCTTCTTTATCAGCTTTAGTGCCGCTGACTTTTAGGGTGTTGTTTTCTGACTCAATGGTCAATTCACTGTCACTAAAACCGGCTACAGCCATAGTGATACGATATTTGTCTTTATCGAGTGCTTCGATATTGTACGGAGGAAAACTTGGCTGCTTGTCGGTACGTGCTGCCGCATCCATTAATGACGCTAAATGATCGAAGCCGATGAATGAACGATAAAGTGGTGATAAGTCTACTGTACGCATAATTATATCCTCATATTTAAGCGATATTTTGTTAGTGTTCTTCGTTTGAACAAACGCTAACAAAGTTAAATTAACATTATAAATTTCAATTACTTTAGTTGGTTTGGGACCCATCAGGCGTCCTCACTAAACTATTTATGGGCGGGTAAATTCTTTTCAAGATTTTTTAGTAAAAAAAATTAGTGTTTTTTCTAATAAGTGAAATTTAAAAAGCCTAAAATTGGTCCGAATAGGTTGATTTTAAAAGGCTAAGAACGTACAAGGTGAGAATGAAAAAAAATCCTACTTTTTTAAAAAAATTTATCAGGGTGATGAAAACTGCTGTGTTGATGGCTGTCGTTTTTTATGTTGTGACGACATTTCAGCAACGTAACTTACTCTCAACAGATAAAACACCCGCACCTTATTTTAATTTAGCCACACTCGAAGACCCAACTGAGCGCATCAGTATTGCACAGTTACAAGGTAAACAAACCGTGGTGTACTTTTTTGCCCCTTGGTGCTCAATTTGTCGCTACAGCATGCCAAATTTAGAAACAGCCCATCAACAAGGTAAGCTAAATGCGATAGCGATCGCTCTTGATTATCAAAATATTGATGAAATAAAGCAGTTTACTGACTCATTACAGTTAACCATGCCGGTACTACTGGGCAGTCGAAACACAGGTAAAGATTATAAAGTGTCTGCTTACCCCACCTATTATGTGATTGATGAGCAACTGACCATTACAGCACGTTCTATGGGTTACTCAACCGAACTAGGCTTACGCTTGCGAACACTTGAGTAGTTAAATTATTTATAAAGAGAAAAAACAGAACAGTACAATCGATTTTATGCACTGTTTTTATTCATCTAATTCGTTAAGATGATAACCAGACAAACACATTCACATCGAGGAGAGCGATATGTTAACTGTAATTTTTGGCCGTGAAGGCTGCCCTTTTTGCGTCCGTGCTAAAGACGTTGCTGAGAAACTAGCAAATGAGCGTGACGATTTTAAATACCGTTATATCGACATAATCAAAGAAGGTATCAGCAAAGCTGATTTAGAACAGTCTGCTGGCAAACCTTGCCCAACCGTACCACAGATTTTTATTGACCAAGCCCACATTGGTGGCTTCACTGAATTCGAAGCATACGCTAAAGAAAATTTAGGGTTATATCAATAAATTGTAAACATGGTTGATTTTGGCAAATTTAAACTGATTAAATTATGACCAACATCAACCACATACAAATTAGTTGTAATTTATACAAGCAATTGCCTTGTATTTCCTATACAATGCGCGCCTCTTTAAATTCGTTGAGGCGTATTAATGTCAGAACCAGTCACGTTTGAATCTCTAAATCTTTCTCCTGCAATCCTTAAAGCAGTTGAAGAGTTGGGTTACAAGACTCCATCTGAAATCCAAGCTCAATGTATACCGTTATTGCTAGAAAGAAAGGACGTACTGGGACTAGCGCAAACGGGTACAGGTAAAACAGCAGCATTTGCACTGCCATTACTAAATAATATTGACCCGTCTGTGAAACAGCCACAGATCCTTGTTTTAACGCCTACGCGTGAACTTGCGATCCAAGTAGCTGAGGCATTCGAACAATATGCTAAGCATACTCGTGGAGTTGAAGTTTTAGCCCTTTATGGTGGCCAAAGCTACAGCATCCAATTAAGTGCACTTCGTCGTGGCGCGCAAATTATTGTTGCAACGCCAGGTCGCTTAATCGACCACATTAACCGTGGTACAATCAAGTTTGAGAGCTTACAAGCCCTTGTTCTTGATGAAGCAGACGAAATGTTACGCATGGGCTTTATCGATGATGTTGAGAACATCATGGAAAAAACACCGCGTGAAAAGCAAACATGTCTTTTCTCTGCAACCATGCCTAAGCAAATCCAAAATATCAGCAGCAAATATATGAATGAGCCTGAGCAAGTTCATATCTCTGCACGTAACTCGACTGTATCAACGGTTGAGCAAGTATTTTGGAATGCGCACGTACATAAAAACAAAGCTATCGTTCGCTTTTTAGAAGCTGAACAATATGATGGTGCAATTGTTTTCGTACGTACACGTAACGACACTGTACAATTAGCTGAATTACTTGAGCGCGAAGGTTTCTCTGCGGCACCACTTAATGGTGACATGAACCAACAGGCACGTGAACGCACAGTAGACCGCTTGAAAAACGGCCTAGTTGATATTGTTATTGCAACAGACGTTGCAGCACGTGGTCTTGATGTAGACCGTTTAAGCTTAGTAATCAACTATGATATTCCACAAGACTCAGAAGCCTACGTTCACCGTATTGGTCGTACTGGTCGTGCGGGTCGTACAGGTAAAGCAATTCTTTTCGTAAAACATAACGAGCGTTATTTACTTAAAAATATCATTCGCCATACGAAGTCTGAAATTGCACAAGTTGATTTACCAACAGCAAAAGTAGTTGAAGAAAAGCGTATTAAAGCGCTACAAGACAAACTCACTATTGCGCTTGAAAACAAAGACATCACTTTCTTTAACCAAGTTGCCGCTAATATGGCAGAAAAACTTGAGCTAAGCTTTGAAGACTTAGCAGGTGCATTACTTTGTTTAGCACAGCAACAATCACCAATCAAAGTTGAAGAAGTTAAAATTCAACCGCGTGGTGAACGTAACGAGCGTCGTCGCAACGAACGTGGTGATCGTGGTGACCGTCAAGGACGTGAGCGTAAACCTCGTGAGCCGCGTGAGCGTAATAGCCGTAACATGGGCCCTATGGATACTTACCGTATCGAAGTAGGTCGTGAGCACGGTGTGCAAGTTAAGAACATTGTAGGCGCGATTGCTAACGAAGCTGATATTTCAAGTAAGTTCATTGGTGATATCCGCTTACACGACAGTCACAGTACTGTTCAATTACCACAGAATATGCCAAAAGACGTGTTAGACCATTTCCAAAAGGTATTTATCTGTAAACGTCCTATGAATATGACGCTAACGCAAGACCAAGGTCCTGCAGCTCCTCGCTCTGAACGCCCCAGCGGTGATCGTGGTGATAAAAAGCGCAGCTTCAAAGACAAAGATCGTGGTGAAAAACGTGGCGGCCCACGTAAAGAGCGCCGTCCAGTGAGCTTCACATCTAACTAATAGAGCAGTAAGCTTTAAGTAAAAACCTTGTCATGAAAGTGACAAGGTTTTTTTGTGTCTGCAGTAAAGCTGTGAGCCGTGATTGGCATTAACCTTAGATCTTTTTAAAGCCTCAGCTTGGATTGCTGAGGCTTAGTTACTTTAATCGTTATGAGCCGACAGCTGGGTATACATAACTCGACTGTAAGCCAAGTGGGATGCCTAAGCCCCAATACGCCAGTAAGAAGATGCTCCAACCGATTAAGAATGCAATTGAATAAGGCAGCATCATAGCAATGAGCGTACCGATGCCAGTATCCTTAACATACTTTTGGCAGTAAACCACCACAAGCGGGAAGTAAGGCATCAGTGGGGTGATGATATTAGAGCTTGAGTCACCTACCCTATAAGCCGCTTGCGAAAGATCGGGAGAAATTCCTAACTGCATCAGCATGGGTACAAAGATTGGCCCTAATAACGCCCACTTTGCAGAACTAGAACCTACGAACAAGTTTACAAATGCTGTTAAAAAGATAATACCAATCACGGTGACAGAGCTAGGTAATGCCATCGCTTTAAGTAATTGCGCCCCTTCAATAGCAAGTAATGCACCTAAGTTTGATTTACTAAATGCCGCAATAAATAGCGCACAGAAAAATGCCATAACAATATAGTAAGCCATACCACCCATAGCCTTACTCATCGCATCTATCATATCTTTTGAGCTTTTAAACGTACCAACCACAAAGCCATATACTGCACCTGGGATCCAGAACAATAAGAAGATGAGCGGTACAATAGATTGCATTAAAGGCGAGCGGAAGTTAGTTAATGAACCATCTGGGCTACGTAGAGCAGAATCAGCAGGGGCAGATACAAACCAAAGTAAAGCAAGGCCTGCAATCATTACAGAGCTTGCAATATAAAATGCACGTTTTTCATCGCTACGTGCTTCATCAAACGCTGGTAAGTCTTCAGTGTCACCATCAAGTGGGGTATTTTGCAAACGCGGTTCAATGATTTTATCTGTGATGTACCAACCTAGTAAGATAATAAATAAGCTTGAAGCTGAGGTGAAAAACCAGTTATTAAGTGGGTTAATCGCCATATCAGGGTTAATAATTTGCGCCGCGCTTTGCGTAAAGCTTTGCAGTAACGGATCAATGCCTGATGGAATAAAGTTCGCACTAAAGCCACCACTTACCCCAGCAAACGCGGCAGCAATACCAGCTAGCGGATGACGCCCCATCGCATAGAAAATAACCCCAGCGAGCGGAATCACTAACACATAACCGGCATCAGTTGCGGTATGGCTAACAATCGCCACTAAAATAATAGACGGGGTTAAAAGCTGCTTAGGCGTTACTTTTAACATTAATTTAAGGCCGGTATTGATAAAGCCTGAGTGCTCAGCAACACCAACACCTAACATAGCAACCAGCACTACACCTAGCGGCGCAAAGCCAGTGAAGGTTTTCACCATCGAAGATAAGAAGGTGGCAAGGGAGTCACCCGCTAAAAGATTATGTACAACGATAGCTTCGCCAGTACGTGGGTCAATAGCGTCAAATGTCATGCCTGAAAACAGCCATGACAATAACCAAATAAGCAGCATAGCCACTAAGAAGATTATGGCTGGATCAGGAAGTTTGTTCCCAACCCTTTCTATTGTATTTAAAAAACGTGCGATTGCACCACTTTGTGCCTGCACATTATTATTGTTATTCATTTTTTTATTCCCTAGAAAAACGTCTTGCTAACCTTATCGTATCTCTACAACAAGGTAAATTTTAAGTTAATAAAATTACCCTTATTAGGTAAACGGATTATATGAAAAAGCGGCAAAAAAGCCGCTCATATTCTTTTGATAGACACTTACTAAGCCAGTGACTTTACTTCATCCCATAGGCGAACCACTAATGCTTTATCGTCTTCATTAAGCTCACCATTGCGATACGCCTTTACGAGGCTTGACTCTACTTGGCTGTTTAATTCTTCAGTCGTCAGATTAAGCTCTTCAACTTGGGCATAACCAACGGCTAAATCAAAGTGGCCACGTAAATAACCACCAGCAAATAGCTCATCGTCGGTTGCTTTATCAACCAAATCATCAAAATATTGCTGCGCTGCATCAATATAACTTACTAAACTCATTGTTATTTCTCCTCTGGGTGCAGCCCATCTTGATGACCCACTGCATACATAATATGGTCATTGAACCCTGTGGTTACACGAATATAACCACTTAGTTCATCATCTAATTCACTATCACCCGTATCGGCAATCAGTGGTCGGCCATTTAGGGCCTGTAATTTAGTTTTAGTCGCCACCACAATAATATTGTCGCGGCCAATCGCACGAATAAGTGCAGGGCTTAGTTGTTGGTTGCCACGGCCAAAAATATGCCCTTGTCCACCAATTAAGGTGATCACCAACTTGGTTGCTCTCCCTTGTGTAAGCTCAAGTAATTGCTGGGCAGTTAAGTCCTTAGCAACAAGTTCTTGGTCTGCCACTAAGTCAACTCCTAGCAAGGTATTCTCAAGGCCCATCTCTTCCATAATTGCCGCAACTGTAGAACCACTACCCATCACATATAAGCAGTCTTCATCCATTTCGCTGACAACATAAGCAGCAATATCAGCAAGTACTAATTCATCAGTTTCTTTGCCGCCATTTTTAACCGCTTGTACATAACGCACTTCACTAGGTACTTGCATTTCACCATAGCGCTTAGCTTTTACCGTGCCTTCACGAAATGCGTCTTCATCAATATCCATTACATCAGCATCGCCAAGGCTAACAAGCTCACCTTTTACTAGCATCTCAACAACGCGCCCCGCAGCTTTGGGGGTAATCGCATAAACGCCAGAATGTATTTTACAGCCTGCTGGAATACCTAACACAGGCGTGCTATCGCCAACCGCATGACAAATATTGCGGGCCGTACCATCGCCCCCTGCGAATAAAATAAGGTCGACACCTTGCTCAACTAATAACTTGGCTGCCTGCTCAGTATCATCAGGTGTTGTGATATCTTTTGTTTGATAAACCACTTGAGTGTTAAAACCTAGCTGACTTGCCGTTTGCTCGCCCATTTCACCGTTTACAGTGTAAATAGTGAGTGCATCTTGATGAGTTAGAAGAACTTCAAGGGCTGCACGGGTGCGTAAATTAGCTTTGGGCTCTGCACCGAGTTGTATCGCTTTTGCTGCCGTATCTGCCCCATCACTGCCCTTCAGTGCCACACTGCCCCCTAAGCCGGCAACAGGGTTAACAATCAAACCTAATTTAAACTGCATTAGATAAAGCTCCTTGGTTGCCATGAAAATCATGCTGCCACGTAAACTGTGCAGCCGTTAATGGCCATGGGGTTTTATAAAAATCACTCAATGCTTTGAGTAGCGCTATCGTGCGTTGATTAAAGCCAGATGCTAAAAAGCTTAACACTTGCTGGTGAACCCGCGCTTGAAAATCAAATCGGCAGGTTTGCTCACCATTTAAATTATCAACAGAGACATTAAAATCAAACCCCGCAGCCACACTTAGCGCCCATTCAATAGCTTGAGGTTTTACTTCAACCGCTTCAAATTCAGCTTGCTGCTGTTTATTACGACCGTCAGGGCAATACCAATAACCATAATCCTCTTTTAATCGTCGAGCTTCACCGGCCACCAGCCAATGGGCTATTTCGTGTAAGGCACTAGCATAAAAACCATGAGCAAACACGATTTGGTGATAAGGTGTTTGCTGATCAGCAGGCAGGTAAATAGGTTCATCTTCGCCCTTTATCAAACGCGTGTTATAGCTTTGATAAAAGGTGTTTTCAAAAATAGCGATTAAATCGGCAATATGGTGCATACAGGCTGAATTCGTCTCGTCAAAAGGGTTAAAATAACGCGCTAAAAACGAGCCGAATTGTACGGACTTTTAGGTTCAAAGTAAAAGCTATAGGTACTTTGTTAGATCGACCTCATCAATTTGTGCAGGGTTCAAGTACCGTTTTGCATAGCTCAAGTAAATTCCGGAGCGTAAAAACAATGTGAAAACATCACGATCTACATGTTGCTCATCCACCATTTTCGCCAATATATCAATTGCAACACTCAAAGGTTTGGCTTTTTTATAAGGCCGATCTGCAGCTGTAAGCGCTTCAAAAATATCAGCAAGAACCAACACACGCTCTGGAATAGATAAGTTATCAGCAGTTAATTTACGCGGATACCCTGTGCCAATTAATGTCTCATGGTGAGTTGATGCGTAACGAGGTACTCTAGCCAGCTCATCGGGAAACGGTACATTATCAAGCATTCGAATGGTACTTATAATATGTTCATTAATTTTAAAGCGGTCTTCTGTTGTTAGCGTGCCACGTGTAATTTTTAAATTATACAATTCACCTAGGTTGTATTTGTATTCAGGAATCGTCACTTTAATACCTAAGCGCTCATCATATTCTATTGGCTTATCATGGGGTATTAGGTGCTCTGCTTTATCACTTAATAGTTTCTCTGTTGCAGGGAGTTGTTCATCAGCATTACTATGACGAATCTCCTCCACCGGTGACAACCCTATTTTGTCATCAAAATACCGCTGCCATGTGATATTGCTTAACTTCTCCAACCGCTCAAGGCTCGCTTCATCCATAAACTCACCACCTACATTACAGGATGCTATGAATGAAAAATCTTTTCGTAACTGAGACTGCTTCTCTTTGAGTTGTAACTTTAAACCCCCTTCTTTTTCTGGCGCTTGGCATGCAGCTTGTAAATAGTCAATTTCAGCATCTCGCCATAACACTTCAAAGCGGGTTCTTATTTCATGAATCCGGTTATAGATAGTTTCGAGCTTTGTTCCTTTATCGACAATATGCTCTGGCGTGGTAATTTTTCCGCAGTCATGAAGCCAAGCTGCTAGACTAAATTCTCTAAACTCATCATCGTTTTTAAATTCAAAGTCTTTAAATGCTTGCTCATTTGAACTTGACGCAGCCTTTGCAAGCATGATTCCAAGTTCAGGAACCCGCTCACAGTGACCGGCGGTATATGGGGACTTATCGTCGATAGCTTGCGCTATTAACTCGATAAATGATTCCATTAACGCTTTTTGATTTTGTTCATGTTGTTGAATTGATTGGCTCATTTCGACCATCGAAGACGCCAAATTATGAATTTCTTTAATGTTACTTTTTAAAGTAGAGACTTGATCAAACTGGCGTTTTTTTATTTTTAAGTTCTCACCTTCTAGTGTTTTAATTGGCCCGACAATCGGTGAAGCAAAAAACCACGAAACAGGTAGCACCATAATTAAACAAGCGGCTGTAATTAAAGTAGAAAGCTTAATTTTCTCATGTGTAGAACTAAGCACTCCCTCTTTAGGTACCGCAATTGCCAAAAAGTCACCATCTTCGTTATTGGCAGATAAAGGGGTTATATAAACATATTTTTCAATGCCATTTAATGTCATAAGCCTAAGTTTGGAAAACTGATCACTCTGCTCAAGTAGCGTCAAAAGCTCTGGGTAAGGTACTGTTCCTACAACCTTTGAAGTAACATGCAACTCATTTGACAACCACTTATTTTGTAAAGCTGTTAAGTACTCAGTAGGTAACCGTTTAATTGCCAAATCGATTAAACCTTTAAGCTCGGCATCTTCAGGGTGAAATAATAGGTGCAATGTATCAGGTAATAAATCATGGCTAAAAGCATCTAACTGGTTGTATTGAATGCCTTTAATAAAAAATTGCTTTTGCGTGTATTTAAACACGGCTTCGTTATCGAGCCCCGCAAAAACCTTTCCTTGGCTAACTGCATCTAACACGGCTTTGGTGCTTGCAAGTTCAATAATTTCAATATCTGGAAAGTGTTTTTTTATGACCTCTATCACCGACCACCCTTCACCTATCGCTAACTTCATACCCGCTAACTGTTTCATAGTTAAAATGGGCAGCTCCCCCTCTTTAGTTATGATACTAAATGGCAAGGTTGTTATGGGCTCACTCATCAACCCCAGCGGTTCATTAGTTGGTGTTTTGAAGATAGGCTGAATAATATCAATCTCATTATTGGCAAATTGCTGTAAAAATTCTGACCATGCGTAACCATTGATATATGTGACTTTTAAGCCCAGCATCTCGGCAATCCCATTAATATAATCAATGCTATAGCCTTTGGGCGTCCCTCCAACACTAAAATCAAGTGGTGGCCAATTCGTCTCGTTTGATACCGTTAGGTAGGGGTATTTATTCAACACAGCTTGTTGGTATTCGCTTAACGTAAGCTGTGTTAATGTGGGTAACTGAAGGTTATTTTTTTGCTGGTTAGAGGCTATAATTTCCCCTTCTTTATTGTAAATATATAACTCGGTTAAGTACTTGTTGCTAATCTTTTTTTGCTGACGAGCCAAGTATTCCGAAATACTCGACAAACTCACATCAAGTGCTAATACACTTTTTTGATCCGCTGATTTTATAGAATAGGTTTGCCCAGGCGCTTGCAAATGTGTGAAAAAATAAGGCTTCGTTTTACTGACATGGGTTGAATTCGCGTTTTTAAACCAGATCCGTTCACGGGGGTCATAATTAGTTGCTTTACTTTGTGAAATACGCAAATTAAATTGTTCATCAAGGTAATGAGTTTGGTGGGTTCGCGCCTCTCCCTCCCCTGCAATGTGTATCACTACCCAACGATCTGCTTCTATCGCTTGGAGCTGCTGACGAACGATATTGCTACTTTCTAAATTAATAAGCTCATAAAAATCTCCATTCTCATAACCAACATACATGGCATAAAATTGAGGATTTAGCTGCATTATTTCACCCATTACATTTCGTAATTCACTTTTGTCGATTTTATTCGATGTAACAAGGGTGCTATTTTGAATCATTACACTTAACGTGTTTTCGGACTTTTCATTAATCCTTGTGAGATAACCTGCCACTGAGTCTGTGGTTAAATTGAAGTGTTTTACACTCGCCTCTAATGCCATTTTTTCGCTGAAATAGTATTGCAAACTGATTGCAATAATTGCTGTAAGTGAGGTTGCAAGTACAAATACAGCCACAACAGTTAAACGAATAGAGAAACGGATTTTTTCTTTTAATTTATAAAAAGCAGCTACCAGCACCTATGCAACTCCCTGCTATGCTAAATTCGTAATTATTATTAACTTGTATATCTTTTATACACCAATGATTAAGTATTACAAATAGAAAGCTACAAAATTTATGCTCACAGCAAAAAATCAATGCAGTCTTTCAGTAGGACTATTAATTAGTTCATTTAAATAGCAGGGCAATAACAAAATATAGGTAACTACTTTTCAGTTTAATTAAATAAGCTCCTCGCCAGCCTCATCACATTCAACAATATCTGTTTCTGCTAATGCCTTAGCAATCCATGTTTGCAAGATTGGGCACGCAAGTACATGCTGGCAATAAGCTT
Organism: Pseudoalteromonas sp. L1; assembly: GCF_021728095.1. Classification (NCBI taxonomy): domain Bacteria; kingdom Pseudomonadati; phylum Pseudomonadota; class Gammaproteobacteria; order Alteromonadales; family Pseudoalteromonadaceae; genus Pseudoalteromonas; species Pseudoalteromonas sp. L1. The sequence goes on along the minus strand of NZ_JAKKCT010000001.1, from coordinate 393,924 downwards.
GTGCTGCACTCGAAAGCTCAATCTGGTACGTTTTAAAGCGCAGCACCACAGGTGCGAACATCGCATCAACAATAGAAAAATCACCAAATAACCAAGCATTAGGGTAACTTTGCTGCTGAGCCGAAAATATCTCATCCATGCGCGCAATGTCTTTTTTAGCTTGCTCTGATAACTCAACATACCTTTTAGCACGAATATTCATAGGCATTTCATTACGAAGTGCAACAAAACCAGAGTGCATCTCGGCAGCTAAGCTCCGCGCTTTTGCTCTTTGGGCTATGTCACTAGGCCAAGCAGCACCATTTAGATAAGCATCATTGATGTATTCACAAATAGCGAGTGAATCCCACACAATTAAATCACTATCTATAAGGGCAGGCACTTTTTGCACTGGAAACTTCGTTTTTAGCACTTCATAAAATTCAGGGGTATCTAAGACTAGTTGCTTCTCTGCAAATGAAACATTGAATTTACTCAGTAAATACCATGCCCGCAATGACCAAGTTGAGTAGTTTTTATTGCCAATAAATAATTGCATTATACGTCCTTTAACGAGTAGATTAAGTTCACTATAAAGTAGCGAGCGGTTAATTACTCGCCAATAGTTTTTATACAACCCATAAGAAAAGTTGATACATAATGGATATTGATGCCCTCAGAACTTTTTGCGCCTTTGTTGATACGGGAAGTTTTACCCGCGCCGCAGCACAAATTTGTAGAACTCAATCTGCGGTAAGCATGCAGATGAAAAAGCTTGAACAAGACATTGCAAGTCCGCTATTTGAAAAGCAAGGCCGTCAACTGGTGCTAACCCAGCAAGGCCACCAGCTTGCAAGTTATGCAAAGCAACTGATCACACTTCATGATGAGGCGTTTAAGCAATTAAAAGCAGGCACAGGTAATTTACGTGTGCGTATTGGCTGTCCTGACGACTATGCCCATTCTTTACTACCAGAGCTTGTTGATGCTCTGCACCAACAATTTGATGCGCTTGATTTACAGATAAGCTGCGCCCCAAGCACTGAGCTTAGAGCCAAGCTCGACCAAGGCATGCTGGATTTAGTAATTGCCACTCGCTCACCTGACAGTGAAGAAGGTTACTTATTACAATCAAGCCAAGGCGTGTGGGTGAAAAGCCCTGCTTTTGAGATTAACGATTCAACACCACTTCCAATCGCCTTGTTTCAACGAGACTGTAAGTTTCACCAAGCCAGTATTGAGGGTCTATTAAAAGCCGAGCGTCGTTTTAATATTGTTGCCTGCTGTGGCTCTGTGGGTGCGTTACATGGCCTAATTGAACAAGGCCTCGCCATTGGGAGTATGGCGCGAATAAGTGTGCAAGCGAGTGTGGAAGAAATCAGCGATGGCTCGCTGCCAACCCTTCCTATGATTGATATTGTTCTACTGTATGGTAATCATGCCCACAACCCTGTTCGCCATGAACAGTTAAAACAGATTGTGGAGTTGATTAGGGAATAAATAAGTATAATAAACTACTGGAGTTTAACCAATTTGCGAGTTCTAATTGGTTTTGTAAGATATAAAAACTCACTTAAATCATGAGCACTGTTGATCAGCATATGTTGCTTAGGTTGGGCTAATTGCCAACGTTCAGTTTTGGCAGTTACTAAATCAATACGCTGAAAGCTGACTTTATCAGCATACTCCATGGTAACGGCTAATTGCTGGTTACTCACAGATATACCAATGATGTCATTGTTAGCTGCTTGCCAAACAGTCTCTATATCGCCATGGCTATTAACTCGAAACACTTCGTTACTGTTCGAAAAGTAAATCTGATCTTGCTCATCTAAATCCATACCATAGCAACTTAAGCGTTTCCCTGAGCCTGTGAATGGTGTCAAAGTTAGACTTGTTAAATCAAATTTAGCTGGGTGAAATGTCTGTCCATCCTCTGCGCGATAAGAAACCAGAATTGCGTTTTCATTATGATACATTTCTCTTAAATAAAAAGAATGATTACCATGAGGAATTGATTCATAAGTGCCACTGCTTAAATCAATTTTAAATAATGTATCTTTACTTGCAGTGTAAACCTGTCGAGCGTCTTGGCTCCAAATAATCCCAAATAACTCATGGTTATCAGGGTTTGAAAAAATACGTGTTTGCTTACCATTGTCGTATAAAAATAATTGTTTTAATCCAAAACGATGTGACTCAAATACAAATTGAGTAGAATCTGGCGAAAACACGGGAAGAAAGTCGATTGATGAGGTATCAACGAGTTTGGTCAGAGTGTCTGGTTTAGCGCGTGTTTGGCTGACAATATCCACATCAACATTTACTAACTCCATCAAAATAGCTTCAGCGTTTGATGTGTACTGTGCATCACGAATTATTTGATAATTATTAAATGGAATTAGCTGTAGCTCACCACCAAGGTCTAAGTGAATAAGCTGATTGCGTTGACTAATTAATAACGCTTGATTATTTGGGTGCCAGCTTAAGCCTTGAATACCATCTTCTATGATAGAAATGGTTTGTAACTTTCTATTGGTAAGGTCAAATACATCAATACGGTATTTGTTTTGCCCAGCTTCAATGCCTAATGCGATTTTAGTACCATCTTTAGATAACGCACTCACAAGTAACCAATCTTGTTGTGCTGCTGTTACTAAGCGTGTCTTTTGTTTAGTGTTTAAATTCAGTGAGACAAGTCGAGTATCGTTGTTTTGTTTCTCTTTTTCTATGTAATAGAGTCGCTTATCAGCCCCCCAATCTATGTGATGACTGGTTAATACGCTGTCATTAAAAACACTCACTGTCGTTTGCTCTAATGGCAGAAATCTTGATAAATCTATGCTTAAGGTGTTGAGTGATTGTGTTTGGTCTAAGGTTTTTACAAACGCGATCGCATTATCGGAGGTAGACCACCCCAACGCGTAGTAGCTTGCGGCATCTTCAGTCAGCCTCACCTCTCGCTCTGTTAAGAGCTCTTTAATCCAAATATGTTGGCTCTCTTTATCGCCTCGCACAAAAGCGAGGTACTTACCACTATGTGAAAGTGATAAGTTAGCTTCGTTTAGTTCACTCGAAGTGAGTGGCATTAACAGGTTGAAGTGAGTATTTACTTTCTGTTGAGGTATTAGCTGCCAAGCAATAACAACAAAACTAATTAGCAGAACAACTAACAACGGAAAAAATTGCACTTTTAGTGTTTTTGCTTGCCCCTCAATTACTTTTTCAAGGCTATAACCGCGCTTAGGGTGTGTAATTATAAACTGTGGATTTTTGGCATCTTCTTGGAGTGCTTTTCGTAGCAATGCGATACAACGCTGTACCGAACTTGGGTTGTAGGTAGCATTAGGCCATACTTTTGCAAAGATTACTTCTTGGCTTACCACTTCCCCCTTATTTAAATAAAGAGTATGTAATACATCCATGACCTTTGGCTCGACTATTTGCTCATAATCTTGCGATGAAATTAAACATCGACTCTCATCAATTGCAAATTTGCCGATTCGATAACGCGCCACTTACTTCTCCAATAAATATTTACGAATCAAAGATTAAGGTTTTCTTAAGAGAAACTCAAGGGTTACTCCATTGTCACTTTGCTCTGCCTATTAGATTGTTTTTGTTATGTCAAAATAGGTAATAAAAACAATGTATAAATATTTATCAACGCTCACTATTTTCATCAGTGCTTTTTTAATTTTTCAAATTCAGCCGATGCTTTCAAAGCAACTTCTACCGCAATTTGGTGGTGGTGCCTCTATTTGGTCAGCAAGTTTAGTGTTTTATCAAGTCATGTTACTTATTGGCTATTTCTATGCGCATAACATGGGTCGCTTTCATATTAAGTTGCAGGTAGTCACCCATATAGTTTTAGTCACCTGTGCCACACTCATTGTTGTGACAAAATTTGCAGCCCCAAATCTCACAAAGTGGCCGCCTACGCTTGCGGTGTTTGTTAATTTATTTATAGAAATTGGTCCAATATTTATTCTACTGAGCGCCACCAGCGTGCTTTTACAAAGGTGGTATGTGCAAACTGCTTCAGCACAAGTGCCTTACCATTGGTATTCCATCTCAAACTTGGGTTCTTTACTGGCGTTAATGAGCTACCCGCTCGTTTATGAATTACTATTTTCTTTAGAGCAGCAAACTACCTACTGGCTATTTGGACTTATCAGCTACTGCTTGTTATTAACACTTCTTGTAGTATTTTTACTAAAAAAAGCACCCGACATATCAAGAGCGCCAATTCAAACTAGGCATATCACGGTATTAAAAGGTAAAGGTCAATGGCTGTTACTCAGTGCCTTAAGCTCAGCCATGTTGGTATCTACCACGCATATGATCAGCACTAATATTCCACCCATGCCATTACTTTGGTCACTGCCCCTTGTAATTTACTTGCTCACCTTTAGTTACACGTTTGCCAACAAAGCAAATTATCAGCGTCATAAGTGGGCATATGCGTTTATATTTTCGGCTTTTGCAGGCCTGCTGATGTTTTATTTTGGCAGCTTATTCAATGCCCTAGCCCAGCTTATAATTTACAGCCTGATTCTATTTACCGCCTGCATGATTTGCCACGGTGAGCTTAGAAGCAAGGCCCCTGAAAATGAGCAATTTACGATTTTTTATTTCTATATAGCCCTTGGCGGTGTGTTAGGTTCGCTTTTCAGTACGCTCATTGCCCCATTGCTATTCGTCCAAATTGACGAGTACTTACTTGCATTAGCCGTTATTTTTAGTGCTGTCTGTTATTTCCAACTAAAAGCTGAAACAACGACAAAACAGCTCAAATTCACTCTCGCAACCAGCTCCGTTGTTTGGCTATCGTGTTATTGTTTTTTAGCGGTAAACTTTAACCAATATAACGTTGCGACTAGCCGCAACTTTTATGGCTATTTAGCGGTTAAAGATATAAACATTCAATCAATAAAAGAAAGGCGCTTAATTGACGGCACCACGATTCATGGCTCTGAACCATTAAACGCAAACCAACAGTTTGGGCAAAGTTACTACCACCAACATACTGGTGTCGCTAAATCACTTGCCATACTAAAGCAACACAGCGCACTAAACATTGGCGTGATTGGTTTGGGTGCAGGCGTTTTAGCTCGGTTTGCAGACCAGCAGGATAGTATTCACTTTTTTGAGTTAAACCCTGCTGTGGTCGAGATGGCAAAGCGTTATTTCTCTTACTTAGAAAACAGTGAAGCTAAGCTCAAAGTGACCTTGGGAGATGGCCGTATAGCGCTAAAAAATAATGCGAGCGAAATATTTGACGTATTAATTATTGATGCATTTTCAAGTGATGTAATCCCTGCACATTTACTAACCCAAGAAGCAATATCGCTTTATTGGCAAAGACTCAATGAAAATGGCGTATTAATTGTGCATATCTCAAATAACCACATTGACTTATTGCCAGTATTACAGGCACATAGCCAACACTTTAATAAGGCTTTGTTAAAGTTTAGCTATCAAGGCTATAACCCATCAGACATAGGCTCAGACTGGGTGGTGCTAACTGACAATCAGGCTTTTTTAAATCGTGTATCTATCAGTGATTTGTCGCCGATTAAACGCTACCCACATAGCGAGCTGGCAATGTGGACTGATAGCAAACACAGCCTACTCCCCTTATTAAAATTCTAACAGGCATAAAAAAGCGTGATGATTTTTATTAATCATCGCGCTCATTAAATTGCATTAATTTCTAAACACTAAGCCACTTTAGAGTATTGCTAGTCAAAGTATCCCAAACACAACCCCGTTATCCCTAGGAGAATCATACCAATTAGGCTGATATCCATAAAAAATGCCAGAAAACGGTCTATTGGTCTTGCATGGCGTAAAATGATATCTTCATTTGCTAGAGGGGTTTTTCCTTTCTTACCTCGAACTAATATTCCTGCATACATACCAACTCTGAGACCCATTCCACCTCGGTCCCAACTTGACGTTCCGCTTCCTTCCTCTTTCACTTTTCTATCTAACCGACGGATTGTGAGCCGTGTAAAAAGTAACCCTGAAATTAAGAAACTAACTAAAAAAATTACATTTAACACTTCAAAAACACTTTTCATTTCCATTAAAAGAAACTCATATTTGAACTTTTATAATACAGTTACTTGTAGTTAGTTGGCTCATTACTAAAAACTGCATGTATTAAATCTAGCTCCATGCCTAAATGCTGAAGTTAACCAAAACAAATACTAAACTAAATAGCCCAGCCATTTCCCTAAAGGCCATAATATAAATATAGCCACTAAACTTATACTCATAGAAAAAGCTAGAACACGGTCGATAGACCTTGCATGACGTAGAATGATCTCATCCTCTGTAAGTGATGCTTTATCTGACTTATTCTTTATCAGTGTGACCGCATACATACCTACTCTAAGGCCCATCCCGCCCCTATCCCATGACGGTGTTCCTTCACCTTCCTCTTTGATTTTTTTGTCAAGATGACGAATGGTTAAGCGCGTAAAACAAAATCCCGAAATGAGAAAGCCTAATACAAAAATTACATTTAAAACTTCAAAAACACTTTTTATTTCCATTAAAAGAAACTCATATTTGAACTTTTATCATAGAGCAGTCTGTAGTTAGTTGACTCGTGTAATTATTAGCTCTAAGGGCATTTTAGTCTGCTGCATGCCTAAATAACCAAATAAAGGCACGGTTAAAAATATCCTAACCACTTCCCTGCAAGCCATAATATAAACATCCCTAAAAGGCTTAAATCGACAGTAAACGCAAGTACTCTATCTATAGGGCGAGCACAACGCAGGATTATATCTTCGTCCGGTATCGGGGAGCTTCCTTTTTTACCACGAACCAGTACAACTGAATACACGCCAACTCGAAGCCCCATTCCTCCCCTATCCCAGCTAGGCGTACCACTCCCCTCTTTTTTAACTTTTTTATCTAATCGACGAATAGTAAAACGTAAAAATAACAGCATAGAAATAAGAAAAGAGATACCTAAAAATATCAGTAATAAATGAAAAATATCAGCACCGCTCATTTATTTATTCCTATCAGTATGACCAAGTACATCCCTCTCCAGAGGTCTCCCCCAACAAGTAGCAGCCCTAACTTTTTCTTCGCTCTTTATTACCTATTAAGCTGTGTCAAACACACAAAAAAGTATCCCTAAAAATACAAACATATCAAAGTAATAATACATATTTCAGAAGTTGCCATGCCAGTGCAACACCTCAACTCTGTACTGATTATCTTTTTCAAACTAACGAACAATTAAAATAGGAACATTACTCTTTACATTACGTTCATTCTTTATTAATGTCTAAAAAAAGTGCAAGGACTGCCTATGAATATACCTAGCTTAAGCCCTCGATTCGTTGTCTTGCTCATTCTTGTTTGCGCCGTTATTTTTCCAGTTATTAGTCAAGGAGAAGATATGTTCAGCTGGTTCAGAAAGAAAAAAGAAGTGTTTTTAAGCCCAGAAGTCAAAGGCATTGTGACTGAAAATGGTCAACCAGTTGCTAACTTAGAAATAATTCGCTCATTAATCTACATAGATGAAAAAGTTCATCGAGACGCTGCAATAACCGATGAAAATGGGCGCTTTCACTTCCCTAAAAAAACAATTTTATCCTCGATACCTAATAAGTTGATTGCTGAGCATCGTGTTTCTCAAGAAATTTTTATTGAAAGAGAAGATGGGCTAACTCCTTTATGGGTTGCAACTCAAGCTGGTATTAATGAAATTCCGGAGTACAGTAAGAAGCTGTCATTCTTGAACTGCCAAATAACTGATCCTCATGTTGTATTTGAGTTCAAAAATCAAAAAAATAAGTATCGTAACTACGTAGCTCAAAGCATTTGTAGGTGGGAAGAGGATTTTTTACCCTATAAACTTTTAAAGAATGGTAAACAATACCGAATAAATAATTATGATCTAACAGATTTAACTGAAATATAAGGAAGATTGACATGGAAAAAGTCAAAACAGTTCTACCACCAAACATTGCTGCTATCGTAGCTGCTAGAGTATACGATATAAGAAAATCTACATTATTTAAAGAAGAGTTCGGGCAAAACTTTGACAGCAATTTCAAAATCACCACCAATCAAATCAAAGGCGTCAGTGGTGGCTTAATTAACCAACTTCTAAACCGTACCACAGGGTTTGCCTTAACAGCAGAAGGCGCATCACCTCAATTTAAAGGGCATCATATTATAGGTATCCGCGGTACCGCTTTTTCATCCTGCTCTGATTGGCTTACCAATTTAAATGTCGCGATTACACATGGACCTAAAAATTTAGAAGTACACTCTGGTTTTGAAAAAGCCTTTAGCAGTATGAAGCCCATGTTTGAGGCTTATATAAAAAATCATAAACCTACGTGCTTGCACCTTGTTGGTCATAGCTTAGGTGGTGCTATCGCACAGATCACAGCAATTTGGGCAAGCGAAAAAGGGATCCCTGTAAATTTATATACCTTTGGTGCGCCACGGGTTGTATTAAACCACTCCGTTCATTTTGCCGCGCATAATATTGGCCAGTATCGTGTTACACATGGCGCAGATCCAATACCTTGTGTACCTGCTTGGCCGTTTAGCCATACCGCAAGCGAATATCAAACAGCAATGAATGAAGGGTCATCTTTTAGTATTGGAGCTCACTCCATGGAAGAGAATACCCCAGGTTATATTAATACTGTTGCTGCTTATAAAGACTACGCAAGCATGGAAAGTTCCATAAAGCCGCTTCACTACAACCACACTGTATTAAAGTATGATCAGCGCTTTAATGTTAGGTTTTCACTTAACTGGCAGCGAGTAATTACTAATGGCCTAATTACTTTTTTAAAGAAAACAGGACAATACGCCTTCATATCTGCACAGGCAGGTTTAACTGTCGGGTTAACTTTTTACGATATTTTAGCCCGCTGTCTACATGAGTCAGTGGTTAAATTTGTCGAGCTTACAGAAGAGTTAAAAGGGTTAATCGGGCATATGCTCGCATTTGTTGGTAAAGCAACATATGAGGTCAAAGAGCTAACCGCTCAATTTATTCGTTGGGTATTAGGTTTAATGATCAAAAAACTATACATGGTAGCAAAACAGGCAATTGATCGTATTTAAGCTTCTTTTCAGGCCTTCCCAAATCAAAAACGCGGCAAATCAAGCCGCGTTTTAAGTTTATAGTTCTTTGCTAAATCAAACCAAGCTAATCAATCGAACCTTTGATTGGTCCATGTTCGTGGCTTACATGTGGGTTTTGACCACGTTGGCGCAATAAGTGATCCATTAAGGTAATCGCCATCATCGCCTCAGCAATAGGAATTGCACGAATGCCCACACAGGGATCATGACGTCCTTTGGTGATCATCTCTACCGCTTCGTTGCTGGTATTAATGCTGTTGCCCGGTATGGTAATGCTTGAGGTTGGCTTAAGTGCGATAGAGGCAATAATGTCTTGCCCTGTCGAGATACCTGCAAGTACACCACCTGCGTGATTTGATGTGAAACCATCTGGAGTTAACTCATCACGGTGCTCAGAGCCTTTTTGCTCAACCACATCAAAGCCATCACCAATCTCAACGCCTTTTACTGCATTAATGCTCATTAGTGAATGTGCAAGTTCTGCATCAAGGCGATCAAATACTGGTTCACCTAAACCAACAGGCACATTTTTAGCAACCACTTTAACTTTAGCGCCTACCGAATCACCTTGTTTTTTTAGGTCGCGCATATATTCATCAAGCGCGTCTAACTTGCTTGTATCAGGGAAGAAAAATGCATTGTTTTCCACTTCATCCCAGTTGTAATCTTCAGCTTTAATTGGCCCAAGCTGGCTCAAACAAGCACGCACTTCAATACCGTGAAATTGTTTTAGGTATTTTTTTGCAATTGCACCCGCGGCTACACGAATCGCAGTTTCACGAGCAGAAGAGCGACCACCACCTCGGTAATCACGGATACCGTACTTATGCCAATAGGTATAATCACCATGACCAGGGCGAAATACATCGGCAATTTTGCCGTAATCTTTTGAACGTTGATCAGTGTTTTCAATCAGTAAACCAATGCTAGTACCTGTGGTTTTACCTTCGAACACACCTGAAAGAATTTTTACTTCGTCACTTTCACGGCGCTGTGTTGTATAACGACTTTGCCCCGGCTTACGACGGTCTAAATCAATTTGTAAATCGGCCTCGCTAATTTCAAGACCTGCTGGGGTGCCATCAACAACGCCGCCTAATGCAACGCCGTGGCTCTCACCAAAGGTGGACACTTTAAATAGTTGTCCGATGCTATTACCTGCCATTAATTTTCCTCATTCCTAATGACTACTGAGACCGAGCCCTCAGGCTCGGCTTTTAAAATCTGCTGTTAATCTGCGAAATAGTTAACAAGCTGCTGTTTGCTGATTACAAACACGCCAAGGCCACCTTGTTCGAATTCAACCCACTCAAACGGCGCACCTGGGTACAGCTCTTCCATATGTACCATAGAGTTACCAACTTCGACAAATAACAAACCGTTATCAGTTAGATGCTCAGCAGCTTCCGCTAGGATGGTGCGAGTAACATCAAGACCATCGTGACCCGATGCTAAACCAAGCTCTGGCTCGTGATGGAATTCACGTGGTAAATCAGCCATATCTTCAGCATCAACATACGGTGGGTTAGCTACGATCAGGTCATATTTTTGACCCGGAACACCACTAAACACGTCTGACTGAATTGGCAGTACACGGTCATTTAGCATGTAATCGCTGATATTAATATCAGCAACTTCGAGCGCCTCATAAGAAATATCAACCGCATCAACCTGTGCATCTTCAAATGCTTGTGCAAGTGCAATAGCGATACATGCAGAGCCGGTACATAAATCAAGAATGCGCGATACTGAGCTTGGCTCTTCTAACCAAGGTGCAAAGCGGTTGTTAATTAACTCTGCAAATGGCGAACGTGGAATTAACACGCGCTCATCAACATAAAACGGCATACCTGCAAACCATGCGGTGTTGGTCAGGTACGGTACTGGCGTACAATCATTAATACGCTCTGCAATTAGTTCAGCTAAACGGTTTTTCTCGGTGCTGGTTAAACGCGCATGCATTAGCTCTTTTGGCGCGTCGATTGGCAAGCTTAGCGCTGGCAATAACAGGCTAACAGCTTCATCCCACGCGTTGTCTGTGCCGTGCCCAAAGAAAATACCACTGCTGGCAAATTGACTGGTTGTCCAACGTAACCAATCATGCAACGTTGAAAGTTCTGCAATTGCCTCGTCTAAAATTGCGTCTTCTATCTGGAAATGGTTCATGTATGTTCCTTAACTTTCAAAGTCTGTTCTGACGCGTATTGTACCGTCTTTTCAGTTGGTTTTTACTCGATTTTTAGCGTTTTTTTGTTTAGACTGCCGCCATGAAAAAAGATCCCCACGACAACAACCACATTAGCACTGACGATATTGACTTATTTCGTCAGAGTATCAGTGGTGCCAAAGCATTTAAACAAGACACTATTCGATTCACCAATAAGCCTAAAGTGTCACAAGCGAAGCAATTTTCCCAGCAAAAAAAGCAACATCAGGCAGAATTTTTCTTTTCTGATGAATATGTACCAGATATCGACACTCACGGCACCGTCAGTTATGTCAAGCCAGGTCACGATAGCTTTTTAGCAAAGCAACTTCGCCGTGGAGATTACCCACCTGATTTAACCCTTGATTTACATGGCTTGAATAAAGAATTAGCCAAAGATGAGTTGGCAGGTTTAATTCATGAGTGTAAAAAGCAGCATTACTATTGCGCTTGTGTTGTGCATGGCATTGGTGAGCGCATACTTAAACACAAGGTACCGCAATATTTAGTGCAGCACCCTGATGTGATTGCGATGCACCAAGCACCTCTTGAATTTGGTGGTAAAGGGGCGGTACTTATTTTAATTAATCTTCCACAAAGTGATGAGTTCAGACGCTAACGTTTTCTTGTCATAAGGCCTAAAGTGCATATTTTTTCGATTATCTTTCCACTGATTTTTATCGTGTTAAGTGGTTACATCAGCTCGCGAAGCACGTTTTTATCGAAAGAGCATATAGCAGGGCTAAGTAAGTTTACTTTTTATATCAGTGTACCTGCTTTTCTATTTTTAAATATGGCCCAAGCCAATTTACATAATAGTGTATCTATAGCGGGATTTATGAGCTTTTACATCCCGGTATTGGCTATTTATACCCTTGGCTATGTTATTAACCGCTACCTCATTACTAAGCACTCTGCGCCGTCACGTCATGCTGTATTTGCCCTTGGCAGTAGTTACTCAAATACGGTACTGGTAGGTTTGCCGATTATTATTGCTGCACTTGGGCAACAGATGGTCGGCATTGTGTTTATGATCATTACTTTTCATAGCGCACTTTTGTTTACCCTCACCTTTTTGCTCAGCGCTAAATCGCAGCAAACATTCTCTTGGCGAACATTTGCTAAAAACATGCTGCTGAACCCTGTGGTATTAAGCATCAGTAGCGGCCTTGCTGTAAACCTACTTGGTTTTACACTTTTTGATGATTTAGTAAATGGCCTCAGCTTACTTGCTAAACCTGCCATTGCCTGTGCGTTATTCGTATTAGGAGCGAACCTTGCGTTTTATAAAGTGGCCGACAACTTACAAGCATCACTTATCGCAACCATCATCAAGCTTGCCGTGTTACCGTGCGGAGTCTACTTTTTTGCAGGCAGTGTGTTCCATCTAGAGCAATCATTACTGAACGTTTTAGTGCTTTTAAGCGCCTCTCCTTTAGGGGTCAACGCTTACCTAATCGCCAATCAAATTAAGCAGCATCAAGCGACGCTCGCAAGTACTGTGGTGCTCTCAACGGTATTGAGTGTAGTCAGCTTTAGTGTTTGGTTAAGTATATTGCTTTAGTTTTATAAACCACCCGACACATCGATAAAACTGCCCGTTGTGAATGAGGCTTGCTCACTTGCTAAAAAGTAAATTGCCGACGCCACTTCAGCGGCTTCCCCACCACGACCAAGGGGTAACTTTGATTTTAAACGATCAACTCTGTTTACTTCACCACCATCACGGTGCATATCGGTATAAATAAGACCTGGTCTTACCGCGTTTACCCGAATACCTTTACTGGCTACTTCTTTGGCAAGGCCAATAGTAAAGGTATCAAGTGCACCTTTGGATGCGGCATAGTCTAAATATTCATTTGGCGAACCTGTTCGTGAAGCCCCCGATGAAACGTTCACAATACTGCCTTTATCCATTCGTTTAATTGCTTCTCGCGCACACAAAAATGCGCCTGTAACATTGCAGCTTAAAATGGCGTTAATACGCTTTGCATTCATCTTTAATAGCGGCATTTGTGGTTGCATCATCGCCGCGTTATTAATTAAAACGTCTAAGCGCGCAACCTGCTCATCTAATTTGGCGAACATGGCGAGTACTTGCTGCTCATCAGCGATATCGGCTTGGAACAAATAGGCATTCACGCCAAGCGTTTTTATCTCATCAGCGACCTGCTCTGCACTTGCTTGATCTGACTTATAGTTAATACACACGTCATAACCTTGCTCGGCAAATAACTTAGCCGTTGCAGCGCCAATACCACGGCCGCCTCCAGTAATAAGAACCACAGGGTTCGAACTCATTCTGACTCCTTAAATACCAATTTAAACTGCTCACATACTAAAGGCATTTCAGGATGGCATTGATAACCTGTACCTGCTAGCTCTCGCTGATAATAATTCCAATGCACACGCTGCCAATAAGCGAGGCTTTTGTCGCCCTCCCCCTCTAATGCAGCATATTCGTCTGTGATTTGGTTAAATGGCGTAATAGTTACCGCGATGGTTTCAATAATGCCTAAGGGCTGTTCTTGCCAATTAGTAAAAATAGCTAGGTCGCCAACTTGAGGTAAAGCTTCGTCATTGGCTTTAAACCAATACAGTGAAGAGGTTGTTGCTTGTTTTATACCTTTTAAAACAAGTAATGCGCAGTCATTGGCATCTTGCTCATTATCGCAAAAATGCCAATGTGGTAGTTTAACAACGGCACGCCCTGATTGCTCATTAAAGCGAGCAATCAACTGCACCTTACGCTGCTCGTTACTTAACGGCTGCAACAACCGAAATCTCTACAAGCAGTGCATCGCGCGCCATTTTTGCCTCTACACAGGCACGTGCTGGCGCATGACCTTGTGGTACCCATGCATCCCAAACTGCGTTCATCGCTGCAAAGTATTCCATACTTTTCAGGTAGATTGTGGCGCTTAGCATATGCTCTTTGCTACTCCCCGCTTCAATAAGTAAAACTTCTACCTTATCTAGCATGGTTTGAGTTTGTTCGCTGATATCTTTTTCTGCATCTGCACACACTTGGCCACAAAGGTACACCGTATCATTATGCTTGACGATACGGCTCATGCGCGCACCAGTTTGTAAACGTTCGATTGTCATAATTTTAATTCAATAGTTGATAAAAACATGAATCTAGCAAATTCATACTTATATTTCGACGTTATTAGGTGAGTGAATACTTAAGTAATGACTGCGCTGCTTGGTATCGTCATATTCAATAACAGCAATAGCACCTGTGTTAAAAATCGGCATGTTACCAGGGCTCAATTGGTCAACCAAGTAACTAACAATTGGCATGTGTGCAACAACCAACCAAGTTGAGCATTCTGGGTGCATGGCGATTAGAGTTTCAAGGTAGTCAGCAGCAACTTGAGGAGTACCATCTGGAATTATGTCATTACAGGTTTCACTAAATTGTAATGGATTACTTTGCGTTGCTGCTTTCGCAGTTTGCTGGGCACGTATGTAAGGGCTTACCAATAACGCATCTGGTTTATAATTTATTGCTAACCATTGCCCCATTTTACTGGCTTCCTGTTGCCCCGTAGTTGTCAGTTGTCTTGCTGCATCATCTGCTTGCATTGGCGTTGCTTCGCCATGGCGCATGATTAAGATTGTTTTCATAAAAAATCAACCGATTAAAGAATATAAAACAGTAGCCAGTTTGCTTGATTGTCCGCTATATTAGAATATCATCACAAAACACATTAAACATCCTCTTATGATATTCAGGTAGATTTTCGTTGCAGTGCCTTTAGCGTTCCTGATTTATCATCTGTTGTTAGGACATTAACGCATTCTTCAGGAGCACCTTTTGAATATCAGCCGCAATGATAACAGAACATACCACCCCCTCACACTGGACAATGGTCTAAAAGTACTTTTAGTGCAAGACTTAGAATCAACTAAATCAGCGGCATCAATGGCAATTAATGCAGGTCACTTTGACGATCCCCTTGATAGGCAGGGCCTTGCACACTTTTTAGAGCATATGCTTTTTTTAGGCACTGACCTATACCCTGAGTCTGGTGGGTTTTCTAATTTTGTATCACAGTCTGGTGGTAACACTAACGCATGGACAGGCACTGAGCACTCTTGTTACTTTTTTGATATTAATAATCATCAGTTTTCTGAAGCCCTCGCTCAATTTAGCCGCTTTTTTATTGCCCCACTATTAAGCCCAAAAGAGACAGCCAAAGAGCGTAACGCGATTGATGCGGAATTTAAATTAAAGATCAAAGATGATGGCAGACGCATCTACCAAGCCCATAAAGAAACGGTAAACCCTGCACATCCCTTTGCTAAATTTTCGGTTGGTAACCAGCAAACCTTGGCAGATCGCGAAGGCTGCATAAGTGACGAGCTACGCGCTTTTTTCAACAGCCATTACCAAGCTCAGTGGATGACACTGGTGATCTGTAGTAATGAAGATATTGCGACAATGACCAACTGGGTGAAGCACTATTTCAGCGAGGTTAAAGGTCAGCCCAAAAGCAAAGAAATTATTGAACAGCCACTTTATCGCAAACAAGACTTAGGTAAAGTGCTGCACATTGAGCCGCATAAGCACATGCAAAAGCTCATCATTAGCTTTGCTATGCCAAATATTGATGATTTTTATCGCCATAAAACGGTGAGCTTTATTGCTCACTTGTTAGGTTATGAGGGAAAAGGCTCACTTTACTCAATTTTAAAAGAGCAAGGTTGGATCAACGCACTCTCAGCAGGCGGTGGTATAAACGGCAGTAACTTCAAAGACTTCAATATCAGTATGGCACTGACCGATGAAGGTATTGAATACTACGAAGATATTGTTGAAATGGTATTCGAATACATTTGTCTGATAAACCAAAACTGTGACAAGTTACCAAGGCTTTATCAAGATAAGAAGAATTTGCTGCAGATTGCCTTTGATAATCAAGAGAAAGCCCGACTTATAGATTGGGTAAGTGGTTTAAGCATTAACATGCAACACTATGATGAAGCCAACTACGTGCAAGGTGATTACCTCATGGAAGGCTTTAATCACTGCGCGCATGAAATTGCAATGCAATGGTTAACGCCAGATAATATGCGCCTTGTACTCATACATCCAGATGTAGAGCCGGAAAACACCACGGCTTGGTACAATACGCCTTATAAAATCGAAAATATATCACCTTGCTGGCTTGATGCATTAAGTGAAATTAACACCCCATTACCTGAAATGAGTTTGCCTGTTGCCAACCCCTATCTAACGAAGAATGTTGAACTTTTAGCACTGGATGAACCTAAAAAAACGCCTGAGTTACTGATAAAACAAGAAGGCTTTGATTTTTGGTTTAAGCAGGATGCGACTTTTCGCGTTGCTAAGGGGCATTTTTACTTAGCGATGGACTCGCACTATGCCATTAAAGATGTCAAGCATATGGCTTTAACTCGGCTGTTTGCTGATTTATTTATGGATAGTGTCGCTGAGCAATTTTACCCTGCCGAGCTGGCAGGCTTAAGTTATCATTTAACCTCTCACCAGGGTGGCCTAACGCTTCATACTGCAGGCTTATCATCAAGTCAGCTTGAACTGGTTGATGAACTACTCGAAGCCTTATTTAGTGTAGAAATATGCGCAAAACGTTTTGCTGAATATAAAAAGCAACTTGTGAGGCATTGGCGTAATAGTAATCAAAACAAGCCGGTAAGCGAGTTATTCAGTATCTTAGGTGCTAAAATGATGCCGTGGAACCCAGAACCGAATGCACTTGCACAAGCTTTAAGAGATACAAGTTTTCATCAATTTAATTGTTTCAGACATGAATTCTTTAAAGCGCTACACGTAGAGTCGTTTTTACATGGTAATTGGCAGCGTAGTGATGCACTGGCTTTTCAAAAACAAGTGGCGGATCATTTAGCAGGTTGCACTAAAATTATCGACCTAACACGCCCTCTTAACGATATAACAGATGTCGAGCAGCAACGCGTTGAGCTAAATTGTAATGACCACGCCATGGTTCTCTATTACCAAGCGCTGACTGATGACACAGCTGAAAAAGTAAAGATGATGGTGTTAAATCACCTTATCAATCAAGACTATTTTAATGAGCTTAGAACCAAGCAACAACTTGGTTATTTAGTGGGGGCTGGCTACGCACCTTTTAATACGCGTGCTGGCATTGCGTTTTATGTTCAGTCTCCAAAACACACCGCTGACGAAATACTCATCCGTCATCAGCATTTTATAAGTAACTATCTACAGCACATTGATTCTTTAGATGAGCAACAATGGCAAGATACAAAAGCTGGATTAATTACACATATAGCAGAAAAAGATAAAAATCTTCGTCTTCGCTCACAAAGGCTCTGGTTAGCAATTGGTAATCGAGATAGTAAGTTTAATATGCAGCAACAACTTCTTGTTGAGCTTGATAAACTGAGCTTAAAGCAAATGCAACAATACATAAAAGAGACATTTACCGAATCGCGACCTCGAATAGAGCTGTTAAGTGATAAAGCAATCAAAAAACAGTCAAAAACAACCCTTTCTTCGCATTCTCTTTGACTCGCTTGCGAGCTTAGATTAAATTATCTGGTGCGAATTAAGGTATTGCATTAATGACAAAAATAATAACAATGATTTCTGTATTTCTAACACTCAATATGGCCGGTATATTTTCAGCCGCAGCAAGCCCTATAGAGCTAGAGCAAAGCACCCTATTGCTTATACCTAGCTCTATAATGCTGCTGTTATTACCGTATTTGCTATTCGTTATTTATAAGCTCAAACGCTCACGCCATCAACTTCGTATTTCAGAACATAGATTAAAAAGTACCGTAGAAGGCAGCGGTGATACTCTGTGGGACTGGAATATAAAAACAGGTGAAGTTATTCGTATAAACGATAAATATACCACCGATACGAATAACGCAGCAGGCTTCCCGCCCAACCGTGATTTAATCCACCCTCATGATTTACAACATGTTGAAAAAGCCCTTAAAAAACACTTTGCTGAACACACTGCTTTTTTTGAAGCAAGCTATCGTATAAAAGACAGCTTAGAGCGTTGGCATTGGGTACTCGACCGCGGAAAGATTATTGAAAAAGATGTCAATCTTAACCCCCTACGTATGACTGGCACCGTACGTGACATATCACAGCTCAAATCCACAGAAGCACGTTTAAACCTATTTGCAAAATGTGTTGAGTCACTGACTGATGCCATCGCAATTTACGATAAAAACTTTAAATTAGTTGATTTAAACCCCAGCTTTTTGACCCTTTTTGGTGGTACTCGAGAGCAATATCTAAAGAAAGATTTTGCTCTTTTTGGCTATGATCAAAGCTACGTAGATGAAATAAAAGCAACGGTTAGAGCTACAGAACACTGGCAGCAAGAAGTTAAGCTTAGAAATGCACAACGACAGTTACTCCCCATAGAGATTTCTATCGACGAAATCAAAAACGAGCATAATCAAATATGTAATTACGTTGTGGTTTATTCTGACCAAACAGAACGCAAAAAAGCTGAGTCACAGTTACATAATTTATCAAACCGAGACCGTACTACCGGCTTGCCTAACCGTAATTTATTTTTTACTAATCTTAAAAAGCTCGCCAAACAAGATAATCATCATGCCCTATTAGTATTTGACTTGGATAACTTCAAAAAGATCAATGATTCCTTAGGCCATCAACTTGGTGACAGCCTGCTCGCCAAATTGGCCATGAGATTAAATAAGCTCACCCGTGAAAAAGACGTATTTTATCGCCTTGGTGGTGATGAGTTTGCACTTGTTATGTCAGGCACCAACGACATTCATACGATTACACGGATGGCAAAACTGTTTTTAGCAGCGATTGCCACACCTTTTAACATGGCAGGCCATGAGCTAGTAATCACCTCGAGTGTTGGTATCGTACTGTTCCCTGAAGATGGCAATACACCTGAGCTTTTATTAAAAAATGCCGATACAGCGATGTACCACGCTAAGAAAAAAGGCAATAGTTACTTATTCTTTAACGACACAATGAACCGCCAAGCCGTTAAACGTCTGCAAATAGAAAACCTAATGCGTTACGGATTAAAAGAAGATCATTTTGAAGTTTATTATCAACCCAAAATGAATATTCGCACCGGCAAATTGGATGGTATGGAAGCACTTGTGCGTTTCATCACACCTAAAAAGGGGATTATCAGCCCAGGAATGTTTATTCCTATCGCAGAAGAAACGGGGCAAATTATTGAAATCGGTGAAGTGGTGCTTAATAAAGCCTGTCGTGATGTGAAGACATGGATCGACCAAGGGTTATTTAATGGTCGTGTCGCTGTAAACCTATCAGCAAAGCAATTTAGCTTACCTGATTTAACGACTCGCATTGATGTAATTTTACAAAAGAATGAACTACCCTCTTACTTTTTAGAGCTCGAAATAACCGAAGGAACGGTAATGGACGATCCTAATGAAGCAATTTCAGTGATGCGTTCTCTTAGTGCCAGAGGTATACACTTAGCAATGGATGACTTTGGTACGGGTTACTCATCGTTGGCTTACTTAAAGCAGTTCCCACTCAATACTTTAAAAGTTGATAAAGCTTTTATAGACGACATGCAATCAGAACGTGGCCGTAATATGGTCGACTCTATCGTTACCATTGCACACAACCTTGACTTACATGTTGTTGCTGAAGGTGTTGAAAAAGCAGAGCAAATAGCGATGTTAGAGCAATTAAATTGCCAAACAGTACAAGGTTATTACTACTCAAAACCCCTGTCACAACCTGAGTTCACAGCTTTTTTGAAAAAACAGCGTAATAAATCAGCGCCCAGTTTATTAAGAAGCGTTGAAGTTTAAGGTCGCCAGCTGCACGCTTGTAAGCCGATATGACGTATCAATGCACGTCGATAATGTATGTTAAACAAGCACCAAGCAACAGGGCCTAGCGCCCCACCTAAAAATACCCATCGTTTAACAGGCATGCCTTTTGAAACGGACTCTAAATACATTACAAAAATAAATACACAACTCACACAAACAAAAAACACAATAGCCCCCACAGTTATAAGCGCGCAGTGTACATAACTTAAGCAGCAGTGAAAACGTTAGGATGTAAATAGCCAGTATAAAGGCAGATTATATTCTTAAATATCAAACATAAACCTAATAAAAAATTGTATTATTTATATACAAAGCGGTCAGAATTGTTAAAATAGGAACGTGCATTGATGCACATAAGGAATAAACAAAAATGATTAGGAGACATCATGTCTGACAATACTGCAAACGTCTACGAGGCACCGGAAGCAAACCTTACACAAAATAACGATGGTAGCAACAAACCCATTTTGAACTTTGACCGCTTCTCAGCATGGGGCGTGTTCTTTTTAAGTATCATCACATTAGGTATCTACAGTGTGTATTGGCTTGTAAATAGAACAAACAAAGCAAACTCACTGGCGAAAAACCAAATAGCTCAAGGACTAGTTTATGGCTATGTGGCGCTGTATGTGGTTAACCTTGTTTTATCAATAGCCGGTATTTTACCTGAGCTCGGCTTTATTGTGTCGCTAGCCTCATTTGTCGTAGCCATTATTTTAATTTTCTCACTCCGTACTTCACTCACAGAATTAATTAATGAAGGTAGCGCTGAGCCTGTAAAATTAAATGGTATTTTAACGTTCTTCTTTAACGTTATTTACTTCCAATACAAGATTAATGAAGCAATTGATAGACAGCAATAAGCTACTTTAATTTCATAATGAAAAAGGCATTAAATTTTAATGCCTTTTTACTATGTGTCCCGTTTAACATCCAAGTATGTTTTAGTTACTTAACTGCATCATTATAAAGCACCTGAATGTTTCACATTCAAATATGTATTGAGCACATGAGGCAATAACTGCTCAGGGTTACAATCAATCGCAATCACCCCTTCTTTTCTCAGTTTCGCCATGTTTTTCTTATGTGTATTTAATAAACTGAGTGCTGCGCAATAACTTGTTGCATCTTCGTACTTTTGAATTGGCTCTTTAAGCACTTCACTCACAGAGCGGTTATTTATGTTGATTAAAGCAACTAAATGATGCTTCTGTAATAGTTTTATCGCAGGCAGTAATTCATCAATACTTTGTTCGTCGAGTGTTGTAACGAGTAAAACTAAAGAGCGCTTACTGCGCTTGGCAATTAGCTGATTTACAGCAACCACATAATCACTGCTACTTTGATCTGGGTAAAGATCATAAAAGTGGTTCATCACCCGCGACACGTTTTGTGCCCCTTTTACACCCGGTAACCAACGCACGTTTTGATTGAAGCTTTGCATACTAAACCAATCGCCTTGCTTTAATACCGTGTGTGATAGTAACAATAATGCATTTAGCGCGTGGTCAAAGTGACTGCCCTCTTTAGCCTCTATAGCCATTTTCTTTGAAGCATCCAGCATAACAATTACATGCTGGTTTTGCTCTTCTTGGTATTCTCGGGATATTAATTTACGGCGTTTACTGGTTGCTTGCCAATCTATCTGCCTAACGCTGTCACCTTGGCGATACTCTCTTAGTTGATGAAACTCAATTCCATCACCACGTTTTTTTGTTAGCTTAAGGCCATTAATTGGTTTATTTGTCACGCCATTAAGGTGTTGCTTCGACGTGACGCGGCTGAAGTCTGGGTATACTTTTAACTGGGTACGATGTGTTGCTAACCAATTTGATTGCCATAACCCAAACGCAGAAGTTATACGCAATTCAACCGCCGAAATATCTGCATCTCCTCGCTTATGGGCACGCATAGAGTAGCTAAGCTCAGCTTGTTGGTTTGTCTCAAGTTCAATACTTTTTACAGCTTCAGCAAGCTCCAGAGCATTTGTTAAATGAATACTGATATCAGCACGTAGAACCTGTTTCGCTTTATTTTTTAGTAGCAACTTTATTGGCTGCCAGCGATATAACGCCATATTTTGATTTGTTGAAAGCTCTATAGATACATTGTGCGCAAATCGCGAAAAGTAACAATCAACACAAGCAATCAGCAAAGGAATACAAAGCAGTAGCGTAATAAATAAGCTGCTAAGCTCAATCAAAGCAGATACCACCACTAAGAGGACAATAACACTCAGTATCTGTACTAGGCGTTTTGATGGTCTTAGCTTTATACGTTTCATGATCGTGGTGCTTCAACACTAGCAAGAATGGCACTAATCACTTCATCAAATGACACACCTTCAAGCTCAAGATCAGCAGATAAGATCAAACGATGGCGAAGTATGTTAACTGACACTGATTTAACATCATCAGGGGTTACGAAGTCGCGACCATTCATTAGCGCCATAACTTTTGCCGCTTTAATAATATTAATCGATGCTCGCAACCCTGCACCATGTAAAACTCCCTGCCACGTTCTTGAGCTACGCGTAATATCAACCGCATAATTTAAAATCTGTTCGTCCACTAATATATCTGCACAAAGCTGTTTAATTTGTGCAATTTGGGCAGCATTCAATACAGCAGGCAATTCATCAACGGTTGATTCATTCGAAACCATCTTGGTGTTTAGTTTTAGTAACTCCACTTCAGATTCGAACGAAGGAAACCCTAGCTCAATCTTCATCATGAAACGGTCAAGTTCTGCTTCAGGTAGCGGATACGTACCTTCTTGGTCAAGCGGGTTTTGCGTGGCAAGAACCATAAATGGCGAGTCGATTGACAGCGTGTCACCATCAATGGTTATTTGTTGTTCTTGCATCACTTCAAGTAACGCTGACTGAGTTTTTGCAGGTGCACGGTTTATTTCATCGGCTAATAATATGTTGGTGAAAGCAGGTCCCTTTTTAATATTAAATTCACCCGATTTCATATCATATAAACTGTGACCAACGACATCCGATGGCATTAAATCGGGTGTAAACTGAACCCGTGAAAAATCAACACTCAAGCTTTTAGCAAGTGCTCGTACCAACAAGGTTTTACCAAGCCCTGGTACACCCTCAAGTAACACATGTCCGCCGGCAAACAATACTGTTAATACGTCTTCTACAATGGCATCTTGACCAACAAGAACACGCGCAATATTTTCTTTCACTTTTTTTACTGCGTTTGCCGCATCTACCAGGCTCAATGAGTGAGTATCTAGTTCCGTGCTCATAAGGCATTCCTTAATTGTCTATATCGTTTTATATAATCTGTTCGTTGTTCACGAGACTCGGGAAGTTCGCTTGAAAGCAAGATCTCGACTTGCTCTTTATCAAACTGAGTTAGGCTGGCAATAATCTCAGCCTGTTTGTGTGCACTAAGCATTTTGAAATTAGGGACTCGCGTCTCTACTTTTGCATTAAAATCTTTTTTTAACGCTTCAAATAAACGCGCTTCATGACCGTGTTCTGTGTAAAAATTTGCAATAGCTCGAATATGCTGATCAAAGCTTGTTTTGCTATCGACATCTGGCGCATATGCACGGCCAATACGGCTACTAATATGCCACACAGCAAATACCACTGTCAGTAATAAGCTAACCACAAACTGCCAGCTCCAATGCCACAACTTAGATAACCAATTTGGGTAACTTAAATACGGCACATATGTGACTTTACTGGCACCTTGAGTTAACCAAACTAATAGGCTGCCATGATCTAGATGCCGTAACTTATAATTAGTAAAAGGGGCCAGTGATGGTAAAACAATAACACGGCCTGCACCAAAGGGCAGATCGCACATTACAGTATCACCCGCTTGATTTTCTGTTTGCACGCCTTGGCAACTATCAATTTTAAAAGCTTGGCTAAGTTCGAGTTTTAATTGCGTTGTCTCATCAATTGTCAGTGTTGTATTTGAGCTACCTTCTTCTAGTAGCACAAAATTGAATTCAAACACATCATCGACAGTTGTAACATCAATCCCTAACTCTTGGAAAAAAATTGCGTTATCAATCCCTAGCTCATCGCGCTGTCGGTTAAGTACATACACTAAACGCCCACCGTCAGCGACCCACTGCACTAGCTGTTGATCAAGCTCATATGAGTTAGCAAGTACAGCCTCATCAACAACCAGCATAGTATTTGGGTCTATTGTTAATTGATTGGGGTTAGTTTGGCTGGCTAAACGTTTGTCTTTGTGCCATTGCACATCATATGAAGCCAATAAACGCTGAGCCAGAGTGAAGCTGTCTTTTGCTACCTCTGGTTGAAAACCTATCTCTACTTCCTGTTTTTCCCACTTTACTGATGCCAACATTGACCCGAGTAAAGCAACAGTTAAAACCAGTAAACCAATCATAAAATACTTAAGTTTCATGGTTTAACTCCACAGGCAACGACATTTGCTTAATTTGCTCTGCAAGTTGTTCAAAGTCGATATTAGGTTTTCGATGTCCCCAAGCAACACTGACCCATGCTGAAAATAATGTGCTAAATACAGCTTGCCATTGCTCGGGCACGCTTGCATCAATTACTTGTTTACACTCACGTTCAGTCATTGAACGATGAAGTTTTATCTCATACTGAACCTGTGCCCAGCGAAGTGAGTGATGCAATAAGTAACCAAGCGCTAACCGTAAGTTTCCTGAACGATAACTCTCAAGTGCAGCACTAATTAAATCATCAGGAAGTTCGTCATGTTTAATGTCAGTAAATAAAGACGGAATAACATGGTCAGATTTTTTTTGTGACTTTTCAGGCAGCTTCAACCCAGTAAAAAAGCCTTTATTCTTAACAAGATAATAAACAAGCCACAGTGCAAGTAATCCTACAAAGCCCCATACTAAATAGCTGAGCGTAAATCCAATTAACTCAAAAAAGTTACTCAGCCATGAAAAATCAAACGATGATGGACTTGCGTTGTCTTGCTCAAAATTAAAATCAGGAACCCAAGTCGTTTTCTTTTCAATAACATCATCTTGATTGTAAAGTGTAATCACTTGCTCTTTAACAGCATCTTTATCAAGCTCCTCAGCAAAACTGGTTTGTGGCATCGCTGCCAAAAAGCTAAGTAAGCAAGCGAATATCAATGACAAAGGCTGTGCAAAACGTGTTTTTATATTCTTAAAAGCAAGCTCAATGTCCCAACCTTCGAGCTCAACCCTGCGATGTAAATAGGCTAAAAACCCCCCTGTGACAAATAATGGCGCGACGAGGGAAATACTTAATAAATAAAGTAAGTTAAAGGCAACTTCTAGCCAAGCAGGAGAGTCTTGAAATTGATAGATAGATTCTTCAAGAGAAAATGAATCTGGGATCAATGCAATTGAAAAAGCCGAAAGTCCCATTAAAACAATAAACTCGAAATGTACGCAAAAAAGCATCCATAAGGTTTGCTTTGGCTTTGATGTTGCAAAAAGAACTTGCTTACGTTTTTGCTTTCGCTCTGCTGATAAGCGCTCTAATTGCTCCACCGGAGCCAAAAATGCACGATTAGGGCTGAGCCTAAATACAGTTAAATGCGCTAGCATATCCTTAAATTTAAGCTGCTTTATAACCAGTATGCTTGACTTAATCGAGGTTGGTTGACTAAAAACAGCCTTCGACATGTAATCAAGTAAAGGGCGTTCAAATAAAGGTTTTAATAGCCATACAGCAAATGCAGCGATTGACCAGCCAAGTAAAAACCCTAATATCAAAAATGTTGGTAAAGCTAAGCAGATATAAAGGCTAAACAAAGGTAAAAAGTGCTGTTTAGTTAATAATACAGTTAAATCAAAGTTTTCATAGGCGCTACGTTTACGCGGGTTAAAACTTAACCTATTAAGCTCCATAACGCATCCCCTTGTATAGCCTATACAAAACAAACGCCCAGCAAACACTCCCTACACTATATTTAATTTCATTGGCTATATCACGTGGCGACCAAAAGGC
Organism: Pseudoalteromonas sp. L1; assembly: GCF_021728095.1. Lineage (NCBI taxonomy): Bacteria > Pseudomonadati > Pseudomonadota > Gammaproteobacteria > Alteromonadales > Pseudoalteromonadaceae > Pseudoalteromonas > Pseudoalteromonas sp. L1. Next base: position 367,777 of record NZ_JAKKCT010000001.1, on the reverse strand, counting down.
CTCAATAAATGCCGCAAGAACAAGCATTAAAAACGCACCAACAATAAGAGGCAATGCTTTTTGTGCGGCCTGTTTAATTGCATAGCCGCGGGTAAAATGACCAGGATTCAATAATGCATAACCTATCTGACACCCTGCAGCAGAGGCAATAATAATCGCGGTTAATTCAAATGAACCATGGGTTATAACGAATGAGAAAAATGGCCCTTCAAAGCCAATATTAACAATGTGAGCGGCAATCGCACCAAAGTAAAAGCTGTTAAATAGTAAGAAAAATGCAGCGCCAACACAAAACAACACCCCACCAGCAAACATTTGAAATGCAATGCCAATGTTATTGTAAATATAAACACCAAACATCATGAGATCTTGAGCTGCGCCACGCTCAGCTGTTTGTACACTGCCCCCGGGGTTATACATTTCTTCAATTTGCAGTACAGTGCTTTGCCCCAAAAATGTATATACCGCATCAGGGTCAAGCATCACCCAAATAAACGCGATAAGTGCTAAGCCCCAAAATGCTAATAAGTTAATGCCCAGCATTATACGGTTCTCATAGAGGGCCCGAGGAAATGCTGTGCGGGCAACATGCCATATCTCAGAAAACTGATTGCTGCGAGATAAGTACAAGCGCTTTTGACCATACTGAACTAAACGATTAATTTGCTCAATAAGTACGGGGCTATATTGACGACTGCGGGCAATGGCTAAATCATTACACACCTTACGGTACATATTAGGAAAATAAACCGGCAAACTTTCTGATTCTGCAAGCTCGCAAAGCGCCTTAAATTCATTCCAGCTCTGGCTATTCGATTTTACAAATTGCGTTTGCTTCATTGCACTGTCTCACTATGCGCCTGTTCATTAGAGTTACTTAACTGACCTGAGTAGAAACGCGCATAACCGATTAACATACTCTGCGCTTCATTGCCCTCTAACTTAAATGGCTCAGCTAAAATTGCAGCGAGTTCACTGCGCCTCGCATCAGAAAGCTCATCACTGCGCTCTGCAAAAGCAAGCACTGCTAATTGTTCTTCCGTGCTTAAGCTCAATACTGGGATTTCAATATTGCCTTTCGGTAATTCAGGACGTGCCTCTACTTCATCATCATAAATAACCATAGTGCCTGCTGCCCAATCACCAATACGCTTAAAACGAGAGTTGAACATCATGACAACTAGCCCTAAAAAATAGCCAATAGGTAACATATCTGCTGGACGTAATAGGTTTCGTACAACAATTTGTGAAAAACTGGCTGGTAAGCCATTATCTTGTACTACGCGGATCTTAAGACGCTTTTTCCCAGGAGTTTGACCATTTTTCATTTCAAAAAAAATGTTGTATCCCCAAGATGTTATAAAATAAATAATCAGAATAATGCCCTGCCCTGCATCACCTAAAAAGCTAAATACAAGTGATACAACGAACATAATAAGACTGCGAAATAAGAAATCGATGATGTAGGCATAGCTACGGGAGACAACACCTGCGGGTGTGATTGCAATATCAACCCCTTCAGGTAATTTAACGTATTCTCTGTTTTCCAATCCGTGGTTTAACATTTAATCTACTACTGCTTGTTATTATTGTTTTTGCTACCTAACCCGTATACATGATAGAAACAGCCACATAGCAATAATTTGAGCGCTTAATAATGCGCTTTTTCTGTCCCTTTTTCAATCTTTAAACAAAGTAATATTAAATGATTAATGAAAATACTACTTTATAAGCAAATAAAATGATAAAACCGATCTGCAATCGGTTTTATCAAACATAACCAGCTAGGACTACTTTTCAGCGCGACCCATAAACTTGTGTTCTGCGGTGTTAATACGAATACGATCGCCTGTTGAAATATGCTCTGGCACTTGAATAGTAAGGCCTGTACTCAAACGTGCAGGTTTTGAGCGAGCACTTGCTGAAGCGCCCTTAATTGAGGGGTCTGTTTCTTCAACAACAAGTTCTACACTTGAAGGTAAGTCAATCCCCACTGGTGAGCCATCGATCACTATAACATGTAGACCTTGCGTCTCTTCATTAACAAATAAAATCTCTTCGCTGATTGCTTCTTTGTTTAAGTTATAAGGCGTGTAGTCTTCATTATCCATGAAAACATACTCCTCACCATCAATGTAAGAGAACATCGCTTCACGACGAGTTAAATCAGCAAGTTTAAGCATATCGCTGTCTTTAAATGTTTCGTCTACTTTGCCACCAGTAACAACATCATATAAACGCATGCGGTATAAACTACCACCAGCACGACCTTGCGGTACTGAACGTTGAATATCTTTTACTACTAAAACTTGGCCGTTATGCTCAATAGCGGCACCTTTTTTGACTTCACTAGCCTTAGGCATGGGTGTATTCCTATCGTTTTTTAATGACAGGAATTTACCACGTAATTACTATTGTTCAACAAAAATTTGCAGTTTTACTTTTGCTGATGTAATTGGTCTATTTTTCAGCGAATTATCGTAATAAATGTCTCAAACCGAATAAAAAGATGCTATCTTTATAACAACGAAAAATGACTTCAAGGACTGGATCATGAATCAACATGCTGTACATGAATACTTAATGAAAAAGCCAGTGGTAATGCTCACTCAGCCATTTGGTCAAGACGTCGATGTTTATAAAGTAAATCATAAAATGTTTGCGACTCTCGCAGAGGGAAAAGAAGGCCAAACAAATGAAGATGGTGAACCTGTTTGGTGGCTTAACTTAAAATGCGATCCGGACGAAGCCCAAGCATTACGTGATATTTTTCCTTCTGTAATTCCTGGTTACCATATGAATAAACGGTTATGGAATACAGTGATTTTAGATGGCACTATCCCACAAGGAGAAATTGAACGAATGATTGATAACTCATTTGATTTGGTGGTTGCAAATATGCCTGAAAAAGACAGAAAAGCGATTGAGCTTCACCTATAATTTGACCGCACTGATCACACCCTGTGATCAGTGCAATTTAAATGAAAATGATGATCGGTATACAAAACCCCACCAATGGCATAGGCATCTAATTGCTTATCAACTAGCTGAAAGCCACACTTCTCAAGTACTTTTTCTGAACCTATGTTGCCTTCAGTGACGACAGCTTTAAACTCCTTCACAGAATACTCAGCCTGAGCAAAATCAAGCACCGCCTTTAAAGACTCGGTGGCATAGCCACGACCATGAAAATTAGGCAGCAATAAGTAGCCAACTTCTTGAATATCAGGAACGGTTGATGAGGTAAAGCCTGTCACCCCCACCTCTTTACCTGTACTCGTTTCAATAATAACTAAACACAATGGCGAGTTTGCATCTGGCTGCCAAGGCTTTAAACGTTCATTAAACTTCGCACGTAGCTGCGCTTCTGAGGGCTTATCAAAGCATTTCTCAATAACCTCTGCATCATTGTGCAAAGTGTAAAACAGTGGCCAGTCATCAGCATTTAACAACCGTAAAGTTAATCGCGCAGTGGTGAGAGTCATGGTGATCAATCGCTAAGTAAATAAGTCTAGTTATAACAAACCTACTTAGCTAATTAAATACCACTTATGGCCAATACTGCAGCTTAAGCTGCTTTACAGCTACCAAGTATAAATCACTTTTCCTATCACATTATCTTTAGGAACAAAGCCCCAAAAGCGGCTATCTGAGCTATTATCTCTAGAGTCACCCATAACAAAGTAGTGATCTTCAGGGATGATCCATTCCGCCTTTTCGCTGCCTGCTTGGTTGAAATAATGACTTACCTGTTCAGGGTGATTCTCATTTAGTAAAATTTGATAATGTTTACCATCATTTACCTCTTGCAGAACTTTAAGTCCACTTTCAGTTTGAGAAACGAGAGATTGCTCTAAAGGAATGAAGTCAGCGCAAATGTCGGCTCCCTCATCACATGCTTTTTGGATATAAACAGTTTTATTTCGATAAACAATTCTATCGCCAGCCACCCCTATTACGCGTTTCAGCCAAGTATAATCAGGGTTTTTCGGATACTGAAAGGCAACAACATCACCTCGACCTACTTTAGCTGACATGGGCGATCTTGAAATTTGATAGCCTAAGTACCGATAATTACCAAAACCTATTTTACTAACTAGAACTTGGCTCCCTTTATCTAACTGAGGTGCCATAGATGAAGCTGGTAAAGTGAAAGGCTCAAATGAAAAAATTCTCATTAAAATAAGAGCAGCAGAAAGGGTAAGATAAATTAAAGTTACAGCCCACCAACTTGCGAACCAAGGCCGCTTCTTATCTGCGTTATAGTGCTTTGTTATCCAAAAAGCATGGAGTGGACATATAATTATAAACACACTTGTGAGATAGATACCTTGATACCAATCGGCCTCTCCTGCACTCGCTTGGATTTTAATGTCAAGCAAGTAACATAAGGCCGTTAAGACAAGGTAAGTAATGAACAACCTGAATTTATTAACGTACAAAAATACAAATGGCTGAAATAACACGCCAAGAAGAATAGCGATAAAACCCTTAGGCTTCCATGAAGTAGACACTCTGACATCCTTGTTGAAATTAAGTCATTGAATTTAATTGCTTATATTAAATATAAAATCACAGTGATGCCATAAAATTTCTTATATTTCTTTAAAGCAATATTCCTTTGAAACAGAAAGCCCCGCTCAAAATGAGCAGGGTTTTTAAATTAACTAATTTAAAGAATTAGCTTTTAGTTGTTTCTGTATCCACTTCATCTGAAGCTTGCTCGTCTTCAACCACTTCTTTGGTTACTTCAACTGGATCGACTTGTGCAGCTTCGGTAACTGCCGACTCTTCACTTTCTGCTTGGTCAAAACGCCCCCCCTTTTCAGCCATTGCTTTTAATGTATCGCAAGGAGTAAAAATTGGGTTGTAGTTAGCAAAAGTCGCCATTTCAGAAGTAACCTGTGCTGCACCCAGTTTATCCATATAACTAAATGGACCGCCTAAGAACGGAGGGAAACCGATACCAAAAATAGCACCAATATCACCGTCACGAGGACTTGCAATAATGCCATCATCTAAACAACGTACCGCTTCGTTCAGCATTTGTGCCACACAGCGTTTAGCAATTTCGCTCTTGTTTAAACGAGGTGATGGCGTAACTCCCAGTAATTCGTATACTGACTCATCCACTTTTTTATCTTTTTTGTCATAAAGATAAAAGCCACGACCTGTTTTACGGCCTAAACGCTTAGAATCGATTAAGCGGTTAAAGGCATCGGGGGCTTTAAAACGCTCGCCCAATTCTTTTTCAAGGATGGGGGCAATTTTAGAGCCAATATCAATCCCTACTTCGTCAAGTAATGCTAATGGACCAACTGGGAAACCAAACTCAACTAAGGCTTGGTCAATCTTTTCAATTGGCTCACCTGCAAGCAATAAATTAGCCGCTTCATTTACATAAGGCGCTAAGATACGGTTTACATAGAAACCAGCCATGTCTTTAACCACAATCGGTGTTTTACCTTGTTTACGGGCAAAGTTAACAACGCGGGCGATGGTTTCTTCAGACGTGCCCGCGTGTGGAATGATCTCAACAAGTGGCATTTTCTCAACAGGTGAGAAGTAATGCAGACCAATTACATTTTCTGGACGCGCTGCATCCGCAGCGATTTGTGCAATCGGCAATGACGAGGTATTGCTTGCAAAAATCGTGTTGCCTTGGCACTCACGTTCAACATCAGCTACCATACCTTGCTTAAGAGCTAAGTCTTCAAACACTGCTTCGATTACGATATCAATGTGTTTAAAGCCGCTGTAATCGGTGGTGCCGGTAATACGGTTCATGGTTTGTTGCAGCTCAGCTTTAGACAAAATACGGCGCTTTTGCTTTTTATCTAAAATTTTATAGCTGTAGTTCATCGCATTGCTGATGCCCTTTTCAGCCACATCTTTAATGCGCACTGGCACACCCGCTTTCACTGCACTGACATGAGCGATACCCGCGCCCATTAAGCCACCGCCTAATACCGCAGCTTTAGCGATTGCTGGTGCATCATCATTGCGCCATTCTTTTTTCATTTCAGTGGTTGCAAAGAAAATACCGCGCAATGCTTTTGACTCATCGCTCATAACTAGCGTAGCAAAGCCTTCAGCTTCAGTTTTATATGCTTTTAACTGATCAAGCTCAACACTTGCACGAACTGCTTTAATAATGGCTAAAGGTGCTGGGTAGTGACCACCAGTTTTCTTCAGCACATTTTCTTGTGCTTTTTTGAAAATAATGTTGCGGCCAAATGGGTTCGACTCAAGTAATTGGCTTAAACGGTCAAGTTTTGGTTTAGTAACCTTCGCCTTACCTTTTAGTGCAAATTCTTTAGCAACGTCAAGTAAAACACTGTGCGGCACACAGTCGTTTACTAAGCCTGTTTTCTTCGCTTGCTTAGCACGAACTTGCTTACCTGTAAGCATCCATTCAAGTGCTTTTTGAAGGCCCACTAATTTAGGTAAACGCTGTGTACCACCGCCACCTGGTAATAAGCCTAACTGTACTTCTGGCAAGCCAAGTTTAGTGATGTCGCTGTCAGAACAAACACGATAATCACAAGCTAAAGCAAACTCTAAACCACCACCCAGTGCTGCACCATGAATGGCACTCACTGTTGGGAAAGGTAGTTTTTTCATATCAAAAAACGCTTCTTGGCACATTTCGCTCAGCGCTAATGCGTCTTCACGGCTATTAGCATTATCAAGCATTTTAATATCAGCACCGGCGATAAAGTTATCGCTCTTACCGCTAATAAACACCATGCCTTTTACTGCCTGTGCTTGTGCGTCTTTAAGTAAGGTTTTTAAATCTTCTGCAAAACTGCTACGCAGGGTGTTCATTTTCTCACCCGGCACATCAATGGTTACAACGGCTACGCCGTCATCAGCCACTGATAAACTAAATACTGAATCTGTCATTACGCACTCTCCAATACAAAGGCTGCACCTAAGCCACCCGCTGCACACGCAGTCGTTAGTGCTAGGCCGCCACCGCGACGATTAAGTTCATTCAAGCTTTGCGTGATCAGGCGTGCACCTGTTGCCGCAAATGGGTGGCCGTATGCCAGAGAGCCACCTAAGACATTGAACTTGTCCATGTTAATTTCGCCGATCGCTTTACTACGACCTAGCTTTTCTTGTGCAAATTTATCTGACGCAAACATCTTCATATTGGCAAGTGTTTGCGCTGCAAATGCTTCGTGCATTTCAATTAAATCTAAATCAGCTAATGTAATTCCTGCTCTGTCTAGAGCGATTGGCGTTGAGTGCGCCGGCCCCATTAGCATGTCTTCATGAACACCGATTGCAGAAAACGCAAAGCTACGTACATAACCAAGAATGTTGTAACCCAGTGCTTTAGCTTTACTCTCGCTCATCATTAATACCGCAGCGGCACCATCTGTTAATGGTGTTGCATTAGCAGCAGTAACTGAACCATGCTGACGGTCAAATACTGGTTTTAATTTCGCGTAGCCTTCAACTGTTGAGTTATGGCGGATGTTATTATCTTGCTCAATAAAACTCTTATAAGGCGCAACATGGGCCGTCATTACTTCGTCTTTTAGCTTGCCATCAGCCCATGCTTGGCTTGCAAGAGTGTGAGAACGATGTGCTAAAGCATCTTGATCTTCACGACTGATGCTATGCGTTTTCGCCATTTGCTCTGCCGTTTGACCCATAGATAAACCAGTAGAGTACTCAGCAACAGCTGGTGGTACAGGGAGTAAATCTTTTAGGCGCAGTTTTGAGAAAATCTTCAAACGCTGGCCAAGTGTTCGCGCCTTGTTTAAATCAACCAAGCTGCCGGCTAATTTTTTGCTCACACCGATTGGTAACACAGACGATGAATCAGCACCACCAGCGATACCCACTTGCACTGAACCTGCCATAATTGACTCAGCAACATTAGCAATTGCTTGGAAGCTTGTCGCACACGCACGTGATACAGAGTATGCATCTACTGAAACAGGCATACCTGTGCCTAAAACAATCTCACGAGCAATATTAGGCGCTTCTGGCATTTGCACTACTTGACCAAATACAAGTTGATCGATTTCAGACTTGTCGAAATTAAGACGTTCAAGCATCTCGTTGACAACCAGTTTACCCATATCAAGTGCTGGCACATGGTGGAATGCAGTCGCTTGTTTTGCAAACGGCGTTCGTAAGCCGCTAACGATGGCGATACGATCGCCCTTTGCTGTTTTAAGTATATTTTGCTCAGACATTTATGCTCTCCCGCTGACAGGTCTGACCTGTTTGTTTTTCCTGATTCTAAAACAACCCGAATACGAATGCCAATAGAGAAACGAAATTAGTTACCAACCATAGGCTTTTTTTAGCTTATTTACAAAAATAACGCGTATTTATATGGTAGGCTAAAAATCCTTAAAAAATAACGAACTATTTTAGGATTTTATGTCTAACACTTGTGTTGTAAGCTTCGAATCCTTATAACTTGTAAAAAGCGCCTAATTAATAATAACGCTTAGCTAATTTATCAGCACTGAATAGGCTTATATCGGCGCATAACAATAACATTTTGACTCACGCTATTTAGGACAGTCTTTTTATTATGGCAGTTAACGCATTTTCACAATTAAAATCATATTTAGACACGCAAATTATCGGCCAACCTCAATTAACTCAAGCACTGTTAATCGCTATTTTGGCAGATGGTCACCTACTTGTTGAAGGTCCTCCTGGTCTTGCAAAGACACGTGCAGTGAATGCTTTAGCAAAAGGCGTAGAAGGTAGCTTCCAACGTGTACAGTTTACTCCTGACTTACTCCCTGCGGATGTCACTGGCACCGACATTTACCGTCAGCAAACCAGTGAATTCGTATTTGAAAAAGGGCCATTATTTCACAATCTTATTTTAGCTGACGAAATCAATCGCGCGCCTGCAAAAGTACAATCTGCTTTATTAGAGGCTATGGCTGAGCGTCAAGTAACGGTTGGTAAAAATACTTATCCACTGTCTGAGCTATTTATGGTTATGGCAACCCAAAACCCGCTAGAACAAGAAGGGACTTACCCTCTTCCTGAAGCACAGCTTGACCGCTTCTTACTCCATTTAAGTATTGATTACCCTGGGGCAGAACACGAACTTGATATTCTTCGCCTGACCCGTGGTGAAGCAATATCTGATAAACAAGCTGAAACACAGCAAATTAGCCAAAGTGATCTTTTCGCAGCACGAAAATCAATTTTGGGTTTGTACCTTGCTGAACCACTTGAAAAGTATTTGGTACAACTAATCATTGCGACCCGCGAAGCTTCTGAACTAGATGAGCAGCTTGGTCGCTGGATTGAATACGGTGCCAGCCCACGTGCAACCATTGCCCTAGACAAATGTGCTAGAGCCCATGCTTGGCTTGAAGGCCGTGACTTTGTTGCCCCTGACGATATTCAGGCGGTACTGCATAATGTATTACGCCATCGTATTATTTTAAGCTACGAAGCCCAAGCAGACGGCATCAGCAAAGATGATGTGATCACGCGCATTTTAGAACTGGTTGCAGTACCATAAGTTATGTCAGGTCAATTAGATATAGCTACTTGGTTGCATGAAAGCCATAGCCAAGGTGTTAATTTATCACTCAAAGAGTTGATGTATTACAAAGCCAAAGCGCGCTTACTTGAACTTGCACCTAAAGTAAAAATCAAAAACAGCTTAGCTGGGCAATACCTTGCGCCGCACAAAGGACGAGGCATGGAGTTTGCTGAGGTACGCCATTACCAAACTGGTGATGACATTCGCTCAATAGACTGGCGAGTCACCGCTCGCACTGGCGAAACTCACACAAAACTGTTCCAAGAAGAGAAAGAGCGCCCCGTTTTTGTGTTCACCGACTTTTCAAACTCCATGTTGTTTGGCTCAAAGTTATTGTTAAAGTCAGTGCAAGCAGCACATATCAGCGCTTTGGTTGCATGGTCAGCTTGTCAGCGTGGCGACCGAATTGGTGGTTTGGTATTTAACCAACACAGTCATCATGAACTAAAACCCACATCACGGGAAAAAGCAGTATTAAAGCTTTGCCATAATTTATGTGACATTCATAGTCAGGCGTTAGCTAATGTTGATAAAAGCGCGACCAGTTTATTTAGTGAGAACCTCAAGCGTCTTAACCATTTAGCTAAGCCCGGTAGCTTAGTTTATATCGTTTCAGATTTTAGCGCACTAGACGAAGCAAGCTTTAAACAACTTGAAATACTAAGCCGTCACTGCGAGTTAATTGGTTGCCACGTAAGCGACCCATTCGAACATCAACTTCCTGCATTTAAGCAAACAGTGACTGTATCTGCTAATGGGCAAGATCTTGCTCTGCCGTTAATGGATAAGCAATTTCGGGAACGCTTTGCTAAGTCGGCACAAGAGTCATTCGCTTTGAGGCTAAAACGCTTACAAAAATCTGGACTTAGTTTAATTTCATTCAGTGCAGCCACCCCGCTTGAGCTGCAATTAGTGAGAAAGTAATAATGCAAACAAATCCGCTCGATGGCTTACATGATGTCATTGCACCTTCAGAGGTCGCATGGTGGCCACTGGCTCCTATTTGGTGGCTAATTATTGTATTTTTAGTTGTACTACTGGTAGTTGGTTTAGTGTTGCTATATAAAAATCAGCAATTCAAGAAAGCCAAAAAGCAAGCGATTAAAATGAGTCAAAATGTGGCTAAAGATGATGCACAAGCGTTGCATATTATTCTTAAGCGCTTAACACGTCATTACTATAATAGTCAGCTTGCTTCACAGCCTTTGGCACAATGGTCAGAGAGTTTATCAAAGCTCTGTGGTGACACTTTTAGCTACGATGAGCTCATGCCACTTTACCAACAGCAAAATAATAATGCAGAGCTTGCGGCTAAATTACGCAGCGCCATCCACAACTTTAAACTCAAGGAGCCTATCAATGTTTGAGTTTAGTTGGCCTTGGTTCTTTGTGCTTTTACCCTTGCCTTGGTTAGTCAGTCGCTTTATGCCTTCAAAACAGCAAGGTCAGTTACGTCTACGTATTCCAGGCTTTGCCAAGCTTGGGCTTAACAACCAAGCCGTGCAACAACATAGTCACAAAGTGTCATTGCTTGAATGGGCGGTATGGGTCTCATTGGTCATTGCGATTGCAAACCCAACATGGCTTGATGAACCAATTACTTTACCCAATGAAGGCCGTGACATTATGCTGGCGGTAGACTTATCAGGCTCAATGACTGAGCAAGATATGGCTTATCAAGGCCAATATGTCGACAGACTAACCATGGTTAAAGCCGTACTAGGTGACTTTATTGAACAACGTCAAGGCGATCGCCTTGGTCTGATTTTATTTGGTGATACCGCATTTTTACAAACACCGCTTACGCGTGATGTTAAAACCGTAAGCCAAATGCTTGGTGAAGCACAAATTGGCCTTGTAGGCCGCGCAACAGCCATCGGTGATGCCTTAGGTTTATCTGTAAAGCGTTTTGCTAACAAAGATGAAAGCAATCGAATCGTGGTGCTCTTAACTGATGGACAAAACACTGCTGGTAACCTCAATCCTGAAGATGCGCTACTGTTAGCTCGCGAGGAAGGCATAAAAGTATACACCATTGGTGTCGGCTCAGATAACCCACGTGGTTTTAGTCTATTTAATATGGGCGGTATGAGTGGCGGCAACCTTGATGAAAGCTTGCTAAAACGTATTGCCGAGCAAACTGGCGGCTTATACTTTAGAGCAAAAGATGTGGCTGGTTTGCAGCAGATTTATCAAGAACTCGATAAGCTCGAACCTGTTAGTAGTGATGAGCAGACTTTTCGCCCTCAGATTTCATTGTTTTATATTCCGCTATTGGCAGCACTTGGTTTAATTGTTCTTGCTGTATTCATTAGCTTTACTCGCCAACTTAAGCAGGAGAAGTAATATGGATTTCGAATTTATTCGCCCTGCCCTACTTTGGTTATTAATACCTGCGGTCATTATTTTTAGTGTGTTATTGGTCCGTAATAAAAAGAACGCACCGGCAGCGTTAATTGCCCCACATTTAGCGCAATTTGTTATGAGCGACAATCATAAAAAACAAAGTCAGCCACTTTGGTTAGTTGCTCTCTTTACGATTCTCGCTATCGTGTTTAGTGCAGGACCAAGCTTTGAGAAGAAACAAGTCCCTGTGTTTCAAGCGAAAAACGCCCGCGTTATTGTTATGGATATGTCGTACTCCATGTTCAGTACAGATATTGCGCCAAGCCGTTTAGTACAAGCACGTTTTAAAGCCCTTGATATGATTGAGCTATTTAAAGAAGGTGATACAGCATTAGTCGCCTATGCAGGTTCGGCCTTTACCATTTCACCATTAACAAACGATGCCAGTACATTAGCGAATCTCATTCCAAGCCTTAGCCCTGAAATCATGCCTAGTAAAGGCTCTAATGTAATCGAAGGACTTGAAAAAGCGAACGAGTTGCTCAATCAGGCGGGTTACTTAGAAGGTGATATCATTCTAGTCACCGACGGTATTGATAGCCTAGATCAAGAAGATATTAGCCGTTTTACGGATCAGTCACATTATCGCTTAAATGTTTACGGAGTTGGTACTGAGCAAGGTGCACCTATTAAGTTACCTGAAGGTGGCTTTTTGAAAGATATGCAGGGGCAGATTGTGATTCCAACGCTGAATATCAGTCGTTTAAGTGCGCTTGCACGTAATAGTGGTGGCAAATTTGCACTTTATCAGACCAACAATCAAGATATTCAAACCTTTGCACCTAGTGCAAATGCTGAAATACTTAAAGATGAAAAGCAAAGCCAAACACTCTGGCGTGTAGATGCAGGTATTTATGGACTGCTGATCTTAATACCACTGGCACTCTTTTTAATTCGCCGTAGTAGCCTAGTACTTGGCTTTATGTTCGTTATGCTATTGCCGCAGCAACACGTGTATGCCGCTGAACTACCAGAAATGTTCAAGAACCAAGATCAACGCGCACTCGATGCTTATCAGCAGAAGCAATTTGAACAAGCCGCCCAAGCTGAGAACTCTCAACTAAAAGGTGCTGCACTTTACCAACAAGGTAATTACCAAGCGGCAATGGATGCGTTTAGTGAAGATAAATCTGCTACGGGCTTGTATAACTACGGTAATGCCCTTGCAAAAGCAGGTGAGCTTGAACAAGCTATAAATGCTTACAAGCAAGCACAACAGCTTAGAGATAACTTCACTGAAGCAAAGGAAAACCAAGCTCTGGTTGAAAAGTTGTTGCATCAGCAAGAGCAACAGCAGCAAGATCAGCAGCAAAATAACGATCAACAAAACGAAGACCGTCAACAAGACAACCAGCAAAAGCAACAAGGCGATAATTCAGAGCAAGGCGAAAACTCTGAGCAAACTGAGCAACAAGATGACCAACAACCGTCTGAGCAAGGTGAGCAGTCAGATCAAAAAGGTGAACAAAGCGAGTCTAATAAAGATCAGCAAAATCAACCTGAAATGGAGTCTGAATCAGAGCAGTCATCACAATCCGATGAACAAAAGCCTGAGCAATCTGATCAGCAAAAAGAGGCTCAACCTGAGCCTATGCAAAATGATGAGCAAGCCAAGCAGCAAGCTGAGCAACAGGCGATGCAAGCACAGGCAGCCGAACTCACCAATGAAGAAAAAGAGAAAGCACAACAACTGAATCAACTGTTGCGCAAAGTCCCCGATGATCCTGCAATCTTATTAAGAAATAAAATGCAGCTAGAAGCACAAAAACGAACCTATCAACGTCGTCCACGAGGAGCCGAAAAATCATGGTAATGCGATTATTATGTTGTTTATTGTTAATCGCGGCAGCGCCGCTATGGGCCGCCAGCCAACTGCAGGCAAGTGTTGATAAAAACCCAGTACTTGCTGGCGAGTTTTTTATTTTAACAATCTCCGTAGATGATAGTGTCAAAAGCGAGCAGCCTGATACCTCTGTACTATTAAAAGACTTTGTTGTTGGGCCCACCAGCGTAAGCTCTCGAACCAATATCGTAAATGGTGAGATCAGTAAGCAAACTAATTGGTCAGTAAAACTAATGACGCGTAAAGAAGGTACTTACACTATCCCTGCCTTTACAGTTGCAGGTGTTAGTTCAAAACCAATAGAGTTAGAAGTGTCTAAGCGCAGCCAAAACGCTGAGCAAAATAAAGATGCATTTATAAAAACGAGTGTAAAATCAGATAGCTTGTATGTCCAAGAAGCCGGTGTATATACCGTTAAACTTTACTTAGATAACAATAAAGAGCTACTTGATGGAAACCTAAGTACTCCTCAAATGGATGATGCTCAACTCAATGCTATTGGTAAACAATCAGAAAGCTATGAATTAATCGATGGTAAACGTTATCTCGTTATTACCCGAGAATATTTACTACAACCGCAAAAAAGTGGTCAACACACAATTACTGCGCCAGTATTTAATGGCCGAATTAGGCAGAACTATCGTCAGATGGAAATATCGGCAATGGGTGAAGACCTTGATCTCGACATTAAACCTATTCCAGAAAATTACCAAGGTGCATGGTTACCAAGTGAACTAGTAAACTTAGATGAGCAGTGGCAACCAAAAGACGATACAGTCGAGGTTGGCACACCAATCACACGTACAATCACTTTAACAGCGCTCGGTGTAACCAAAGAGCAATTACCAGATATTGAGATGCCCCAAGTACAAGGTTTTAGAAGCTACCCTGACGAAAAAGAGACAAATCATTTAGTTAGGGATGGACGTGTTATCTCTCAACAAACAGCCTCGTATGCGCTGCTCCCCCAAACACCAGGTACATTTACATTACCAGAAGTAAAGCTGCCATGGTTTAATACAAAAATTAATCGAATTAATTACGCAACAATACCTGCACGTACTATCACAGTGATACCTAGCACTAATGCACTAACAGCAAATACCAATAATTCAGCACCAAACACCAGCCAAGAGCTAACAGGTGAAATTCCTGCTGTTCGTACTATTACTGAAGTAACTCAGCCTATTTGGCTTATAATGGTTGCTGCTGGAGGATACCTTTTATGGATTGCAACACTCGTGTTCTTCTTAAGAAAACGACCTGTTAGCAACTCTCCCGATAAAAATGACGTTAAGAGTGAAGTGTCTTCGGTTTCTTTATCTGAGCTAAAGAAATATGCAAAGACGAAAGACTATTCAGCATTTTATTTAGCCCTTTCACGTTACGCCAAACATGAAACAAGGCAAACACATAACGCGATTGATACGCTCATGGGCACAAGATCAAGCTCTAAACTAAGCGAAGAAATTGCTAAATTGCGTGCAAAACTCTATAGTTCAAGTGATGAGCAGCCTGATTTAGCAATCATCATTAATGGTTTAGCCCAAACAAAAAGTGCTCAATCATTTGACAAAAATCAGGGGCTAAAAAAACTTTACGATTAATAATAACTAAACAATACACATTAAGCGGCTAACAGCGATTAGCCGCATTAAAAAAATAATAAATCCAGAAAGTTTTTTCCTTAAGGGCAGGTCTAGATAACTATGACGGAAAAACAAAAGCGATATGAAGAGCTCGTTCATATCTACCACAGTGAGCTTTATCGCTTTGCATATTGGTTATGCCGTGATCAAACTATTGCTGAAGATTTAGTGCAGGAAACATTCCTGAGGGCTTGGCGTGCCTTGGATTCACTCCAAGATCAACAGGCTGCTAAACCTTGGCTACTTACTATTTTGCGTCGCGAAAATGCGCGACGTTTTGAAAGAAAGCAATTTGATTACGCTGATGTTGAAAACGATACCTTAGTGGATGATAAAAGCACATCCCTTGATGCTGAAATGGAACAAACAGTGATCCAACGACAAATTGGAAAGTTAGCAGACGAATATCGAGAGCCTCTACTTTTGCAAGTAGTAATGGGCTGTTCTGGTGATGAAATCGCTAAGATACTCGATTTAAACAAAAATACCGTCATGACACGATTATTTCGTGCCAGAAACCAGCTTAAAGAGGCTTTAAGCAGTGATGATGACCAACTTAGAGGAGCATCAAAATAATGGATGAACTCGAGTTTCGCCGCCGCATCCTCGCCGAGCCAAGCACTATTGATAAGGAACTTGAAGCGTTTGCCGAGCAGGACAGTGATAAACAAGCATTTATTGACGACATTCGTGCATTTGACGACGAGTTGAACGCCGCTTTAAATGTTCCTGTGCCAGACGATTTAGCTGCGCGCATTATTGAAAATACCTACGCATCTGAAGAGCATGTCGAACAGCAGCAAAACGACAACGTCGTTGAAGCTAAATCACGCTTTGCATTTAATCGCTTTTATTTAGCGGCTGCAGCGTCATTCTTAGTTGCTATAAGCGTATTTTTTGTTACTACTAAACAGCATTCATTATATAGCGTTGGAGAGCATGCTTTAGCACACTTATACTATGAAATTGGCTCTTTAGATAAACATAAAGCAATTGACTTAGAGTACGTTAATGAGAAGTTTGCCACCATTGGCGGCCACTTAGATGAGCTTCCAGGTAAAGTCACGTACTTGATGTTTTGTGATTTTAAAGGTCAAAAAGGATTGCACTTAGTATTTGAGTCTGACTTTGGCCCAATGACTGTATTTATTGTACCTTCAGAGGAGCAGCCTTTTGGCTCTGGTTCTGATGAGTTTAGCGATGAGCGTTTTGCAGGCCACATAAGTCGTGGAGAAAAAGCCGATACAATTTTAATTGCTAGCATAGGTGCACCATTAGAGCGTTACAATAATATGGTGACCAGTGCTATACGCTGGCTTCATTAGGTGAGTTAAAATAGCAGATACAAAAAAACCGCATCATATCAAAATGATGCGGTTTTTTATCACTATACAGCTGGTTACTTACAAACGTCTGCTACTGCATTTGCAAAGTAGTCAATGTTTGCATCGCTGATACCTGCAACGTTTACACGGCTAGAACCAACAATGTAGATTGAATAATCTTTTTGTAAACGCTCAATTTGATCTTTATTAATGCCTAGGAATGAAAACATGCCATTTTGACGGTCAATAAATGAGAAATCTTGCTCAATACCTTTCGCTGCTAAGCTTTCTTTGATTAGAGTACGTAAGCCATTAATACGATTACGCATTTCATCAAGCTCGTCATGCCACATTTGCGTAAGCTCAGTACTACCTAAAATAGTGCTAACTATATCAGCACCGTGTGCTGGCGGCATTGAGTAGATACTACGTACAACACTTAACAATACAGAGTTAGAGATATCTGCAGTTGCTGCATCTTTAGCAATGATTGAACATGCGCCGATACGCTCACGGTATAAACCAAAGTTTTTCGAACATGAAGAACAAATGATTAGCTCATCAACCGCTGCCGCTAATTTACGTAGGCCTGCAGCATCCTCTTCAAGACTTGAACCAAAACCTTGGTATGCAATATCAACCAGTGGTGTAAAACCAACTTCAACAGCAAGATCTGCCACTGTGCTCCATTGCTCAGCATTTAAATCCATACCGCTCGGGTTGTGACAACATGCGTGGAATAACACAACATCACCTTTAGGCACCTGCTTAAGTGTGTTAATCATCTCATCAAATAACAGGTCTTTATTTTCGTAGTCGTAGTAAGGGTACTCTTTTACTGTTAAACCAGCCGCTTCAAATAAACTGATATGGTTTGCCCACGTTGGGGTTGTAACCCATACAGTTGCATCTTTGTTGCAACGCTTAATAAATTCAGCTGCAACACGAAGTGCACCTGTACCGCCTGGTGCTTGTGCTGTGCGAACACGGTTTGCTAATAACGCAGGATGCTCACCCAGTAATAAGTTTTCCATTTTTTGGCAGTAATCTAGATTACCCGCCAAGCCAATGTACGATTTACTGGTTTCGTTTTCCAAACGAAACGCTTCCGCTTTTTTAACCGCTTTAAGAACTGGCGTATTGCCTTGCTCATCCTTATAAACACCTACACCCAAATCAATTTTCTTTGGGTTTGTATCTTGTTTAAAGGCCGCCATTAGGCCAAGAATAGGATCTGTTGGTAATGGTTTTAATTCTGAGAACATTGACTATCTCTTTTATATAGGGGGTTAGCGTTGCCACTAGCTTAACATAAAAACCGAGCCTGATTACTAGTTAAATTAGACCAATAGTTGAGGAATTTTAATACAACAAGCTGCAAGTAAAGCAAGGGTTTGCTGATCAAAGAAATCATTACTAAATGCTTCCGCATCAATAATGCCTAAACAGGTATTTTCACTAGATAAAATTGGCAAACAGGTTTCGGCTTTTACTTTAGGATCGCACGTATAATATTCACCACCTTGCGCCAAATAATCTGCAACATTATTAATCACACGACCTTTTTTAGACAAAGCAACTTGAACATTGTTACTGCCTTTTGCAAAGTCTTCAGTGAGTGGAAACAATGGGCGACTTGGTGCACCATGATAAACAAGCTTTAACAGCTGATCACCTTCATCTGTATTAGTTGATTGATAAATACCAAACCAATCAACTTGTGTTTGTTGGACAACATAATCGATGATTTGCTGAAGCCTTGCTAACTTTGCAGTATTTATCGCATCATCATCAACATAATCGTTTAACTTAAACGGTTCATCTTGCAAGTAACCAAATAAGCTACATGCCCCACCCTCGCCAAGCTCAGGTATTTGGTACTGCCAACGTACTTCAGGTAACTGTGACTGTGCAAGGTACTGCTCTAGGTTTGATAATTGCTCTGCCACTAAAGTCTCTGATAAATCAAGCTGAGCGACAGATAAGTATGTAGAAATCATTTAGCCATCCAAACATCTATAATGCTAGAAAGCATAACACGGGCTTTCAATCAGAGCTAGCACTGTTTATGGATAATTGGTAACAAATTTCAACTTGGTTTCCGGACGCATTAAAAGCTACGCTTGACGCTACTTCACCCAGTAAAGATAACCCGCGGCCATGCTCTCGCTGCAAGTTATGCTGGCCGTCATTTTGATTCGCAAAACCATTGCCAGAGTCGCAAATAGTAAAATAAAGAGCCAAGGTATCTGGGCAATAACGAATATCAATAATAATAAGCGCATCAGTCAGTTTTTCTAATGCCTGCTCACGTTCTTGATAATAAATTAAAAAGCCATCATCTTGATTCTTTATATCAGAATCGAGTCCTAATACGCCGTGATCAAGCGCATTATTGTAAGCCTCTGAGAGGATTAAAAAGATATTCGCACGGTGTGCATTTAAACCCGCTACTTTAGATATCACATCCACAACTTCAAGCACGGGATCTGTGCTTTTTATTTGTTTTGAATTTAAACTAAGTGAAAAATTAAAAGGTAAAGGTGAAAAAGGCTCCGCCTCTTGCTCAGGCTCCGGTGCTGGTAAACAATTTAATAGCACTAAACTTAAATCATCTTGTTGTTCATAACCTTGAGAAAACTGGTTTACAGTCTCTATTAGCTGCTGGCTATTAATATTTTCTTTTGAACTTAATGCTTCAATAAATCGATGCTCACCAAAAAACTCACCATGTAAGTTAACAGTTTCTATAATGCCATCGGTTGCCATAACAAGCCGCATTGTTTCGTTGACTTCGAGATGAATAAGACCACGCTCAAATTCATCTTCTTCTAAAATCCCTAACGCCATGTGCTGGGATTCTAATGTACGTAATATATGGCCTTGTTGATCAATAATGTAAGTATCGGGTAAGCCACCTAACCACGCAGACAAACTCTTACCTGAGTTACTTAACTCAATAATAGTAGCCGCACAAAACATGTGCCCAGGTAATAAATTACCTAATACTGCGTTTATTTCCGCTGCAATGTCGCTAACAGACATACCTTTGTTAACCATGGTATAGAACACGCGAGAAGCCGGTAATGCCCCCACAGCAGCCGCTAGGCCATGCCCCGTAAAATCACCCAACATACAATACAGGCTACCTATTGGGCTTTGCGCAACAAGGAACATGTCGCCATTGAACATAGCCGCAGGAGATAAATGAAAATCTAAATGCTGCGTAAATGTATATTGGTTTTCTAACGCATTATTGAAGATATGCTCAACTATTTCATGCTCACGTTCAACTTGGTTCTGGTGATATTCGAGCTGTAGGTTTTGCTCTCGTGCCTTTTGACTTAAATTTCTTATACGGCAGTGAGCTTTAATTTTAGCGTTAAGAATAACCTCTTGAAATGGTTTATGGAGAAAGTCATCTCCACCTACAGCAAGGCACCTCTCAAAGCTTTCTTCATTTTCAAGGGAGGTGATAAAAATAATGGGTAGGTAAACTTGGCTAAAACGTTCTTTGATAATAGCGGCGGTTTCAAAACCATCCATAACAGGCATAACAACGTCTAGGAGCACAATATCAATAGTGTGCTTTTCGAGTATTTGCAGCGCAACAAGGCCATTCTCAGCTGTGTGAACTTGATAACCTTGATGCTCCAACATAACGGTTAATAGTCGACGATTTAAAGCAAGATCATCCACCACTAGAATGTTAAGCATCAATCAATATCAAACTTTTTATCAAAACGAGAGATTTGCAGGATTTTCTTTAGTTGTGGTTGGCAATTACTAATTTGAATATTATCCACTTTACCGGTTAGGTTTTTCTTCATATTAAGAAGCATACCAAGTGCCGAGCTATCCATATAATCTGTTTCTCTAAGATCAATAACCACTTTATTGATATTATCATTTAGGTCAGCGTAAGCCTGACGAAAAGATTGAACCAGATTAAAATCAAATTTTCCTTTGATTTGTACGGTCAAGATAGCGCCATCAGCAGAAGTGCTGCGCGTCAAACTCATAATAAACTCCTATTAATCAAATCTCTCCGAAGACTAATCTAAATATAACTGCTTAGGAGAAATAAGCCAAAAATTAAAACACTTAGAGGGAAATTTGTTATGATTTACAGCATACAACCTTCATTTAAAGTGAGATCTAAAATGAGTGATAATAATCTAGTATATTCAACCGCTACTGGCCGCATTGAACAGCCTAAAGAGGAAAAATCAATCCAAGGTAAAATCTTTAAAGATGGTTTTTTACGAATTGAGCGTCAAACAAAAGGCCGTAAAGGCAAAGGTGTCATGTTAGTGGTTGGTATTGATAGCCAAGAGCATGACCTGAAAAAACTTGCTAAGACCATTAAAAGTAAGATGGGTCAAGGCGGTGCGGTGAAAGATGGCATTATTGAGGTGCAAGGCGATGATAGAGAAAAGCTCAAAGCGATTCTTGAAGGCCTTAAGTTCAAGGTGAAAATTGCAGGGGGCTAAAAATGCCCCTTTTTATTTTATCTGAATAGACTTGAACTAGATTAGTCAAACTCCATTAATAGAACTTAATCAAATCTGACTGTCGAAAATGCGCCATTTACGAACAGTGGCAACGCTACCAAAAATTAAACCATTTCACCGTAAACACTACCTTAAACTGGAAATGCCAAGTATTGGGGATCATTCTAAATGCTTGTATAGGCCTATTTTCTTGAATCAAGTACGGTGATGGTCTTATATAGAGAAAATTTTGTGTCTGAAGTCATGACTTCATAACCAGATTCCATCGCTTGACTAATTATCACGCGATCAAATGGATCTTTATGGTGCATAGGTAGCTGACCAGCTTGCTCACCATGCTTACCTAATATTGGTATCTCGATAAACCCCTGATTTTGTATAACCAAGGGAATATTCGAAGGCGCTGTAAGTTTTTTAAGGTTCGTTTTAATGCTAATTTCCCAAGCTGTGGCAGCACTAACGTAAATGTTATTATTTGGGTCAGCAATAAGAGCTTTTGAAGCTTCACCCAACTCCGCAGAGTCGTCTATCCACCACAAAAATGCACAAGTATCTAAAATGATACTCCTCACTGTGAGTCCTCATGAAACATACTCTCTATATCGGCATCTGCTTCATAAAACTCTGGCTCAATTTTGACCTGCCCTCGATACTGACCTGGAACACGAGGGGATTTACTAGAAGCAATAGGAACAATCTGGGCAATTTCCTTGCCGGCCTGACGTAAAATTACGACCTCACCGACGGATAACTTTTCTAAATGTAAGTGTTTAACTTCATCTTCGTCAATTTCAACATACATACAAAATCTCCTTCAGGTCATACTTCACACAGTATAGCTAAATCGACAGTGCAACGCACTACGCAAACGTATAGCAACTTAATAGTGCACAACTTGCTCATTTTCATGAATATAGGGAATAATAGCTTAGCCTGAATAAATTTTAACATCTGCTCTTCGCACATAGCCGCCAGCCAGATGAAGTCCTAACTAAATTTACCAAAGAACAGATAAATATAAGCGACTATATTTTATCTGTTTGTTCTAAACGCTCAAACAACGTAGGTAAGTCAGCCTCGCTAACTGGTGGGCTGTAGTAGTAACCTTGTACAATATAGCAGTTATTGTTTTGTAAAAACTCAATCTGTTCAATCGTCTCAACACCCTCTGCTACCACATTGAGTTTAAGCTTTTGTGCCATTGCAATAATCGCCGCTGTAATTTCCATGTCATTTGAATCATCAGGTATGTCTTTAACAAACGAGCGATCCACTTTCAAAATATCAACAGGGAAGCGTTTCAAATAGCTGAGTGAAGAGTAGCCTGTTCCAAAATCATCAATTGAGATTGATACACCCAATGCCTTTAACTGATGTAATTGTAATATGGCGGCTTCAACATGCCCCATTAACATGCTCTCAGTTAACTCTAAATGTAAGCGTTTGGGTTCAACACCAGTTTGTTTGATGATTTTATCTAAGGTGAGTACTAGGTTAGCGTCTTTAAATTGGCGCGCCGAGAGATTTATTGAAATGTTATTCTTTAAATTTTTTCTTTCTAAACGTGCGGCAAATTCACACGCTTCTTGTAATACCCACGCCCCTAGTTCAACAATAAGTCCTGTTGCTTCAGCAATCGGAATAAACTTTGTTGGAGGGATCATTCCCTCAGTTGGGTGGAACCATCTAATCAACGCTTCGTAACCAACAACATGTTGATTTCGACTATCGACTTGTGGCTGATAATAAATAACAAATTGCTTGTCGCGAATGCCTGTGCGTAGCTCATTTTCGATGAATAAGCGTTCATTGGCAGCGGCATTTAGCTCTTGGCTATAAAAGTGATAGGTGTTTCTGCCTTTGGCTTTTGCTTCGTACATTGCAAGGTCTGCATGCTTTAACAGCTGATCTTCCTCTTGGCTGTCAAAAGGCGCCATCGTGATGCCTATACTACCACTAATGATCACTTCATTATTGCCGAGTTTAATTGGCTCATTCAGTGTCTTTTGAATCGTATTAGCCACTTCCATAGCATGAGTTTGGTGTTCTATACCACTTAATAGGACCGCGAATTCATCACCACCAAGGCGAGCAATGGTATCTTCGGTGCGCAAACGTTTTTTCAAACGGTTTGCTACTTCTACTAATAATTGATCGCCCGCATCATGGCCAAGTGTATCGTTAATACGTTTAAATTCATCTAAGTCAAAATAGAATAAGGCAAACGCATAATGACCACGCTCTGCAAGTGCCATCGACTTGCGTAACTGCATTCTAAAAAATGTACGATTAGCAAGGCCGGTGAGCGTATCAAAATATGCCAGCTGCTCCATTTTTCGCTGGCTCTCTTTTACAAACGATATATCTTGTGCTGAGGCAACATAGCTGGTGATTTCTCCTGCGTCTTCACGAATAGGCGAAATACTTAGCGACACCCACACTGACTGACGTTCATGTCCTTGCAGTAAAGTATCACCACGCCAATAATTACGACTTCGAAGATCAACATCAATATCATCGACTAAAATTGCCATTTCCTGCGAAATAATGCTTAAAAGTGATGACCCCATAAAATGACGCTCTTCAAACCCAGTCATTTCAACCATCTTGGGGTTAACATATTCAATCTCAAAGTTTTGATTGGTAATAACCACACCGGTTCCTGAGAATGCCACTGCTTTTGACAGTCTATTTGCGGCTTTCTCTGCTATCTCTTTTTCACTTATACGCTGGTTTAACCCATCAATCAGCTTTCTAATTTCAATAGCCATGTCTCTGAAAGAGCCATTTAGTGTACCAATTTCGTCTTTATTTGCTTTTGGAAACTCAGTTTGTAGCTGACCTTTGCCAAAACTCACGACTGCATTTACTAATGAGTGGATACGACGAAGTACCAGTTGATACAATGCTTGATGCAACAACAGCGCCACTAAAATAGCGTATAGAATAAACAAACCAAAGAACTTCACTTTTAACTCTTCTAACGCAGATAATGCTGAAGAACGTTTTTTGTAAATTCCGATATACCAGTTTAAATGCTCAACTTTACGAATATTAATAATGTGTGTTTCGTCATTTTGAACAAATGAATTAGCTGACTCAGGTAATTTTAGGCGAATTGTTTCTGCGATGAGCTTTTGTAAGTCAGGGTTAACAAAATCCTCTGTTCGTAACACTTTACCTTCTCGACCATATTGCTCTAGCATCGATTTTTCTAAATCTGGGTGTGCGAGTAACTGCCCTTTTGCATCGAATACTAATAGGTGTTGCTCACGATCTCCTATCGGCAGTTGAGCCAATAGCGTTTCGAGCGCAATATCACTGCCTGTAACACCAAAAAATTCATTATCTCGATAAACGGGAACAAGTACACTCACCACCCATTTATGCCAAATAGTGTCGTAATACACTTTTGACCACACAGCTTCCCTGCTCGGGTTGAGCACATTCTGAGCGTAATTAAAAGTTTCACCTTTTGTGAAATCAAAATCGCCAGGCACATTGAGTGCCCAGTTTGGTGGTGCAATGCGAATAAAGTTATCTTTTGTAACTAGATAAAAATTAAAAAAGTCTTGGATAAGTGTTGGTGAAACAATTTTCCATAACGACTCTGAGTCGTTGATCAATTGCTTGTAAAATTCTGAATAGTTTTCTTCTGGGATAAAGGCAGCAGATAAACCATCTTCTGAGGTGCTGCGAACACTGCCATCAACTGCAAACTTAATATCAGCACTGTGTTTACTGAGTATATGAGACTCACTATTTAACAGCTGGCTGCTAACGACATTGTTTGCTTGCTCTGCAATATTGATTTTTGTTTTTATTAAACGGTCGAATTGACGGCTTAAGCGTTCACTCGAATGCTTTAAAAGCTCATGTTCTTCAAAAACAAGCTGTTTTTCTTCTGACTTAAGCATCAAAGCGGCTGCACATATACCTGCAATCAAACAAATTGCAGAAATCAGCAGCGATAACTTCATACTTAACGAATTCACACCAAAACGAGATGGCGGGCGTCGATACACCACTAGGCTACCTTATTAATAATTGTTATTATTTGTTCTCCAAAGGCAAATATACCAGATTCATTTTTAGATTTATAAATTTTTTATGAAGATTGATGAATTTTCCTCACTTAGCCGATGATTTGCAAATTACGTACAATATGCAGTTGACTTTATAAACCACACTTCTTACATTAACTGAATGAAACAAATTAACGCTCGCACTTACTTTTCTTTTTTTAGCTTCTTTAGATAGAGGAGGCTTAACTGTTTGCGAGATAATTTCACCGAATAGCTAAAGCCTCCCACTTGGGAGGCTTTTTTGTTTGTGCACTGTTTTGGAATGAGGAAACCAATATGAGCATTGATACATTAAATGCGTTAAGACATGATATAAATGAAATAGATTCAGACTTACTTGTCTTACTAGCCAAACGACGCCGTATTAGCCACAGCGTTGTTGAATATAAAATTGCCAACAATAAACCAATCCGCGATGAAGCACGTGAGCAAGCGTTGCTCGAAAAACTAATTGGTTACGGAAAGTCGCTTGGTTTAGATGCCTATTACATTAACAATGTATTTCAAACCATTCTTGAGGACTCTGTACTCAACCAGCAAGCGATGCTACAAAAAAGCCTCAACCCCGATGCAATGAGCGAAACACACCGCGTCGCTTACTTGGGCGGTCAAGGTTCATATAGTCAATTGGCTTGCCATAAATACTTTAGCCGACGTCCAGGAAAAGTAATAGAAATTGGCTGTTCAAGCTTTGAACAAATTACAGGGAACGTTGAAAATGGACAAGCTGACTTCGGCTTACTCCCCATTGAAAATACTAGCTCTGGTAGTATTAATGAGGTATTTGATCTCTTACAACATGCGCAAGTATCTATTGTGGGTGAAGTGACCCACAGTGTTGAGCATTGTTTGCTTGCCCTGCCAGACACAGAACTGTCTCACATAAATAAAATCTATGCTCACCCACAACCTTTCGCCCAATGTAGCCGCTTTGTACAAGGGCTCGGTGATATTCAACATGAAACATGTGATTCAACTTTCCATGCACTGCAATCAGCATTAGATACGCCCAACAGCGCAGCAATCGGCTCAGCTCAAGCAGGGAAAAATGTTGGTCTAGAGGTTGTAAAAACAGGGCTGGCTAATCAAAGTGAAAACCATAGCCGTTTTATCGTTGTTGCACGTAAACCACTACAGGTTTCTAAACAAATACCAACAAAAACAAGCTTGATCATGGCAACCAAGCAACAAGCTGGTTCATTAGCTGATGCGTTAATGGTATTTAAGCATCATCAAATAAACCTTGTAAAACTTGAATCTCGCCCTGTACCTGGTAACCCGTGGGAAGAGGTTTTTTATGTAGATTTAGAGGCTAACCTTGACGATTTACATGTCAAACAAGCACTCGAAGAGCTGAAAGAGCACACCCAATATATTCGTATTCTAGGCTGCTACCAAAGCGAGTCTTTACAAGCTGTCAGCGTTTAACGTAAAAACTAGTCGTAACACCAAAAGGAGCTAGCAAGCTCCTTTTTGTTACGAATATTCACCGCAGACACTTGCACCCAAGGCACTCCCTAAGCATAATCTTGAAAACACTTCAAAATTGGATCTTTCATGAATTGGTTAGCTGAATTAGCAAGCAAAAGAACACCTTGGGTTTTACTCGCTTTAACCGCATTTGTTTTTGAAATAACAGCGCTGTTCTTTCAATACAATATGGGACTTGAGCCCTGCATAATGTGTATTTACCAACGTTTTGCTATGCTTGGCCTTCTTGGTGCAGGTATTGTCGGCGCAATCAACCCACAAAGCACCCTATGTAGACTTATCGCATTTGTTACTTGGGGGATATCTTCAATTTGGGGCTACTTTATTGCCAAAGAACACATCGCGATGCAAAACAATACAGACCCGTTTGCATTTAGCTGTGCATTTGAACCAAACTTTCCAAGCTTTATGCCTCTGCACGAATGGATCCCAAGCTTCTTTGCTGCAACAGGTGATTGTGGAAACATAGATTGGCAATTTGCGTCAATGAGTATGCCTGCGTGGATGGAAGTTATTTTTGCAGCCTATTCACTTGTTTTTATCGCTGTTGTAGCGAGTCGTTTAGTAATTAAAAAGTCGTTGTAATGTTGTATTTTTTTTCTAGTCAAATTCCTGCTTTAAAAGAGTTTAAAGTAAGACAACGTCAGCAAATTATTGCCCTTGCACTTGCGCATTTAAGTCCTATACAGAAGATCATTTTATCTGTATGTAAACTTGTTTTTTTAGCGCCCCTGTTTTTAGGTTTAGCTTATTTTCAGGGCTGGTCGCTTGTGCCTTGGCTGCTACTAGCTGGCCTGAGCTATCCACTCATAACAACACCGATTGAAAACATGTTTGCGCTCCCCCATTTACAAGTAGCAATTAAAGAGTTTAAACAGGGCGAATAACCGCCCTGTTTACTTATTTAAAGAATAATTTTTCCTTCTAGCTGCGAGAACACCTTTTCACCGATCCCTTTTACATCTTTGAGTTGTTCTAATGATTTAAAAGGCCCCTGCTGAGTTCGGTGTTCTATAATCGCTTTGGCTTTTGACTCACCCACGCCAGGAAGCAAAGTGAGTTGCTCAACACTGGCTTTATTTATATTCACCTTTTGCTGTTTTACTTGCACAGCTCCTTTATCTTCAGCTGCACTAATAGGTAAAGTGGGCAATAAAGTTAAGCCTATTGATAGAAAGAGACTTGATAATAGTTTCATATTTTCCTCCGTGATATCCATTATGGATAGTTAAGTTAATTGTCACCTAACGCTTATTGCATCCCTACCGTTTCTATAATAGTGACATCATTAAATAAACCTAAAACCAACCTCAATGTCAAATAATCACCACAAAAAATAGACTCATCAAACTTGCAAATTCCGCCACAAACGATTACTGTATATAAAAACAGTAATCAAAGTGGCGTTGCTACGCTACAAATGCCACGCTTAAATGCAGGAGAAATCATGGCTGTTGTTGTTAAATATGTTGTAGAAAGAAACGGAGTCGAGCGAATGACGTTTACTACTAAAAAAGAAGCTGACGCATATGACAAGATGCTCGACATTGCTGAATCACTAGAAATGATGCTTGAGAAAGTTGACGTACCACTAAGTGAGCAACAAATTGAATCTCTTGCACTTGAGATGGCAAAAGAAAAAGACCAATTTATGGCTGTTTTGAAAGGTGCTAAAGAGGCTCCTGTAAAACCTAAAAAAGCAAAACCAGCCACCGACAATGTTGCAGATATAAAAGAAAAAGCAGCAGGTTAAAAATAAAAATCCAATAAAAAGGGCAACTCTATGTTGCCCTTTTTGTATCTAATCAAAAGTGTCTAATTAAAAACTACAGTGATGCCTCAACGTCATCAAATAATTTAGTAATTTCTTCTTTAGGTTCTGGTGTACTTAAACTCACAGCGACTATCGCAATACTTGATAGAATAAACCCAGGCACTATCTCATAGATAATTGCACTTAATTTTTGCCCATCAATCGTAACTGGTGCATAAATCCAAAATAGAACTGTCGCAGCACCCACAACCATACCCGCTATAGCCCCCTGAAGGTTCATACGTTTCCAGTAAAGGCTGAATAACACAAGTGGGCCAAATGCAGCACCAAAACCTGCCCATGCATTACTGACTAGGTCAAGAATAGAACTATTACGGTCATAAGCTAAGTAGATAGCAAACAGCGCAACCAAAATAACACTAATTCGGCCAACTAAAACAAGTTCTTTCTGAGACGCACTGCGGTTGAGGTATATTTTATAGAAATCCTCAGTCAATGAGCTTGAACACACCAATAGCTGCGACGAAATAGTACTCATAATCGCCGCAAGAATAGCAGCAAGTAAGAAGCCTGCAATCAGTGGGTGGAAAATAAGCTCAGACAGCACTAAGAAAATAGTTTCTTTGTCATCAATTGGCATTTGGTTTTCCAGCATGTAAGCGGCACCAAACAGACCAGTTAGCACAGCACCAATTGCCGATAATGTCATCCACGACATACCCACACGGCGCATGGTCGGCATATCTTTCACTGAGCGAACAGACATAAAGCGTACAATGATATGTGGCTGACCAAAATAACCTAGTCCCCACGCCATTGCCGAGATGATGGCAATTGTTGAGCCACCTGCAAACCAGTCCATCATATTAAGTGCATGAATTTCTGATTCTTTCGGTGAGCTTAATAATAAGTCATAGCGAGCATTAGCTAACGTATCCATAAACGGCTGGTCAAGCATAGTATAGGTCGCTATCGGTACTGCAAGCAGCGACACGAACATGATACAACCTTGCACAAAATCAGTTAAACTAACTGCTAAAAAACCACCGAATAATGTGTAAAGAACAACCACACCCGTTGTGATATACAAGCCCATCTCGTAACTCATGTTGAATGAATTTTCGAACAACTTGCCACCCGCAACAACCCCTGATGAGGTGTATAATGTGAAAAATACGATAATAACAATAGCTGAAATTACGCGCAGAATATTTTTATTATCATCGAAGCGATTTGCAAAATAGTCTGGAATGGTGATTGAATCATTCGCTTTCTCTGTATACACGCGCAAACGTGGTGCGACGAGAAAATAGTTTGCCCAAGCACCAAGTACCAAACCTATTGCGATCCATACCTTACTTAAACCAAACAAGTACATTGCACCTGGCAGACCCATCAGTAACCAACCACTCATATCTGATGCACCTGCTGATAGCGCAGCGACACTTGGTGATAGATTACGACCACCTAGCATGTATCCCGATACATCATCTGTTGATTGTTTGTAAGCATAAAGCCCAATCCCCAACATTACGATGAAGTACAATGCTAACGAAATTATCATTCCTGTTTCCAAATTAGCCTCCAATTATTGATTAATGTTGGCTTTTAATCCGAATAATGACTCGCAAGCCATTTAATTTTAAGACATTATTGGGGTAAAAACCGATATCACTCACGACTATATCATGCTTCTACCCTCCAACTCCAATCTAGCCGATGGGTAGCGGCTTTGACGCAATAAACACTTTGCTAACAATTTTTCTATTATTTAGACGCAAGTAATAGAATTCTATTACGATTTATCCTAGTCTTAGGATCTAAAGTGAAATAATAAAACAACTTTTCCCCGTTTCAGCTCTTTTACTAATGCTATTTCAAACGCAATGCAATATATTGCGGGGAAAAATGATTTAACTGATGTGGATTTGCTTCAAATATGTACTTTTACGCTGCGCGCCAACCAATTCTAGACAAAGAAAAGAAACTTGTAGGCTATGAACTTCTCTTTAGAGATGGTGTAGATAACGTGTTTCCTGAGATTGATGGTGATGAAGCGACTTCTCGACTCATTGAAGGCAGCCAATTCAACTTTGGGCTTGATGATTTAACTGATAATAAGCCTGCCTATATCAACTTTACCCTAGAAACGCTGCAAAAAGGCTACCCGTTACTGCTTGGTAAAGACCAGATTGTTGTAGAAATTCTTGAAACAATCCAACCTGGGAAACGCCTTTTAGCTATAGTCAAAGACTTAAAAGAAAAAGGCTACACCCTTGCGCTTGATGATTATATTCATCAACCTGTTTGGCGTCATTTTTACCCTTTTATTGATATTATTAAAATCGACTTTTTAACCTGTACAAAGGAATCAATACAAGAAGTCATAGAAGCAATCAAACCTTTCCCTCAGATCCAGCTTTTGGCGGAAAAAGTTGAAACATATGAGAAATATCAACTTGCCGTTGATATGGGCTTTAGCTACTTTCAAGGCTTTTTCTTCTCAAAACCAGAGATGGTACAAAGTAAAACACTTCCCCCTTCAGAAATGGCACTTGCAGAGCTTTTGTATGAAACATCAAGCGTTGATGTAAACCTTAAAAAAATCACTGAAGTTTTCGAGCGAGACGTTAACCTATCATACAAGCTACTACGCTACTCAAACTCTGCGGCATTTAAGCGCCGCGCAGAAATAAGCACCATTAAGCAAGCGCTTATTGTATTAGGCAACGAAGAGATAAAACGTTTCTTATCACTGTTGTTTGCAGCACAAGTTGCCGCAGATAAACCTGCTGAGCTAATTCGACTGTCATTAACGCGAGCTCGCTTCACCGAACTACTTGCCATTAACCACGGTCAGCTACGTGATACTGGCATGGCATTTTTAACGGGCATGATGTCATTAATGGACGCTATCTTAGATGAAGATATGCCAAGCGTGATGAAAAAACTGCCATTAAGTAATGATATAAAAGCCGCACTGCTCGATGAAGAAGGGCAACTTGCCGTTTACTTACGGCTTGTAAAGCAATACGAGCAAGCAAACTGGCAAGGCGCTAAAGATATTCAACAAGAGCTTGGTCTAGCCCCTGAAGAGGTGCCCGATGCTTATCATGATGCTGTTAACTGGGCAAATGAACAAATGTCAGTTTTTGGCGATTAAACAAACATATAGCGAATAAAAAATGCCAGCAAAAGCTGGCATTTTTTATTCTAATAGATTGTTAAAGATTTTCTAAGAAGTCTTCATCAAAATCATCAGGCTCTTCTTCGATGGGCGGATTACCGTCATGTAGTTCATACAATTGGCGCTGAAAATAAATATCTTTCATAAAGATATAGGGATCTAGCGACTCATTTAATAAACTCTCTTGTGGTATTAATGATGCCCTCGCCTCTACAGCCTTTAATGCAAAAACGAGTATAGTTTGTGGCGTAGTAAGCGCAATTTCTGGTAAAACAACATTATCAACTACATCACCGGTTAGGTTTCTTGCTGTGGTTGGCCCCATACCTGGCAACATAAGATAAGCACCGTCACCGACTCCCCATATACCTAGAGTCTGACCAAAATCCTCATCAACTATTTCTAAGCCAAGCGATGACGCAACGTCAAAAAAGCCAAACAAGCCTACAGTCGAGTTAACTAAAAAGCGTGCTAGGCTAATACTCATGTTACCCGGTTTGCCTTGTAAGCCAGCATTCACCATATCGGTCGGCGCAGTTATATTATCTGTAAAATTCACGATACTGCGTCTAACCGGCACAGGCGTCACTGTTACATAACCAACAGCCGCAGGACGAAGGATATACGCATCCAATACATCCATATTAAAGTCATACATAGGGCGGTTAAATGACTGCAGGGGATCACGGTCATCTAGTTTTTCGTCAGGTACTTGTGCGCATCCTGCGAGCACCGCAAAAAAAATAAAAAATAAACTGTGCTTAAACATCAACTGTCCTTACGGTATCAATTCATTAATCAGCAATGCGTACTCTTTAACTTCAGCACGCTCTAAAATATCCGACTTACCTTCTAATTCGCCGCTAGAAGGTACCACAGTTGCATCTTTTGATAAACGCGCAGTTAAGATAATTTTATCTGTGCTAGAAAGCGTTAATCCTTCAACCATGGCATTGCTGTCACTGAGTGTTACCTCTAGTGGAAAGCTATATTCTGTCATTTTAACAACAGCTAATGGCATAGGCGGACCATTCGCGGCTTTTGCAAAAACAAATAATGTGCCATCATCCGGAAGCTGTGTTTTTAACTCACTGGCTAAGTCAACGGTGACTTTTATTTCACTGTTTGCTATTTCAGCTTGTGTGTTATCAGTAATCTGTTCACTGCCCATTTTCGCATCTATTTCAGCAATTCGCTGCGCTATCATGCTATAGCGAGGATCGTCCTTTTGCATACTAGCCAGTAATACTTCAAATGCCGTTTTCGCTTGTAGCCAATCTTTACGCTCATAAGCAATTAATGCCAGTAATGAGATTGCATCAACATTGGTTGGTTCTGATTTAAGAACCTTCGACAACATTGTCGCAGCACGCGACATATTTGCATCACTCCCCTCAATTAACAAAACTTGTGCATAGCTAATTAGCACCTGTTTGTTATCTGGGTTCATCTTCAACACTTTATCAAATGATTGCATAGCCATGTCATATTCATTCAACGACATAGCCACACGCCCTAGCAACATCCAGGCAACTTCATCATCGCCGCTTCTGTCTAACTTAGTACGCAGTGCAAGTGCAAATGCTTGAAGCTCATTTGGAGTCAATGGCTCTTTATCCTGCATTACAGCACGTTCACCATATGACTTTAAGTTTGCCATTGCATCGTGCCAGCCTTTTATTTGTTGCTGGCTGCCTGTGAAGCTATAAAAAATAACGGTCAACGCAACTAAAAAACCAGCGCCAGTTAAGGCAATAATGCGATTATTACCAGAACTATTTAACGCTTTTTCAGGCGATAATTCGTTTAACAAGCGTCGCTTTTGCTCAACAACAGATTCTTCATGCATTTGAGCATCTATACGCTGATTTTCAAGGTCAGTGTTTAACTCTTCTAAACGTTGATGGTAGATACGGATCAATTCCGAGTTTGCATTGTGATCAAGACGTTGAATTTTTTCGCGCTTAAAAAAGGGTACCACAACAAATAGCAATGCAATCAGTGTGAGTAAAACAAATAAAGCCCACATTAATGCCATTTAGCTTTGCTCCTGACGTTGATTTTGTTTAATTAACTTAGCAAGTAATGCTTCGTCTTCATGAGTCCATGTTTGCTTCACCGAGGCTTTTCGTTGTCGAATAACAATAAAGCCAAAGCCAAGCACAACTATCAAAACAGGCAATACCCAAAGCACTAAAGTTGCAGGTGTAACTGGCGGATCGTAATGAACAAAGTAACCATAACGATCAATCATATATTCAATGACTTCATCCTTGGTTTTGCCATCCTTCACAAGTGCTAATACTTTATCTCGTAAATCTTTAGCGACGACGGCATCAGAATCGGCAATATTCTGATTTTGGCATTTTGGGCAGCGTAGCTCTTTTGTTAACTCACTGAAGCGCACTGCTTGCTCGTCATTGTCAAACTGATACTTATCCTGCTGTGCGAATGCGCTGAAAGTAATTAACAAGCTTGCTAAAAAAATAATTAATCTCACTGCTGTAACTCCTGCATCAAAGGTGCAAACTTCGAACGCCATACACGCGGGTTAATATCACCGGTATGATGTAGCAAAATAGT
This sequence comes from Pseudoalteromonas sp. L1, assembly GCF_021728095.1. NCBI lineage: Bacteria > Pseudomonadati > Pseudomonadota > Gammaproteobacteria > Alteromonadales > Pseudoalteromonadaceae > Pseudoalteromonas > Pseudoalteromonas sp. L1. The sequence continues at coordinate 333,376 of NZ_JAKKCT010000001.1, read as the reverse complement.
TCCTTGCTTATCTACAAGAAACGTTTCTGGTGCCCCCGATACACCTAAATCTAGCGCCAAGGTGCGTTTTAAATCTAAAATATTAAACTGATACGGGTCACCAGCGCGATTAAGCATGCTCGTTACATCTTCGCGCAATGCGTTGATATCAAACTGCCCATCAAAGTCAGGGTCGTAGCCTTGTTCATAATACAAGCCAATAATTTTCACACCTTGCTCTCTGAGTTCTGTTAGGTAACCTAACTCAGCTAAACAAGTTGGGCACCACGTGCCCCACACATTAAGCAGGTATACCTCGCCCTTCAAATCGGCATCAGTCCAGCGCTTAGATTCATCCATCAAGTCAGGAAGGTTAAAAGCCGGCATTGTGTGACCTATACGCCCTGTTTGTAGTTCACGGGGGTTGGCAAACAACCCCTGATACAAGAACACACACAGTAAAACAAACACCAGTAAAGGGGCTAATGCTAATAGCTTACGGTTCATGCCATAGCCTCCTCTTTCGTTGATTTTTGACGATAACGTTTATCACCTAGTACAAGGAAACCTGCAATGGAGATTAAAATACCACCGAGCCACATCCAACGGACATACGGTTTATGGTAAATACGCAGCGACCATGCTCCTTGGCTAAGTTGCTCGCCAAGTGCTAAATATAAGTCACGGGTAAAACCTGCATCGACTGCTGCTTCCGTCATAAATTGCATACCTATGTCATAACGACGCTTCTCAGCATGTAACACAGTTACTTGCTTGTCATTTTTAAGCACCGTAACGACACCAGCGTGACCGCTATAGTTAGCACCGCGAATGCTTTTAACGCCATCAAAACGATACTGATATTCATTAAGCGCCACTTTATCACCTGGCTTCATTGAGACATCACGTTCAACTGAATAAGCTGACGTTAATGTAACACCTGCAATAACAAACGCTAAACCAACATGCCCCAGTACCATAGCCCAATAACTTAAACCTAAACGCTTAAAGCCCTCAGCCAGTGTTTTATGAATAGTCACTTTAGCTGCTAAATCAACTAAGGTTGTCACGAAAATCCAAACAGCAAGTGCCGTAGCGATAAAGGTCAGAGGCGCTATTACGTCGTAGCTCGAATATAACCACGCAGCAGTTGCGACAATACTAACAATGGCTGATAAAGCTAATTTATTTTGTAGCATTGACCACTTATTTTGCTTCCAACGAAGCAAAGGACCGATGCCCATTAAGATAGCAAATGGCACAAGTAAGATAGCAAACATCTTGTTGAAGAACGGTTCACCAATCGAGATACTACCTAAACCAAGCTCTTTATGAATCATTGGTAATAACGTACCTAATAAAACAATTAGTGTAGCGACCACTAAGAAAATATTATTTAACCAAAGTGCCACTTCACGGGAAGCAAACTTATAACGGCCTTCACTTTTAACCTGTGAAACGCGTAATGCGTAAAGCGATAAACCACCACCGACAACAATAGCTAAGAAAGCTAAAATAAACATACCGCGGTTAGGATCTGACGCAAACGCATGCACAGAGACAATAATGCCTGAACGAACAATAAACGTACCGAGTAAGCTTAAAGAGAATGCAGCAATAGCCAGTAATACGGTCCATGACTTAAATACACCACGCTTTTCTGTAGTTGATAGTGAGTGCAACAACGCGGTTGCCACCAGCCATGGCATTAATGATGCGTTTTCAACGGGATCCCAGAACCACCAGCCACCCCAGCCAAGCTCAGAGTAAGCCCACCAGCTACCTATAGTAATACCTAATGTTAAAAAACCCCATGCCGTCATAGTCCAAGGACGAGACCACTTAGCCCAAGTATTATCAAGTTTACCTGTTAGCAGCGCAGCGATGGCGAATGAAAACGACACAGACAGACCCACATAGCCCATATAAAGCAATGGCGGGTGAATAATCATACCAGGGTCTTGCAATAATGGATTTAAATCACGACCTTCTACGGGGAAGTAAGGCAATAAGCGCTCAAATGGGCTCGACATCAGTAAGGTGTAAAGCATAAAGCCAACACCCAAAAAGCCTAGCACACCTAGTACACGAGCACGCAAAACCCATGGTAGTGACTTAGAACGCATGGCAACAACCGCTGTCCAACCCGCTTGCATTACAAGCCAAAGTAAAATAGCGCCTTCATGTCCCCCCCAGGTTGAGGTGATTTTATAGTACCAAGGTAAAGTACTACTTGAGTGATAAGCGACATACGAAACGGTAAAATCATCGGTTAAACTGGCATAAATAAGCGCTGCAAAAGACAAAAGTACAAACACAAATTGACCAATTGCTAGCGAAGGAGCAGCACGCATCAAGCGTAAATTACCAGTGTGCGCTCCCCAAATAGGAAAAATACATAATAAAACACTAAGCACCATGGCCAGTGTTAAAGAAAAATAACCGAGTTCTGGGATCATATTAATTGCCGTTATCTAAGTTATAGGTCGGTTTTTCATGCTTAATACCTTTCACTGCTTCAGCAACTTCCGCTGGCATGTACTCTTCATCATGTTTGGCAAGTACCTCAAAGGCATCAATTTCATTCGCTTTAACAAGTACGCCCTGCGCAACAATCCCTTGCCCTTCGCGGAATAAATCCGGCAAGATACCTTGGTAATTTATAGTCACCATTGGGCCAGTATCAATTAGCTTAAAACTCACCTTTAAACTTGATTCATCGCGTACTACAGAACCTGGCACAACCATGCCACCAATACGTAGTTTTTGCCCAACGTGTGGCTTCTCTTTATTCGGACCTTTACCGTCGACTAATTCACTAGGGGTATAAAATAAATTGATGTTTTCTTGCAGCGCATAGAGCACTAAACCTATGGTTGCACCCACGCCAAAAATGATGGCTACAACAGCTAATAAACGTTTTTTACGTCTTGGATTCATTGACCTGCCCCTTGTTTCGCTTTTTTAATGCGCTCTTCACGTTGCACTTGTTGCTTAACTGAAGAGAAAATACGTTTCGTATCGTTTAACGAACTAAATAAAATACCAAGTAAAATTAATGCACACGTGCCAAAAGACAACCATACATAAAAGCCATAGCCTCCCATGGCAATAAAATCTGCAAAAGAATCAAACTGCATGATTAACCTCGCTCAAGCAACTGACGCACCCATGGGCGGTGCTTTTCACGTTGTAAAATTTCGTTTTTAAGACGAATTAATGTCACTGTACCTACAAAGCCAGCAAAGGCAACTATGTTCACCATAAGCGGCCAGAACATACTAGGATCGATGGCTTTAGTATCAAACTTAGTGATTGTTGCGCCTTGGTGAAGTGTATTCCACCACTCTACCGAAAAATGAATAATTGGCAGATTAATCACGCCAACAATAGCTAAAATACACGCGGCACGCCCTGCCGATTTTTTATCTTCGAAGGCATGATAAAGCGATAATACCCCCAAATATAAAAATAATAGAATAAGCTCAGATGTTAAACGTGCATCCCAAACCCACCAAGCACCCCACATAGGTTTTCCCCATGCAGCACCGGTGATCAATGCAATTGCTGTCACACACGCCCCAACAGGTGCAATTGCAATCACTGCAAGTTCTGCATTACGTAGCTGCCATACTAGTGCGATCACAGCTGCGATCGCCATAGAAGAATACGCACCCATAGACAAAATAGCTGAAGGCACATGGATAAAAATAATTCGATAGCTGTCTTTTTGTTGATAATCTGCTGGCGCATAAGCGAGCCCCCAGACCCATCCAACAATCATACAAACCACCGTAACGACGGCGAAATAAGGCAGTAAGGTGTTACACAATTGGTAAGCACGATCTGCTTTTGCGTAGGGATGTAACCACTTCCACATATTAACTTACACTCACTTTCAATGCTGACGATATGGCAATTGGTGCCGCTATAATCGCTACGATTAGCATGGCACCAAGGATTGCAAGCTGTCCGCTATAGGCGAGCTCCATAGAGCTGGTATCAATAGCAGAGGTTGCAAAAATTAGTACGGGGATATACAAAGGCAAAACAAGCAAACTCATCAAAATGCCGCCTTTTTGTAACCCCACAGTCAGTCCAGCGCCAATTGCACCTATAAAGCTAAGCAAAGGTGTACCCAATAAAAGAGTAAGCACCGTTGCCAAAAGCGCTGAACTTTCTAAATTCAATAATAAAGCAAATACAGGTGTCATCAGCACCAACGGTAATCCAGTGATCACCCAGTGTGCGGCCACTTTAGCAAGCACCGTTAATGGTAACGGATATGACGACGCAATCAGCTGTTCTAATGTGCCGTCGTGATAATCATCACGAAATAATTTATCTAAGCCCAACATAGTTGAAAGCAAGGCAGCAACCCAAATAATGCCAGGTGCCATGCGTGCTAGTAGACCCGGTTCAGGCCCGATAGCTAACGGGAAAAGTGTAATAACGATAAGAAAAAATAAAATAGGATTAACGATTTCAGCTCGCTGACGAAACGCTAATTTAAGATCTTTAAAAAAAACCGCAGAGAATAATTGCCAATAAGAATGCTGCTTTACCATCAGTGGCGATACTCCAAAGTCACTGTTTTTAGATCACTAAAATGGGTGGTTAAGTCTTGGTGGGTGGTCAGTAAAATCGCCCCACCTGCATTTAGGTGCTCAACAAAGCGCTCTTGTAAAAATATAACACCGCTTTTATCAAGGGCTGTAAATGGTTCATCAAGAATCCAAAGTTTAGCGTTATTCAACCAAAGCCTTACCAAAGCAACCCGACGTTGTTGCCCTGCTGAGAGCATACGTACTGGAACATCTTCTAGGCCAACCAAACCAATTTTAGCTAAAATAGGGTATAAATCTTGGTGCGTATCGTAGCCATTTATTTTTAGCCAAAAAGCGACATTCTCAAGTGCAGTAAGCTGCGTATTTACACCGGTTTTGTGGCCAATAAATAACAGCTCTTGTGCATATTCATCATAGTACTTGGCAATCGATCGCTCTTGGAACAAAACATCACCTTCATCCGCCGTAGCGAAACCTGCGATAATACGCAATAATGATGTTTTACCAGCCCCGTTTGGACCAGCTAACTGCATAATTTGTCCCGATTTCAAGCTGAAATTAAGATCCGCAAACAAACAACGATCTTGTTTGATGCAGGTGACGGACTTAATGTGTAACAAGATGACGATTCTCTATACCCAAAATTAGGCGATAGTCTACCATAATGATAGGGTAATACGAATATTGCTTTAAAACGATTAACTTATATTTGATCTAAAATAATGAATAAACAGAGCCCGTTAACGCTAACTACACAACTAAACCTTGAGAGCACAGGAGTCAGTCGCGTTGCGCAAAATTCATCAAACGAAGCGATACAAGCACTTGGTGAACAAACTCTAAGTGCCCGTAATATTGTTATTAGCAAACACTCAGTGCAAATGGATGTATTACTCGATGATTCGTGGCAAACATTACGTTTATCTACCCAGCAAACGAATAACCAATTAGCTAAGTATGCATCAGCTAACGTTTCGTTGAATCATGATGGTAAGCAGCTTAGCATCACACCGACACCGGTTAGTATGACATTAAGTAAAGCTCCTCAGTTGCAAGCTCTTTTAAACCTTTTAGCGCAAGGCGACAGTCAAACAACAGCAATACTTCCTGCAACAATTCCGAACAATAAACCGGCTTTAAGCATACCGACTTTAAAAGCCGAGTTTATGTTAAACAACACACTCAGCACACTTTTGAAATCAGCAGCACCTCTACAAGCAGTTATGTTACCTGCAACGACTAAACACGCTGAGTTTACATTAAATATTTTGAACCGTTATGGTGACTCTTTACATCAACAAGCTGTTAGCCAGCAAAAAGTGGCAGAAATCTTAGTTAAATTAGCACCTGAACTCGCACTCAATTTATCTGCGAAGCAGCTACAGCTTACCATTGCAAACAAAGCAATGGCATCGATGATACTGCAATTAAAAGATCTTCCCACAAATGAAAGTAAACAGTTACTAACCCAGCTACAGCTAAATTCTAAAGACATTAAACTAACCCCACAGGTAATCCGCAATGGATTAAAACTGGTAAGTAAACCCATCAATGAGCAGTTTATTTTAAAAAATTCTTTAACTGACACATTTCATCAATTACTTAAAGAGCAACCAAATAAAAGTACCTTTATACCATCGGCACAGCCTTTGAGCTCAACTGATTCACCTATACGCTCTTGGTTAAAAGACAGTTTTGCTGATTTAAAAACACGTATAAGCGATGCGGTACGGTATTTTGAAAAGCTGCCAGCAACTCAAAAACATACAGCAAATTTAAACTCGCCTTTATTGAAAAGCGCTTCATCTTTGGCAGATCTTGGCTTTAATATAAAAAAAATAGATATTATTAAGTTGGCTGAACTACACGCTCCGTGGGCAAATACATCTTCAAAAGTACCAATGACCACAGCCCAAGTCATGCTACCCACGCACTATAATAATTCGCCGCCGATGATTCAGCTTTTTCAGCAGATAAAAGCAGGTTTAGCAGCACTCACTACAAATACCGAACTATTACAACACAGCAAAACTGCAACGAATAACAACAATGCTAATGCAGCGTTTTTAGCATCTAAAGAACCAAATTTAGCGCGGCCCTTACAATTAATGCAGCCACTTGAGGCTAAGCTCGTCGCGACATTAATACCTCAAAGTGAGAGTAAGCAACTTATTAGTACCACTGTGCCTGTTCAATTAAGTCAAAAACTTGATCAGCTTAGCCAAAGTAATAACACCCCATCAATAGACTTAAACCGATTGGTGAATCAAGCATTCAACAGAATGATCTCTGCTCAAAATACACTTCCAGCAACTATCGAGCGTGAACTGTTGAGTATTTTAAGGCCTGCATCATTATCGCCACAAAATCTACAGGCTAGTTTTAATCAAGGACTTGAGCAGCTCGCAGTTACAACCCTTGCAGCGCCTATAATTAGTCAGTCCCCCACTGCAATAGGTTTTAACAACCAACATGGGCTTGATGCTCTATTGCAAGTATTAGTACCAAACTTTAAAGCCCTCGACAGTAACAAAATGCTTGAGCAGTTACAGCAAACTAATCTCCAAACTCTTGCTAATGAAATTGGCCAATTGAAATCGAACTTATCACAGGTACAAACAACCCCGATAAACCAGCAGCAAGACTCTAACCCTTTAGCGCAATTCTTTTTACCAATGAAATTACCGCCAGAAATTGGGCAAACTGAAATTAGCCTAGGTCATTATAAAAAACCGAGCAAAAATAAATTAGAAAGTAAGGATGTATGGTTCGTGAGGCTTAACTTTGACTATGCTGAGCTTGGTCAGCTACAAGTAACTGCTGAAATAATGGATAAAGCCGTTGAATGTCAATTATTGGCATCATCACAAGATGTAACTGCATTAGCTCACCCACATTTAGAAACGTTACGCCACAAACTCGCCAGTCACGGTTTAAATATCGCTGAACTAAACTTAAAACAAGGTGTGCCAACACACCATGCATTTTACCAGTCTCATGCAATCATTAATGTAAAGATTTAATATGAAAGATGACCTCAAACATAAATCCGCCATAGGCCTCCTGTATGAGGTAGGCAATTCACCAAAAGTAACAGCGAAAGGGTTTGGCGAGCTTGCTGATGAAATAGTAAAACTGGCTGAAGAAAAAGGTATTTTAATTCATCAAGATGCTGAGTTAGCAAAAACACTTGCACATCTTGAGTTAGGTGAAGAAATACCTAAGGAACTATACTACGTAATCGCCGAGCTCATTGCTTTTTCATATGTATTAAGAGGAAAATTTCCCCCTGGTTGGCAGGACTTTCAAGGAAAGCTGAACATTCAGGCTTAAATAAATAGAAAAGGCGCTAATTAAGCGCCCTTTTGTTTATGTAATGACATGAGTAACTCAGCCTCAGCTCTGGGTAATTCACACTCGCGAATAATCTCTTCCAAATCGGCACCAAGTTCTACCATTTTTACCGCACGCGAATAAATTTTCGCATTGGGGTCATCATATTTTTGCGCATCTTGAAGTTGTTCAAGTTCTTGATTTTTATCTTCAACAGCAACCAATCTTTTGCCAATACTTAGCATGCCAGCTCGCATTTCAGCCACTTCACTGCGTAAAATACTCAACTGTTGCTGAGCATCTTGCACTTGTTGTTGCTTTGCTTTTAACGCCGTAGCGTGCTTGTTGTTATTAACAAAAATAAGCCCCAAACATACCAAAAATAGTAAGATTGAGGCTCCAAACAAAGAGTATAACAGCATATAAATTCTGAGCGTTTATAATGCGCTCAGCTCATCCCACTCTTCGTCATTTAAAAGTTTATTAAGGTCAACCAAGATCAGTAACTCACCATCACGGTTAGATACACCTTGGATAAACTTAGCACTTTCTTCTGTGCCAATATTCGGCGCACTGTCAATTTCAGAGCTACGTAGATACACAACTTCAGCAACGCTATCAACCAAGATACCGATAACTTGCTTCTCCGCTTCGATAATGACAATGCGAGAATTATCCGTTACCTCTGCGCCCATCAAGCCAAAACGTGCACGGGTGTCGATTACAGTCACAACATTACCACGCAGGTTAATAATTCCAAGCACATAAGAAGGCGCACCTGGAACAGGAGCAATTTCGGTATAGCGAAGCACTTCTTGTACTTGCATTACGTTAATGCCGTACGTTTCTTCTTCAAGTTTAAAGGTTACCCACTGTAACACTTCATCGTTGCTATCAGCATTTTTATTCGCTGACAGTAGTCTTTCTTCACTCATGCTATTACTCCGTAAAAATAGTTACTGCTCACGGCTGTCTAAGCCCTGCTCTAGCAATTGGTATAAATTTTCAACGTCAATCAAGGCGCACATTTTCTCTTTGATAACGCCAGCAAGCCAAGGCCGCTTGCCTGATTTTGCTCGCCATTTTACATCTTCTTCGCGAAGTGTAATATTATTTACGAGCTTCTCAGCCAATAATCCCCATTGACTGTCACCTAAGGTGATTAAATATTGATAATCGAGTGACTGTTCTAATTTTTCATCATACTTTTCAGGCATCACCCAACGTGCTGTATCCACTACATTCAGTTTTTCATCACGATTTAGCATCACACCTTTAAACCACTTAGGTTTGCCAAATAACTGATTAACCTCTGTTAGTTGATGAATGCCCCCTAATGCTTTCAAAGGAACGGCTAACGTTAAGCCTGCAACCTCAAAAAACAGTGCTTGAAATTCACCATCAAAATAGTCTTCTTGTCGCTCAGACGAGGTTTTAGCAACAATCTCAGTCTGTTTTTGTTCGACTATATCTTTGATATTAGCTTGGTTCTCGGTTTTCTCAAGCTCTTTAATAGGTTCAACAACAGGTGTTTCTACTTTTTGCTCTACTTCTAGAGGTAATGGGTCACCTTTTGACTCATTTACTTGTTCGAGTAACTTAGCCACAGGTTCAAGGTTTTGCTGTTCTGGTTCTTCCTCACACAGTAATGCCCCCAAGTATTGGGTCATCACTTTTTCGTTGGCAAATAAGTGTTTGCTGCTCATCTTTAACCTTGTGCAACTAAATAATCGAGTAATGCGCGATACGCAAATACCCCTCGTGATCGAGGACAAAACTGAATAGGTACTTGCTGTGCCAAACTTGCATCTCTAAACTTGGTATCAACGGGGATGACTCCCGACCACACTTTATCTTTGTAATTATCCTGCAGAGTTTTATAGGCTTCAAGGGATGCTTTAGTCCGTTTGTCGTACATTGTTGGTATAATCGTATACTGATATTGTTTAGATTGCGATGTTTGCATCAATTCCATGGTACGCATCATGCGATCAAGGCCTTTGAGAGCCAAAAACTCTGTTTGTACTGGCACTAAAATACGTTCGCTGGCAGCTAAGGCATTAACCATTAATACACCTAATACAGGCGGACAGTCGATAATTGCATAGTCATAATGTTCGCTAATTTTTGCCAGCGCTTTTTTTAGTATAAGACCCATACCATTTTTATTGCCCATACTTCTATCGAGGGTCGCAATCGCCATGGTTGCAGGTAAAATATCTAGGTTCTCAAGTGTTGACGGGCAAAGTGCTTGTAAGATTTCTTCGCTGGCCATACTGTTGCCACGAGCAAAAATATCGTAGACGCTAATCTCTAACTCTTCTGAATCGATACCAAAATAATAAGTTAATGAAGCATGTGGATCGGTATCTATTAATAATACCCGTTTCCCTTGTAATGCAAGCGTGCCAGCAAGACTAACAGCTGTTGTGGTTTTCCCCACTCCGCCTTTCTGATTCGCTACTGTCCAAATTTTCACATCACACCTTATTATTGTTCATTGCGCGTGGTAATTCGAATGCCACCGTGAGGTAATTGGATCACTTTAATCGTGTTGTCATTGCTTGGCAACTCAATTTCTGTACTCTCTTTTACACTAGGATTAGCCTGTTCATTGGTATCCTGCTGTGCTTGTTCTGGTAAACCATATTTAGAAAGTGCCACAACGACTTTACGATTTTCTGCACGCCCTTGCTCTGTCTCATTACTAGAAAAGGGTGAGTATTGACCATATCCCTCAATAGCCATACGAGCTGGGTTTATTCCTAGCTCTTCAAGCTCAACCAATACTGATGTTGCTCTTGCGACCGACAGTTCCCAGTTAGATCGAAACATTTCATTACGAATACCTTCGTTATCGGTATAACCTCTTACACGAATGTAATTATCTACAGGAGCTATAATGTCTTTAACTAATGCAACAACTTGTTTAGCACGTTGTTGAGCAACAGCACTTCCCGATGAGAACAACATGCCTGAACTTAATTCAATTATCAGCCAGTCTTGATTAAGCTCAAGGCTTGCCTCACCATTACGGATCTCATCAATCAATGCTGATTGTAGTTTGCTAAGTAAACTATCTAGCGGTTTTCCCAAATGCTTTTTTTCGATATTACTGGTATCAGCTTGTCCATCGATTAATTTAGGTCCTTGCTCTTCTTTAAGAATACTTTCACCATATAAAACGTCACTTTCAGGCGTAACGCGGTCAGTTAAAATGCCAGTACCATGTATCCCAGTTCCAGCCTGCTGATGAGTACGTGCTGATTTATCAAATACTTGCTCTAGTGAATCAGATAACACTTGGAAATCTTCATTCTTGCTAATAGCAATTGCATACATGACCACAAAAAAGGCAAACATAATGGTCATGTAATCAGCATAAGAAACAAGCCAACGCTCTGTATGTTGGCTTTTTTGAATTTTATGACGCATGCGACGGCGCATCATAGGAATTACTCGCGAACTAAGCTTGGACGCTCAACACGATACGCCTCAAGTTTGAGTTCAATATTTAACGGACTTTCACCTTGAGCAATAGCTATAATCCCTTCGGCAAGTAATTCGTGGTACAGCATTTTTTGTTCAATTTGTTGCTTTAATTTATTTGCCATTGGTAAGAAAAGTAAGTTTGCTAAACCAACCCCGTAAATGGTCGCAATAAATGCTGTCGCGACCCCTGCTCCAAGCTTTTCAGGATCAGTTATAAATTGCATTGCTTGAATAAGCCCAAGTACCGCACCTAAGATACCAATGGTTGGACTGTAGCCACCCATGGCTTCATATACACGGCTCACTTCCATTAACCTTTCACGCTCGAGCATTAAGTCGATTTCAAGTGTGTCTCTAAGCTTAGTTTCACCGGCTCCATCAACTAACATACTTAGCCCTTTTGCCGCATAAGGATCGTGATGTGCTAAGGACTCGTCTTCAAGCGAAAGATACCCCTCTTGGCGCGCTTTTTGAGACCAACGCTTCACCTGCTCAATGGCTGCATCTATATCGTGATAAGGGGGGAAAAATACCCAATGGCTAATTTTTACTGTTTTAGAAAATACACTGCTTGGTGTTTGTAACATTACAGCGCCTAAGGTACCACCTAGCACGATAATCAGTGCGGGGCCATTAAATAGAGCGCTTACCACCCCACCTTCAAGCGCATAACCAAAAGCAATGGCGCTAACAGCGACAATTAAACCAAGAAACGACAGTTTATCCACAACCGGTCTCTCGTGTTAAACGTGCAGCAACGTCGTTAAGCGCTAAGCTCTCACTAGCAAGGCCTGCATTGGCAACGGCTTGCGGCATACCATAAACAACACTGGTTTTTTCATCTTGCGCCCATATCGTCGCACCAGCTTGTTTTAACATACGGGCACCATCTCGACCATCAGCCCCCATACCAGTAAGTACAACTGCCAATACATCACCACCAAATGCTTTAGCAGCACTTGCAAATGTTACATCCACACTCGGTTTGTATGTAATGCGAGGACTATCATCCTCGAAAACACGTAATGTTCGAGAGCTTCCACGCCCTTCTACCAGCATTTGCTGACCACCCGGTGCTAAATAAGCGGTGCCTGGTACTAATCGGTCGCCTTGTTGCGCTTCTTTCACTTTAATTTTACACAAACCATTTAGTCGCGCAGCAAAAGCAGGTGTAAATGCAGCAGGCATATGCTGAATCAGCAAAATAGGGTGCGGAAAATTAGCTGGCAATTGAGTTAATATGGTTTGTAAAGCAACAGGGCCCCCTGTTGATGTACCAATTGCGACAACTTGATACTGCTTGCCTGAAGCTCGCACATTGCTCGTCGATGAAGCCGGAGCTGGTGCTGGGCGGCTGAAACTACGATCAGGCTGAACAATACCACCGCTTCTTGTGCTTGTAGATGCAGGACGAGGTGGCGGAGCAGGACGTGTAAAACGTGAAATGCGACGGCGACCAATTTCTTTTACTTTATTTTGTAAAAGTGCGATTGCATCTTCATTATTTCGAGCAATATCTTCAAACTTTTTCGGTAAAAAGTCCAAAGCCCCCGCATCAAGCGCGTCAAGTGTTGCTGTTGCACCATCACGAGTTAATGAAGAAAACATTAAAATAGGCGTTGGTGTTGCAGCCATAATCTCTTTGACGGCACTAATACCATCAAGAACAGGCATTTCAACGTCCATAGTAATAACATCAGGCCTAAGCTCTTTTGCCTTATCAACAGCTTCTCTGCCATTCACGGCAAAGCCTACAACTTGGATATTACTATCTTGCTCTAAAATTTCGCTAACACGGCGGCGAAAAAAGCTCGAATCATCGACTACTAATACTTTGACTGCCATTGGCACTCTCTTGTTATGTGTTCAGTGTAAGTGCGCACTATTAATGCGCACTTAGAATAGTGAGTTTAAATAATGCTAGCCAACGTAATGTTTAAGCATGCTTGGCACATCTAAAATAAGTGCAATCCCACCATCAGAGGTAATCGTCGCACCCGCCATGCCTGGTGTACCTTGTAATAAAGCATCTAGCGGTTTGATAACGACTTCTTCTTGACCTATCAATGAGTCAACAACAAAGCCCACCTGTTTTGTACCTATTTGAACAATAACAACATGTCCTTCGGCTTTGCGTTCTTGGCTATTTGCACCTTTCACTAACCAATGCTCTAGATAAAAGAGCGGAATAGCTTTTTGACGAACAATAATCGTCAGCTGCCCATCGACAACATTCGTCTTGGTTAAGTCGAGGTGGAAAATTTCACTAACACCTGCAAGTGGCAACGCAAATGTTTGCTCTCCAACAATAACCATCAATGTTGGAAGAATGGCCAATGTAAGCGGCACTTTAATTTCAAGTACAGTACCGACCCCAAGTTCTGACTGAATATTCACTGAGCCATTTAATTGGGTAATCTTGGTTTTCACCACATCCATACCCACACCACGGCCCGAAATGTCAGAAATCTCTTCTTTCGTTGAGAAGCCAGGAGCAAAAATTAAATTATACGCTTCTGTATCAGATAGTCTGCTAGCTTGGTCATGATCGATAACACCTTTACTGATTGCTATCTTTTTCAGTTTCTCAGCGTCCATACCGGCACCATCATCACGGATGGTAAGTAGAATATGGTCGCCTTCTTGTGATGCTGATAGCGTAACAGTACCTGTACGAGGCTTGCCTGCGGCCTCACGTACATCAGGCATTTCAATACCATGATCAACTGAATTACGGACCAAATGCACAAGTGGATCAGCAAGGGCTTCAACTAAGTTTTTATCTAAATCAGTCTCCTCACCAACCAACTGCAAATTAATATCTTTTTTCAAACTACGTGCTAAATCACGAACGACGCGAGGGAAACGGCCAAATACTTTTTTAATCGGCTGCATTCGTGTTTTCATCACAGCACCTTGCAAGTCAGCTGTGACAACGTCTAAATTCGAGATAGCCTTACCCATAGACTCACTATTGGTATTATTAGCAAGACTGACTAAGCGGTTACGAACAAGTACCAGTTCGCCAACCATGTTCATAATCTCGTCAAGACGTTTAGTATCAACACGTACCGTCGTTTCCGCCTGTGGTGCAGGTGCTTTTTTCGCAGCGGCACTTGGCTTAGGCTCTGCTTTAGCTGCAACAGGAGCAGGCTGAGCCGCTTTTGCAGGAGGAGGGGTTGCTGGTTTTGCTTGAGGCACTGGTTTACTAGGCTCAGCTTTCGCAGCTTCAGGCGCTTTTGGCTCTGTAGGCTGTGCTGATGATGAAGGCTCTAATGATTTAGGCGCCGTTCCTTTACCATGTAACTCATCAAGCAGGGCTTCAAATTCATCGTCACTGATTTCATCGTCACCCTCACTGCCAGCAGGCTGTGATGCTGTGCTAACAGGCTTTTCAGCCGACACTTGTTCTGGTGTGCTCGTTGATTTTACTTCACCAAAGCTACCAACTCCGTGAAGTTCATCTAACAAACTATCAAATTCATCATCAGTGATATCATCACTGTCATTACTTACTTTTTCTGCTTCAACAGCTGCAGGGCTTTGCCCTTTACCATGTAGCTCATCAAGTAAGCTTTCAAATTCATCTTCGGTTATTTCATCAATATTTTGTGCATCAGGCTGAGTATCAGCCAAACCACCGTCAAACAACATATCAAATGCAAACGGGTCGTCTTCATCGGTGTTATCCGTTGCCACATCAGCAGTTACTTCTGAGCTGTCGATGATAGGTTCTTCAACAACTGGCTCTTCAGGCGCGGTGCTAACAGCCTCTGTTATTGATGTGTCTTCACCAGCAAGTTCTTCAGCGCTTGGTGGGTGACTTAATTTATGAAGGGCTTCAAGGAGGACAGGGTCCGCAGGCTCTGGCTGCTCACGATTCTGAATGGTCGTAAACATTTCATTTATTGTATCGAGAGCCTGTAAAATAACATCCATTAATTCAGATGTAACAGTGCGCCCGCCCTGACGTAATAAATCAAAGACATTCTCGGCGCCATGACAAGCATCAACAAGTTCTGTCATGCTTAAGAAGCCAGCCCCACCTTTTACGGTATGGAAGCCCCTAAAAATAGCATTTAATAAATCTTTATCTTCTGGGTTATTTTCCAGTTCGACTAATTGCTCTGACAAAAGCTCTAAGATTTCCCCAGCTTCAACTAGGAAATCCTGTAAAATATCTTCATCGACTTCAAAGCTCATGCAGCTACTCTCCTCTTAGAAGCCCAGACTTGATAATAGATCATCAACTTCATCTTGTCCTGAGACAACATCATCGCGAGACTCTTTATCAATAATTGGCCCTTCAGGACCTGCTAGCGTATCGCTTTGTGCAGGTGCTTGTTCTATGGCCTGTTTTTCTTGTTTTTGATGACCATCTTCTTGACTGCCAAACACAGTTAAAAGATTGATTAAACTGTCTTCTACTTCGCGCACTAACTCGATGACTCGGCGTATAACTTGCCCTGTTAAGTCTTGATAATCTTGTGCCATTAACACATTTGTCATCAAGCCTTGTAGCTCATCTGTTTTAGTTTGCGAGCTGTTCATAAACTTATCTAAGCTATGACATAATGATTTGAATTCACCGAGCTCAATTTCTCGATTCATCAAACGATCCCATGTAGGTTTTATCGTCGCTATATCGTCTGCAAGTTGCTGAGCAATTGGCAAACTTGCTTCCACTGCATCCATGGTCTTATTAGCGGCGCTTTCTGTCATTTCCATGACATAATTTAAGCGCTGTTTAGCGTCAGGAATTGCTTCCGTTGTTAAGCCTGTTAAACGCGTATCGAGATCAAAGTTTTTTAGCGCTTCATGGAGTTGTCGCGTTAATTTTCCGACCTCTGCAAACAACTCTGATTGTTCTTTTGATGCTGTATCAAGTATTAGCTTATCTGCTTTTTCTTGTTCACCATTTTCAAGATACTCAACAAGTTGACGAGCTTGCTCTAAACTTATTTGAGGCGCAGCAAGTGCTGACATAAGCCTCTCCCCTTAGATTAACCTAAACGTTCAAACACTTTTTCCAATTTGGTCTTCAGTGTCGCAGCAGTGAATGGTTTAACGATGTAACCATTAACACCCGCTTGAGCAGCAGCAACAATTTGTTCTTTTTTCGCTTCAGCTGTCACCATCAGCACAGGAATATGCTTTAGGCTATCGTCGGCACGAATTGCTCTCAACAAATCAATACCTTGCATGCCAGGCATGTTCCAATCGGTGACAACAAAATCAAATTCTTGATTTTGTAGCATTGGTAATGCTGTTGAACCATCATCAGCTTCCTGCACATTGGTGAAACCTAAATCCCTTAACAGGTTTTTAATGATACGTCTCATTGTAGAAAAATCATCAACAACAAGAATTTTCATGTTTTTATCCAAAACATCCTCCGGTGAGGTTTGAACCTATATTTACTTACTACTAATTAATCCAGTCATTGATTTTTGCTTTGAGCTTAATCATCGCCTGACCATGTATTTGACTCACACGCGACTCACTTACATCGAGTATGTGCCCTATTTCTTTTAAATTCATTTCATCGTTGTAATACAAAGACAAAACAAGCGCATCTCTTTCTGGTAACGATTGAATAGCCGTTAATAGAGATTGGTTAAACCGTTCATTTTTAACGTTATTAAACGGTTTGTCTAGTGCTAAATCTTGGCCCATTGGTGTGATGACATCTTCATCAACACCTAAATCCTCAATACCCAGTACTCTACTGGAGTTTACATCATGTAAGATATGATGGTACTCATCAAGCGTAATATCAAGTTTTTCAGCAACTTCTGTATCTTTTGGCTCTCGATTTAAAGTACTTTCTAATGAGGCAATGGTTTCAGCAACGAGGCGGGCATTTCGGTGAACAGAGCGAGGCGCCCAATCGCCCCGACGAATTTCGTCAAGCATCGCACCACGGATGCGAATACCAGCGAAGGTTTCAAAGCTTGCCCCTTTGCTCGCATCAAAGTTTTTTGATGCTTCAATAAGGCCAATCATGCCTGATTGAATTAAATCATCTAATTGAACACTGGCGGGTAAACGAGCAATTAAATGACATGCCACTTTTTTGACTAAAGAGGCATGCTTTTCGACAATCGCATTCAAATTGTTTGCTGATTGATATCCCATCGCTTTATTCACCGATGTTGTCATAGTTAGCCGTTTACTAGTTTTTCAATAAAAAATTCTAAATGACCTGATGGTTGATTTGGTATTGGCCACTTAACTGCTTTTGTTGCTAATGTTTTAAATGCGACTGCTGCTGGCGAACTAGGAAACAACTCAACAATCACTTTTTGGCGTCGAGTCGATTTACGCATATTTTCGTCATACGGTATTGTTGCAACTAATTCCATAGATACATCCAAGAAACGATCGGTTACTTTTGATAGTTTAGCAAACAATTCTTGGCCTTCACGCATACTGCGGACCATATTGGCAACAATTTTAAATTTATACACACCGTGTTCACGACTCAGTACTTTAATGAGTGCGTAGGCGTCGGTAATCGAGGTAGGTTCATCACACACAACCACAACAACATCTTGTGCTGCACGTGAAAAGCTTAATACCATGTCAGAAATACCCGCGGCGGTATCGACAATTAATATATCAAACTCAGTGTTTAATTCGCTAAATGCGCGGATAAGGCCAGCATGTTCAGAAGGACTAAGTTCCACCATACTTTGCGAACCAGAGGTTGCAGGAACTATTTTAATTCCCGCAGGGCCTTCAACAAGGATTTCATCCAGCTCACATTCGCCAGATAAAACATGAGATAAGTTACGTTCAACACGAAGGCCAAGCATGACGTCACAGTTTGCCAATCCCAAATCGGCGTCGAGAACTAATACTCGATTTCCTTGCTGACCGAGTGCAATAGCGGTATTTAATGAAACATTGGTTTTACCCACACCACCTTTGCCGCCAGTCACAGCGATTACTTTAACGCCACTATTATTATTTTGATTCATTTTGCGCAGGCCGCTTGCTTGATCTAATACTGTGTTAATCATACATCCCTACTGTGCTCGACGCTACTGCTTGACGTCGTGAATGTTGTGCTTTTGCTCGTTTTAAATACAATTGTTCAGCCTTTTTCACTAGTTTTTCGGCATTTGCAACACGAATATCCTCAGGAACTCGCTGACCATTAGTAAGATACCCTATCGGAAGGCGATTTTGAATCGCTATGCTAATAATCTCACCTAAACTTAGTGATTCATCTAACTTAGTGAATATACAACCACTTAGTTGCACCTTTTTAAAGTGTCTTACGGTTTCTTGCAACACATTTATTTGTGCTGTAGCACTTAATACTAAGTAACTACGAATATCAACACGCTGATTACGCATTAGTGTATTAAGCTGCTCAGTCAAACGTAAATCACGTTGGCTCATTCCTGCTGTGTCTATTAATACTAGTCGCTTATTACGTAAATGGTATAGCACTTCAGCTAATTCATTTGCATCTTTTACTTGTTTAACACCACAGCCAATAATACGGCCATAAGTAGCAAGTTGTTCGTAGGCACCAATACGGTATGTATCCGTCGTAATTAATGCAACTTTGTCAGCACCGTATTTTTGCGCACCTAACGCAGCAAGCTTAGCAACAGTGGTTGTTTTACCAACACCTGTAGGCCCAACAAGTGCAAACACGCCGCCTTGACGTAAGATTTCGTTATTGGTCGTATGCATTTGGTTTTCAACCATTTGCAGGAGTGCTTGCCAAGCTTGTTGACGTGAAACATCGTCAGGAATAAAACACGCCATTTGCTCAGCAACATCACGCTCAATTCCCATCCCCGCTAAACGGTCAATCATACACGCACGAGTTGGATCACGACGTGCCATATCTTGCTGCATTAAGCCCGATACTTGATGTTCAAGTAATTGACGAATCGCATTCATTTCTTCACGCATTGTCGCCATTTCTGATTGATTAGCAGGCGCAGAATTTTTCTGCTCAACAGGCGAATCTAAATCATCAAAGCCTGCATCTAAGTCATCAAAGCCTAAGCTATGAGCTTGCGTTTGCACACGAGGCGCAGCTTGTTCTTGGTAACGTGGCTTTTGAGCAAACTCAGGTTGCTGCTGAAAACTAGGCTCTTTAGGCTGATAGTGCTCGCCTGTATCGATACCAGATTGGCTAAACATAGATGCAAGCTCAGGCGAACGAGGGCGTGGGGCTTGACGCTCAAGTAACGCTTGTAGGCTATCAGCAACTTTTGCTTGCGGCTCAGGTTTAGCACGCATTGGTTCAGGCTTTACAAAGTTATGCTGTGGCGTAGATTTTGATTGCACTGCTGCGGGCGCGGCTTCGGCTTTTGGGGCTGCTTTGTCGTAATCTACAGCAGCAACGATTTCAACACCGTTAGCGAGCTTTTTATTTGACATAATAACCGCATCAACACCTAACCCATCTTTCACTTCTTTAAGTGCAGTGCGCATATCTTTAGCAAAAAAACGTTTAATTTTCATGGTTCAACCCCTTTACTATCCTATTGTTGGCCTACTGAGCTGACAATCTTAATCTGTCTTTCGTCTGGTACCTCTTGATAAGACATGACCCTTAAACCTGGAATCGTGTACTTAACAAAACGAGATAACACAGTGCGTAACATTCCTGACGTTAACAGTATTGAAGGTTCACCGGCCATTTCTTGGTTTTGATGCGCTTCATTCAATGATTGTTGAAGTCGCTCTGCAAGGCTTGGTTCTATTCCGGCACCTTCGTCACCTGCATTTTGAAGTGACTGATGCAACATCTGTTCCAACTCAGGCGCCAAGGTTATGACAGGGATCTCAGAAGACATACCAACAGCATCTTGAACGATAAGTCTACGTAGTGAAATTCGCACTGCAGCCGTTAGTACATCAGGGTCTTGGCTACGTGGGCCATATTCAACAAGGGTTTGAACAATCGAACGCATATCGCGAATTGCCACCCCTTCATTAAGTAAATTTTGTAGTACTTTTACAACGGTGGTGAGTGGTAGAACGTCAGGCACCAAACCTTCAACAAGACGTGGATGGCTCTTCGCTAACATATCTAATAAGTTTTGTACTTCTTCATGTCCAAGTAGCAAGGCTGCGCTATTCGTCAGCAACTGACTAATGTGTGTAGCAACCACAGTCGCAGAATCAACAACCGTATAACCAAGAGATTGGGCTTCGTCTTTTTGATCTGGCTTGATCCATACTGCATCAAGGCCAAATGCAGGATCTTTTGTCTCAACACCTTTGATTGGGCCAAATACTTGACCTGGGTTAATTGCCAGCTCATCACCGTGCTTTAATTCACCTTCACCACTTGATACACCCATCATCGTAATGCGATATGCATTTGGATCGAGCTCTAAGTTATCGCGAATGTGCACAGGAGGTACTAAGAAACCAAGTTCTTGAGATAGTTTTTTACGCACGCCTTTAATGCGATTAAGTAGTTCTCCGCCTTGTGATTGGTCAACAAGTGGAATTAAACGATAACCAACCTCTAGACCAATAACATCTACTTGCTGAACATCATCCCAGCCCAGCTCTTTTTGCTCTTGTTTATTAGCAACACCGGTGCCTGATGCTCCGCCATTTGCTTCGATTTCTGCTTGCTCTGCTTCAGCTTTTGCTTTTTGTTTTTGCGTGAAATATGCAAGATAGCCAAGCAATGCACCTAAACTTAAAAATGCGATATGCGGCATACCTGGCACTAAGCCCATAGTGATTAGAATACCCGATGCAATATATAAAGATTTTTCGTTACCTAACTGAGTTTTAAACTGCTCCCCCATGTTGTGCGACTCATTTTGACGCGTCACAACAATCGCCGTACCAATTGAAAGTAACAGTGATGGTAATTGCGCTACTAGGCCATCACCAATCGTTAGCAGGGTATAAACCTCCATCGCTCGACTAAAGCTTAAGTCGTGCTGGATCATACCAACAAATAAACCACCAACAATATTGATTACAAGTATCACGATACCGGCGATGGCATCACCTTTAACGAACTTACTTGCACCATCCATTGAACCGTAAAAATCAGCTTCACGAGTTACTTCATCACGGCGCTCACGCGCTTGTTCTGCACTGATAAAACCGGCATTTAAATCGGCGTCAATCGCCATTTGTTTACCTGGCATTGCATCTAGGGTGAAACGTGCTGACACTTCAGAAATACGGCCAGCACCTTTGGTGATAACAACAAAGTTAATGATAATGAGGATAAGGAAGACCACTAAACCTACGGCATAGTTACCACCTATAACCACCGAGCCGAATGCCTCGATAACCTTCCCTGCTGCGTCACCACCGTTGTGGCCTTCAAGTAACACAACACGGGTACTGGCAACATTGAGTGCAAGGCGCATAATCGTGGCGATTAATAAAACGGCTGGAAACATACCAAACTCAAGTGGCTTCATGGTATAAACCGTGACCAGAAGTACCACAAGTGCGAGTGCGATATTAAACGAAAAAAGAATATCTAAAAGAAAAGGTGGCAGTGGTAAAATCACCATACCTAGCGCAGCTAGCACTAGTAAGGGTGTACCCACACCTTTAGCATACTCTTTTTTATCTTTATTAAGTTGTTGTAATACCGCTTTAAATTCCATAATTCAACAATTTCAAAAAATTGACACTACACGGAATTTGCAATAACTATTCCAAGTTACAAAGAAATGGATATTTAAGTCACACGGCCATCAATTACATGAATCACTCTAGAGGCGTATTCAAGTTCTTGTTGATTATGAGTAACCATTACAATAGTTTGCCCTTTCTCGTTTAAGCTTTTGAAAATATTCATAATATTTTCACTATTCAGTGAGTCAAGATTACCCGTTGGCTCATCTGCAAAGATAATTTTCGGTTGAGTAATTAAAGCTCTTGCAATAGCAACGCGCTGTTGCTGCCCTCCAGAAAGTTGATTTGGGTAATGTAGATACTTTTCGGCTAAGCCGACTTGCTGTAAATAAGCTTTTGCTTGCTCAATGCGCTGCGTTTTTTTAAACTTGCTTTGGTAAGTCAAGGGCAGTGATACATTCTCCCAAATACTTAACTGCGGGATCAAATTATAGTTTTGGAAAACATAGCCAAAATATTGATTGCGAATTGCAGCCGCTAACTCATCATTAAAGTGAGTGGTTACTTCACCTGCTAGTTGATAGTGTCCTTCGCTAGGTCGATCCAATAAACCAAGAATCGTTAAAAGCGTTGATTTTCCACCACCAGAAGGGCCTGTTATGGCAATGAATTCCCCCTCATAGATAGTTAAGTTAACATCAAATAAAACTTGTTGTGGTATACCGCTTAACTTAAATACTTTTGTAAGGTTCTCAACGCATAGTAACATTACTATTGCTTCCCAATCACATGACAAGTTTTGGAGCTGTACTTCCCCAATTCTTACTCTGCTCATAACTTACTAATAGTTCACCGGAGTTTACACCATTAGTTATTACCACTTTTTGCTGCGACATTGCTCCAAAATGAATAGTACGCTTAGTTAGTATTTCTCTTTGTGAATCAAAAATCCAAACATCTTGTTGTGTATGTTCTTGCTTAGCTGTACGTTTTTCTGTGAAAAAAGTACTTTTTATTATTTGTGTCGTAATTTCAACCCTAGCAGATAAATCTTGTCGTAGTAATAAATCTTCAGCACGCTCAAAACGAATAAACACGTCCACAAAGCCATTGTCAACATTCGGGCTTACTCGCTCCACTTCCCCACCTAACCATGTGCCATTAACCCGAATATTAACTTGGCTTAAAGGTTGAATACGCTGCGCTTCGCGTTCTGGAACTTGTGCTACAAACTGTAAATCATCACTATTTGACAATTCTAAAGCAGCCATACCAACTGACAAGTTTTCACCTAATTTAGCATTAATTTTTTGTATTTGCCCTCTCTCATTGGCTAACAACTTTAACTGTTCAATATGGCTTTCTAATGCAGATATTTCATTTGAAACATCTGTAATTTTTGATTGTGCGAGAATATTCTCTTTTTTATGAAGTGTGTTCATCGAATCTAACGTTTTTGCCGCCAGATAATGCTGTCGCTCAAGGTTTTGCAATCGTACTTGGGTGGTCATTAAATCCAATGATGAAATAATACTGTTTTCTGCCAGTTTTTTTTGTGCTGAATACTGTGCTTTTAGGATCTCATACTCACCAGCAAGCCTTGCAACTTCAGTTTCTTGCTTCACCAACTCTAATGCTAAACGAGCACTTATTAGTTCAAACTCCAATTGCGCATTATTATGCTGTGTTTGTAATTGCGACCGCTTAAATAATAAATTATCGTTAGTCAATTTTAAAAGCACAGTTCCTAGCTCCACATATTGCCCTTGTTCAACTAGAATCTCTTGTACAACCCCTTCTTGCTTAACTGTAACTAAACTTGGGTTACGGCTTTTAAATTGACCATTAGCTACGACCTTAATTGCAAAGTCACCAAATTCAACAGGACTCAATTGCAGATCATTACGCGTAATTTTATTTTGATTAAGATAAAAAACCATGATTATTAGTGTAGCTACGGTCAGCCCAACACCTATACATAGTAGGAGTAATCGTTGTTTCCGCCTTTGGGCAACCTGTTGTTGAATATATTTAAGATCCATTTTATGACTCACTTTTAAGTAAATTGGCAGGGGTTAAACGACACTGTTTAAAAAATTGCCCAATAACATAGTAAATTGCAATCACCAGAACAATTGAGGCTGCAATCAAGACTGTGAACAGGGCTCCTGATACACTCACAATTAAAAGGCGCGGCTGCAAAAAGGTGTATAATAATGCAAATACAAAAGCTAGAAACAACGCTATCAGCCACTCATGCAACAGTTCTTTAACTAATAATCGACTTAGCCACTTCTTATTTGCTCCCATCGCACGCATAGTTCCCCACTCACGATTTCGCAGTAGTAAAACCTTAGTGATATGCTGTGTAAAAGCTAAAAACAATACTATTAACGCCAACCCCATAAGTACGAAACAAATGATCATGGTTGTGGTTTCACGGATCAGCTTACTGCCAATAAATGCTTCTAACGAACCACTTGTCTTGATCCTCATTTGTAAATTATATTCTTCGAATGCTTGCTGTAATTCATCAGAAATATCAGTTAATTCAATATATTCAGGAAAAACCATGCTACGAAAATTAGACAAAACTGTTTCACGTGGATAAATAACACGCTGTGGAGTTGCAACATGTAAATCATATGGAATATCTTTAACCACCGCCCTCACTTGATAAAGGTTATCCTCCCCCTGCTGAATGTACTTGCCAATGATCTCACTGGCATCAAAACCACAAACCTCTAACACACTTTCTGAAATAGCAATATCACCCAGTCCCCAATCGCTAACATTAAGTGCTTGTCCTGTAATTGTTTTAAATGGATGACCATAGAATCTATTTTCCCAACCATCAAATACTGCTTGGCACTTTTCATCATTAAATTGTAAACTTTTAAAACTTAAATTACGGTCTCCTGGTAGTGTGCTTAAAAAGCCTATGCCTGTAATTTTCTGGGCAAGAGATCTTACTATGCTTTCCCACTGGGAGTTAACCATGCCTTTGCCGTCATACTCAATATTAATCATATTAGGGTTGGCTATTATATTTTCTGTACCCCGCTTCTTTAATACTAGCCAATGGCTATAAGTGGAAATGGATAAAAACACACAGGTTGTTGCTAATACAAAAAGCAATACATTTAAACTTCGTACTTTTAAAATCGTGCTGCGAGTCAAGCTAGCCTTTTGTGCTTTTAAACCAGTTAATAATATTTTTAGATTAATAATTGCTGGAAAGCACAACGATACAATGACCATAAAACCAGCAAAGGCAAAAAACAAATAGCTCAAAGAAGGTAAATCAACATTCAAATGTACCCTTAATGTATGAAAACTAACTCCATGTAAAATCCACAAGAAAACTAGACCCAAAAAGGCCGCAATAATCATTACTGGCTGAATAAAGTAAATATTATTAAAAAATATACTCCAGTTATTACCGCCCAATGCATAACGAGTGCTATTTTCTTGGGCTCGTACTAAATTAAACCGAGTTAATACACTAATTAAATTTACCAGCGTCACTAAAAATAATTGAATAGCTGCGATTAAAAACAAAAATTTCATCAACAGCATGTTATCTTTCGCTTTTTGATCAAAAAATTTCCCTTGGATCAAACCAAGGGTTTTATCATCTGATCCTTTTAAGCTAATTACCCTTCGAATATCTGTAAATAGGTACTTTTGCTCTTCATACAATTTTCGAGCTTGCGCTTCCACTTCTGCAAAATTGTGGTCGGAAGATAGACCTAGTACAGTACGAAACACAGGCATAAACTCTGCGAATTGAGATGGCGATATATTGTCGTATTGAGCGGAAAACATAGTGAACAGCTGGTTAAAACTGGATGCAAGGCCAAATTGAGAGACATCTAAAATAATATCCGGCCTTTCACCATCAGGAAACTCAAAGCTGTTTTGATCAAATATTGCTGTTACTTCATAGTGCTGACCACCAACCTTGATACTTGGACTATTACCGAGTTCAGATGCGATAGCTGCTCCCTGCAAAACACACTCCGGTTGACAGTGATAACGCTGAGTACCGTTTAAAAATTTGGGATTGAGCATAGTTATATACTGGCTATTAGTATAAACCACATTTAATTGTTGTCCTTTTCCTGCAATTTCCACATTATTAGTATTTTGAGCCCAAATTAAACGTCGCCGTACATTTGAAACCTGATCTAATTTTTTACTAACATACGCACTAGTATGGGATAGTGAACCACTCGGGTTAAGTATGCCAACAGCATAAATATTTTGGCTACCTTGACTAAATGCCCCACCCGAAACCGCCATTCCTAGCAAAATAATAAACGCGAACAATACCCCAAAAGCTGTACCAAATATTAGTAGCTCCTTTTTTGCATGTCTCCAATACCGCCAAAGTCCGTAAAACATTATTCACTTCATACCAATAATAAGTTCAGCTAATTCTAAGAGTACGCATTAGGGTTAATTAACCATTACCGTTTTGAGTAAGAGATAACCTTGTTTATCATTAGTAAAAAGAGACGTTAATTTATTCTCAGCTTCATCGCAGGGAGGGCATGGACTTAGATTTGAGTCAATAACATGTAATAAAAGTACTTTTTTTCCTTGTTTAAAAAAATCTTCCTCAGCCAAGTAATTCTGTAAAAATACAAACCCTTTTTGATTTTGAGAGTTTAAGGTGTCTTGCTTGTAAGTGATTCTATCAGTAGATATCGCACGAATATCTTTAACAGTGTAATAATAAGCAGGGACTCCTTTTTCATCCCAAATGTAAATAGATGGTGCCGTATTTGGCATACCTGAACTTAAAAACTGCATAGCGGGTAATGTAATCTCCTTTTCAAATATACTTTCTGTTGCATTAACACTTCCAGCGATAAGGAAATAAAAAATTACTAACAAAGTCTTCATATATTCTCCCTAATAGTAAAGGGGAGTTTACTTCCCCTTATTTTAAATAACTAATGTATTAAAATTATCTCTGCTCGCATGAAACTGTAATTTCAGTTGTACAACCACCTGAAGTACAAGTCACTTTTACTCCTGCACTACACTTCGCATAAGCTGCAGCACTACTACCTAAAGCAATTGCAGAAACAAACATTATTTTAATTATTTTTTTATTCATAAATATATTCCTTCATATCATTATTATTTAAATTAAAATAGCTAACAACAGAAGCTGAATAAGTGGAAATGACACACTCAAACAAGTACCCTAGCTAGGTACAATTAAGCAGTGAAGAGTCTACATTGCAAGTTTTTTTGTAAAAATACTAAAAAAGTTCCAAGGAATAATTATTAAACACCAATTTAGGTCAGAAAATTTACCTCAGTGAATATAAAGCATCAATATTTATAATCATCAGGTATTGGCAGTTTTTTATTCAGTGGGATTGGGCGTTTACCACGACCTTTTTTGAAGCGTTTTAGCTGAAATACATAAGCAAGTACTTGTGCAACCGCGGTGAACAGTTGATCGGGTATCTGCTGTCCAACTTCTGTCGTATGATAAAGCGCACGCGTAAGTACTGGCGACTCAACGATAGGAACATCATTACCCTTGCCCACTTTACGAATTTGCATAGCAAGCTCATCAAGACCTTTAGCAAGTACGATAGGCGCCCCTGCTTTTGCTGTGTCATATTTAATGGCAACAGAATAGTGAGTCGGGTTGGTGACAATAACATCTGCATCTGGCACATCTTGCATCATTCGTCGTTGCGACATTTCTCGTTGCGTACGACGAATACGTGCTTTTATTTGAGGGTCACCTTCTGAGTTTTTATACTCGTCTTTGACTTCTTGAAGTGTCATTTTCAGCTCTTTATGATGCTTATGACTTTGGTAAGGCGCATCAATAGCTGCAATAACAATTAAAGTACATGTCAGCCCTAAAAACATCCACGATAAAATCTCAAGGGAGTGGATAATATTACCAGGCGCACTTTCTATACTCAGATGCAGTATCTCATCGAAAAAGGTATTAATTAAAAACACTGCAAAACCAGCCACAACCGCAAATTTTAGCAGCGACTTCACCAATTCAATCCCCGCTTGTGGGCCTAGCATACGTTTTATGCCTTTAGCTGGAGACATTTTATTGGCTTTGGGCGCAGCGGCTTTCCAACTAAAATTAAAGCCCCCCAATAAGGTATTACCAATAAAAGCAGCAATAACGATGATAAAAACAAACATCGCCATAGGAAAGAGCAAGGCATCACCCACAACACCCCAAACCGAGAACATTTTTGTGGTGTCATAGGTTTCATTACGATTTAAGCTAAGCAATCGCCCCATCACGTTATACAAGCCTTTGCCAATTTCTGGCCCGTACAAAAGCAGCGAAATAGCAGAAAACATGAGAACAAACATTGTACCAAGCTCTTTCGAACGAGCTACTTGACCTTTTTTCTTCGCGTCTTCTATTTTTTTACTGGTGGGTTCTTCGGTTTTTTCTTGACCTGAATCTTCAGCCATAGCGCGCTCCTAAGGGGTACAACCAACAAGGCTACACATCAACTCAACCATTTTCAGCCACTGGAACTCGAACTGAGTCATAAAGTTGCCCAGCGTCGCCCAAATGATCACAAGACCGGCCACTAAGGTGAACGGGAAACCAATCGAGAAAATATTAAGCTGTGGTGCTGCACGTGTCATCACCCCAAACGACATGTTAATGACTAGCATGGCTGTCAATGGCGCTAAGGCTAAAACGAGGGCTGTGGTGAACATCCAACCACCCCAAGTGACGATATCCCAGTAATGATCCACTGACCACCAGCTACCATCAATTGGTAAAACTTGAAAACTGTGGATGACCATTTGAATCATCATCAAATGCCCATTGAACACAAAAAACAATAACGTCGCTAATATGAGATAAAATTGACCCACCGCAGGTACGCTTAAACCATTTGAAGGGTCAACCACTGACGCAAAACCAAGACCGGTTTGCATTGCCAATATTTGGCCTGCCAGCACAAAGGTATTGAGCAACAAAACAGATGCAAAGCCAATAGCAACACCAATCAACATCTGTTGAATAACGACCAGTATCATTTCAAACGAAAACAAGCTTGTAAAACTCGCCGGAGGTAATACAGGCACGGCTACTAAGGTTATAACTACCGCCAAACCTAATTTTATACGTGCAGGAACGTTTTTTGCGCCCAAGCCCGCCATTATCATAATCATGGAGCTAATGCGCACCAGCGGTAGTAAAAAGTCACTTAACCACTGAATGACCACTGCAAATGGAAATTCCATTTACCCTGCAATCTCTGGAATTGATAATACTAAACCATTAAAGTAATCCATCAACTCTTGAGTAAACCAATGCCCACCGATTATTAATGCGCTAATTGTTATCAATAAACGCGGTAAAAAGCTTAACGTTTGCTCATTAATTGATGTAGCCGCTTGGAAAACAGCCACAACCAGTCCCACTAATAAACCAGGTACAACGATTGCCGAGACTAATTTAATCACTAAGAAAAGTGCGCCACTGAGAATATCAACAAAGATTTCTGGTTCCATCGTATCGCTCCTAGTTGCTATTGGTCACATTAAGCATCGCTAGACCCCTAGACCAAAGCTCTTTGCAAGGGTCCCCATCACAAGACTCCACCCATCGACTAAAACAAACAGCATAATTTTAAAGGGTAAAGATACAATCATTGGCGACAACATCATCATACCCATTGCCATAAGTACTGATGCAACCACCAAATCGACTATGAGAAACGGTATAAAGAACATAAAACCGATAATAAACGCGGTTTGTAGTTCACTTGTTACAAACGCAGGAATAAGCACGATTAGCGGTGTGTCTTCTGGAGAGTCAAGCTTATCGTGACCTGCGATCTTTGCAAAAGTCTCTAGATCTTTAATACGTACTTGGGAAAGCATAAACGCTTTCATGGGTTCTTTTGCAAGCTCTAATGCCTGTACTGACGTCACTTGCTCATTCAAATATGGCTCGATTGCCCGCTCATTTACCTGCTGATAAATCGGTGCCATGATGAAAATGCTTAAAAATAGCGACATACCAAGTAATATTTGATTAGAGGGCGTTTGTTGTAAACCAATTGCTTGACGCAAAATAGCGAGCACAACAATAATACGAGTAAATGAGGTCATCATAATAACTGCGGCAGGAATGAAGCTCAGCGCAGTCATAATTGCAAGGACTTGTAAGGTTACAGAGTAATCTTGCGAGCCATCTGGATTCGTTGTAATAGTGAGTGCTTCGATACCCTCAGCATGAACAGACGGTAAAAACAGTACACTTGCTAAAATAAGTAGCCACTTGATCATAGCGTTAGTTCTTTTTATTTATAGATGATTGAGTGTTAAGTAAACTGCCAAATCGTTTTGCTAGTTCAGGCAATTCCTTTTCTTTGAGCGGTGTTTCAAGCTTATGTAGGTAATTTATACTGTGAGGCGTCACACCAATTAAGTGCTGGCTGTTATCTATCTCTACCACCATTAGGCGCTCTCGCGAACCAAGCGGTAAACTACGAATCACCTTAAACTCATCACTGTTGGTTAGATTAGGGTTAAGTTTTTTGACAAAGAAGGCAAGTACAACAATAACCACAAGTACTAAAAACAGCGACATCACCATAGACAGAATATCTGCCGTCGGTGATGCTGTAGGCATTGTAGTGCTGGTTACACTTGTTAGTGCTGCTAAAGTAATCATCGTAGTTTTTTAATTCGCTCAACTTGGCTAATTACATCTGTAAGACGAATACCAAATTTATCATTAACAACGACCACCTCACCGTGCGCTATCAAGGTGCCATTGACTAACACATCAAGAGGTTCACCGGCAACACGGTCTAACTCAACAACTGAACCTTGGTTGAGTTGTAATAAGTTACGGATATTTATTTTAGAGCGCCCTACTTCCATAGAAATAGTAACCGGAATATCTAAAATAGTATCAAGCTTGCGTTTTTCTTCGCCAGACAATTCATGCTTTTCATCTTTAAGCTCATCAAGTTCTGCGACGGCAGCTTCACCTGTGCCATTTTCGGCTTCCTCAGCTTCGGCTAGTGCCGCAGCCCATTCGTCCATTGTATCTTGATCATCACTCATTATATTTAACCTTATAAATCGACTACCAGTCTAAATCAACACCTTCAGATAGGTGCAAATCATCTTCTAGTTCTGCTAATTCTGCATCTGAATCAAGTTTTTTACCACCTTTTGTAAACACATGTAGTTCCGACTTAACTGATTCAGGACGTTTAATTTTTTCGCTGATTTGAAGTGCCACATTATCTCTTGAGCGACCCATTTTCGCCCTAAAGGTTGGCAGTTCTTCAATAAACACTGTGATATGCTCTGGCATTTCAACCGGTATAATATCGCCGGCTTTGAGCTCCATTATTTGTTCAAGTGATAAATCGACTTCAAGCAGTTGGGTCGATAAATCAACTTCAACATCCATAATTTCATCACGTAATGCTTTACTCCAACGTAAATCTGTATCTTCAGTATCAGATTGTACACCGGCATCAAGTAGCTCACGAATAGGCTCAAGCATTGAGTAAGGCAGTGCAATATGAAAATCACCGCCACCACCGTCTAGCTCAATATGAAATGAGCTAATTACCACAACCTCTGTTGGGCTCACGATGTTTGCCATTGCGGGGTTAACTTCAGAGTCTAGGTATTCAAATGACACGTCCATAACAGGTGCCCATGCTTCTTTATAATCTTCGAAGATTATTTTAAGTAGCATTTGTACGATACGACGTTCAGTAGGGGTAAATTCGCGGCCCTCTATTTTGGCATGATAGCGTCCGTCCCCACCAAAAAAGTTATCTACCAAAATAAACACTAAGCGTGCTTCCATGGTAATTAACCCTGTCCCCTTGAGAGGACGAAAACGTACCATATTCAAACTTGTCGGTACAAACAAAGTATGGATGTATTCGCCAAACTTGATCATTTGCACGCCGTTGATAGACACTTCGGCGGTACGGCGCATCATGTTAAATAAGCTGATCCGCATATGCCTTGCAAAGCGCTCGTTGACGATTTCCAAGGTCGGCATACGACCACGGACAATACGATCTTGTGATGAAAAGTCATACTGAAGCGTACTACTGTCCGAATCACCACTTTCGCCAATATCTTCCTCTTCGACTTCATCGACACCATGTAATAGCGCATCAATTTCGTCTTGGGATAATAAATCGCTCACGCTGACCCCTTATTGCATCACAAAGCCGGTAAACAATACCCGCTCAATCACTTTACTGCCCTCAACATCGTTTAATGCAGATTGAACTTTTTCAAGTGCAGCTACTCGCACCGTTTCTTTTCCTTCGCTAGTACCCAACTCGTCGGCGGTTGTGGTAGAAAGTACACTTAATAAAGTGCTTTCAATTAAAGGAATGTGCTTTTTGGCTGTTTCTTCATTGACTTCGCCGCGCACTAAAAGCTGCACTTTTATTTGCACTATACGATCTCGACTAGCACCAGGTACATTGAACACAAATGGGCGTGGCATCGCAACATAGAGCGCAGAACCCACTTCTGCAGAGCTTGAAGGTGCTGCAGCATTATTTGCTACGGTTGTTTCATCGGCAAGTGACTCAGCGGGTGCATCATCACCCGAAAATAGAAAATAACCTGCGCCAGCTGCCACCACAATAGCAACGACAGCTATAATGATGATCAACTTTTTTTTACTTTTACCGGTATCTTCTATTTCTAAATTTACATCTTCAGCCATTATCACTTCCTTCACGATTACAGCATATTATTTAAGCAGTACATACTGTAACTAATTTATTTCTTATAATAGCAGGACTTAAGCATAGTAATCTATTGATGATGAAGATTGTTGTCGAGAAGTTTCGACATTTGTTGCAGCAGTGTTAGTCTGACTTTCTTCTTCATGTTGATTACCCGCTAGATTCCCTTGCCCTTGTTCGGGGTCTTGCTGCGCTCCAGATTCACCTTGTTGAATACTACTCTCACCAAGTTCAATACCTTGCTGCGCCAACATTTCGCGCAGGCGTGGCATTGATTGCTCAAGCGCTTCTTTCGCTTGCTGGTTTTGAACCACAAAGTTAATTTGCGCTTGCTCCGCATCACTACGGATACGAATGTGCATACTGCCCATTTCCGGTGGGTCGAGACGAATTTCAGCTTCTTTATTATTGATATTTAATAATGCACTGACTCGCTCTTGCAACATTTTAGCAGCGTCGCTTTTTACAATATTTATCGCTTGCATGACGCCTGGGTCAACACTCACCGTTTTACTGCTCGTCTGTTGTACCGATTGTGTTTGTATATTTTGTAGCTCAAGTGCTTGTTCGTGCTGCTGCGCTGCAAGTTCATAGGCACTTGGTTGTGCTGTCGTTGTCTGTGTTGCTAATTGATTGAATAATTGCACAACGCGTGCTGATGCAGGCTCTCTAGTTGCTTCCTTCACAGCTAAAATCTCAGCTTCACTAAGTGGTTCATCCTCTGCAGTCATATCAACAGATGGTTTATCTGATGCCAGTTCTGAGCGCGAAGTGCTGTCTTTATTTGACTGCGCCGCCGCATAGCTTGTGATGGCCGCGCTCTTATCTGAATGATTTACAGCCTCAGTTAAACGTGCTTGCACTGCGGATAACTTGTTATATTGCTCAGAATCTTCAGGCAATGTTTGTAACTGCTCATTCACTTTATTCAATAAAACTTGTTGCTCACTTTTAGTCAGTGCGCTTATTTGTTTTTCTATTGATTGAGGTAATTTACTGCTCGTATCTTTACTTTCATTTGCAAGAACTTGCTCATTATTTTGTAAAGCATTGTCACTCTTAACTGGGTTATTACTAGATTGAGTGTTCAATACTTCACTAAGCAGTGATTTAATCGCTTTAATATCACTGTTTTTGAGTTCGCCGCTTGCTTTTAATTCAGCTACTTGCTGTTCTAACTTAGCTTGTTGTTCTGGTGATAAAGCAAACTCTTTAGCTAATTGACTAACGGCTTGACCATCTCCTTTTTGTAGCTGAGCGAGTATACGGACTGTTTGTTCATCACTAATGCTCGCAGCTTTCGTTGGTTCTGCTGCCACTTTTGACTCACTTTGCATAGCAACTTTTGACTCATCAGTGTTAAGTTGCTTATCTATTTGTGCACTGCTTTGAGCTGCAACTTTATCCACCAGCGCTTCAGCTTTACCCACCACTGGTTCAACTTTATCTTTGGGTGGTAAATTAGCAGCGTTCAATTCGTTATTAACGGCTGTCGCAACCTTTGATTTTTCGATTAAGCTGGCAACAGAAGTCGCGTCTTTTACTGACGCTCCGTCAGGTTTAGTACTTTGTGTATTAGCAGCACTCGCAGGCTGTTCAGCTTCTGCGTTATTGATGACGTTAACGTGGGTACTCATCGCTTGCGATGCATTAATTTGCAATAATAATGTGTTGTCTTCACTTTTTGGCTCATCTTCGCCTGTTTCTGACGGCTTTGAATCATCCACTTGTTTGGCAGGTTCACTTTGACGATCCTTACTGGTGGTTTCATTTGCCGCATCATGGGCTTGTGTAAGCGTTGATAAAAAGCTTACATCTGATGATTGCTCTGAAGAATCTGTTTCTTTACTTGAAAAACCAGTACCTTGCTCTGTTTTTACTTGCAAATTAATTTCACTGATCGCCATAATTCACCTGAGTTTAAAGGGGCAATTTGCCGCCGTAAGTGCCAAAATAAATGCTACTAGCAAGTACAAATGCAAATTATATGCCTAAAAAATTACAGTGTTGGATTTTTCAACTGGCGTTGATAGAATTGATTTGAAGCGAACTCGTCCAGCATCTTTTGCTCACTTTTAGCGACAGCCGCGGCCTGCTTAATTGCCTGTTTTTCGATAAGCTTAGCAACTGCTTTTGCTTTAACTTGCTGTTTTAACCACAGAGTTTTTCGCTGCGCAACAACTTGCTTTGCGGTATTCACGGTGCTTGCCTGTTGACGAATCGCTTCTTCTATTTTGGCAATAAACGAGTGGTACTGACTAAAACCTGCGCTTGATAACCCTGAACGCCCTTTGGTATGCAGTTGCTGTGAGTATTCAAGACGAAAGTTATTTAAGCCTTGTAGCTTTTGTTGATTACTTTGCAGATGTTGCTGTGCTTTTAAGTAATCCATACGCAGCGATTCTTCTTTATCATTTTCAAGCTTTAGTAATAGAGCAAGTTTATTTTTAGCCATTATGCTTGTCCTAACAGTTGTGCTAGGCCTTGTAAGCCATCGTCATAGCTGATCACATCTTTCATGCCTTGTTGTAAAAACTGATTCACTGCTGGCATCATATTAATTGCTTGATCAAGCATAGGATCTGTTCCTTTTTGATAAGCACCCAGCGTAATCATATCTTTATTCTGCTGGTACATAGAATAGACTTGTTTAAGCACTCTTGCTTGTTGCATGTGCGGCTCTGAAACAACTTGCGGCATAACCCGTGAAATAGACTTTTCTATATCGATGGCAGGATAATGACCACTATCAGCTAAGTCTCGCGATAACACGATATGACCGTCCAAAATAGCGCGGGCAGAATCGGCAATAGGGTCTTGCATGTCATCCCCCTCGCTCAACACAGTAAAAAATGCAGTAATAGAGCCTTGCCCTTCACCACCGTTACCAGCACGCTCAACTAACGCGGGTAATTTTGCAAACACGGAAGGCGGATAACCTTTTGTTGCCGGGGGCTCGCCTACAGCGAGCGCGATTTCACGCTGCGCCATCGCGTAACGAGTCACTGAATCAAGCAGCAGTAACACATTGAGACCTTGATCACGAAAATATTCGGCAATTGTGACGGCACTTTCACAGCCTTTTAAACGCATAAGTGGTGATGCATCAGCAGGTGCAGCAACAACAACGGAACGTTTACGCCCTTCAACACCAAGAATTTCTTCAATAAATTCTTTTACCTCACGGCCACGCTCACCCACTAAGCCAACCACGATGACATCGGCTTCTGAGCCTCTGGTCATCATACCAAGTAACACTGACTTACCCACACCTGAGCCTGCAAATAAGCCCATACGCTGACCTTGTCCAACAGTGATAACGGAATTGATCGCCCGCACCCCAACATCCATTGGCTGGCTAATTGGACGTCTAGCAAGGGGGTTAATCGCGTTTTGTGCAAACTTCAGATAGTGCTCAGCCTTAATTACACCTAAACCGTCAAGTGGACGACCAAGACCATCAATAACACGACCGAGTAGACTCATACCTACAGGCAAACCTGTTTCGTTAACTTGAGGAATAACCCGTGCGCCAGGTAACACGCCGGAAATATGATCATTTGGCATTAAATATAAGGTTTGATCATTAAAACCAACAACCTCAGCATCAACATAACCATTGATCGTTTCAATTTTGCACTGGCTACCAACCGGTGCGCGAAGACCTTTCGCTTCCAGAGTTAAACCAACAACGCGCGTCAAAATGCCTGCGACAGCAGGCTTACTGACTTTTATATGCTTTTCATAACGCTTTAAACGTTCGCCAAGGGGTGTTTGACTACTCATACTGAGCCTAAAAAGTGGTTAGATACCACTGTTATGCAAAAAGTTTTCCAATGTTTCTTTGACGCGGGTTTTTACGGTCATATCTATTGATGACTGAGGTGTTTTAACTTCACATCCACCGCGTTCAAGGGTCGGCTCTGCCACTAACTGCCAGTGATTATCTGCAACAGTTTGTTCACCATAACTTTCTGTGACAAGTTTAATATCATCAGGGTGTAAGTGAATACGGACTTTTGTTTGCTCATCACCTAATGCATCTATCGCCTGCTTTAACGCGTGTAAAACAACATCTGGCGAGGTTTTAATTTCTTGATAAATCAGTGACTCACTTAACATCACAGCCAGTTGCACAAGCTGTTTTTCAGCGCTTTCATCCACTTGTGATAAAGGATTTGATAGGCTATCAAGTAAGCCACGTAATATCGTGAGCTGCTCTTCGATTATAGGCTTAACTTCTTCTTGGCCTTGAGTTTTACCTAACTCTACACCTTCTTTGTAGCCGGCTTCTTTACCTTCACCTACGCCCTTTTCAAAGCCATCAATATAGCCTTGCTCATGGCCTTGTTTTAAACCTTCCTCAAACGCATCTTGACGAATTTTTTCTAGCTCAGCCATTGTTAATGCGGGTATTTCTGGCTCTTCAGGCTCTTCCTTTGCGGGTGCTTTTTCTTGCTCTTTACGATATAGATCAGCTAAAGGCGTGCCAAATGCAGTAGAGCGTCCCGCGTACTTGCGAGTATCTTGTTCAACATCAGGAATTGGCCAATTTTCTAAAAGTTCATCAACCGCTTCGCTGGCGTGAACAGGTTTACCTCGGTGAAGTGATGGTTTATCCATGATTTACAGGAACTCCTCTCCACCACCGCCACCAAGCATAATTTCACCTGAATCTGCTAAGCGACGTGCTGTTGACAGAATTTCTTTTTGTGCCGTTTCTACTTCACTAATACGCACAGGCCCCATTGCTTCTAAGTCATCAGCAAGCAATTCTGCAGCACGTTTTGACATATTGCTTAGGATCTTTTCTTTCAGTGCTTCGTCGGTACCTTTGATTGCTTTCATGAGTACATCTTGTTGCACTTCACGAAGAATCGCTTGAATGCCTCTATCTTCTACATCCATTAAGTTTTCGAAGACAAACATTAAGTCTTGGATTTGTTGCGACATTTCTTCGTCATGCTCACGGATTGAATCCATCAACTGACCTTCAACATTCGTATCTAGGTAGTTCATGATATCTGCCGCGGCTTTCAGGCCACCCATTTTCGCTGCTTGCGCACCTGCTTGACCAGCAAACTGTTTCTCCATGATTTCGTTTAATTCTTGGAGTGCCGCAGGTTGAACTTCTTCAAGGTTAGCAATACGCATGGTTAAATCAAGGCGCACTTTTTCTGGGAACTGCGACAAGATCTCAGCAGACTGCTCAGGCTCTAAGTAAGATAAAACAATGGTCTGGATCTGCGGGTGCTCATTACGAATAATATTAGCAACCTGTTTAGAGTCCATCCATTTTAACGAATCGAGGCCTTTCGCACCTGAGCCCATGACAATCTGATCGATTAAGCTTGCTGCTTTATCTTCACCGAGGGCTGCGGTTAGTGCTTTCTTAATAAAGTCTTCAGATTGGAAACCAATAGTACTAAAGCTTTGAATTTGTTCAATAAACAAGTTATGCACAGCGCTAATTTTTGCTTGCGATAAATCATCCAGTGCGGCCATTGCCATCCCCACTTTTTGAACCTGTTTTGGCTCTAAGTGTTTTAGGATTTGTGCTGCATCCTCTTCTGATAAACTCAGCAAAAGTATCGCTGCTTTATCTACGCCGTCTAATTTGTCGACATCAAACGCCGCAGGTAGTTGTTTTTCTTGATCAGTCATCTTCTGTTAACCACGCTTTCACTACTTGTGAAGACAATTCAGGCTCATTTGCTACCAGTGCTCGCACTGCTTTAAGTAAATCTTCATCGCCATGTAAATCTGGTAGCTGTAGTGTACCATCACTTGAGAATCCTACAGCAGCCGAGTCAAAGTCTTTATTTAGCATATCTAGTGTACTATCACCAATATCTATACCTGAGCTTAGCGCATCTTCATCATATTCTTCCAGTGTATCATCTGGGTAAATTAAGCGTTTCAGCATTGGTTTAACAACAGCAATTATTAGTACAATGATTACCAATGCGCCCAGCGCTAAACGTAGCATTTTCATGAACCACTCTTGTTCCCACAGTGGTATTTCGATTGCTTCTCCTGTGTCTTGGCGAACAAAAGGCACGGTTACAACTTCTAGCGCATCACCACGCTGCATATCAAAGCCAACACCACCTTGTAATAAGCGACGGATATTTGACAATGCCTCAACCGAGCGCGGTACCATTGTTGTTTCACCGTTTTCACCGACTTGAGGTACATAGTCAACGGCAACAGATACACTAATACGACGGATAACCCCTGTTTGCTGACGTTTATGCGAAATCGTTGTGTCTAACTCGTAATTACGGGTTGCTTCTTTGTGAGAACGGCTCGGGTTAGTTGCTGTACCAGCACCACCTTGACCCGCTACCTCAGGGATATCAGAGTTAACAGGCGGCTGGTTTGTTAAGGCACCAGGAATACCAACCGCTAAACCACCAATGTTATTTTCTTCAAACGTTGTTTCACTGCGTACGGCAGGTAAATCTGGGTTAAAGCGCTTTTGAGTTTCTTCAACGGCACTAAAGTCCATATTCAAATCTACTTGCGCTGTGTAATTACCTAACCCCACAACAGGAATAAGGATACTATCGATTTTATTAAGATATTCTTCTTCGCGTTTGCGCTCAATTTCATACTCTTTACGTGAGCGAGCTGCCAGTGAATTTTGTGAGCCTGAGTTAAGTAAACGGCCATTTTGATCGGTAACTGTAACGCGCTCAGGTGACAGCCCTTGTACAGCTGACGCAATAATATCAACCACTGAGTCAACTTCTTCACCATCGAGTGTGCGGCCACGCTTCAGGGTTAGCACCACCGTAGCAGAAGGCTGTTTTTCACGACGAGCAAACACGTTTTCTTTTGGAATAGCTAAAAGTACTTTGGCGCGAGTTACATTTTTTAGCTCTTCAATGGTGCGCGCAAGCTGCTGCTCACGGCCATGTTTTAAACGTTCACGTTCAAGGCGTTGGCTTACACCAAATCCCATATCTTGCATGATGATGTCAGTACCTGAGCTTGGCGCTTGCTCAAGGCCTTCACGAGCCATCAATAGCTTAATATTTTGGTATTCACCTTCTTCAACCGAAATGACATTACCATCTAATTCATAATCAATCTTTTGAGCATCTAAGAAGTCGAGAGTTTGAATAAGCTCTTCCGTTGGCATTTTACCAAGCGGTCGCATATCTGGCTGACGAGCCCAAATAATAATAAAAATAGCAATTGCCAAACAGATAGCCAGTGCAATAACTAACGTAACCTGACGAAGTACATCCACACCGTTCAGGGCACTTAAGTATCCAGACTTTTGCTCTTGTTGTTCCTCAGTATCAGGTGAATCGACTCCACCACCTGCTAAGGCTAGATCAGTTGATTGATTAGATTGCGCCACAATAATTCTCCACTACCTAGTTAAACAGGCATGTTCATAATGTCTTTATATGCTTCAACAAGTTTGTTTCTTACTTGTACCGTCGCCTCAAAAGCCACTGAAGACTTTTGCGAAGCTATCATCACTTCTGCCAAGGAAACACTGCGATCTCCCATCTCTAATGCGGTGACTTTTTGCTTAGCGTCTTGTTGTAGGCCATTAACGTTATCAAGCGCATTACTAAGTAAATCACCAAACTGTGCTGATGAAGTCGGCTGAGCTTGTGTTGGTAAGTTATTAACTGACTGGCTACGGCCCGCTTCTAGAGCCATAGATTGCATTTCTTGAAATAATGCGCTGTTTTGAATTTTCATAATACTCTCTGACGATGCAGTTCACTTACCAAGTAAAATGCACAAAGCGTGCCACAAATAAAAACCAATAAGAACAAGTGTTTATTGTTATATTTATTGTTGTCAGAGTTTTGACAGCAAACAAGCTCACGATAATGTGAGCTTGTTTGTGTAAGAAGAAATATGGATTAGGCTGGTAATGCGATCCCAAGATCACGCATTTGCGCCAACTTATACCTAAGTGTACGAGGACTAATTCCTAAAGTCTCTGCAACCTCTTTGCGTTTACCTTGGCATTTGGCTAGCGTCTCTAAAATAATACGATGCTCTTTATCTTTGAGTTCGTCTTTATAATTACCTTGCTCGTTCACTTGAGGAATACTCGCAAGTTGAGGCTCTACAGGCTGCTCTTGATAAATCGGGGCATTATGGGATGGAGCCGGCTGAGTTAGCTCTGAACTTGTTGATAACAACTCTTCGATGAAAATATCATTCTCATGAATACTGTTGCCATCACATAAAATGAGTGCCCGTTGAATAACATTATCAAGCTCGCGAACGTTACCAGGCCATGTGTGCGCTAAAAGCTTTTGCTTTGCGCCTTCTGTAATCAGTGCAATTGGCTCTTTGCTTTTCAAGCAGTGTCGTTCAATCAAATGCTCAGCAAGAATAATAATGTCACCTGGGCGCTCAGCAAGTGGCCGCCACATTAGGGGGAATACATTTAAACGATAGTATAAATCTTCTCTAAATAGATTGTTACTAACAGCGTCTTTTAAATCACGGTTGCTGGTTGCCAAAACACGAACATCAAGTTCAATCGTTTTACGGCTACCCAGTCGCTCCACTTCACGCTCTTGTAATACACGCAGTAATTTTGCTTGAAGCCCTAAGTCCATCTCAGTGATTTCATCAAGTAAAATGGTGCCACCTTGCGCCTGTTCAAATTTACCTGGGCAAGCTTGAATAGCGCCTGTAAAAGCACCTTTTTCGTAACCAAATAATGTTGCCTCAAGCATGTTTTCGGGGATGGCTGCGCAGTTAATTGCAACAAAAGGCGCATCAGCACGGCTTGATTTATCATGAATATAACGCGCTAAGACTTCTTTACCTGACCCACTTGGGCCAAGCACCAT
The DNA here is from genome assembly GCF_021728095.1 of Pseudoalteromonas sp. L1. Taxonomy (NCBI): domain Bacteria; kingdom Pseudomonadati; phylum Pseudomonadota; class Gammaproteobacteria; order Alteromonadales; family Pseudoalteromonadaceae; genus Pseudoalteromonas; species Pseudoalteromonas sp. L1. The sequence continues at coordinate 291,793 of NZ_JAKKCT010000001.1, read as the reverse complement.
AACACTGGCGTCAGAGCGAGCCACTTTACTGGCCAGCTCAAGTAGCTTTATGCTTGATGGATCTGCGACAATGGGACCTTCGGTCTCTTTTTCTTTCTCTGGTAAATAACGACTGACCATATTAAGAAGCACTTCTGGCGCAAACGGCTTGGCCATATAGTCAATAGCACCAAGGCGCATTGCTTCAACCGCATCATCAATGGTGGCATACGCTGTCATCATCAAAACAGGCAATTCTGGGTAGTTCAGCTTAATGCTGCGCAATAGGTCGAGACCACTCATAGTGCCCATTTGCACATCACTGACTACCAATGCATAGGTATTTTGTTTTAACAAGACCATTGCCTGCTCGGCACTGTCGGCAGCAATACAATCAATACCAGACATTTCTAGTGTATCAATCAGCGCTTCTCGTAGGCCTGCGTCATCTTCAACGACTAAAATAGGATGGGTACTCATTTTGCCTCCGCTAACATAGGTTCTGCACTAATAGGCAAGATCAAACTAAAACAGGCACCACCATGTGCGTTGTTATAAACTTCAACCCGCCCTTGATGGGCATTGGCGACTGAACTGACAACAGCCAGTCCAAGCCCTGTGCCTTGGCTTTTAGTGGTAAAAAACGGTTCAAATAATTTATCTGCTAAACTAGTATCAATACCTGGGCCATTGTCGCTGACACTTATGCGCACACAATTTTCATCTTTGTCATCTCGCTTAGCACTCAGCTCAACACGTGCCTGACTGCCAATTATTTGAATACTGTTATGAATAAGGTTTTGAACGGCACTTGCCAGTGCTGTTTTATTACCGACTATTTCAATATCTGGCTCAGGTAAACTAACAACAAGCTCACTATGATTTTGGGCAACCATTGCATCGGCACCCACTTTAACTTCACTTAAAAGTTGTTGCATCGAGACACTTTCAACAACTTGCTGCTCACCACTTTTGGCAAATAAAAGCATGTCATTCACTTGGGTTTCTAAATCTTTTAAACGCGACATTAACTTAGTATGGAAATTACCACGCGATGCTTCTGGTAATCGCTTCGAGCCTAAGTTTGCAGCATATAACATAGCTGCAGAAAGCGGCGTCCTGACTTGATGAGCAAGAGAAGCAACCATTTTGCCAAGGGCACTTAAACGCTGCATATGCGCTACACGTTTTTGCAACCTGCGCGTTTCGGTCAAATCTGTCATTAGGATAAGTTGCCCAGGCTCAGGAGCTAGAGCTGTAATATCGAGCTTAATTAAACGACCATCTTTTAGTGACACCTCATGGCCATCATCTTGCTTAGGGCGAAATGAGCGTTGAATAACGCTAAACCACTTTTCACCTTCTAATGGCTCACCCAGCATGTCTATTGCAATTTGATTTGCTTTTGCAATCATGCCGCGCCCATCTAGCACCACCACACCTGCAGGCATAGTATCAACCAAATGACTAAGCCAACTTGCCTGCTGGCGAAGCTCACTTAATTCCCCCACATACTCTTCTTGCTGTAAACATGGGTTATATTGATTAGCTGTGATAAATTGTGGTTTTAGTACATTTGCCAAGGCCATAATTAACTACTCAAAAATCGTGTCTGACAGTGTAAATGCACAAACTATACCAAATTTATTATTGTTTAATTTCAATAAATTAAAGGTTAATTTAACAACGACAAAAAAATGACAACTGCGAGGGAACGATGCAAAAAGAACACCTTTGTCGCTGCCCATGGCTCGACACCAGTAAAGAAGATTATGTGGCCTATCATGATGAAGAATGGGGTGTGCCATTATATGACGATCACCGCTTATTTGAGTTTATAACCTTAGAGTCAGCACAAGCGGGACTGAGTTGGTATACCATACTTAAAAAGCGTGATGGCTATCGCAGTGCCTTCAAAAACTTTGTTGTCGAAGAGGTTGCCAGAATGACCGAAGATGACGTCGAACGGTTAATGCAGTTTGAAGGCATTATTCGTAATCGCGCTAAAATCGCTGCCACTATCAATAACGCGCAACGCTTTATTGAGATTCAAAAAGAGTTTGGTAGTTTCTCAAACTATCAATGGCAGTTTGTAGGTGGTAAACCACTGGTGAATAACCTTGAAAAGCGAGAAGATTACCCTGCTATAACAGAAGCCTCGACCGCTTTTGCTAAAGATCTAAAAAAGCGCGGCTTTAAATTTTTAGGGCCAACAACTGTTTATGCACATATGCAGGCCTGTGGCATGGTTAACGACCACAGTAATGATTGTTTTAGAAAAGCTGAAATAATTGCACAGTATTGATTGCACGATTAGTGTTAATTTGAAGCGAATAAAAACAAGTAGGTCATCTATCACAGCGTGTTGCTAAAATGACCTACACATTTTTTGGGAATAATGAAAAGCTAAAGCAGGTTAATCTCGCGACAGATTATACTTTTTCATTTTTTCGACTAGGGTTGTACGGCGTACACCTAAAATTTCAGCGGCACGTGCCACCACATAGTCATAACGCTCAAGCGCTTGGCTAATCAGGCTTATCTCTAAATCTGCTAAATACTCTTTTAGCTCAATACCTTCTTCAGGTAATAAACCTGAATCAGCTGACGCGGCTGAAAGTTCAGGCTCTTCGTCCTCATAGTCACTAAAACCACTGCTGAAAATATCGTTAAAGGCATCTCGTTCCATCAACTCTTCAGGGTATTCAGGCTCATAGGCATCGACTTCAATATAACGGTATTTGCTTGGTAAGTCTGGTATATCAACGACCTTATCAGGGAACATGATCACCATACGCTCAACGAGGTTCGCCAGCTCACGAATATTGCCAGGCCACGCATGCTCTTTTAAACTTTGAATCGCGCGCTCAGTGAACTTGGCTGTGGTGCCACTTTGCTCGTTTACACGGCGCATTAACTCTTTTAATAACAGTGGAATATCGTCTGCGCGTTCGCTTAGTGATGGGTTTTCAATCGGGAATACATTTAAGCGATAAAAAAGATCTTCACGAAAATCCCCTTTTTCGATCATATCCTCAAGGTTTCTGTGGGTTGCAGCAATGATGCGCACATCAGCCTGAATAGGCTTAGTCCCCCCTACCCGCTCATAGCTTCTCTCTTGTAAAACACGTAGTAACTTCACCTGCATTTGCAATGGCATGTCACCAATTTCATCTAAAAAGAGCGTGCCACCTTGCGCCAATTCGAAGCGACCTTTACGTGCAGAAATCGCACCTGTAAAAGCGCCTTTTTCATGACCAAATAACTCACTTTCAAGTAACTCCCCAGGAATTGCTCCGCAGTTTACTGGAACAAATGGTCCTGTGTTACGCTTTGACAATAAGTGAACATTACGGGCGACAACTTCTTTACCAGTGCCAGATTCACCTAAAATGAGCACATTGGCATCTGTTTTTGCGACTTGTTCAATTAAAAATCGAACGTCTTTGACTGCGTCAGTTTCACCCACTAAACCATCAAATGATTTATGCGATTTAGACTGTTTATGCTCGCCTGGCAACATACGTTGATATTGCTGACAATCATGCAAAAGCTGGGTAGTCACATCATGGTTAAAGGGTTCACAAATTAACCCCACCACGTTAGCAATACTCAATAACGGCTTGAGTGTTTCACCTATCAGTAAGAATGGGATAGCAGGAAACTGCTTTATAACGGTTTCATGACTTAGTTGCTGTAAAGCCCCAAGAATGACCATACACTCTTGCTGTTGGTGCTTTTCACAAAATGTTTGCAGTGTTGACTCATCAACCAATTGAACAGCTTCACCTATAAAGGTAAGTGCTGCATGTAAACCTATCGCACGATTATTATTATTGTCTAAAATTAAGATCATTATTGGCGAACCATAGTTACCACTCGGTTAGTTAATTTTTAAATTGTAAGCGAGTTTGAACGGGATGCAAGCGCAAAGCGGCAATTTATTGACATCAACGCCAAAAAATAGTCACTTAGTAGAAAAAGCAATACTAAACTACTAACTTAACTCAATAGAGAAGTTTTTACTTTGGTGCAGCTACGCACATTTGTATAATTCATCTAGACTAAGATAAAGAAAAAGTTAATTCTGCCGATACTATCTATGGCACTAATATTGCTTAGATTTGTTTTATTAATTGGTGTTTTAATTATAGGATTTTCTCATGGCACACATCTCAGTAAAAAAGTACAGTCAGGTTAGCGTTAGCAACATCAACGAAATGACACCGTACGAGCAGATAAACCTTATCTTCAATAATATCATTGGCAGATTAGCGGCAACAAAGGGCTTTATTGAACGTAAAGAACTTGAAAAAAAGGGTGAGAATATCTCTAGTAGCATTTTATTGTTTGGCGCTTTACAAGACGCTTTAAACTTTGAGAAAGGCGGAGAAATTTCTAATAACCTTTTATCACTTTACGACTTTTGCCAACGCCGTCTAACAGAAGCAAATATCAATAATGATATTGATGCAATTGATGACGTTATTCGAATCGTAAAAGAAATAAAAGAAGGCTGGGATGCAATTCCAGCAGATGAGCGCACACCTAAAGCTGATCAATAAAATGCCTAATAATCTGACTCTGGACGAGCAACTCACTGCCCTTTCAGAGCATATAGATAAAACTGAGATTGAGCTTGCCAGCCAATCGTTAGTGGCTATCGATAAAAAGCTAAGGGCTTGGTGTGAAAGTAGCACACCTCCAACCGAACAAGAGCTCTTAGCAATACAAACCCGTATTTCTTCCGCCATGGCCAGACTAAAAAGCGCAAGAGACAAAACACAAGCCGAGCTTCTCAGCCAACGAAAATCAAACAAGGCTATCTCTAAATATAAAGCAACTAAGCGCTAATCAAGCGTTTAGTTGTTTTTATTACCTCAATTGCGCGACTACATCACGGGTTAATATTACTTTTGCTATATCAATTGCGCGACATAAGTCGCGACTACAATACGAGTTAATATCACTTTTGTTATTTATTTTCGCAGCATAAAGGTCGACGTGGGTAAACTAATTATGTTTGTGAGGGTTTTCAAGCAAAGCGTAATACTTGATAAAAAATAGTTTGTACACCAAAACAAAAAAGCGCCAAAGAAGTTGGCGCTTAAATAAGGAAAAGTGATAAGTTTTACTAATTACTCTTTTTAACAACCCCTGGCATATTATCAAGCTGCGCTTGAACATAACTACTGGTTGAGTTTAGCTGTGCAACAAGTAAATCCATGCTGTTATATTGTGCATATAAACGAGACTCTAAAGATTCCATTTTTCTTGCAAAATCAATGCGCTCATCATCTAAACCATCTAACTGAGTTTGTTTACTGTCAATTCTGTTTTGAACAATACCATCAGAGTCAGTATAAAAGCTCATTAGCTCATCAAAAGACTGCGCAAAGCCGCCCTCGTCTTCATTGTCACCTAAAAAGAATTCTTGAACTAAATCCACATCTGCTTTTACTTGCTCATCTAAACGCTCTGCATCTAAGGTCAGTTTACCGTAACGGTCTGCTTCAACCCCAAGCTTGGATAATGACAAACTACTGCCATCACTCAAGCCAACTTCATTGGTTAGCTGTTGGCGAAGCTTTGACATCACACCACGAAGCATAGAGTCACCGGCCATAACCCCAGCTCCGTCTTCGCCTGAGCGGCCAAGATTTTTGCTTAGCTCAAGTAACTCATTATAGCTTTCAATAAAACTGTTTAAGCCAGCCTTTATGTTACTATTATTCTCAGTAACCTTTAATGAGCTGTCATCATCATCTGCACCGTGTACTTTTTTAGCTGTAATATCTACGCCATCGATAACATTCTTAAACTCATTCGTGTTACTGGTCACGGTGAGTGTGCCATCAATGGTAATTTGTGCATTCTGCGCAGCATCAACTTCGGTTAAATTAGTAACATGATTAGCAGGATCGGCATCTGATACATCATATGCTAAGCGAGAAAGGCCACCTGTATCAGTGTTGTTACCATCATTATCTTGCACTGTAATGCTGATGGCATTTTCTTCACCGGTTTCTTTACTTGTTAATACTAAATGTTGTCCAGCGTCCGTAGTAACTATTGTTGCTGTCACAGAGTCATTGCTATCAGTACCCGTGAATGGACCATTATTTATTTGGTCTCGTAAATCCTCTAATGTATTTGTTGGTGACAAGACAGTAGAAAAACTATTTTCGCCTGAGCTAATGGTAATAACGCCACTACCAATCGGCTCATCCGCAGCAAAGGCTGGTGATGACAACTTATGTGCTTGTGCGAGCGCATCAACCTTTACATTATAACCACCAGGCTGAGCGTCTTTATCTGATTCAACGGAAAGAAAGTCATCACCACCAGAAATGCTTCTTCTTTGATAGTTTTCAACATCACCTAATGCTTCCATTGAGGTTTGCAGTTTTTCAAGTGCTGATTTGAGTGCACCAGCTGCTGAAATATCCGTTGTTAACGTTGCTTCTCTTTTATTTAAACGTGAAGTAAAAGGGGTGCGCTCAGCATTAACTAACGCATCAACAATATCTGATACTGCTAAACCTGAACCTAAACCATTAAATGAAATAGCCATAACACATCCTCTTAATTACCTATTTAAATCAAAGTAGCAAAAAGCTAAGCTGTTTGATCAATTAAAAAACCAGCGGTTTCTGAAAGTTTAGCCACTAGGCTCAACACTTCTTCAGATGGGTATTGCTTAATTAGCTCACCACTGTTTTTATCAACCACTTTAATAACATCACGGCCCGACTCTTCATCAACTTGAAACTGCAAACTGCGATTCATTTCGCCCATGAAGTCTTGCAATTGTTGCGCCATTTTCTCAAGCTGCTCGCGGCCCAATTCATCTTTTTCACCGCTTTGTTGCACTTGTTGATAATTTTGCTCTGTTTGTTGTTGAAGTGTATTTTCCGTTTTATTTGATTCATCAACCGCCGTTGCTGTCAGTTGTGGACTCGCAGCTAACTTATCGTCAGCTTTTTGCGGAGCCACTGCAAAATCAGGGCTTTGGGTTATTGCACTCATAACGCCTCCTTAAACATTTTACCCTATGGCTAATACAACAAAAGGAGATTAGCTAAGCCAATCTCCTTTTTATTTTAGTTAACTAATGCTGACTTAACCATTAGTTGTTGTAACTAATCACACTATTAACCAATTAAGCTAAGCGCTGCTTGTGGTAATTGGTTCGCTTGCGACAAGATTGATGTACCTGCTTGTTGCAAGATTTGGTTTTTAGTCATGTGTGCAGTTTCTGTTGCAAAGTCAGTATCTTGAATACGGCTACGTGAAGCAGATACGTTTTCAGAGATGTTTGCAAGGTTACTGATTGTGTGACCAAAACGGTTTTGAACCGCACCTAGGCTCGCACGTTGGCTATCAATCTGTGCAATTGCCGAGTCAATAACATCAATTGCTTCTTGAGCAGATGCTTGGCTAGTTGAGATATTGATGCTGTTAACATCATTCAACTGTGACGATGCACCAGATAAAATCTCAGCTGTATCCGCAGTACCGTCATCACCTACAGTAAATGATTGAGTCGATGTTAGCTTAAGCTCTGATGAAACAGAAACCGCAGCATTAGTCGCGCCTGCAACAATCGCAGTGCCTGCACTATCGGTGAATGAAAGCGTACCCGCCGTAGCACCTGTTACTTCAATACCTTCAACATCAGTTGCTTTTAGGTCAATTGTATTTGCATCTGCGTCGTAAGTTACATCGAAGCCGTCTTTTGCAAGGTCATCCGATAGACGCTCAGTGTTACCTGCGTAGTCAGCTAAATCATATGTTTTGCCACCAATCGCTAAAGTACCATCATCATCAACTGATAGGTTGCCAAGAGTCACTTCAAGAGAAGCCTCCGCTGTGATACCTGTGCTTTGAGCATTTAAAGCATCTGCAACATCTTTAGCTGAATCAGTCGCGGCAACAGAAATTGTTGCTGCACCTTTATAGCCCGAGAAAGTTACATCACCGGCAGTTACGGCATTGTTAGTCGCCAGATCGCTTGCTGCAGCTAGACCATAAACTGAACCTGCACCTTTAATTTCATTTGCACCAAGGTCATTAGAACTTGTACCATCTAATGTGATGTCAATTGTTTGGTTTGCATTTGAACCAACTTGGAACTGTTTTGTACCAAAGCTACCATCTAGTAGTTTTACACCACCGAATGTCGTTGTATCAGCGATACGTGTTAATTCTGTTTGTAGTGCTACAACTTCTTCTTGAAGTGCATCACGGTCTTCAGCAGAGTTTGAACCGTTAGCTGATTGTAGTGCTAGCTCACGCATACGTTGAAGGATACTTGTTGACTCATTCATCGCACCTTCAGCAGTTTGTGCCATTGAGATACCGTCGTTAGCATTACGTTGTGCTACTGCTAGACCATTTACCTGTGAAGTTAAACGGTTTGAAATTTGTAGGCCTGCCGCATCATCTTTTGCGCTGTTGATACGCATACCTGATGCTAAACGTTCCATTGAAGTTGCTAAGCCTTCACTTGAACGAGACAAGTTACGTTGAGCATTTAATGAAGATACATTTGTATTTACTGATAAAGCCATGATAAAACTCCTGATTACTTTCGTAATATATCTGTTTTGATTTAACCAAGAACTTTCACAATTGTATGTTCAAGCTCTGTACTGGTTAAGTTAACGGCAGGTGAAGATTTATCTTTAGACTTTTTTTCAAAAAAATTAATATTTTTATTAGAAAATAATTTAACTGTTTAAAATTATTGAATTTTATTATTCATTAAAACGTCTATTTAAAGAAGATGTTTTGCATTCAATCCCTACATTTATTGCTTAAAAGAGCCATTATTACGTTTTCTACTAACGCAGTGATGCTTATGCAACCGATAGCCACAACTATTACTCATCGTACTTATTAATAGCTATTTCAAGATAAAGTTGCCCGTAAGTTCTGGGCAAAATTTAATTGTTGATATCCACCTAGGATAGCAAAAGATCTGACACCTAAAACAAAAAACGCACTCAGTGAGTGCGTTTTTAAAGTAACAACTAATGTTAGCCACCCAACAGGCTGATTGCTGCTTGTGGTATTTGATTCGCTTGCGACAAAATTGACGTACCCGCTTGTTGCAAGATTTGGTTTTTCGTCATGTGCGCTGTTTCTGTAGCAAAGTCAGTATCTTGAATACGGCTACGTGAAGCCGATACGTTTTCAGCAACATTCGCTAAGTTACTAATTGTGTGACCAAAACGGTTTTGTACCGCACCTAGTCCAGCTCGAATACTGTCAATTTGTGCAATTGCCGAGTCGATAACATCAATAGCACTTTGCGCACCATCTTGAGACGATGCAATATCAATATCTTTAACAGTAGATAACGTAGAGGCAGTTCCTGCAACAAGTTCTGCCGCGTCTGCCGTACCATCATCACCCACTGTAAACTGTTGAGTTGAGGTAAGTCTTAGTTCAGACGTTTTACTCACATCAGCTGCTGTTGCATTACCATCTAACTGCACCGTAGCACCTGGTAGCGTTGAACCTGTGATTTCAACCCCATTCACACCTTCAGCAGTTAGATCAATAGAGCCTGTATCTGCATCAAATTTTACATTAAAGCCATCTTTAGCAAGCTCTTCAGATAAACGTTCCGCGTTACCCGCAAACGTTGCTAAATCATAAGATTTAGTACCAACGTTTAAAGTACCATCATCATCAACACCTAAATTGTCGATTGTTACATTTACATAAGCTTTTGCTTCAATACCTGTATTCTCTGCATTAATTGCCTCAGCAACATCCACTGCTGATTGTGTATTTGCATAGGTATGTGTATAAGCACCCTTATAACCAGAGAAAGTTACGCTGCCACCAGTACCATTAGCAAACTCTGTTGCAAGTGTTGAGTTATTAAACTCACCAAAAACTGTACCACCACCTTTCACTTCATGTGAGCCGATATCACCCGCAGCTGTGCTCTCAAGTGTTACATCTATCGTTTGGTTCGCATCTGAGCCCACTTGGAATTGCTTAGTGCCAAAGGTTCCATCGAGTAGCTGTACACCACCGAACGTTGTTGTATCAGAGATACGAGTTAATTCTGTTTGTAATGCTGTAACTTCTTGCTGTAGCGCGTCTCTATCTTCTGCTGAGTTTGAACCATTTGCAGCTTGAAGCGCAAGCTCACGCATACGTTGTAAGATACTTGTAGACTCTTGCATCGCACCTTCAGCTGTTTGCGCCATTGAGATACCATCATTTGCGTTACGCTGTGCGACTGCAAGACCGTTTATTTGTGATGTTAAACGGTTTGAAATTTGTAGGCCCGCTGCATCGTCTTTGGCGCTATTAATACGCATACCTGACGCTAAGCGTTCCATTGAGGTTGTTAAACCTTGACTTGATTTATTCAGATTACGCTGTGCGTTTAGTGACGACACATTAGTATTGACTGTTAATGCCATTTTACCATCTCCTAGTTTTAATTAGGCTGTGGTCCAATGATAATGTGAGGAACCACGCGCTTTGTAAAACACATAAAGCAGGAAGCGTGCCAGCTCAAAAATAAATTTTAAGATCATGTTTTATAAGCGTTTTTAATTCACTCCTTATGATAAAGCTCATAATAAAAAAGCCAGTGACAATTTATTGCCACTGGCTTTTTTAGAAATAGGCAAACTATTTCCGATGTTTTGTCACTATAAATAATCAAACAATGTTAAGTTGGCTAAGCGTCCAAAGGTTGCTTGTGATGCCTGCAACGCTGTTTCATGTTTCGTTAAATCGCTAATCGCTTCGGCCATATCAACTTCAACTAAGTTTGCTTTACTCTCTTTATTATTAATATCTAACGCGCTATTTGAGTCAGTCACTTGTTCAACCAAGTTCATACGTGCACCTAAACTTGCTTGAGTAAACACAACTTGATCACTGGCATTTTGTAATTGCACCAAACCATCAGCGAGTGCATCGTGCAGCTCATCACCTTCAAGGCCACTATTAAGGCTAGTGATCAGGTTTTGCATGGTATTGAGTACATTTTCTTTTTGCGGTTGCTGCAACGAAAAGTCAAACGTACCAGGGGCTGCGCCCTCTAGCTTAAACTCCATACCAGCATATTCAATTGGCTCACCTGTGTATTCACCAGTCACTGCTGGGGTGATTGGATTACCATAGCCGTCATTAATAACATAGGTATCAGGGTCACCAGGGTTAACACCTGGAACAAGTTCGACTTGAAATGTATTATCTGCAGGCAATGCCGTCGGGTTCAAGTCGTAATTCGCTTGATGGAACTTATCAAAATCAGCTTGTTTTTTGACATACACAGTACCCGATGTAACACCGCCTGCCGCTGTTCCCTCATTTGATACTACATCAAGGCGGGCATTCACTTTTTCGAACGCAGTAAAACCATTATCACTTGAGCGAACATCAACACCTTTAGCTATTGTTACTTTATGCTGTCCCTGATCGCCTTGATATTCATATAGGCCAGTTAGCGTATTCAGGCTGTATGTTTGCGTGCTATCTTGATAACCAGAAAAAATATACTTGCCATCTTCAGATTGACTATTCATTGAGCTGAGCAAAGACTTTTGCAGCTCCTCCAGCTCACTGGCAATGGTTTGTAAGTCTGTCTGGCTCATCGCCCCATTACCGGCACGAATTGCTAGCTCTTGCGCAGCCTGAATGGTGGTATTGATATTTTGTAGTACACTTTCTTCTGTTTCTAATCGGCCATTCAGTTGATTAATATTTTTAGTATACTGCTCGTTTGTCTGGATTTTATTTGTAAATAAAGATGCTTGCGAGTAGGCAGATGGGCTTTCTGACGTCGATAAATATTTTTGCCCAGTATTCACGCGCTCTTGTGCATTCGCAACACCTTGCTGCCCTTCAAGAATTTTGTTGATACTGCTTTGGTACATTAAATTATTAGATAAACGCATAATTACCTCGCCGCACTTAATAAGGTATCAAAAACTGAACGGGCAGTCGCAAGCACTTGTGCAGACGCCGCATAAGATTGTTGAAAACGAAGCAAATTAGCTGCTTCTTCATCTAGGTTTACACCTGACAAAGACTCATACCATGCTTCAGATTGCTCAGCCAACGCTGTAAAAGCTGCGCCATTCGTTTGAGCTTGCCCTGTAACCACACCAATATCAGACACTAAACCAGTATAGGCTTGATTAACGGTTTGATGGTTATTATCTGCTGAGCCGTCAACATTTCGTCTCACGATATTTGAATTCTGAATATCAGCTAGCAATAAACCATTACGGTTATCGTCAATTCCGCCTTCATTTGCTTCCACAGTAAATGTATCACCTAAAGCAGGCGTACCTTCTATATCGAAATCAAAACCGTAATTTACAAAGTTACCGCCTGCTGCTGAAAGCACATTTTTTAATGGCGGTGTTCCGTTGAATGTTTCAGTATTAACCCCATCAGACACTGTATATTCATCTGGCTCTGCAGTTTTAGAAATCGTAATACTGCCATTAGGTAAACTGACTGGAGAACCGAAATAGCCTGCATCGGTTACTGTTCCAGCAGTAATACTGGCATCACTGGTGTTGTTGATATCATTAGCTGTTCGAATAGGCGATGCAAGCGCTAAGTCTTCGGGTCTGTTTGTAGCTAGCTCTAAATTGCCAGAAGCTTGAGAGTTTAATTTAACCATAAACTTATCACCGACATTCGCCGTGCCAGAAACATTGAGCTCTAAACCAAATGACTCACCACCGGCAGGTGTAATAGTTGAAGAGTCAATAACCCCCCCCACGACATCTGCGGTTGTTACTGCACCAATTGGCTCACCTTTATTATCAACTGCTTGGATTTCCACTGTCGTAGGGCTGGTATAACTAATCACAAAATCACTGGCTGGTAGTGAACTACCAAACCCAGCTTCAACAGTTGCCGTCATTGATGCGTTACCCGTATTTGCCTGATACGCAAGGCCATTGGTTGAAGGGATAGCAAAAATATCTCCGCCCATTTCACCATTCGCAGTCATACCTAGGTGATTCTGTTGGTTAAATGCATCAGCAAGCGCCAACCCCATTTGACCAAGCTGGTTGTGTGCCGGCACGAGGATGTCATCACGAAATGATAAAAGACCACCAATTTTGCCTTTTAATTTACCCGTATCCACCTCAAGCGGCACAGCTTTGCCACCATTGACATCTAACTTAAGTTCTTGAAAACTCGGATCAGGATCGCCTGTTAAAGAAAATAAATTAAATGTACCATTTTCCATAACTAAGGCTTCGCCTGTGCCTAAATAAACTTGCTTTTCACCGTTACTGCCATCAAGCGTTTCAATATCAATTAATTCAGATAAATCACGAATCGCTTTATCACGTTCATTATAAAGGCTACTTGAAAGTGACTCACGGTCAGTGCCATCAACAGCAACAATTTGTGAATTCAGTTCACTTATACTTTGAATTAAATTATTCGCTTCTTCGGAAAAGATTTCTAGCTGCTCATTCACAACCGCTTTTTGCTCTGAAACAATCCCCGATAGTCTATCCATCTGATCAATTAGATTCTGTGCATCTGTCATCACTAAAGAACGCGCAACATTTGACGATGGCTGATTTAGGCTTTCTTGAATATTATTAAAAAACGAATTAACACTAGTTGATACGCTATTTGATTCTTCTGAGAATAAGCTATCCATGCGGCTTGCTTCTGTAACAAATTGGTCAAAAAATGCTTTACTTGAAGTGTCACGATTGAGCTGTTTTTGCGCAAACTCATTGAGTAAACGATAAGTTTCACCACGACCAACTTGATTGTCGATCATGGTAGTAAATTCTGTTCGCTCACGTACATAGCCTTCTGTATTAACATTGGCTATGTTTTTACTGGTGGTTTGCAGCAACTGTGAGTTTGCTCTTATACCAGCATTTGCAATGTCATAAATATTAAATGACATGAGGGCTTACTCCTTAACGTACCAATGAAGCAGCAACACTTTGAAGCTCAACACGCTTTAGTACCTGCTTTATTTTATCGGCATAATTTGGGTCTGTTGCATAACCTGCTTTTTGTAAAGAATCTAAAAATGCTGCAGGCTCTGCGGTGTTTTCAAGTGCTTCTTGATAACGAGGATTCTCATTGAGGAAATCCACAAAATCATGAACACTTTCTTTAATCGATTGATAAGAACGAAAACTGGCTTGTTTCTTAACAGGCACACCTTGCTCAAACTCCAAAGTAAGTTTGCTTGCTTTGTCACCTTGCCAGCTTTTATCAGATTTAATATTGAATAAGTTGTTACTACTGGTGCCGTCTGCTTTGCTAATAATGTGTTTCCCCCAACCTGTCTCAAGGGCAGCTTGCGCAACCATGACAGCAGGGTTTAAACCAATTTTCTCAGCTGCATTTTTAGCATGTTCCCACACCGTGCTGATAAATGATTCAGCATCATCAAAGCGATTTTCAGTTTGTTCATTGGCTGACGTAGTCTCGACAGTTTTAGTCGTCGTATCTGACTGTTCAACACCACTTACACGTCTATCACTGTTAAACTCAGTTGTAGTCCTAAGCACAGAGCCTGGCATAAATTTTTTGCCATCAGGCGATAACTGCTGAACAATAAGATCTGCTAAACCCAATGAGCCATTTGAAGACAGCTCGACTGATAGTTGCTGATCATGCATTTCTTCAAAAAACTTTACGCCACTGGTGTTAAAAGGACTGTCTTTATCTTCGAACGCTTCATTCGCTTTACGCATACTCTTTAAGAGCATTTGTGTGAAGATAGATTCAAATTGTGCCGCCGCCTTTTTTAACGCCTCTTTTGACGCATCGCTAGAGGCATCACTTTTTAGGGCACTTTGACGTAATGAGTCTAAGTTACCTAAATCAAAAAAGTTTTGCTTGTCGAGATGATTAGTATCCATCAGCTTTTTGACACAATAATTATTAATACCCGATTAAATGCAAAAAATGAGCCAACAAATAAGAGAAAAGAATTTAGAATAATAACGCAGAGACTAAAAACGCGCTTTCGCGCGTTTTTAATTAATTAGATAATCACAAGTTGTCCGTTTATGGCCCCTGCTTGCTTAAGTGCTTCAAGAATGGCCATTAAGTCACCTGGCGCTGCCCCCACTTCGTTAATAGCACGCACCAGATCATCAAGACTAATTCCTGGATTAAATACAAATGCACGAGAATCATCTTGGTCAACATCGATAATGCTTTGATTAGTCACAACTGTTTCACCCTCGCTAAATGCGTTTGGCTGCGAAACATTTTGCTGCTCAGCGATGGTAACGGTTAATCCACCATGCGTAATCGCCGCCGGTTGCAATTTAACATTCTTACCAATCACTATCGTGCCTGTACGTGAGTTAACAATAATTTTTGCTGCTGTGTCAGCGGGTTTGAACTCCAAATTTTCAAGCGTTGATAAATAAGCAACACGCTGCGATGCATCACGAGGTGCAAGTACTCTTACTGACGCCGCATCAATTGCTTGCGCACTATTTGGACCAACTAAGTCATTAATTGTTTGCTCTAATCTTTTTGCTGTTGTGAAATCAGGACGATTCAAGTTAAAGGTAATGTAGTCGCCTTGCATAAACGGGCTTTTAACTGCTCTCTCAACCGTTGCGCCATTAGGAATACGCCCAACAGTGGGTGTGTTGATAATAACACGGCTACCGTCAGCACCTTCTGCGCCTAACCCACCAACGACAAGGCTACCTTGGGCAATCGCATAGGTGTTGCCATCAACCCCTTTTAAGAAGGTTTGCAGTAATGTACCGCCACGTAAGCTTCCTGCACTACCAATTGAAGAGACAGTGATGTCAATTGTTTGGCCAGGCTTTCTAAATGCAGGCAGTTCTGCATGCACAGCAACGGCGGCAACATTTTTAATTTTTGGCTTTAAACTCGCCGGCAAAGTTATGCCAAAACCATTAAGCATGGCTTTAAAGCTTTGTTCAGTAAAACGGCTTTGTTCACCAGTACCTGGCAAACCAACCACCAGACCATAGCCAACTAATTGGTTAGAGCGAACACCTTCGACCATAGAAACATCTTTAACCCGCTCAGCCTGCACACTAAACTGCAAACTAAGTAAGCAAAGTGCGATGATGCATTTAACCCCATTCATGATGTGTTACCTCTAAAAAGGAAAAAGTGAACTACTGAAGAATCGTGAAAGCCATCCAGCACTTTGCGACTCTTGCATTTGCCCTTTTCCTGAATATTGAATTCGTGCATTCGCAATGCGATTCGATGTGACTGTATTATCTGCGGTCACATCTTCAGGGCGAACTAAGCCTTCTAAACGAATAAATTCTTCGCCTGTATTTAAGGTTAGCCACTTTTCACCGCGGATCACTAGGTTGCCATTAGGCAAAACGCGCATTACATTGACGGATATATCACCAAATAAGCTATTAGACTGGTTTGACTTTGAATCGCCTTTAAATGATGAACCTGAGCCAATACCAAACTGGATGCTATCTCCGCCTATATTAACTGGGTTTCCACCTAAGCCGATAACCGGATCTAAGCTCGCATCCGTTTCTTTATCTGTTTCAGTTTTTGCCGCTTTCGATGCTTGCGTAGACTCTTGCAACTTAACAGTAATAATATCGCCTGTTCTGAGTGCTTTTTTATCTGAATACAGATCATTTGACAGGTAACTATCAAACAATGAACCTGTTGGTACCATTTGTTCAGCAGAAGGCTCTGGATACATAGGTGCATAGTAAGGGTCATCCTGAACCACATGGTGGTTCTGTGTTGACATACAACCACCTAACATAAGTGCTGCCGATGTGACTAAGATAATATTACGCATGCGACCTCCTACCCATTAAAGCTGCTGATTAATGTAGCTAAGCATTTCATCAACGGCTGAAATCACTTTTGAATTCATTTCATAAATTCGTTGCGTTTCAATCAGATTAACAAGCTCTTCAGTTACATTAACGTTCGACGTTTCAAGTGATCCTTGAACCACAGTACCTAGGCCATCAATTCCTGGATTACCTTGCACAGGCGCACCACTTACAGCGGTTTCTGTATAAAGGTTTTGCCCCATCGGCTCTAAACCCGACGGATTAATAAAATCACTGATTGTAAGCTGACCAATCACGACATTTTCTGCTTGTCCTGCCACCCGCACAGATACTTCACCATCTTGTGAAACAGTGATTGATTGCGCATCGTCAGGGACATTCATTTCAGGCTGAATAGGGAAACCCGCACCAGAGGTTACAATTCGGCCATCTTCATCGGTTGTAAATTGACCATTACGTGAGTAAGCAATATTTCCATCTGGCAGTTGTACTTCGAAAAAGCCAGGTCCTGAAATCATCCAATCGAGTGAGTTTTCGGTGGTAAGCATATTACCTTGCGAAAAGTTCTTTTGGTTTGCAACTACTTTTGCACCCGCACCAAGCATTAAACCTGATGGCATTTCAGTATCTTGTGATGAGCGACCACCAGGCTGATTGATATTTTGATATAGTAAATCTTCGAATACAGCACGGCTTTTTTTATAGCCTACTGTGCTGGCATTCGCGAGATTATTTGAAATCACCGAAATATCGGTTTGTTGGGCATCAAGCCCTGTTTTACTGATCCACAATGCAGGATTCATAATTCTACCCTCTCAGTGCTATTAAACGATGCGTAACAGCTGATCTTGACGTTCATCAATCTCTTCCGCTGTTTTCATCAATTTAACTTGTAATTCAAATTGGCGTTGATGGCTGATCATATCGACCATTTCATGTACAGGATTCACATTGGACATTTCAAGTGTGCCTGATAACACCTCTACATTTTCTGACACATCACAAAAGGTACATTGACCATTCACTAAGGTCTCTGGTTTTGGCCGAAATAAGCCATCATTACCTTTTTCAAGTTGCGTGTTATCAGCCTCAATAACCTTAAGTCTGTCAACGACTTCTAAAAAGTTTGCTGGCGCACCTTGAGGTCGAACTTGAATAGAACCATCTGAACTAAATTCAACTTTTTCAATGGGCAGTGGCAAAATAATCGGACCACCTTCGCCAATAACTTGACGTCCATGGCTGGTCATTAATGCGCCATCGGGAGTAATGTTTAATGTACCGGCTTTTGTATAAGCTTCGTTACCTGAGGCATCTTGAACACTTAGCCAACCTCTATCACTCAATGCAACATCAAGATCGCGTCCAGTCTCAACATACCCACCCGACTCCATATTTGAGCCAGGTCGCTCTTGCATAGAAAACACGCGTGTAGGCATGCCTTCACCAAACGCTTGCATAGAGCGGGCTTGTGCAAAATCAGCTTTAAAGCCAGTGGTGTTAGCATTAGCAAGGTTATTAGCCTTTAGGGCCAGACCTCGCATACTTTGCTTAGCACCCGACATGGCAATGTAGACCATTTTGTCCATAACATTGACTCATTAAAAATACGATATTTGATAAATGCAATAACAGTGCCAAAGTAAAATTGACGCCTTATTTAGCGCTTATGAAGTGTAGAGTTCTGTGTTGTAGCAGGTGTGGGTCTAGATGACTAAAATGAAAAAGGCTGCCTGTTAAAGAGCAGCCCTTGTGTCGGATTAAGTTGAAGATCCGCTATTATTAACGGATCTGTAAGATATTTTGTTGCAGCGTAGAGTTCACTTCAAGCGCACGCGAGTTTGCTTGGAAGTTACGCTGTGCACTAATCAAATCAACTAACTCAGACGTTAAGTTTACGTTTGACTGCTCAAGAGCAGAAGAATTCACAGTACCAAGCGTACCTGAACCTGGCTCCCCGGCAATAGGCTCACCTGAGGTTAAGCTTTTCTTCCACGATGTATCACCCACTTGTTGTAAGCCTTGTGAATTAGAAAAACGAACCATGGCAACTTGCCCTAGGAATGAGGTATCACCATTACTGTACGAAGCAACAACCTTACCATCTGTGCCAATATCAATACCTGCTAAGCGGCCCACTGTTGCGCCATCTTGTTCAAGTGCTTTAACTTCAAAGCGGCTGGCATACTGGGTTGGTATTTTATTTGTAGTACCTGCTTCATCACGCCAGTTAATATTAACGTCTTCAGGGAAACTCGCACCATTTGATAATAAGTCAGATAAACCAACCCCTGCACCCGCACCATTTGGGATAGAAAGTGGGTTGAAGGTAGCATCTGTATTTGGCGCACCATTTGTATTTAATGGTAAACCACTTGAATCAAACTGAAATGTTGATAATGGCGTGTAAGGCGCAGCTGTTTCTTCAACACCTGCTGGGCTAAATGGTTTTTCATCGAGCGTAGCATACACTTGCCATTCATTGTCATTACCCGTTACGGTCGCATCTGTTTTCACAAAGTAAAGCTGTAAAACGTGCGGCTCACCCAGTGAGTCATATATCGTTGTCGATGTCGAACTGTTATAAGACGCACTAGTTTCAGGGTCAAAAGGCGTGACCGTTGGCGTAGTAGAACGTGAATCAAGATTGAACGATGAATACACGTTATTGGTTGAACGCGGCGAGCCTGATGAGTCTGGAATTTGAATAGCTGAAGAGGTACTTAAGCTCACTGACGTTGTGTCACCTGTAGCAGGATCGACTGGAAAGCCTTGTAAGTAGTTTCCTTTAGCATCAACAACAAAGTTATCTTTATTTAACTTAAATGCACCAGCGCGCGTATAAGTAAAGTCTTGAGCTCCTAGCTCTTGGCTCATCGCGAAGTAACCTTCACCGGTGATGGCTAAATCAAGCGAGTTATTGGTAAACTGTAGTGAACCCTGATGGAACTGTTGAGCCACCATGGTTGTTTGCACACCATCACCATTCTTAGTTCGACCAGAGCTAAACACTGAAGATGCATATACATCCGCAAATTCAGCTCGTGATTCTTTAAAGCCTGTCGTATTAACGTTGGCAATATTATTTGCTGTTACATCTAAATCTTTTTGCGCGGCAGCAAGTCCGGTTAATGCAATATTGAAGCTCATAAGTCACCTCTAAAGTGTCAATCTGTAGCACTTGGCTAACTAATTAATCTGTATAATTAAGCGATTTCTGCTACATCAGTTAGCCTAACCGCGCCTTCTTTTGTATTTATAATGATGCCGTTCGAACCATTAATGTTCACACTCTCAATATTCTTGAAAGTCGCAATCGGTAAGCTGGTGTAGTCACCATTAACGTTACCCTCGGCTTTGATTTTGTACTCGCCAGGTGGCAAACGTTCGCCATCTTCATTTTCGCCATCCCATTCAAAACGAATTGCACCAGCAGATTGCGCCCCTAGCTCAATGGTTCTAACTAGTTGCCCTGATTCATCTTCAATACGCAGCGTTAACTCATCTACCGGATTTTCTGCAACAACAGAGCCTTTAGATACACCCGTTTCGTTTAAATCCAACATATCTGACTCAAGCAACGCTTGCTTACCTACTAAAGTAGATGCTTGTAGCGCCGAGTTAGATGTCATTGAAGCCGTAAGGGATTCAAATTTACTATTAAGATTTGAAATACCTTCTGCCATAGTAAAGTTTGTCATCTGAGCAATCATTTGATCATTGTCAGCGGGCTTACTCGGGTCTTGAAACGATAACTGTTGAGTTAACAACGAGAAGAAATCTTCTTGTGTTAAAGTGTCATCTTTCTCTTCTGTTTTCGTTTGATTGTCTTGCCAACGTAAGTTATCTAAATACGTGGATGACGCACTGCTGATGTCGTTACTCATAACTTATCCTCGGTTACCGCTGCCCAAGCAACAGTGTTTTACTTAACATTTGCTTTGCTGCATCAGCAACTTGCACATTTGTTTGATAAGAGCGAGAGGCAGAAATCATATTAGCCATTTCTTCTACGACGTTAACATTTGGTTTGTAGATATAACCGTTTTCATCTGCACTTGGATGATTCGGGTTATATTCAATTTGCAGAGGCTTGTCGCTCTCTACAATACCCAGTACTTTAACGCCAACAGAAGAACCCTGAGGATTGCTTTGTGATGCTGACGCTTTTGTAAGCTCAGCGGCAAACACAGGGTGGCGCGCTCGGTAAGTCTCATTTTGACTAGAGCTAATCGTATTTGCATTTGAGATATTACTCGCCGTGGTATTTAAACGCACATTTTGTGCACTCATACCCGTACCTGAAATATCAAAAACATTATATAAACTCATGATTAAGCTCCTTGACTACCGAGGGCTTTTTTAAGGCCTTTAATTTTACTACTCATAAATTGCAGGCTTGCCTGATACTCTAATGAGTTTTGTACATACAAGTTTCGTTCCACTTGTATATCAACAGAGTTACCATCACCTGTATCTGCTTGATTTGGCGTGCGAAACATTTCTGAGTTACCAACAAAACGACTACCACCCGCAAGGTGTTTCTCGTTTGTACGTACCATAGTGTTGCCGCTTTGTTGGTTGCTTTTTGCCGCTTTTAATGCAGATGCAAAATCCACATCTTTTGCCTTGTAGCCCGGCGTATCAGCATTAGCGATATTAGTCGCTAATAACTCAGCACGTTGTGAACGGATCAACATTGCATGGGGGTGAACACCGAATGCTTTATCAAAACTGATAGCCATAACCATCTCCAAAAATTTGACTCTGCATTGGACAATGCAAAAGACAAGCCAAAAATAAAGAGCCTATCAATAAGGTTATAACTAATTGAAAATAAATAAGATATAGCAACCTAATAGTTAGGTTGCTAGAAGGGAATTATTTCTTCTGGTAGATGATACCTGGATTACAACGTACCATATCAAAGCTATCACTTAAGCCCGCCATTGACTCAGATGCGCCTAAAAATAAATAGCCTTTAGGGTTAAGTGCCTGAGCAAATTGCGCAATAATTTTTGCCTTAACCTCTGGTGAAAAGTAAATCAGTACATTGCGGCAAAAAATGATATCAAACTTGCCCATCAAGGCATAAGAATCTAATAAGTTGAGATGCCTAAAACTGACCATTTTTCTTATTGGATCAACCACCTGTGCCATACCATTGCCACTATCCTTAAAGAACTTTTGCCGCCTTTCCATAGACAAGCCTCGAGCGAGTGCAAGTGAGTCGTACTCAGCATTCTTACACATATCAAGCATGGTATTTGAAATATCAGTACCAATAATCTGCGCACCCATTTTTAAAACACCTGGCTGCTTAGATTGAAACTCGGCAACCGACATGGCTATCGAGTATGGTTCCTGACCAGAAGAACTTGCCGCAGACCAGATTTTCACTGGTCTATGCAAGTCTTTAAATTCAGGAAACAATTTAGTTTTAAGTAACTCAAAGGGGTATTGGTCACGGAACCAAAGCGTTTCGTTTGTCGTCATCGCATCAACAACTGCGGCACGTAACTGCCTCTCATGAGGACTTAGCGTTTTGCTCACTAATTGTGATAACGATTCCACACTAAAGCGAGCCATCAATGGTGCGAGGCGACTTTTAACTAAATAAAGTTTGTTATCACCTAACACAATCCCACATTGTTGCTCTAAAAAAGAGCGAAATTGATCGTATTCGCTTTGTTGTAAGTGCTTATTTTCCAAAGTAATACCACCTATAAATTATTAATCACAGTGAACCCATTTTTTAACAGCTGTCGCTAATTCATCAGGGTTAAACTTTGCAATAAAATCATCCGCACCCACTTTTTCAATCATTGCTTGATTAAATACACCACTCAGTGATGTATGTAAAATTACATGTAGCGGCGATAATTTTGGATCGGCTTTTATTTCTGCTGTTAGGGTATAGCCATCCATTTCTGGCATTTCAACATCAGATATCAGTAAACCAACGCGTTCGGTAATATTGTTTTGACAATCAAGTTCAGCAATTTCACGTAGCCTCAGCAATGCTTCTTTACCATTTTTAGCAAGCTCAGTTTGCACACCTAGTGGCTCAAGTGCACGCTTAACTTGATTTCTTGCTACCGCAGAATCATCAGCAATAAAGACGATGCGTTCACCTAAGTCTTTTTGAATTTCGCCCTCGCCCACGACCTCAGCACTGACCTCAGTATTAACAGGGCAGATCTCGTTAAGAATCTTTTCAACATCAAGGATCTCTACCAGCTCGTTCTCTATTTCGGTGACGGCTGTCAAATACGAATAACGGCCAGCGCCCGATGGCGGAGGCATAATTTTTTCCCAGTTCATATTTACAATACGTTCAACACCACCGACTAAAAAGCCTTGAACTGAGCGATTGTATTCCGCAATGATAATAAAACTATCCTTTAAATTCTCGATTGCAGGGCCACCAACAGCCATAGATAAATCGATAACTGAGATAGTTTGACCTCGAATATGGGCCACACCACGGATATAGGCGTTTGATTTTGGCATGTTTGTAAGCGGTGGGCATTGTAAAACCTCTCTTACTTTAAACACGTTAATACCAAAGCGTTGACGCCCTCTGAGTTTGAATAATAGTAATTCAAGGCGGTTTTGCCCAACCAACTGAGTACGCTGGTTAACTGAGTCTAAAATGCCTGCCATTTCAATCTCCTAAAGATAAACAACCAGAGTCGGAACAATAATTGCTTTCTTTGTGTTAAAGCTACATAAGGTTACAAAGCGTCTGTTTTTTGACGCAAAATATTTATACCTTGTTTTCAACCATAAGCATAGTCGAAACATGATGAGTTTGTTAAAAAAAAGCCGAAGATACAGTGTTTTTTATTTTCTTGCTAGCCTGTTGCTTAGTACGCAACTTCAAGCTGAAGTCTATAATCACCAGCAACTTCAACAAATCGCTATCGATTTTATCAGCGAACAAATTACTGATCTGGATTCAACACCACAAGTCAGCGCGCTGCCTCTTGATAGCCGAATTCCAGATAGGCCTTGCCAGTTACCGCTGAGTAAAACCGTTCCGACTGAACCTCCTTTTAATCGGCAGGTAACCGTACAACTTAAATGCGAAGACTTAAATAGTTGGACGCAATATGTACATGTCAGAATTATTGAACTTGAGCCTGTGGTGGTAGTAACAACCAATTTAACTCGTGGAGAGGTCATTAAAGCTGAACATTTACGCCTTGAGATGAAGCCTAAACAATTTGTTCGTACGCAATATATTCAAGATGAGTCAGTGCTAATAGGAAGTCGGAGCAAACGTAATATCCGCAGTGGTCTTCCGATTGTCATGAGCCATATTTGTATGGTGTGCAAAGGGGATAATGTAACCATCATTGCAGCGATACGTGGGCTTAGAATCAAAACAACAGGTGTTGCTTTAGAAGATGGTACGCTTGATGAATTAGTACGTGTAAAAAACAAAAAATCAGGTAAAGTATTAAATGCACGCGTGGATGGTGTCGAGTCTGTACAGGTGAATATTTAATTTTTAATATTTATGTTAAAGTATCTTGTGTGCCTGCCGATACAAAGGCATATGTTGGGTAATGTATAGGTCAAAATAATGGTAAGCAACGTCAATAATAATAGTCAGCAAACATCTGTGTTGACGAATACCAAGCAAAAACAGCTTGATTTACAAAAAGATAACCTTAACACGCAAACGGCTAAATCAGCTGCGCCTAAAGCCAGTGCAGATTCAGTGAGTTTAACACCGCAAGCAAAGCAATTAAAATCTTTGCAAGAAAAGGCTGAGCAGTCATCTGGTTTTGACAGTGCAAAAGTCGCTGAGTTGAAAAAAGCAATCAGCGAAGGAAAGTATCAAATTGATACTGATAAACTAGCAAAGAACATCGCAGCATTCGAGTTTGACGTCTATGGCTGATCATAATCATTTAATTGCCAGCAAATTAACACAGCAAGTCTCTTGTTTAGAGTCTATTGCTGCGCTTTTAGATGATGAGCTAACAGCCATTGCCTCAAAACGAGGTGAAGGTTTAAAAGAGATTGCCCAACAAAAAATCTCCTTATTACAAAAAATTCAAACGCTTGATAAAGAAGTTCAGGTGCTTGTGAGTAAAAATGATGCTCAAGATGAAGACGTTTCTTCACTTATCACGCAGGTGAATGAGCTTCTTACAAATTGTAAAAAGAAAAACGATGTCAATGCACATGCCGCACATCAAGCCCAACTAAGTGTAAAACAATTAAAAGATATTTTAATTGGTGCACCATCGTCTATGACCTATGACCAAGGTGGCAGTGTTATTCAGGGCGAGAATAAAATTGTACATAACCTTAAAGCGTAATGCGTTTAGGTTATCTCTCCTTTATTACAACAATCCCACAAATTGATAGCCCCTCTGAGAAACCACTTTGCTATTTGCCGAAAAGATAGCTCTGTAAACCTGATTATTAACCCAAGTTATTACTTATAAATAACGCGACGTTAAGTCGCGACTACAAGATAAGATTTGCTCGTTAGTATCCTATGCAAAACCTAACGCTATATCTACTAAAATCAGCTGGCTAGGGTCAAAAATAAAGCGCGATTCATCGCGCTTTATTTGTATTTAGTAACTCGTTCTAAATATCGATAGAGTTATTACCTCCTTCGATGAGTTTCTTAATTAACTCCTCAGAGTCATTTTGAATATCATTTGCTGCATCTGATGTCACTTCGGGCTCACCATTAAATGCCAAACTTTGACTTTCGCTCTCAGTATCAAGAGCAAGTACATCTGTTTGCTCACTATCGGTGAGTACATCATCAATACTCAGTTCAAGTGGTGTCGCCCCCTCAGCAATTGTAGAATCTGTACTTGTGTCAGTCATAACCAAACTCAAATCAATACTTTCGCCAAGTGGTTGAGGCTCAGTTCCTTGTGCCACTTGCTCTTCACTCTCATCAAAATCAGCTAACAAAGGTTCACTGCCTAAACCAATAAGTCCCCCATCTGGCTCAGTATCGAGTACCCCAGTGCCCACTAAATCATTTTCAGTATTTTTAACAATGAAGTCACCTGTTACAGGGTCAACAATTGCAAAGTAATATTCATTACCTAAGTCTAATACTGACAAGCTAATAAACCAATCACCATTACTATCTGCGGTTACAGTGGGTGCTGAATTAAGTAAAGATAAATCAACAATATTTAGTAAATTAAGCCCAAGTAAATTAGAACCAATAACATAAACTTCTGTGCCTGGTTCTGCCTCCCCGGAAGCTGATGGGAGAAGAAGTCCTAAAACACCTGGATTATAATTAGTTACATTAAACGCATCTAAACTGGGGTCGTTACTGTAGTCAATGCTAGATATGGTTGTAGTATTGCCTGCGGCATCGGTTGCAGATGCCTCAACATACGCAAGCGTCAGTAACGAGACTGATAAGTTGAGGACTTGCCAATCCCCATTTGCATCAACCGTGGCTGTATAGGGTGCGCTGACGCCTCCTCCAACCAAGTGATTAGTAATTGAGATAACACTGCCCTCAGGTAAATCAGAGGTGCCAGAAAGCGACACAAGGTTACCCAATAAAAAGGATGGCGTGATAGATAGCTCAGGTGCAACCGTATCAACTTCTCCGCCAGTTTTACTGTCTGTTCCAGTATTTCCAGCTTCATCAGTGATACTTACAGCAACAGAATAAGTGCCATCAGCAAGTGCTTGAGTCGCTGTTGCTTGCCAGTCGCCGTTCACATCTGTCACAGCTGCAACACTGTGCGTTACGCCACCAGCTGCGGTGAAAGTAACAATAATATTGCTGTTAGCGAGATCAGACGTACCATTCACTGTGGGTGTTGAATCATTTGTGAGTATCAAACTACTCGCGTTGATACTGATAATAGGTGCAATCGTATCAATCACCGCCGTTGTTGAGATAGAACCATTGTTACCAGCACTGTCTCTCACAACAGCTGTTACTGTGTATGCCCCTTCAGCAAGGTTTTGTGTTGCCTCAACCTGCCATTCAAGGTTTGCATCTAATGTTGTTTCAACACTGTGACTTACTCCCACAGCATCGACAAATGTGACAATAACCAAACTCCCCGCAGCAGCCCCTGTTGCACTACCTGTCACGCTTGGTGTTAAATCACTTGTCACAGCGATTGGATCAATCGTGACATCTGCAGGTGTTATGTCTATGCTGCCCGATGCCGAATCTGTTGCTGTATTACCCGCAGCATCTGTAATACTTGCATCAATTGTATAAGCTCCCTCAGCAAGGGGGGAAGCAAGTGCAACAGACCAATTACCACTTGCACCAACAATTGCACTCGCTGTGACTTCATTATTAAGCGCATCTGTTACGGTTATTGATACCAGGGTACCTTGCGGAGCATCACTCGTGCCACTGATCGTAGGAGTTGTATCATTTGTTACATCTGGCGTATTAACACTAAATAGAGGTGCCGTTAGGTCGATTTCACCACTGCGTGTGGCAGTGCCTGTTAACCCGCCTTCGGTCACACTCGCTGTAATACTAAAACTACCTTCGCTTAATGGTGTCGATAATTGCACACTCCATACCCCCCCTGTTACGGTGGCCAAGACGGTCTGAATGTTGCCAAGTGCATCTTCTACATTCACAGTCACCTGCGTGGTGTCTGTGGCATCACTGGTGCCAGAAATAGTCGGTGTTGTATTGTTCGTCACTGTTAGTGCGTCAACAGCGATAGTAGGTGCATTACTATCAAGAGTCGCTGTTTCAGTGGCCGTTGTCGTATTACTGGCTGCATCAGTAATGCTTGCAGTAATACTGACTGCCCCATCTGTTAAAGCAGGTGATACATCGACAGACCAACTACCATCTGCTTGCACTGTTGCAGTAAGTGGATAAGTATTGCCGTCATTTTCAACGGTTATGTTCACCGTGCTTCCCTGTGGTTCACTCGTTGTCCCACTAATGGTTGGTGTAGTGTCGTTTATTGTGCCAAGACCATTAATGACAAGGATTGGCGCGAAGGTGTCAATTGCACCGGTATCTGAGGCACTACCTGAATTGCCCGCAGAGTCGATAATACTCGCGGTCACACTATAGTTACCATCAGGCAAATCACTAGGCGTTACTTGCCAAGTACCATCGATTTGTACTGTTGCCGTCAATGTTTGAGTATCGCCATTACTATCAGTAACGTTAATATCGACAAGCGTACCTTGTGGTTCTGTCGATGTTCCAGAAATAACTGGCGTACTTGAGTTACCTAATACAAGCGGATCCAGTGTGACAACAGGATCAACCGTATCGACAGTAATGGGGGTTGTTACTGTTTGCGTATTATTAGCATCATCCGTAATTGTGGCAGTAATTGTGTAGCTGCCATCGCTAATATCAAGGGGAACAACAAACTGCCACGTTCCATCACTTGCCACTGTCGTTGTAATTGTTTGCCCTGCCACTTCGACAACGACCGTACCGCCAATTTCATTACTACTGCCTGAAATCGTTGGTCGAACATCTGAAGTAGCGCCAATATCGTTAATAACTAGGCTTGGGGTTACACTGTCTAGCACACCCGAAGCCTGCTCCGTGGTTAAATTACCTACTTCATCGCTAACCGACGCTGTCACCGTGAAGCCACCTTCTGCAAGCGCTGAAGGGACATCAACAGACCATGTTTGGTCATTTAATACTGTCGCTGTAAAGCTTTGCGATCCACCTGCACTATCAGTGACGGTAATGTTAATAACAGTACCTTCTCCCATATCAGTTGTTCCTGAGATAGTCGGCGTCGTGTCATTTGTTAAAGAATCAACATTAAGTGTTAATACAGGAGCAACATTATCAAAATTTAATGTACTCACAGTGGCGGTGTTCCCTGCTTCATCCGTGGCAGTGGCCGTTACGTAAGCTAAGTTAAGTAGCGGTACAGTGATATTTGCAACCTCCCAATCGCCATTCGCATCAGTGGTAGCCGTATAAGTTGCGCCCACTAAGCCGCCTACTAACTGCTCAGTAATGGTAATGACACTGCCTTGAGGTAAATCAGATGTGCCAGATAGCCCTACTAAATTACCTAATAGGAACGAAGGTATAATGCGAATATCAGGTGCAATAGTATCAACAACACCACTATCAGATGCTGTGCCGGTGTTGCCCGCATTATCTTGAACTGTCGCTGATACGGTATAGCTACCGTCGGCAAGCGCTTGACCTGCATCTGCACTCCAGTTACCTGATGCATCTGTGGTTACGGTAACAATATGACTAACACTGTTAGCATCTAAAAAGGTCACGTCTAGTTGCGTGTTTGCTAAATCAGACGTACCGGTTACTGTCGGTGTATTATCGTTAGTTAATTCAGGTGCATCAATAGTGATATTAGGCGCAGTAAGGTCTACATTTCCTGTTTCTGTATCCGTGCCTTGATTACCAGCAGCATCCTCGAGTGTCGCATTAACAGTGTATTCACCCTCAGCCAATGGTGTGGTTACCTCAACCGACCACATACCGCCAGGTTGTATTTGCGTGGTAACGATTTGCTCTTGCCCTGCACCATCTGTAATGGTTAGTGTAACAAGCGTACCTACTGAAGCGCCGCTACTTTGCCCACTGATCAGTGGTGTTACGTCTGTTGTATCAGAGAGTGGATCAATCACGATTGTTGGCACAGTCGTATCTATTAAGCCTGTTTCAGTTGCCGTACCTTCGTTACCTGCAACATCAAATACACTGGCGTTAACTGTAAAACTGCCCTCTGCTAATGCTATGCTCGGCGAAACCGACCATGTGCCATTAGCCTGCACAGTCGCGGTGATCGTTTGGATGCCGCCAAGTGAATCCGTGACTTCTAATGTAACGGTACTGCCAGCACTTGCATCAGTGATCCCACTAATTGTTGGTGTATCGTCATTTGTACTGCCTATATTGTTAATACTGATAGTAGGTGCTGTTAAATCAACAGCGCCTATCGCTGACGCCTCACCATCAACACCTCCAACGGTAACCGTTGCCGTCACTGTGAAATTACCCTCTGCTAATGCTGTAGGTGGTGTCACAGACCAAATGCCATCAAGAAGAGTCGCAGTTAATGTTTGTGGCGGGTTAGTACCATCATCAATCACTACGGTCACTGTCGAGCCGTTTGGCGCCGAAGTAGTACCTGTGATTGTAGGAGTTGTGTCATTCGTATCGGCTATCGCATCAACTGACATACTCGGCGCGCTGATGTTAACAGTGAAGTCACTTGAGGCGCTGGCAGTATTACCTGCAGGATCTGCGACTGTGGCTACAACAGTATAGTCATCATCAGCTAATACCATAGATGTAACCGACCAATCTCCATTGCTATCAACGACAGCCGTTAAAGACACATCAACGTTATTAGAATCAGTCACAATCAGAGATATTTGTGTGCCTTGCGGCTCTGTTGAGGTACCACTAATTGTAGGTGTGTTTGTGTTTACAGTACCAAGACTGTTAATCGAAATCGCAGGGGCAACAGTGTCTATATTACCGGTGCCTGATGCTGTGCCAATATTGCCGGCATCATCGGTTATGCTCGCTGAAACGGTGTAATTACCATCAGGGAGTGAAGGCGCCTCTACTTGCCAATCACCATTTGCATCAACCGTTGCGGTTAAATCATACGTATCACCATTGATATCGGTCACTGTAAGGTTGACAACTGTTCCTGCTGCCTCACCAGATGTGCCGCTTAATAATGGCGTGCTATCGTTTCCTAATCCGTTATTATTCACAGTGACTATAGGCAAGGTAATATCAATATCACCTGTCGCGTTTTGGGTTGTCGTATTACCTGCATCGTCACTGACTGATGCAGTAACAGTG
Source organism: Pseudoalteromonas sp. L1 (assembly GCF_021728095.1). Lineage (NCBI taxonomy): Bacteria > Pseudomonadati > Pseudomonadota > Gammaproteobacteria > Alteromonadales > Pseudoalteromonadaceae > Pseudoalteromonas > Pseudoalteromonas sp. L1. The sequence continues at coordinate 261,169 of NZ_JAKKCT010000001.1, read as the reverse complement.
TAACTTCCTTCAGCTAAACCATTTGGCACTTCTACAGACCATGTGCCATCGCTTGCCACTGTTGCACTAATTTGCTGTGTCCCATTGCTATCAGTTACTTCTATATTAATGGTCGCACCTATTTCGTCACTGGTGCCACTCAGTACAGGTGTTACATCATTGCCACTCCCAACGCCATCAAGCGTTAAACTCGGTGCTACAGTATCAATAACGCCACTGGCTGTTTCTGTTGTGGTATTACCAAAACTATTTTGTACACTGGCACTGACAGTAAATGTGCCATCTGCCAGTATCACATTCGGACTGATTGACCATTCACCATTTGCATTCACAGTCGCATTGAGTGTTTGACTATTACCTGCTTGGTCAGTAACAACAACGGTTACTTGCGCGCCTTGGTCAGCATCAGTGGTGCCCGAAATAAGGGGAGTATTATCATTAGTTAAAGCATCTACACTGACAGTTAAAATCGGCGGTGTATCATCAAAGTCAGTTGTAGTAATTGTTGTGACATTACCTGCAGCATCTGACGCGGTTGCTGTAATAGATGCCAAATTAACAATAGGCACACTCAACCCCGTTAATGACCAATTCCCATTAGCATCTGTTGTCACGGTTGTTGTGACTGCTGGTGCACCAATTAAATTTTGAGTAACCGTAACCACACTTCCTGCCGGTAAATCTGATGTACCACTCAAAGTAATCAATTGACCTAATAATAAGGTAGGTTCAAAGGCAAGCTGTGGAGGAATTGTATCAATCACACCGCTATCAGTATCAGTACCTGTATTACCGGCAGCATCCGTTACGCTTGCTGAAACATTATAACGACCATCTGCGAGTGACTGCGAAGCCTCTGCACTCCAGTTTCCGTTACTGTCCGTTTGCACGACAACAATATGACTATCGCCATTCACATCCGTAAATGTTACTTCAACACTTGCATTCGCTAAATCAGAGGTACCAGTTACAAGTGGCGTATCATCATTTGTTAGGAAAGGACCATTAACTGAGACAAGAGGTGCAGTTAAGTCGACAACGCCTGTGGCAGTGTCTGAAGCTGTATTGCCTGCCGTGTCTGCGACAGTGGCTTCAACGGTGAAAGTACCTTCAGCTAACCCTGTCTCTACTTCAACAGACCAATTACCATTGGCACCAACAACCGCTGCTAATGATTGAGTATTTCCAGCGCTATCAGTCACTTGTAAAGTAACAACACTACCAATAGCCAAGCCTGAAGCTTGTCCAGATATAAGTGGGGTAATATCCGTAGTATCAGCCAGTGCATCAATACTGACTGTTGGTGGCGTTATGTCAACAAGACCTTGGGCTGTTGCATCACCAGTTATACCATTAACAGTAACGGAAGCTGATACAGAAAATGCCCCTTCACTTAATGGCGATGTGACATTGGCTACCCAAATTCCATTTTGAACGACGGCGGATAAGGCTTGCAAATTACTGTTACTGTCTTCGACAATAATAGACACCACGGTACCGTTAGGCGCATCCGATGTACCACTGATGGTTGGTGTAGTGTCATTGGTATCGTTAATTGTATCAATTGAAAGACTTGGCGCACTGGCATTTAAAACAAACGAACTTGTTGCTACAGCTTCATTGCCCTGCGCATCAGTAATCGACGCTACAATATCAAATGTACCATTTTGTAATTCTTCAGGTACCTCAGCAGCCCACGTGCCACCGCCACTGACAATGGCAGTAAAAACATAACTATCAACCCCGTTACTTACCGTCAGTTGTACAACACTGCCAGCAGGTTCATTTGTTGTACCACTGATAATTGGTGTAGGGTCATTGACTGTGCCAAGGTTATCAATTGTTATTAGTGGTGCTGTAGAATCTAATGTGCCTATCTCAGTATCGAGCCCTGTATTACCTGCGTTATCAGTCACGCTTGCAGTTACTGAAAAATTACCTTCGCTGACAGGTGTTGTAACTTGTACAACCCAATTACCTTGTGCATCCAGCGTTGTTGTGTAAGTTTGGCTGTTATTCACAGAATCAAACACGGTTACTGTCACTGTACTTCCCGCTAAGGCACCTTCTGCTGAACCTGTGATGATTGGCGTACTATCGTTTGTGACACCAATTTCATCAATAGAAACCACAGGCGCAGTGATATCAATAATACCGCTAATAACTTCGTTAGCCGTATTTCCAACAGAGTTTGTCACAGTCGCATCAATCGAAACTTCACCTTCAGCAAGCGCGGTAGGCACCTCAATACTCCATGATCCATCAGGGCCGACTTGAGTCACAAAGCTCTGCACAGGTCCCGAGGCAGGCGTAACAACAACCGTGATTACGTTCCCTGGAGCAGCATTGATTGTCGTCCCTGAAATGGTTGGGGTGGTATCATTTGTTTCACCGATTGCATCAATAGTAATGGTGAGTAATGATGAATCAATTAACCCATTTGCAGTTGCAGAAGCTTGGTTTCCAGCTGCATCTGCAACTGTTGCGGTGACGGTATACTGACCTTCACTAAGCTCTGTAGCAGCATCAACTGAAAAACCACCATTGATGTTTGTCACTGCGCTTAATTCTTGACTATTACCATTTGCATCAACCACAACAATGGTCACCGCAGTGCCTTCGTCAACACCTTCAACGACACCTGAAATAGTCGGAGTTGTATCAGCGCTACTGCCAGGATCGTCTAATGTAATTATCGGTGCGGTTAAATCTATAATGCCTTGTGCAGTATCTGTTGCTTGATTACCAGCCAGATCGTTTACCGTAGCCGTAATTGTAAACGGCCCTTCAACAATGGCTTGGTTGGCACCAACTTGCCAACTATTATCAGCATTAACGGTGGCAGTTAATGTTTGTTGATTGCCGTTACTATCCACTAAAGTTACTGTTACTTGCGTACCAACATCAACACCACTCACCACCCCAGAAATAATAGGCGTTACGTCATTTGACGGGGTAAAATCATTAATTTCTATAGTTGGTCCAGTTAAATCAATCACACCGACTTCGGTATCCTGCGCAGTATTACCAGCTGCATCTTGCGTTTGGGCTACAACAGTAAACTCTCCCTCAGCAAGGGGCTCGGTTAGGGTTATTGACCAACTACCATCAGCATTTGTCGTGGTTATGAAAGTCTGCTGCGCTCCGCTACTATCGGTCACAGTAATCGTGACTTCAGTGCCGGCATCTAGGGTTTGTGTTGTGCCATCTATAGTAGGCGTTAAATCATTAACATCACCTATGGTATTAATTGTTATTATTGGCGGTGTTAAATCAACTGTACCCGTTGCTGTGGCCGTACTATTATTACCAGCCTCATCGCTAACACTCGCAGTAACGGTGTAGTCCCCTTCAGCTAAATCATTTATAACATCAACTTGCCAATTACCATCTGCATCCGTTGTTGTTGTGAGTGTTTGTGCATTACCGCCACTGTCTGTGACCAGTAATGTCACTGTTGTTCCTGCAGGAACATCTAAAACGGAGCCTGAGATAGTCGGCGTCGTGTCATTAGTATCATTTAATGTGTCTATAAAAATAATAGGATCAGTTAAGTCTATTTCGCCTATTTCAGTCGCGGTTGCCGTATTACCAACCGCATCCGTCACTGTTGCTGTAACAGTGAACGTTCCTTCAACCAGCGGTGTTGTTGCTTCTACTGACCAATCCCCGTTTGCATCGGTAATCACTTGTAGTGTTTCTGTAGCCCCATCACTACCAATGAACGTAACGGTAACCACTGTACCTGCATCAACATCTTGAGTTGAGCCTGTCACTACAGGGGTCGTATCGTTTGTATCAATAATAAAGTTAATGCTAACCGTTAAATCGACATTCCCAACCGCTGTCGCCTGTGCTTCATTGCCCTGAGGATCCAGAACAGTTGCTACAATAGTAAAGTCCCCCTCAGGAAGCGCTTCTGTCATTTGCAGTGACCAGCTACCATCAGCTTGAGTAACTGCAAGCAAGTTAATGACTTGTCCATTACTGGCGGTGATCATCAGCATGATGGTTGTGCCCGCCGCAACTCCTTCGGTTTGGCCGCTAAGAAATGGCGTTGGGTCATTGCTATCAGCAATTGAGTTGATTGTTATTGAAATTGGAGAAAATGCGATTTCTCCATTGGCATTGGCCGACGCACTATTACCCACAGGATCCACCACTGTCGCGATAGCGGTAAATGCACCTTCAGGAAATCCCGCCGTCGCATCTACCGTGTAACTACCATCAGCGCCAACAATAGCCGTAAATATCTGTGACTGACCATTACTATCAACCACTTGAATACGTACTTGAGTTCCTTCTGGCACATCATCAACCCGTCCTACAAATGTAGGTGTGGTATCGTTAGTGTCGGCAATCGCGATAAGCGTAATATCAGGCGGCGTTAAATCAATGAGGCTGCTATCAGTATCAACTCCCTCATTACCTACTTCGTCAATTGCTGAGGCGACAACATTGTATAGCCCTTCAGAAAGATCTTGCGCTGTTATGCTCCAATTACCCTGTTCATCAACTTGAGTCACAATGGTTTGTACTCGTCCTTGGCTATCAGTCACAGTGATTGTGACATCTCCACCCACTTCAATGCCTGAAACAGTGCCCGAAATCTCAACATTAGGTGAAGCAGAGTCATTAAGCGCATTGAGCTGCACTTGAGGGCCCGTTGTATCTATATTTGCCAAGATATTATCATTCAGTGGATTACCGTTAGGATCGATCACATCCACATCAATCACAATGGGTCCGTCTGGTAAGGGGTCTAGCGGTGTAGTCGTAAAGGTACCATCAGGCTGGACAATCACAGTAACAACTTGAGTGTTGCCATTCACATCAGTGACTGTGACAGTTAATGTCTCACCTACAAGATTCTCTGTTATACCCGAAATAACCGGTTGAGGATTGTTCGAATTGCCGATTTCATTAACGCTTAATGTTGCCAAAGCGTCATTAGGTACAACACCATCGGTGGTATCCCTTGGCGTAAAAATGCCATCACTACTTGCATTTAGGCTGTCATCAAATGTTAAACCTGAGGGATCTATTCCTTCTGCAATACGAGCAAGCTCAACAAAGGACGTGCCACCACCTGACGTAGCACCACCAGTGCCGCCCGCTGCGGTTGCTTCTAAATTCTCAAGAATGTCTCCATCACCTTCTAAGGCTTGTAGAAAGTCGCTGATATCGCCAGTTGCTTGTTGCTGAGGTGGCGTTGAGTTTGCTTGGTTTAAACTTGCAATCGCATCATCTATAGACTCATCAAACACCGTATTTTCAGAACTATCTTGATTGCCTTTAGCAACTAAATCGGGAGTAATTGTGATTCTTTTACTGGCCGGTATTGATAATGATTCGCCCTGTACATCTATTGTTAAAGTCGACTTTTCAGCCGTTACAACAGTGTCACCCACGGTGATCACATCACCCACTTCAAGTGCCTTGATAGAGCCATCGGCTTGGATAACCCCCGCAGACCCTTGAACATCGATAACTAATAACTGATTTGCATCCATTTGCTGTTCCCCAACGTACCAGTAATACTTTTATATAAGTAAAGCCTAGTAAACAATCAGTACTTAGTTACTGGACTATGGTACAGGTCAGCCACTTATTTAATACTATTTAACCATTAAAACAGGGACATAAATTCAAAATAAAAGTTTAAATTTAAACAATAGTAGTAGTTGCAGTATTTCAAAATGTTAGCTAAACCTTAACTTAGCGTGAATAAAATTTAGTCAAAAAAGAGGATAATATGGCTATAAATAAACAGTTCACTAATAGAAAACTCACCAGTGCTATCGCTTTATTTTTTGTTGCAAACGGATGTATTTTAAATGCTCAAGCAGAGCAAACCTCATCTATGCCACTTAATTATGTCGCCGATAAAGCCATTGCAAGCAACCCAGAAGTCCAACAAGCATGGCATGCATTTAAAGCGTCGATGCATGGCATTGATGCAGCACGCTCAGGCTACTTACCAACGGTAGATGTATCTGCAAGTGCAGGATATGAAAAGCGAAATTATGGTATTGATGAGGAGTTTAATCGTAATACAGCTGAATTAACGCTAGGACAGATGCTTTATGATGGCTTTCGAACTTCGAACACGGTAAGACGCTTTGAACGCATTCAGCTAATTCGTTACTTTGAGCTCCTTACTCAAGCTGAGCAAACAGCACTTGAAGCTAGTGTCGCATACTTAGATGTACAAAAATTTACCGAACTGGTGCAACTTGCAGAAAACAACCTACAAGAACACCAATCGGTGTACCAACAAATTGAACAAAGTGTTGGGGCCGGTGTGGCACGTGCCGCTGACTTAGAACAAATTAGTGGTCGTTTATCACTTGCTCAATCAAATGTCATGACCGAATATGCAAACTTACATGATGTAAGCGCTCGCTATTTACGTATTGTTGGCGAATTGCCGACCAAAGGAGTTGTTAAAGCAAAACTCAGTGACGATGCTATCCCTATTTCTATCAATCAAGCACTGGATCTGGCTTATAAAAACAGCCCTAACTTTTATGCTTCTTTATATAATATAGAAGCGCAACAAGCTAACGCCGACTCACAACGCGCCGCTTTTCATCCTAATGTCGATTTATCAGCACGTTACGGTATGCAAGACCGAAACGAGCTGGGGTTAGATGAAACACAATCTGAAGCACGAGTGGGTATTGATATTAGCTATAATCTCTACAGTGGTGGTCGTGATAGTGCTAACTTAGATCAAGCGTACCAAGAGGTTAATGTTGCGAAATACCAACGTGATCAAACCTGTATCGAAATAAGACAAAATCTTCAAGTGGCTTACAACAATGTACTCGTGCTGCAAAGTAAAATCCCTTCTTTAGAAAACCATAAAAATTCTTCTAATAAGGTAAAATTTGCGTATAAAGATCAGTTTGATATTGGTCAGCGCACCTTACTTGATGTACTTGACGCAGAGAACGAATCATTTCAGTCAAATAGAGCCTATACAGCGGCACTTTACGACCGTCAAACTGCGATCTTAACCATGCTTGCAGAGATGGGTAAGTTACTAGAAACATTGAATGTAAAATCTGACAAGTTCCCATCAATAAGTGAACTTACCGATGATCCAATTGCGCATAATGCTGAGTATGTTTGCCCTAAATACGATGTTGCAGCAACATTGGGACGACAAGCGTTTTTGCAAGAAAAAAAGAAGCAAGATAACGCATATATGAGTGTGACTGCGATGCCAAGTTATTTGAACATTCCTGCCACACCAGCACCACAGGCACCCATAACAACCTTTGCTGATGATGACAATGATGGTATTGCAAATGAGCAAGATGACTGCCCATCGACCCCAGCATTTACAGAAGTCGATGACAGAGGTTGCACAAAATACCGCAGTAATACCAGTAATGTCGAAATTGGTATTCCTTTTCTCGCTGATTCAAGTGTAGTGCGCCCTGAATATATGCAAGAAATCGCCAGATTAGCTGAATTTTTGAAGGAGCACCCTACTAAGCATGTGGAAATTCAAGGGCATGCATCATTAGAAGGCCCTGCCCTTTACAATCGCAAGCTATCAGAAAAGCGCGCTTTCTCTGTCGCAGAGCTACTTATCCAGCAATATGGTATTGCGCCTAATCGCGTCACATCTTTAGGCTATGGAATAGATCAGCCAAGAATTAACGAAATTTCCGTTCGCGCAAATGCAGCAAATCGTCGCATAGAAGCTGTCATTACGGAGGCTGGCAATCGCTCAGCTACAGCACAAAATGGTTGGTCTTAGGCTAAGCAGTAAATTAATGTATGGATAGTGTATGCAAGAAAATGACGCACTCAACCATGGTGGTAGCCTTGTAGACTGCCTTGAGATTTTATGCCGTTATCATGATCGCGAATTTTCCCGAGAAACGTTATTAAGCGGCTTGCCTCTGGAAAATGGTTTATTAAATCCCTCCGGATTTTCACGTGCAGCGAAACGGATAGGCTTTAAAACCAAAGTTGTTCATAAAGCACTTTGCGATCTCAATGTGGCTTTATTACCCGCTGTATTAATTTTACAGAACAATCAAGCATGTGTAATCACTAAGCTGAACCTGACAGATAATACCGCGCAAGTAATATACCCAGAATTAAGTGATTCTGCCGTCACGATAAGCCTTGATGAATTGAATGAAACAAGTTCAGGTATGATCATTTATGCACAACCTGAATTTGCCTTCGATGCACGCTCACCGGTACTGCAAAAGCTATCAAAAGATGGCTGGTTTTGGGGTGTGATAAAAGAATGCCGAACCCTTTATAAAGATGTCATTATCTCCGCTATCGCACTTGGCGTACTTTCTATTGCTATGCCACTGTTTGTGATGAACGTCTACGACCGTGTTGTACCAAACCATGCGACAGAAACACTGTGGGTGTTAGCAATCGGTGTGCTGCTGGCTCTGACCGCAGATTTCATACTAAGACTGGTGCGCAGTTATTTTGTCGAGCTTGCCGCAAGTAGAATTGATGTAAAAGTGTCGGCGGTAATCATGGAGCGAGTTTTGGGTATGAAACTAAAGAACCGCCCTACATCAGCCGGTTCCTTTGCGAGTAATATTCAGTCTTTCGAGGCCGTTCGCAGCTTTTTTAGCTCGATCACTTTAATTGCGCTCGTTGATCTTCCCTTCGTGCTTTTATTTCTTGTTGTTATTGCCATTATTGGGGTAGAGCTTAGCCTGCCAATTATCATCGGCGCAGTGCTTTTGCTGAGCTATGCATTAGCAGCACACAGAAAGCTTGAAAGCTTATCTGAGCAAACAATGAAAGCCAGTTCAATGCGAAATGCAGTCCTAGTAGAAAGTTTAACAAACATTGAAGATGTAAAAAGCTTTCACAGTGAATGTAAAACTCAATCTAATTGGGAAAAATCAACAATTTACATCGCTAGAGTTAATGCTCAAAGTCGGCTCATTTCATCTTCAATCAGCAATGCAGGCGCGTGGGTACAGCAATGTGTCGGTGTGGTGATCATGATGATTGGTGTGCATCTCATTATAGAAGGCGACTTAACCCAAGGCGGGCTAATTGCAGCCTATTTATTGTCGTCTCGAACTATGGCACCCATTAGCCAATCAGCGGCGGTACTTGCCCAGTTCCATCATGCAGCAATTGCTATGCATTCATTAAATGAAATAATGGAAAAAGAAGTCGAACGCCCCCCTGGTAAACACTGGCTAAGCCACCCTGTATTACTCGGAGATATTGAGTTTAACGATGTACGATTCAAATACTCAGATGAAAGCAATGAAGCGTTATGCGGTGTAAGTTTCAAAATAAAGGCAGGTGAAAAAGTCGCTATTTTAGGGCGTAATGGCTCAGGAAAAAGCACTGTAGAAAAACTTATTTTAGGTCTTTATGAACCCAATTCTGGATCAATTTTAATTGATAACAATGATATTCACCAAATTGACCCTGCAGAGCTTCGTCATAATATTGGGTATGTTCCCCAAACAATTTCACTATTCTTTGGCACCTTAAAAGACAATATAACGCTAAGTGCATGGCATGCAAAAGACGAGCAAATTTTATCTGCGTGCCAGCAAAGCCAGTTATTTGAGTTAATTAATTCACACCCTGACGGATTTGATATGCAAGTAGGTGAACAGGGTCGCCTACTCTCTGGTGGTCAACGCCAAGCGGTTGGGATCGCCAGAGCCTTACTAAACAATCCACCGATTTTATTAATGGATGAGCCTACCTCAGCACTGGATCATAATAGTGAATCTAAGATCATTAATAACATAAAACGTAACTGCCAAGAAAAGACTCTGATTGTTGTTACACATAGAACATCACTGCTAGAGCTTGTTGATCGGGTCATCGTATTAGATAACGGTAAAGTTGTAGCCGATGGACCTAAATCCCAAGTTTTATCTGCTTTGTCGACTCATACGGTTGGAAAAGTATCATGAGTAAAAAAGACTTACCAATTGAACAACGCTCATTCGAACGTTTGAATAAAGCGATGGATAAGCAAAAAGCAAAGCGTCCATCTATATTTTCATATTTGTTTTCTCGTTGGTTATCACCGCCGAATACTCAAGATTGGGTTGTTGACGCGCAATGGGAGAAAATGCAACAACAGCCAGCCAGTGCCAGAGTATTATTGTATTTAATTTGCTTAACTATCGTCGCCTTACTTGTTTGGTCAGCGTTTGCCCACTTAGATGAAGTTGCACGTGGTGAAGGCAGAGTGATCCCCTCTCATAAACTACAAGTTGTACAATCATACGACGGTGGCATGGTAGAGCAAATTTTTGTTCGAGAAGGACAAATCGTCAATGCGGGTGATGTATTGGTGAAGATAGATCCAACTCGTTTTATCTCTTCATTTAGAGAAAACCAAGCAAAAATTTTATCTCTAACAGCGAAAGTTGAGCGACTTAAAGCGCTCACGAAAAAAAAGCCACTTGAGTTTACTCCCGACTTAATCGAAAAAGCGCCGGATGCCGTTGCACACGAACAAGCCATGTTTGAGAGCAGTAATCAAGAGCTGACACAACAAGTTACAATCCATAAGCGCCAACTAGAGCAACGTCGCCAAGACTATGCCGAAGCGAGAGCCGCACTGCAACAACACACTAACTCTCTCAGTTTAGCGAACAGAGAACTTTCTGTGACACGGCCATTACTTCGTTCAGGTGCCGTATCTGATATAGATATAATCCGTTTGGAGCGCCAAGTTGTAGAGCACACAGGTGAGATAAACCGAACAAAAGCAGCAATAAACCGAAGTTTATCGGCTATCAATGAAGCAAAAAATAAAGTGACTGAAGTAGAGCTTGCGATGATTAACCGTTGGAGTAATGAACTTTCAGAAGCACTCCTTCGCCTTGATGCCATTAAAGAAACAGAGTCAGGACTGGCAGATAAGGTTACGCAAACTGAGATCCGCTCCCCCGTCAATGGGACCGTTCAACGCTTATTAGTAAATACAGTTGGCGGCATTTTACAACCTGGTAGTGATGCTGTGGAAATTATTCCCTTAGATGACCAGCTCGTTGTTGAAGCGAAAATCTTACCAAAAGATATTGCGTTTTTGCAGCCAGGGCAAGAGGCTATGATCAAGTTCAGTGCTTATGACTTTGCTATTTATGGTGGCCTTGAAGCCCAGGTAACTCACATCAGTGCTGATACTATCACCGATGATAGAGATAACACTTTTTATTTAGTGCAATTGAAAACGAACCGAAACCACTTTGCCGACAATCTAACGATTATCCCTGGCATGACAACTCAGGTCGATATTATTACCGGAAAAAAAACCGTGCTTGAGTATTTATTTAAACCCATTTTAAGAGCAACCTCATTAGCCATGACCGAGAGGTAAACTATGAATGCCCTTCACGCCAGTGTAATGGAGTAACTATGCGCAGGAGTGTTTTTATTACACAAGATGAACTTGTCTCTCCACATTGGCAATCTGCATTTGCTGACTGTAGCGTACAAACATCAGTGCCTAAACGGCTAATGGCTGATAGCCTAATTTGGCTACTTGCAGAGACACCTGATTGGCTCAATCTTCTGTCGAAACTCACCGAGCAAAGAATTCCTGTGATAGTGATGACAACTGAGCTTAATATTTCTCAGCTATGTAAAGCATTAGAACACGGTGCTCGTGGCTATATAGAAGCATACGCCAGTAAAGCAATTATTGAGCAAGTTGCTGAAACAGTGAGTAAAGGAGGTATTTGGCTACCTGGGCAACTGTTATCAAACTTAGTTGGGGTGCTGTCTAATCAGCAAATTCACTACCAACACAATTGCGATTTAACATGCCTAACAAATCGAGAAAAACAGGTCGTTGATGAAGTTGTGACGGGGGCAACAAACAAACAGGTCGCACAAAAGTTGAATATCACAGAGCGCACCGTAAAAGAACATATGAGTTCTATTTTCAATAAGCTACATGTGCGAGACCGCATGCAGTTAATGTTAGCGGTTAAAGGCCATTAATCTTTCTTGCCTTCAACCGCAACAAGCCCATCGAAGCCTAGCCCCTTCAGTATAGTTTGATCACTTGGGTTTTTAACCCCTTCTGCTACCACTTTAATGCCTAAAGAGTGCGCAAGTGAACACACACCGCGAAGAAAACTTTGGTTATCTTCATTAAAGCTTATGTTATGACAATAAACACTGTCTATTTTTATTAACTCTAAACCAAGCTCTTGGATTTTATTTAATTTAGTAAACTCAGCCCCCACACGCTTAAGCGCGACTTTAGCGCCAATGCTATGAACTTGTGAACAAAAGCTTCTAAACAAGGCAAATTCTTTAATTGCGAAATTTGCTCGCACCTCAAAGCATATACGCTTAGCAAGTGCAGGATACGCAGATAACCCTGTTAAAATGGACGCCACCGCCATATCATCTTGTAAAGTTTCAGCTGAAACTTCCATTCCTAAAAGCGTATCCCCTTGAATTTGGCCATACTCGTTAATCATTAGTTTCATTAAACTCCAATCAAGGCGAGCTAATAAATGCAAACGCTGAGCCCATTGAAAGTAAAAGCCAAAGCGATATTTTTCGCCTTCAATTAATAAACTTAAAGAAATTTGTTGTTGTATTAAGCGCTCATCAAAAGTTGTTACGGGAAATAACGCGATTTCTAATTGGTTTTCTTTCAGCGCAAACTCTAATCTTTCTCGCCAAGTATCAATATCATTATGGTTGTCTTGCGTTTGTTGTTTTTCATCTACATAAGCACAGCAACCTGGTTTTGCAACGGCAACCTTCAAACACTGGTCGACTCGTTTTAAAAGTGTGGCACGGGTGTCATCAACTTCAATGTGTGTACAACTGTGTGATACCGCAAGCTCTACTGATTTATGATCTGCAACAAGTTGCTCATGGGACTTTAAAATCTGCTCACTCAAGGCTGTGAGATTACTCACATCGCTAAATAACACTAAAAAATCAACATGGGACATACGTGCAATTTGGCTTTGCCTAAAGCTGTCTTCATTCGACTCTAAAAAAGAAACTAATGACTCTGAAAAACGACGTAAAAAGTCCACCATTTCAACGCGACCAACTTGCTCTGTTAATGTATCCAAATTTATCACTCTGAATAAAAAGAGCCCCCCATGTCCTTGTGAGTTTTCTAAAAAGGTATCAAGAGTTGCATTAAAGTATTCTCGATTAGCAAGGCCTGTTAAGTCATCGTGTTGACTTTTAAAACGAATTTCTTCTAAGCGACGATTATCTTCTTTGGTAATGCGATTAAAACGTGTCGACAACAAATTCATTGATGATACAAGCTTGGCAAACTCATAGGTGCGCGGTACTTTTGACTTTATAAAGCGTTTTTCACTTAATGCCACCGCTTGTTTCATTACATCATTGAGTGGACTCAAAATTTTAGATAGAAAATAAGCCCCTGCAATACAAGCCGCCACTGCAACAACTAAAAAGCTAAAGAATAAATGTACAGCACTTTTCCACAGAGCATCTTGCGTATACTGGCTATGGCTTTCAACATACAAAGTACCAAATTGTTGCCAGCCATCACTCACTTGAGCAACACCCGGCGCAACCTCTAACTTATAAAAGTGCCTAAACCAACTCGGTGCGTTTAAAGTAAGCTCCCCCGTATAAAGGCGTTTAATTATTGTTTTACCTTGTGGGTCTTGTAACTCAATTCGGTGGTAATAACCGGTATCAAATGAGGCGGATACTAAAAGCTCTATTTCAACAGGGTCTTTACTCATTTGACTCAACATCAAGGCGAGTGAGTTGGCATTATCTATATTTTTCATTCGCAACTCAGTCGTAAAGTACTCTTTTGCAGAATTAGTACTGATCAACAAACTACTCACAAAACCAATAATGATTAATAGCAAAATAGCAATCCATAGCTCTTGCTTTAAGGTAATGGTTTTATTTCGTTTGAGTCTAAATAGATTAAATACCTTCACCATCGCACTCCTTCTTTGCGTGATTGCTCTAATATATGACGCCACCGTGATAGCCTAGCAGTAGGATCGGCCACACTCTTTGTTGAATTATTGGCCCACAAGCCTTTGCTGTTAAAGCTAAAAACAGGACTAAGATCGGTCCGCTTAGCAGCAGGCAATACCTTTACAATTAAACTATCTAAAATAAGTGGTTGTGCATTCGGGTGTGTAAAGTAGCCAAGTACCATGTGCGCTTGTGTTTTTCGCGTACCAGGTAGTTGAGCTTTTACATAGATAAGCCGTAATTTATCGTCACTCACACCAAGTGCTCTGAGGCTTATATACTTGGCAATCGCGTAATCTTCACAATCACCTAATCCTTTACCAAGCGTTTCAAGAGGGGTCGCCCAATAGTCTTCTTGCTTCCATAATTGAATATCAGTTTGATAACGCAGACTACGGGCAAAAAACTCGTTAACAACAAGTACCTGTTGTTGTTCAGGTAAATTAGAAGCCTGCAGCAACATCCCTTGCCACTGCCTTGCAACTGTGACCCTATTGGCACCGAAACGCTGCTGCATCTGTTGAATAAAAGTGGTAAATTCAATAACTAAGCGATCAGCTATTGCAGAGTGACTTAAGCATAGAATAATGACAACGGTTAACCAGCAGGCATGAGTGCGCCAAGTTTGATTAAAGGCAATCGCATATGCTCTAAACAGCATAGACAATTCCTAAAAGGAGAAAAGCTTGGTTAAAATGATATGTTAATGCCATTATGCTTTTGTTAAAACTAACAGTCTTAAAAGCATAGCACCCAAGCTGCAACTATGAGAATTTAGTACTTAATAATAAGTCACTTTTTTTACTTCACGCGGTTTGATTTCGCCAATATATAAGTCATGTACTCGTTTCATGTCGAGTTGCAACTCTGTGGCGTAAGTGTCGCCCACCGCATACGTTTTAATGACCTGAGCACCTTTGATAACACCCTGCACTTTGCTTTGTAGCTGATCGTTATGTGCAATGCTGTTTTGTACCGTCGTCCCTGCGGAAATCTTTTGCCCATAAACCTGTTCAGCTAACTCACGATATGCTTCAAGTTTTGAGGCTTTAATTGCAAGTAAAGTTCGTTGTGATTTGTTATCACTCGGTTGAGCACTAATGGGTGCATAACCAACGGCTTTTAAAATCGGGTAGTCATCAGGCTCGATATAAGTGTACTCTACGTGTTTATCAAAAATACTACTGCAACCACTTAGTGCAATACAGGCAGCTAGGCCACAAACTAACATTGCTCGCATAACTTGTTTCCGTTAAAAACTCATTTTCTACAAATATGCACGTTTAGTGCCAATCTGGTACATTACTTGCTCGGTACTTGGTATCAATGAACAGTATCGCTAGGTATTTGCATGAAGTGTCTATTAAAAACGAGTTTATACAGCATGGGGCTGGCCTTTACTCTTGTTTTTTCTAACAATAGTTTAGCTCAATGGTTTGAATCTACAGGCCATGCAGTGATTAAAGATGGTGATACAAGTCAAGCCAAATCTGCCGCAATGAAAGATGCGATAACCCAAGCATTAGTGTTTTCAGGGGCGCGTGTTAGCTCTGTACAAACCTTAGTAGACGGAGTTTTGACGCAAGATCAGCTTAAAATTAGTAGCCATGGTGAGATCCAAAAAATTGAGCTTATTAGCGAAGATCGTCATAACGATACCTATGCAATTACACTTCGCTTAGATATTTTTCCAGAAGCTGAAGAATGCCCTGCAAATAAGTATGCTAAATTCATCGCAATAACACAAAGTCAGTTGGCCAACAGAGAGCAAGCGAGAATGGGCCAAATTTTTGACGTCAATAAAGCGATTAGTGAACAGCTTTATACTCGCTTAAGTAATACGCAGATGGCCGCAAAACCGACAGCATATTACAATGTGCCGTTACGCGTGGACCATTTTTTCACCCAACAATATGACTACAGCGATGCATTACTCGAAGAGATAACCAGTCGTAGTAACTCACAATATGTATTACTCAGTCGTATCCGCGATTTATCGGTAAACCGTAAACTCAATAACGATTATGCATTTTGGCAAGATGATAGCTTTAAACGTGCTTATAAAGCCGATTATGTTTTATTTGATGGCACCACTTACGAAAAGCTATGGCAGAAAAGTTACCAAACTGAGGGAATTTGGCCATACAAAAAAACCGATATCATTGATGTGTATAGCGACCGCTTTTGGGAAACCGATTATGGCCAAGCCATCAGTGAGGTAAACCAAACCCTCACCTATGACTTACAAGCGGCTATGGCTTGTTTACCTACGCAAGGCAAAATTTTGCATATTGAAAATGGCAAATTAATAATCAACCTAGGTAAAGCGCATGGTTTACAGCAAGGGGAGTTATTAAATATTGCTCATCACAACTACATGACAGATGCGCAAGGTAATAAACTGCCACATAAGATCACCACCCTTAATCAAGTGAAAATTACCCAACTCTATCAGCAGTCGGCTGTTGCCATGAGTATTGATGAGCAGCCATTACCCAACATTCAAATAAACGATATTGTTGAATTAGCTGCTGGCGAGTAAATGTTGCTGTAACCCTTTATGAGCATTTAGCCAAGCGGCTAATTGCTCTACTCCCGCAATATGTGGGTAGTGCTTACGGGTTGCAATAACAACTTGTCGCTGTTGATTAGGTGTTATTGCCAAATAATTAATTCCCTCTCGCGTCGTGCAAGCAAGTTTGGGAACAAATGTAATACCATCATTCATCGCGACCAAAGCAAGTAAGGTTTCGATACTATTGCCCTTGTATTGGTTTGAAACTTCAACCCCTGCCGAAAAGCAAAATTGCTCAGCTTGTTCTTTAAAGCAATGCCCTTCGTTTAACATAAGTAAGTCACAATCACTAAGCTGAGTAAGTGCGACTTTCTCTTTATTAGCTAATGCATGCTGCTCAGATACAGCCACTAAAAAGTCTTCTTTGTATAATGCTGATACATGGTAATTAGCAAGATCTGGCACATCAGCGACAATTGCAATATCGATTTCTCCGTTATCAAGGGCGATAAGTGTTTGCGCGGTTTGCATTTCAATAAATGAAAAATGAGTGTCGTTAAAGGCTTGTTTCATTGACGTGAGCAAGGTTGGCAATAAGTAAGGTGCAATAGTGGGAATAATACCTACGTTTATTTTGCCTTTAAGGGGATCATGGGAGCTTGCGGCAATTTCCTTTAATACTTGGGTTTGCTCAAGGATTACGTTAATTTGTTCAAGTAACCGTTGACCTTGTACAGTCACTGTCACTTGTTTAGTGGAGCGATCAAAAATAGTTACCCCAAGCTCTTGTTCAAGCTTTTTAACTTGACCACTCAAGGTTGGTTGGCTCACATAACAGGCATCAGCAGCCTTTCGAAAGTGCTTAAACTGAGCCACCGCTTTTGCATATTCCAAATCTTTTAAGTTCATAGTACTCACCAACAATCAATAGCTTTTAACTATCATAGTAATAAAAACAAACGATTGGAACTATTATTTATATAACCCCATAATAACACTCAACTAATCAAGAGGAATTAAAACTATGTTAAACAATATTGAAGGTCAAAAAGTCCCTAACGTTACATTTGCAACACGCATTGATGAGCAATGGCAATCACTGACCAGTGATGATATTTTCAAAGGTAAAACCGTTGTACTGTTTGCATTACCTGGCGCATTTACACCAACTTGTTCATCAACACACTTACCACGCTATAACGAACTTGCGCCGGTATTTAAGCAAAATGGTGTCGATGACATCGTTTGTATTTCGGTTAACGATACTTTTGTTATGAACGCATGGGCACAAAATCAAGAAGCGCAAAATATCACGCTACTACCCGATGGTAACGGCGAATTCACCGATGGCATGGGCATGCTAGTCGATAAAAATGATTTAGGCTTTGGTAAACGTAGCTGGCGTTATTCTATGCTAGTAAAAGACGGCATTATCGAAAAAATGTTTATTGAGCCACAAAAGCCAGGTGACCCATTTGAAGTCTCTGATGCTGATACCATGCTTGAGTACATTAACCCAGCGCAGGTAAAACCAAAACCTGTTAGTCTTTTTACCAAGCCTAACTGCCCATATTGCACAAAGGCAAAAGCATTGTTAGAAAGTAAAGGCTATGTGTATGAGGAAATTATTTTAGGAAGAGACGCTTCACTTACCAGCTTAAAAGCAATCTCTGGCCGCGAAACGGTACCACAAGTATTTATCGGTGGAGAGCACATTGGTGGCTCTGATGATTTAGAGAAACACTTCGCATAAGCAAACTGACACTAAGAGGGCTAATATATAGCTCTCTTGGTGCCCTACAAATAACCTTAAAACGCCTTTAGCACCAAGCATATTCAACATTACTCCCATTTATATTCAATATACCTACATTTTTATTACTTGTTTATTACATAAATTCCAGAATAAATCTAAAATAGCCACCAGCTACATTCACAGCCTTTGTGATGAAATTAAAAATGAACTAAATGGAACATATAAATGAATAAACTAATGCTAGGATTTCTACTTTCCTTAGTGGGGTTTAGCGGTTATGCACAAGCTGAATCAGTCGGTGCCATTGACCTACTTACCCACCCTGTCGGCATCATCTGTGTCGTTATTTTTATCTTTGCCTATGTATTAGTTATTCTTGAAGAAAAAATCCATTTACGTAAATCAAAACCCGTGCTTGTCGCGGCAGGGATTATTTGGACACTCATTGCGTGGCAGTACAGCGCGCAAAATATGTCTGAGTTAAGTACAGATGCATTTCGTCATGCTTTACTCGAATTCTCTGAGTTAATGCTATTTTTATTAGTCGCGATGACTTATATCAATGCACTTGAAGAGCGAAGATTATTCGATAGCCTGCGTAGTTGGCTGGTAGTACGAGGTTTTAGCTATAAACAACTATTTTGGATAAGTGGCGTTTTGGCCTTTTGTATCTCTCCTGTGGCAGATAACTTAACAACCGCTTTGCTTTTATGTGCCGTGGTTATGAAGGTAGCCGCCGACGATAATCGCTTTATTGCTATGTCGTGTATTAATATCGTGATTGCTGCTAATGCTGGCGGTGCGTTTAGTCCCTTCGGCGATATTACCACTTTGATGGTTTGGCAGGCTGATGTCATAGAATTCACCGGATTTTTTGTATTATTTTTACCGGCATTAGTCAGCTATATTATTCCCGCGTTTGTCATGTCTTTTTTCATTAATAATAAACACCCTAAAACAGTGGATGATGAGGTTGAACTTAAGCGCGGTGCTATCCGCATTTTATGCTTATTTTTACTGACTATTTTAACTGCTGTCGTCCTAAAAACAGCCTTTGGCTTGCCGCCTGTTGTAGGTATGATGATGGGCCTTGGTTACTTACAATTTTTTGGCTATTTTCTTCGTGTTACTCTACCAGGCTCCCTTGCCAGAAAGCGTGCCATGGCTGAACGAGAAGGCGACAAAGAACGCCTCAGTCGCTTAGGTAATGTGGTTCCTTTTGATGTATTTAGTCGCGTATCTCGTGCCGAGTGGGATACCTTATTATTCTTCTATGGCATCGTTATCTGTGTAGGCGGTTTAGGCTTTATAGGTTATTTAGCGCTCTTGTCTGATCTACTTTACACAAACTGGTCAGCAACAGGGGCAAATATCATCTTAGGGTTAATGTCTGCTGTTGTTGATAATATTCCTGTCATGTTTGCTGTGCTGCAAATGATGCCAGACATGTCTCATGGGCAATGGCTTTTAATTACCCTCACAGCAGGCATTGGCGGTAGTTTATTGTCTATTGGCTCTGCTGCAGGCGTTGCATTAATGGGCCAAGCAAGAGGTATTTACACCTTTAACAGTCATTTAAAATGGTCTCCGGTAATATTACTTGGCTACTTTGCTGGGGTTTTCACCCATTTATATTTAAACACGTCTTACTTTAACTAAGTTAACCAAGCCCTAAGCTATATGCCTAGGGCTTGTCTTAAAAACGAATAACAGCCGCGCTTACAGGTTTATCCGCCTATACATTCCCATGTCGTAATTTGTCATGTTTTTGTCGCAAAAAGTAAAGATATCCTCAGGCTATTTCCCTTAATGTAGATCCTAAAGAGAAGACCCCTTCCCTGCCTAATTGAGGATACACATGATGAACAAAATGAATTCTGTTGCTATGCAAAACGGTCAACTACATGTAAAACAAATTGATATTCCAACACCAAGTGCAGGTCAAGTGCTCGTAAAGAGCTTGGCTTGCGGTATTTGTGGTTCTGATATTCATATTACTCGACACACAGCAGATGTATTCGATATCTATAAGAACCTAGGTATTATGGAGCAGGAAGCAAGTAATGAGCAGGAAGTTTTACTCGGCCATGAATATGCCGCAGAAATTGTGAGCTACGGCCCTGAAACAAAAAAAGAGCTGGCCATAGGCACTCGCGTTACATCAGTCCCTATTTTACTCTCGGCTGGTGGTGCTGGGGTTGGCGTCACACCCGGTTTATACGGCGCTTATTCTGAGTATTTCATTGTTGATGAAGCCCTACTACTGCCTATTCCAGATGCTGTTCCTTCAGAAGCGGCAGCAATTACAGAGCCACTCGCTGTTGGCCTACATGCTGTAAATCGTGCGCAGATAAATACTGACGACGCTGCCATAGTCGTAGGCTGTGGTCCGATTGGCCTTGCCGCTATCGCCGCGCTAAAACTACAAGGCGTTAAGCATATTATTGCTTCTGATCCGCAAGAGAGCAAAAAACAAATTGCCCTTGAATTTGGCGCCACAGAATATGTTAACCCAATGGCTGATGACGAAGTAGCTAGAGCCACAGCACTTGCAGGTAGCAACAAAGTGGTTATTTTTGAATGCGCAGGTGTAAGCCGTTTATTAAACGACTACATTTTACGTGCTCCCGCAAAAGCAAAAATTGTTGTTACTGGCGTTCATACCGCCCCACTTAACGTTAACTTTGCCTATGCAACAGTAAAAGAGCTCGACCTTATTTTCTCTTATTACTATCAACCAGAAGAATTTGCAGAATCACTTGAGAACATCGCTTCAGGTAAAATTGCATGGCAAAAAATGCGCACAGGAAAAGTGGGTATCGACGGTGTACAAGGGGCGTTTGATACTTTGTTCAAACCCAATGATCATATCAAAATCATCATTGAACCATGGCGTGCTGGTGCATTAGAGAGAGTAACAAACTAAGCCGCTTACTTTAAAATCTATTCAAGCTGTTGATACTGCTTGAATAGCTTAAAGCCATACAACCATCAGGTTTCTCACTAAACATAACGACAAACTAAGCAAGTTGCCTACATTCAGTTTTATCACCCTTTACCGAGATGCTACACGTTGTTTTTTGGTTTGTTTTTAACCAAGCTCGGTGTTACCCTAATCGAAACGGACTTTAACTTATTGATAAATGGAATTATCGCATGACTCTCCAATTAGCAGACTATGAAATTAATAAAGTCCCCTTGTATACTCACTTTTTTAAAACCCTAACAATCGGGTTCATGATCTCGTTTTTATCTTCCTGTACAGAGGTAAAAAAAAGAGAGCCTGCAATTTACCTGATACCAGAAGAATACGTAGGGTCTTTGTATATTGTATTCAACGCACCAAATGGTAAACCTCCCAAATACGAGGGTAACTCAAGGGTGTATCATATTCCCCCATCAGGTGTGCTTGTAACACAAATGGATGCCAATGAGGGTTGGAGTGAAAGCAGTGAAATTAAGTACTTCTCTGTGAGTAAGTCCGGCAAGCGAACTCCTATGTATGAATCGTCAGAAAATACACCAAAAACTGAACGAACCGTTTATGTCGGTGGCTTAGGGCATTCAGGTCCAATATACGGCTGCACAGTAATAAATAAAAACTTTACGGTTGGTACAGATGCTGAGCAAAGAAATACCAAAAAGTTACTCACGATTTTTGAAGCGATCAAAGTAAAAAATATTGATAAAAAACTATTTGAAGGCATGTGTTAAGGCTTGCTCGTTGTAATTTCTGTGGAGCTCTACAATTTCAAAAGGTAACTCTATGAAGTATCTAAAAATATTGCTTATAGGTTTAATAGTTGCGTTACTGTCAGCCTGTACAGAAGTAAAAGAAAGTGAGCCCACAATTTACCTTATACCAGAAGGATACGTAGGGTCTTTATATATTGTATTCAATGCACCAAATGGTGAACCTCCTAAATATGAAGGTGATTCTCGGGTATACAATATTCCTCCATCAGGTGTACTTGTGACACAGATGGATGCCAATGAAGGTTGGATAGAAAGTAATAAAATTCAGTTTTTTTCTGTCAGTACCAATGGCGATAGAAAACCAATTAGTGAAGTATCAGAAAGTACCCCTGACAACAAAAGAGCTGTGTACTTTGCAGGTTTAGGTTACTCTGGCCCTGTTTACGGGTGTAAGATATTGAACCAAAATTTTATTGTTGGTGTAAAAGAAGAGCGAATTAATGAAGGTATACTTTTAACTATATATGAAGCCATCAAAGTTAAAAACATTGATAAAAAACTATTCGAAGATATGTGTTAGGCTTATTTATTGCTATTTTTTCTGAGCTTTGATTTTACTCTAATGGCCTGCAAAGAGAGGCTACAGGAATGTAATCATTGATTTAATTGGTAGCCCCTACAGGAATCGAACCTGTAACTGCCCCTTAGGAGGGGGCCGTTATATCCATTTAACTAAGAGGCCACTTAGCTAAGAAAATTATAACGGGCTAACCCTTTTATAATCAAGCCTTTAGTTTTGGCTAATTTTATTTGATACTAGCGGTTTGAATTGATTCATTTTGCAACACAAAATAAGGGATGACTTTTTGTGCGCTTGCAGTGACTTGTTTTGAATTTAAGTTTATCACTCTGGCATTCACTTCTACGCCGGTGTTACGGTAGATCAAGGTGCCCGACAGTACATGACTGGCAATTTGACGCTCTGCTAGCTCTTCCACTTTACGTGTCATGACAAAATCGCCACGAGGAGTCACTTTAATCACATCCATCGCTTTAAAATCAACCACACCAAAGCCGAACTTTTGTAACTGATACATCATCGATTCTGCAATCTGGTTACCAAGCTGAGAGCTTGTATCAAGGCTGGCATCTAATTCAACGAATGTGGTAATTGCGATACCAAGCTCAGCCTCTTGTTGCATTGTATCAACTAACTCTAACGCCATTTGCTCAACATAGTTAACGAGTGTTTTATGATGTTGATACGGCACAAATAGTCTATCGTTCGTATTGACTTGCTGCGCTTGATTTTGTTGCTCTTGCAATAAAGCGGCATAATCTATTTGCGTTGTTGAGGTATTCGCTTTTGGCTCTGGCTGTGGCTGCTGTGCAAGCATTTCACAACCTGTTAGGGCTAAGCATAAAGCGATTGAAAGAAAACGTTTCATAATTTACTCACTTGCCTGCTTTAGCATAATACCGTCACTACGGTTAGTACTGTCGAGTGCATCAACAACCGACTGTGGAATAAACCCTTGAGCAGAGCCAACGACCGCTTTACTGGTAATGCCAACAATACGCGCATTCACAAGCACACCACCTTGGTGATTGACTAAAGTGCCCGCCAGTACATAATTAAAGTTTTGCTGCTGGCTTAACTCTAAGTAGTCTCGACTAAACACGAAGTCACCAGTGGGGGTAACACGCATATAATCTGTTGTTTTAAAGTCGATAACTGGCACGCCAAAGGTATGTAATTCGTGCATAAAACTTTCGGCAATTTGATTACCAAGTAATGAACCTGCATTGTAATCAGCGTCTAGGTATATAAAGCTAGACACCGCAAGTGGTGTTTTATCGTTAACGTATTGCAGGTTTTCAACCATATCCTGCATGATGCCTCGAACATAGTGATTAATGTTCTTTCGTGTTGGCGCTGCAGTAAACGTACTGTCGTTCATTACCACTTGGTTGCTTTGAAATACGCTTGTGCTTGTTTGCGGCGCAGCAACTTCACGCTGTGCGCTAACAAGCTGAGGCTCATCACTGTATGTCTTTTCGTTATCCGCTGTCAGCATCGAAGAACAACCAAAGCCTAAAGGAAGGCATAAACTTAAAAATAAACGTTTCATTGATAATTCCTCTTAATATTCACTACGGTATAGCTGACCATCACGCTGCTGCACTTTCTCATTTCCCCACATAACATTAATAGGAATTTCAGTACTGGCAGCCGACACTATTCGCTGATCTTTTGTATTAACTAGGCGCGCATTAACTATGTAGGCATGTTGTTGCCGTGTTAATGTGCCTGTGATGACAAAGTCAATATTCTGACGTTGACGTAACTTACTCACATCACGACTTAATATACTATCGGCCGTAGGCTGTAAATTTAAAGTGTTTTCTAAACGGTATTCAATGGTATGAAAACCCAGTTGTGTGAACTGAGTCATTAAACTCTCTTGAATTTGTTGGCTCAAGCCATTGCCTTGATTGCTTGCCAAGCGAGTACCTAAGCCATCAGCCATATAAAAACTGGTTACAGCAATGCGAGCATTGCCTTTGTAAGAGCCTTGAATGCGGCTTAATTGACTGCTTAAATCTGCAACATATTGATTAACAGTGTATGCTGCCATGCGAGCTGTAGGCGCATCGGTTGATACAACTGGTTTTGCCTCTTCTGTGAGACTACAACCAGTCAGTATAAAAAATATAAAACAATGTAAAAGTCGCATAATTGCCACCCTCTATGAACATAGCAATGTACTAGCAAGGATTATGCCTAATAATATTTACATGCCTGAAAAGGGTTTATTGGTGTATTGAGTGACAAGGCAATTGACTTCTTTTTGCTTTAATAACTGGCAATCCTTTTCAGCCATTTGCTTCTCTTTATAAGCGCCTATTTTTAATCGATGATAAACAACATTGTTAACCTCAACAGCCTCAACATTAACCGCAAATTGACCTGTAAACATACTTGGGGCTTTACTTTTTAACTCTTCTAAACTTCGCGTTAATCGCGCTGTTTCTGTGACAGAGGCAACTTGTAATGCAAATAATGGCAGCTCAGTATAAGCATTGCTTTTAACATCAACAGGTTCGACAACTTGCTCACTAACGGGTGAGCTTTTAGCTTGGTTTTCTGTTTGCGACTTGGCAAGATCATTTAGCTGGGTAATTAGTAGGTTTAGATCATTTTCAATTGCGATAAGGCGATCAATGCTAGGTTTAGCTTGTTGCCACTGCGCTGCACTTTCTTTTAGGCTATCGAGTTCTTGTTGAGTAATTTGCACACTATTTTGCGGTGTGGAAGAGTGTTCGCTATTTGTTGATTGACACGCAGATGCCAGTAAACAAAGTAAAACAACACTAAAATGACGCTTTAACATTATAATTTTCCCTAAATTAATAACTAACCGTATATGGCTCAACATCACAGTTAAGCTTATAGCTCTTTAATACGCTGCAAACTTGTGTAAGTTCATCGCTTTGAGTTTCAGAAAACGCGGCTGAGAGAACAAACTCTTTATCACTTTTTTTGATATAAAAAGGATCTAAAATAGCGAGTTCTGATAATGGTTTTTTCACAAGATAAAGATATGTTTTTAAGATAGCGAGTGATGAAAACTGCCCTAACTTAGCAATGTAGCCATCTTTTACTTGTTTAGGCTTTAATACCAGATCAGCGCCAACAACAACTTCGCCACCAGCAGATAAGTTAAGGGTCACATGTTGGTTATCTTTTAATGATTTTTTGTCTTTATATTCATCATCGATCACTGCTTTATATTCGCCTGGGCGAAGGTCTGTAAACAAGTAATAGCCATCATACGCAGCTTGGGTTTGCGACACCTTTTTCCCTGTTTTATCAATGAGTGAGATGTTCGCAAACGGTTGCACTTTCATATTTTCATCTTGCGCAACATACACAACCCCCTCAACTTCGCTGCTGTTGTTAAGCGCTATATCAATATATTCTATGAATCCGGCTCTGGGAGTAACAGAAAAACCATCATTAGCAGCGACCAAAAATGGATCTGGAAAACTATCAGGATCAATAACAATATCGGTCGTTCTATTCGCAGGCATACTGGTTAGCAATGCAATGCCGTTTTCATCAGTGACTGCTTGACGATAATTTTGCACACCTTTGACTTTAACACCTGCAATACCATGCTCACTTTCATCCTTGATTCCATTATTATTGGCATCTAAGTAAACGTGAGCCATCAGAGTACCTGAGCGTGCTAAACTTCGTTTGCTAGAAAATATACCAGTGCCTTGGCTAGCATAACCTAGGCTAAAGCGGCTAAATAACCCTACTCGCCAACGATCTTCACTGTCGTAGTTAAGATTACTATTTAGGCTAAATCTATCAGATTGCCAATTAAGTCCAATCTCCGCTGACTTTACATCATCAATAAGCGAGTTACGAAGTGTCAATTCACCTTGCAACTGTGATGTTAAACTACGATTAAATTGGGCCTCATATGACTGAATAGAGTGGTGAGGACTCATACTGTAATCCAGACTAAAACGGCTAAAAACTTGGCCAAATCGCCCTTGGAGTCGAACGTTACCCAATAAGGTAGAGTCATCGAGCCTGCTGTCTTTTTGCCAACTCAAGCGGTGATTAAAAGAAAAGCCTGAGTAAGCATAGTTCATGATATTCTCGAGCTTTAGGCTGTCGTATCGGCTATCAATATCAGTGTAATAAGCGTTGTTTTGGTAGTTGAGTCGACCGTATTGATTTTGAAAGACCTCTCCAGAGATATTAAATTCATAATTGCTTGATGAACTCATTCTTTGCTGGCTGCTTTGACGATTAATTAAACGCTCTCGTTCTGATGCACGAAACCTTAACGCTTGCTCGGCAATTTGCCCTCTTGCGGTAAACTCAAGCTCGCTTTCATCTTCATTGTTTTGCTCGTAATCTAGGTTAATTAACAGGCGGTCGAAAAGGCTCACATTACTACCGATCGCTAGGTTTTGAGTGTCATCTTTATACTCACTTTTTAAACCCGCTATACCGCCATACACTGAGATATTATCTGTTAATGCTGTATCGTAACGACCAGAAAACAACCAGCCTGGGTTTTCAACATAATAATTCGATTGGTTAAATAGCTGGTGCCCTTGCTCTGTGATTGAGAATTCATAAAACGACTCTCCCGCAGACAAGCTAGTGCCATCAATCAAGTATTGTTCAGTCTTTCGCTCCACTTGACCTTGCGGTCCATAAAAAATGAGCTCAAAGTTATTGGCACCATACAGCAAGTCTACATTTTCAAATATATACCGACCGTCATTAAGACTAAGTAGCTGATTAATTAAAACACCATTTTGATACAGCTCTACATCCCAGCCGGGTTGGATATTACCAATGATGTTAACCTGATTAGTATTAACAGGCTTAAATAGTGGTTTATTAGTTACTTTTGCACCGCGAGCATAATTGCTATTAAAACGGTTCCCTATTTGCGTTGCCAGTACATCACCAAACTCAATTCTGTTTGCTGCTAAAGGACCAAGTAGCTCTGAATTTAAGTCTTCGCGGCTAAATGTGAGTCTTGAATCAGTAAGTAAGTCACCATCACGACCCGCAAAGTAGTATTCAGCATTTAAGTAAGCAAGATCATTAGCACCAAGAATAGAGTATCCCGCAGAGCTTTGTTGATCATCTGCTGTCATGCTAATTTGGATATCTGCCATAGGAGAGGACACAGCTTGATATGGGCTTTCTTTCCACGGTAGTGTTGGTTCAGAGTAACGTGCTGTTTGGCTTAGCTCTCTTTTCTGCCGAGCTAAGCGTGCTTCTATGGGTAATCGTGCGTCAGAGTTTATGTAAAG
Source organism: Pseudoalteromonas sp. L1 (assembly GCF_021728095.1). Taxonomy (NCBI): domain Bacteria; kingdom Pseudomonadati; phylum Pseudomonadota; class Gammaproteobacteria; order Alteromonadales; family Pseudoalteromonadaceae; genus Pseudoalteromonas; species Pseudoalteromonas sp. L1. The sequence goes on along the minus strand of NZ_JAKKCT010000001.1, from coordinate 233,354 downwards.
TTCAAGTGTTGAGTAGTCTACAGCCATTGTTAAATCAAACACTTGCTCAAGTAATGTTGAAGCAACAAAAATATCTTGCTGATCAACGTGTAACTGTTCTTGGGCTATTGAAAATGTCCGACCTTTGACGGTTATGGTCATTTTTGTTGTATCAAGCACAAAGGTGTTTTCTGGATTAATAAACCAGCCCTTCGCAATACCGGTATTACCATTTACATCAATTACAAACTCTACGGTTTCAGAGAAGCTCAGCAAGTCGACCCATATTCCTTGCTGACTTTTAACAGCTAACACTTCTCCTAAGTAGGTATGCTTTAAGTAAGCTGAAAAAAACAACAACTCCCCCACAGGGATCCCTTCCCCATTCACTTTTTTATTAAGGTCTGTTGCTGTTGCCTGAGAATCAGCGCTTTCTCTTTCAGAAGCTTTTAACTGCTGTAACTGCTGCTGCATTTTCTTTAATGAAGCAAATACAGCCTGATAATTTTTTTCAGCTGCGACGGGAGCGCCAGTGGCAAACATTAAAAGACAAAATAAGAGACGTTTCATTTACTGCAAAGAATTAAAATGCTGAGACGTGAAGGTCGTCGTTTTAGTAGAAAAAACTTGCCCTTGATACTCTTTTAACCCCGAGTAAGTAATGCGTATTTGGCTATTTTCTTGTAGCTTCATATTATCAAATAAGGGCAGAGTTAAAGTAACGTTATCAAGCTCAGGATAAATGCTGAAGTCATTTACCATGGCAATTTTTTGCTCTTCTTTACTTCCTGATAGAGTTTGAAAAACTTCAACTTTTCCGAATGAACTATAATCGCCAGAATGATTAAGGCTAATGCCAAGTGATGGTTTAGCATCATTTGTTAAGTACTTTACTGAAGCAATATCAACCTCAGGTAACGCAGTTCCCTGTCTTAAGATCACAGGAATTGAATAACTTAAAACCATGTCTAAACGAATACCAAAGCTTTTATTATTACTTTTATGTTCATTGGGTAGCGCTTGAAAGACCAAGTGAGAACGATATTCTTTATCTGCCAGACCTTTAGCTCTACGAAGAGCTATTTTCACAACCTGCCTTTCTCCCGGCGCTAATCTCACCTGAGAAGGACTCAAACGCATCATACTGGCCAGTGAATTAGGGTTAACCTGATCATCGGTCAGCGTTATATAGCCACCTTGCGGCTTCGCTATTTTCTCTTGCCACTCAAGGCGGTAAGTTTTGCTCTCATTAGAGTTATTTACCACAATAACTTTAGCGACTCGTTGCCTGTCATCAAATGCAATACGTGTTGGCGAGATCAATAAGTTTGCATATACAGCAGCACTATGAAAGGTTAGTAAAACAATAAAGCAGTATAGAAAGTATCTGTACTTCATAAAATTCCATTAAAAGTCTACGGTTAATGAGACGGTTGCATCATAATAACCATCATTATAGGTGCTACCATCACCACTTGTGCTTATCTGCCCACCCACCGTTAATACAGCACTGCCGTATGAGTCAGTGACCAAGGTAGGGTTGTAAATCAATCGATTGAGATAAAAGCGTTGGTTATTGTGTAAATTACTAAGTGGTTGGTTATTCACATTATCACTAATGGTAACTTGTATTCTTGCTCCATAGCCTTCAAACAATAACTCGGCGGCGCGACCCTGTTTAACAACATAAATACTGTTGCTACTCGCGCTAGTATTGCTTGGCAAAACAGTGACAGAGCTAACACTTGAGTTGTCTGTAATAGCCAGTAGACCAAAGCTAAGTGGTTCAAGCTCAGTTATTGTTTGTTGTGCAACAGAGCCTGCGCTCAATAAAAGAGCACTTAATAGACAAAAATGCGTACGCATAAGTTATGCCTGCTAACACTTAGCAGGCACTCTATGTTAGTAATCTAATTGCAGTGTGAATGTACCGCTATAAGTACCATCAATATAATCGAGAGCCGGAGTTGTGGCATCTGTTGTTAGTGTTCCACCCACATTGAATGTTGCCTCACCATTAGCATCTACTTGGATTGTTGTTGTGGCTGCAGAGTTAGGGTTTGCACCAGTTAATACATAATAAGTAGGCGAAGCTAACACAAAGCCTGCGGTGCCAGCTGGCGCTGAGTCAGGTGCGATGGCCGTCTCAGTTGGGTTTGTGATATTTAAGGTTGCAAAAGGTGATACACCTGAAACACTGAATGACGCTGGTGTACCAGGTACTAGGATAGCAATTTCAGCTAAAGCTGCATTTGTGCTGGCTGTCGTCGCAGATGTTGCAGGGTTAGCTGATAACACTAGCGTTGCTGTTTCTGTCGACGCTGTATCTGCTTTGGCGCGAATTGTACCAAAATCTAGGTCGCTGTCTTTTTGCAATGTAAACGCGTTTTGTACCGTTACACCAGCTTGAAAAGTAGTTTGCTCAGCAACAACGTTAAACGTTAAAAGTGCTGATGAGGTCATTAGTGCTGCTATCTTTATTGAGTTTTTCATATGCATTCCTAAGATATGATAAAAAGTTTCAACCTTTTATTCAGGTTAAATTAAGTATCGGCAAAATGCATTATTTTATTAGGAAAAAATGTACTTTTTTTATTGTTTAAAATCAAAAAGAGTAAAACGATAAATTACAAATCAACGCCTTTAAATTCAGTAGTCTCACAATGGCTATAAATAAGTTCAAAAACTTGGCAGAGTTTGTTCGCCTCTTGCTCTGTTTGTAGCGGCCCAGCGACAAGGCTATAAAGTGTTTTAGAAGTTGATGATTGCGTACTCATTTTATAACGAAGCATATTATAAAGATTAGGATAACGATTCTTAAGTTGACCTAATTGGGCTCTCACTCCCCGCTCAACTAAGTAACTGCCAATTTTCACACCATGAGTAGGTGATTCTGTGTTTGTGGTTTCATTCAAATTTTGATTTACCGTTGTAGACACCTGCTCAGTACTACCATAGCTCACAACTTTAGGATCGCTTTGCAGCTTTTTAGGCAGTTTATCAACGTCAACTTGTACAGCAAGTGCTTGTATTAGCATCAACAAATCAGCTTCAATGGTATTTAAATGATCTATTTGTTCTTTTTTAGTATCCCACTCAACTAAAAGTTGTTGAAGCTCCTCACGATTAATATCTGACTCTTTATAAGAGTTTGGATCTGAGAAACTACACGCCTGCAGTAAAATAAAAAGTGTAAAGACAATAAACCGACTCATTAAAAGCTCACCCTAAAAAACGACTCTACTTCCAAGCAAAAAAAATGCCATTATAGCACTTGTACCTGTCGAATTTCAGATAGAAAAACCATTCTTTGAATAAAAGCTAAAAGTTCACTCGGTTATCTGTATAGCTACTTACCCAGCAATCAATCCCTTGGCGCTTAATAGCTTCACAGTCAGCTTTCGCGTTCTTCAAATATTTATAACCGCCAAATTTCAAACGGTAGTAGGTGTGCTGATCTATATCTGCAACTTCCATATTCAAAATTGGGGAGCCCTGAAAAATATGGGGGGCAAGTCTTTGCATTTTTCTAAGTGCAATCGCTAAGCTTTTTTCGCTATTAACTGACGCGAGTTGAAGAGCAAATAAGTAGTTATGCTGGGCGCTTATTGATCCTGAGCTCTGAACATCCCTCGTCTTGACTGCTGATAAATGTGTTGGGGGATCAATCGGAGCTGAACCGCTGGTGTGCATATTTGCGTTTAGAAAAAAAGGCGAATCAAATTGCTCACCAACAAAAGTAACCACCTTGATAGAGGCACTCAATGCGGCTAATTTATTATTTTGAAGAGATACTAAAGAATCACTGCTGCAACCAGACACAAATAGTAATGCCAACAAACACACACTATGTTGCAAAGGCTTGATGCAATGTTTCATAAACATGATTCTAAAATATACCATTGTCAATTTGCTTGTTCACAGGGCTGACTGCGCGCATGTGTTTTTCACCTTTAAGTGCACTAAAAGTTAAACTTAATTTAAAGAATCTCACGTACTATTTTTTGTTATATTTTTAGTACTGTACTTTATTAGCCATAACAAAAACTTATTGCTTAAGTTTTCATATTAGATGACCTAAAGCAATAAAAATTAATTTCGTTAAAGGTATTTTTACAAAGTATAGCTTAATTTAGCTACCCTTGGCTGTTTGGTAAGTGCTTTACTTAACTTTCATATTAACAACACGTTAAGATAAAGATATATCAGAAAAGTCCCCAATTGAGTAATAATCAACAATTACATCTGTTATGTAAATAATAAAAAAGTGCCATATAGGCACTTTTTTATTAACTTTAATTACTTTATGGTAAACAGTTATTTAGCTAGCGACTTTATAAACTCAGTCAACTCGCCTTTAAATTCATCACGGCGTAAGGCAAATTCAACAATTGCTTTCAAATAACCAATTTTGCTGCCGCAATCATGGCTTTTGCCTTTCATTGAGTAAGCATCCACAGTCTCTTTTTCCATAAGCATAGCAATGGCATCCGTTAACTGGATTTCATCGCCTGCCCCTGCAGGCGTTTTGGCAAGTAATGGCCAAATATTCTTGCTTAGCACGTAACGACCAACCACTGCTAAATTTGATGGGGCTTGGTCGACAGGCGGCTTTTCAACCATATTAAGAATTGCAGCACTTTCACCTTGCTTAATTTTTGCATCACCTAAGTCAACAACACCAAATTTATCAACTTCATTATGCGGTACTGGCTCAACCATTATTTGGCTTTCACCGGTACTTTCAAAGCGGTTGATCATTTCAGCTAAGTTGTCTTTTTTAAGGTCACTCGCCACATCGTCAATAATGACATCAGGCAATATAACAACAAATGGCTCATCACCAATAATAGGCGCAGCACAGTTAATTGCGTGTCCTAACCCCTTCGCTTCCCCTTGACGTACTTGAATAATAGTAACGCCTTTTGGACAAATAGACTGTACCTCGGCAAGTAGCTGACGTTTTACACGTTTTTCAAGGGTTGCCTCTAATTCAAAGCTGGTGTCAAAATGGTTCTCGATCGAGTTTTTACTCGAATGCGTAACAAGAACAATTTCTGTAATCCCTGCTGAAATAGCTTCATTTACAACGTATTGAATTAAAGGACGGTCAACAATAGGCAACATTTCTTTCGGTATGGCTTTCGTTGCCGGTAACATGCGCGTACCAAGTCCAGCAACTGGGATCACTGCTTTCATGATTTCTCCTTAAATTTATTATTCTTAAACTGAAAACGGATATTTAATCGCATCATGGCACTGATAGCCAACGACTTCAAAATCATCTTTTGTAACCCATGTTTCTATATCGTCCAGCGATTTTATATTTGGGTTAATCTTCAGTTCTGGCGATGCAAAAGGCTCACGCTTAAGCTGTACATCACGCATCAACTCTAACTGGTTCTCATAGATGTGCGCATTGGCAATTTTATGATACGCCTTACCAGCTTTATGACCGGTAATTTGCGCAACCAAAGCTAACAATACAAAGCATTGAATTTGATTGAAATTCAATCCAAGCGGCACATCACAGCTACGTTGGTATGAGGTTAAGTATAGAGTATCACCTAACAAAGAAAAGGTATGGGTATGCATACAAGGACGTAAACAGCCAAGTTCAAACTCACCTGGGTTATAAAAGGTGATAATTTCACCACGGTCGTCAATGCCTTTTGATAAATTATCGATGACCTTTTTAAGCTGATCAAGGTGGCTACCATCAGGGCGTTGCCAACTGCGGCCTTGAACACCGTAAACACGCCCCATGTCGTCTTCGCCACGACGATGTGGGTTATCAAGCCACGCTTTGTTTTCGTTCGCATTCGCGTTCCACGTCATACAGCCGATGTCACGAAACTGCGCGGCACTGTCATAACCGCGTAAATAACCTAAAAGCTCAGCAATAGCCGCTTTATAAAAACTTTTACGCGTTGTGATAAGCGGAAACTTATTATTTGCCACATCATATTCAAGGTCGGCATTAATTACGGTTAAACACTTAGTGCCTGTGCGCTTATTTTCTACCCACACACCTTCATCAACAATGCGTTGACATAAATCTAAATACTGTTTCATTGCTATGCTCTTATTATGCTTTGCTAGAGACGCGTTGCTGCGGCTTTTTATAGGCCCATATTATCAAACCTAGCCCACCAATTACCATGGGAAGCGAGAGTATTTGGCCCATCGAAATCACACCAGCAAATAAACCTAAGTGAGCATCTGGCTCACGGAAATATTCAACAATGAACCTAAATGTGCCGTAACCCAATAAGAAAAGACCGGCAACACTGCCTGCTGGACGTGGCTTTTTAATAAACCACTGCAGGATTAAAAATAACACCAAGCCTTCTAAAAACGCTTCGTAAAGTTGTGACGGGTGACGCGGCTCTGGTCCACCTGTTGGGAATACAAATGCCCAAGGGACATCTGTTACACGGCCCCAAAGCTCACCATTTATAAAGTTACCAATGCGCCCTGCTAATAAGCCTAACGGCACCAGTGGTACTACAAAATCACCTACCTCGAACACTGACTTTTTACGCGTCCATGCAAATATTGCTATTGCGCTGATAACACCAAGGGTTCCGCCATGAAAAGACATGCCCCCTTGATCGATTCTAAATAAATAAAGTGGATTTTCAATAAAGTAGCTAAACTGGTAAAACAATACATAACCTATTCGGCCACCAAGAATAACCCCTAACATCCCGTAAAAAAGTAAATCGCTAACCTGTTCTTTGGTCCACCCTGAGTTTGGTTTTGCAGCTTGACGATTAGCAAGCCACATCGCTAACGCAAAACCAATTAAGTACATTAAGCCGTACCAACGCACGCTGAGGGGTCCTACTGAAAAAATAACCGGATCAATATCTGGAAATTGAAGAGCCATAAAAATAAAAACCTTTAACTAAACACCATTTTAAGTGCAATTATTACAAGTAATAACGCGAATACTTTTTTTATTGTTGTCACCGGCAAGTAATGAGTGGCTTTAGCACCTATTGGCGCTATTAGCGACGAAGTAACTACGATGCCTAGTAACGCAGGCAGATATACAAATCCCGCAAAACCATCACTCAAAGAAGTTACCTGCCAACCTGCTGATACATAACCAACTGAGCCAAATAACGCAATGACAATACCACAAGCCGCAGCACAACCGATGGCCTTTTTTATATCTACAGAGAAATAATGCAGTAACGGCACAATGAGTGCGCCACCACCAATACCGATTAAACCCGATAGCGCGCCCATTATGGCACATAAAAAACCAAGAATAGGACCCTGTGGTAAAGGTTTTTCACTTGCCGCTTTTTTTCGTGTTGATAGCACCATACGCAGTGCAATAAACACAACACTTCCTGCAAACACAAAACGTAATAATTGCTCGGGAATTAAACTCGCTGCAAACCCACTGATAAGGGCACCAATGCCAACTCCTGTCATAACCCAAGGCGCTATTTCCCAAGGGACGTTAGCATTGCGATGATGAGCAAACGCTGAAGAGGTTGATGTAAAAATAATAGAAGCAAGCGATGTCGCAATGGCAATCACTAATACATGCTCAGAATCAGCTACATTAAAAGCCACAAGTAATGCGCTCAGCGCAGGCACAATAATTAAACCACCGCCGATACCAAGCAGTCCTGCTAAAAAGCCAACAACACTGCCTAAAATTGCGCAGTAAGCCATCAAAAGTATTACATCATGCATAAAACACTCATATATTCACTTTGTTATATACATATATTAAACTAATATATATACCCAAACCACCTCAAGATGCGAGTTTCAGTTGGAATTAAAAGCGATTTAGGCAAGGCATTGATTGCAAGTAATAGTGGTTCTATTGTTAAAATCAATAACGCAGTATAAATCGCTTTTAAACCAACCCTTTGGGCATTTCACAGGCACTTACTCTCATCGTTGTTACTTCTTAAAAGGGACTGCCATTGTTGCAAAGTAACGCCTTGATATTAAGCACCTGTGAAACGCTGAATTCTACATCTTGAGGTAGCTTGGGTATAGGTGCTTCACAGCACAATTTCCGATCAGGTATGCTCTTGGCTAGGTGTGTAAAATAACTCACCGAGTTGATGTTCAATCATAAAATTTCGGGTTAGACGTAATACGTGCTTGGCGGTAGGTTGAATAAGACACTGCTGAAGTAAGTGTTCCATATCACTGACTTTAAGACGCCGTAATACAAACTTAATTTTACTAATCGATGCATAGTTCATACTTAAACGACGATAGCCCATTGCTATTAGTAATAAAGCGCCTTCGGGGTCTCCTCCAAGTTCACCACACAAACTAAATGGCAATTCATGGTTTTGACACTCTTGCGCTACTTTAAGCAATACTCTGAGCACACTTGGATGATACGGGTTAAATAACTCTGCAACACGCGCATTTGAACGATCAACTGCGAGCATATATTGCGTTAAGTCGTTGCTGCCCACAGAGCAAAAATCGACTTTTTGCGACCACTCTTCAAGCATAAAGACACTAGAGGGTACTTCTAACATCACGCCTATTTCTGGGCGCTCAATTGCTTGCTCTGGAAATTGCTCTTCAAGCTCAAAATAAGCCTGCTCTAAAAGCTTAAGTGACTCTTCAACCTCTTCTGTTCCGCTAATCATAGGCAACATTATTTTTAAATTACCCAAACCTATATTCGCTTTAAGCATAGCTTTGAGTTGATCTAAAAAGAGCTCAGGGTGATCAAGCGTTACGCGAATACCACGCCAGCCTAAGAATGGGTTTTCTTCACTGATATTGAAGTAGTCTAAAACTTTATCGCCGCCAATATCTAACGTACGCATCACCACAGGATTGGGGTGATAACATGTTAGCACCTCTCGATACCAATGTTCTTGATCTGATTGAGACGGGAATTGGCCTTTTTGCATAAACCAAGCTTCAGTTCGATATAAGCCAACACCGTCACACAAGCGTTTATTATCATGCTCAGTATTCATCTCAAGGCCCGCGTTTAAAAGCAAGCTGATATGTTCACCGTCTAAGGTAATGGCCTCAAGATCTTGCTCAGCTAAAAAGCGATCATTTAAAAGGGCTTCTTGGTATTTAAGCTGACTGTATTTATCGTGCAGCGATTGTGATGGAGAGATATATAAACGCCCTGCGTAAGCATCTAAAATCATAGGTTTTCCATCAAACTGCAATAATGGTAGATCTTCAATGCCCCAAATAGCAGGGATCCCCATTGCACGAGTCAAAATAGAGGCATGACTATTTGCAGCCCCATTAACACTCACAACCCCTGCCAAATGCCCTTTTGGTACTTCGGCAAGCATAGCGGGTGTTAATGTACTGGCAATTAAAATTGTATCTTTAGGGTATGGTTTAGCTGCATATTCTGTATTGACTAGATGATGTAGCACACGTAAACCTATGTCTTTTACATCAATTGCTCGTTCTTTGATGTAAGGATCTTGCATAGCATTAAACTGTGCAACTAACTTTTCAATCACAATTTTCAACGCGCTTTTTGCACTCCAGCCCTGTTGTAACTGGGCTTCAACATTCTGCCCTAAGCTTTTGGCATCAAGTAATTGTTGGTAAACATCAAAGACTGCTAACGCTTCTTTAGGAATTGAATCGCTTAACGTCATAGACAACGTATTAAATTCATTGCGAGTAGCGGCAACAGCTTGTGTGAAAAGTTTGCGTTGTGTGCTTACGTCCTCGTCTTTTTGTAACTCTATTGAAGTAAAATCGAGCTTGGGTAAAACAACAAACGCTTGGCCTATAGCGATCCCAGGAGCGCTCGAAACCCCTTTTAATACGGAGGTTTGATGTGAAAACTCGTCGAGCCTTAGCACTTCCTTAATTTCAGCATGAGCAAGTTGTGAGGCCAGTTGCGCAGACAAAGTAATTAAAAAGGACTCTTCATCTGGACTAAATACACGGGCAAGCTTTTGCTGTACAACAATGACGCCCAGCACCTTTTTTTGATGCACTACAGGCACTGACAAGAAAGCATTGTAACCTTCTTCATTGACCTCTGGAGAGAGTTTAAAGCGGGGATGAGACTTTGCAAACGCGATATTTATAGGCTCTTCACGCTGAGCAACAAGGCCAACGAGCCCTTCTGTAAAACCGATACGAAACTTACCGACTGCATCAGGGTTAAGACCTTGCGTGGCCATTAATACAAAGTTGTCTTGGCTGTAATCGGCAAAATAAATTGAGCAGCACTGTGTTTGCATGGCTTCTTTTACCATTTTCACAAAACACGCCAGCGCACTGTCTAAGTCCGCTTGTTGCGACACAGCCTCAGCAATGGATCTGAGCGTGGCTAACATGATGCTGCTCCTTGTATTTAAATAAAGTGACCTTTATCGTCTCTGTCGCCAATTCTCTTTATGTTGTTCTCGTTTATTAAATGGCATCGCTAATGGTGCAAACTCTTTCATTACACGGCGATAAACATCGCGCTTAAATGATACAACTTGTCGCACAGGATACCAATAACTCACCCAACGCCAATCATCAAACTCAGGATGATGTGTTTTAAGCAAGTCTACATCTTCATCTTTGCAACGTAGTTTAAGTAAAAACCATTTTTGCTTTTGTCCAATACACACAGGACTTGAGTCTCTGCGAATTAAACGTTTGGGTAATTTATAACGTAACCAATGTTTTGAACTTGCAACGATTTCAACATCTTCAGGAAGCAAGCCTACTTCTTCGTGTAATTCTCTGTACATGGTTTGCTCGGCAGTTTCACCGTCGTCCACACCACCTTGGGGAAATTGCCAAGAGTGCTGACCGTAGCGACGAGCCCAAAATACTTGTCCCTGATTATTGCAAATCACAATTCCGACATTGGCACGAAAACCTTCGGCATCAATCACCTTAGTGCCTCATTTGTAAGTCGATTTTTATTGATTGTTCCACATAACCTGCGATACAGCAAACACTATTACATCTAACATCCTGCAAGATATAAAATAATGTTTTTAACAAATCCACATAATCAATACCTTACAATTCTATTCTTGTAAAAATAGGTCTTTTACACAAAATAGCTATTTACAACAGTATTTCAACCAGCTTACCCACAGCTTGTGCATAACTTTTATAAAACATGGCTATTTTGCAAACAAATCCACAATAGTGCATTTTAAATTGCAGTTTCTCCACAGAAACTGTGGATAAACGTGTTTATATATCTGTATTTATACAGACAACTTTTTCGTTTCTTAATCCCACATGAGACTCAAAGAAACTAAAAATTATAAATTTCAATAAGTTAAAAGTTAACAAGCGTTTTTATTAGTGCTTATTTTTAGTTCAACTCAACCATGAGCAAAAAACACCCAAACACAAAGATATCCACTAAGACGCGTATTTGCTATCATGATATGGTTAATTAGACAATCAAATAAACGCCTTATGCGACCAATAAAACCCGCTTCTATAAACGAATTAATGCAACGTGTTGATGCTATTGCTGGCCTCACCCTAGGGCAGCTAGCCGAGCAATATCAGTTTAAAACTCCTGACGATTTACTACGTGAAAAGGGCTGGACTGGGCAACTTATTGAATATGTTCTTGGCGCAACAGCAGGTTCAAAGCCAACACCTGATTTTGAAGAATTAGGCATTGAGCTTAAAACTCTGCCAATCTCATTTAAAGGAAAGCCGCTCGAAACAACCTTTGTTTCTGTAACACCGCTACTGAATGTAACAGGCATGATTTGGCAGCAAAGTACGGTACGTAAAAAGCTCAATCATGTTTTATGGCTACCGATTTTAGGCGAGCGCGAAATACTGCCTTTTCACCGTACTATCGGCAGTGGCTTTTTATGGCAGCCAAGCGCAGAGCAAGATGCTCTTTTACAACGTGATTGGGAAGAACAAATGGAGCTAATCGCCCTTGGTCGCGTGGATGAAATTTCGGGTCATTTGGGCGATGTTATGCAAATACGGCCAAAAGCTGCTAATAGCAAAGCACTGACCGATGCAATTGGCCCGAATGGCCAAGTAATACAAACCTTACCCCGTGGTTTTTACTTAAAAACCAGCTTTACTGGCGAGATCCTAAAACAGCAATTTCAGCTATAAAAAAACCTCCCGAAGGAGGTTTTCTAAAGTCTTAATGAGCTAAGCCAGACTACTGACCTTTCACTTCTTTAAGACCGTTATAAGGTGCTTTTTCACCTAATACTTCTTCAATGCGAAGTAATTGGTTGTACTTAGCAATACGGTCAGAACGGCTTAATGAACCCGTTTTGATTTGACCAGCTGCAGTACCTACTGCTAAATCAGCAATTGTTGCATCTTCAGTTTCACCTGAACGGTGTGAGATAACAGCTGTGAAGCCTGCGTCTTTAGCCATTTTGATAGCAGCAAGCGTTTCAGTTAATGAACCGATTTGGTTGAACTTGATTAGGATTGAGTTAGCAATACCGTTATCAATACCACGCTTTAAGATCTTCGTGTTAGTAACGAAAAGGTCGTCACCTACTAATTGTACTTTGTCGCCAATTAGTTGTGTTTGGTGTGCGAAACCATCCCAATCAGACTCATCTAAGCCGTCTTCAATTGACACAATTGGGTATTGCTCAGTAAGGCCTTTAAGGAAGTGGTTGAATTCTTCAGAAGTGAATTTTTTACCTTCGCCTTTAAGGTCGTAGATATTTGCTTCTTTGTCGTAGAACTCAGATGCTGCGCAGTCTAGAGCGAGTGTGATATCTTTACCAAGCTCATAACCTGCATTTGCAACAGCCACCTTGATTGCAGCAAGCGCCGCTTCGTTTGATTCAAGGTTCGGTGCAAAACCACCTTCATCACCTACTGATGTAGAATGGCCTTCGGCTTTAAGCACTTTAGCTAAGCTGTGGAATACTTCAGCGCCCATACGTAACGCTTCGCGGAAGTTTGTTGCGCCCACTGGCTGAATCATAAACTCTTGAATATCAACAGAGTTATCTGCGTGCTCACCACCGTTGATGATGTTCATCATAGGTAATGGCATTGAGTAAACACCTGGTGTGCCGTTTAGGTCTGCAATGTGCTCATAAAGCTCTACGCCTTTAGAGTTTGCAGCTGCTTTAGCCGTTGCTAAAGATACTGCTAAGATAGCGTTAGCACCTAATTTTTCTTTGTTTTCAGTGCCGTCTAAATCTAACATTACTTGGTCAACAGCTTGTTGATCAACTGCGTTTTGACCTTTAAGCGCTTCAGCGATTTCGTTATTGATATAGCCTACCGCTTTTAAAACACCTTTACCTAGGTAACGTGCTTTATCACCATCACGTAATTCAAGCGCTTCGCGAGTACCTGTTGATGCACCAGAGGGTGCTGCAGCACGGCCCCATGAACCATCAGCTAAATGTACATCAGCTTCAACAGTTGGGTTACCACGCGAGTCCATGATTTCGCGACCAATCACTTTTACGATTTCTGACATCTTGATTCCTCTTTTCCCGAAAATGGTGAGTTTGTGCCAGCTTTATTCCTGCTGGCTTTTTAAAACAAATAAGCCGTGCATATAGCACGGCCTATTTAAATTACGATGACGCTTTTTGGTGAGTGTGTGCAGCTGCAACAAACCCTTCAAACAGCGGGTGACCATCACGTGGTGTTGACGTGAATTCCGGGTGGAATTGCGCGGCAATAAACCAAGGATGATCTTTATTCTCGATGATTTCGACTAGTTTCTTATCTTCAGATAAACCAGTGAAACTCAAACCAGCTTTCTCAAGCTGCTCTACATAGTGGTTGTTTACTTCGTAACGGTGACGGTGACGTTCTACAATTTCGTCACTACCATATACTTCACTTACTTTAGAACCTGCGATTAAATGACACTTCTGTGCACCTAAACGCATAGTGCCACCTAAGTCAGATTGCTCATCACGAATTTCAACGTTACCGTCAGCATCTTGCCACTCAGTGATTAAACCAACCACAGGGTGTGCTGATTTAGCATTGAACTCGGTTGAGTTTGCACCTTCAAGGCCAGCAACGTTACGCGCATATTCAATAAGCGCCACTTGCATACCTAAACAAATGCCTAAATAAGGAACTTTGTTTTCACGTGCATATTTAGCCGCTAAAATCTTACCTTCAACACCACGGCCGCCGAAGCCTCCTGGTACTAAGATAGCGTCAAGGTGAGACAGTAACTCAGTCCCTTTGCTTTCTAAGTCTTGTGAATCAACGTACTCGATGTTCACCGTTAAGCGATTTTTAAGACCCGCATGCTTTAATGCTTCGTTTACTGATTTATACGCATCTGGTAGTTCGATGTATTTACCTACCATACCAATTGTCACTTCACCTGTTGGGTTAGACTCTTGATATAACACTTGCTCCCACTCAGATAAATCTGCTTCAGGGCACTCAAGGTAGAAACGACGACATACGAAGTTATCAAGTTCTTGTGACTTAAGTAACGCAGGGATCTTATAGATGCTTTCTACGTCAGGTAATGAAATAACCGCTTTCTCTTCAACGTTAGTGAAAAGTGCGATTTTTGCACGCTCGTTATTCGGTAATTTACGATCAGAACGACAGATTAAGATATCTGGCTGAATACCAATCGAACGCAACTCTTTAACTGAATGTTGCGTTGGTTTCGTTTTCACTTCACCTGCAGGGCCTAAGAATGGCACAAGCGTCAGGTGGATAAACAATGCGCGCTCACGGCCGATTTCAGTGCCAAGCTGACGAATTGCTTCTAAGAACGGTTGTGACTCAATGTCACCCACTGTACCACCGATTTCAACGATAGCGACATCGCTACCTTCTGCACCGTCGTATACACGTTGCTTAATATCGTTTGTGATGTGTGGGATAACCTGAATAGTTGCACCAAGGTACTCACCACGACGCTCACGTCGTAGCACATCTTCATAAACACGACCTTGTGTGAAGTTGTTGCGGCTAGTCATCTTGGTACGGATGAAACGCTCATAGTGACCTAAATCAAGGTCAGTTTCTGCACCGTCTTCAGTAACATATACTTCACCGTGCTGAATTGGGCTCATAGTGCCTGGGTCAACGTTGATATAAGGATCCAGCTTTAAAATAGTCACGTTTAGACCACGTGCTTCTAAAATAGCGGCTAATGACGCTGCTGCAATACCTTTACCCAACGAAGAAACAACCCCGCCAGTAACGAAGATAAATTTTGTACTCATGCGAACCCTAGAATATCAGGAATTAAAAGGAATAATATAGAATCAAGACGGGGCGATATTATAGCAAAGGGACTGCTATCAATCCAGATAAAATTAGCAAATTAGTGCACAAAAAACGAGCGCGGGAAAAACCACTTCGAAGCATGTTACTTCGTAGGCAGTTTAATTGCTTCCCACGCCTCATCCATTTGCTCTAGTGTTGCTGTTTCTAGGCTTTGCCCTCGCGTACTTAAATAAGCCTCAACTTTTTCAAAACGTGATGTAAACTTTCTATTGGCATTTCGAAGCAATTGCTCAGGATCGCGTTTTAGATGACGGGCAACATTGACCGTTGCAAATAATAAATCACCTAACTCTTCTGCGCTGTGCTCAGAATATGGGTCCTGTTCAAGGGCTTCTTTAACTTCATCAATTTCTTCAGCAACTTTATCTAACGCACCATGATAACTTGGCCAATCAAACCCTAAGCTCGCCACGCGTTGTTGAATTTTTTTTGCTTTAGAAAGCCCAGGCATAGCATCTGGAATATCTTGCCAAAGGCTCATTTGCGGTGAAGCTGTTTTTTCTGCTCGCTCCTGAGCTTTTATAGCCTGCCACTGCGCCGAAAGTTCAGCGTCGGTCAGCTCACTTTGCTCTGCAAAGACATGTGGATGACGACGAACTAATTTCTCATTAAGCGTATTTGCCACATCGGCAAAATCAAATAAGCCCTGCTCTTTAGCAAGTTGCGCATAAAAAATGACTTGAAACAGTAAATCACCAAGCTCACTTTTAAGCTCGCTAAGCTCACCTTTTTCAATGCAGTCTGCAACTTCGTAAGCTTCTTCAAGGGTGTGCGGCACTATTGATTTAAAGTCTTGTTTTAAATCCCACGGGCACCCTGATTCTGGGTCCCGTAGTTTTTCCATTATCGCTAATGACTGCTCAATAATCTGTTTATCTGACATTATGCGTGTCCACGCTTTGCATCATGCACACCTTCAATTTGATGTAATTTAGACAATAAGCGGTTCGTGCTCGATAAGTCGTGCACTTCAACTTGCATTGAGAATAGCGCTAATTGCTTATCTTCAACGGTGTTGACATTCATATTGAGCACATTCACTTTTTCATTCGCAAGCACAGAACTAATGTCTCTAATAAGTCCTGATCTATCGGTTGCTTCAACTTTAATCGTCAACGCATATGAGCCGTTAACATCATCAGACCAACTCACAGAAATCACTCGCTCTGGGTGTTTCTCTTTTAGTTTATTAAATGAATCACAATCTTCACGGTGTACGGCAATACCACGGCCTTGGGTAATGTAACCGATGATTTCATCACCAGGTACTGGTCGACAGCACTTAGCAACGTGGCTCATTAAGCTACCGACGCCATCCACCACAATGCCGTTTTTATCACCATTAACACTTTTTGGCTTTTTGAGTTTTATTTGTGGCTCATCGTCATCACGATCACTGATAAAGTTGAGAAGTTGATTGAGACGCACATCCCCAGCGCCAACAGCCACCATTAAGTCCTCTAAGCCACGCAAGTTAAAACGCTCAATTGCAGGAGTTAAATCTTTTGTTGTCAGCTCCAGTTTTTGCAGCTCAGTTTCAAGAATCTCTTTACCTGCACTTAAGTTTTTGTCGCGATCAAGCTGTTTAAACCAATGATGTATTTTTGAGCGAGCGCGTGACGACTTAATATAACCTAGGGATGGATTTAACCAATCTCGACTTGGATTAGCTTGTTTTTGCGTTAAAATTTCAACTTGATCGCCGGTGCTAAGCTGATGGGTAAACGGCACTATTTTGCCGAAAATTTTCGCACCTATACAGCGATGTCCCACATTTGAATGAATGTAGTAAGCAAAATCAAGCGGTGTTGCACCCAGTGGTAAATCGAAAATATCGCCTTTTGGCGTGAACACATAAACACGGTCTTCAACTACTTGGTTTTTAAGCTCTTCAGCTAAGTCACTACCATCAACAACCTCTTCTTGCCATTGTAGTAATTTACGTAACCAACTAATTTTTTGCTCGTAGCCCGAACCACGTCCTGGCAATGCCCCTTCTTTATACATCCAGTGCGCAGCCACACCCAACTCGGCATCTTGATGCATTTCGCTTGTGCGAATTTGAATTTCAACAGTTTTGCCTTCAGGGCCAAATACCACGGTATGGATTGACTGATAGCCATTTTGTTTTGGCGTTGCAATATAATCGTCAAATTCTTTATTTAAATGGCGCCAATTAGTATGCACGATACCTAATGCCGCGTAACAATCTTGCAGGCGCTCTACCACTATGCGCATAGCGCGAATATCAAAAAGCTGGTCGAACTCGTAGTTCTTTTGCGCCATTTTTTTGTAAATACTGTAGATATGTTTAGGTCGACCATATACTTCACCTTCAATACCCGCTTCAGCCAAGCGTGATTTTACTAAAGCAACCATGTTTTCCATGTAAGCTTCACGAGCAAGGCGCTTATCATCAAGCTGTTTTGCGATGTTTTTATAGGTGTCTGGGTGCAGGTAACGGAACGAAAGATCTTCAAGCTCCCATTTAAGCTGACCAATTCCTAAGCGGTTAGCAAGAGGCGCAAAGATATCGCGTGTTTCCTTAGCGGCAATGACACGCTCTTCTTCACTGGCGTCTTTCACATCACGTAAGTGGCATACTTGTTCCGCTAACTTAATCACCACGGCACGCACATCTTCAACCATGGCTAACAACATACGGCGGATATTGTCGATTTGCACTGTGCCCTTACCTTGGTGAGCCAAGGTACTGATCGTCGCCATTTGGCTTACGCCTGTAAGTAATAACGCAACGTGATTACCTAGCTTTTCTGTGACTGTCTCTATCGAAATTTTTTCAGCTAAGAAATAAGGCGTTAAAAATGCCGTAGCCAATGAGTCCGCATCTAAATTCAGTTCAGCTAAAATCTCCACCATTTCAATGGCGGTATTCTGACGTTTCGTATCGTCACAATGTAGGCACAGCTCATGAGCCTGTTCTAATAAGGTAGTTTTGTCTTCTGTTAGCGCTAACAGCTCGATACGGCTGGCAAAATCACTCTGCTTTGTAAGCTGATGTGATTGTCTAGTAGCTACCATAGTGCGCTTTACCTCCTGTGAAATAACGCCATTGTTTCGATATGCCCCGTATGTGGAAACATATTCATAAGCCCAATTTTTTTAATGCTAAAGCCTGCTTGTAACATAATTGCACTGTCACGGGCTAAAGTAACAGGATCACAAGAGACATATAAAATCGTTTTAAACTGAGTAAGCGGTAATTGCTCTAAAATAGCCATCGCACCTGTGCGTGATGGGTCAAGTACTAACACATCAAGTTCAGCACTAAACCAAGCAGCAGATTGCATCGATTGAGTTAAATCAAAGCAGTAAAAATCAGTATTCGATAATGAGTTAGTGTGCGCATTTTGTTTCGCTAATGCAACCGCAGAATCTACTCCTTCGACACCAATAACGTGTTTTGCATACTTTGCAAGCAGCAATGAAAAATTACCAATTCCACAAAACAAATCCAACACTTGTTCATGACCTTGCAAATCTAACCACTCTTTTGCTTGATTAAGCATAGCTTGATTCACTTGTGGATTAACTTGAATAAAGTTTTCAAGGCCAAATTCAAAGGTTAAATCATATTTAGGTATAGTGTAGTACGGCATCGGATAGTGTGACTGATCAATCTGCCCACTTTCTGATTGCCAAACAATTAACCATTGTTGTTCTTGGCAAGCTTGAGCAACTAATGACTTAAGCTCTTCACTTATTGGTTTTGTATGCCGGATAACCACAAAAGCAGCATTATCAGCCTCACACAATTGCAAGTGAGTTATACTTTGTAAGCCTTTGTGCGTATTGATAAGTAAATCAAATAGGGTAAATAAATCACTAAATGTGCTAGTTAACACGTCACATTGATTAATACTCACCAGTTGCTTCGAGCCTTGTGCACGATAACCTACACGCATTTTTTTAGCTGCTTTATCATGCATTACAGCAATGCGAGCCGAACGCCTGTAATGCTGCATATCACTGGTCAGTGGCTTTTCCCAGTTTAAGCTAGTGACCTTAGCAAACTTCGCAAACAGCTGACTCACAGCAGCTTGCTTCTCAACTAATTGTTGAGAAGCATCTAAGTGCTGTAACTGACATCCCCCACACACCTGATAATGTTCACAAAATGGTTTAACTCGATATTCAGATGCATGAAGCACTTTTTTACAATCTGCGCTGGCAAAACGAGCTTTGTCTTCAACAAGTTGCGCTTTAACCTCTTCACTTGGCAGCGCACCATTTACAAAACACACTTTATTATTATGTTTTGCAACCCCACGCCCTTGATGATCCATTGCTGTAACCGATAACATGATCATTTTTTGTGAAACGGATTTCTTCTTGGCTTTGAAAATCTGTGCCATCGGACAACACCTTAATTATTGATAAAGCGGGAGTAAGTATATACTCTTAAACAACGATAATAATGACAACAACCTATTTTATGACTAAATTTGGCTTACGTGATTCAGTCTTAACCCTAACCTTGATACCGACTGTAATCATAGGCTTGTTGCTGGGCGGTTATTTTACAATAAATCGTTACATTGAGCTCGATGAAATTTTATATCAACAAGGTGTAACAATTATCGAGCCACTTGCCATTGCCGTAGAGCAACCTCTGCTAAAGCGTAATAAAACTTTACTTACACGCTTGGTAAGTCATACCCATAACAAACACGCCCCTGCTATACAGTCGATCGCCATATTTGATGAAAATAACGAACTGGTTATTTTTAGTAAGTATCAAAATGAATTTAAAGATATCGATACAAACAACTCGGCAGCACTTGAGGGTATCAATGTCAAAAGCTCTAAGCATTATTTAACCTTCTCAACGGCTATTATTAATCATAGTCGCCAAGATATGATTTGGAATCATCATAGTTACCAAGCATCACTTGGCACTGTCGTCATTATGCTTAACAAGCAGCAAGCAATTATCGGCCAGCAACGCGCACTACTTGTAAGTGGAATTGTTATTATTTTAGCCTTGGTACTTGCCACAATTTTAGCATTTAGGCTAACTCGCATGTTTGTTCAGCCTCTTAATAAGTTAGTACTCGCTACCGATAAGTTAATTGAAGGTAAAGTTGATACCGGCCTCGACAAGAAAATGTTTGGCGAATTTGAACTACTTCGAGAAGGGCTCAATACAATTTCGCACACCATGGTGATGCAACGAGACGAAATGCAAAAGCATATTGACCAGGCAACCTCTGATTACCGCGAAACCCTTGAACAATATGAAACACAAAATATTCAGTTAAGTATTGCTAAAAAAGACGCACAAGATGCTAACCGTGTTAAGTCTGACTTTTTAGCAAAAATGAGTCATGAACTCAGAACCCCTCTAAATGGAGTAATTGGCTTTACTCGCCAGTTATACAAAACACCGCTAAATAAGCATCAAAAAGATTACTTAGATACCATAGAGCTCTCTGCAAATAGCTTAATGACGATTATCAGTGATATTTTAGATTTCTCTAAGTTAGAAGCGGGTGCGATGGAGTTGGAATCAATGCAATTTCAACTTCGCGATACAATTAATGAGGTGCTGACCTTACTTGCGCCTAGTGCGCATGAAAAGCAGCTAGAGTTATCAATATTTATCCATCCGCACGTGCCTGATAACCTCACCGGTGACCCAACCCGCTTTAAACAAGTTTTGATTAATCTTTTAAGCAACGCTATAAAATTCACCGAAAAAGGTTCTATAAAAGTGGATGTTGGTCATCGTTTATTAGATGAAGAACGCGCATCTATCTTGGTATCAGTCACCGATACAGGGGTGGGCATTCCAATGGATAAACAAGACGCCCTATTCACCCCATTTGGCCAAGCTGATTCAAGTATTACGCGTAAGTTTGGCGGCACAGGCCTTGGTTTAATTATTACTAAACACATTGTTGAAGCCATGAATGGTCGAATAACCTTAAACTCAGCACCCGGAAATGGCACCTGCTTTACCTTTAATGCTGTATTTAGAACACCAAGCAATTCGATTACCAGTGATTTACCAACACAGTCATTGATCAACAAGCGTATTCTTTATTTAGAACCTCACGAGCATACTCACCAAGCAACATTATCATTGTTAAATGAATGGCAAACACAGGTCACACCTTGTACCGATGAAGAAAGCTTTCTCAATGAAATCAACAAGGACTTTAGCTACGACATTTGTATCATTGGCCACACAGCAACAATTGACGATATGCAGCAACTTAAGAGTTATGTAAAGGCTGTACGCCCTGTAACCGACTACTTATACATTATGCTCAACACTGTATCTCACAATATGCGTGAGGCTTTTGTTGGTAGCGGTGCTGACGCCTGTTTAAGTAAGCCGCTTAATCACCGTAAGCTATGTGAAGTGCTTGCTGCACCTTACCGGCTTGATCACCCTGTGCATAATATCGAACAAGGCGATGAAAAGTTATTGCCGCTAAAAGTACTGGTTGTTGACGATAACGACGCTAACTTAAAACTTATTTGCACCCTGCTTGAAGAGCAAATAGAACTTATAGATACAGCGCATAACGGTTCGCAAGCTTATAGCTTGAGTAAAAGCCATAAGTACGACTTAATATTTATGGACATCCAAATGCCTATTATGGATGGCATTACAGCATGCAAACTTATTCGTGAATCTTCACTCAATGAAGATACCCCAATCATTGCTGTCACAGCGCATGCTTTGAGCGGTGAAAAAGAGCAACTTCTCAAAGATGGCTTTAAGGGTTATTTAACCAAGCCAATTGATGAAGACATGTTAAAACAAATAATCAGCGATCACAGTCCGCAGTCACCTATTAATAGAGAGCGGAGCAAAACAGTTACAGCTCAATCGGAGCCTCCGTTTGAAAGTACACGCCTAGATTGGCAGCTCGCGCTACAACGTGCAGGAGGCAAAGAAGAGCTCGCACTTGAAATGCTTAATATGCTGCTACTAAGTGTGCCGGAAACTCTGCGCCTTCTTAATGAAGCAATTGAAAAAGAAGACTGTGAACATGTACTTAGCATTGTTCATAAGTTCCATGGTGCATGCTGCTACACCGGTGTACCTAAGCTAAAATCACTTGCTGAAACGCTAGAAACCTCACTTAAAAGTGATTGTGACCTAAGTTACATTGAGCCTGAGTTATTTGAGTTGATTGATGAGCTAAATAACTTGTTGAATGATGCAGGAATGACTGAGCAGCAAAGCTAACAGCATGCGGCTGTATGCTCTAAATGTGAATTTTATAAGGAACCTGTTGTGTATTTTGTTTTACTTATCGTCTTTAGTGCGATTTCGCTCACTTGGTTTTTTCATCTTTATACTAAGCTAAGCAAAGTCGCTAATAATTACGTAAAGACTAACTACACACAGCAATGGCAAAACTATAACAATAAAGCAAGGTTAACGAAGGAGAAACCAAACTCCATTATTTTTCATTCAATTAGAAAGGGAGAGCTATCGACATTGGGTGACGAAGTATTGCAGAACTATAAGAAAAAGCACCAGTATTTAACCACCCTGCTATGTCTTTCTCCCTTGTTATCATCAGTGCTTGCACAGTTGATCATTTATTTGCTCAAATAAAAACGCGGAGCAGTTTTAATACCAATTCGCTTAATTAAGTGGTCTATTTTGAGGCAATAAAACCTCGTTGATAACAAGGCAAAAATTTCGTTATTTAGTTGTTCTAAATCAGAAATTTTTAACGCTGGTAGCAACAGGTTTAATCCCTCAAAATGATTAAGTATTATTGCGGATTGGTATAACATGCTCCGCGTTTTAAAACTCAGTGACTAAAGCTCAATTATAAACGCGCCTCAATCATTAAACGCTTCATATCGCTCACTGCTTTTTCTAAACCATCAATTGCTGCACGAGCAATAATTGCATGACCAATATTCAACTCGTAGATTTCTGGCATTGCTGCAATCGGTTTTACGTTGTGGTAATGAAGGCCATGACCCGCATTGACGATTAAGCCAAGGCTATCGGCATATTGTACGCCACTACGAATGCGCTCAAGCTCTGTGTGAAGCGCTTGGTCATTTTCTGCATCAGCATAAGCACCGGTATGAATTTCAACATAAGGCGCATTACAGGCTTTTGCAGCATCAAGTTGCGCGTTGTCGGCATCAATGAATAACGACACCTTAATACCCGCTGCTGTTAGTTTTTCTGTCGCTGTTTTTACTTTTTCAAAGTTACCCACTACGTCAAGGCCGCCTTCGGTAGTAAGCTCTTCACGCTTTTCCGGCACCAAACACACATAAGCTGGTTTCACTTCAAGGGCAATATCAATCATTTCATCAGTCACGGCAATTTCAAGGTTCATACGTGTTTGAATCGTCTTTGCCATTACATACACGTCACGATCTTGAATATGACGACGGTCTTCACGTAAATGAATGGTAATGCCATCTGCACCTGCATGTTCAGCAACCGCGGCCGCATGGGCTGGATCTGGGTAGCTTGTGCCACGCGCTTGACGTAAAGTGGCAATATGATCAACGTTTACACCAAGAAGAATATCTTTCATTTTTTTACCTGTTTAAAACAACGATTCATGGCTGAGTTTCAGCCTACTTAATAAATAACTCACGGCTTTTTAATGGCTTTTTGCCAAGTAAAGGCTTAAGTAGATATCGGCTTAATTGCTTTGCCATATATAACACATCTGGCGCGCTAAAGTCATGGGCAGCAATAGCATTTAATTGCTTTCCAGAAAAGCCACTGTGGGGGTCGTCATGCAACAAAAAGCCGTATTCAGCAAAGTACTGGTAATTTGCTGCATCGTTAATTTCATCCCCTTGCGCATCCACACTGAAATCAACGCCATAACCAAGCATTTCAAGTAACTGAAACTCGTAGGAGCGCAGCACAGCTTGTAGGTTTTTAGTTGTCGATAACTCGTCTAAATGCTGCTTATAAAGATGATAAACACTTTCCATCGGCTCATTGATTGGTACGATACGATTAGTTAATTCGTTCAAATAGAAACCGCAATAGAGCTCGGTGCCAGTAAGCATAGTTTGGGCGTCATGGGGTTCAAAGTGATTAATGTATTTTAAATCTGATTTGCCGCTGTACTTAACCAGCAGTGATTGGAAGGGTTGCAGTTGTGCTTTGTGTTTAGTGGCCAAGCGGCCACTAATACGAGCCAGCATTCTGAGCTGACCAACGCCTTCTACCAGCATATCTAGCATGACTTGCGAGTCACTAAAAGGACGTCGATGCAGCAAGTATGCTGTGTAGAATTCGCTATCCATGGCGTGTAGGCTTTACTTAGTCTTCACCATAGCCAAGGCTACGTAGTGCACGCTCATCGTCAGCCCAGCCTGATTTCACTTTTACCCAAAGCTCTAAGAACACTTTATTATCAAGCATGTCTTCAAGGTCCTTACGAGCTTCACGGCCAATCACTTTAAGCTTTTCGCCTTTATTGCCAATGACCATGCGCTTTTGCGTTTCACGCTCAACGAGGATCAGACCATTAATTTGCCAAACACCGTTTTCTTGCCATTTAAATTGCTCGATTTCAACCGTCACTGAATATGGAAGCTCATCACCCATAAAACGCATCAGCTTTTCACGGATCACTTCTGCCGCCATAAAGCGCATTGAACGGTCTGTGACATAGTCTTCAGGGAAATAAAATTCACAAAGCGGTAAGCGCTTTTTCACTTCATCTTTGATGAGTTCAATATTTTTTCCCTGCTTTGCAGAGACAGGCATGATACCAACGAAGTCAAATTTACCGCCCAAAAACTGCATGTGCGGCAGTACTAAATCACGATCTTTAACTTGGTCAATTTTATTCATAACCAATAACACTGGGCGACCGCTTTGACGTACTTTATTAAGTACCATCTCATCGTCGTCATTCCAGTGTGTGCCTTCAACCACAAAAATGATTAGCTCCACATCACCAATTGAGCTTGATGCTGCACGATTCATTAAACGGTTAATGGCACGTTTTTCGTCAACGTGTAAGCCTGGCGTATCTACATACACGGCTTGGTATTTGCCTTCTGTATGAATACCCATAATACGATGACGTGTGGTTTGTGGTTTACGCGAGGTAATACTCACCTTTTGCTCAACAATGTAGTTAAGTAAAGTTGATTTACCCACATTTGGACGGCCAACAATGGCAATCATCCCGCAGTGCGTATCAAGCTCTGCAGGCTCTTTGCTAATTAAATCATCAAGATTCATTTTTAAGTATCTTTAAGGCTTTTTCAGCAGCTTTTTGCTCCGCTTTACGACGCGAGCTACCTACTGAGATAATGCTATCCATCCCTTCAACAATACATTCAACCGTGAATGTTTGATTGTGCGCTTGACCTTTTGTATCAATAACAGTGTAGCCTGGTAACGATAACTTGCGCGCTTGTAAGTATTCTTGAAGTAATGTCTTTGGATCTTTCTGATTTAACCCCGGTGAAATTGCATCAAGTCGCGATTCATACCAGCTTAAAATCAACTCACCACATTGTTCAATGTTTGAATCAAGGAACACGGCACCAATAATGGCCTCGACTGCGTCGGCTAAAGTCGACTCACGGCGAAAACCACCGCTTTTAAGCTCACCAGGGCCCAAACGCAAGTAATCACCTAAGCCAAACTCAAGGCCAAATTCAGCCAGTGTTTGACCACGCACTAAGGTTGAGCGCATGCGACTTAAGTCACCTTCTCGCGCTTTAGGGAATTTGCTGTAAAGCGCATTCGCAATCACAAAGCTCAATATAGAATCACCTAAAAACTCTAAGCGTTCGTTATGTTGACCTTTGTGGCTACGGTGCGTCATTGCCTGTTCAAGCAAGGCTTGATCAGTGAATGTATAACCTATTTTTTTGTATAACTCTGTTACGTTTTTTTTCATCGTTACTGAATATTACCTAGGCGTTCAAAACGAACACCAGTTGGAACCCAGCTTGGTAAGAAGTCATCTGGGCCATTTTCAAATTCAAAACTCATCCATATAAAGACGGCTTTACCTACCAGGTTTTCTTTTGGCACAAAGCCCCAAAAGCGACTGTCTTGGCTGTTATCACGATTATCACCCATCATAAAGTAATGATCAGCAGGAACAACCCACTCATCTGAGCGTGTACCTGGTTGTTGATAATAACGGCCTTTCATTTCAAGCGCTTCAGGGTTAATCAAGATGTTATGATTCACTGTGCCTAGATTTTCATCTAAGCGAACTAAATTCATAGACCCTTGCTTGAATTCGTCACTATTGAGAATTTCCATATCAATTTTATTGTATTCATTACACAACAACTCACCTTGCTGCGTTGCTCCATCCTCACACTTAGGTTGGATATAAAGGTGCTTATTGCGATAAACTATTTTATCCCCAGGTAAACCAACAGCGCGTTTAATATAATCAACACGTTCATCCAAAGGATATTTAAATACAACTATATCACCACGCTCTGGCTCATCAACATCAACGAGTTGAGTGCGCCATACTGGATCTTTAATACCATATGAGTACTTCTGAACCAATATAAAGTCACCAACCAATAGCGTTGGCATCATCGAACCTGATGGTATCTGAAACGGCTCAAAAATAAATGAACGAAAAATTGTAATTGCGGCGATCATCGGGAAGATTGATTTTGCCGTTTCAGTAATACTTGGTTCTGGCGCAATTAATGCGGCAGTTTCTTCGTCTAGCTCACCGCCCGACGCATTTTGAGCAAGGGCGATGCGTTGTTGACGCTTTGGTGCAAACATAAAATGGTCAATTAACCAGATTAGCCCTGAGCCAAGCGTTAACAACACTAAAAAAATCGAAAAATAACCCGCCATGCATTAATTCCTTTATTAACTTCTATTATTTACCAACTTTAAGGATAGCTAAGAACGCATCTTGCGGCACTTCGACGTTACCTAGTTGCTTCATTCGCTTTTTACCTTCTTTTTGCTTCTGTAGAAGCTTTTTCTTACGGCTTACGTCACCACCGTAACACTTTGCAATTACGTTTTTACGTAACTGTTTAACAGTCGTACGCGCAATAACATGCTGACCAATTGCCGCTTGAATTGCAATATCAAACTGTTGACGTGGAATCAGATCTTTCAGTGCCTCAGCTAATAGGCGACCACGTGATTGTGCGATATCACGGTGTACGATTATGGCTAATGCATCGACACGTTCACCATTAATTAGTACGTCCACACGTACCATGTCTGACGCTTGGAAGTGCTTAAAGTTATAATCAAGTGACGCAAAACCACGGCTTGTTGATTTTAACTTATCGAAGAAGTCCATGACTACTTCAGCCATTGGTAATTCGTACGTTACCGCCACTTGCTTACCATGGTAGTTCATTTTAGTTTGTACGCCGCGCTTTTCAACACAAAGCGTAATTACGTTACCTAAAAATTCTTGTGGAACTAATATGTTAGCTTCAACAATTGGCTCACGGATCTCAAGAATATTATTTACCGGAGGAAGATCCGATGGGTTATCAATCTGCTTAACGCCGTCTTTAGTTTCTACTTCGTAGATTACCGTAGGTGCCGTGGTAATAAGATCAATATCGTATTCACGTTCAAGGCGCTCTTGAATGATTTCCATGTGTAGCATACCTAAGAAGCCACAACGGAAACCAAAACCTAATGCTGTTGAGTTCTCTGGTTCAAAGAACAACGACGCATCGTTCAAGCTCAGTTTATCAAGCGCATCACGGAATGACTCATAATCATCAGATGAAATTGGGAACATACCTGCATAAACCTGTGGTTTAATACGCTGGAAGCCCGGTAAGCGCTCTGGAGCAGAATTACGTTGCAAAGTAATGGTATCACCTACTGGTGCACCATGGATTTCTTTAATACCCGCAATGACAAAGCCTACTTCACCGGTTTTTAAGATGCCCGTGTTAGTTTGCTTTGGTGTGAAAATACCCACTTTATCAGCAATGTGAACTTGGTCATTCGACATGATCTTAATTTTATCGCCTGCGCGTAGCTCACCGTGCTTAATACGTACTAATGATACAACGCCTTGGTATGGGTCAAACCATGAATCGATAATTAATGCTTGTAGAGGCTTGTCTTTATCACCTTCTGGTGGCGGAATATCTTTAACGATAACCTCTAACACTTCTTCAATACCAATACCGGTTTTCGCACTACAACGAACAGCTTCTAAGGCGTCGATACCAATGATGTCTTCGATTTCTTCGGCAACGCGAAGTGGATCAGCTTGCGGTAAGTCGATTTTGTTTAGAACGGGAATAACTTCTAAGTCCATTTCGATTGCTGTGTAACAGTTAGCTAAGGTTTGTGCTTCTACACCTTGACCCGCATCAACAACTAAAAGCGCACCTTCACAGGCTGCAAGTGAACGCGATACTTCGTATGTGAAATCAACGTGTCCTGGCGTGTCGATAAAGTTTAACTGGTATGTTTCGCCATCTTTCGCTTTATAATTTAGCGTTACACTTTGCGCTTTGATGGTAATACCACGCTCACGCTCAATGTCCATTGAGTCTAACACCTGCTGCTGCATTTCACGGTCTGTTAAACCACCACAAACTTGGATAAGACGGTCAGAGAGAGTCGATTTACCATGGTCAATATGGGCGATGATCGAAAAATTACGGATATGCTTCATAAACTGGATTCTAAACTTCTATATAAAATGGACTAAGTGTATAAAGCGACAATTTTACATTTAATTGGCTTTAATCACCATCTATTTGAGTGAAAGGAATAGTAATTGGGTGAATTTTTATTACTTTTATATCATGTTTTAGGCTCTTAACCCTTGATTTAGCTATTGCATAGCCAATTAAGCCCCCCAACAAGGCCGCTAAAATTTGCCACCCTTCAGCAAGCGAAAATACTGCAAAAGCAGCTAAAGCGAACCCTAAACTAAGTAATAGTGGCAACATATACACAGCCATTGCATGTTTTACTAAATGACTATCATCCAATGCTAAGGTCACTTTTTGCCCTACTTTTAGCTCATTATCGAATGTATATGGAAATGTTTTTTTAGCGGTACCAAATAACTTGGCAAAGACTTGTGAGCCACAACGGCCATTACACCCTGCACAGGCTTGTTTTTGCTCTGCTTCTAAATTTGCTGTCGTGCCTTTTACAGACACGACAGTGAGTGTTTGTTCAATCATGGTTTAAAGAGGTCGCGCTACCGACTCTGCAATGGCTTTGGCTGTCATAGCGGGAATATTACCAACAACTGACACATCAAAGCTACCACTGTTATGAACATAGACTGTAGTAGCACCCGATGAAAGCGCACCACTGGGGCGTTTGCCTGGCAATGGTCTTTGAACAAATACAGAGACTTCAACAAAGCCATCTGAATACAAGTAATAATCTGTTAGCTCATTGTTTAAATCAAGCTTATGGCGATCAGATTTTAACAGTTTAAATCCATCAGGTAACCAGCCTATCTTCCAATTATTAACCGCCGTACCTGTGCTTTCATTGTCAATTTCACTCACTGGTAAGGGAGTTGGAAAGTCACGGTTTTGCATCTCAAGCAATAAGGGAGCTGGCTGCTCCGTCACACTGATATGAGTAAGCTGTAATTGTTCCAACATTTCGCCTTTGTGGTTAACGTAAGCAGATTTAAGTAATAATGATGACTCAGTATCAAGCCAAATCCAGTAATTAAACTTAAACTCGTCCTTTGATTCTATTCGAACTAATTGCGCTGAACGCCCAGCTATACGGCCTTTTCCGCCAAGAACGAAATCATAATGAGCACTTAAACGCTCAATATCTTTAAACAAAACCTCTGGAATAGGTCCTGCAATTGAGTCAGTTTTGACAGAGTAAGGCTCTGAGTGAGGCTCAAAATAAGTAACTTGATCGTTCACACGAGCCATCTCAAGACCAGCACCATTCAATAAACTTAAATGCTCAAGCTCAATATCACCTTGTTTTGCGTGTAACCAGCGATAAGGCTCCATTGCTTGACCTTTAACGACCACAAAGGATGCATCAAAGTTACGGGTATGAACGGCTTTAGCCATATCTAATAATAATGCTTTGGCGGGGTTTTCGTCGCTGGCAAAAGCGGATGCACTTATTACCAGCGATAAAATAAAAGTAATAACTTTCATTAAATTAGTGATTTTCCTCTTCGGCTTTGGCCTCAGTTTGCGACTTTTCTAATGAATAAGCAACACGTGCTTGTCTATGGTGCTCTAGAACAAGTGCACCAATTCGCTGCTGCTGTAACTCACGCAAACCTTGCTGTGCATTTTCAAGCGCTGGCTGTTCAGATGAGTAGCTCACCGGTGATGCCACGCCAGTCAATGGGGTTGTTTGTAGCAATGGAATGTCACTTTCAGGTGACTCACTGTTTTGCGGCAATGTTTGTACGCCCACTATCGCGAACATTGCAACGCTTGCTGCGATAGCAACTTGTGCAAATGGGCGGCGCCAGTTAAATGCGACAACATTGTCAGTACCTGTTGCTGCCACGATTTCTTCGCTTTTTGGTGTATTTGTTTTATTCGCGAAATCGGCATAGACAGGTTCGTGTTCAAGTGCATCTGCAACGGCGTCGGCAATATCAAAGTTAAAAGCGCTGTTATTTGCCTCAGCACGCATTGCATCACCGATCATCGCATAACGACCAAATGTCGCGACATCATCTTTTGTTATCGCTTCATCGGTTAGTTGCTGTTCGCCGTCAAGTAACGCGGATAGCTGCTCGTTATCCAACTTGTTAACGTCTGCTTTTGTCATACTAAGACTCACCTATTAATGGATTTAATTTATTATCAATCGCTTCGCGGGCACGGAATATACGTGAACGTACAGTTCCCACGGGGCAATCCATAACCACGGCTATTTCTTCATAGCTCATCCCTTCTATCTCTCGAAGGGTAATCGCAGTTTTCAGATCTTCAGGCAAACTATCAATTGTATTAAAAATTACAGCACGTACTTCGTCACTGAGTAACAGATTCTCTGGCGATGCGTTAGAACGCATTGCATCTGCACTGTCATAAAACTCAGCTTCTTCTGCATCAACATCGTTCGCTGGGGGCTTTCGGCCCTGAGCAACTAAGTAATTTTTAGCACAATTTACGGCGATACGGTATAACCAAGTATAAAAGGCGCTGTCCCCTCTAAAGTTAGGTAACGCCCGATAAGCTTTAATAAAAGCTTCTTGAGCGACATCAGCAACATCACCTTGATTCGACACATAACGTGAGATCAAGCCTGCGATTTTATTCTGATATTTTCTAACTAATAGGTTGAAGGCGTTTTTATCTCCTTGCTGGACCCTTTTAACTAGCGCTAAATCCAAATCCTGCTCGCTCATTCGAGCCGGTACTCCTCTGTTTGATTCTTGCTTGCTATTCATATACTCGCCATTGTTTACACAAACTCTGACTGCACGATGAATATAAAAGTTCAGTTTAAAATGTTTTTTTTATAAGATAGCATGCAAATATATTGAGTTATACCGTTCTTATTTGCGTAAAACTTCAAAAATAGCTTTAAAATCAACAGCTATTCTAATTCAAAGCTATTCTACATTTGTGCAAAACAGTTGATAGTACACTGTTTATATGACAAAAAATCTAATAAGATTGGTATAACATTTAAAATAACTAATAGTGCTACAGCAAATATGGTACATATACATATATCATATCAAAATATTTTTGCTCAAACTTTTGCACTATCAGCTGAGCATTGTAACCGCTAAGACCACAGACATGAACCAAAATAAACATCACATTACTGATGTCGCTATCATTGGCAGCGGCGCCGCAGGCCTTTCCCTTGCCTTATCACTCGCTAATCACTGTAAAGTAACCGTATTAAGTAAAGGGGCACTTACAGAAGGCTCTACATTGTATGCACAAGGCGGTATTGCGGCGGTTTTTGATAAGAAAAATGACAGCATTGAATCTCATGTTGAGGATACACTTGATGCAGGTGGTGGCCTGTGTGACCGTGATGCGGTTCACTACACTGCAAGCAACGCTAAAAAGTGTTTAAAGTGGCTTATTGAGCAAGGTGTGCCTTTTGACATGGAATTTGACTCAAAGGGCAAAGAACGTTTTCACCTAACCCGTGAAGGCGGCCATAGTCATCGCCGCATTCTGCACGCTGCTGATGCAACGGGTCGTGCTGTACAAACAACACTTATCAGCCAAGTACAAGCACACCCTAACATCACGTTATTAGAAAACTACAATGCGATTGATTTGATCAGCGATAAAAGCCTTGGCAAAAAAGGAAAGCATATCCATGGCTTATATGTCTGGAATTGTGAAGATAAAAAAGTAGAAACGATTGCTGCTAAGTTCGTCGCGCTTGCAACTGGCGGTGCAAGCAAAGTGTACTTATATACCTCTAACCCAGATGTATCGAGTGGTGATGGTATTGCGATGGCGTGGCGCTCTGGTTGTCGAGTGGCGAATATGGAATTTAACCAATTCCACCCGACGAGTTTATATCACCCAGAGCTGCAAAACTTTTTGATCACAGAAGCAATGCGCGGTGAGGGTGCGTATTTAAAACGCCCTGATGGCACACGCTTTATGAAAGATTTTGACGAGCGCGAAGAGCTTGCGCCTCGTGATATTGTCGCTCGCGCTATCGACTTTGAAATGAAACGCCTTGGTGCAAACTGTGTCTATTTAGATATCAGCCACAAAGATAAAGATTTTATTATTGAGCACTTCCCAACTATCTACGCAAAGTGCTTAAGTGTTGGTCTTGATATAACGAAAGAAGCGATTCCAGTCGTCCCTGCCGCGCATTATACGTGCGGTGGTGTCATGACTGACTTTAATGGTCGAACAGATCTCGATAATTTATATGCCGTGGGTGAAGTCGCTTATACAGGTCTTCACGGTGCAAACCGAATGGCGAGTAACTCATTACTTGAGTGTATTGTGTTTGCCCATGCTGCGGCAAAAGACATTTTAAGCAAAATTGACACCTCACCTGCGCCAGAACCATTACCTTTATGGGATGAAAGTCGTGTCACTAACTCAGATGAAGAAATCGTTATAACCCACAACTGGCATGAGCTAAGGTTATTTATGTGGGATTACGTGGGCATTGTGCGCTCAACCAAGCGCTTAGAACGCGCACTGCATCGCGTTGAATTACTGCAGCAAGAAATCCATGATTACTATGCAAACTTTAGGGTTACAAATAACTTACTAGAACTTCGTAACTTGGTACAAGTTGCGGAGCTGATTATTCGTAGTGCCCTTGAGCGTAAAGAAAGCCGCGGGCTTCATTATACAATCGACTACCCAAATCAAACTGAAAACCCCACACCGACTATATTAACACCTAAGCTGGTTGCTGCACTGCAATAACCGCTCGTCGCAAACGAGAAAAACTTAGCTCATCAACACTGGCTGACGAGATAATCAGCCAGTGTGATTGATAAAAGCCAATTAATCTTATAACTACATGATTTGCAAATACATAGCTCTTGGGACTTATTTTACCTTGCAGTTGTAATTGTTCATTAAAAAAACCTAACTGCGATTGCTGCAAAATAATAACTCCCTCACTGGGCTGTGCTTGTTTTACTTTTTTAAAACAAACAACACCAATCACAAGGCAAGCAAAACAGGCTAAAAGCTCTGATAAGATATGACTATAAGAAAAGTATAATAATAGGGCTAGAAAACAAAAGAAGACCACAAAAGGTTTGTGGTCTGGGAAGTTATTTTTGACGGTAAACCTATACACGAACTCGGTCTAAAATAAGCGTCACCATGCTCTTGAGCTCTGCATCTTTACATTCTTCGTGACCCATAAACCATGCAAATAAATCAGGATCATCGCACTCAAGTAGGCGTTGAAATACAGCTTGCTGCTCTGTAGATAGTGAGTCAAACGCTTGTTCAACGAATGGCATGAATAAAACATCAAGTTCGAGCATACCACGGCGGCACGCCCAACGAATGCGTTCTTTACTGTGAATTTCAGTCATTTTAAACCTCGTACTTATTTGTCTGCAGTTTAACAAATTGCAATCGAATAAACAGCTATTTAAATTGCCACCCTAACTAAGTTATCATTAGGGTTCACTTATATCGTAAAGAAGGTTTTTATGTCGACTGTTTACGCATGCCCATTATCTCATACGCTTATTAGCCTTTCAGGTAAAGATAAGCTGTCATACCTTCACGGGCAAGTTACTCAAGATATCAATAAGCTAAGTAACGATAACTTCTTATGGGCAGGACACTGTAATGCCAAAGGTAAACTTTGGGGTGTGTTCAAGCTATTTACATACCAAGATAGCTACTACCTAGTTGGCTCTAAACCTGAGGTAGCACAATCTTTGGTCGAATTAAAAAAGTATGCTGTATTCTCTCAAGTTGAGATTGAGCAATCTGATAAACCGCTTATTGGCTTAACCGGTGAAGATCTTACCTCAACCCTCGCGTTATTGAATATCCATTTTAATGATACTCAGACTGCTGTTGATTTTGCAGGAGGCAAAGCACTAAAGCTTGCAGAAAACCGCGTATTATTGATGGTAAATAATGACTTTAGCTTACCTGACGATATCACCGCACTTGATAATGACAGCATGTGGCAAGAAGCAGCAATCACTGCCGCTGAACCCTCTTTAAATGAAGATGCTATTGGCGAATATGTACCGCAAATGGTTAATTTACAGGCTATAGGTGGTATTAGCTTCAGAAAAGGCTGTTATACAGGGCAAGAAACCGTCGCCCGTATGAAGTATCTCGGAAAAAATAAACGCGCCATGTATATCGTCGCAGGTAAAGCCGATGGTTTACTCGATGAACTAGAGCTTGAAACACAAATGGGCGAAAACTGGCGCCGTGCAGGCAAGCTTATCAGCCAAAGTTATAATCAACAAACGCACACTCTTGTGGGCCTTGTAGTCTTACCAAATGACAATGAAACAGGCCACGTATTACGTGCAAAACACCTCCCTCAGGTTGAGCTATCAATTCAAGCTCTACCTTACTCTCTCGAAGATGAATAAATAGGAATGACTATGATCGTAGCAGCAAACAAAGTGGTAAAAATGCATTATTCAGTATTGGATAATAACAAAAATACCATCGACAATTCTTTCGATGGTGAACCACTGGTGTTTATCGTGGGCACAGGATTTTTAATCCCAGGTCTTGAAAACGCGCTACTCGGTAAAGAAGCCGGTGATACATTCAGTGTGACTGTAGAGCCAGAACAAGGCTATGGTGAGCGTCACGACGACCTAATGCAAGCAGTGCCAAAGTCGATGTTCGAAGGCATGGAAATTGAAGTAGGTATGCAATTTAGAGCAACAACTGATGCAGGCGATCAATCAGTCATGATCATTGAAATCCAAGATGAAGACGTGATTGTCGATGGTAATCATCCTCTTTCAGGTATTACGCTTCACTTTGATGTTGAAGTACTCGAAGTACGCGATGCCACAGAAGAGGAGCTTGCACACGGTCATGTGCACGGCGAAGGTGGTTGTGGTCACAGCCACTAAACCTGACTATAAAAAAAGCGCCATTGGCGCTTTTTTTATATCTACACTATGCCCTACAGAAGCGTATCACTTACTCAGGTTCTGCGCTCACTTCTTCCTTTGCTTTTGGCATAGCTTCAGGCTGAGTTATATGCGTTTTAAGCGCAGCAAGTAAACCAGCTTGATCATTGGTGCCTAAACGGTAATATGTACCATCTTTCATTGCCAGTTCGACTGCACTGAACCCTGAAACACTATAAACCCACCCATCATGCGTAATGCGCAGACCTACACCATGCCGAAATGAGTTACTTACCGCTCGAACAGACTCAATCTCATCAAAGCTAACGGTTTTACCAAACACACCTGGCCCAAATGCCCAACTTACCGTTTTATCACTTACTTTTATTGTTAAGCCATGGAACAAAAAGCCCACCAGCACTAGAATTGCGCTAAACACCATAAGAGGTATATCGGCGCCAATTAAATTCCAAGCTAAGGCAATAAAAGCGCCTATCCAGCCTAAAACAATAAAGATAAATAGTGCATATTGCTTATGTTGATACATAAAGAATTCTCTAATTAAAAGCTATAAACAAAGGTTGCACTGAGCTCTGAATCATACTTAAGCTTGTCTTCCTCTGGTTTTGAGTTATAACGGTACATATAGGTAAATTTAAGCGATACATCACCCATGATTTTGCTGATCAGCGAGGTTTCTGATTTTAGTCGCGAGTTTAACCCAGACATAGATTGCTCATAACTTACATCTTGGTTAAAACGTGTGCGTGCAGATACCGTGCGCTCCCACTGCAGAGCTAAGCGCAATAAGTAGCCGGTTTTAGTTTCATCCTCTTCGGTTGCCATATCTTCATCGGCAACTGAGCGGTAAAGGCCGGGCCCAACATCTATATCAACCTTGTTCTTGCTACCTTGGTATATGCGATTACCATAACCTGTAGCCACAGTGCTTTTAAACTCTAAGCCACTAAACTCATCTTCTTCATAATCAGCATAAATAAAGAAAGATTCATTTTTAACGTTTAGCTTGTAGTTACCCTGCCCTGATATAAAGATTCGATCAGCTGAAACTTCATCATCACCAGTTTCGTCATTACGGTCTCGTTTATATAGGGTGTCTATTTTGAATTGGTTACGCCATTTTTCAAAATCCTGATACAGGTTACCTTTATATTTAAAGCTGGTTGAATGTGTATTACCACTACTAATCATAAAGCCAAATTCCATATCCCCATAAAGCATCTCGCCCTTATGGATTTTATGGATTTCTTCTTCAGATAGCTGACCATACTCATGAAAATCTTCAAATGGATCAACAGCGGCAACCTGCCAGCTAGTCAGCATAAAAGCGACTAAAAGCGCACGTTTTAGTGTATAAAAGCAACTCGGGATTAAATCAAACATCGGCGGAAAATTTATTCGCTATCTTTCCAAAGAATATGACAAAAAGGCGCATCTTTATCTCGGCTAATTAAAATTTTGGCAAACAGAATATCTTGATTATCAAACTCAAGTCCTACTAAGACTTGCACAAACAGCTCAGGTTCAATCTCTAATGCAACAAAATCTTGCCATTGATTATCCGGTTCACCTTCTTCAATAAAACCGAGCTCTTCGCGGTGTTCATTAAAGTCAGCAATATCTTGCTCGCTTAAGTTGTCAGGTGCTAATTCTAAAAATATATCATACGCCTGATGTGTTACTTCTTCTTCACTGTATAAGCGTGGACCAGCCATGACCAAAACCCTCTGATATTTGAATTAAGCTATGATAACAAACCTCTTTTGAGTTTTACCAAAAAAAAAGCCAGGTTACCCTGACTTTTTTATTTTTCGCTGAAGGCTATGAAGATGCTTGCCCTTTTATTTTTTCACGCATCCCCTGCACAAGGGTATAAAATAATGGCACCAACAATGTACCAAATATCGTAGCAGCTAACATACCGAACAGCACAGTTACACCCAGTGATATTCGACTTCCAGCGCCTGCACCGCTTGCAAATACTAAAGGTAATACGCCAAGCACAAACGAGAGGGCTGTCATTAGCACCGCTCTAAAACGCATTTTCGCCGCATTTAATGCTGCTTCGAGAATTCCTTTACCCGCTGAGCGTTCTTCCATAGCAAACTCAACGATCAGAATAGCAGTTTTAGTTGATAGGCCAATTAACAACACAAGACCCACTTGTGCATAGATATTGTTTTCCATACCAATTACATATAACGCAAGCATTGCACCAAATAACGCCAGTGGTACGGCCGCAATGACCGAAAATGGAATCGTCCAACTTTCATATTGTGCGACTAAGAATAAATAAACAAAAACAACCGCTAAACCAAATAGAATCGGTGCAACATTACCTGCTTCTATTTCTTGTTTAGATTGCCCAGCCCATTCATAAACATAACCCGTTGGCAGCTGCTCAGCTAATTCTTGCATGACTTTTATCGCATCACCACTTGAGTAACCCGCTGCGGGCTGCCCGCTAATACTCGCACTGCGGTATAAATTAAAGTGCGTTAAGCTGGTTGGGCCAAGGATTGGCTCAAGCTTAGCAAGCGTGGTAAGCGGCACCATTGCACCTTCATCATTACGCACATAGTAATATTGTAAGTCGGCAGGGTTTTGACGAAAACGACTCTCCGCCTGCATGATCACTCTGTATGTGCGACTAAATTGATTAAAGTCATTAATATACAATGATCCTAATTGTGCCTGTAAAGTTAAGAAAATATCGCTAAGTGCCACCCCTTGGGCCTTGGCCTTATTGCGGTCAATCTCTAAAAAGTATTGCGGCACATTTGCTCTAAATGTGCTGTATACATTAGAAAGCTCTGGACGCTGATTTGCCTCATAAATAAGTCCATTTAATACCTGGGCAAGCTCAGCGGGCTCACGCCCTTCACTATCTTGCAACCTAAATTCAAAACCAGCACTGGTACCTAGCCCTGGGATTGATGGGGGGTTAAATGCCATTATCTGTGCATCTGGCATCGCCCAAAACTGCCCCATTAAACGTGTTAGTACCGCACGCAAACCAAGCTCAGAGCTAGTTCGCTCTTCCCAGTCTTTTAACACCACAATCCCTAATGCATTATTTGAACCTGCACCACCTAGTAAGGAAAACCCAGACACAGCTATAAAATCAGTCGCTGCGGGTTCATTTTTTACAATATCCCCTAATTTATGCATCACCTCTTGAGTACGATTACTTGCTGCTGCGTCTGGCAACTGCACATCAACGAACAAAAAGCCTTGATCTTCTGCTGGTACAAATCCTGTAGGAACCGTTTTTACAAGCCACCCTGCGGCAGCAAAAATCACCACAGCGAAAAGTGCCATTCGCGCAGAGCGCTTTAAGATAAAATTAATTACTTTGCTATACCCGCTGGTTGAGCGTGTGATCACATTTTCGAAAGGAGCCAACCACTTTATTGGTTTCATAGCTTTTTCATTTAATAGCAAAGCACACAGCGCAGGACTTAAAGTAAGTGCATTAACAGATGAAATAAGTACAGCGAATGAAATCGTTACGGAGAATTGTTTATAAAGCTCTCCGGTGATCCCTGGCATAAATCCAACAGGCACAAATACCGCTAATAACACAAGGGTGGTTGCAACAATGGGGCCTGATACCTGCTCCATTGCTTTAGTAACGGCTTCTTTTATTGGTAGTTTTTCTTCTTTTAGGATCCGCTCAACATTTTCGATAACGATAATAGCATCATCAACCACAATCCCGATTGCCAGCACCAAACCAAAAAGCGTAATTAGGTTGATGGAATAACCCATCATCATCATAAATGCGAAGGTACCCACCAAAGACACCGGAATCGCAACGGTAGGAATCAGTGTTGCGCGCCAATTTTGCAAAAACAAAAACACCACTAAAATAACCAAACCAACGGCTTGTACAAGTGTTATTACCACTTCTTCAATTGAACGGTTAATAAATTCAGTTGTATCATAAGGAATTGAGTACTCAATACCATCAGGTAGCTGCTTTGCTAGCTCCTCCATACGCGCTTTAACATCGGTAGCAACTTGTGTCGCATTCGCCTCAGTTAGCTGATAAATAACAATAAACGCAGTATCTTGCTGGTTTAATTTGGCGGTCGTACTGTAGCTCGCGGCTCCCATTTCAATGCGCGCGATATCATTTAAACGCACAAAATTACCATCTTTATTTGCGCGAATAATAGTTTGACCAAACTCCTCTGGTGTCTTTAAACGCCCCTTCGCCTGAATTGAGTATTCAAATTGCTGGCTAGGCCCTGTTGGTGCCGCACCCAACTTACCGGCCGCCACTATGGTGTTTTGCTCTTGTAACGCAGCTTGTACTTCCGCCACCGTAAACTCTAAAGAAGCCATTCTATCGGGACGCAGCCATAATCGCATCGAGTACGTCTGCTCCCCCATAACCTCTGCTGAGGCCACACCATTGATACGCCCTAAAGGCTCAGTTAAATAATTTGTCGCGTAGTTACTTAGAAAAATAGCATCAATATTATCTTTGCTTGAATAAAGGTTAATACCTAAAAGCATTGAGCTTGATTTTTTCTTAACCGACACCCCTTGACGCTTCACTTCTTCAGGCAAACCTGACTCAGCCAGTGCGACACGATTTTGCACATTAACCTGTGCTATGTCCGTATCAGTGCCGACTTTAA
Organism: Pseudoalteromonas sp. L1; assembly: GCF_021728095.1. Lineage (NCBI taxonomy): Bacteria > Pseudomonadati > Pseudomonadota > Gammaproteobacteria > Alteromonadales > Pseudoalteromonadaceae > Pseudoalteromonas > Pseudoalteromonas sp. L1. Next base: position 192,940 of record NZ_JAKKCT010000001.1, on the reverse strand, counting down.
AGTAAACGGTTATATTCGCAGTACCGTTATTAGATGAAGTTGACTCGATATACATCATATCTTCAACCCCATTGACCTGTTCTTCAATAGGTCTAATAACGGACTCTTCGACTATTTGCGCACTCGCACCAGGATAACTGGCTGTAATTTGTACTTGTGGCGGGGTGATTTGCGGGTACATATTAACCGGCAATAAAGCCATCGATATTAAGCCCGCAATCGTAATAACAATAGATATAACCAGTGCAAACTTAGGGCGAGATATAAATGTTTTGCTAATCATCTCATACTCCTAAGAGTTTGCTTTATTAGAAATAGTGCCTGTTGTGGCATCTACTTTCTTTTCCACAGCCTTAACTTCTGCACCTTGCCGTACTTTTTGCAGGCCTTCAATAATCACCTTTTCCCCAGCTTCAAGACCTGATTCAACCACCCACATGGCATTGATACGGCGGCCAAGTTCAACAATACGCATGGCGACTTTATTATCATCACCAACAACCAGTACAAATTTACCCTGTTGATTTTCTTGCACGGCGACTTGTGGGATCAGTGCAAGTTCTTTTTTATTGGTACTCTCTACGATTAAAGTGACAAATAACCCTGGCATCACAATACCATCGGGATTATCAAACGAGGCTCTAAGTTCAACCGTACCAGTATTACGGTTAATTTTAGTATCAGCAAAATCTAATACACCCTTTGCAGGAAAGGTCGAATTATTCGGTAAGCGTAGTGTTAAATCTATTGGTACATCTCGCGGGTCGCGACCTGACGGTGTCTGGTGCTGTTGACGATAACTAATGTAATCTGCCTCTTCTACCTGAAAACTCACATAGATAGGGTTAACATCTGTCAGCTCTGCAAGTTCATTTGATGATGGCCCAACAATATTGCCAACATCATAATTTACTTTACCAATGCGCCCACTGAATGGCGCTTTAATTTCGGTATAGCTTAAATTTAACTTCGCTTTCTCAAGCTCTGCTTCTGCCGCTTTAACCGCCGCAGTTGCTTGCTCAAAATTGGTCGTTAATTTGTCGAGGTCAGATTGAGAAATAAACCCTTGTGACGCAACATCTTTGCCGCGCTTTAAATCTCGCTCAGCTGCACTGGCCGCTGCGATACGGCTTTTTAAATCAGCTTCAACTTCAGTGACCGTTGAACGATACTCTGAAGGGTCAATACGAAGTAATAACTGATCTTTTTCAACAGACGAACCTTCGTCAAAGTGACGCTCAATAAGCTCACCTTCAACTCGCGCTCTAATTTTAACCTCTTGAAATGCCTCGGTTCGTGCTACAAATTCGCGGTAGTTACCGACCTCTTGTGTATTTACATTGTATACAGAGACAGCAGGGGGTGGTGTTGCTTGCTGCTGAGACTTGTCATCTGAACAACCTGTAAGTAAGACACTTAATGCCAATGCATATACTGTTGTTGTTATAGATTCAGTTGATAGCTTTTGCATGCGTTGTGTATTGCGCATCAGCATATTTTTTACTCCTTGTAGCGCGACTTAAAGCTAAGTCTAGTCGTGTCATGGGATTTTGCGAAAATTTGAAGCAGTATCTTATTAATCGCAAAACCGAACTAGCTGTAAACCAGCATCTTTGTTTTAAAAATATACATCAATTTGTAACCAAATATATGACGAAGTTACTCTTTTTTAATAAATCACCTAATTCTTTGTCACACATCAGCATTTCTTTACATACATGTGATTAGTTCGTAAGCTCTAGCAAACAGGTCAGAGGAGTTACCATGATAAAACTAGAAATAAAACAACAGGTCGCTTGGGTTAGCCTTGCCCGTGCCGAGAAACAAAATGCACTCAGTTTTGCTATGTTTGTGGAGCTTTCAAATGTAATCAAAAAAATTAAAAACGATCGTAGTTTGCGTGCTGTGGTGATCTCTGGCGAAGGCGAGCACTTTTGCTCTGGGCTTGATGTTGCTGCGGTGATGAAAAAGCCGAGTAATATCATCAAACTATTATTCAAGTGGTTACCAGGAAACCAAAACCTCGCGCAAAAAGTGGTGTTAGGTTGGCAAGACTTAAGTATCCCGGTGATAGCTAAAATTACCGGGCATTGCTTTGGCGGCGGTATGCAAATCGCGCTCGGGGCTGATTACCGTATTGTCGATAAAAACGCAAAGTTAGCAATTATGGAGGCTCGCTGGGGTTTGTGTCCTGATATGGGGGCTAACGTTGTGCTTGCAGGCTTAATGAAGCGTGACCAAGCACTTTGGCTTGCAAGCCATGCAGGGCCCGTTTCGGCTGAAGACGCTAAAGAATATGGCTTGGTTACGCAACTGACTGATGATGTCGATAAACAAACCGATGCTGTACTTGAAACATTGATGGCCCGCTCACCCGATACACTCGCAGCAATTAAACGCATTACTCAGCAAAGCTATCGCTCACAGCAACGTAAAATTCTTGCTAAAGAAACTTGGAGCCAAATTCGCTTACTAATGAATCCGAATACCAAAAAGGCAATTGCGAAAGCCAAAGGCGCTGAAGATGTCCAATTTAATAATGCTAAATCATGGTAAGCTAAAGTCGCATAGTACAGCTGACAAGGGTATGATGTAGTTGTACTTTATTCGCAATTATCCTGACTCATGAAATACCTAATCAGTAGCGCCATTATTCTTGCTTGTTTAGCCGTTGCTAAGTATTTAACGGCTTTGTTTGAAAGCAGTTTTCCAGCTCCATTACTCGGTATGGTCTTGTTACTCGTATTACTTTTAACAGGTATAGTAAAAGAGCACCATTTAAAGCCGACAGCCAGCCCTTTACTCAATTATATGCCATTGTTTTTTATTCCTGCGGGGGTCGGGATTATTGAACACTTAGGTTTAATTGCTGAGCACTGGCCTTTATTACTGACTATCTTTATTGTTGTGCCACTGACAAGCGTTGTATTGATTGGCTCTGTTATCGCTTACTTTAAGGGGCGTGAAAATGACAGCTAGCTTTTGGTGGTTAAGCGTTCCATTAGTTATTGCTCTTTTCCTAGCACTGCGTTTTTTAAACACTAAAACACACCATGCTATTGCAAAAGCACTTACCAACCCAGTTTGCTGGGCAATTGTGCTAATTGCAGCGTGTTTAATGATACTCAAACTCCCCTACGCTCCATTCGCTGAGCACACTAATGTGCTAAGTTGGTTACTTGAACCCGCTATTGTGGCTTTAGCTCTACCGCTTTATCAGCAGTTTATACATGTTAAAAAGAATCTACTGTTAATTCTGATAAGTTGCAGTTTAGGGGTAATCAATGCCACGCTGGTTGCATCGATTATTTGCGCTTTGTTTTCCGCGCCTGCAGAACTTAGTGCATCCTTGGCTAGTTTGTCAGTAACCACACCTATCACTTTACTGGTTACCGATGCACTTGGCGGTATTCCTTCTTTAGCAGCGGCTATGGTGATTTTTATTGGTGTACTTGGGGCAATTTTCGGTAATTTAATTTTCTCGCTAATAAATATACATAATGCACAAGCTAAAGGTGTCGCAATTGGCACTGCTTGTCATGCTATTGGCACTGCTTCTCTTATAACAGAGCAACCGAAGGCTGGCGCTTTTGCATCTGTAGCTATGGCATTGAGTGCGCTATTAAGCGCTTTAATCGTCCCCTTACTCTACCCCGCCATTCAACATCTGATATAGTAATGACCAGCAGTAAACCTTGTTAGGAAAAGCCATGATTGACGCAGAATTACAACAAGTGGAAAAATACTATAACCTGATCACCGAATATTTAGTGACCTACAGCATGCAAATAGTGGGTGCGATCTTAATTTTGGTATTTGGCTTGTGGATTTCACAAAAAGTATCAAATATGGTGGCAGCCTTAATGCAGCGCCATAATATAGATATTACCCTCACAAACTTTATCAGCAATGTTATAAAAGTCTTGCTGATCATCATGTTCCTCATTATTGCGCTGGGTAAAATAGGCATCAGTGTTACTCCTTTTGTGGCTGCTATAGGTGCCGCCTCATTAGGTGCAGGTTTAGCACTGCAAGGAATGCTTTCAAATTATGGTGCAGGGCTTGCAATTATTGCAACGCGGCCTTTTGTAGTAGGCGATACAATTGAAGTAAAAGGGGTGAGCGGACAAGTTAAAACAATTGAGCTCGGCTACACTATTTTGATTAACGAAGAAAAAGTCGAAATCACCATTCCTAACAAACATATTGTTGGCGAAATTCTGCATAACTCGTTTAGCTATTCACTCGTAAAAGGCGAAATTGATATAGCTTATGATGCAAATGCTGACTTGGCTATTGAGCTGATCGAGACCGTTTTAAACGATCATGAGCTGGTTGCCGATACACCACACTCACAAGTCGGTATTGAGCGCTTTGCCGAAAGCGGTGTCACCTTGAGCTATCGTTTTTGGGTACCAACCACCAAAATTATTGAGACTAAATTAGCGATAAATCGTAATGTATTTAAGGCAATCCAAGGGGCGGATATCGAAATACCTTTCCCACAACGGATTGTTACTCTCAATCAAACTAATGATAAAGGCGCTTAAGGCGCCTTTTTTGCAGCTTGTCGACAGAGATTGTGTTTGTTCAAAAGATTGTAGTACAATTTAAATGATAACAATTACTATCATCAATTAACGTCGGGCTATTTTTACCATGAGTAAACGTCTTTGGTTCCAACTACATGGTTGGTTTTCGCTCCCAGTATGGGTGCTATTTTGCTTTATCTGTGTCACAGGCACTGTGTCTGTGATAAGCCATGAGCTTACTTGGCTTACTAACAGTGAAGCACGTGCAAACAACCCAAATGACTTACCTGCACTGGGGGTTGATCAAGTTATTAATAGCGTTGAGAAAGCCTACCCGACCGCCGATGTAATGAGTGTGCTCACCTATGAGCCTTACTTGGTTAATGCGGTTATTTTCACTGATACCGACAAACCTTATGCTGTGGCTTACGTCAATCAATACACAGGCGAAGTACAAGCGGTTAATGACACTATCTCATTCATCGAATTTATGCGTACCCTACACGGCTGGCTATTCTTTCCTTGGCAAGAAGGCTACAGCATAGGTTACTACTTAGTCAGCGCCATGGCGTTTGTCATTTTAGGTGCACTAGTAACAGGCTTAGTGATTTATAAAAACTTTTGGCGTGCATTCAGTCAACCTAAGCTGCGTTTTAATCAAGGTAAAAAAACCTTTCTTAAAGATTTACATACCCTAAGTGGCGTGTGGTCAATTTGGTTTATGGCAGTAATGGCACTCACAGGCCTGTGGTATTTAGTACAAGCCATCATGTGGCATAACGAAATAGACATAGAAGAGCACGCGCCGCTAGTGGCGGTTTCAACTTTACCTGCGGACAAACAAACACCGCCTACCGATTTAAAAGCGGCACTGGCTATTACCAAAGAGAAATACCCAGATTTCAAACCTAGCTATGTGATGCTACCAGAGCATAACCGCGGCATGTTTAATATTATGGGCAGTGGCGATACTATCTTCTACGATAACTACGCTTACTCAACGTCAATCAATCCTTGGACGGGTGAAATTGCAGCAAGTAAAAGTCCTGAAACAATGTCGGGGCTACAAACCATTTCGCATATAACTGATCCACTTCATTACGGTAATATTGGCGGCCTGTGGACAAAGGTTATTTGGTTTATCTTTGGTTTGATTTTAAGTGGTATGTCAATCACTGGCTTTATGATGTATGCCGCTAAATTAGTTAATAATAAACCAGTAAAAGCGCGTCAGGCTGCGCCAGTAAATAACGTTCAGGAGGCAAACTAATGGCTCGTTTACAAGCGACTTGGTGGCAACGTAAAAAGTATGTTTTACATGCTGTGGTACTCGCTTTGCCTGTGTGGTTTATTTATCAGTCATTAAACCCTCAGTTTCCTGCACTTTGGCAAGAGCAACAAGTGGGCGAATTTAAAATCGCGCCAATGCCACTGAATGAAGATGCTCCTTACTCACACCACAATGAGTATGTTAAAGATTTCTTTATCGCCTTTAATCAAGGTGACATAAGCAATGTTCGTCAGGCATATTTAAATATTGGCCAAGCACCTTTACCACTAACAGTATTTGCAAAAGATGAAGAAGGCATAATGCATGGCACCAGTCACGGTCAGCATGCCCACGCGATAGCTCCTAAAACCATCTCAGCAGATGATAAACTGTGGATCACCATACAAACTTGGCAAGGCCAACTGCATACCCTCAAATGGGATATTCCCAGCCAGTTTATTAGTCAATAATATCTGAAAGGCCACTCACCGAGTGGCTTTTTTATATCTCTGAAAAAACCTTTATCTCCTCCAAAACAATCAAAAGTAAAATTTTTGTTAATTATTTTCATTCAACACCTTTACAAAAGTAATAATATAATAAAGTATTATAAATAGTTTTTTATCAACATCAATGCCTTCAATTGATGTTGGTCAGAACTCATCCAAGGAGCTAAACACACAAGGAAAGCTCAATAACAATGATTTGGAGACACAATGATACTTTCAAGAAAAGCGCTTGCAGCGCTCAGCTTTGCAACAACACTCATACTTCCCAGTGCTTATGCGATTGATAATGGCGTATACACGATTAAATCAAAGTACAGCGCTAAGTTTGTAGAAGTAGCTAGCGCGCAAACCAATGATGGTGCGAATGTCAGTCAGTGGGCTGACACAAATCACGACACGCAGCGCTGGTTAATTACCAACATAGGTGGCAGCAACTATTCGGTTATTAACTTAAACAGTGGTAAAGCCCTCGAAGTGTTTGATTTTTCAACGGCCGATGGCGGTAATGTGGTGCAGTATGAATATGCAAACATTGCTAGCCAACACTGGCAAATTAATGATGAAGGCAGCGGTTATGTTAGCTTTATTAACTTAAACAGTGGTAAGGCTCTCGACTTATATGGATTCGATGGTAACGATGGCGCGAACATTAGTCAGTGGAGCTACAACGGCAGCGATGCGCAGCAATGGCAACTCACCAAACTTGCCAATGTTGAATCCACTCCCTTTGATCCATCGACCACCAATGGTGCTGCTGATCATTGGCCACTCACAGGCAATTTAGTTACCCACGATCCTACCATTGGTTACGAGAATGGTACTTGGTGGATATTTCAAACAGGCCCAGGTATTTACGGTAAATATTCAAGCAATGGCGTGGATTGGAATGATGCGCTGCCAATTTTTTCAAATGGTTTGAGTTGGTGGAGTAACTATGTGCCAGATCATGATGGAATTGATGTCTGGGCGCCTGAATTAAAAAGCTACAATGGCCGCAGCTGGCTCTATTATGCTATTTCGACCTTTGGTTCACGTGTCAGTGCAATTGGCCTTACCTCAGCAAGCAGTGTAGCAACCGGTGATTGGCGTGATGATGGTTTAGTCATTAACACGACTAATAGCAATGATTACAACGCGATTGACCCTGATCTTGTGGTGGCAAAAGATGGTGCACCTTGGCTTGCATTTGGCTCATGGAATTCGGGTATTAAACTAACGCGTATTAACCCAATGACAATGAAACCATTTGGTCAAATCTACTCATTAGCAAGTCGCTCAGGTGGTATTGAAGCGCCGACCATAGTGTATCGCCAAGGCTACTACTATTTGTTTGTGTCGGTTGGCAAATGCTGTGATGGCACAAATAGCACATACCGTATTGCTTACGGGCGCTCTACCGACATTCGAGGTCCGTATCTAGATAAAAATGGCACCGACATGTTAGCCAGCGGCGGTAGCATTCTTGATGCGGGTAATAGCCAATGGGTAGGGCCTGGTGGACAGGACATTCTAAATACCGATGTAATTGTTCGTCATGCTTATGATGCAGGCGATAATGGCACACCCAAATTGCTCATCAGCACCCTTAATTGGGATGCGAATGGCTGGCCTAAATACTAGTTCTCCCCACTAAGCGCGTGCAAACGCGCTTTTTAAAATCGTTCTAAAATACTGCGAATAAACTCAGAATTTAATATCTGTGTCACCACGCCACCGCACCACACATACGCACGATGCAAAGGGTAGCCTTTAAAAATCCAACGTTTACGCACATGATTAAAGTCATGCAAATAATCAGCCTTCGCCTGTGGTAATGAGTCACCTGCCAGTTTTTGCCACGCTTTATAAACCCCACTCATATCAGCACCACGCATAAAACGCTGTAACCAACGCGGAAAGCGTGAAAAACGAATCGCCGACTGAAAATCAATAATATAAGGCTTACCCTCTTTTGAACAAATCACATTACCCAGATTACGTAAATCAAGGTGTACCACGCCACGACGGTGCATTTTCGCTACCATACGTTCGAAGTCTTTGAAAAAACGAGCTGGCAAATGTGCTTGCTGTTGGGCAAGCTGCTTAAGTGGTGTGCCCTCAATAAAGTCATAAGCAATAGCAATTGGCGATAAACGGCAAAAATTATCTACTACTCCGTCTACATCTTGCAGGCGTGCGAGTCCCTTGTACTCTTGATTAATAAAAAGCGGCGCAATGGTTTTTCTTACCCACCAAGGACTATGCTGAAAGTCTTTGATAATGAAATCAAACTGCGAGTCTTTGTAACGATAAACTATGGCATTAGCGAACCGACCGGTATGAACAATAGACAAGCTTTCATGGCTAAATTGATGAGTAGGGAATTGAGCCTGAAGCTGCGCGAGCAAAGATGATTCGAACATAGCAACCTGTCACTTGTTAAAATTAAATGCCTAGGCAACTATATTATCAAAATGCGTCAGCGGCGACAATGTACCGCTTAGAGAAATTTATGCTTTTAAATTATGAATTGCTCTAAACAACAAGCTAGCAAGTTGATTTTGCTCTAGTTCAGAGAAGCCAGCGAGCGCTTTTCGATATATCTCATTAACTGCGGGTAAAATTTCAGGGTAAAGCTGTTGGCCTTTCTCTGTAAGACATAAAAGAGTTGAACGCCTATCTTCAACTGACTGTTTTTTAGCGACCAACCCTTTATCTTCTAGGCGAGTGATTAAACGACTCATGGCCCCACGGTCGTACACCATGTGCTCACATAGCTCAGCTAAAGTGTTTACTTTACCTCGTGCAAGTAATACCACCACAATATATTGAGCTGATGTTAGCTCTTTATCTTCAAGAGCGTTATCAAGATGCGTAACTAAGTTGGAGCGTAAATAAGACACTAAACGCCCTAAGTCTTGGACTGGGTCTAAATCTTCAGCGCGGCACTGTCCAATTGATGCAGATTCTTTCATATTTCCTCAACAAAGATTAATAGCAATTCATTGACAGTTAATACCTAAAATAATTCAATCTTAGTCATAATTGGTGTAGCGTGAGTCAGGTATTTAAACTTCGGGGGTAGTATGCTTAGTAAACAGCACATTATAAAGTATTTAGGTCTTTTTGTACTCTTGTTACTGTGCTGGTTAGAGCAGTTCCAACATTATATAATGAGTTTTATCGATAGCGCTTTAGTGCAGTCAACCGTGGTGTATGCCTCGTCTCGTACAATTAACGCCGCTATTTCGTTATTACAATCTGCCGAAGTGGGCATTGGTATTGCGAGTATTCAGCCAGCACAACTACTTGATCCTGTTAATGATCTGGCTGAGTACATGTCAGATGCTATGCGCCTTGCAATAGGTTCACTATTTTTACAGCGAATTTTATACACGATCTCATCTGGTGTGATTTTTAATAGCGTATTTACTATTTCAGTCATTGCTTACCTTTTTTGTGAATGGCGCAATATCTATCCAAATCTTCGCCACAAACTTCTGGCAAGCCTTATTTTAATTCGCTTTCTCGTTCCCGCTATCGTCTTAAGCACAGGACTTATCAGCCAAGTTTTTTTAGATGAACAAATTAACTCACAAAGCCAACTGGTCAGTGAAAAAGTTGATACTGTCAGCGCTAATGCTACACAAACTTCTGCATTATCAGCACAACTCAAAGCTAAAGTTGATAGTCAAAAGCAAGCCGTGTTCGATAAACTCGATGTCTTGAATCAACAACAGATAACAAACCACCAGCAAGCGACTGAGTTAAAACTGCAACTGGCAGAACTGGATTCCCAGATTGACACTATTCAGTCTACACGCAGCCTTTCTGAGCGTTTAACGTTTACTGAACTTGAACAAGCTAAGCCGCTGCTCGCCAAAAAACAGCAAATAACAACTAAGCTACACGCTTTATCCGCTCAACAAGGGACACTTAATCAAGAAAAAGATGCGCTAAACCAGCAACTCGTGGAAATAAATGAGCAACTCAACACAAATGATGCGAGTAAAGTGAGTAAAATTATCGACACCGTTACCACAGGGATAGGAAATATGGTAGCAGCCGTTGAAGATCTTTTTATCGACTTTCTTAACCTATTATCATTACTCATTCTCAAGTTATTGTTAATGCCACTCATCTTTTTGTATTTATTCAATAAAGCGTTTAAAGCAATTTGGCATCGCCATTTCATTGATGTATTAATTGAAACAAAAAATCGCGCTATTAATTGATTGTTTTTTGAGCTATGTTGATACTCACAATTATAAAGGAGCTAACAATGAGTAACCAACATAGTCGTCACATTCCTCAAGAAGCATTTGATTGGTACGATGAATACGCCCATGGCTTGATAGACCGCCGTACCTTTATGAAAAAACTAGGCGGCCTAGTTGCACTAGGTTATTCAATGGCTGTTCTCAGTAGTGCCTTGTTGCCAAACTATGCATTAGCTGAACAGGTCTCCTTTAATGATCCTGATATCAAAGCCAGTTACAAAACCTTCAATTCATTCAAAGGTCACGGTGAAGGTAAAGGCTATTTAGTTGAGCCCGCCAACTTATCTGACAAGCATCCTATCGTATTAGTCATCCATGAGAATAGAGGTTTAAACCCTTACATTAAAGATGTTGCACGCCGCCTTGCTAAAGCGGGTTTTATTGCCTTTGCCCCAGATGCATTGCACCCACTTGGCGGTTATCCAGGTAATGACGATGAAGGGCGTGCTATGCAGCGCTCAATGGACAGAGAAAAAATCCAACAAGATTTCGTGGCCGCCGCGAAGTACTTAAAAGAACATCCAAACAGTAATGGCAAACTAGGTGCGGTAGGCTTTTGCTTTGGCGGTTATATGGTTAACTACCTCGCTGCTGTTGAGAGCAAGCTCATTAATGCAGGCGTCCCCTATTACGGCACCCCTGCTGTTAAAGAGCTTAGAGAAAACATAAAAGCACCATTACTTGTCCACTTAGCTGAATTCGATAAACGCGTGAATGATACTTGGCCAGAATATGAAAGTGACTTAAAAGCCCACCAAGTACCTTATACTATGCACATGTACGAAAAAGCGAATCATGGTTTTCATAATGACTCCACATCGCGTTACGATGAAAAACAAGCTGAGCTTTCATGGCAACGTACACTTGCATTCTTTAACGAGCAATTGATTTAATCGAGGCAATTTCATACACTCTCGGAAAAATTTGTAGGCTAGTAAAAAGATGGAATCGCAAATCAGTTACCGCTTTGACTCACAGCAAACCGCTAATCGGTTTTTAAACAAGCTTAAACACTGGTCAGTGGCTAAAGTCACCGCAAGTCTCTGCCAAGGTGGTTTCGGTGTAAAAATACGCTACGAAGTCGATAATAGCGGCTTTGACTACACCCTTGCTGAGCTTGATGATTTAGCGATGCAGCATGAAGGCGAAGAAATCTAGTTATCAAGTAGAAAAACGGCTAACCAAGGTTAGCCGTTTCGTTACTAAAGCTTTACTTATAAAACTGTATTTATAAATCAAAGCTACGCGAGATAGACGCAACAATGCGCTCGTCTGCGGTATCCCAATCAAGGCTGGTATTTTCACCGGCAAGCTCAAAGTCAAAACCTGCAAAGCTTGTTTGATAAGCTATACGATAGTGGTTATATGACTTATCACTGCCATCCCATGTGTACTTATCACCATCAAGTGAATTTGAAATATCAAAGCTTGCACGGATTGCGTGATTTGGTGCAATTTCAAAGGTATGCGCAAGCATAGAAATTACATGCCCTGCGCCAGAACCAAAGTAATCCCAGCTATACCAAAAGTTAAGCTCAGTTTGTCCTAAGCTACTGGCATAACCAAATTTAGTATAAACCTCAGGGTAGTTACCATCGCTTGAATGACCTTCACCATGATATGAATAGTAGGCAATACCATAATCAACGCTCAATGCTTGATTAATCTGCGCGTAGTTACCAAAATACGCATCCCATTCGATATCTGTCCCCTCACCAAAATCCACATTTGAGGCCCACGTCCCCACATACATACCCGAGTCTGCAAACGCATAGTCTAGACTTCCTTGAATAGCAGGATCATTTTGCGTTTGGCTCACGCCATTAAAGGTGTAATCTGATGCAAGTGTCACTGTAGTTGATAAATCAGCCATCGCTGATGTCGATAATAATGCCAATGGCAACGCTGTTGCGAGTAGTGTTTGTCTTGTTGTCATGTTGATTTCCCCTTAGCTAACTGTTTCTATTTTTGTGTAATCTAATTTGTTGTCTTTTGGTGAACCCTCGATATTTTTCACCGTTTTTAACTTGCTGTAGCCAATAAACACAGCGCAGCCAAAAAATAACGCAATCACTAACGCACCAACCCATTGGATTTGTAAAAAGTCGAACTTAAACAACAGGGTCAACAATGAAAGCGCCACCACATTTAAGGCAATATAATTAAACTTACCAAAACGTTTCACCGTTAAGTTTAGGTTATCTGTGTATAAACGGATCAAAGAATCAAGTGAGTTGATCACAAACACCACACCGACAAACACCATAGCGATGTTTTTCAGGCCTGCTGTAGCAATACCCGCTTCATGATATTGATATAAAACGCTAAACCAAATTGCGATTGGAATAGATGGGAAAATCAGCATGGCTGCCAGAACTTGGTAAGTCTTTAGGCCACCCACAAAACGCGAGGTAAATTGACCAATCATGATACTCCAAGCAAACCACCAAAATAGATAAAAGGCATGGTAATCATTCAGCGGTAATACAAATTCATCAATATTACCAAAATAGCCACCAATCAACGCAAGGTTATCAACAAACGCTGATGTTTGTGCATCAGAACCCACAAAGGCACCAAACCACATAAAGGCAATTAAAGCGATAAACAACCAAGTAGTAGAAATACTTAAAAAGCGTACATACTTAATGTCCGTGCTCGAATACACAGCAAAGCAAATTGCTGCAAACACCATTAAGTAAAATGTCGGAATAATTGACTCACCATCACCAAGCGACGGTAAATACCAAGGTAAATTCGACAGCAGTAAAAATGCAGTAAATGCGCATGTACCAATAATAACGATGTTATTAATTAGTTTTACCCAAGCAATTTCGAAGAACTTTACTTTGGGTTCTATTACACAGAAATAAAAGCACGTAAGGAAATAAAATCCCCAGATCAAGAAGCCCCAAAAACCAAACTCGATGGCTAATGGATTGGCAAACGCATACTCTGGGCTTGCTTTTATGTCTGCATAACCTGCAAACTCTGTCAGTGGAAACATAATCAAGCCAACATCTAGGCCCGATGTAAATAAAATTGCAATGAACGTAAACGTTCTAACTGGTGTGACGCCAACACACCTTACCGTACCCCATTTAAATAAAATAACCGCAATTGCTAACAGGGTAAAAATGATGCCAGCACTAAGCCAAAAGGTCATAGTTACCCCCCCAAAATAAGTAATAATACTTCATTGTTTCTCCAGTTTTATTCCTCGCATTAACGCATCACAAACAACTCGTGATGCGCGCCACTGCAAGCCCCACAGCCGAAACTGCGGGTGGCCTTATTAGATCTCCGAACTACGCTGCGTTGATTGCCATTGTTTTTCCATAGCAACATCTGCAGTTGATGCCGATAACACAGGCTTACCTAAAATGTGGTCAGCCGCTTTTTCTGCCACCATAATGGTTGGCGCATTTAAATTACCGTTTGGAACGGTTGGGAAGATAGATGAATCCACAACCCGTAAACCTTCGATACCGTGTACTTGAGTTTGCGAGTTAACCACGGCCATCTCGTCTTCACCCATCTTGCACGAACAAGACGGATGGTAAGCACTCTCAACCGCTTGACGAACAAAGGCATCGATTTGTGCATCGCTTTGAACATCTTTACCTGGTTGAATTTCATCATCGCGATACTCATCAAACGCACTTTGTTCGATAATCTCACGAGTTAGACGTACGCAAGCTCTAAAGCCTTCAATGTCATCTTGATGCTGTAAGTAGTTAAATTGGATCTTTGGTGCAACCTGTGGATCCGCAGACTTAATCGTTACTGCACCACGGCTTTTTGGTTTGTTATGACCAACATGAACTTGGAAGCCATGCCCATCAAAGGCACTCTTACCGTCATAACGAATTGCAGCTGGTAAAAAGTGATACTGAATATCTGGCCATTCAACGCCCGGTTTTGAGCGAATAAATGCACATGATTCAAAGTGATTCGTTGCCCCTAAACCTGAGCGGTTTAATAACCAACGCGCACCTATGAGCCCTTTTGAAACAAGACCTAATTTGCCGTTTAAAGTAATTGGTTGCTTACACTTATATTGGAAGTAAAACTCCAAGTGATCTTGTAAGTTTTGGCCAACACCTGGTAAGTGATGTTTAACCTCAACACCCGCTTCACTCAGGATGTCTTTATCACCAATCCCTGATAATTGCAGAATATGCGGTGAGCCAATTGGGCCCGCACTTAAAATAACGTCTTTTGCTGCAAGTGCTTGCTGCTTAGAGCCAGATACTGAATACTCAACACCAACGGCTTTTTTGCCTTCTAGCAAAACTTTTTCAGCTAAAGCACCAGTGACTAGCGTTAAGTTTTTACGTGACTTAACTGGGTCTAAATACTCACGGCTGGCAGAGCTTCTTACGCCATCTTTAACTGTCATATGCATTGGCCCAAAGCCTTCTTGCTGGGCTGCATTGTAGTCATCAGTCTGCGCATAACCTGCTTGTTGG
Organism: Pseudoalteromonas sp. L1; assembly: GCF_021728095.1. NCBI lineage: Bacteria > Pseudomonadati > Pseudomonadota > Gammaproteobacteria > Alteromonadales > Pseudoalteromonadaceae > Pseudoalteromonas > Pseudoalteromonas sp. L1. The sequence continues at coordinate 177,898 of NZ_JAKKCT010000001.1, read as the reverse complement.
CCCGCTTTGATAAAGGCTTTATAAAGCGGGTTAGCCATTTCATTACCGTTATTAACCCCCAATGGGCCGCTATCGCCACGGTAACTGTTACCACCTAAGTAGAATGATTCAGCACGTTTAAAGTACGGTAAGCATGCTTGGTAATCCCAACCCTTAGCACCGTGTTGCTGCCACTCATCAAAATCTTTGGCATGACCACGAACATACACCATGCCGTTAATCGATGACGAGCCACCTAACACCTTACCTCGTGGGCAGTGCATCTGGCGGTTATCTAAATATGGCTCTGGCTCAGTATGAAATTGCCATGCATATTTGTCGGTATTCATTGGGATTGATAGCGCGGTAGGCATCTTTATAAAAATGCTTTTATCGCTACCACCCGTTTCAAGTAGTAACACCTTATTAGAAGGGTCTGCTGATAGTCGGTTTGCCAACACGCAGCCTGCTGAGCCAGCACCGACTATGATGTAATCATAGTTCTGTGTACTCATTAAAATGGACTCTCTATATTGCTCATACCCACATAAATCGATTTAGTTTGGGTATAGTGATCCAAGGTTTCGATACCGTTTTCACGGCCGATACCTGATTGCTTATAACCGCCTACTGGCATTTCTGCAGGTGAATTACCATAGCTGTTTATCCAACAAATACCGGCTTGTAATTGGTGGATCACGCGGTGTGCGCGCTGAATATCTTTAGTGAACACACCTGCGGCTAAGCCTAGGTGGGTATCGTTTGCACGCTGAATAACGTCATCTTCATCATCAAACACCAACACGCTCATTACTGGGCCAAAGATCTCTTCTTTCACTATGGTCATGTCGTCTTTACAGTCGACAAAAACAGTCGGTTCAACAAAGTAGCCACTAGGTGCTGATGCAGGTGACAGAGCCTTACCGCCGGTTAATAAGGTTGCACCTTCTTGAATACCTTTATCGATATAGCTAAGTACAAGCTCTTGGTGCTTTTTAGAGATAAGCGCCCCTAAATTCACCTCAGGATCCATTGGATCGCCAGCAATAATATTTTGCTCAGTGCGTGTTTTCAGCTCATCAATAAACTGCTGATAAACATTTTTGTGCACATAAATGCGCGTACAGTTAGTGCAGATTTCGCCTTGCGTATAAAAATTACCTAGCATTGCCGCACTAACAGCTTGTGATACATCAGCATCATCAAAAACTAATAACGGTGACTTACCGCCAAGCTCCATGGTCACATCTTTCAGTGAACCAGCAGCACTTGCCATTACTTTTTTGCCTGTGCCCACTTCACCAGTGAACGACACTTTTTCAATATTTGGGTTTGCTGTTAACCATTGCCCTACTTCAGCAGCACCTTGCACAACGTTGAATACGCCAGCAGGTACACCCGCTTCGATGAAAATCTCTGCAAGTTTAATTGCACCAAGTGGTGTTTCTTCAGAAGGTTTGAAAATAACCGCATTACCCGCAGCCAGTGCAGGGCCTGATTTCCAACACGCAATTTGTAGTGGGTAGTTCCATGCGCCAATACCGGCACAAATACCTAAAGGCTCTTTACGTGTGTAGTAAAAATCATTGCCAACCATTTGCTGCTGACCCACTTGCGCAGGAGCAAGACCAGCAAAATATTCGATAACATCAGCACCTGTTTCAACATCGACACACTCAGCTTCTTGCCAAGGCTTACCCGTATCAAGTACTTCTACTTTTGCCAGTTCATCGTTACGTTCGCGTAAGATTGCCACGGCTTTTAATAAAATACGGCTACGCTCAATTGGCGTCATTGCAGACCATGCTGCAAACCCTTGTTTTGCGCTTTCGATTGCCGCGTTTTGAATAAACTCATCAGCGATTTCAACGTGATAAATCACTTCATCCGTTGCAGGATTCTTAACTGCAAAGGTATCGCCAGTTTGATTCTTTAGAAAATGGCCATTAATAAAATTTTCGTAAACAGGTGTGGTCATTTTAGGCTCCATACTGTTTTATCAGTGAACGAATGTAGTCTTTAGCTAATTGCTCACAATGTTCGAATTGATCTTGGTCTGACTTACTTAATACGGCTCTTAGCCATAAACCATCGATCATGGCTGCACTTAACTCAGCAGCTAAGTTGGCATCGCTATCGCTCATTAACTGTTTGAATGAACTTAATAAGTTACTAAATAAACGTTTACTATTTACGTTTTGTAAGCGATGCAACTGGGCGTCGTGCATTGAATGCGCCCAAAAGCTCAACCAGGTTTTGGTGTTATTGCTTTGCTGCTGAATGCGCGAAAAGTTTGCTTCAACGATAAACATTAATCGTTGCTCTGGGCTGGTCTGCGCCGTTACTTGATTCATCAGAGCTTGCTTTAAACTCGTCAATAAATAACGCACAGTGGCTTCAATTAAGCCCTGCTTACCACCAAAATAATGACTGATAATGCCAGACGACAAGCCTGCCTTTTTACTAATGCTATTTATGGTGGTGCCTTGCAAACCAAGCTCTGCAACCGACTCTATTGTGGCGTCAATTAACTGCTGACGACGAACAGGTTCCATTCCAACTTTCGGCATAATTTTTTATTGATTGAACGTTCAATTAAAATAAAGGTTAAGGTAATCATCTTGGCAATTCAAGGTTGACAAATTGTAAACAACAACAAAACGGCATCACTCACTTCAGCTAAGCGATTGTTATTAGGCTTATTATTCGGGATATAAAAAAGTTCTAAATTTTTTCAAAATTAAGATTAAAAAGCATGAATTATGGCCAAATCATGTTAATAACGAGATTTTTATTCTTTTCGCAGACACTATGAGATAGCACTTTGTATGTTGCTAAATTAGGCTAATTTGGTAAGTGTAGTTGCTGTGCCAGAGGTATGCACAATGCACTCAAAAAAGTACTCCATCGATGCGCTTTCGCTATTATTAAACGAAAGCGCAACGACAAAGTACGTGGGTAGATTAAAAACTTATGTTCTGGCCTCATTCATTACGGCCATTGTCCTGCTCAATTGCGATGCGTTTAACTGGTCTTTAAAGAACCACGGCGCAAATAAAGTAATAACAAACAGCGTGACTAAGCCACTAATGAGCAGCGATAAACCAACTAAGGCTCCTAGGTCGATAAGGGCTTGATGCTGTGAAAATAATAACGCGATAAAGCCAATACTAAACACTAAGACATTTGCAATAATTGCGCGACCACTTACTCTCATTGCATTTACCAGCGCATGATTGATTGTAAAACCATTCTTAATTTCATGCTGAATTCTTAATATATAATGCACTGAATAATCAACAATCCCCAGTACTAAGAATGAAATAATGGCAGTACCAATATTTAGCTCAATATTTAACAGCGTCATAAGCGCAAAGTAGATCATCACCGTTGATAATAACGGTAGTGTTCCAGCTAAACCAAGACGTATCGATCTAAACCAAGCCATCATCACAAGTAAAACAGTTAATAATGCTATCGATGCACTGACCGTTTGACTCTTAACCAAGGCATCTAACACCGCGGTCCAAATAATAGGGGAGCCCGCGTGGGTAATGGTGACACCCTCTGGTTTATTTGCTTCGATCCACGGTAAGGTATGATCTAAAAATGCTTGATAATCATTAGCCACCGTGGTCCCTAGCGTATAGAGTAATACTGTTTTAGAGAAATCTTCACTCAATACATTCGTTACATCTGAACCACCACTATTTTCAAACATAAGAATAGACTGCCTAATAATGTCGCTCCCTGAAATGCTGATCTCATAGGGCTCTTGTGTGTCTTCATCAATCTCAATAAAGCGTTCAACATCTTCTGGTAGACGGTTATATTCAGGGTTAAAATCATTAAGCGTGTAGTTTATTCGTCTCACATAACGTGCCAGAGAATAACTATAGTTCACTGTTTCATGCTGATGGATATGCTGCTCTAAACGGTCAATGAAGTGACTGATTTCAACTGTTAAAGCGCCATTATCTTTGCCGGTATCTACTTCGATCCAACCAGGGCTCGTGCCTGCTATATGATTATTTATAAAATCATCTGAGATACGAAAATCACTTTGTTTTGGAAAATAACCAGAACCCATGTCGTCAACTCGAACCTTTGACGCTAAAAAGCCAGACCCAATAAATAAGCCAATGAAAATGACTGTAAACATTTTTCTATTTGCCATGACAGGCGTCAGTGCAGCGACTAATAATCGACTTATAAAGTACTTTTTACTAACGTCACTACTACTTTGCGCGTGCTGCTGTTTAAAAATGTCTTTTTTCGGAAAAAGAGCCAGTAATGCAGGGATTAATAAGAGTGAAATAATTAAGGCTACAAACATACCGAATGAAATGAATAACCCAAAGTTTCTGAGGCTCTCGATACTTGATGAGGTTGACACAATAAACGTTAAACACGTTGTAATTGTCGTTAAAACAACAGGAGAAGCCATGAGTATCATTGCACTGCGAATTGCAACTAAGCGTGATTTAACAATCTTTTTCTGATGATAATACTCAGCCATGACATGAATGGCATCCGATAAACAAATCGTGATTAGAAAAACAGGTAAAATAGCCGTAATTACATCCAATGGAGCGTTTACCACAGCCATCATACCCATGGTCCATATGGTACACATCACAACATTAATTAACGGGATAATAACCCCTAAAATAGTTCTGAAAAATACAGCTAAAATAACGGTTATCAACAGTAGAACAATGGGTAGCAAGGTCGCAAAATCATGGTCTATTACCTGCTTTTGAGCTGCAAAAAAGACTGGCACACCACTAATATAAATATCGTCTTTTAACTCTGGGTGAGCAATTTGATAATCTGCAACCAGTTGCTTGAATGCCTCATAGGCGCGCACTTGCCCTGTTGCATCGTCTTCTAAAATACTTAACTCAACAACAATAAGCGCGACTTTGCCATCTGGAGAGATTGGGCCATATTCAATTAACTCATTATCTATGACTGCATTTTTTACAAACTCGATATCTTGATTTCTCTTATTCACCGTTTCTTGTGCGAACATAGTGCCGTATTCGTCTAAAAATACATTTTCAGTCGACGACAATCCTGCCATTTCTCTTACAGGGTCTACTCGCTCGGCAAACACACTTAAGTTACGTTGCTGTTTAGCTGTTAACTGCCACTCAACTGCGCGATTAAGCAACTCACGCGCAATCAAGCCATCACTTGGGGTCATACCATCTGCAAGAATTTCATCAATACTTGCCACTAACTCGCTATTTTCAGGATGATCAGCTTTAAGATCTTGAAGCATTTGAGCATCTGTTTCATCAACATAGTTCATTCGCTCTGCGGCACGAGATAAGTCAAAAATAGCGTTAATTGATGCCTGATTAAACACCGTATCTTCGTTATGCAAAGCGATCATGACAGAGTCATATGTTCCGGTAAACTCATCGCGCAAATCAAAAATAGTACTGCGTGCAGGGTGATCTTTAGGTAAAAAGTAAGGGTTGTTATCCTCACTGAGATTAGCCGAAGCGATAAAAAAATAAACGGTAATAAGCGACAATATCGCCAGTATCGATTTTGGATATTTAAAAACAAAATCTAGGTATTTCTCTAACATTTCAGTGTCCTATTATAACTCAGAGATTTTAGTTAACTCTGCGACATCGCTGTCTTTTATGCCTCTTTTAAGCTTTGATTTTCTAAAAATTGCATCATCAACACCTTGGTTATAAAGGGTTTCATGAAATAGAAAAGTGCTCTTTTTATTCTCTACAAAGTTGCTCATCGTAGATGCGGTGATGGTCCATATGTCTTGTACTTTCTCAACCTTATCGATATCTAACTGCTTAAAAAGAATACCTTTTGCGTCATAGTACTGCTGTTTAAGAATTAACTTTCTTTGTTTATCAACCCACGTAACCAGTTTGTAATAACCTGACTTATTAATCACATCCTGAGACTTCGGCTCTCGCTCGATGACATAGGTTTCAACACCATCTAGCATGTCAGTTTTTATAACTTTTGAGTCAAAATCTGTTACACGTAGCTTATCGAGGTCGTAATAAGAATATTCACTGCCCATAAATGCACCGCGTTTATCAGTAGCAGAAATACGCCTTACTTTTCTAAATGCAGGCAAGTACATCCACTGTTCGTCTTCTTGAGCAGTCCCTTCTTCGAAGCTACGCATCAAAAAGCTAATATCTCTCACATCCGCAGGAGCTTTTATGGCGAGCACCATTACTTCGTCTTTTTCGATATCCTTTTGCAACATGTAAAACTGACGCTGATTAAGCACGCTATCTTCACTTAGAGTGCGGAGCGTCACTGTTGATAAATAGTCTTTGCCATCATTACGATCACGCACTTGTTGTAAGATTTTATCTGCATCTTCAGCATACGTTGCTGCACTAAATACAATACTCATTGAGGCTAAAAAGCATGTTAGTTTCATTTTCTCTCCTTAAAAATAATAAGTTGCAGCTAACCAAATACGATCACGCTGCTGCTGGGCACCTAAGTAGTTTTCTTGATCACCTTCAATAAGATCGAGATTTAGCTTTAAAACCCACTGTTGATTAGGTTTATAAGTTAACTTAAGTTGAGATAGGGCTCCGCCACCCTGATTGTCGAGGTAACTGACTGCTGCGCGAATATAGAGCTGATTGGCAAAGAAACCTCTCTCTGCGGAAGCAGTGTAAATGGGTGCAGATTTTGGAATAAGATAAGAGGGCTGCCATCCATTGAGGATGCGGTCAGTAAACTGTACCGTAGTCGTCCAGTCTTTATAGCGGTAATCAAGCCCTATTAAGGCTTCTAGCTTGTTAACGTTTTTAAAAGATAAGTCACTGTCATTCACTGTGTAATTATCAAAATAAGCAAACTCAGTCCGCAGCACAAATGCATCTATGGGTTTGCTTAAACTCGTACCAAGCATAGAGAACTTTTCATATGAATAAAGCGTGCGCTCGCTTGGCGACAAAGTGACGACAGGATCATCTTGATACCCGTGAAAAGCATAAAGGCTAACATCTGTGGCTAACGCGAATGTACTGTAACGTAAGCCTAATTCATATTTACCCCACTGTGTCTGCTCACTATTGGGGTAATAATTATTACCGAACTCGGCTCTGGATGCAGGGTACTCACTACTCAGCTGTTGAAGCGTGGTGATAACGTTTAGCGTGTCACCATTTTCATACTCATAATCAAGCTTGAACATTGGCACAGCTAATCGGTAATCATCTATATCGAAAAAGATAAAGTCTTTATAATCTAATGGGTTAATAACATCGACAACCCGTAAGTCATCCGCTTCACCCCATACAACTTTCTGATAACCAAACGACCAAAAGCGATTACTTATTTCACCGGAAATATACGCTTCTTCGATAATTGCTCGCGATTCATATTGGTCTTGAGCTTCAATACTGAAGCGATCATTGTTGTTATACACAAAGTCATGCTCGACTCTTCCGTCAAAAGTGAAATCTATATTTTCTGTGCTAAATTCCAGCTTTGTTGCTAACTCGACTCTTTGCTCAGTTGCATAATGTTCTGAGACGTTATAGCCAAAGCTGGTGGTTAAATTAGGTTGAATATATAAGTTTGCATAACTACTCGCGCTAGCACTGCCCATTACGATTAATGCTAACCACCGCATGAACTGCCTCCATCAATAATCAGAGATTGCGCAGTGATCATGCGCGCCTGTTGCGAACATAAAAAGTAAGCACTGTCGGCAATATCGCTACTTTGCACATAGGCACGCATCGGTATACGTTTTTTTGCTTTTCGCATTACCTGGTCTAAGGTCGAGCCAACCATATCAGCCTGCTTTTGCAGCTCACTTCTTAAAAGCGGTGTATCAACATAGCAAGGTAAAATAGCGTTGACACGAATACCATGCCTTGCCCAGTCCATTGCCAAACCTTTCATCATCCCTAACTGCGCATGCTTTGAACTGCAATAAGCTGTGTTTCGAAGGTTGCCCATTTTTCCTAGGATTGAAGAGATGAATAAAACCGCGCTTCCCTTTGCTAGCTTATTTTCACATTGAGCAATAATTGACTGACAACTAGTGACATTGACATCCATTACACGGGCAAAAATATCCCGTTCAGAAATTTCGTTCTCATCGGCAATACCATGGCTCAATACAATGGCTTCTAACTGATTCAGAGGTTGCAGCGCATCAGTTAGCTGCGAGTAATAGTCTTGGCTTGTTAAATCGGCAATGATTGCAATAAAAATAATGTCTTTATCACGGTATTTATGTCGCATTTCATGTAACTTCACTTCATCTTTATCAAGTGCGATAACATAGCGACATCCCTGCTCTATAAACTTATCTACACACGCTGCGCCAATACCGTTAGCAGCTCCTGTTACAAGTACTGAATTAATTACGTTTTCCATTTCTTACCTTAACAACATCCCGCCATTAACATTAAATACTTCCCCTGAAATAAACTCAGCCTGTTGGCTTGCCAAATAGGCAACCAACGCACTGATATCTCGGGGCTTCCCAAGTCGCTTACTTAACAGTTTCGACTTTGCTTGCTGCTCATTTCCTTTTAGTAAATCAGACACCATATCTGTTTCAATGATGCCAGGAGCAATACAGTTGACCCGTATATTTTTTCGGGCAACTTCCACAGCAAGGGCTCTTGTAAAGCCCTCAATACCCGCTTTACTTGCAGCGTAATTTGTTTGCCCTGGGTTGGGTTTAGTTGCTGAAATCGATGACATGTTAATAATGCAACCTTGCTTTTGTGGCAGCATTATCTTGAGCGCCGCTTGCGCACATAAAATAGGCGCAATAAGATTCACGTGAATAACCTGTTCAAGCTCTTCTTGGCTCATCATTGCAAGGAGGTTGTCTTTCGTAATACCGGCATTATTCACAAGTAAATCCAAACCAAACTGTGCTGTGCTTAAGCTATCAAAAAAGCTGTTTATGCTTTTAGCATCAAACAAATTTAACGGTTGGCAAAAGACCTTAGCGCCCAAAGCAACAAGCTCTTCATGTAAATTACTCGCGTGAATTTCATCCCGAAAGCCAAATGCAATGTCATACCCTTGCGCTGCTAGATGTAGGGCTATGTCACGACCAATGCCACGAGTTGCTCCTGTAACACAGGCTAAAGGGCGCGCTTTAAAATTATCTAAGTGCTGAGTCATTACATTGACCCCTCATTTTTACTTCCGGCTAGGGTAAATCCGTGACGTGAAGCCATCGCTAAAATTTCATCGACTTGCGATTTGCATAAATCACCATAAGAGTAATGTTGCTGGACACCTTCTAAACCTAGAATCACAGACTCAGCCATACATGCATATATTTGCCCTTGGCTAAGATAAGCACGTGCTCTGCCATCAAGAGACTCTCCATTTGGCGTACCAACAATTCCACCGCGAATACAGGTTATATCTGGGCGTAGCGCCAAATCATTCTCACTTAAGTTATGTGGAATAGAGACATCACAGATAAGGGCATTTTTGGGGAGCTTTTGCACATCTAAAATAGCTTCAGATGCATTAGTGGCACACATAATAAGTGAGCAGTCATAGGCCTCACTGATGTCATCGGCAATAACAACAAGCCCTTCTTTACTTTGACTAAATAATTCAAATAACGCAGCGGGTAAATCTACAGGTGCCGCTGCTTCATCAGCCAACCATTGTTGGCATTTGGGGTGTTCAGCCACCACTTTAACGATTCCTGTAAGCGGAGCTTGTGATTTCACCATCTGCCAAATATCGCTGTAGATTTTATATGCCGCTTTTAGTAGGCGCTTTTTCGACCCCATTCGAGCGCTTCCAATCAACACTAACTGCTGGCAGTGCTCAGTCATAATTGTGGCGTAAACTGAGCCAATATTTCCTGCTGAGCCTATCACCGCGACTTTATCAATCTGCATATCGTGGCTTTCAATATGCTCCAGTACTGCGAGTTTCGTCATCCCCACCGTCAGTGCATTACCCGACGTTAAGGCAATATCTGTTGCGCGGATAGACTTACAATTATTGGTCACAACAGACGTAAACATCCCAAAACCTGCCACACTACAGCCATCTTGTTGTGCTGTTTGCGCGCGCTCACTCACTGCACGTCGAATAGCATCAAGCTCATTATTTTCTAACATGACACTAATTTGTTCTGACGTGACTGATAAGGGATACAGGATAAAATCCACCGTTTTACCCGTTACCGAAGTCATTCTCATAGGCGGGAACGGCACGACTCGCCAGTCAAAACCTAAACGCTCAATAAGTAGCTTTGCCTCAACATCAGGCACTCCTTCCATTGCAGGGTCGACTTGCCAAATCCAATCGGCAGAGATTAGGTGGTTTACAAAAGCCACTTTAACGTCAGCGGGTGTGTGGGTTTGAGCTAAATTGGCATAATATGCTCGGTAATCAGCAAGCTCTGTACGCGAAGAACGCACCTCTGCCGAGGTCGTTAGATGCTTTAAGAAGTGATAGCTATCTTGGTTTTTTAATACCTCACATACATCATGCAGGCCAGCAATAAGCTGACTCAGTTCTTGTTCTGTTATATGAATTGTTGGTTCTAGTCGTAAAACATTTGGCGCACTAGAAGATGGCGCTACACGGATATTATAATTATTAAATAAATACCCAGTAATCATGTAGCCCATGAAACCCTGATACACGATTGATTTTAACCAAATTGAATCAAGCGGCATGTCGGCATTAAACTCAATACCGATGAGTAAGCCCCTACCGCGTATGTCTTTAATAATATCAGGATAAATATTTTGTAGTTCACCAAGGCGCGCTTTAATTGCTTCACCTTGCTGCTTAATGGCTGCCAATAAATTTAAGTTTGGATCATAAAGCTCGTCTAAAAATGCAAGCGCGATGTTGGCACTGTGGTCATCTTCGCCAAATGTTGAACTTTGAATGATATCAAAACCCGCTTGATACTTGCTTTTGCATATCGCAACAAGGCCTATTTTAGCAACCCCGCCCGCAAGCGCTTTTGAAAGCACAATATAATCCGCTTTCAAATCAATCTGACTACCTGCAGTTAATGCCCCACAGCGACCTGAACCTGACTGAATTTCATCACTTATAATAGGACAACCAAGTGTTTGGCTAAGTTTTTTTAAACACTGACTATGTTCTGATGTTAAGCAATGAATCCCCCCCTCACCTTGTACGGGTTCGACAAGCAGTGCAGTAGCCAGTCGCAATGGTTCAATGCTAACTTTTACTGTGTGACCTTTGATTTTAGGCAGTAATAAAGTGGCATTATGCTTGTCGTTAAGCATAGCTGCTGCATAATCAAGTTCGTTTAACGGTAAAAACTCTGCTTGCACACCAAGGTGTGCAAATGGTGCCCGATACATCTCCCCATGAGTAAGTTGTATCGACGTCATCAATTTACCGTGAAATGCATTTTTAAGAACAATAAAATAAGGCTGAATATTTAACTGTTGCTCATTAAATTCTCCCACAGCAGTGACAAAATCACTCAGTGTTGCATCTTCGTTCAAATTTAACAGCTCTCGCTGCGCCACACTGAGTTCTAACTTACCTTCTGTTGGCAACCGTTTTATTTGTGACAGAGCAAATTGCATTTCTTCTATTAATTGCTGCGTTTCACTACGGCGTGCCATTTCAGCATGCTTAATGGCAACCTCTATCGATTCAGCCCCAGTACTTGTAAAAGAGAAATAAAAATCTTCCTGTTGATTATTTTCTTCTTTTAAAAGTGCATTTAATCGTTCAGCGAGTTTGCTCGCGGCATCGCGAACAGAAAACTGGTTGTGGAATGCAACTTGGTGCTGAAAGTTTTTCATCGCAGCATCTATCATACGAGGATGATTATGGCCAATTAACGCAGCACCATAACCACCAAGAAAATCAATAATAGCTTGCTCATTTCCTTGCTCATCTAAATAGAATAAGGTGCCTTTTTCTGCACGATGAAAAACTCTATCCAACCCCATCGCATAAATGCCATGGTTTAGTGATGGCTTACAATATTGACTATAACGATTCATTTTCAATCCTAACAAATGAGTAAAAACCAGCTTGGTCGCAATTCACACACACGCCTGTAGAGTGATTTTGTTTGCGAAGTGTTGATAAATTGCAGGCTACTGAGGTAACAATCCCTGGGCATATGTCCGAGCTGCTGTAACTATTAAGGTGATGGTTTGCGACATTACAAGAGGCTAATGCATCAGCTAAAAGACGATTTTTACCTTTAGCCGACTCAATGTAATAACTTAAAAAATGGCTTGGTTTAACGTATTCAGCTATGAGCGTATTTAATTGCTCAGTATTTAAATGATAGCCACTTGCTAAAATGCTTAGCCTTGCTATGGCTTTGTGACCTGTTTTTGAAAGCCACTCTTCGCTTGCCAAAATTAACGTAGTAGCACCATTTGTGACCTCTTCTGCCACTTCAGACTCAGTGTCTTGTAACCACTTCGCCAATGGGTCATTGCTATTTCCTGCAATTGCAACAATAGCGAGCTGACATTCACCAGCTTCAATGGCGACTATCGCTTCTTGTAATGCGCCAAATGCACCAAGTTGATCTCGAATAAACGCACATGCATCTCCATTTAATTGCCAGTTCAACCCCGAAATACCCAACAAGTTATTGTTCAGGGCATTGGTAATTAAAAATGGATTAACTCGCTCACTAGACCATAATGCTTTAAAGGTCTGGGCGGCTGAATCCGCGCTCTCGGGTAATGCCGCACTCAACTCTGAATAAAATGGGCTACCATAACCCGTTTGAGACGTGTATATACCAACCTCTGTAGCACGCTCAGCCAAACTGATATGTGCCAAAGCCTCTGAAGTGGCTGTTAATGAATTAATTGCAGCGGGTGCCATATAACGCTTAAGCTTACGAGGCACGGCAATGTGTTCTGGTTGGTTATCAAACAGTAAAGAAAATTCACTGTCAGCAAAACTACTCGCTACCCCAACCAGTGCAACAGAACTTAAATGACTATTCATAGTACCTCGCAATAGCTAACGACGCGTTTATTCCACCAAACCCGAATGAATTTGATAGCGCATGGTCAATGCTGGCCTCTCGCCCTTTCCCCATCACATAATCTAAATCGAGTCCCTCATCGGGTTGTGTTAGGTTAATGGTGGCTGGCATGAACTGATCACGAATGGCAAGGACTGTTGCAATTGCTTCTGGCGCACCAGCGGCCGCAATCCAGTGACCTATCATTGATTTTGTAGACGATACACTTAATGATGTTGCATGCTGACCGAAAACCGATTTAATTGCTTTTGTTTCAATGACATCATTTAAAGGAGTGGATGTACCATGAGCATTTATATACTGTACATTTTGAGCACCAATACCGGCACTTTGTAACGCCCCCTCCATTGCACTTATCGCCCCTAATCCTTCAGGGTGGGGAGCGGTGACTTTGTAAGCATCTAAAGAGCTACCGTAACCGGTAATTTCAGCATAAATATGGGCACCACGGGCCTTTGCATGCTGCTCACTTTCAAGTACCAACATGGCACCGCCTTCACCCGCTACTAGTCCTGCACGATCTTGATCGAACGGCCGACAAAGTTGATTCGCAAAACGCTGTGTTTCTGCTGTGGCACCTAATAGATGTAATGCAGATAGAGTACGAATGCTCAATACAGAATCAGCACCTCCGCATAACATGACCGATGCTTCACCTCGCTTGATTGCACGATATGCAAGACCTATAGCTTGAGTTGCCCCTGCACAGGCGCCACTCACATTGCAAATAAATCCTGACGTATTCAATTGTTCAGCCAAGGTGGTTGCCAATACATCATTGCTGCATCTAATACCTGAAAAACGCTTTATTGCCTGCTCTCGCTCAGCCAATGCATAGTTCATGATATCTGCTTTTGGCTGCTCAGCGAGGGCCAGTAATGATGCGTCATCAAGCTCAGGTACCCCACTACACACAGCAATCCCTGCTTGACTCAACTCATTTTCAAGACGTGCATCGTTAATTGCTTCTTTAGCGGCAATAAGTGCATAAATTGCACGTCTTTCGATGTGTTTTGGTAACTCAAAATCAACCAGTTCCTCTGCCACCAACGCTTGTGTATCTTGCTTAATTGTTGCACCGTGCTGAACAGGAAAGCCTTCAGCTCCAGGAGGATGCCAAGCATCAACGGCATTTTCACCTGCCTTTACAGCAGACCAAAATGAATCAACGCCAACACCAAATGGGCTAAGCACTCCCAGTCCAGTGACCACTACTCGATTAGTCATTGTTAGCCTCTATCAAAAACATTCCAAATTCAGCATGATCACCAAACGCAATCACGATAACGAAGCCCTGTTCGGCGTCATGCAAATAGCTCAATGCACTGTTGCACGCTATTGCTGTAGCCGCAGCCATGGTGTTGCCAACGTAACTATCCAATACAACCGCCCTGCTTTTAAGCTCATCACCTAATGCATGTAGCGTAATATCTTGTTGCTCAAGGTTTGCTCCAATGAGGATAACTTTTACAACGTGCTGATTTTCTATTAAAGGTGAACCCGTTATGCGATTAACCTGTTCAGTGAGTGCATGTGCATTATTTTGTAGGCGAGCTCGATATGCTTGACGCATAACACCTATCGCAGCGTGCTGATTTAAACGGGGTTCATCGCTGGCAATAAAAAAACTTGCCGCTTCACTTAGCCAGTAATTGTCTTGATTAGCCCAGATTGACTCATAGGCAAGTAAGGACCAAGGCGTTATCTTTTGACTCCCGCCACCACATAAAGCATGTTTCAAACGCCCTTCAGCAATCGCAAAGTAGCCCTCACATAGGGCATTTAAGCCCGCACTCAGTAATGGCGAAAAACTCATATTTTCACCAGTAATACCAGCCAATTGTGCAATATGGCTGGTAGCACTAGAGTTGAGTAACGCTAAACAAACAAGCGGCCGCCTCTCTTCTAACATTGCGGTAGCTAAGCACTCAGCTGTCGGTTCTTGAACGAGCTCAGGATTATCCTCTTCATCGCAGTCAACGGTTCCTAAACCGATAAATAATCCCGCTTTATTCTGTGGCTCATTAAAATAAGTTCGCCACGTTCTTACGCCACTTGCAATAAGCCAACGAGCTTGACGCTCACTGGTTTTACGTACCATGCGCTCAGCGCCAACATCCTTGAGATTTTCGTCTGCTAGCGTAGAAATAAAAATGGAGTGATTAATTAAATCAGCACTTTCAAAAGGCGTACTCATTAATCTGCCTTTATGAGTGAGTAGTGATTCTAATGATGTATTCTGCGCCAGCAGTGTCTCACCTTGAAATAAGTACACAGGCTTTAACATGCGCTATCCCTCGCTAAAACAATGCTTGTATTTACTCCTCCAAAACCAAACGAGTTACTAAGCAAATAATTGATTGCTTTAGGTGTCGCACTCTTCACAACACTCACCTTTGCATCATCATCGCCAAGGGATTCAAAGTTTAAGGTCGGCAGCATGACTTGGTTTTTTATACTCAATGCAGATAAAACCACTTCAATTGCACCACTCCCTGCCAATGAATGCCCTAACGCTGACTTTGTTGAAGTAACAGGCGTATGGCTGCCAAAGACCTGTTCAATAGCACGACTTTCAGCACTGTCATTACTCTTGGTTGAGGTACCGTGTGCACTAATATGGTCAATGTCCTCAGCACTGACACAGCTATTTTCAAGGGCTGCTTGCATGCACTGTGCATAAAACTTACCGCTGGGTTCAGTTGAGGTCATTTTATAAGATTCGGTACATCGATGAGCGCCGCAAACATATGCATAAATAGACGCACCTCTTTGCTTTGCCGACGCTTCACTCTCGAGTACAACAAAGGCTGCTCCATCAGCAAGCACGACTCCTGCACGATTGCTATCAAAAGGTCTTGATACTTCACTCGCACAATTAAATAATTGCGCTTGATTGAGCGCGCCTATGTTTTTGAAAAGCAACTGCATGACGGGCTGTGTTCCAAAATCGGCTGCACCACATAATGCGATATCTAAAGCACCACGTGAGACTTGCCTAAAACCAGAGATCAAACTTGATGCACCGGCCGCACAAGCATCGGCACAAGATGTCACTGGCCCACCAATTTCGAAGTGTTCAACCATATCCGCGACAACCGTTTGCGGATTGTAATAATCCACACTCTCTGGCGATTGATAGGGTAATTTTTCGCTTGCCGCTTTTTGTTGAGCAAGCTGATGTACTAGATCAACTGTTGGCAGTATTTTGTTAGTACCAAAATAAAGACCAGCTTGACGAAGTTGGTCTGGGTTTAAATCAGCATCTTTTACTGATTTAGTTAACGCATCAAATCCCGCAAATCCAGATGGTGCTACCCTAGTTTGATCAAGTGATGTGTACCGACTTTGCAGCTGAGTAACTTCTTCATCGCTAATACGACTACTGGCGACGCCCTCGATCCCCATTCCTTTTAAAATATGGTCATCTGTAATAAGAGACTGACCAGACTCTAAAGTTGCAAACAACGTATGAGGGTCTTGGTGATTTTTAACAGTTACGCCAATCCCTGTAATAACAACCTTGTGCATGAGTTTTCCCTAACAAATTATGCTGGTACGTTTATCAGCTCAATATCTCTAGATACACAGAATTGTTCGACATACTCTTGCAGTAACACATCACCATTTTGGCTAGCATGTCCACACACATCTTTAGCTAGATAGAACCAGTGCAGAACGGTTGTCAAACTAAGTAAATCACTGACAGCCATGCCCACATCAATTTCACTTTGTGAATAATGACTTGGACTATTTATCAATAAATCAACGCCTGCAGAAGTAAGCTTGCCACCTTGTATAAAGGCCTTTTCATCTGCACAAAGCTCACTGGCAATAATTAATGTTGTTTTAGTTGGCATTTTAATTTTCAGCTTTTTTCCTAAAGAAAAAGAAATATCAACTAAATCTAAAGAATCCGCTCCCAGATCATCTACGATAGAGCTGTCTAAAGTGACTTCATCTTTATCAAGCTCTAATACCTCTGCAATAACATCCACAACAATATCTTTTGTAATTTCCACTGTAATTTTCCCTATGTAAGAAACAAAAATAAAAGCACGCACACACTAGGTCAACTGACCAATATTGTCAATAGGATGATAATTGAAACATTTTAAAGTTAACAAAAATTTAATATATGAGATTTCACGATAGAACAATTTATTGCTTTCTTAAACCCTCTGCGAGATAGGTTATGAACATAAATAGTTGCGGTATGACAAAAAAATAATATTCTTTGCTAGAATGGTCGGAATATAAAATTCAACAACTGTGTGGTGAAAATGGAATCAAATAAAGAGATTATCATTCAAACAGCAACTAAAATGCTCAGTGAAAATGGCAATCAAGGACTCACTCTCAGAAAAGTTGCTGAGAAAAGTGGTGTGACTCTCAGCAATGTGCAATATCATTTTGGAGACAGAGACGGATTAATTGTTCAAGTAATTGATTCATATTTAGAAGTTTGCCTTGATCATATCCGTAGTTCGATGAGTGATATTGAACTAAAAAATAACCCTCAAGCCATTAAGAACTACATCAGTAACCTACTTGCCCTTGACGATATCCAAGATTGGTGTGAAGTTTTTCGAGAAATTTGGGCTATTTCATGCCGTTCAGAAAAAGTACTCACCAGTTTAGAAAACTACTATAAAAAATGTGGTACGGAGCTTGAATTACTGCTGATCTCGCTAGGCTTTAGCGAACAAAAAAGTAAGGTTGTCGTGTCATTACTTATTCCATTTATTGAAGGTTTTTCCATTACATCAAATGCACTACCGCTGCCAAAAACAGAGGTTATTAACTTAATCATTAATTTGCTTGTTGATGAGATAAAATAATTGTGAAGCCATTTGCAACTTATTTTTACCCAGCTCACCACCAACCTTTGACTAAAAGTGTGCAAAGGTTGGTACAGCTAACTTTCGGTGTTGTTATTTTTCTAGCTTCAGTTCTAAAACAGCTTCACGCTTATCTAAATAACCGCTGTATCTTGTTGCAATTAACGCCGCTAAACTGATGATAGCGCCAATCCAAGCAGTGTCTTGCAATGAGTAGTTTTCAACCACAACGCCACCTAACACTGAGCCCAGCGCAATACCGATATTAAACGCTGCAATGTTTAACCCTGATGCCACATCGACGGCATTGGGAGTGAACCTTTCAGCAAGTTTAACCACATAAACTTGCAGCCCAGGCACATTACCAAATGCAAATGCACCCCAGACAAGTATGGTCAGTACCGCAGCGACTTTAGATTGCATGGTAAAGGTCAGCACCAACAGCACAATACTCAAAGAACTAAAGATAATAGTAAGCGCACTAATGGGGCCTTTTTTATCAGCTAACTTACCGCCGTAGATGTTGCCAACAGCAACTGATACCCCGTAAACCAGCATGATTAAGCTAATAGTGGCTGATGCCAAACCAGTTTGCTGCTCTAAAATGGGCGCTAAATATGTGAAGGCCGTAAATGTGCCGCCATAACCAAGTATGGTCATCAAGTACACTAGTAAAAGCCTAGGTTGCACCATTACTTTTAGCTGCTCACCTAAAGTGGCAGGTTTACTTTGCTTTAAGTTGTTCGGAATTAAAAACGCGCTACCAACCAGTGCAATTAAGCCCAGTAAAGACACCACTAAAAAGGTCGCTCGCCAACCAAAGTGCTGACCAATCCAAGTCCCTAATGGCACACCAGTTACTAATGCAACCGTTAACCCCGTAAACATAATCGCAATGGCACTGGCTTCTTTATCTTTACTGACAAGCCCTGTAGCGATCGTTGAACCAATTGAGAAAAACACCCCGTGGGCAAGGCCTGTTAAAATCCTTGCTGTGATCAAACTGCCATAACTAGGTGCTTGCCAAGCCAGTAAATTACCAATTACAAATAGGCTCATTAAGCTCAGTAATACATATTTTCGATTCCAGCGTCCGGTAAGCGCAGTTAATACTGGCGCCCCCACCGCAACACCTAATGCATACAAGCTTACAAGTAGCCCTGCACTCGGTAACGAAACCGCTAAATCATCAGCGATAGTTGGCACTAAGCCGACAATCACAAACTCAGTGGTGCCTATGGCAAACGCACTGAGAGTCAACGCAAGTAATGCAATTGGCATCACATATCCTCTATTTAATTTTGAAAGTGCGGCTATTGTGGCTAAAATTAAATTTGCAAAAAATAGCAGTAGTGACAAAATACTTTTGTCAAAAATGAAAAGGTATTGCCATGAGCGTGATCTCCAACACCCAAGATTTAGAAGCATTTATCAGCGTGGTTGATACCGGCGGATTCTCAAGTGCAGCTAATGCCTTAGATGAGCAAGTAGCAAAAATATCACGGGCGGTAACTCGGCTCGAAAAATCTTTAAACGTTACCTTATTCAATCGCACCACAAGGCGCATTGAGCTGACCGAAGAAGGCGAGTTATTTTTAGGCTATGCTAGAGAAGCACTGAGTCAGCTTGCACAAGGCGAAGAAGCCTTAAAGCTTCTACACTGCGCGCCATCAGGAAAATTAAGAGTTGATGCCGCAAGCCCCTTTGTGTTTCATCAATTAGCGCCACATTTAAAGGCCTTTAACCAAGCGTATCCTGATATAAAACTCGAGATCACCAGCCACGACAGTATTATCGATTTGCTTGAACATAAAACCGATATTGCTATTCGTATTGGCGAACTCGCTGACTCAAACTTGCATGCGCGCACTTTGGGAGTTAGTAAACTACAGCTCGTTGCCAGCCCTGATTATTTAAAAACTTCACCACCTTTAAATGAGCTAACCGACTTAGCCTCGCACCAGCTTATTGGTTTTACCGATGCGCCGCATTTAAACCACTGGCCGTTAACCACGCCTTTAGATCTTAAATTTTCAATCAGTGCATCAAGCGGTGAAACGGTACGCCAGCTTTGTATTCAAGGTCATGGCATTACCTTATTGTCGGAATTTATGATCAACGAAGATTTAAAAGCAGGCCGTTTAGTAAAAGTGCTCGAAGGCGAAGTATTGAGCCCTAATCGCCGTGAAAAAGTGCATGCGGTGTATTATCAAAATAGCGGTGTGTCATCACGAGTATTAGCGTTTTTAGACTTTATAGCACCCAGGTTAACGCTTTAGTTTTTTGCATTTTTAACAAAAGTGTTTTGTGATTACTGGCATTAATTTCATAAATAATTTTCGTTATGCTAAAAGCATAGTCGCTTTCAAGGAGCCGTAATGAACAAATTATTCGATACCGTACAACTTGCCGGTCATACATTAAAAAACCGCATTGTTATGCCACCGATGACCCGCTCTCGCTCATCACAACCGGGTGATATAGCCAATGAGTTAATGGCCGACTACTATGCACAACGTGCCAGCGCCGGCTTAATTATCAGCGAAGGCACACAAATATCAGCCCTAGGTAAGGGTTATGCTTGGACACCGGGTATTTACACTGCCGAGCAAATTGCAGGTTGGAAGAAAGTAACCGACAAAGTTCATCAAGCTGGTGGCATTATGTTTGCTCAGCTTTGGCATGTTGGCCGCGTATCTCACCCAAGTAACACAGGTGGCGAGCAACCAATTGCGCCATCAGCGATTGCAGCTAAAGACGTAAAAGTATTTATTGATGAAGATGATAAACCCGACTTTGTTGCCACTGCCCTGCCCCGCGCAATGAGCCATGACGACATCAAACTCGTTATAAACGAATACCGCCAAGCGGCTCGCAACGCAGTTGATGCAGGGTTTGATGGTATTGAACTGCATGCTGCTAATGGTTACTTAATTAATCAATTTATAGATTCAGAATCAAACCAACGCACTGATGAATACGGCGGCAATTTAGAAAACCGCTTACGCTTTTTACAACAAGTGACACAAGCGGTATGTGATGAAATTGGCGCTGACCGTGTAGGCGTACGCCTTGCTCCACTCACAACACTCAATGGGACGGTCGATGATAACCCGTTTGAAACCTATATTGGCGCAGCGAAGGTACTTAATGACCTAAACGTTGCTTACCTGCATATTGCCGAAGCTGACTGGGACGATGCGCCATTAATGGAGCAAAATTTTAAACAAGCACTACGTGAAAATTTTTCTGGGTTAATGATTTATGCAGGCAAGTACACTGGCGAGAAGGCAGAGCAAGCATTAGCCGCAGGCTGGGCTGATCTAATTGGCTTTGGTCGTCCGTTTGTTGCAAACCCAGATCTGCCTGAGCGTATTGAAAAAGGGATTGCACTTGCACAACACGACCCTGATACCTTATTTGGTGGCGGTGCAAAAGGCTATACCGACTATCCTTTAGCAACGCACTAAAACAAAAAGCTCGCCAACTTATTTTGGCGAGCTCCTTATTGTGTTACCTGACTAATAAATAAATCAGCTGGATCACCATCGAGATCATTACTAACGGCCATATATACTTAGCATATTTGGTTGCACCATCTAGCCCCATTTTTGAATGATACTTTTCAAGTAGTGGTATAAGAATAGCCAGTGCGATAAACAGGCATAATAAAATAACAAATACATTCATTGTGGCTTCCTTACACAATAGATAAGTTTAAGCCCTAGTCTATAGGCAAAAAAAAGCGCAGTAAAATACTGCGCCAGTCGGTTGGAAGTAAACGACTTAGCCAACAATCGCTAACAAAATACCTGCAGCTACGGCACTTCCTAATACACCAGCTACATTCGGACCCATTGCATGCATTAACAAGAAGTTATGTGGATTGCTTTCAAGACCTACCTTATTTACCACCCGCGCAGCCATTGGCACTGCCGATACACCCGCAGCCCCCACGAGAGGGTTAATCGGCGATTTAGAAAACTTATTCAGACCTTTTGCCATAAACACGCCTGATGCTGTACCAATTGCAAAGGCCAAAGCACCTAATACCAAGATACCAATAGTTTCTACAGTTAAGAACTTATCTGCTGCAAGTTTAGAACCAACAGCAAGACCTAAGAAAATCGTAGTGATATTAATGATCTCGTTTTGTGCACTATTACTTAAACGATCGACCACACCTGATTCTCGCATTAAATTACCTAAACAAAACATACCAACAAGTGGCGTCGCGGCAGGTAAAAATAAAATCGTCAGGCTGAGTACCATCAATGGAAAAATGATTTTTTCTTTTTTTGATACTGCACGTAGTTGTGGCATTTGAATTTCACGCTCTTCTTTTGTTGTTAGCGCGCGCATAATTGGCGGTTGGATAATAGGCACCAACGCCATATATGAATACGCTGCAACAGCAATTGCCCCCAGTAAATCAGGCGCAAGTTTCGAGGCTAAGAAAATAGCGGTTGGTCCATCAGCACCACCAATAATGGCAATCGCCGATGCATCTTGCAGTGAAAATTCAAAGCCTGGAATAAAGTTAAGTAAAATGGCGCCAAATAACGTCGCAAAAATACCAAATTGTGCCGCTGCTCCCAGTAACAACATACGGGGATTTGCAATAAGCGCGCTAAAATCCGTTAGTGCACCCACCCCCATAAAAATCAGCAATGGGAACACGCCAGAATCAATACCTATGTGATACACGTAGTACAATAAGCCACCTGGGTCTGATAAACCAGCTACTGGAATGTTCGTTAAAATAGCGCCGAAGCCGATGGGCAGTAAAAGCAATGGCTCAAAACTACGAGCAATCGCTAAATACAGTAGCAAGCAGCCAACTGCAATCATGATCAGTGCAGGGAAAGTAAAGTTTGCAATCCCCGTTGCATGCCAGAGGTTTAATAATCCATCCATCCCAAGCCTCCTAAGCGAGTGCAATCATGGCGTCGCCGGTGGCAACTGAGTCGCCTTCCGCAACTAAAATATCAGCCACAGTACCGTCATGAGCGGCACGTACTTCGGTTTCCATTTTCATTGCTTCCATAATGATAACGACATCACCTTGATTTACAGTTTGCCCAGGTTTTACTTTGATTTTAAAAATATTACCTGCCAGTGGCGCATTGAGTGTTTCGCCAGCTGACGCTGATGCAGATTGTGGTATTAACTCACTGTCTTTGAGTGCAACCTCTTTAAGCTCGCCACCTTTAGCAACAACAACATCGTAAACTTTACCATCAACTTTCACACTGTATTGCTCAGCTTGAACCTCACCATTTGAAGAAGGTTTCGTTGATTGATCAGATTTAGCTTTTTCACCTGTTGGCACAGGTTCGAAGGCATCAGGGTTATGACGATTTTTAAGAAATTTCAAGCCTATTTGTGGAAATAAAGCATAGGTAAGCACGTCATCAATTACATCATCAGCCAGCGCTAAACCTTGCTCTTTAGCTTCTTTTAATAATTCAGCTTCAAGTTTTTCGAGTTCGGGTTCAAGTTTATCAGCAGGACGACACGTTATTGCTTCGCTTCCGTCTAAAACACGTTCTTGAAGTTCTTTATTCATCGGCGCTGGGGTTGCACCATACTCACCTTTAAGTACACCTGCGGTTTCTTTAGTAATCGTTTTATAACGCTCACCCGTTAATACATTTAGGACGGCTTGCGTACCAACAATTTGTGAGGTTGGTGTTACCAGTGGAATATACCCTAAATCTTCACGTACACGTGGGATCTCTAAAAGCACTTGATCGAGTTTATCCGCAGCACCTTGTTCTTTCAGCTGGTTCTCCATGTTAGTTAACATACCACCTGGTACTTGTGCTAATAAGATACGACCATCAACCCCTTTTAGGCTACCTTCGAAAGCGGCATACTTTTTACGCACATCACGAAAATAAGCGGCAATTTCTTCTAACTGATTAAGGTTAAGACCTGTGTCGCGCTCTGTTCCTTCAACAATCGATACTATTGTTTCTGTTGCACTGTGGCCATAAGTCATACTCATTGATGAAATAGCCGTATCTAACATATCGATGCCTGCATCAATCGCTTTTTGATAAGTTGCTGTACTTAAACCTGTTGTAGCATGACATTGCATCGCGATAGGAATTGACACCGTTTCTTTTAAGCCTTTGATCAGTTGCTCACAGTCATAAGGCTTTAATAAACCAGCCATATCTTTAATACAAATAGAATGACAGCCCAGCTCTTCTAGCTGTTTAGCAAGCTTAAGCCACATATCAAGAGTGTGCACAGGGCTGACCGTGTAGGAAATTGTTCCCTGTGCATGTGCACCCACTTTCACAGCGGCCTTAATGGCTGTTTCAAGATTACGTACGTCATTCATTGCATCAAAAATACGAAATACATCAACACCATTTTTATGTGCACGCTCGACAAACTTTTCCACTACATCATCAGCATAGTGGCGATAACCCAGTAAGTTTTGTCCACGCAGTAGCATTTGCTGTTTGGTATTTGGCATCGCCGCTTTAAGTTCACGAATACGCTGCCAAGGATCTTCGCCTAAGTAGCGAATACAAGAATCAAATGTTGCGCCCCCCCATGATTCAATTGACCAATAACCCGCATTATCAAGTTTCTCGGCCATAGGTAACATGTCATCTAAGCGCATACGTGTTGCCAACAGTGATTGATGTGCATCACGTAAAACTAGTTCGGTTAATTTTAATTTAGCCATTTTCAGCTGCCCCATTATTTTTGTTTATTTCTGAATTGAGCGATTGCAGCGCTAATAGCTGCAATGTGAGCTTGCGGCACACCCTGCTGTGATTGTATTTTTGCAGCTCGTACAGGCTCATCGACTGGTTCATCAAAACGATTCATCAACCTAGACATTAAGGTCACGGCTGAAATCAAAATAGTTAAAAATATAAATACACCAATCATGCCCGTAATCATCAAGCTGGCCGCGGTTGAGAGTAACCCACTTATGTCCATACTGCCCCTCACACTGTTACAAATAAAAAGTCGATATAGTTAAATAATTATTCAATAATGATAACAAACACTCTTGATTTGTATACCACCTTGTAAATTGGTAAAACCAATTTAACTCAAAATAACACGTAAAACATAAAATTAACAACCGTGAAATAAGCGTATTAATAGCCCTATATAGATGATAAAAATAGTCGATATAGTCATAAATTATAAAGGTGACATTGCCTGTTTTTACATAGCATACTCAAAACCCTCGCCAACACAGGCCCTTGAGAATATAAAAACACCACAAAGATAAATTGGTCTTACCAAAATAAGGATAGTAAAAGATGCGATTTTACTCATTTAAGTTGAAAAATAATCACTATGAATAAGTTACATGCTAATTCGTAAAAGTTACCAAATAAGAAAATTTAAAAACCCCTAGAAAAACCACAACCAATTGAAAATAAACAACATTTAACAATGGCATAGAACTGGCTTCAACTATTTCAACCGAAACGAAATATTATTAGCCAAGGAGAATCACTATGTTACGCTGGACAATTACTTTTCTAGTTATTGCGTTAATCGCTGCAGTGTTAGGTTTTGGCGGTATCGCAGGAGCCGCAGCAGGTATCGCTAAAATTATCTTTTTTATATTTCTAGTTTTACTTGTTATTTCACTGGTATCAGGTGCACTTAGAGGCAACGTACCCAAGTAACACAGTAATAACAGACACTTAGAAACTACATTTTTAAATATTACAAGGAATTTGATTATGAAAAATTCAACTTTAAAAGCCGCTACTATCGCCCTATTTTCAGGTCTATTCATTATGGGTTGTGAAGATAACACAGCTGAAGATGCAGGTGAGCGCATTGACGAAGCAATTACTGATACACAAAATGCTGTAGAAGATGCATGTGAAGATGTTAAAGAAGGTGTAAACGCAAAAGAAACTAACTGCTAATCCTTCTATACAAAATACCAACCAGAAAAGCGGCCTCAAAGCCGCTTTTTTTATGATTTCCATTCTCTCCAACTCAGCATAAAACATTAAAATTTCAATATTTATACATTTTCTTATCAAAAACTACACATTTACCTAGGTTGTGTACTAATCTAAACATGCTAAGAATGGATATCGAGTAGTAATCCATTGTTTTCTAGCCAACTATAATTAAATATTGGGAGATAACAATGTTAAAAAACAAACTATCAAATGCTGTAAAGCTGGCGATTAGTACAGGGGTTGTTTCTACAGCTCTTATATACGCACCAATGAGTGCAGCAGAAGAGACAAGCGACGCAAAAAAAGATCTCGAAGTAATTTCAATCACAGGTAGTCGTATTAGACAACCGGGCGCTGTTTCTGCAAGTCCAATTGTATCAATCGGAGAAAAAGAATTAGGTTACCAACAAGAGCCTGAAGTAGAACAAATACTAAGAACTTTACCTTCAACAATACCTGGCGATGGTAGTAACGTAAATAATGGCTCTGGCGGTGCAGCCACTATTAACTTAAGAGGTTTAGGATCGCAACGTTCACTTGTTCTAATGAATGGACGTCGGATGATCCCATACAACTACAATGGCTCAGTTGACAGTTCAACAATTCCAACTGCACTGATTGAACGAATTGATATTATCACTGGTGGTGCGTCAGCTGTATATGGTTCTGATGCGATTGCAGGTGCGGTGAATGTTGTATTAAAAGAAGACTTTCAAGGTGTTGATTTAGATCTTAAACACTCTCAAACCGGTGACAATGATGGTGACAAAAACAGTATAGCCTTAACAATAGGTTCTAACCTAGAAGACGATAAAGGTAACGTTGTACTATCTCTTGGCTGGAGCCAGCGTGATCAAGTACTACTAGGTGATCGTCCTTTAGGTTTACTTGGTATTGAAACGGCTACCGGTGCTAACTATGAGCAATTTTTAAACGGTGAGCCACCAATCCCTGCGCCAGCAGATTGTAGTGGTCCTAACTCGGTTGAAAGTGGCGGCTCAACAACTGCATTCCCAACACGATTTGCAATTGTTGGTGCAGGCACAACTGGCTCAGGGCAATTTAGAAACGATGGTACATTGCAACCAGATACATGTAGTGTATTTAACTTCAATCCATATAACTTCTATCAAACACCTTCAGAGCGTTATTCAGCAACCGCAATCGCTAAATATAACCTCACTGATGAGCATAAAGTTTATTCAAGCTTTAACTACACTAACACCAGTGTTGATACGCAAGTAGCACCATCTGGTACGTTTGGTTCAAGTTTTGATTTACCTTTAGCGAACCCGTTAATTGGCGATCAAGCTCGACAATTTATGATTGATGGCGCTTCTGCTGCTTTGGCGGCTGGTAGCTTAAATGACAGTAACTGGCAAGATGTTAACGGTAACGGCATTGTTGATAGTGAAGACTATCTAAAAGTGCAGTTACGTCGTAGAACATTAGAGTTAGGTGCTCGTACAGAACGATTTGACAGTACTCAGTTCCAAATCGTGACTGGTGTAACAGGTTTCTTCCTAGATGACTGGGAATATGATGTCAGCTATCAATATGGTGAATCTAACCGTACAACTGTACGTGGTGGTTATACAAACTTAACCAATATTCAAAATGCATTAGATACAACCGATGGTGTAACCTGTAAAAATGGTGACTCAAGCTGTGTGCCAATTAATCTATTTGGTGGCTTTGGTACCATCACGGATGAAATGGCAGGCTATGCGCAAGCAATTGCCCTTCAACAACAAAAGTACAGCCAAGAAATTTTCACTGCAACCGTTAATGGTGCAATCGAGTTTATCGAAATCCCAGGTGCTGGTGCACCACTTTCGATGAGTTTTGGTTATGAAAATCGTCGCGAAAAAGGCTTATTTGAGCCTGATGAATGTTTAAAACTTGCCCCTGCTAGTTGTCAAGGTGGTGCAGGTGGTAACCAACTGCCTATTACAGGTGGCTTTAAAGTCGATGAGTTCTTCTTAGAAGGTTACTTACCTGTGTTAGACGGCTTGCCGGGTGCTGAAACTCTTGATGTAGAGTTTGGTTTCCGCTGGGCTGACTACGATACAGTAGGTAGCAACGAAACGTGGAAACTTGGCTTCAACTGGCGTCCTGTTAGCGATGTACTTATTCGTGTTATGCAACAACAAGCAACGCGAGCACCTAACGTAGGCGAAATTGCTTCACCTGTTGTAACAGGCTTAGACAACGCGCTACAAGATCCATGTTCAGTTGCTAACGCAGCTAACATTGATGACGCACTTAGACAGCTTTGTATCTCAACAGGCATGACTGATGCTCAAGTTGGTAACGTACAAGATGTAATCTCTGGTCAAGTACAAGTCATTAGTGGTAGTGATCCTGCTAACCCACCAGGTGCTGAAGAAGCAGAAACATTCACTGCAGGTATTGTTTGGACGCCTGAATTCAGTGCTGTTGAAAACTTCACAATTACGCTTGACTACTATGATATTGATATCGATGACATCATTGGTGAGTTCTCAGCTCAAGAAATTCTTGATGCCTGTTACGTACTAGGTGATGCAAACGAGTGTGCGAAGATTAATCGTATCGGTGGTGACTTAACTATCGCGGGTGCGGGTATTGAGCAATTTACTACCAACTTAAAAAATCAACGTGCCGAAGGTATCGAACTTGGTTTCAATTTTGGTATCTTGCTTGATGACATGGGAGAGTTACAATTCTCAGGTAATATCAATAAATACCTAACCCAAGAGTCGCAAAGCTCTGATACTGCACGCATTATTGACTGTAAAGGTTTTTACAGCACAAGTTGCGACCCTGTCTCTGAATTACGCTGGGTACAACGTACTAGCTGGATTTGGGAAGATCTAACCGTGTCACTACAATGGCGTCACATTGATGGTGTAGATATCGAGCCAATCGAAGCGCCAAATGTTTTTGAAGAATTCAGAAGCATCGAAAGCTATGATTATTTTGACTTATTCGCCAGCTACCATGTTACTGACTACATGAATGTTACATTCGGTATTGATAACATGTTTGAAAAAGAGCCACCTGTGGTTGGTAATGAAGCAGGTGATACTAGTTCAAACTCTGGTAACACATTCCCAAGTAACTATGACGTACTTGGTCGTCAATTTAAAATGGGAATTAAACTCAAATTTTAACCTTCTAAGAGCGGCCTAACGGCCGCTCTATTTTATTTACATGTCGCTGTTAACGCTTTACCCGTTGCAACACTGGTTATTTGCCAATCCCCATCTTCTAGTTTCACACTTGCGATGTCACTAACCACATAATCACCAGGCACATTTAATCGCGTTAAATTTTCTGTAAGCTGTTGATAACAAAATGGCCCTGTATCTCCATGCATAATGAGCACAGGCTTTTTTGCAAATTTAGCAAATTGGGAAAAAGCATCGCGGTAGACTTTAAAAGCATCACAGTTTGAGCGCAGTGTCGCAGTGCATGCTGATTTATTCGTTGCATTGTAAATATCAGCTTGAAAGCCAATGACATACGCGTTAGCGCTTTGGTTATTTAAGCCCCGCTGCAACCACTCTAAGTTTAACCTGTCGCGTTTATCTGCTGCATCCAAAGCGTCATTTTTATTACTTTTCAGTATTTGCGCGCGCCCATTATACGTGCCCGCTATATGCAGAGTCATAAACTCAATATTATTAAATTGCCAACGCACGTTCTCGCTCATGTCGAGCTGATGAGTAAAACCTTGTAATAAGTTTGCTTTTTTATAGTAATCATCGTCATACATTAAACCTTTTACATATTCTAATCGCTCAAGCTCATCAAACTGAGGGCTTAAGCTATCACGATCGCAATCAGTCCATTCATTATCACCCAACGTATAGATAAAAGGTTTATCGGTAATTGCAGTTAAAAGCTGCTTATTGGCCTGAAGTAATTTGTTTGTGCAAGGTAAAGACCCTGATTTCATATCACCTAAATGCATCAAAAAGCTATGAGGCGTGGATGCGACTGCACGTGCGAGCTTACCATTCGGCTGAGCGAGATTAATTTCATCCATAGGTGTGTATGGCATATCACCCATAACCAAAAAGGTATTACTAGCCATTGCAAGAGCGAATGAGGCTGAACTAATAAACATGCTATTTACACCTAAAAATACAATCATAGTAAGTTCTCATAATGACAACAAAATGAAAACCAACTGCGGCAGATTTTTTCTATCAGTGCTAAACTGCAGCCAGTAAATTAAGTAGGCCCCCGAATGACATTAAGTACAACTTACACACTAGATAAACCGTATTACTACGAATGCTTTGATGAGTCACTTCCCTACTCATCACAAGCCAAACCTAAATACCCGCTGCTGGCATTATTAATAACTCTGGGCTTATTAGCTTTTTATCAATTAGATAATCATTACTTAGGCAGCTTTATGATTATGCTTGCTGTCGTTGAGTGCCTTTCGTTTTATTACAAACGTCCGTGGTGGGTAGCAAGACAAATGATGAGCCGTGCATCAGGTAGCGAGGTGACCATTTTCTTTAACGATGAAGGGATTAAGGCTGAAAACCCATATAAGAGTTACCAATTTAGCTGGCAGCAGATAAGCGAGATTATTGAGACTGAACGAGGTTATATATTAAAAGCACAGCGCGGTATGCAATACATCTCTAAACAAGCACTTAGCGATGAAATAATTGTTGAGTTAAATAAAAGAGCCACTCAATGAGTGGCTCTTAAGAATTTTTCGCTGATTAAACATTGCCCGGATTTGGGTTAGATTTCTCTGCTTGGATTCGCATATAGATTTCTTCACGATGTACTGATACATCTTTTGGTGCATTTACACCAATGCGAACTTGATTTCCTTTAACACCAAGAACAGTAACAGTTACTTCGTCACCGATCATCAGGGTCTCACCTACTCTTCGAGTTAGTATTAGCATTCTCTTGCTCCCATGTTCCAAAAAATTAAAAGATTCCGCGTCAAAAACATTTTAATGAAAACTTGACTTAAAAGTAAGTAAAAACTCTAAATCTTATTCATTTTCAGTTAAAAAAACTTTATGAAGTGCACGTACAGCCAGCTCTAAATATTTTTCGTCAATTAAAACTGAAATCTTTATTTCTGATGTCGACACAAGCACTACTTTGATGTTTTCCTCTGCAAGGGCATTAAAAAATAAACTTGCTACACCTGAGTGCGATTTCATCCCTACACCTACAGCTGACACCTTGGCAACATTGCTTACTCCTTTAACAGACTCCGCTTTTATATTACTTTGGTTTAAAGTTAGGATTTCAAGTGCTTGTTCAAAATCATTTGTGTGCACAGTAAAAGCATAGTCTATTTTTTCAAAGTTATGATTAACTTGATTAATCATATCTATTTCGATACCGAATTCTGCAAAAAGTTGCAAAATTTTTGCAAGGTTTTCTACCCCTTGCTGCACACCATTGACATAAATTAGGCTTTCATCTCGATTAAAAGCAATACCCGACACAATATTGGTTTGCACATCCGGCTCCTCAAAACTGATCAAGGTCCCTTGATCCGGGTTAAAACTCGATAATACCCTAAGCGGTATATTGTATTTTCCTGCCGCTTCAACACTGCGTATATGTAAAACTTTTGCGCCCAAGCTTGCCATTTCGAGCATCTCTTCAAACGTAACATGACTCATACGTCGCGCATTTGGTTCAATACGCGGGTCGGTCGTGTATACACCATCTACATCAGTGTAAATTTGGCATTCGTCGGCATTGATAGCACCTGCAATCTCAACCGCAGAAGTATCTGTCCCGCCACGACCAAGGGTTGTGACATTACCTTCAATATCACGGCCCTGAAAGCCCGCAATAATGGCAATCCGGTTATGTTCAAGTTCATGCTTAAGGCGAGTCGCTGCAATCTCTTCAATACGCGCTTTGCCAAACATATTGTCGGTGCGAATGTTGACCTGATCGGCAAGTAAGCTTACCGCAGAATGGCCCCGTTTAATAATCGCCATTGCGAGCAAAGAGACTGACACTTGCTCACCGGTGGTTAGCAATACATCAAGCTCACGAGCACTGGGACGAGAATCGATTTGTTTAGCGAGTTCAATTAGACGGTTAGTTTCTCCCGACATAGCCGAGAGCACCACCACAACTTGATGGCCTTGTTGCTTGGTTTTTACAACAAGGTCGGCGACGGCCTCAATTCGCTCTATTGAGCCAACTGAGGTGCCACCGAATTTTTGGACGATAAGTGCCACTAGTAGTTAAGAACGCTCAGATAACCAACCAGTTACACTTTCTAAGGCAGTAGCAAGATTCTCTGGCTGAGTACCACCTGCTTGTGCCATATCAGGACGACCACCGCCCTTACCGCCTACTTGTGCAGCCATATGATTTACAAGTTCACCGGCCTTCACTTTACCTGTTAGGTCTTTAGTTACACCTGCAATCAGGCTTACTTTGTCGCCATTGGCTACGCCAAGGGCAATAACACCTGAACCAATCTTCGTTTTCAGGTCATCAACCATGCCACGTAGTGCTTTAGACTCAGTACCTGCAACATCAGCAACCAGTAGCTTAATACCATTCACTTCAACAACAGAGTCAAGTAACGATGCACCTGCTGCACTTGCAAGCTTATCATTAAGCTGTGCAATTTGCTTCTCAAGGCCTTTTGATTTCTCAAGTAATGCAGTTACTTTTTCAAGTACTGTGCTGCTATCACCTTTAACTAGCGCTGCAACATCATTTAACTGTTGCTCTTGCTCACTTACATAAGCAACTGCTTCAGCACCCGTTACCGCTTCAATACGGCGGATACCAGCAGCAATACCGCTTTCTGATACGATTTTAAATAAACCGATGTCACCTGCACGCTTAACGTGAGTACCACCACATAGCTCGATTGAGTAATCACCAATGGTTACTACGCGAACTTCGTCGTCGTATTTTTCACCGAATAATGCCATCGCACCTTTTGCTTTTGCATCTTCGATAGCCATTAGCTCAGTTTCAAGCGCAAAGTTACGACGGATTTCATCGTTTACCGCACGCTCGATTTGACGTAATTCGTCTTTTGTTACCGCTTCAAAGTGTGAGAAGTCAAAACGTAAACGTTCAGGGTCAACAAGTGAGCCTTTTTGACTTACGTGCTCACCTAAAATTTGGCGTAATGTTTCATGCAAGATATGCGTTGCAGTGTGGTTCTTCTTGATGCTATCACGACGTGCTGCATCAATCGTTGCCTCTGCTTTGTCGTTTGTACCAATGCGACCTTGAACACGACCATGGTGTGCAAATGCATTACCAAGTTTCGTGGTGTTAGTCACTACAAACTCACCACCAGCAACTTTTAACACACCCGTGTCACCAACTTGACCACCTGATTCAGCATAAAACGGTGTGCGGTCTAAGATTGCGATACCTTCTTGACCATCTTCAAGTACAGAAACCGATTGACCTTCAGAGAAAAGTTCGACCACAGTACCTGTGTAATGCTCTGCATCGTAACCTTTAAAGTCCGTGTGTTTTTCAGACTTAAGTTGTTGGTTGTAATCTGCACCAAACTTACCTGCTTGCTGTGCTTGCTTGCGCTGAACAGCCATACACTCTTGGAAGCCGTGCTCATCAATCGTCATGAAACGCTCACGCGCCACGTCTGCCGTTAAGTCAGCTGGGAAACCGTAAGTGTCGTAAAGTTTGAACACTAAGTCACCTGGGATCACATCGCCTTCGATGTCAGCTAGGCTTTCTTCTAAAATAGCCAGACCGCGCTCAAGTGTTTTACCAAACTGCTCTTCTTCGATACGCAATACTTTTTCGATAATTTCTTGTTGCTTAGCAAGCTCTGGGTACGCTTGACCCATTTGCTCAATGAGCGCAGCAACTAGCTTGTAGAAGAATGCACCTTTCGCGCCTAGCTTGTTACCATGACGAACTGCACGACGAATAATACGACGTAGTACATAACCACGGCCTTCGTTTGATGGCATAACACCGTCAGATACTAAGAACGCACACGAACGAATGTGGTCAGCCACAACGCGTAACGATTTATCATCTAAATCTTGTGCGTTGGTTACTTTTGCTGCCGCAGCAATAAGCGCTTGGAATAAATCGATTTCGTAGTTTGAGTGAACGCCTTGTAAAATTGCAGAGATACGCTCAAGACCCATACCGGTATCAACAGATTGCTTAGGAAGCGGCTCCATTGTACCGTCGGCATGGCGGTTATACTGCATAAATACTAGGTTCCAGATCTCGATGAAACGGTCACCGTCTTCTTCAGGTGAACCTGGAGGGCCACCCCAAATTTCTTCACCGTGATCGTAAAAGATTTCAGAACATGGACCACACGGACCTGTATCACCCATTGACCAGAAGTTATCGCTGGTTGCAATGCGAATAATGCGATCTTCACTTAGGCCTACTTCTTTATGCCAGATGTTAAACGCTTCTTCATCATCGTGATAAATGGTAACGAGTAGCTTTTCTTGCGGTAGTTTTACTACTTCAGTTAAAAACTGCCACGCAAACTTGATTGCGTCTTGCTTGAAGTAATCGCCAAAGCTAAAGTTACCTAACATTTCGAAGAATGTATGGTGACGTGCTGTGTAACCTACGTTTTCAAGGTCGTTATGTTTACCACCTGCACGCACACAACGTTGTGAGCTGGTTGCACGCGAATAAGGGCGGCTTTCCGCACCTAAAAATACATCTTTAAATTGCACCATACCGGCGTTATTGAATAATAACGTGGCATCGTTACCCGGGATCAGCGAGCTTGAAGGAACAATTTGGTGTTGTTTAGAGGCAAAAAAGTCTAAGAACTGTTGCCTGATCTGTGCGGTAGTCATATGCTGCATGTGAAAATCTCACCCGTTTATTGCTGTGCTTGCATTGCAAAATCAATTTGTTCGTAATTAAAGCCTCGATACATCAAGTAGCGTACACGTTTCGCTCTTTCTTTCTGGTCGAGTTCTTTACCTGAATTTGAAAACTTCTTTAAATATGCGTCCTGTGCGAGTTCAAACCAATCGATTTCGAACTCCTCGAGCGTCTTATCTAATAGTGCTCGGTCTATCCCTTTTGCCATTGCTTCGCTCTGAATGCGTTTCGCACCATGATACTTAGCTAAATGGCGGCGTACAAACCCTTCGCAGTAGCGCTGTTCGTTAATAAAGTTGTGTGATTCACACCAATCTAACAAACGCTCTGTAAACTCGGGCGTTGCCTCTTTTTGCTGTAACTTTCGCGTTAGGTCTCGACGCGAATAATCTTGTCGAGACAGTAACCAAAGTACGTAATTCTTTAATTTTTGTTCTTTATCATCCATTACGCGTCAAAGCGCCCTGATTGTGACTGCGCCTGTGGTGCTTTTGGTTGGTCATCACCTTTTGGTACAACCGGCATAAAAATAGCCTGAAAAGACACGAAGAAGCTAATGTAACAAATTGGCATTAAAACCAATAGAGGAATAAACGATAAAGGAATACAGATCACCATTAAAACGGCGCAAATTAGGCCATAAACACTCAGTGGCGCCATATTATGGTAAAACACCATGAATGAGGTTTTTAGAACCTGCAACATATTGCTTTGTTTTTGAAAATAAACCAATGGAATAGCATAAGCAAACGCAGTCATATACACACAGATTGCTAATAGAAATACCGCCACTTGCCCCATGGAAATCGTGGCCAGTAAATCAGCAATATGTGTTTGATTTTGTGGGTCGAACGTTTGGCTTGAAATAACCGCATAAGCATCGGCAAAAATGAAATTTGATAACAGGGCTAATAAAATACCCGCCGCCATCTGGTACACAGCAACACGCACTAAACCAATACGATTACCTTTATTACTAAAGGGTTTAAAAATATCAACTTGGCTAACCGTACCACCTTGCTGTTTTGTCAATACTGCTTGATAAAATCCAGCCATTAAAAATGGCGCAACAAATGCACCGACGACTTGTAACAGTGGTAGCACTAACGATAAAAAGCCAATAACACCTATTAACAGGTGCATTAAAATAAACGTAACGGGTTGCAGCTTGAAGATTTCCCACCCTGCTTTAAACCATTTTACGCCTGCATCAGCTTTAAAAACACGAACTTCGATCGACATAGTTTCTCATTCAATAACGGCAAAACGCACCGAGTATAACTGGGTGCGCCACGGGTTTATAGTCACCTGTTGTGAAATTTATTCAGGCTTTTTAATTTTCTTAATATCAAGCATGTGCGAGCCATGTTTGATTTTCGTTTCAAGGTAAGCACGGTTACCCACTACACCCGCTTTAATGTGCGCATGCGTACCAACCACTGAATCAACCTCAATGCCAGCGTCACGCAGTGCTTTAAGTTTATTCGGGTTATTTGTCATTAACTTAACATGCTTTTGATTAAGTGCTTCGAGCATTAATACGGCGTCTGAAAAGTCACGCAAATCATCAGCAAAACCCAAGTGGTTATTCGCTTCGTACGTATTCATACCTTGCGACTGCAATACGTAAGCATCAATCTTGTTGTATAAACCAATGCCACGGCCTTCTTGGCGTAAATACAGTAAAATACCACCTTGCTCGTGCATCATTTCAATGCACTCATTTAACTGCTCACCACAATCACAACGTGATGAATGAAATACATCGCCAGTCAAACACTCTGAATGCATACGAATTAAGGGTACGTCTTGCTCGGTGTCGGCTTGATTAAACACTAAAGCAACATGCTCTTGGCCATCATTTAAGCCACTAAAAGATACGATTTCTGCAGGAATATCACTGTTTTTGCCAACATTTAGCTGGACTCTTGCTCTTACTTGCGCCACGACAAATCCAAATTAAAAAATAAATGCGATACTGCAAATGTGATTACAACAGCTTGAAGGTTGTAAGAATGCAACATACGACGAGTGATAACTAATATTGAGGCAGTTACCAGCAATTCAAGTATTATACACTCAAAGCACTTAAAGATACGAGCTTTGCACTGTGTATTGAGGCTAAAATTGAAATACAGGCATGCAACTTTTAGTTTGAAAGTTTCTAAACAAGTGACAACACTCACGCTGTTTGCTACCATCATCGAGGATAAGATTCATTCTCATTTACTCAACTTCAATCATCTTATTCACGCACCTACACAGGAAAATAATAATAAGGATTATTATGAAAAAAATGTCTCTCGCATTATGTGCTACCTTGCTATTAAGCCAACCCTCTTTGGCAAGCCAAGATATAAACTCAGAATTTAATAACACTTATCGTGCTTACTTAGCCGCTATAGAGAAACATGAAGACGCCACTGAGCTTGCTAAAAAAGCCTATACGCTTGGTCAAAAGGTATATGGTGAAAATGCTGAGAATACAGCGAATTTAGCAATCAACTATGCCAATACCCTACCTGAAAACAAGCAACAGGAGCGCTTTGAGCTATTCAAATATGCTTACGATATTTTAGCAAAAAATCATGGGAAGCTGAGCAACGAGGTTTACGACTCATTATTTGGTTTAGCTCATTCAACCAAATCGCCAAGACTTGCTTTTGACTACCTTGAAGACGCGATTGAAATCGCCACAATAAAAAAAGATCACAAACTAGTTGCTGATAGCAAACTCAAAGCAGCGCGTATCCTCGCTTACAAACCAAGTGGTGGTCGTTACTTCACAGCAAAAGCTTACCTAGAGGAAGCCGACGAATATTATAGAAAAAATATCCCTGAAAACTCTGTTGAGCGTATTGAAGCTGACTTTTTAGTTGCCGCGTTTGCAGAGCATAAAAAGAACTACGAGCAAGCGATAGAGCGTTTGACTCATGTCGTCACTGTTTTTGATGAAGCACTGAGTTTTGATCATAAAGCAGAGCTGGATGCTCACTCTAAACTTGTACATCTTTACGAAAAAGTGGGCAAACGAGAAGAAGCCACTAAGCATTGTGTTGCCATTGCCAAAATGGTGCCATGGAAAGACAGCCAAGAACAAGAACCCCTGTATCGTGTCAATCCTAAATACCCATTGATAAAAGCGCAGCGAGGCCAAAGCGGCAGTGTTGTCATGGAATTTGAAGTAACCCCATCAGGCTTTGTTGATAAAATAACGGTTATTGAATCTAAAGGCGGAGGCGCTTTTGAGACAGAAGCCAAAAGGGCTGTAGAACAATGGCGTTATGCCCCTAAATTTGAAAACGGCCAAGCCGTTGCAGCGATTTCTAAGGTGCAATTAGACTTTAAAATCAACAAATAAACAACAGGGTCGCACTGCGACCCTATCATAGTTTTTTAAGCAGGTTATCTGCTGCGTCTTCAATTAAATCGAGTACCTTTTCAAAACCTTGATCGCCACCGTAATAGGGATCTGGGATCTCGCTCTCCCCTGCACCACCATGACTTAAAAACAACGACAGCTTATATTGCAGGTGCTCAGGGCACTGGGCTTGTAAATCAGCAAGGTTTTGCTTATCAGCCGCAAGAATTAAATCAAATTCATGAAAATCAGCTTGAGTGACAGGTCGTGAATATATGCCTTTAAAACTATAGCCACGTTTTTCGGCTGCTGCTTTTGAGCGTGAATCTGGAGGGTTGCCTTGGTGATAACCAATGGTGCCAGCAGAGTCAACTTTAACATTGACACCCAGCGCCTTTGCACGGCTACGAAGAACCGCCTCAGCAGTAGGTGAGCGGCAAATATTACCTAAACAAACAATCAACACCTTTTTCATTACGCACCCTTAAAATTGCTTTAAGATTGACTCATCATAACATTCTGCATCAAGCGAGAGATTGTATTTATCTGCCACACTATCAAGCTCAGCCTGCTTAATTGCTAACTCATCCATGGTAATGGTGTTGTCATCAAGCTGCCATAACAAACGCGACCCCGCATAGCTGTAATGAATGGCTAACAAAGCATCGGCATTGCCCTCACGCCCTGCTGCTTTTAACTTTGGCATTTTGCGGGTGATTTTATTAAGGGCTTTTTTAAGCTCCCACACATAAACAATTTCAGTCATATAATCATGGTTGCGGTACTTATTAAGCACAAAGCCCACCAGCACACTACACACAACAACACCTAACAAGTTCCAATGAAAATGGCTACCGCTTGGGTCAGGGAAGAACGCAATTAGCGCTTGTGAAATGGCTAAACTGCCAACGGCTAAAGCTATGATGCAGGCAATAATCACGTGGTTTAAATGTTTACGGTAACGGGCTTTATCTATTTGAATAAGTTTCATAACAACCTAAAAAGTCACACTAAAATTAGTGAAGAAATAAAAAGTGAAAAAATTTTCACCCCTTTTTTATTTGCCAGCCGTTTTAGCTATGAAAGCAATTATCCAAAGAGGAACGGCTATGCATACTTTACCACTAAACTCAGCAAGCTTGAATAACAGCAATACCGCTTTAAAGACAAGCGCAGCAATTATTGGCGGCGGTGTAATGACCTTTGCAGCATTTGCCTTCATGCAGTACTTAATTTCTGCTGAGCAAAGAGCCGATGTAGAGCTAGGTCCAGATATCACGGTTGAAATTTATGAAGTACCTGAAGACTCAAAAGTACAAGTAAAACAAACACTGCCGCCACCGCCAGTTGCTAAAATGCCGCCAAAAGCGCCACCACGCCCTGCGGCTGAAACCCCAGATACAATGGTCATTGCCGATGCAACACCAACAATGACCTTTGATGGCATTGGCGACACACTTAGTAAAACCATTAATCAACCAACGGGAGATGCAACGCCTATCGTGCGTATAAACCCTAAATATCCGCCGGTCGCAGCCCGCGATGGTATTGAAGGCTGGGTGCAAATTAGCTTTAGCATTTCACCAACGGGCGAAGTGATTGACCCTGTTATTATTGATGCTGAGCCAAAACGGGTATTTGACCGCGAAGCAATTCGCGCGATTAAACGTTGGAAATATCGCCCTAAAGTTGTTGAAGGTGTGGCACAATTACAAACAAACCAAAGCGTTCAACTTGATTTTAAAATAGATGGATAACTGCCTATACTAATGAGCATCAAGACATGGTTATTTGACAAACCAAACACAGATTGTTTGGCTCAGTACGCCAAAACGGGCGACAACCGTTACCTTAACCAACTCGTTGCTCAATACGGGAACGATCTTTATCACTACCTAGTCACACAAAGTGATAAAGATCTTGCCCTTGATATATGCCAGCAAACCTGGTTGAAAGTCATTGATAAACGTGACTTTTACACTGCTCAAAACAACCCAAAAGCATGGCTATTTCGGTTAGCACGTAATTTGTTAATTGATGAATTTCGTAAGCAGCAAAAGTTCGTTGAATTAGAAGACAATCAACTATTTGCTGAAGCGCAGGATGCAAGTTATCACTACGACTACGAAGCCTTTGATAAAGCACTTATGGCACTTAGCTTTGTACAACGAGAAGCGCTGACCTTACAGCAAGAAGGCTTTAGTCTCGAAGATATTGTTGCTATCACACAAAGTAACCCAGAGACTATTAAAACTCGGCTGCGATATGCCCGTCAAAACCTGAAACAACAACTAGGAAGCCATTATGAAGCGTAACGACGAGCAATTCGATGCTGATTTAAAAGCACATTTTCAAAAACGTAAGGCAGAGCACAGCTTAAGCAGCGACGAGCTTTCACACATGCAAAAGCCACAGTCGGCAACGCCAAGAGCACAGCGCTTTTTAGGCCTGCAAATGACCGGAGTATTTGCTGCTTTAGCGATTCTTGGTTTTGTCATGCTGCAATACAACAACCGCGAGTTAACCGATGTTTATGCTGTAGATTTATCAGATTATCAATGGCTTGAGGTACACGAACTAGACGTCAATGGCAGCTATGTGAGTAATCTTAAACAGCAAAAACAAAACCTAGATGCGAACTACCAACAAGCATTAGCTAATCACCAAACCCGTACCCGCTTCACCGGCCGTCTAGTCAGTGTTGATAACGACTGGTACATCGCAGACTGTGAGCAAAATGTCATAGTACAAATTAAACAATCACTCCTTGAAGAGCTACAAAAACACGGCACCCTAGACACCCATATTCACCAAGGTGACTTACTCGCCCTAGACCAAAACAAGCAAGGCCAAATCATCGCGCTTAAACAGCTAACCTATGAAGCGAAAAAGTGTGAAGCTTGAAAAAGCTATCCGATTTAAAACAAAGTTAGCGAGTTAAAAGAGTAAAGTTGCGAGCTTATAGGTAGCAACGGGTTTACCCCGCGTAGGCGTGAAATTTATTTCACGCGATGGTTTCTGAAGCTACTACTAGTACGAAGTACGCGATAAAAAAATCTGCATTATTAATTTGGCATGGGTGTTTGATATTCAACATTGAGAAGAAGCCATAATCAAATCAATTTTTGATTTGATTAAACTCAAAAAACAACTCACAATATGATTTGATATTAAGCGTAATT
This sequence comes from Pseudoalteromonas sp. L1, assembly GCF_021728095.1. Taxonomy (NCBI): domain Bacteria; kingdom Pseudomonadati; phylum Pseudomonadota; class Gammaproteobacteria; order Alteromonadales; family Pseudoalteromonadaceae; genus Pseudoalteromonas; species Pseudoalteromonas sp. L1. The sequence continues at coordinate 136,676 of NZ_JAKKCT010000001.1, read as the reverse complement.
CAAATCAGGTGATGGTATGTGGATATGGCAACAAGCTAACTGGCCTAACTTTGCTTGGAATGAAAACCTCATTGAACCTCTCGTTAGAAACACACGGTTTAACCAAGGTATTTTACTTGGGAAAGTGACAAGCCAAGTTCAAGACCAAACAGAAAACCTCCTTGATACCCTATTGGCGAACATTATCCACTCAAGTGCTATTGAAGGTGAAAACCTAAACGCCTTTTCAGTACGCTCATCCTTAGCGAACAAACTAGGGATATCAGAAGAACAGCCTTTTCCTACCACTGAGCAAACAGATGGTTTAGCAGAAATTATGCTTGATGCGGTGAGCAACCTCGACTCCCCCCTATCACTAGAAAGAATTTTGCACTGGCATAAACGCTTGTTCCCCAAAGATAATTCATTATTAACTAACATTATCGGCGGGCAATTAAGAGGTAACACTCCCATGCAAGTTGTATCTGGGCGAATAGACAAACCAACGGTTCACTTCGAAGCGCCAAGTCGCGCTATTTTAGATAAAGAACTAACGCAGTTTATTAGTTGGTTCAATGAATCCAAGCTAGATGTCTCTTTAGATCCACTAATAAGAGCTGCTATCACTCATTTATGGTTTGTTACCCTACATCCACTTGACGACGGTAATGGTCGAGTAACGCGTTTACTTACTGACTTAGCTTTAGCCCAAGCAGAGCAACAATCAGTCAGGTTTTATGCAATGTCTGTCGGTATTTTGGCAAATAGAAAAAGCTACTACGAAACGCTTGAACAAACCCAAAAAGGAAGTTTGGATATAACAACTTGGTTGGTGTGGTTTTTTAATACCTTAAATTCAACCTTTGAGGGCGTACAGCAGGAAATTGATAGAACAATTTTTAAAGCTAATTACTGGCGCTCAATTGATATAAGCAAATTAGCCAAAGAGCAAATAAAAGTCCTGAACCGTATGCTTGATGGTGATTTTGAAGATGGTATTTCTACCTCCCAGTACCATAAAGTTGCAAAGGTTAGTAAACCAACAGCCACAAGGCATTTAGTTGCTTTAGTCGAAAAGCATTGTTTAGTGAAAGCTGGTGCAGGCAGAAGCACACGCTATTTATTGAATAGGCATTTTCACGCGAAATAAATTTCACGCCTAAAGTTACAGCTTATTTTTATCCCGCTTTTCCTACCAATAATCGCACATTGCTCTAATGTTAATAACACTTTAATGCTGAACCAGCTAGGCTAATAACATCGTGTTTTAAAATATGGAGTTACTATGAAAAGGTCTTTGTTTAACAGTTTAATCATTGCCTCGATTAGCTTATCGAGCTTGCAAGCGTGTGCTCAGCCGGAGCAAAAGATTCCTCTGGATGCCAGCGCGAATAACTACAAACTAGAATTAGTAAGCGAAGGAATTCAAATTCCTTGGGGTATGGCTTGGCTTAACGAGCGTGACTTACTTGTCACTGATAGGCGTGGCGAGCTTAGATTAATTCGTGATGGCAAACTCGTTGAGCAAACAGTTAAAGGAACTCCTAAAGTGCATGATGAAGGCCAAGGGGGCTTATTAGATATAGAGCTTGATCCGAACTTTGCCGACAATGGTTGGATTTACTTCTCGTACTCGGGTTATGAAGGCGATGGTGAGGGTTACAATACCTCGATTATGCGCGCCCGCTTTAAAGATATGGCACTTGTTGACCAGCAACTGCTGTTTGATGGCGAGCCAAATATTAAAACAACGAAACACTATGGTTCGCGTATTGAATTCGACAAAGACGGTTACCTGTACTTCTCTATTGGCGACCGCGGCAAAAGAGACGTTCACCCACAAAGCCTAGACTATGATGCGGGTAAAATTCACCGTATCAATAGCGATGGCTCTATCCCTAAATCAAACCCGTTTTATAACCATAAAACGACTCATAAAAGCATTTATTCATATGGACACCGTAACCCTCAAGGTATGGCTATGCATCCTGAAACGGGGGTTATATGGAGCCATGAACATGGCCCTCGTGGCGGCGATGAAATTAACATAGTTAAAGCGGGTGCAAACTATGGTTGGCCTGAGATCACCTATGGGATCAACTACATTGGCACAACAATTACCGACGAAACCAGCCGCGCAGGAATGGAGCAGCCTGATTGGTATTGGGTGCCTTCAATTGCCCCTTCTGGAATGGAATTTATCACCAGCGATAAATACCCACAGTGGCAAGGTCACATTGCCGTGGGTTCGATGAAATTTGGCCACCTCGTTTTGGTAAAGCTTGATGGCGACAAAGTAACAGGCCACAGCAAGGTATTTGAAGGTGTAGGTCGTGTACGCAGCCTTGCCACCCACCCTAATGGTGATTTATATCTTGGCGTTGATGGTGTGGGTGTTTATAAGGTTGTACCTAAGATATAACTGTAAGATTTGAACCTGCGGGTTATCGAGTATTGTAGGCGTGAAATTTATTTCGCGATGTTTTTTGCAATATACAAGCAATAAAAAACCACAGAGAAAGTCTGTGGTTTTTACGTATAGCTTACAGCGATTAACTTCAAGCTATTAATTATAAAACAATAATACTCGTTACTAGATAAGCGATGAAGGTTAACGCACCGCCGAATAAAGCATACGGCATTTGGGTTTTCACGTGAGTTAATAAATCACACCCTGATGCAATGGCCGATACCGCGCTGGTATCTGAAATTGGCGAGCAGTGATCGCCAAACACACCGCCACCTAAAATAGCCGCAATCACTAATGAAGGTGGTAAACCCAAAGCTTGAATGAGCGGTACACCGATTGGAATCAGAATCGCGAATGTGCCCCATGAAGTACCTGTGGTAAATGAAATTACCGCACCTGTTAAGAATAACACTGGCACAACCAAGTAAATAGGTAAAAAATCACCTACTAGGCCAGCCACAAATACACCTGTACCTAAGTCTTTCAAGCTTGCACCTAAGGTGAGCGATAGCAATACAATCGACACTAATGGCAGTAACTCACCCATGCCTTTAAAGCCAATATCAACAAGCTTATGGTGAGTAAATTCACGAGAACTAATCATTAAAAAGTACGCCACAACACAAGCTAAAATAGTGGCATACAACACTGATTTAGAACCACTACCACTGGCAATATCGCCATCGCCAGTCCAGAACATAAAGCCAACCATGCTACCAATTAAGGTAATAAGTGGAATAAGCATGTAACGGGCTTTAGAGCCTTTTACTTCTTCTGCAAGCTCAGTTTCTTGCTGCTCAAAATTCTCTTCCGCTTGCTTTAAAGGGCCATGTACTTTGTCGAAAGTAATCGTATAAAACACGATAAGTAACGCGATAATAGCGTAGAAGTTATAACCAATGCTGCCCCACAGCACAGATACCGCAGACTCTTCCATTTCGTAATTACTCAGCAGACCAAGCACATATGCGCCCCAGCCATTGAGTAAAATTAAGATACACACAGGTGCGCTGGTACTATCAATAATGTAAGCAAGACGCGCTCTGCTCATTTTAAATTTATCGAATAAGCCACGAGACAAAATACCCGAAGTTAAAACACTTAAGTTCGATTCAATAAATACCGCAATCCCCGAGAACATGGTTAAGTAACCCACTTGGCGCTTACTTTTTGCCACGCCCTTATTCATTAATAAATTAACCGTTGCAGCCACACCACCCGATTCACGAATGTAGGCAAGTAAAGCACCAATTAAAATACTAAAAATAAGAATACGGCTATTACCTGGGGAACTGGCAACTTCAATAACCCGCTCAATGGTATTGATAAAGGTGAAAAACAAGGTATTACCTTCACCATTCAGAGCAAGTAAAAACTCAGACGACGCAACCGCGACCAATAACGCCATGATCACTTCTTTGCGCCAAAACACAATTAAGATAGCAATCAAGGGTGGTAAAATTGAATACCAAGACATAAAAACCCTTTTAAATTAAGATCAATATTTTATTTTTATTATGCTAAAACCCGCTAAGCTTAATGGCTTTACCGCTAAACTCAACTTAAATCGACTAGTGATTTAATATACTCTCATAAATCAGTGAGATAATAGAGCCATACTTGCCTGTTTCGAAGCGCTTTCCGACAAATTCGTAATTTTCTGGTGAGCCTTCAATGGGTGTATGCCGTGCATTGGTTAAAAGTACAATTGCTAGGTCATATTCGGGATCAATCACAGTTACTGTACCAGTCCAACCTGTATGACCAAAAGCGCGGGGGCTGGCATAAGGGCCAAAATGCCATTTACGCGCTTGGTGTCCTGCTCTTCGCCATCCTAAGCCATACGTTTCATCACTCGCTTGCGGCTGAGTGAACTGCGCAAGCACTTGTGGGGTAAATAATTGTTTATTATCGTAGCCACCGCCGTTTAGCAAAACTTGCATTAATACAGATAAATCTCCTGCGGTACTAAAAAGCCCCGCATGTCCTGCTACGCCACCTAAGGCATAAAACGCTTTTTCATCATGTACTTCACCTTGCAGTACATCGGTACGAATATTTTCAAATTCAATACGCCCACCGCGAGTGTTACCATTTATTTCAGTGGCGGCAATTTGCGAGGCTAAAAAGCCTTTTTGTAATGGGTTATAAACCGTGTGCGTTAAACCAAGTGGCTGATAAATTTGACTTTCAACATAAGCATCTAGGGGCATACCGCTGATACGCTCAACCAGCACACCTAGCAACATATAATCGATATCAGAATATAAGTGCTTTACGTTACGACCCGCAACAAAGGGAACACCAGTTAATAGTAGGTTTTTGGTACGCAGGCTATTTTGTGAAAAAAAGCGCTCACCAAATTTATTGTCTTTACGGTGAAAATCAACCACCGCAGGGTAACCTGCGCTGTGGGTAAGCAAGTCTTTCACTAAGCGCTGCTCGCGACCGCTGCCCCTAAATTCTGGTAGGTAATAAAACAGCGGTTTTTCTACGTTGAGTTTACCTTCGCTGGCAAGTTTCATCAGCGCAAAGTTAGTGGCAAACATTTTTGAGTTCGAGGCAATATCAAACAAAGTATCGTTTTGCATGGCTTGTGGGGTTTTAAGCTCACTGCCATCAGAATGGTACTTTTTAGCTGCGCCATAATGGCTTAATTTAATCAGTTTGCCATCTTTAACAATTGCAAGCACAGCCCCTGGAAAGCCCTCTTTAATCTCTTGATTAATTAATTCATCAACGGCGCTAAAGCTATGTTGACTGCTACTCTTAACAAGTTTAGGAAAAGGGAAACGTAAGGTTAAGCTTGCATCCGCAGGCTGGATATTTTCAACTTTAAACGTATTAATGCCATCATGAGTACGTTTATACAAGCTGTATTGGTAGGTTTGCTCTGCGGTAAGTGGCGAGGCAATATTAATTTTTTCACCATTAATATAAATGTCTGCGCTAATCGCATCGTGATTTTCAATAATTATTTCACCACGACCTTTATAAGCTGTAAATGTGCCTCGGTCGTTTACTAACGCGCGACTACTCGGATCAAGTGCAGGAATACGTGCTATCACTTGTGCATTAGCCAGTGTTTTTGGCTCTGGCTCAACCGTTTGCTGTTGCTGCTGATACTCTGCAAATAACCGCTCAAGTTTTTTAGGGAAGTACTTTTCTAATAATGCAAAAAGGACGGATGCAGTTCTAGCATCATTATTACCACTTACATGCCAAGGTAAAAAGTGCATTTGAAAGGCACTCAAAGCATCTAGGGTTTGAAAATCTAGCTGCCCTGTTGCAATCACCTCATAGCCGTAGCTGCGCAGCGCTTTTTGCACAAGCTCTGTTGAAGGTTTTGATGCACTAAATAACTGCCAATATTTATCAACGGTGTCGCTGTCGTACCACGCACCGACACCCGCTTTATAAAGTTGATACCAAGGAAAGCGCGGACCTGGGTCGTTCTTACGGCTTGGGGCAATATCAGAATGACCAATCACTTGAGTTGGGCCAATATCAGGGTTTCGAGCAAGAATATCTTTACTTAATTTGATAAGTAACTCAATTTGCTTGGCATCGTAATCAGGGTAGATACACAGTTTACTTGCATCATTTTGCATTGCTGGTTTACTTTGCTCAGGTGTGTGACAGGTAGGTACGTTAACGATTTCAATACCAATTGAGTGATCGTTTAAGTCTTCTCTGCCTTGCCAAAAACTACGCCCTGCGTGCCATGCTCTGTCTTTTTCATCAACGAGCTGAATAATTTCTAAATCGTCTTTTGGGTAACTTGAATCGCCCGACTCAGGTAATAAATAATGAGAGCTTAGGCCTCCTTCATCGACTAACGCACGCATCGATTTTTCGTAATCAATGGCGGTGTAATGCATCACTAAAAACTTTACCCGATGACTGTAGTTGGCTGATTGCGTATAGGTATATTGATTACTAGCACAGCTAACTAATAATGCCGCACTACAAAGATAACACAGCTGTTTAAGTAATGTTTTCAAAGGGATAAAACTCATAACCGATTCATACCTGATGATTTAAGCGTTGACGATTCTCAGCAATACAGTAGCAACACCCATGTAACATGTAAAATATTTTATTTTACATAACTGGAATAAAAAGCATATTTTATCTTTCTCATGGTAAATATTGAGTACACTCAATAATTAGTGTTGTATCTATTATGGAATAAAACTATATTATTCCATCTAAATTAAGAAAAATATTCCAAACTTAAGTCAGCTAAAACAAAAATAAGTCGTCATGTTAAACAGCCATTGTGCCGTATTCATATTTGAAGCATGCAATAAGCAAGACTAAGTTAAATAAACAAAGTGAGCCCTATGTCTACTTTTGTAAAAATTAAAGCCTTACGCCAATCTTTATCGAGCAGCGAAGCTAAGCTGGCTGATTTCACATTAAATTCGGCTAACGCTATTCGTAATTTGTCATCGGTTGAATTAGCTAAAGTGGTTGGTGTGAGTCAATCAAGCGTGGTGAAGTTTTCACAAAAATTAGGTTATAAAGGTTTTCCTGCTTTTAAACTTGCAGTGATTGATGCCCTTAATGATGAAAGTAGCGAACCCAAACTCCATGGCAAAATTACTTTAAATGATTCGCTTGAGCAAATCGCTGAAAAATTACTGAGCAGTAAGCTTGCTGTTTTAACTGAAACAAAAAACCTTAACGAAGCTGCTGCAATTGAAAAAGCTGTCGAGCTATTAAAATCAGCAAAACGCATTCTTATTTGCGGCGTGGGTGGTTCAGCACTGGTTGCAAAAGACTTTTCATATAAATTACAAAAGCTCGGTATGCCAGCAATCGCTGAGCCAGATGGACATGCACAACTTGCTTATGTGGCCACCTTTTCTAAGGGCGACTTAGTTATTGCTATTAGTGAGTCAGGTATGACCCGCGAAATTGCCGAAGTAGTTAAACAGGCCAAGAAAAATGCAAGCTCAGTGATCTCAGTAACTAAGTTTGGTAGCAGCCTAGTTGCCGACTCAGCAGATGTAAAACTCTACTCTGTCGCTGAAGGAGAATCTGTTCGCCTATCATCTATTTTAGCGCGAACAGCTCAGGACTTTGTAATTGATATTCTTTTTATCGCCCTTACACAATCGAGTCGCCAAGGTCGTAAATTGCTGGAACATTCTAACGAAGTTGTTGGCGAATTTAAGAATAACTAATTTAGTTTTTTACGCTTATTTGAATAACAAAGCAGCTTAGGCTGCTTTTTAATAATTTTTGTTTTAAATACTCTCCCCACCCCTTATAACTTCAAATCCCAAACTTACCTGTGAGAATGAATTACAGAATGCACAAACAGCATGGTGCCTTTGCACAGTCTACAAACTGCCTATTTTTTACCCAATACCACTTGTATATTTTATTCCCAACAAACAATATTTAAATGAAAAAATATTCTTGACCAACACTAATAACACCTGTTTAATATGTGGGCAACATAATTTTAAAGTTCATGTCTCAACTGGGTAAGTAGTCCACCAAAGCATATAAATATAAGGACGGGAAACAATGAAACAACATGCATCCTCTCTCGCGCTAAGCTACATAGCAAAAGCGACTAACCATGCACTTCGCACAAAAAAAACAGCCTTAACAGGCGTTATTATGGCCGCAGCATTAACAAGCGCACCAGCCTTAGCTAATCTAACAGGCGGAATCAAAGGTAAAGTATCAACACCAGCGGCACAACAATCATTGGCAGGGATCACAGTTACAGCGAAAAGTAATGTCATGCCTAAAGCACGAACCGTTACTACACGTGAAGATGGCAGCTACGACTTACCACAGTTAAAACCTGGCACTTATGAACTAACCTTCACCGACAAAAACGGCGTTTCACAAACCATGATGGTTGATGTTTTGCTTGAGCAAACATCTAGCCTCAATATTACGTTAGGTGGCGCAGACGAAAATGTTGAAGTTATCACCGTAACCGGTAGTAAATTATATCGCCAAGGTAAGTCAGCACTAACAAACTCACTTGGTCAAGAAGGTATCAATAATGTACCTGTAGGCCAAGATTACCGTGATTTATTAAAACTTGTGCCAGGGGTAGAGCTTTCTGCAAATACAACATTAGGCCCCTCAGCAGGTGGCTCTGGTGTAGACAATTCGTATGGTTTTGATGGGGTAAATGTATCGCTGCCTATGTACGGTAACTTGGCGTCTGAACCTTCAACCCATGATGTTGCTTATGTAACCATGGACCGCGGTGGCGCGAAAGCGGTTGGTTTTAACCGCTCTGGTGGTTTTTCTGTTAATACCGTGTCTAAGTCTGGTACTGATGAATTCCACGGTAACATCGAATACAAAGCACAGCCAAAAAGCTTTGTTGCAACGCCAGTGGGTGAAGAAAGCTATGAGATGGATAAAAGCTGGCTAACTGCAAGTTTAGGCGGCCCACTTATCGAAGATACCCTCTATTTTTATACCTCGTATTATCGCCCTGAAGAAACACGCTCTAATAAAGGCACGGCCTATGGTGATGTTAAAGACTATGAAAGTATCCGCGATGAATACTTTGGTAAATTAACTTGGGCACCGACCGACGATATTTTAATTAATATTTCACAACGAACCTCGGATAAAACACTTAAAGGTCGCTCAATTGGTGCTTACGAAACAGATAGCGTCTCTGCAGGTGATAAAGCTGATCAAGATATCTTTACACTAGATGGGTCATGGATTTTAGGCTCTGCAACCACCCTATCATTCCAGTACAGTAAATTTGATTTAGAAACGGGTTCACAACCTGATAACCCGCTGAGTGTTGTTCCTTCATTAAACGGCCAACTTGATGTCAATAATCTAACGGAAATGGGTTATTTTTCAGTACCTAGCTTAATAGACTATGATCCCGCTGACGGGTTCACCGAAGAACAAATTGCGATACACAACGCTGGAGCCTCAGCACTCATCAACACCTATGGTTATCTAGAAGATGGCGTGATGAAAGGCAGTGGCGGTGTAGGTGCATTTGCAACTTATGATAATCAAAACTTCTATCGTGACTCTTTTGAAATAAACCTAGAGCATGAATTTGACTGGGGCGATACATATCACACACTTCATTTTGGTGCGAAATGGGAAGAAGGTGAAGAGCAACTTACACGCTTATCAAATGGTTGGGGACGTATTGCATACATTGGTGGCTTAGTTGATCCTGATGCCGATACTGAAGGCTTTGACCCTGCTGATGCGATTTACCGTGCCCATGTACAGCAAATGAGCTTAGCAACCGATGGCGGCACAACAGTTTCGGGGATTAACTCAGAAACGCGAAGCCTCAACTTTGAAATTAACGATACCATTGAGCATGGGGATTGGACCTATAACTTAGGTTTACTTGTTAGCCAAGACACTTGGTATGGCCAAGGCTTGAAAAAGAAATCTGGCACAATCTCTGGCTACGAAGTCGCTCCTGGTCACAAATATGAAATGTATCAAACAGATTGGAAAGATATGCTGCAACCGCGATTAGGTGCAACATGGACCTACTCAGGTGAAGACTCAATATTTGCCAACTTTGCAATCTATAACCCAGAAGCAAGCTCACTTTCACGGGCAGCATCTTGGGACCGTAATACTCGCGCCGAAATCGAACTGCTTTTAGATGAATCGGGTAATATTCTTTCGGCATCTCCGCGCCGTGGTTCATCAGGTAAAGCATTTCAAGAAGATATGAAACCTCGTCGTATTAACGAGTTTACATTGGGTACAACCAAGTATATTGGCTCAGACTTAGTATTACGTGCTCACGTACGTCACCGTAAAGGTATGCACTTTTGGGAAGATATGCCAAATACAGCACGCTTAACAGACTACTCTGACGTTGATGCTGACGGCGTACCACAGCATATTGCAGACAAAGGTTTATATATTGATAACCTAGATGCGATTCGCGATGAAATCGGTGGTTCTTCGTATGTAATCGCCGAGGTTGATGGCGGTGAAACCAAGTACTGGGAAGCAAGCATCGAAGCTGAGTACATGGGTGAAAATACCTATATCAATGCCTCTTATGTATGGAGCCACTACTACGGTAACTTTGACCAAGACAACACCACCACAACCAACGATGCCAACAACTTCATTGGCTCGTCGTACTATGGTGATGGCCGCGGCCGTTATTCATGGGATAACCGTTACGGTAAGCTCTCAGGCGATAAACCACATCTATTAAAAGTGTATGGTTATTACACATTGCCTTGGGAAGCCAACTTAGGTGCTTATTTCGTATTCCAATCTGGCAGTGCATGGGAGAACTGGGATGGTACTCGATATGGCTACTCGTCAACCTCAACATCTAGCCACGTGAGCCGCTATGCAGAACCTGCTGGTACTCGCAGAACAGCAAGCCATTGGCAACTTGACTTGAACTACACGCAAGACTTTAAGTTCTCAGGTGATATGGAATTACAATTGCGTGCTGACTTATTCAATGTGTTTAATCGTCAAACGGGCTATAACAAAAACCCATATGTAATTGATGAAAACTACGGTGAATCACGCAGCTACTATAACCCTCGCAGCTTACAGTTATCAGTTAACTTTAAGTTCTAAACCAGTTAAATCCTGTTGGGGGTCGCATATGCGGCCCTTTTTTATACTCAATAAACTGAGCAACATACCTACCTTGATTACGCTCTCGCTTCTCTATTTTTTAACGGATAGAATCTGCATATAAAAAATATTTTAGAAAGTAGAAGAACAGTCTTCCAAGAGTAGCTTTAAGCGACGAGTATCCTGATGCCTTTTATATAACTAAAGCCAAGGCGTTTCATAGCTGTTGTGTATCTATTTTAAGATTTAATTGAATTGTTAGGTTTAGCTAAAACTAAAAACGAGGCCTGTGCCTCGTTTTGTAATTATTACTGATAAAGTAAATAAGGTTGTCGCTGTCGTTTAAAGGTAGCTAAATCCTCCTGCCAGCTTTGCCTAATTTGTTGCTCAGTTTGGCCTGCTTCAATGGCTAAACGTAATTTATCCGTGCCTGCGAGCTTATCCATAAAGTCAGGACGTTCAAAAAAAGTCTGATTGGTATCTCGCAACGTTTGGTAGGCCGAAATAAATACACTTAAATCTAGACCATGAATATCAGCATCTCGTAAGTCTTGCCCAAATACTTCGACCCCTTTGAATTTAGGGTGCATTGAAGCACCTTTAATCGCCCTTGGCGTAAAACTAAATTCGCCAAGTTTAACTGGCGAGTAACCAACAACTTGAAACGGAAAATCAGTACCACGGCCAATAGTTACAGGGGTTGCTTCAAAGAAGCACAATGATGGATAAAGCGCAATTGACTGGGCATTCGGTAAGTTAGGACTAGGCTTTATTGGTAGCTCATAAGCCATAGTACGGTCATAATTTGCAACAGGCACGACACTCAGCTCAAGCTTATCAGCGTCATTTATCCAACCTTCACCTTTGATCATTTGAGCAAGTTCAGCCACTGTCATACCATGTAAAACAGGAATTTCGTGCATGCCAACAAACGAGCGAAATTGTGGTTCAAGGATAGGCCCATCAACATAAGCAATATTCGGGCTTGGCCTATCGAGTACCACAACCTGTTTACCATTTTCAGCGGCAGCTTCCATCACGTAATGCATTGAGCTTATATAGGTATAAAAACGCACACCGACATCTTGAATATCAAAAATAATAACGTCTAAATCAGCGAGCATCTCAGGGCTTGGCTTTTTATTGCTGCCATAAATAGATACAACATCGATACCTGTTTTAGCATCTACCGTGCTTTTAACGTGAGCTCCAGCGTCATGATCGCCGCGAAAGCCATGCTCTGGGGCAAATATTTTACTAACGACAACGCCTTTATCTAGTAATGCATCAACCAGGTGTTGACCATTCACCACTGATGTTTGATTAACGACCAAGCCAACACGTTTCCCTGTTAATGCAGGTACATAAGCTTGAAAATTGGCCGCGCCCACCTGCAAAGGCTGCAGCTTCTGAGCTGCTTGTACAGGCGTTTCTTGGCAACCTAAAAGCGCAAAACAACTAACGAGTAATACAGCTAAAAAGCGCATTATTTTTCAACCGCCTTACGTAAAAAGCCACCTGCTTTTGACAATAACTGTTTTGCTTCAGGGGCTGGTTTTCCGGTTAATACGATTAAAATGGCCAGTTTTGCACTTTGCTCAGCTTGCTTTAATGCATCCACGGCTTGCTGCTGAGAGCAATCTGTTGCTTGCATGACAATACGAATAGCACGAGCGTGTAGCTTTTCGTTACTGGCATTCACATCAACCATCAGGTTTTTATAAACTTTACCCGTGCGGATCATGCTGGCTGTACTTAGCATATTCAACACCAGTTTCTGTGCAGTGCCCGATTTCATACGTGTAGAACCAGTAACAGCTTCTGCCCCCACCACGGGGCAAATGCCGATTTGTGGTAAACGCATCACTGCTGAATCAGGGTTACAGGTGACACCGACAGTGACACAACCAAGTGATTTAGCGTATTCAATTGCCGAGCAAACATAAGGAGTACGACCGCTGGCGGCAATGCCAACCACCACATCTTTACTGGTTAAATTGGCATTTTTTAAGTCTTCAATAGCGAGTGTTGTACTATCTTCAGCGCCTTCTACGGCTTTTTTAACCGCAGTGTCACCACCAGCAATAATGCCGAGCACTTGCTGATCGCTCACGCTATAAGTAGGCGCACATTCAACCGCATCTAAAATGCCTAAACGACCACTAGTACCAGCACCAATGTAAATTAATCTGCCACCTTGTTGAAATGCTTCAACTACATGATCGACAGCTTCACTAATTTGTGGGATCACTCGTTTCACGGCACCCGCTACTTTATGATCTTCATTATTGATTTTAGTGAGGATCTCAGTGGAGCTGAGCAGATCGATATCCAAAGTGTCTGGGTTTTGTCCTTCAGAGACAATACCGTTTAACTCTTCGAGTAACTCACGTTGTTGCTTAAAGACGTGCTCAGGGCTCATTGGGTTGTCCTTTTTCAATAATGTCATGGTAATGCTTTGCCGCTAAAATGGCGGCACCAGTTAGTGAATCTCCTTTGCAAGGAGATAATTCGTTTTGTAAAGCGAGTGGCAATAACGGCTGGCTAACTTTCGCCAAACCACCAATTAAAATCACAGGTAATGGCGAGTTGCCTCGGCTTTTATTGATTAACCGAACCACCGATTGGGTGTGCTCTGTTAATACCGTTTTTGCCGCTTCACAGTCATTTTGTAAGCTAAACACCAACGGGCTAAATGCTGCATAATCCGCGGGTTTTGCTTGTTTAAGCCAATTACTAATTGTTTGACGAGTGCATCCTAGCTGTTCACTCAAACGAATCGTTAATCGGCTTTTTGGTAAATCGTAACTATCTATGTCGTTTAATAATTGCTGCACAGCCATTAGGCCAATACGCGCACCACCGCCAAAATCATCAACGGTAAAACCCCAGCCGCTCACCAACTTAGTTTGCTTTTGCGCGTTTAATCGTGCTCCGACAGCACCGGTGCCAAGGGCAATAACCACACATGGGTCACCAAGATTAGCACCATATAGTGACGTAATTGCATCGCTGGTAATTTGCAAACTGGCAAACTCTATTTCATACACCAGTTTCAGCATCACTGTTAATTGCTCAGCAAGACTCTGCGATGAGCCACCAGCAACCCCCATAACGGTGACGATTTCACTTGGCTCTGCGCCACTTTGCTGGCAAACATCACGGGTCACTTTAACAATGTTTTCTAACGCTAAATCAAGATCATTCGAGATTGATGCTGAACCCGCTTGGGCACGAAAAGTAGCGCCACTTGCCTGCTCTTTTAGCTCTGCTAACACTTTGGTACCACCACCATCGATGGCTAAAACATAGCGTACGGCCATTTATGCACTCTTCTCGTGCGCCGCTTTACCAAGGCAACACACCAATATCGCAAGCAAAGTGCCAATGCATAGCTGCCAAGTAAAGCCTAAGTAAAAACGCATTGATTCAGGTAGTAGCCAGTCAATCATGTACGGCTGCATTAGTAAGGTCACCATAAAGCCCGCTATTAGCGCTGCTAACACTGAACCTTCACTGCCTCGTTTGGTGAACAAGGTCGTAAAATACACACCTAACAAACCGCTGTACGAGAACACCATTACACTTAGCGCAAATTTTAATAATGGCATATCACTGTATTGCTGCCAGAAATAACAAAGAATAGCCATTAGCGCCAGGGCAAGGCTAACCAGTGCCATCCCTACACGACCCGCTTTAACAAAGTGATGGTCGCTTACTTGTTTGTGTTGTTTTTCTAAGTACGGGCGATAGATATCTTGTACAATGACTGAAGACATCGAACTAAGCCCAGAGTTCAACGTAGAAATAGCGGCAGCAATAATACCCACACTGACTAAACCTTTAACCCCAGCTGGTACTTCGTTCAATACGTAGTACATAAAGATTGTGATTTTTTCGCCATTAAATTCTTGTACAACCGTTTTCCCTGCCTCGCTATTCATTAATGCAGGTTGCTGATAAACAATATAAAGCAGCAAACCAATAAAGATAAAAATAGCCATAACGGGGATCACCATCACCACCGATAGTAATAACGCTTTACTGCCTTCTTTTGGGCTTTTACAGGTTAATAAACGCTGCGTCATATCTTGGTCTAAACCAAATGCAGCGATGTTTAATAGCACAAACCCCGTTAACACAGAGGCCATGTTAAACACCCCTGACGGGCCAAAATCTAAATCAAATTTAAACAGTGCAAGTTTTGAATCTGCACCTGGGCTTGGCTCGTTCAGCGTTGCAATAATGGTTGAAAAATCAGCGGGTATAATACTCAGCAAGCACCAAATAACCGCAATAGCCGCACTGACATAAACGATGCTTTGCAGTACATCAGAATAAATAACGCTGCGAATGCCACCCAAAAAGGTATAAAGCAAACCCGCAAGTGCCAGTACTAAAGTCGCGATAACCACACTATCGGCATCGATATTGCCATATAGAATCATCGCCACAGCAATAGCAGCCATGTATAAACGGGCGCCACTGGCAAACACACGGCCAAATAAATACATCAAGCCACTACGGCGCTTGGCCTTTGGCCCGATACGTTTTTCAAGCAGTTCGTAAACGGTATACACTTTTTGCTGATAAAACTTTGGAATTAGAAACGCCGACACCACAAATGCCGCAATAAACGCACCGATATTAGTCGCAATATAAGAAAAATCACCTTGATAGCCTTGATCAGGCCCACCAATAAACGTTGCCGCTGATTGCGAAGTCGCTAAAACAGAAATAGCCACCATCCACGTTGGCATGCTATTTCCGCCTAGAAAAAAATCTTGGCTTGAGTTAGCGCGTTTGCGATTAAACCACCAGCCACTTAGCAATAAAATTGCACCGTAACTTGCGAATACTAGCCAATCGAGAAAAGCGTAATTTGCACTCATTTATTATCCTAACCCAAACCCTAACGGAATATATTATTCCATCATTATAACAAAATTAAAATAGTTTTATTTTATTATTTTTATTCAACTAAGCTAGGTAATTGCCACTGACTTTGCTTCTGTTGGTATTGCGCTTTAGTCAAGCTGACTAATAGCGGCTTTTTACGTTCATCTAACCAAGCAAGTAACGCATCCATATTGCTTTCTGTCATTGCTGTGCAACCTGCTGTAGGTTTACTTGGCGCGCGCCATAAATGCATAAAGATACAACTGCCCGCACCATTGATATTGCTTGGATTATGCTTAACAACAATGCCTTTTTTGTAAAGGTTATCTTGGCTGTAAATATCACGACGCATCCATTCTGAAGAGTCTTTTACGGCATCTTCACCTACTTGTGCTTTATCAACCAATTGGTTGTAAAACGGTGAGCCTTTCACATCGATACAATAATCATTGGCGGTCATTGCTTGATAACTGAGGTTTGTTTGCAATGAATCTAAATAACCAAAAGCAGTACCAAGCTCAAAAATACCTGCTGGCGCTTTACCATCACCTTCTTGTTTTTGTTGACCAGGCTGTGCAGGATGCAGCCCCACTCCCCAAGCAAGGCCAGTACGACCTAGTACCACCGCGTGTTGCTGGCCTTGTTGTTGCCAGCTACCAGCGGTTTTTTCAAAGCGGTACAAGGTGGCATCAATGGCATCACTGTCATTGGCCACCACCACGACGAGCTGTTGATGACTGTTATCAATAATAGGTTTAGGTAACTCTTTGCTGGCACAAGCCGATAAACTCATAACTGCAATAAGACTGACTAGTTTTTTCATGCTGGCCATACTCCGTTTGTAATTAGTTCAAGCCCCGTTATTGATTCAATGCCAAGACCTGGGGCATCCGATAAGCGTATTTGTGGGCCGCTAAATTCAACGCCCCCTTGCACAGGGTCATATTGACCAAGGGCTGGGCCATCTAAATCGATTTTACTGATTTGCTGCGCTTTGGCAGAAGCTAAATGTGCAGCCCCTGCAACGGCAATACTGCCCTCTAGCATACAACCTATCATACACTCTGCTTGGTATTGGGCTGTGATATTAGCAATCTCAATTGCTCGGCTTAAACCGCCCGTTTTCATTAATTTAATATTGATAATATCAACTGCGCCAAGCTCTAAAAGTTGGATCACTTGCTTCGGTGAAAAGGCGCTTTCATCGGCCATAATCGGGGTATTCACTCGCTCAGTAATATATTTGAGACCTTGAATATCACTGCTTTTTACGGGCTGCTCAACCAACTCTAATACCACGCCTGCTTGCTCAAGTTGCTGTAGTGCAAACACAGTTTGTTTTGCATTCCAACCTTGGTTTACATCTAAACGCAGCTGCGTCTTAGCGGCAAACCCTGCATGAATTGCTTTTACTCGTTCAATATCTTGATTAAGGTTATTGCCGATTTTTATTTTTAATACATCAAAACCTTGCTCAACCGCTCGCTGACAATCACTGAGCATTTTATCTATGTTATCGACACTAATGGTGATATCGGTTTTCAGCGCTGACTTACCACCGCCAAGTAACTTATATAAAGGCGCTTTATAGAGCTTGCCCCACAAGTCGTAAACCGCCAACTCTAACGCCGCTTTTGCACTACTGTTACCAACCACGGTTGATTGAATAATGTGAGTAAGCTGATTAATGTTTTCGATTTCTTGCCCCACTAATTTAGGGGCAATAAACTGCTGAATGACCGCTATCATTCCTTGATGGGTATCGCCTGTAATAACCGGAGTTGAGGCCGCAGAGCCATAGCCAATTTGGCCACATTCGGTGTCGATTAAAACCACTAAGTCTTCGATAAAACTGACTTCTCTCAATGCGGTTTTAAATGGGGTAACTAATGGCACTTTGAGCTTTGCAAAGCGAACAGCTTTAATTTTCATATTGGCCTCTAGCGAATACGCTTAATGTTATAAACACGGTCTAAGTAGCTGGTTTCTTGAGATAATCTAAGTGGTAATAATGGCGTGACCGACACCCCATTCAAGGCACTATTATAAAAACTACCATCGCCTTTGTTATAACCTAAGCCTTTAACGTCATGAATAACATAAGGCTCACCATGATGCTCTCCTAAGTACATCATTACATGACCCGGAATATAGATTAGATCGCCAATCGCCATGTTTTTAACCGTTGGCAACTTATCATCTGCCGCAGTATTTTTATCAAAACGACTATTTTTCCCGTATTCACTACTTCCTTGCTGCCCTGAATTACGCGGCATTAGGAGGCCAAAGCTCTTATAAATTTCACCAACAAACCCTGTGCAGTCGCGGCCATTGTAATCATGACCCCAACCATAACGCTCGCCTAAAAACTTAAAGCCTTGTTTAATCAGATTCTGCTCGTTGTAGTCTAGGTAGCCTAAATTTACATCGGCAGTTTTACTGATCATCGCCGGTTTAATAACAAGTTGGCCTTGCTCATCGCGGGTTGGTAGCTGTACAACATGGCTAGCATAGCTGTTTTGACCATTTAGCAAATACGGTACTTGCTCACTATCAACTAATGGTAAGCGCACTCCCATATCGAGCTGTACTTCTGAAAGGCTTTCATCGTTTGGCACATAAGCAGTATTGACCTTTGCACCGGTTACAACCAAGAAGTCATCTTGTTCGCGATAGGCTTTTATTTTATCTGCATCAGCAAAGGCAAGATCTTCGGCAGGCGTCCACGCTAGGTAATTGTAAGCTCGTACTAACAACCATTTTTTATCTGCGCTTTGATGCAATACAGCAACCGCTTCGCCCGGGAACATTCCGCTTTCTTGAAAGCGATCTAAGTCTTGATCAAGGCCGCTATTTAAAACCCGATCCCAAGTTGGAAAAGTACGTAATGCAGTGCGTTTAACGACCACAGCAAAACGTACCTCATTGTTATCTGCGACCTTGTTAAGGTTTAAGTTTTCCTGATATTTGGCAAAGTCTTTCGCGGTGAGTTGGCGGCCATCGGTAAAAAAGCGCGGGCTTTTTGGAATTGAACTTGCCGAATGAATGGCGCTTGTTAGCTCGTCTTTAGTGAGCGATTTTTGAAATGACAGTGGATCAACAATGTATTTATTATCTTTAATTAATTTCTCGTTGAAGGCTGCAATTTGCGCCTCTGTCATGATCATTTTTGCTGATCCACCTTTCGCTAACCAGTAACTTGGTGAAAGCTGTGACTGCGTAACCCCGATAACATCTGATTGCCAACCCTCAGCATGCATAGGTGCACTAAAAGCAACACCTAAAGTAATTGATAAAGCAATAATTGAACGACGCATAGCTGTTCCTTAATTCTTTGTAAATGCGTGAATCTAATAATTTAGCAAATGCGTGCAGCCCCTTACTTGCAGTGTCAATAAGCTCCTTCGCATACACAAAACAAAATTCACAATTATTATTTTTTTTGGAATATTTTATTAAATTTACCACAAATTTATTATGAAGCAAGGTAACTTAATTTTCATACTTATTAACTTATTTGCATCCAAAGCGTTAGCAACTACGTTTATAGTGTAAACCTCCCTTGAAAAGGAATTTATAAAAATGAACAAGTTATATCTATTGCTGGGCTGCATTAGCTGCTCAGGAGACGCGTTAGCAAATATTGAAAAAATCACTGTGTATGGGCATCGCACAGGATTAATAGGTGAATCAATTAGTGCCTCAAGCGGTGTTATTGGTCAAGGTGAAATTGAAAACCGCCCCATGCTAAGAAGTACTGAAATGCTTGAACTCATTCCAGGTATGGCGGTAACGCAACATAGTGGCTCAGGTAAAGCAAACCAATATTTTATTCGTGGCTTTAACCTAGATCACGGGACTGATTTTGCGACCAATATTGATGGTATGCCGATTAATATGCGTAGCCATGGCCATGGTCAAGGTTATACGGATTTAAACTTCATCATTCCTGAAACCATTGCCACCGTTAGCTACCAAAAAGGAAGTTATGATGCTCGACAGGGTGACTTTTCTACAGCAGGCAGTGCCTATTTTCACCTTACAGATAATCCAAAACACCAGCAACTCGACTTTACTGTTGGTGAAGATAGCTACTTAAGAGCAGTAGCCTTAGGCCATATAAAAGTTGGTAACGGAAAATTAATAGCTGCAACAGAGTGGCAAGGTTATGATGGCCCTTGGCAAGACATTGATGAAGACGTAAATAAAAAGAACGCCCTACTTCGCTATGTGAACGAATCAAAAAGTGGTAACTTATCAATTACAGCTATGGCTTACGACAACAGCTGGAACTCTGCAGATCAAATCCCTCAAAGAGCCATTGATCAAGGTATTATCTCTGAACTAGGGTCACTGGACACCACGCTAGGCGGTGAATCGAGTCGTTATAGTTTATCGGCGAACTGGCAAAACGAACACTTTACAGCTAACGCTTATATTATTGATTATGAGCTAAATTTATTTTCTAACTTCTCTTATTTGCTAAATGACCCTATTAATGGTGACCAATTCAACCAACAAGATAAGCGCACAATTTCAGGCGGAGCTCTGAGCTATCAATTTTCCGATAAATTATACGCTATACCTGTCAGCCATAGTGTTGGTATAGAGCTTCGTAATGACAATATCGATAATGTGGGGCTTTATAACACGAAGGCCCGTAAGTTTTTATCTACTGTTCGTGAAGACAGTGTAGATGAAACAAGTTATGCCGCATTTTGGCAAACTCAATTAACATTAAGCGAGCAACTTGAGGCGACTATCGGTGTTCGTTATGACTATTTAGATACCAGTGTAGATAGCAACAATACGGCTAACTCAGGAGAAGCTGATGACGACTTGCTTGGTTTTAAAGCGAGCCTAACCTACTTGTTCAGCGATAACTTGGCAGGTTATGCAAATTGGGGTCAATCTTTCCACTCAAATGATGCTCGTGGCGCGACAATTAGCCTAGACCCCGTCACGCTTGAAGCTGCTGACACTGTGGACTTGCTTGTTAAAAGTAATGGTGCAGAAGTGGGTATGCGCTACTTTGATGAAAAGCAATTCAACTTTTCTGCCGCGCTTTGGTGGTTAGAACTTGATTCTGAATTATTGTTTGTTGGCGATGCTGGTAATACAGAAGCCAGTGATGCGTCAAAACGTTACGGCTTAGAGCTTAGTGCATACTATTGGCTAGCCGATACACTAAGCCTAGATGCTGAGGCATCATTCACTCACTCTCGTTTAGATATTGATAGTAACAATGACCGTATTGAAGGAGCGGTTCCTATCGTTGCAAGCGCCGGTATAAACTGGCAAATAACTGAGCAATGGCAAACCTCATTACGCCTACGTCATATTGGTAAACGTATGTTAAGTGATGATGGCGACAAGCGCTCAGAGCCGCTTACGGTCGTAAATGGTCTTGTTAGCTACCAACAAACTCATTGGAAAGTGGGCTTAGAGCTACTCAATCTTTTCGATAGTAACGACCATGATATCGATTATTACTATGCTTCACGCTTAGCGGGAGAGCCCGCAGAAGGCATAGAAGATAACCACTTTCACCCTATTGAACCTCGTACAGTGAGACTTAATCTAAGTTTATTGTTTTAATAATCTTAATACAGGCTCTATACGTTTTATAACTACGTATAGAGCGGTCGTTATTTATGGCGACACCACCTTAATGCGCGTGAAACAAGTTTCACGCCTGCGGGGTACATTTTTTGTATTTTGAGTTGGGAGTTTAATTTGTGGTGTGGAAGCATGTTGTTCGCGAATTGCAGGCACAAAAAAACCGACTTTCGTCGGTTTATTCACTTTAACTCTACTTGAGAGAAAAGTGGCGGACGCGGGAGGATTCGAACCTCCGACCGCCTGGTTCGTAGCCAGGTACTCTATCCAGCTGAGCTACGCGTCCGCATTATGTTCTGCATGTTTAAGTCTTGCATTGACTGTGCCTTAAAGACACAAAAAAACCGACTTCTTGTCGGTTTATGTCACTTTCTAAGAGAAAGTGGCGGACGCGGGAGGATTCGAACCTCCGACCGCCTGGTTCGTAGCCAGGTACTCTATCCAGCTGAGCTACGCGTCCGCAAGTTGCATTTTATAATCTTGCAATGATTTTATCTTTATACTCGATGTGAGTTTCAAATATGGCGGACGCGGGAGGATTCGAACCTCCGACCGCCTGGTTCGTAGCCAGGTACTCTATCCAGCTGAGCTACGCGTCCACACGCACATTTGAACATTGCTAATTTATTCTCTTAGCAAGAGTTAAAGTAAAAAGTGGCGGACGCGGGAGGATTCGAACCTCCGACCGCCTGGTTCGTAGCCAGGTACTCTATCCAGCTGAGCTACGCGTCCACACATATTACTTTCAAGACATGCCATTTTAGGAAAAATGGTGGAGAAGGAGGGATTCGAACCCTCGATAGAGCTACAAACCCTATACTCCCTTAGCAGGGGAGCGCCTTCGGCCACTCGGCCACCTCTCCATCTTGTGGGGCGTATAATAAAGATTTCAGGCAATATGTCAAACACTTTTCAAGGAAAATAGTGTAGATGGTCACAGAATGGTCATAACAACAAAAAACAGACAATTTTTTGCTCAGTCTTTCGCTGGTTTTTCCTTATTAGTCAATATATCCAAGCCTGTTAAAGGAATTAGCTCATCAGTCATTTCTGCGAGATATTGATCTTGATAACCCAATTGTTGAAATTCAGCAATACACGCACGATAAAATGCATCACGCTGGTGATCGCTTTTACTTGCTTCAGTAGGCAACTGCGAAGGCTTCTTTTTCATTATTATAAAGTCCATTTACGCATTGGATGATAATCGCGCAATTTTCTCATAACCAGGTTAAAAATAACACTATTACAATTACACTTTAGAATAAAAAGTTAAAACTAAGTTACTATGAAAAAATAGCAATTCAGTAACTCTTTTTAGATCAGCTAATTAAAAAAAGAATGTAAGGGGATAAGTGGAAAATTTCAGAATTTTCTGATAACAAAACGCCGCTTAAAAGCGGCGTTTTAAAGACATTAGCTGATTAATCAGCTTGAGGACGCATGTGTGGGAATAAAATCACGTCTTTAATTGTTGGTGAGTCAGTAAATAACATCACTAGACGATCGATACCAATGCCCTCACCCGCTGTTGGCGGTAAGCCGTACTCTAACGCACGAATGTAATCTTCGTCGTAGTGCATTGCTTCATCATCACCAGCGTCTTTCTCTTCAACTTGACGCGAGAAACGCTCAGCTTGGTCTTGTGCATCGTTAAGCTCAGAGAAACCATTGGCTAATTCACGACCACCAACGAAGAATTCGAAACGGTCAGTTACAAACGGGTTTTCATCGTTACGACGCGCAAGTGGAGATACTTCCCACGGGTAAGCGGTAATGAAAGTCGGTTGAATTAACTTGTGCTCAGCTGTCTCTTCAAAAATTTCACATAAGAACTTACCTGGACCCCATACGCAGTTTTCTGGCACTTTAACGTGTACTTGCTTCGCGTACGCTTTAAGTTCTTCAAAATGGTTTTCAGGGTCATTAAATACAGCCGCATCAAAGTCTGGGTTGTACTTAAGAATAGCTTCGCTCATTGTTAGGCGTGCAAAAGGCTTCCCAAAATCATACTCTACTGAGTCTACCACTTCACCGTTTTCATCTTTCGTTGTGTTTACAACAATAGGTGAGCCAAGTACGTCTGTCGCAACAGTGCGTAGCATGTCTTCTGTGATGTTCATCAGGTCAATGTAATCAGCGTATGCTTGGTAGAATTCGATCATTGTGAATTCTGGGTTATGACGCGTTGATAAACCTTCGTTACGGAAGTTACGGTTAATTTCGAATACACGTTCAAAACCACCCACAACTAAACGTTTTAAGTAAAGCTCTGGTGCAATACGTAAGTACATGTCGATATCAAGTGCATTGTGATGTGTTACGAATGGACGTGCAGACGCACCACCTGGGATCACTTGTAGCATCGGTGTTTCAACTTCCATGAAGTCACGCTCTGCTAAGAAACGACGGATACCTTCAACAACTTTTGAGCGAATACGGAATGTTTCACGCGTCGCATCGTTAGTGATTAAGTCAACATAACGTTGACGGTATTTAGTTTCTTGGTCAGATAAACCATGGAATTTCTCTGGTAATGGACGTAATGACTTAGTAAGTAGCTCGTACTCTGTCATTTCTACGTATAGGTCACCTTTACCTGACTTATTAAGTGCGCCTTTAACACCGATGATGTCACCGATATCAAGTTGACCGTATTTTGCTTTTAATTCTTTTTGTACGTCTTTTGACGCGTACGCTTGAATTTGGCCTTTCATGTCTTGCAGTGCAAGGAAAGGACCACGTTTCGCAAGAATACGACCCGCTACTGATACAACGTGCTGCTCAGCAACTAATTCTTCTTTCGATTTATCACCAAACTCAGCTTGCAAATCAGCCGTGTAATGTTCACGACGGAATTGGTTTGGATGACCGTTGGCAGGGCAATTTTCGCGGATTGCGTCTAATTTGCCACGACGCTCAGCGATTAACTTATTTTCGTCTTGGATTTGATCAGTCATTTTTTAGCTCTTTTTTAGCTTGGTGGTTATAGGCCAGATTTAAGGCTGGCTTCAATAAATTTATCTAAGTCGCCGTCAAGAACCGCTTGAGTATTACGATTTTCAACGCCTGTACGTAAGTCTTTAATGCGCGAGTCATCAAGCACGTATGAACGAATTTGACTACCCCAGCCAATGTCTGACTTTGCATCTTCTTGGCTTTGTTTCTCTGCATTTTGCTTTTGTAGCTCAAGTTCAAACAATTTCGCTTTTAGCTGTTTCATTGCTTGATCTTTATTCTTGTGCTGTGAACGCTCATTTTGGCACTGAACAACCGTATTGGTTGGCACGTGAGTAATACGTACCGCTGATTCAGTGGTATTTACGTGCTGACCACCGGCACCAGATGCACGGTAAACGTCAATACGTAGGTCAGCCGGATTAATATCAATTTCGATATTATCGTCGATTTCTGGGTAAACGAATGCCGATGCAAACGAGGTATGACGACGACCACTTGAGTCGAACGGGCTCTTACGCACTAAACGGTGAACACCTGTTTCTGTACGTAACCAACCGTATGCATATTCGCCAACGAAGCGCACAGTTGCGCCCTTGATACCAGCCACATCACCATCAGTTGCTTCAACAAGTTCAACTTTAAAGCCTTTTGCTTCACCCCAACGTAAATACATACGCAGTAACATGTTACACCAGTCTTGTGCTTCAGTACCGCCTGAGCCTGATTGTAAATCAAGATAAGCATCGTTTTGATCTTGCTCGCCAGAGAACATACGACGAAACTCAAGCTTTTCAAGTTGTGCATTTAAATCTTCAAGTTCAGCTTCAGCTTCTTGGAAAGTTTCTTCGTCTTCAGCTTCCACTGCAAGTTCAACTAAACCTTCAACATCGTCTGTGCCCGTAACGAGATTATCAATGGTCTCAACGATAGCTTCTAGTGATGACTTTTCACGGCCTAACGCTTGCGCACGCTCTGGCTCGTTCCATACTGCTGAATCTTCAAGTTCTGCGTTAACTTCTTCTAACCGCTCTTTCTTAAGAGGGTAGTCAAAGGTACCCCCGAAGCAGTTCAGTACGTTCGCGAATTTCCTTGATTTGGTTAATCACAGGATTCACTTCAAACATGTACATTACTCCAAAATGGCTGATTTACCGCGCACAGCTTACGACAATAATTACGGTAAATTATCTACAAATATTAAAAACGCCCGATTTTAACAAAAAACCGAGCGTTTTATTAGCCTTTTATGCCGATAAAGACGATATTTTTATGTCACTTTTTGTAGCTCTCGAATAATCAGTTGTAACGAAAATTTGCCACGGAATTCATTTATATCGAGCTGATAAGCAGCTTTGACGTATCTCACTTCAGTGTCTGGCCATGCTCGTACGTCAACACCAAATGCAATACCGTCAACTAAGCGCCCTGATTGATGCTTTAAAACCAGTTTTAAGTGCTTTTCACCGACAATACGCTGCTGTATTACTTCGAAAACATGTTCAAACACAGGTTCTGGAAATTGCTGCCCCCAAGGTCCTGCATTTTTTAGCTGATTGGCGAACTCCATCGAAAAGCAGTCATTGGGCAGTTCACCGTCGGTTAGCAAAATGCTTTGTTTATGCTCATCAGTCAGTGTGTCGGTCACCATTTTCTCAAACACCGCTTTAAATTCATTAAAGCATTGCTCATTGATACTCAGCCCCGCCGCCATAGCATGACCACCAAATTTACTGATCAAATGCGGATAGAGTGTATTTACTCGCTCTAGTAAGTCACGCATATGCAGCCCTTCAATAGAGCGGCAAGAGCCTTTTATTTCGCCGTTATCGCCAGCTGCAAAAATAACCGTAGGACGGTGATACTTCTCTTTTAAGCGCCCTGCCAATATGCCTATCACACCTTGGTGCCAATCGGCTTGGTATAAACAAATGGCATCCGGCACTGACTCAGTTTTAAACGCTAAACGGTCAAGTACGGCTTGTGCTTCAGTTTGCATGCCCTGCTCTATTTCACGGCGCTCATGGTTAAGGCTATCAAGCTCGCCGGCAATACGGCGTGCTTGATTTATATCGGTTGATAATAAACAGGCTATGCCTAAACTCATATCATCTAAACGCCCTGCTGCATTTAAGCGTGGCGCCAATGAAAAGCCAAAGTCACTGGCACTTAAACGAGCTGCATTGCGATTTGCCACTTCGATTAACGCACTGATCCCAGGGCGTGTTTTACCACTTCGAATACGTGCTAAACCTTGATGCACTAAGGTGCGGTTATTGGCATCAAGCGCAACTACATCAGCTACAGTGCCAAGAGCAACAATATCAAGTAATTCGGCCAAATTAGGCATTGGATTATGCTGAAAATACCCTTGTTCACGTAAATGGCTGCGCAGTGCAATCAATAAATAGAACGCCACGCCAACCCCAGCAATGGATTTTGATGGGAAAGAGCAGTCATGGCGATTAGGGTTCACTATCGCATCGGCATTTGGTAATGCCTCACCTTGCAAGTGATGATCAGTGACCAGCACTTTAATACCTGCTTGCTTTACAGTAGCAATGCCATCAATACAGGAGATACCATTATCGACGGTAATCACCAGCTCAGGCTGCATTGTCACGATTTGCTCAGCAAGTGCAGGGCTCAAACCATAACCAAGGCTAAATCTGTCCGGCACTAAATAGTCAAGGTTCTGTAAACCAAACATAGCCAAACCTTGCATCAAGGTTGCGGTGCTCGTTGCACCGTCGGCATCAAAGTCACCCACTATTAGCACACGGCTTTGTGATGCCAGCGCGTCTTGTAATAACAACACAGCTCTGTCTATGTCTTTAAACAGCTTAAAGTCATGTAATGTTGCTGCACTATTATCTAATTCTTTGGCATCTTGAACCTGACGAGAGGCATAAATTTGCTTGATAACAGGATGTAAGTGATGTGGAAGATATGAGTCATCAACACGAGGGCGAACTTGGATTATTTTTTCCATGTTGGACGTATTACTTTCTTAGCTTAAAGCGGATTAAAGGCCTACCTAAATAGGCCTTTTTATAAAAAGATTATGAAGATGTTTTTGGCAATGCATCAAGTGCTTGGCTGATTTGCGCAGCTGATTGATAACCAGGGATCATCGTACCATCTTCTAAAATAATAGCCGGCGTACCCGACATACCAAAGCTTTGACCTAATTGGTAATGCTCTGCTATTGGCGCACTGCACCCTTCAACAGCGGCAACATCTGCACCCGCTTTGGCTTCTGTAAGCGCTTCAGCAGGATCTTTTGCACACCATACATTCATTAAATCTTGGTAGCCTTTTCCACGTAAACCACCACGTGGGAAAGCAAGGTATTTAACTGTGATACCTGCATCTAAAAAGTCATCTAATTCACGGTGTAATTTACGACAGTAACCACAGGTGATATCAGTAAATACGGTAATTGAGTGTTTCTCATTCTTTGCTTTGTAAACGATCATTGAATCTTCATACTCAGCAATACCGGCTTTACGTACATCGCTTAATGCATGTTCTGTTAGGTTTACGCGATTTTCTAGATCGATTAATGTACCTTGCATTAAAAATTGACCATCAGGGCTTGCGTAAAGTACCCCTTTATCTGTAATCAGTTCTTTAAGACCAGCGACAGGGCTTGGATTTACTTGCTTTACGGTTACACCTAATTCGGCAAATTTAGCGATGATAGGCGCATCTGCAGCGTCGGTGGTCGATACACCATTGGCAATCACATTAAGACTTGTGCCAAGCAATGCCGTGGCTAAAACTAACTTTTTCATAACTATCCTATATCCTGATCATTTCTAGTATAGACCGGTACATCTTTAAAAATCTTGCACTACGCACGTGGGTGATGTTGCTCGTGTACCGACTTCAATCTCTCATTGGCTACATGGGTATAAATTTGGGTTGTTGATAAGTCACTATGACCTAACATCATTTGTACCACCCTCAAATCAGCTCCATGATTAAGCAAATGCGTTGCAAACGCATGACGCAGCGTATGTGGTGATAATGGCGATTCAACTGATGCCAAAATAGCATAGTGTTTAATACGATGCCAAAAGGTTTGTCGTGTCATGCCGATTCCACGTTTAGATGGAAACACAAAATCAGTGGCATGCTTAATCATATACGAACGACCCACTTTTAAAAACTGTTCAAGCCAATACATGGCTTCTTCACCTAGAGGAACTAAACGTTCTTTATTACCTTTACCTTTTACAAACACCACAGCTTGACGCAAGTTAATCTGCTCCATTCGAAGCCCCACCAGCTCTGTAACACGAAGTCCTGTTGCATATAAAAGCTCAAGCATGGCCTTATCGCGAAGCCCCATTGGATCTTCGATATCAGGAGCACCAAGGAGTGCTTCAACCTCGGCTTCAGACAGCGTTTTAGGTAATGACTGCCCTGCTTTTGGCTGAGCAATATTGACCATCGGCGAATCAGCTATCGCTTTTTCGCGAACAAAATACTGATAAAAACGTTTAAGTGCACTAATACTACGCGCGGTACTGCGTGATTTAAGCCCCAAATCAACGCGATATGCTAAATACGCTTCAATATCTTCATTACTCACAGCTAGAAGATCTTTATCTTTTAAAAATTGACAAAACTTTTCAAGGTCACTTCGATACGCAGCCAGCGTATTCTCACTAACGCCTTGTTCGAGATACAGCGTATCTAAAAATAACTCTAAATGTTCGGCATTATTAGGCGACATTAACACTTTCTCTGCGGGAAAATTATGATCAGCCACGCGTACTCTCATCCTTATCAAGGTATCAATTGATTATACCTTACGGTAAACTTGCGCCTATCATATCAGGCAAATACACAGTGATAAATACGATGCAGATTGGTTTATTTTATGGTTCTACAACCTGCTACACAGAAATAGCAGCTGAAAAAATTCGCGATATTATCGGCCAAGACATAGTGAGTCTTCACAATATCAAAGATGAGCCATTAAAAAATGCTGAGCAATTCGATTTTGTTATTTTCGGCATTTCAACGTGGGACTTCGGTGAATTACAGGAAGATTGGGAATCAATCTGGGACGACATTAAAGATGTTAACCTAAATGGTAAAACCGTGGCTCTGTTTGGTATGGGCGATCAACAAGGTTACGGCCAGTGGTTTCAAGATGCGCTCGGTATGTTACACGATGAAATTTGTGACCAAGCGATCACTTTATTAGGTAAGTGGCCAAATGATGACAGTTATGAATTCGAAGCTTCAAAAGCACTCACTGAAGATGGCAAACAGTTTGTTGGCTTAGCACTTGATGAAGACAGTCAATATGAACTGAGCGATGAACGCATTGCCTCGTGGGTTGAGCAAGTCATGACTGAGTACAGCGAAAGCTTGTAAAACTCACGCATATTAAGCCAAGCATTGCTTGGCTTTTCTCTTATTTACTCTACACGCTGCCAATACTGGTTACGGTAGAAAAAAGCAATATAACCGCGAACTTCAAGTACTTGACCTTGCTCTTGTGGCGTTAGTTTTAAGGTATAGGTCTTACCGCTATTCGGGTCAAGAATTTCACCATCTTGCCAGCTTCCATCTCCCGCATCGGTTGCACCTTCAATTATTGTCATGCCAAGAATTGGTTGGTTTTTTTTATCACCATCGCATTCTTCACAAATAGCATCCTGCTTTGCTGGATTGAGAATTTTTTCTACTTTTCCTGTTAATACGCCATTTTGTTCGCTAATGCGTACCAGTGATTTTGCTTCGTTTGTCTCTTCATTTATTGTTTTCCAAAGTCCCACAGGACTCAACGCAGCAAAAGTATATTGAGAGAAAAGTAATGCACTTAAAGTTATAGATAAACGTAACATAAACAGCTCTTATAATTTTAAAACGCCACCACTATAGCAAGGCTTGAGTAAACACTCTATTTTTAGATAGTTACATTTTTAAATAGAAATCCTTACACAAAGAAACATACTCATCACTATAGCCGCCTTCTGCAGCATGAATAGTCAAAGAACTTGTCTGACAAACCTCAGGCTGTAAAGAAAATAACATTAAACTTCGGCTAGGTGGTTTTCTTAATGTGGTTCGTACATTACACATACGCGCCAAGTTCCAGCCTTTACACTTAGCTTGTTCAATAAAAGAAGATGCCTCTTTGCAGGGTAAAATTACATTGAGTAAGGTGTTGGCGTGACTTAACTCAGTACAACACTCAATTAACTCAGAAAAACCAAGACCATCTGTATGACGCGCCGTATTACGTGCTTCATTGTCCCCTTTTAGACTCGCATTAAAATACGGAGGGTTAGTAATAATTACATCAAAGGGCTGTGTTGATTGAAAAGACTGTATGGCACCATGATGTAAACAAATCTCAGGCCAAGGACTATTTGCAAAGTTAAACTTAGCG
Organism: Pseudoalteromonas sp. L1; assembly: GCF_021728095.1. NCBI lineage: Bacteria > Pseudomonadati > Pseudomonadota > Gammaproteobacteria > Alteromonadales > Pseudoalteromonadaceae > Pseudoalteromonas > Pseudoalteromonas sp. L1. The sequence goes on along the minus strand of NZ_JAKKCT010000001.1, from coordinate 105,741 downwards.
TCAATACACGCCTCAACATCTACTTCGATTGCCACCACTTTCGCCTTTGGAGCACGCTGTTTTGCCATCAAAGCAAGCAACCCCGTTCCTGTACCTATATCGAGAAGGGATTTTGCATTTGCCAATTCAGCCCAAGCACCTAATAAAATACCATCTGTCGAAACCTTCATCGCAGAACGAGTTTGCTCAACTGTAAATTGTTTAAACACAAAGCCTGACATTTTTTCACCTTTTCATTCACCACAGTGCTGATAGCTAGTATAATCAAGTCTAATTGTCCTCTATTTATGTCACTCTATGCAATTTTCTGAATTTGATATCGATAACAAGCTGTTAAATGCCATCAATAAAATGGGTTTTGATACGCCAACAAGTATTCAACAACAAGCGATCCCTGAAGCACTACAAGGTCGTGATATTTTGGCATCTGCCCCTACTGGTACGGGTAAAACAGCCGCGTTTTTGATTCCTGCAATTCAATACTTGCTTGACTTCCCACGTCGCGATCCAGGTTTTGCACGGGTGCTGATCATGACCCCCACTCGTGAACTTGCTTATCAAATTCATGAGCAATGTGAACTGCTAGCTGCACAAACGCACTTAAAAATAGGTGTTGTAACGGGCGGTATTAACTACGGGACACATAAAGAGATTTTTGAAAGCAATAACGACATTCTTATTGCGACACCAGGTCGCTTAATGGAATATCTCGAAACTGAGAACTTCCACGCTGAAAACGTCGAAATGCTTATTCTCGATGAAGCGGATCGCATGCTTGATATGGGCTTTCGCAAAGAAATGCTACGTATCTGTGATGAAGCGCGTAATCGTCGTCAGTGCTTCTTATTCTCTGCCACATTAGAAGGCGACAGCGTTGAGTTATTTGCCGAGCGCATTTTGAATGATCCTGCACTACTCGAAGCAGAATCGTCACGCAAAGAAAAAGGCAAAATTCATCAATGGGTGCACTTAGCAGATGATTATAATCACAAATTAAAGATGCTCATTGATACGCTTAACAGTGACGATCTGCAAAAAGCCATTGTCTTTGTAAAAACACGTGAGCGCCTTGAAACTCTGATTGGCGCTCTAAATAACGAAGGGCTTCGTGTTGCTTGGCTACGTGGTGAAATGCCACAAGATAAACGCATGAAAGCAATGGAAAACTTCCATTCTGGTCGCAACAAAATTTTAGTTGCAACTGACGTAGCGGCGCGTGGTATTGATGTAGCTGATATTAGCCATGTAATTAACTTTGATATGCCCCGTACAGCAGATGTGTATGTGCACCGAATTGGCCGTACCGGTCGTGCAGGTAAAAAAGGCACAGCAATTTCATTTGTAGAAGCACATGACGTTGCTATTTTGGGCAAGGTTGAACGCTATATTGAACAAAAGTTAAAGCGTCGTGTTATTAAAGGATTAGAGCCACAACACAAAGAAGCAAAGATCCCGTCGAAAAAGAAAAAGGATCCTATAAAGATGAAGGCTAAAAAGAAAGCAAAGGTAAAAGCGAAAAAGAAAAAATAACCTTCGTAGATGCTGTAATAACTAAAAAATGCCGTGCTTGTCACGGCATTTTTGTGTGTACTTTTTGCTGCCATTTTTACTAACTAGTGTGTAATTAATTCATAGTTTTTTTACTGAAAAAACTATAAACAATATATTACTTTTTAAAATCAATGCATTACATCTTGGAATAAAAATTGTAACTGGTTCAGCATATGCTCATCATTCACGAGGGAATCGTATGAACCGTTTCAAACTAACAGTAGTACTTACATCATTTTGTTGTATTTTTTTACTTGCATGCGCAACACAAGTTAGCGCTAATACCAGTGTATTAACTACTAGCACATCGGCTCAGCCTCGACTTCAGCAATTAGCTCTTCAAAAGCTGATGAGTAATCCTAATTTTTCTATCGAGAACCTACAAGTTATTGTTAACGGCGATACGATTGAATTATATGGCTCCACGGAAACGGGCTTTAAACGCGCATTAGCACAAAAGTTTTTAGAGCACAGTCAAGGAGTTAACCGTGTGAAAAACAACCTTAAAGTTAGCCAGTCTAATACAGCTAACCTTTAAGGCCATTTTCTAGAAGAATAAGTAACTTAACGTTAGTTACTTATTCTCCTTTAGCGTCTAAATTAATAAATTTAGCAAGTTCTTCTGGTTGACCAGCTAGGCTCATGATTTGTTGGTTAATTTCTAGCATCGTTTTTCCCTCAGGTAAACTTGCAGACAAAGATAATGAAGATAAACCATTGGCAAAATTAGTAATCGCTGTCGCTAAATCTGCGCTAACAGGGGCCTGTTGCAGCTGCATTGTGACCATTTGCTGAAATTGCTCATGTGTCATACCTTGCGCTTCTAAAAAGCTTTCTACTACCGCTTTTAATTCCCCTTCGTTTTCAATCGCAAATTCAACGCTACGCGGCTCTAACTCTGACATAGCAGCCATCATTTTTGACTGCTGCTGAAGCTGCTGCTCAAGGGTTGGTTGTGCACCGCCAGAGGCTTTTTGTTGTTGGCTAATAGCAAGTGATGCTTCCATCAAAGGGGTAGACTTGGCTAATCCTAAATTAAACGTAACATCAGCTACATCTGCTGCGGTTACTTTCAGTGCAAAGTCACTATCACCTGAGTCTTTATTGTAATCAAGCGATGAGTTTACATTGTAGCTCGTAGAGGCTAGTTTACTATTGGCACTTTGTGGCAGTTGCGTTAAGAAAGAATCGCTAAAGCGAAAGTTAGTCATTACAAACCCAGTGTGTGGAGGAATGGCATCTTCCTCATAGCCTGTCACTTCAATGGTATCAATACTGGCAACTTGCTCATCCCCTTCAACACTTTGCACTTTGATGCCAGATAGCTGCACACTGTTACTAAATACACTCGCTGAAATATCGTCATACATCACCTCAACACCACTTTGAGCTGAAAGTGCAGCGATTTGCTGATCAACCACTTTTTTCACTTCCTGTGTTGCTGTGTAGTTCGCATAATATGCGCCACCTGCAACAGCTGCGACAGCAACTGCAATTACTAACTTCTTCATTTTATTTCCTTTAAGTTGGTGCTAATTTCTTGAGAGTGTTGAGCTTAAAGGTTCAACACTGCCCTAGCTTATCAAATTGTCACTAATTAATTAATGACAAGAGCTCATGCACCGTTTTCACTGGTGTAATTTTTGCTCCTAAACCTTCCATTGATTTATGGTAGTTTCGATATGGAATAAATATCTCTGTAAAACCATGCTGTGCAGCCTCTTTTACTCGCGGCACGCCACTATCTATTGGTCTGACATCACCGTTTAAGCTCAGTTCCCCCATGATGCAAGTTGTCCTAGGCACAACAAATTCATTGAGGCTGCTTAACAGTGCCGTGACTAAGGCAAGGTCAATACAAGTCTCTGACTCATCTATCTTTAAACCGCCAACAATATTGAAAAAAGTATCATGGAAAATTTTCGTTTTTGTATGTTTGCGTAAAATACCTGTCAGCATTTTAATTCGATTCATATTCAATCCAACGCAAACACGTTGTGGAAACTCTGCTTCAGTTTCTGTTGTTAAACATTGAATTTCTAGAAGGAGGTTACGGTTCCCCTTGCGAATACAGGTGATTGCTGAACCTGGCGACTCAGTGCTTGAACCCGATAAAAATATCTCACTTGGATTATCAACACTGAGCATACCGCGCTCACACATTCTGAAAATACCCACCGTATCAATATCACCAAAACGGTTTTTGTTGGCACGTAAGGTACGTATTTGTCCGTCGTTAGTGTCTATATGCAGCAGTGCATCAACAATATGCACTAACGTTTGCGGACCCGCTATTTCATTGTTTTTATTAACATGAGCAATGATAAACATAGTCACGTCATGTTGCTTACAGTATTGTGTTAACGCTTGTGCTGCGCTTTTTACTTGCGATGGTGAACCTGGGCTGCCGTTTGCTGTTTCAGTTACCACAGCTTGAATTGAGTCAATAACAGCAAACTTAATTTTATTTTTATCAAGCTCTTCGATAATTGCTTCAACACTGGTTTCAGAGAGTAAGTAAAGCTCATCTTGGTTATAATCCAAACGCAAGCGATTAACTCGATTTTTAAACTGCGATAATGATTCTTCAGCAGTACAGTACAAAGAAGGCATTAATTTTGACATACGCGCAATTAAATCGGACAACAAGGTCGTTTTACCTGCCCCTGGATCACCAGAAATAATATTCACCGAACCTGTCGTTACACCGCCACTAAGCACGCGATCAAGTTCGCCTATTTCAGTCAGACGTTTTTCAGCTTCCGCTGTTTCTACCTCATTAATTTTTTTGGAACCGCCACCAGCGCCTCCCGCATAGCCTGCCACCGCAGCGCGACTTGCAGCCTGTTTAGATTGCCCTGCTGAGGGTTTAAATTCTGCCAGTGTATTCCAAGCACCGCATTTACATTGCCCCTGCCAACGCTGATAGTTCATGCCGCACTCAGTGCAGACAAATTCGATTTTTGCTGATTTTGCCATTGAGCTTTACCTATTTTGGTCGCTGATTTGTGATGTATTTAAATGTACAATAGATAACAGAACTAACGATTTAAGATGTCGGCATCTCTAGTGACGACACACAACGGACGTACCTCAAATCAATTCCCTTAAGGCTTTATTCGCTAAACTGCGTAATAACGCTATATTTTAGGGCATAGTTTTTGCTTACAAATAAAGTTTTACAGTGCTTGCCATTTATTTGGCGAATACCTATAACAATAACTAATGAAATAAAAAGTGGTTCGCAAGGCGTTTTAACACTGTGGTTGCCTGCTAGTATACCTACTTTTTTCGATTGACGGTGATGGTTTTATAAATGGCTGAAGACATACTGCTTAAATATGAAGACCTTGTTGAAGAACTCAAGGCACATTTAGGCACTCCCCAGTTCGACAAACTATTTAAATCAAAGACAGCTAGCTTAACAAAGCCAGAGCAGTTTTTGATCAAAATGGAAATGTCACGTTTATCTCAGCCTGTGGCTCGTTTTATTGATTTACGAGGTCAAGTTACCGGTCAAGTTAGGCCATACGAACACGAAGGCAAACAGCATTTTATGGACGACATGGCCATTGAGGTGTTTGAAGACGCAATTAAACGCCACGGTGGTTACACGCTTGCTGTATACGAAGCGGTTATGAACACCGAAAATAACCACAGAGTAATGCAAAAAAAAGCAAACGAAAATACCTCTTCAATCGAAGATAACGGCGACTTACCTGCCAAAGTAATCAAATTTGCCTCTTATGAAAGTCGTCGTGAAGAGCGCATGAACTACTCAATAAAAATTACTGTTGAGCTAGATAAGAGCGGCAAAATATCGGCTTCAACTTCAGACATCTCCCTAAGCGGCGCAAAAATCAAGCTCTCACCTAAATACAAAGTCACCAAGGGACAATTAATTGGTTTACGCTTAGTTGGGCTTGAACAAGACTTTGAGTTAGGTTTAAAAAACGGCATTCAATACGAAGTTGTTGCTGTAGAGCAAGTGTCGCGTGAGTACAATCATGTTCGCTTAAAACGCACCTTTATTGAGAATAATGAACAATTCGATAGCTTTCTAAAAAGCTTTATTCACGGCAATAAGCGCCGCTACAAGATTAACCTCGATAACACCTTGGATGCAGTTGTTTCGAAAGGCTATGAACAATACTATATCCCGCGTGTTACCTCGCTTTACACTTTTTTAAGCTTACAAGGTAATAAGTTATACCCCACTTTAGCATTAACAACCGAAAATAATGCGTTTATACATCGTTATTTTTGTGATGAACGTAAGCTGTCATGCTTATATAGCATTATAAACCAACAGCGCATAGGTCATCTGTTAAGCACTACCGATGCGGTAAAAGAGGAGTACCTGTATACCTTTACGCATGTGGTCGCTGGAAAGATTTATTATTACTCAGCCACACGAACGGAACTTGATAGCCAACCTGAAATTCGCAATTTATTTTTTGGTTTTGGTAGTCAAAAAGAGAGCTGGCAATGCTTTAAGTTACAATTAATGCCAAGCCACCCTGAAGATTCATATATTCCGCTATCTTTACCGAGTAGTGCAGGTAAGGATATCGAAAAGCTAAATAAGCCACCAAGCCCTAGAGTTCAGGGACTTATTAAAGATGTTAAGTACTTATTGATTCTAACCGCTGTTGGTTCGAAGTATGAGCAACACACTTACCAGCAACGTACATTCGACAAGCGCTTAGTGAATCAATTAAAGCAGTTTGGTCATACTAAACATAAAACACCGCCACCACTTACACCTGTCGCACTTGAGTACGTCAATTTACGCGCTCATAAACGCTATTTATATAAAACAGCGGTCTCTGTTGCTCATAATGACAAATTAATTTCAGGCTACACTCGTGATCTATCGGTCATGGGCCTACAAATTGAGTGTGATAACCCTGTTGAGTTTAAAAAAGGCGATATAATTAAGTTAGGCCTTCCCGATTTACAAAAAATAACTAAAAAACATGACTTATCAAGCCTTGCTTATGAAGTGATGGCGATAAGCAAATCACTAACAACAGTTAACTTAAAAGTACACCGTCTTACTGACTTACCCCATATGGGCATTCAATTTTTTACGGCTCTAATTGAAAACAATAAAGATAAGTTGCACGCCTGTGAAGAGTCCCCAAAAATTCCAGGGCTTTCTACAGCACTAAGAAACATGGTGACTAAAAGTGTTTGCCAGCTTCCGTTGTACTTCCATAAAGAAGCCGCTCATTTTAAAGCTGGCGCGATCGGGCTTGGCTTATATCCGACGCCATTACATATACTTTTACAAAACTTTGCCCTGCTAAATGAGCAAACTCAGATCGATGGCTTTTTATCTACCGATCAGATCACAGAGGTGATCACACCACTGATTAAAGATCGTAGTCGCCAAGATCCGCCTTTACCATTTACTTTATTTGTACGTTTTGATCCACGTAAAGCAACAATCAACGAAGCAATAACCAGCCGCTGTATTAGTGAAGATGACTATCAGCCACAAACCTTGTTTATAAAAAAAGCACTCAAAAATGATTTAGTGTTTATCTTTCGTTTATATGTGTCTCGCACCGGCCGCCCAGATATAGACTATTTATCAAATGAGCTTAAATATGTAAGCCAGTATGCGCTACATAAAGCAAAAGACCTTGAAGAAGCACTCTGGGCTGTTGCAGGGGTTGGTGATGTAATTGACATTACGGATGAAGCGCTTACTCATTTTGATATTGATGAGGTACTCAAAACTGAAATGAATAAGCGTAAAAAAATATGGTTAAAGCGTGTAATCTAATGGGATTGCAAGTAGATATGCAACTTGTAACAGAGAACCTTCATTGATAGCTGTATCTGCCTGTTCAACTACTTTAGGTTTACCATGAACAGCAACACCAAGCCCTGCTTTAGCCATCATTTTTAAATCATTAGCGCCGTCACCCATGGCAACGGTTTGACGGTTATCAAGCCCGAGTCTCTGTTGAATTTGCTCAAGAACGCGTGCTTTTTGCTCGGCGTCAACAATCGTTCCGGTTACTTTACCTGTCAGGCGGTTATCTTTAAATTCGAGTGTATTTGCGTGTACTTCATCAAGACCAATAAGTGATTGAACGTGTTCTGCAAATGGTACAAAACCGCCAGAAGCAATAGCAAGGTGCCAATTGTGCGCTTTTAGATACTGGCACAATTCGGTAATGCCAGGCATCAGAGGTAGATTTAGTTTTAGCTCATTGATTAACGCTACATCGATACCTGCAAGCTTTGCTACTCGTTGATTTAAGCTTTGTGTAAAGTCAAGTTGACCAGCCATCGCTTGCGCAGTTACAGCTGCAACATCATCGTACACATCAGCTAAACGTGCTATTTCATCAATGCACTCAATCGTAATCGCTGTAGAGTCCATATCCATTAATAAAAGCCCTGCTTCATTCACGTTAGCAGGGTTTGTAAGTTGCACTAACTGATAACCTTGCTCAGCAGAAAACGCTTGCAATAACAAAGGACTCAATGGCTTTTGTGAATCACTGTATAGGCACCATGCTGGTAACAATGTTTCTGTAGGCTGGTAGCAACAAATAGATAGATTACTAAAACCATGTTGCGACAAAAACTCTACAAGATTAAGCAACTTAGCCGCTGAGAAGTCACAACCAAATGCAACACTTGCTACGCCATGATTTGCTTTAGGTAGTAAATTGGTTTGAATAAGATGATTATTTTTAATTTCATACCAGCAATTTAGTATTATTTCTTCGGCTAAATTTGCTGAACTGGTTGCAGCTAAGCTAAGCTGTGACATAGTGGCTCCAATTAGACTTATGTCTGTGATTAAACGCGTATTTGCTACTCGTAATCAATTAACTAATAAGGTTATTATACAGACTTAGTTGTATCATCAATCATAAAAGCTGTCAGCAGCGCATTCGGTGACTATGAAAAATAACCATCTTAAGCCTCCTTTTTCCGCCAGCTATCGCCAACGACTTGTGCGATTAAGCTTAGCGGCCGCATGTTTTGTGCTTTTAAGTTGGGTTGCGGTTAATAGTAGTTTTCAGTCTCATCAACTACTTTATGACAGCTCAAATAGCACCGCTATCAGCCTAACTAAATTTATGGCTCTCAATGCTCAGACCCCTCTACAGGAGAAGAATAAGCCTGCGCTAAATATGCTGTGCAATAACATAGCTGAAGATGAGTTTGTTTTAGCAGCAACGATTTATGATCAACAAGGGATACAAATAGCCGCAAGTGATAACTGGCAAAGCCATCACACCTTTGGCTTACTGCCAGATTCAACACCTGGCATTAGCCGCTTAAAAACCCCTTTCGTAGAACCTGTGATAAGTGATGACGAGCGCCCTATTGGCTTTGTTGCTATTACTTATTTAACACAAGCTTCAATAGCGACAAGCCACAGCAGCTTTCATGATTTAGGCCGCCAAGTGCTTCTTATGCTAGTAATTACTTGTATTTTTACTTGGCAACTTGGCCGAGGGGTAAAACGCTGGCAAGTCAATCGTTATATGCGAAAAAGTGCGGAGCAAGATTCATAAAGTGCCTGAGCAAACTCTTCTTGTGCATCGCCCGTTATACCTTTAAGTTCGCATAAGTACGTGAATACATCACGCACTTTAAGTGGTGTATTAACCAGCCCTTGAAAACCAGCTAGCGGCATTGATGGTGAGTCGGTTTCAAGCACTAAATACTGTGGCTCAATTGCGCTTATAACTTTACGAGTTTTACCCGCTCGCGGGTAACTTATCACACCACCGACCCCCAACTTAAACCCTTGTTTTATATAACTCTGGGCTTGTTGTTCAGAGCCTGAAAAGGCATGAATAACACCACCGTATTTGGGTTTACAGCGCTTAAATGAGCGAGCAATTAAATCATGACTTTGTCTGTGATGCACAATCAGTGGTAAAGCAAGTTGGTTGGCAAGCTCTATTTGTCCTTCAAAAAGCTGCGTTTGTTTATTAAGGTCATCAATACTACGATCTAGGCCACACTCACCAATGGCGATAAATTGCCCTAAATGGGCTTTTGCTAGCTGCTCTAATTCAGCAAGGTGATGAGTTTGGTGATCAGGTAAAAAATAAGGGTGCAAGCCTAGAGCAACTGAAATACTTGGCTCTGATTGAGCAAAAGAGAATAGTTTTGTAGATTGTGCCAAGCTCACACCCGGCACAATAAAATGCTCGATCCCCACTTGCTTGCATGCTTTGATAAGCTCTGTGCGAGTCTCATCAAATTCGCTAAAATCAAGGTGGCAGTGGGAATCAATAAAACGCATTTAAGGATTTAAACGACCAAACTGCCAACTGCCATCGGCTTGGCGTTGATACATAAAGCGGTCGTGTAAGCGATGTGCACCGCCTTGCCAAAATTCGATTTTAGTCGGCTCAACACAGTAGCCTCCCCAAAAATCGGGGAGTGGAATTTCACCCTCAGAGAACTTTTGCTTCATTTTCGCGAATGTTTCCATCAACACCTTGCGTGATGAAACAGGACGACTTTGCTCTGATGCCCATGCAGCTAACTGGCTTTCTTTTGGACGCGATAAAAAGTACTTCGCCACAGCCGTTGTTGGTAAGGGTTTAGCCTCACCGTAAACAATGACTTGTCGCTCCATATGGTGCCACGGAAAGTGCAGAGAAATTTTGTTATTACCTTTAAGCTCCTGCGCTTTGCGCGAGCCGGTATTGGTAAAAAACACAAAGCCATTTTCATCAAGATGCTTTAACAGCACGATACGCTGCGAAGGCTGACCATGTTCATCAACCGTTGCAACGACCATCGCCGTAGGATCAGGCAAATTAGTTGCAACAGCTTGCTCAAGCCATTTTTCAAACTGCTTGATTGGAGATGCATCAAGCATCTCTTCAGATAAACCATCCTGTAAATATTCACGGCGAATATCTTCAAGTTTCATAAAATTCCCTCTATCGCTATCAGCTAAAGATTAATCAAGGTTATTGAGCTGTCAATTTTGTTGGGTTTCGCTTAGCTCTACCCAACCTACGCTGCACATCATCTGTAAGTGGAAGAGTACTTTCAAAGCGCACTACACGAAGCAGAATTCACCTAAGTAGTTTAGCCTAAGACAAGACGGAAAACCGACTTATCGTTGAGTACTTAAGCCTCCTGCAAGTGTAGGAGTGCTAGCAAGGCAATGAGTTTATTTATGCCAAGGAGCATACGTGTTTTGTATGTGACTTAGGCTAAATAAACTCATTAACGCAGCTAAAGCGAACTACACGAAGCAGATTACATTTGCTCCATGACTTCGATACCTAACAGATCCAACCCTGAGTGCAGTGTCTTCGCAACCAAATTACACAGTACTAAACGGCTGTCACGAACACTTGGCTCTACGCCTTCTTTTAGAACTGGGCATGCTTCGTAGAACGTCATGTATAGGCTTGCTAGTTCGTATAGGTATCCACATAATACGTGCGGTGTCGCTTCGCTGATCATTAGATCAAGTACTTCTTCTAACTGAAGCAGTTTAAGCGCCAGCGCTTTTTCTTGTGGCTCGTTGATTGCAACGTCGGCTGTTAATGACGCTGCATCGATACCTGACTTACGGAAAATACTGCGAACACGTGTGTATGCATATTGTAGGTAAGGCGCTGTCGCACCTTCAAAGCTCAGCATAGTGTCCCAGTTGAAGATATAGTCGCTAGTACGATGCTTAGAGAGATCCGCATATTTCACTGCGCCAATACCTACTTTACGGGCAATTTCGCTACGCTCTTCGTCGCTTAAGTCTGACTCACGCTCAGCAAGCTTAGCTGCGGCACGAGTGATAGACTCTTCAAGTAAGTCAGCAAGTTTAACGGTACCGCCAGTACGAGTTTTGAATGGCTTACCATCTTCACCCATCATGGTGCCGAATGGGCAGAATTCATAACTTGTTTCATCACGTAATAAACCTGCTTTACGTGCTGTTAGCTCAACTTGATTGAAGTGTAAGCTTTGACGTGCATCTACAAAGATTAAGATGCGATCCGCACCCAGTTTATTTGAGCGGTAATCACAAGCAGCTAAGTCAGTTGTCGCATATAAGAAACCACCACCTGATTTCTGTACGATAAATACTGAAGGCTCGCCGTCTTTGTTAGCAAGCTCGTCTAAGAACACCACTTGCGCACCGTCAGACTCAACGGCAATGTTTTTGTCTTTTAATAGTGCTATGATGTTTGCAAGTTCGCTGTTGTAAGCACTTTCGGCCATGATGTCATCTTGCGTAAGTGTTACGTTTAGACGCTTATAAACTTCCTCAGAGTGCTTTACAGAAGTGGCAATGAATAACTTCCACAACTTTTCGCAGTGTGCGTCGCCGCTTTGTAATTTAACAACGTAATTACGGGCTTTGTCGGCAAACCCTTCTTCATCATCAAAGCGTTTTTTCGCATCACGGTAGAAGGTTTCAAGATCGGCCAGCGCTACAGACTCTAAATCTACACCTTGATTGATTTGATCTTCTAAGTGCGCGATTAACATACCAAACTGAGTACCCCAGTCACCCATGTGGTTTTGACGAACAACTTCATCACCACGGAACTCAAGAGCACGAACAACTGCATCACCAATGATGGTTGAACGTAAGTGGCCTACGTGCATTTCTTTAGCAAGGTTAGGTGATGAGTAATCAACAACCACTTTTTGCGCTGTTGCATGAGGCGCAACTGCTAGCTTTTCGTCTTCGTTTGCTGCTTTTAAGCTAGCTGATAAAAACTCAGGCTTTAGGTGAATATTGATAAAACCAGGGCCCGCGATTTCAGTTTTTTCTGCGATATCAGCAAGGTCTAGGTTATCGATAATTTTTTGTGCAAGTTCACGCGGGTTTGATTTTAATTTTTTAGCCGCGCCCATTGCGCCATTGATTTGGTAATCACCAAACTGTGGACGTGTGCTTTGTGTTACCGCTGGATTAGTGTCTTCAGGTAACCCGGCTGCAACCATAGCAGCAATTGCTTTGTCGATTAAAAGAGTACGAATATTCATTGTAATTTTTACCTTTATGGCCCGCGGTACGGGCACTTAAATTTGAAGCAGACTTAGCGTATTAGTTTTCGCGCGTATGGTTAAACTTGATATCTGGATAGCGTTCCATCGACAAGTTTAGGTTTACACGGCTTGGCGCGATATAAGTAAGGTTATCGCCACCATCAAGCGCTAAGTTGCTTTCGCACTTACGCTTAAACTCTTCAAGCTTTTTGGTATCGTCTGAGCTTACCCAACGTGCAGTGTTAACACTCACACCTTCGTAAATCGCATCAACGTTGTATTCTGCTTTTAAGCGCGCAACAACCACATCAAACTGTAGTACACCGACCGCACCTACGATAAGGTCGTTATTGATAAGCGGTCTGAATACTTGCACAGCACCTTCTTCAGATAGCTGAACTAAGCCTTTTAATAATTGCTTTTGTTTTAATGGATCTTTTAAGCGAATACGACGGAATAATTCTGGTGCGAAGTTAGGAATACCACCAAACTTCATTTTTTCACCTTGCGTGAAGGTATCACCAATTTGAATTGTACCGTGGTTATGTAAACCAATGATGTCACCTGCGTAAGCATCTTGCGCTCGCTCACGGTCACCGGCCATGAAGGTTACCGCATCAGAAATACTCACTTGCTTACCAATACGCACATGGTTCATCTTCATACCTTGGCTATATTTGCCAGATACAATACGCATAAAGGCGATACGGTCACGGTGTTTAGGGTCCATGTTCGCTTGGATTTTAAATACGAAACCAGAGAAGTTATCTTCTGTTGCCGCAACTTGGCGGTCTTCTGTTTCACGTGGTAATGGCGCAGGAGCCCACTCAGTTAAGCCATCAAGAACATGGTCAACACCAAAGTTACCAAGTGCTGTACCAAAGTAGACTGGTGATAATTCGCCAGCTAAGAACAGATCTAAATCAAATTCGTGTGATGCACCAATGACAAGCTCTAGCTCTTCACGAAGCTGCTCAGCAAGTTCGCTACCAATCGCAGTATCAAGCTCAGGGTTATCTAAACCTTTAATAACGCGCACTTCTTGAATTGTGTGGCCTTGACCTGTGCTGTACAAAATCGTTTCTTCACGGTGAATGTGGTACACACCTTTAAACTCTTTACCACAACCAATAGGCCAAGTTACCGGCGCACAGGCAATGTTTAGCTCAGTTTCAACTTCGTCTAATAACTCCATTGGGTCACGAATATCACGGTCACACTTATTCATAAAAGTTACGATAGGTGTGGTACGTAAGCGTGTTACTTCCATTAATTTACGAGTACGATCCTCAACACCTTTCGCTGCGTCGATGACCATTAGACATGAGTCAACCGCAGTCAATGTACGGTAAGTATCTTCAGAGAAGTCTTCGTGTCCTGGAGTATCAAGTAAATTAACTAGACGCTCATTGTAAGGAAATTGCATAACAGACGTAGTTACCGAGATACCACGTTCTTTTTCCATTTCCATCCAGTCTGATTTTGCGTGCTGGTTTGAGCCACGGCCTTTTACGGTACCGGCTTTTTGAATCGCTTGTCCGAATAACAGAACTTTTTCTGTAATAGTGGTTTTACCCGCATCTGGGTGCGAGATGATCGCAAAGGTGCGTCGTTTATTAATTTCGGTAGTTAAATTAGACATGTAAGCCGCTTTTAGTCAGAACAAAGTGCCACTGATACTCACTCCATAAAAAGTAAGCAGTGCACACTGTAAAAATAAAATAGAATTGCGGGCATTATACCCTGTTTGTCTTAGCCAAAAAAGCAGCGATTGTAAGTAATTATTCAACCTTTTTGTTGTTTTAGTTGTTCATCTTTTTCTAAGCTTGTGTAATCAAGTTGTAACGCATACTATTGGTAAATTACACGGAGGGAAATAAAGTTAGGTCATGAAAACCAGTAAACTCAGCATTCGATTATTATGGTATATCACGCCGCTTGTGATCTTACCTTTGTTATTTTTAGGCGGGTTTACGCTGACCAATGTAACTAACTCCACAAAAAAACAAGCTGAACTTATTGTCAGCCGCTTTGTTGAGCAACAACAACAAAAAATATTTAACTATATTGACTCCTTCCACTCGATCACCCGACTTTTATCAACATCCCCTGTGCTTGCTGATTTTTTAGCTCGCGATACAGACTCAAAAACCCAATATATTGAACATTTGGGTGAGTTAATGAATGTATTTGCAAGCTATTCGGAGGCCTATCCTGATATTGTAAGTATTAACTACTTAGCGCCAGATGGGACAAGTGATGCCTTCTATTCGAGTCAATTAACACCCGCTCCAAAAGAGTACCCATTTTTTAAACAAGTACAGCAGTCAAACTTACGACAACAACAGTTTATGATCCCAAAAGAGGATGGCTCCACCAGCCTGTATTTTGTGCATCCAATTTACAACATAGACTATTATTTGAAACGCCCGCAGCAACTAGGCTTTATTGTTGTACATGTTGAGCCCTCGATTTTAAACACCAGCATTCTAGAAGCGCCTTTTAATAACACCTTAAATTTGTTTTTAACCACTAAAGGGCAAATTCTTTTTAGCTCTGACTATGATTTACGGGGTAGTTATTTAAGTGAATATGAGCTAGAGCAAATTAAGAGTCTTGCTGACTATGGCAAACTTGCCAGTATTGAACTTTCTAGCATTGATAAAGAAGAGCGTATTATTTACGCAGTACAAATGACTGATGGTGATTACTTTGTATCAACCACACCTAAAAACCTTCTCTACCAGTCTGGCAAAGCGATTAGCCTGATCACAGCTTTAATTGTCATTATTTCAGTGATCGCTTTACCCATTCTTATTTATATTGTTGTTCGCAACTTACTCCTCACCCCTGTTGAGTTACTTGGTGAAGCGAGCCACCGTGTTGGGGATGGCGATTTATCCGTGTATTTGCCAGCCCATACAAACGATGAAGTCGGCGTGCTTTTCAACGACTTTAACCACATGGTGAATCAAATTCGTCATTATCAAGATGAGCTTGAAGAATACAAACATCACTTAGAAGAAAAGGTAGAAAGCCGTACAAAAGCCCTTGAAGCTATGAACAGCAAGCTTGAGGTGGCCATTGCGCAAGCTGAACAAGCAAACCAATTAAAAAGCCGCTTTTTAGCTAATATGAGTCATGAAATTCGTACACCACTCACCGCAATTATGGGTTTTACAGAGCAACTTTTACATAATAAAAATGCAGTCAATGATGAGCAGCACTTAAGCACCATTTTACGTAATTCAAAACACCTACTTGAACTGATTAATAATATTCTCGACTTGTCTAAAATTGAAGCCGAAAAACTGGCCGTAGAGTGTAGTCCTTGTCACGTTGTGCAGCTTGTACATGACATAGACTCAATTATTCGCCCTCTGGCAAATGAAAAACAACTGCAATTTGATATCGATTACAGTTTACCTATCCCCAAAATCATCAACAGCGACACCACTCGTTTAAAACAAATTTTGATCAATATTGCTAGTAATGCAGTGAAATTTACCGAACAAGGCTCTATCTCTATTAGTATTTGCTATAACAGCAGCAAACAATTCTTAGAGTTTGCAATTAAAGATACCGGTATTGGCATGTCTGAGCGTGAAGTTGAAAGGGTATTTAAGCCATTCGAACAAGCCGATGCCACCACAACTCGCCGCTTTGGTGGTACAGGACTTGGGTTATGTATTTCAAAGAATTTAGCGCAATTATTAGGAGGTGATGTCCATCTTGTTAGTGAACCTGGCAATGGAAGTTGCTTCACAATTCAAGTAGCTTGCCACCTAAACGCTAAGCAATTACAGGATGACGCCTTTATTTATGATAGTAAACAGCTGTCGCCTGGAAAAGATTTACTCTTATCATTTGCTGAAAATAACTTTGATGCCAGTATTTTGGTTGCTGAAGATAATCCCGATAACCAGTTACTGATCAAGCTATTATTACAGACATGGGGGCTTGAGCCTGATATAGCCAAAAATGGCGCAGAAGCTGTAGAAATGGCATTAGTTAATGACTACCAACTAATTATAATGGATATGCAAATGCCTGTGATGGGTGGCTTAGAAGCGACCCAAATGCTTCGACACGCAGCCTATGATGGCCCTATCATCGCGTTAACAGCCAATGTAATGAAAACCGATGTTGACAGGTATATCAAAGCTGGCTGCAACGAAGCTTTGGCAAAACCCATTGACAAAAGTGCCCTAGAACAAGTTTTAGTAAGTTATTTAAATATAGAAAAAGACAGCCAGAATAAGTGGGAAAACTTACTAAAAAGTGAGAAATTCCAACAAATTAACGAAAACTATCGTTCAAAATTACCAGACTATTTGAGTCAAGTTATTCAGCTTTATCGTGCTAAGGAATGGGAAAAACTGCGCTCATTAGCACACAGCTTAAAAGGCAGTGCGGGATGTTTTGGCTTTGAAGCTATTCATAAAACCGCAGGGCAACTTGAAAGCGCGCTACGTAGTAATGATACTGAGCAGGTTGATGCAAGCTATGAATCACTTATTAGTGCACTTGAAAACGCCGCTTAATGGGCTTAAAAGCTCAGCGTTAACCCCATTAAAATAGCGTCTTCATTGCCTGTTGCAGTTGGGTAGTAATTTTTTCGCACTGACATATGTGAGAAGCCCGCACGTTCATATAAAGTAATTGCACGATTGTTAGATTCGCGTACTTCCAAAAATAGGTTCTCAGCTTCATGCTGTTCACCATATTCAATAAACGCCGTTAGTAATTGCCTTGCTATCCCCTGCCCTTGGTATTTAGGCGCAACACAAATATCCATCAAGGTATAATCAGGGCCTGCCTTCTCACCAATATAGAAACCCAGCATGTCATCGCCTTGAAAAGCAGCCAAATTAAAATAACGACCCGCTAAACACGATAACATGGTTTTTTCTGTCCACGGATGACTATGACAGGCATTTTCAATGACCATTAGCTGTGCAATATCGTTTGCATCAACAGATTTAAAGTTTATCAAGTTGTTCACCAATTAAAGACCAAAGTTGCTTTTTCTGCTCACTAGTAAGCTTATCGCTTGGCAAGCTTAAACAGCCCTCTTGCCAACTTATACTGGTAGCCTTAACAATTTGCGTTATTACTAAAGGAGACAGCGCTTTTTCAAGATCTTGATGAAGCTGTAACGGCAGCGTTATAGGCGTTTGTTGAGGCGTAGGTATGTGTTCAAGCGAAGCGTCAGACACAGTTTGAAAGTGTTGATTTAATTCTAAAGGTTGTACAGAAAATATCGCAGCGTAACTTGGGTTCATAACAACTCAATCATGATTAAGAGCAAGTAATATAAGAAGATTTGCGATTAAAGTAAAGTAGGAAGAAATGGCAGGGGCGGAGAGATTCGAACTCCCAACCGTCGGTTTTGGAGACCGCTGTTCTACCAATTGGAACTACGCCCCTGCAATGACGATGAATTATATAGAGCTTTTTATAAAGGTAAAGTAAAAAAACACGGTTTGCAGTTCAATTGCTTCCAAAATAAACAAAACGGCGAATTAGCAGGCTAACAAAGCTCTTTTTAAACATACCCAAGCTACTGCAGAAACTAAAAGAGCCAAACACAATTATAATAATTTAAAGCGCTTCATTCGCTTGAAAGATAATGTTGCTGAATAACAAGTTGAAGATACTCAAGAAATGCTTTTACTTTTTTGAAAGGATATCTACGCCCAGAATAAAAAGCATACAAAACCAAATCTTCAGGCTCATCTGCTAAGGAATCTATTTTAGTTAACAGCCCTTCTTCTAACTCTTGTCTGCACGCATCATAAGGAAGTATCGCAAAACCTACCCCTTTAAGTGCAGCAGACTTTGCCATATGCCCACTATTTACTTTGTAACGGGATGCAACATTAACTGTGCCTGCTTGTTTGAATTTCCATGGCATTCCTTGTAAGACTGATAAGCTTGTAATACAAGGAAGCTTACCAAGTTCAGTCGTTGAATTTGGTTTAGGGTGTTTATCTAGTAAATGAGGAGAAGCTACGACACAACTTGGCCAACGCACTAGCTCTTTTGCAACCCATCCAGAGTCCTCCACAGGGCCTCGTCCAAAACGTATCACTACATCAAACCCTTCTAATAGCCCCTCTTCAGGATTAAGCTGAGTATCACAACTTAACTGAATGTTAGGGTGTTTATAACAAAACTCAGCCATAGCCTCTGCCAAAAACGGTAAATCAGGTGTAATGACTTTTAAATGCCCTGAAACTAAATCACTATTTTGATAGGTTTCTTGTAAAACATCCCCCATCGCAACAAGCAGCGGAGTTAAGTTTTGGTAAAGAAGTTCTCCCGCTTCTGTCGCAACCATTTTTCGTGTTGTACGTTCCAATAACCGTACATTCAACGCTTGTTCTAAAAGTGCAACATGACGGCTCACATTTGATTTGGGAATTTGGCACAGCTCTGCGGCCCGCTTAAAACTTAATTGTTCAAATACTTTCTGGAAGCTAAGGAGCCACTGTAATTCAATATTGTTTAGCAAAACTATCTCAAAAAATGGGATTTACAAACCAAAATTACCATATTTATCCTATCTATTGGACCAGTGATAATCATTTTTTTCTTAAAAACTGGGAAGATTTAAATGAGTTCAATTAAACATATAGCCATTATAGGTGCAGGTATTGCTGGCCTTGCGTTAGCGATATTTGCAAGAAAACAAGGTATCAAGGTTACCTTATTCGAAAAAAACAACAGCTTTTCTACAATCGGTGCCGGTGTTACGTTATGGCCTAATGCGACCTTTGTGCTTGAGCGGCTAGGTTTAATAGATGATTTCAGCCAGCATGGTGGTCAACCAGTTGCTATGCGACATTACGACAAACAAGCTATTCAGCAAAGTGAGTTTAATATTCAAACACTAAACTCTCTGTGTGGCTTTTCAACTATTAGCATATTACGTCGTGACTTAATAAAGATACTTGCTGAGCGACTAGAGAAACTGGGTGCCACTATTCACTTCAACCAAGCCGTCAATACTCAAGACATTGCGCAATTAAAAGATAAGTTTGATCTTGTGGTGGGATGTGATGGACGAATGCAATCGAAAGCTCGAGAGTATCTATATAAAGTGCCTATGCCAACTAAATACCAAGGCTTCATTAATGTAATAGGCACCAGTGAAATTGATCTGACTCCTTTTGAGCAGACAATTCATGACTTTAGAGATAATAATGAACGCTTTGGTATAGTACCTGTAGCAAACCAACATTGTTACTGGGCTGCTGCATGGCCTAGTAACCTTGATAAAACGAAACCAATGGAGCAGTGGTTTGAAGAAATGCATGAGCGTTTTCAAGATTGGCCCAAAAAAGTTCAACAGGTACTCAATAGTTATAATCCACGCAGCTTAAAACGCATATTTGTACATGATATTGACCCACTTCCCTATTGGCACAAGGAGAATCTCATTATTATCGGAGATGCTGCACATGCTTCCTTACCCACATCGGGGCAAGGTGCTAGCCAAGCACTTGAAGATGCTTGGCACCTAGCTCAATTATTTAAGACCGAATTTAGCCTCAAGATTATTTTGAAGAAGTTTTATGAAACTCGTATTCATAAAACCTCCAGCGCCCAAAACATGGGTAGACTAATCGCTCAGCATATCTTTCAACAATCATCTAATTCGGCCACAAATGCACCAAGTATATCCGCAGAAGAGCTCAGTCAACTCTATATGCAAGGACTAGAGTGTTATACCAAATGATAACGACTAAATAACAAAAAACCCGCTTATAAAAGCGGGCTTTTGTGTCTTTATAAATATTCAGTACAAGTGACTAGCTTAAAGTGAATTATTCCCACTCGATTGTTGCCGGTGGCTTACCTGAAATATCGTAAACAACACGTGAAATACCATCGATTTCGTTGATGATACGGTTAGAAACCACACCTAAGAACTCATAAGGTAGGTGTGACCAACGTGCCGTCATAAAGTCGATTGTTTCTACACAACGTAGTGATACAACCCAGTCGTATTTACGCGCATCACCCATTACACCTACCGATTTAACTGGTAAGAATACAGTGAAGGCTTGACTTACTTTGTGGTAAAGCTCTGCTTTGTGTAGCTCTTCAATGAAGATAGCATCTGCGCGACGTAGTAAGTCACAGTACTCTTTCTTGATTTCACCAAGTACACGAACACCTAAACCAGGACCTGGGAATGGGTGACGGTAAAGCATGTCGTAAGGTAGGCCAAGCTCAAGACCAATTTTACGTACTTCATCTTTGAATAGCTCACGTAACGGCTCAACAAGACCCATTTCCATGTCGTCTGGTAAACCACCTACGTTGTGGTGAGACTTGATTACGTGTGCTTTACCTGTTGCTGATGCAGCAGATTCGATAACATCTGGGTAGATAGTACCTTGACCTAACCATTTAGCGCTTTTCAGCTTCTTAGCTTGCTCATCGAATACTTTAATAAAAGTATGACCAATTGCTTTACGCTTATCTTCAGGGTCGTGTTTACCAGCAAGATCTGCTAAGAACTGTTCTTCAGCATCTACTTTAACAATGTTTAGACCGAACTTGTTGCCAAACATGTCCATAACTTGCTGACCTTCGTTTAAACGAAGAAGACCGTTATCAACGAATACACACGTCAGCTTGTCGCCAATTGCACGGTGAATAAGCATGGCTACAACAGATGAATCAACACCACCTGATAAACCTAAGATAACTTCGTCATCACCTACAGTTTCCTTAATACGCTCAATCGCATCGTCGATGATTTTAGCTGGTGTCCATAGCTTTTCACAGCCACAGATATCAATTGCAAAACGCTCAAGTAAACGTTGACCTTGATGCGTATGAGTTACTTCAGGGTGGAACTGTACGCCGTAGAAACGCTTTTCTTCCCAAGACATTGCAGCATGTGGGCATGTTGACGTTTTAGCCGTTGTTTTGAAAGTCTCTGGTACTTCCATCACTTTATCGCCGTGGCTCATCCAAACGTCAAGTACGCCTGCACCACCGTCAGTAATGTGGTCTTCGATAGCGTCAAATAACGCACAATCACCTACTTTTTCAACCTGCGCATAACCAAACTCTTTCTTATCAGAGCTGTGTACACTACCACCCAGTTGCGTTGCCATTGTTTGCATGCCGTAACAAATACCAAGTACTGGCACGCCTGCGTTAAATACATACTCAGGAGCACGTGGGCTGTTTTCAAGTGTTGTAGACTCAGGGCCACCCGACAAAATAATACCTTGTGGATTAAATTCGCGGATTTGCTCTTCAGTTACATCCCATGCCCATAGCTCACAGTAAACACCAATCTCACGTATACGACGTGCGATTAACTGTGTGTATTGCGAACCAAAATCTAAAATGAGAATTCGTGAATCGTGAATGTCTTTGCTCATGGAGTATCTCGTTAGTCAGGAACTGCTCTCCCAAAGGGAGATGATAAATAAATTAGGGCTAGCAAAAGCTAGCCCATTGTAATTTCAATACCTTAAGGTTATTAACCTAAGCGGTAGTTTGGCGCTTCTTTAGTGATTTGCACATCGTGAACATGTGATTCACCCATACCAGCTGAAGTAACACGAACAAATTGAGGTTTAGTATTTAACTCTTCAATTGTTGCACAGCCAGTTAAGCCCATTGCACTGCGAAGACCGCCCACTTGTTGATGGATGATTGTCGCGATAGGGCCTTTATAAGCAACACGGCCTTCGATACCTTCAGGAACAAGCTTGTCTGCTTCGTTCGATTTTTGGAAGTAACGGTCTGATGAACCTTCTTTTTGGTTCATAGCGCCAAGGCTACCCATACCACGGTAAGACTTGTAGTAACGACCTTGGTATAGCTCAACTTCACCTGGTGCTTCTTCAGTACCCGCTAACATTGAACCCACCATTACACATGATGCACCGGCAACAAGTGCTTTTACGATGTCACCTGAGAAACGAATACCACCGTCAGCGATAACAGGAATATCGCGGCCTTTTAAGCCTTCAACTGCGTCAGAAATCGCTGTAATTTGTGGTACACCACAACCTGTTACGATACGAGTAGTACAGATAGAACCTGGGCCAATACCTACCTTAACAGCGTCAACACCCGCATCAGCAAGGGCAATCGCACCTTCAGCTGTTGCAACGTTACCTGCTACGATTTGTAGATCTGGATATGCTTGACGTGTTTGAGCAACACGGTCGATTACACCTTGTGAGTGACCATGTGATGTATCGATAAGTAATACGTCAACACCTGCTTCAACAAGAGCTGCGATACGCTCGTCAGTACCTGCGCCAACACCAACAGCGGCACCTACACGAAGACGACCTTGTTCATCTTTACATGCGTGTGGCTTGTCTTGCGCTTTTTGATAATCTTTTACAGTGATCATGCCTTTTAGTTTAAATGCATCATCAACAACAAGAATTTTTTCGATACGGTGCTCGTGCATTAGACCTAAGATCTCATCACGGTCTGCACCTTCTTTAACAGTTACTAACGAATCTTTTTTCGTCATCACTGTAGAAACAGGCTGCTCAAGTTTCGTTTCAAAACGCATATCACGGCTTGTAACAATACCTACAAGGTTATTGTCAGCGTCGGTTACAGGGAAACCTGAAAAACCTTTATCTTCTGCTAATGCCATGGCATCAGCAATTGTTAGATCCGCAGTCACAGTAACAGGGAAAGAAACAATGCCCGCTTCGTACGTTTTAACTTTACGTACGTTTTTAGCTTGCTCTTCAATTGTCATGTTTTTGTGGATGAAACCTAAACCGCCCTCTTGCGCTAGCGCAATCGCTAAGCGTGCTTCAGTTACAGTATCCATAGATGCTGAAACTAGCGGCAAGTTAAGATTGATACCACGCGTTAAGCGAGTTGAAATATTTGCCGTGTGTGGCAAAACAGTAGAATGACCTGGTACTAGTAGTACGTCGTCAAAGGTAAGAGCTTCTTTAGCAATTCTAAGCATATTGGCAACTTCTCACATGTGGATCTGAGTATAAGGAATTGCGGCCAAATTTTATCAGCGTTCTAAACCCGAGTAAATAAAATTGTGCAATTATTTATGATAAAGTAGCCTTAGTTTATGGCAAAGAGATTAAATTTAGCTGCAATGGGTAATTCACAAGACATTTATACCGTATCACGCCTTAATAAAGAGATCCGAAGTGTGCTAGAACGCGGCTTTTCTTCTTTAGTGTTAAGTGGTGAAATTTCAAACTTTATTGCGCCTGCTTCAGGACATTGGTATTTCACATTAAAAGACGATCGCGCACAAGTAAAAGCAGCTATGTGGCGCGGTAATAATCGTGGCCAAACATTTCGCCCAGCAAATGGCGCACAAGTCACTGTGCGTGCCCGTGTATCTTTGTATGAACCGCGTGGTGATTATCAACTGATTGTTGAGCATATGGCACCTGCTGGTGAAGGCTTATTAAAACAAGAGTTCGATGCGCTTAAAATGCGCCTTGCCGCCGAAGGCCTGTTTAGCTCGGCTTATAAAAAGCCATTGCCAACAAATATCAATCGCGTTGGCGTAATTACCTCAGCCACAGGTGCGGCCATTCGCGATATTTTAACCGTTTTGAAACGCCGTGCTCCCCAACTTGAAGTGGTGATTTATCCGGCCATGGTGCAAGGCGCTGATGCTCACAGCCAGCTAATAGAAAAAATAAACATCGCCAATCAACGTAACGAAGTAGATGTACTAATATTAGGTCGTGGTGGAGGTTCATTAGAAGATTTATGGTGTTTTAACCATGAGTTACTGGCACGCGCCATTTATGCCAGCAACCTGCCTATTGTCAGTGCTGTGGGCCATGAAGTAGATACCACTATCAGTGACTATGTTGCAGATATACGCGCAGCCACACCTTCTGCAGCAGCCGAGTTGGTCAGTCCAAATAGTGAAGAGTTACATAGCAGAGTAAATCAGCTTGTTAGGCATTTAAATCATGCCTTTAAACATGCTTTGGCAGTTAAACGTACTACAGCGACGCAATTTGAGCATCGCTTACAACTTTGTCACCCTCGAAATCAACTCAATCAGCAGGCACAAAAGCTGGATGAATTAAGCCTTGCTTTACATCGTGCTATGCAAAGTAAAATTCAGCGCCATGAACGAGTACTTGGCAACCTTACTCCTCGTTTAATGCAAAGCTCACCAGAAAAACAACTTACTCGCTATGAGCACTTGCTTACACAGCTTCAAGGTCGTTTAACACAAGCTATACAGCACCAACTTACAACATCCCGTAATCATCTATCACTGCAGGCGAGCCGCTTAGATTCAGTCAGTCCACTAAGTGTATTAGCACGTGGTTATAGCATTACTAAAAACAAACAAGGTCAGGTGGTGAAATCAGTGTCACAGGTTAATAGCGGAGAATTGCTCACCACTGAATTGGCTGATGGCCAGTTGCAATCAAAAGTGGTTTGATTAGTCTGTACTTACAACGATGACTAGCTCATCGTCACTCGATGTGGTGGAAGTATATTTAAACTGTTTCCACCAGCTTTGCAGCATTAAATCATCTGTTATATTTCGCCAATAATGCTCAGGAAGTACTGCAACGTCATCTGGGCGTTGTAACTTAAACTGACAAACAGAACTTTTACACTTAGAGATGCTAACATTTGGCTGTATAGGTAAGTCAGCCATAATTAAAAAGTCACTCATAGCTGTTTCAACTTGATAGGCCCATGCTTCATTGCGTTCTTGCTGTGCTAAAAGCGTGTAAAGCTTATCAAGGTGGGAGTCTATTTCATCGGATGTAAGTGCGTTAGTACGATAACTTGCAATCACAGCCTGCTGGCTCTCGACTTGTAATTCAAGCTCAGCAATTTGCTGCTTAAGCGCTTCTTGAGTTAATTCTTCAGGTGAAGTTTGATGCCCAACATTAGGAACTCCACTCACACTAATAGGTGCAACTGGCGCTGCTTGCTCAGAAATAGCAGGCTCTATAACACTTATTTGCGTCCGCTCTGAAGTTGGTAAAACGGTGTTAGCAGTTTGAAGCATAAACATGATGATAGCGCCACAAATAAATGACGCTACAATCGACAAACCAAACGCTAATTTAGACAAGGTACTTTTGCTCTTTATTATAAAGAACTACAGCATTGCACTGGTATGAGATGCATTGCTTGCGCTTGTGGTGCTGTCATCCAGAAAGTTTTGATTCATACTTTCCGCTGGACAAGGGCAGCTCGGTTTACCCACCACTTTAGCAGGTACTCCAACAACGGTTGTATGTGCTGGAACAGGGCTTAATACCACAGAGTTTGCACCTATGCGTGCGCCCTCTCCTACTTCAATGTTACCCAACACTTTCGCACCGGCACCAATCAACACACCCGCACGAATTTTAGGATGGCGATCACCTTGTTCGTTGCCCGTACCACCTAAAGTAACTGATTGAAGAATCGATACATTATCTTCAATAACCGCTGTTTCACCGATTACAATCCCTGTTGCATGGTCAAACATAATACCATGACCCACTTTACAAGCAGGGTGAATATCAACACCAAACACTTCAGAAGTTCTACTTTGAATAAAGCGAGCAAGTTCTTTTCGGTTCTGTAACCAAAGACAGTTTGCAAGTCGGTGTGCTTGTATTGCATGAAAGCCTTTTAAGTTAAGTATCACCGTTAAGTAGCTATCTGCGGCAGGGTCACGATCTTTTACTGCTTTTATATCATGAGCGACATGGGTCAACATCAAATCACACTTAACAAAGGCCTGGTCAAACAATTCACGAATTGTGAATGCTGAAACCACTGCATCCGCCAACTTATTAGCAACAATAAAACTCAGCGCCGAACCCAAGCACTCATGATTTAACACACACGAATAAACGTGACTTGCTAAAAGAGGTTCACGAGTAACGACTTCGTTTGCTTCTTCGCGAAGCTTTTGCCAAATTTCATGACGCATAATTTTGCCTTTCTGGTTGTACCTAACTGCTATTACTTAAGTTTAACGGATTTGTAGCAAGATGTACTAACCCGTTGTTTATTTGTTCTGGTTATATCTAATAACCAGAGTGTCATCGTTATTTGCTATTAAACATAAAAAATGCCCCTAGACAGGGGCATTGATTAGTTATTATTGAAATACTTTTTCGACATCAAGCACTTTAATATTTTTCGTCGGTATCGCAAGTTTATAGTCTGCAATCACTTTATCTTCAGCTACAAGCTCTGCTGGTTTTTCAGCGTTGTACACCATAGGCGATGTTTGCTCTGATGCTAAGCGTTTTTGCATATCTTTGCCGTCACCAGTAATAAACACATAGTGGATATTCTCTGTTTGCAGATTATCGCGAATAACACGATTCACATCATCAAGGGTTAGCTTTTCAAGCTTGCCGCGCACATAGTCAACAAAGCTCTCTGTGTTATAGAACTCACTATCAAGCGCATAGCCTAATTGGCGATCTTGGCTTGCAACCATTTGTGGCACAAAGTTAATTAAGAAGTTACGCGTCGCTTCAAAGTCTTCTTTACTAATACCCTCTTTAATTAGCTTATCAAGCTCAAACAGCGCCGTACGCGTTGCAAAGTGCGCATCGTTATTAGAACGAAGCGGTCGTAACCACACTTGGAAAATTTGCTCTGAACGACCTAAGTTAGCATCAGGTTTAGTTTGGAACATACCACGCGGGAAGTACTCAATATATGCATAGTCACCATAGTTCATACCACGGGTTTGACGAATACGCTGATACAAGAAGCTGTTTGAGCTGCGGTGTTCACCAAAGTAAGAGCGCACTAACCAAAGTGCGGTCCAGTCATCGCTGCTACGAATTGTATCGATAGGGAAACCAAATGACACAGCGGTAGATTGCGCTGATTTTTCAACAATCGTTGCATGATGCCCTTTTAGCACTGGCGCATCTGGGATCGTTAAGCGGCTTTCTTTACCATGTGGAAGCGATGTTAAGTCTTTCAGCATAGTTGATTTAACATCACTCGGAATCGCACCAATTAAACCCACAGTTAGCTTAGATTGGGTAAACTGATTAGCATAAAACGCTTTTACATCGTCAAGCGTCAACGCTTCAAGATCTGATAAATCACCATAGTTATAGCTTTCGTATGGATGGCCTTTATAAAGCTGATGATAAAGCACTTCTTTACCTAACTCTTCGTCATTTGACGCTTTCAACCCCGCTTTAATGCTATCAATAAGCTCTTTTTTCAGACGCTTGAAATCATCTTCTCTAAAGCCAGGATTTAACAATTGATCGCTAACAAGTGCATACCACTTGGCAGCATTGTCTTTATGCACACGA
Organism: Pseudoalteromonas sp. L1; assembly: GCF_021728095.1. NCBI lineage: Bacteria > Pseudomonadati > Pseudomonadota > Gammaproteobacteria > Alteromonadales > Pseudoalteromonadaceae > Pseudoalteromonas > Pseudoalteromonas sp. L1. The sequence goes on along the minus strand of NZ_JAKKCT010000001.1, from coordinate 77,869 downwards.
CCACGTAGTGAAATCATCTCTTTATCGATTTGATAGCCAAAGCTTCCCGCCAGTGGGTATAACGCTTTTTGAATATCTTTGTAGCTCATCGTTTCAGAGCCACCTTGCGCTAGCATTGCAGCAGTGAGTGCCGCTAAGCCTTTTTTGCCTTGTGGATCAGCCGCTGCACCGGTATTGAATAACCAGTTAACATCAACCAGTGGCGAGCTATTTGTTTTATCAAGTACTTTAAAATGACGCTCTGTTGGGGCTTGCTCAATACTCGCCACTGCCGCGTTTAAGTCAACCTCGTGATCAAAGCCTGCCACTTTATCGAGCGCCGACATTGTCACTGTGGTGCGGCTTGAATCAACAAAATATTTGTTTGCTACCGCTTTGATATCCTCAGGAGTGATGCTATCAGCAGTTGCATACAGTTGGTTTATCACTTCAGGGTCACGCTCAAAGTGCATGTAGCTTGCAAGCGTTGAGGCAATTGACTGCGATGAATCAAGACCATTAATAAAGCTGTATTTTAAGTTAGATTTTAAATCAGCTAACTTTTGTGCATCAACTAATTCAGTACGTGCTTGTGCATAAGTACGGTTAATCGCATCACGGGCTTTTGCAAGGTCCGCTTCGTTTTCGACCTTTACAAACACATGTAATAATCCAGGATCTTTAGTATCAGGGTTATAGGTAAACATTTGGCTGGCAATTTGTTTATCAACAACAAGCTCTTGATAAAGTGCCGAGTTGTTTGAGAAATAAAGCTGTGAGATCAGATCAAGGGCTGCACGGTCTTTTTGAGTTGGATCCCATGCTGTGCCTTTGTAAGACACAAGCAACCAGTGACCTGGTAAACCATCATTTTTTTCATGCACATATTTTGCTGCTTGTTGTTTTGGCTCAACAGGAATATCAGCTTGGTAATCGCCTTTTTCCCAGTTGCCCCAGTGCTTTTTCACCATTGCTATGGTTTCTTGTGGATCAACATCACCAACAATAACTAAAGATACATATTCAGGTTTATAAAACTTAGCGAAGAACTCTTTACCATACGCCATTTGATCAGGCATAGCTTCAATGTCTTCAAAAAAGCCCATGGTGGTGTGTTTATACGTATGTTTTTCGAATGCTTCGTTACGAACAGCAGAAAGTAACTTACGAATTGGGCTGGCATTATTCTTTAGATATTCCCCTTTTACGGTAAGCGCTTCAGTGCGGAACTGCTCTTCGCTGTACGTCAGGTTTTGAAAAATATCCGCTTCAATTTCGAGTACTTTATCTAAATGTTCTTTTGAGAAGTTTAAGTGGTAGTTAGTGTAATCATTGGTTGTGTATGCGCGATTATCAACACCTGAGTTTTTTAGAATATCTGAATACACATCTTGCGGGAATTTTTCAGAGCCTTTAAACATCATATGCTCAAAGAAATGTGCAAAACCGGTTTTACCTGCTTCAACCTCATTACGTGAACCAACCGATACTGGAATTTGCAGTGACACAACATCTGGGTAATCTGTTTTTACCACCATTACACGAAGACCGTTTTCAAGCTCTTCTAATAGGTAATCTTGGCTAAATACACGATTATCATCTTGGCTTACTGACTGCTCAACCTCGACTTCTTTAACCATCGTTGACTGTGAATTACTTGCGCATCCGCCGAGCGCTAGCGTGACAGCAACGGCTGTTGCTAATAATCTAAATTTCATTATGTTCCCTTGTTAGTTATTTTTCTCATAGTTATTAACCGTTGATTATGCACCAAAGTACCAGAAAATATGAGGGTTGAAGGCAGAATTAATGTAAACAGGTGTGTCAATTTTACGAACAACGGCCTTTTAAGTTGAGCAAAATTCATAGTCATTGAAAAACTTTCACGAAAAAAATCTATCTAGACGTCTAAATGGCTGCTATATTATCCTCATAGACGCAACTACAGCTGGAATGAGGATTATGGCTTTATCATTACAAGAGAAAATTGAAGACACCAATCAAGGTGTTTACCTTATTGGTACCACACCGCCTAAATCTGGCACTGATAAAGCTCAGCTTGAAACCATTGCGCAAAAGCTATTAGGTCGTTTACACGAAATTGAATACGATGGTGTGATTATCTATGACATTCAAGATGAAAGTAGTCGTACGGCAAAACCACGCCCATTTCCATTCAAAGAAACCGTCGATCCACGTGAGTACTCTCATTTGTTACGTAACTTATCTCAACAAGATGTTATTACGTACAAAAGCGTTGCTCAACGCGGTGAAGCTGAGTTTAACGAATGGCTAGCAGAAACTCGTAATGATTTTGATTTAAAAAACTTAGTGTTAGTTGGTAGCCCATCATCTCATGGCGATATCAAACTGAGCCTGCCAGATGCTTATAAAACACTTAAAAAACAAGATAATGATATATTTTTAGGTGGCGTTACCATAGCAGAGCGTCATGCTAGCAAACGCAATGAGCATGAGCGACTGCTTGAAAAAACTGAGCAAGGGTGTCAGTTTTTTATCTCCCAAGCTGTGTATAACGCACAGGCTACAATCGACTTAATCACCAGTTATGCGCGTAGCTGTAAAGCACTTGGCATTTCACCGAAACGAATCATTCTTACTTTCACACCCTGTGGTGGTGAGAAAACACTTGAGTTTATGCAGTGGTTGGGGATATCTGTACCAGAGGCAACAAAATGGCGCATGCTTGATTCCGCTAACCCACTGAGCGAGTCTGTACGTATTTGCCGTGAAAACCTCGACCTAATATTGCAAAGTTGCGCTCATTTAAATGTACCGCTTGGCTTAAATATTGAGAGTTTAACTAACCGTAAAGAAGAAATTGATGCATCTATCAATCTTTACCGTTTACTTAAAGCAACGATGGAATTAAACCTGGCAGAGAAGCAAATAGCCTAATCACGTTTATAGGCTTGCTTTTTCTCATACATATCTTCGTCTGCACGTTTTAGAAGATCAGCAAATGTTTCATTATGTTGAGTAAGCATCGCATAGCCGATACTGAGGCTAAGTTCTGGCAAGCCCTGACTTTGCAGGTTTGCCTTAAACTTGGTCTCAAGCTTTTTCATAATCGTATCGATACAATCACCACTCGTTGCTTGAAGAAGGGCAACAAACTCATCACCACCTAGTCGACCGATAATATCAGCCTCTCGTAAGGTGCCTTTCATTGAGTCAGCAAGGCTAATTAGAGCTTGGTCTCCCACCTCATGACCAAAATTATCATTAAGCGGTTTAAAGTTATTAATATCAATAAATAAGCAGCATACTTCAAAGCCTAGACGAGCTGCTAGATTTAATTTATGTTGCGAGAGTAAGTCCAAGGCGCGACGGTTATAAATATTCGTTAATGGGTCTAGCATGGCAATTTCACGCATTTGTGCGAAGCTATCTAACAATGCTAAATCATCTTCAACCATGTCTCTGAGTTGCTTTATGAGTTCTATTAGGCTTGGTTGATAATCAGTTTGTTCAAAATCCATCACACAAAATGTGCCAAATGGTTCTCCATTAGGCCAACAAATTGGCACACCTAAATATGATTCAATGCCATCTTTACTATAAGGACTGTCATGCCATTGACTGTCCTCACTCACATGAGGAACATAAAGCGGTGCTAAGTCGCGCAAAACTTGCTTGCAAAAGATATTATCGTCAGCATTTGATTCTGCCCCCACATCATAGGGGTTTTCTTGTTGTTTGCTTGACACAATGATGCGATACGCATCATTGTTTTTTTGCACGATAAAACCAGCTGGGGCAGAAAATAGCTCTGTCATTAAATCAATTGTTTTTTGCCACTTTTGTAGCGAAAACTGGTTGTCCGGTTGACGAAATGCACATTTATTGGCTTCAAACATACTACACACTCAAATTAACCAGTGGATAGTTTAAATATACGCCAAATTTAACGACGTCTCGGACTTTTTTTTCCTAAAATACGTTTTTTATCTCGTGAACGACGTGCTTTATTGGTGTTTTTTCTGATTTGTTTCGGCTCTTTGCTTAAATCAGGTTCATAACCTGGTAACCATTGCGGTGTAAGGCGTGTATCGAGCAAAATATCAATCTCATCAAGCAGGTATTGTTCATCAATACTCACCAGCGACATTGCAAAACCTTTCTCACCCGCTCGCCCTGTGCGGCCAATTCGGTGCACATAATCCTCTGCAACATAAGGCAGCTCATAGTTTATCACGTACCTTAAAGAGGCAATATCAAGACCACGTGCAGCAACGTCTGTTGCCACAAGCACACGCGTTGCGCCAGATTTAAAGTTTTGTAGTGCCTTGTCACGTGCGCCTTGGCTTTTATCACCGTGAATGGATTCGGTTTTTAAGCCGTCTTTGCACATTTCTTTAGCAAGTAAATCAGCGGTTTGTTTGGTACGGGTAAATATCAGCACTTGTTGCCAGTTTTTCATACCTATCATATGTGACACCAGTTCACGCTTACGGTCTTCATCAACCGCATAAACAACTTGCTCTACTTCTGTCGCAGCGGAATTACGTTTATTCACCTCAACCAGCTTAGGGTCATTTAAGAGCTGTTTGCTAAGGTTAAAAATGCTGTCGTCAAATGTGGCTGAAAAAAGTAAGGTTTGACGCGCTTTTGGCACATGTCGCAAGATACGTTTTATCTCGTCGATGAACCCCATATCAAGCATGCGATCAGCCTCATCAAACACCAAGGCATTAATGTTTGAAAGCTTAATACTGCCCTTAATCACATGATCAAGTAAGCGCCCAGGTGTTGCTACCACAAGCTGTGCGCCTTTTATGGCTTTGATCTGTGGCCCAATACTGGCACCGCCATAAGCAAGTGCTGCTTTTATCTCAGTATGCGCAGCATAGCGCTCTACACTTGCAAATACTTGCTGAGCAAGCTCGCGAGTAGGCGTTAAAATAAGTATTTTAACCGTGTCAGGAAGTGTCTCTTCAGATAACAAATTATGCAGCAGAGGTAACACAAACGCTGCTGTTTTACCTGTTCCTGTTTGTGCACTGCCCATCACATCAGCGCCCGATAAAATAAGCGGGATTGTCTGCGCTTGAATTGCAGTTGGGGTTTGATAATTTTCCGCTTGCAGAGCTTCTAAAAGTTCGGGGGCAAGGTTTAATTCTGAAAAAGTCGCTACTGACATGATATGAAGTACATTGGCTATAAAACGAGTATTGTACGCACATGGCCACAAACAAAAAAGGCGCAAATGCGCCTTTTATCTAAAACAGTACTATTAAGCGTGGTTTAATGTACTTTTACGTTGATTATAAAAACTAATTAATTCATCAACCGTTGCTTGGCAATACTCGCGAATGCCAGAAACAACCATGTGTTTTTCACCTGAGCCGACTTTCTCACCATTTTCTAGTAAATTAAATCGTAAGATAATTTTTCCGCGCTTGCCTGTGTAAGTAAAATCAGGTTCAACAAACTCAAGCTCTGGCTCTTCGATATCAAGACGCTCTAGATTAATTAGCATTGATTCATAAATAACCATAGGTCTTGCAGGGTTAATCATTACATCTTGTTTCGCCATTAATGGGATAATAACATGCGGAAATGCGGCACCTGAAAACTCAACATAGTTCTTAATCAAACTATTTGTAAGTTTAGCGCATTGGCTTACAGCCCCTTCACGCTTCACTTTAAGCATGATTTTATCACCATCAGTAATGGCAAATTCATCAGCCCCAGCAGGAAAAGTTAATTGCGATGTTTCATCCACCATGCCTGCAAAAGTAAATTCCATTTTCTCACTGATGCCGTATTGGTTTAATACAAGTGAAAAAAGAAGATCACCGGGTACACAAAACTTTTTTGCATCGATGTCGTGAAGAGGATTGAAATCATCCGCTACAGACTTAGCAAAACGACTTCCCTGCTCACGAGAGATAGAAACGTAATCAGCGTGCTGCTGATAATAAGGACTTAACATAATTGTTCACTGCTTAAACTACTCATAACCTGACTATACTACCAGAAAAAACATGTTGAGAGGTCGAATCTGTTCATAATTCAACTTTTGAGAGCAAAATGTATATGAATGATTACGAAGAATGCTTGAAAAACAACCAAGGGTATTTTGTATCTTTTTGTACACAACTGTTAACAAGTAAAGACTGATGAACAATTTTCACACAAAGTAATTTAATGATAAATTACTAGCCAAGAATAAATTGATATTCATTTTTCTATAAAAAACAATCCCCTATTTTTTACAGCAACATCCCCCTTAAGTGAGGTCATATATAACAAGCGTCAATTTGTTGCAAAAGTTTAAAATAAGGTATGATAAACATGCTTTTTTATTATGTATTCACCACACTCTCCCTGCTACAAATTAAAATAACAACATAAGTAATTGGGCTCATACATTGAGTTTGGCTGAAAAAACAGTATTTAATGGTTTATATCACTTTGCACAAACACATCAAAAAGAGAAAGGTTTGATTAAATGATCAACCAATTAAGTTGGATATCACTGCTTTTATGTTTATCAGTAATATCAACAAACTCTCAGGCACAAAAAATCGATGCTCCTTTTTTTAAGGTATCACCGGTTTTGTGTATTACTGATGTAAAACAAAAAATGTGTGAATTTAAAGTACAAATACACTTTAGAATTGCACCATACCGTGAGCTTTGCTTAGAAATAACACAACGTCCACAGCACACTCAGTGTTACACACAAACAAGTTTGATCATTGAAAAGCTGAATATCAAAACAGAGCACCCACTAACAATAAAGTTAATCAACCCATTAAATAATAAAATTGTTCAACAACAACTTCTATCGATAGCAAGTTATGAAGCTAAAGATTTCCGTATAAAACGACGCTTTGGCTGGAGTTTATGATGCAGCATATTTTTTTAATTGAAGATGATATTAAGCTAGCCAGCTTAATCCAAAAATTTTTATTAAAGCACGGCTATACAATTGATGTTTTCAACACCGCTCAAGCTTATCACAATGGTGAGATCACGTTTCTACCCTCTCTAATTATCTGCGATATCATGCTACCTGACGGGAATGGCTTTGAGTTAATTACTCAATTAAAAGAAAAGTATAGTTGTCCTGTGATTTTTTTAACCGCTTTAGACTCAGTACAATCTCAGATAAAAGGCCTTGATCTCGGCGCTTATGATTACCTGATTAAGCCAATAAAACCGGAGCTTTTATTAGCAAAGATTAAAACAATTATTGCCCACACAGTAGGTCAAAGTGATAACTCTGACACACATAGTCCTTTGCGGATTGATAATCTTAAGAAGGACATTTATTTCCAATGTACGGCACTTAACCTTAATGAAAGCGAGTTTGAAATTATCGCCTATCTTGCAAAAAACAGCCCGTTACCCGTCTCCAGAGAAATCCTTTTTAAGCATGTTATAGGCCGAGAATATGATGGTTTAGACCGTGCTATAGACTTAAAAATTAGTCGCTTACGAAAAAAACTAAAAGACACTATCAACCAACACAGTAACTCTCTTGATATTAAGTCTGTTCGCGGCAAAGGGTATAGCTTGGATATAACATAAAAATGAAACAGCAATTCTTTAAGCTCTATCTGATCATTACCGTTAGTCTAATCGCTTTGGTGCTTGCATTTGGCCAATTATACAATGAGTTTTTTTCAGAGCATTCGCCGAGTATACAAATCAGCGTAGATGAACTGGCTCAAATTGCACAAGATAAAGACGCGCGCATTCAATCGTTTAATGTGAGTGAATTAATACTCCCAGAGAGTTTGCAAATTGCTTTTAATAAAGATGGCATTATTAGTGTTACAGAAAACGACCAGCAGTTTATTTATTTAAAGAGCAACAATGGGAGTATTCAACGTATAGGTCCTGTCGAGCTAATGACGCAAAGCTCAACTGATTGGTTGGCTTTTTTTGCTTTTTACAGCTTATTAGCTGCAATGATCCTAGTCTTTATACGCCCTGTGTTTAGGGACTTAAGCCTATTACAACAGGCAGCCTACCGCTTTAGTAAAAAACCACACCCCATTACTTTAGATATCAAGCCTAGCTCCTCAATAGCGCCACTGGCTAATACGTTTACTCATATGTCAGAGCGAATAAACCGGTTTGTACAACTGCATAATGATTTATCACGCATTATTTCACATGAAATTCGTACGCCTCTGTCTCGTATGCGCTTTGCACTTTCAATCACCGACATAGAGTTAGAACAAAGTAGTCAAATTGAACGAGACATTGATGAAATTGAGCTGCGTTTAGAGCAATATCTTTCATTTGCACGACTAGAGCATCAACAAAGCGTCTTTACTCAAGAAAAAACCAATCTTCATGAATTAATAAGTTATGAAGTGAGTAAATTTGATCTCTATAAAGAGTTCACATTCGATCTCCAACTGCACGAAACGAGTGCATATTGCGAAAGCAGCTTTATGGCAATTGCAGTACAAAACCTGCTTATAAATGCAACAAAATATGCAAGACAAACGATTACTATCCAAAGCAAAAGTGAGCAAGGCTATTATGTTATCCGTGTAATAGATGACGGCCCAGGCTTACCTGTTAACGCTGATGCACTCATAGAGCCTTTTAAGCAAGGCGAAGGTGATAAGTTAGCCAGTGGTTATGGTCTTGGATTATATATAGTTTATCGTATCGTCAGTTGGCACGGAGGAAAGGTTTCTTTAAATAATAACGGCCCAACTGGCGGAGCTGCTATCTCTATTACTTGGCCTAAAAGTGGTAAGTAACTCCTGCAAAACCTGAGAAATATCCCCCTTTGTCTACCATCTGTGAGTGGGCAAGATTACTATCAAGCCAAGTATGCTTAAGTTTTAAATCAATGCTTACACTCTCGTTTATTGGGTAACTATAACTTGCTTTAACATGGTAATTAATAGCACTGGTTAAATTATAATGAGGCAGACGTGTCTTACTTTCCCCAGCTGCCACTGTATAATAATACTCAATTAACTCGCTATTTTTATAAACAGCACCTATTTCAAAGCTAGCCAGTCCAAAAAGCATCTCGAAATTACGATACACATTAACAAAGAACTCATGGCCATTGTGTACATCAGTTACATCTTGCACAAATGCCGTGTTCAGCCACACATCATCATACAACTGAACAGCAGAAGATAACCCCACCATGTAAGACAAATCACGCTCAATCGCCGTCAGGTTTATTGGTGTTGCTGAAGGGATACTCGGCCTACCGCCTGATTTACTAGAGACTGCACTTACCGCAAATAATTTGTCGATGCCATCCAACTCAAAGAAAAAACCATCGTCATTAAAACGACCAAAGAGATCAAGGTAGTAACTAGGCGTTTCTAATAGACTGTAGCCAACTGAAAAATCATCAAAATACCAATGTTCTCCATAGTAAGCCAAGCTTGGTAAAACAGGTGAGGTAATATTGTCAGCATTGATGACTGGGTTTTCTATGCCACCATAGCCAAGCGTTATACTGGCATTCAAGGTAGATTTTTCGATGTAGTGAGGTTGCTCTAAATCTGTCTGCGCATATGTGACTAATGAGGTTAAACAACATGCTATGCCAAGTAAGTTTTTTATCAACTTTATTCACCCTGTTGGTATCAAAATGTATTTATATGGCAACAATTAATGCGACTAAAAAGCGCCTCTACCCTTGCGATCATAACGTTTGAATACACCTTTGTATATTTCTTTAGCTCAAGGTGAGCGACTTATTCACACACCCGTTAATGAAATTATCACACTAAAGAAAATATGAAATACCTTGTACATTTTGCTACATAGCTATTTCAACATTTTATATTACCAAAAATACAAAAAGGGCCCGTAGGCCCTTCTTAGCTGTAAACGACACTTTAAACTATTACTAACGATTAAGTGCTTGTTTTGAAATCATTTCAGCGACACTTCCAACCTGTACCGACATACTTTCTTGGCTTGGTGGGAAAGCTTTAAAGGTTTTCACAAACTCTGCAATTTGATTGCCCGCAGGGCCTAAAATCCAGCTACGGTTTTCAGCCCATTCATCATAACCCCGAGCATCAATAAAACGCTCAAATGGATCCATTTTTAAGTTAATAATGTAAGGAGAAGTAAGTGCATTTTGTGTTGATCTAAACCAGTGGTTTTGCTCAGTGAAAATAAGCTTCCAATCACCATAACGCATGCCATGGAAAGTAGTTTCGGTGAAATAATAAAACTCTTTACGCTTTGTTTTACCGTTATTTAGTAAGATATCACTTTGATCAAAACCGTCTAAATGCACTTTGTACTTTTGACCATTAATTTTGGTGCCTTTCAATAAATTAGCTTTGAGATCTTTATCACCCACCCATGACATAATTGTAGGCATCCAATCTTCCATTGTCATGAACTCACCGGTGCTTACACCTTTTGGAATATGACCAGGCCACTTCACAACTAAAGGCACTCTGAAGCCCCCTTCCCAGCCACCAACACCTTTTTCACCGTGAAATGGTTGGTTACCACCATCAGGCCAAGAGTTTGATGCCGCGCCATTATCAGTCGAAAACATCACGATCGTGTTATCTGCGACTTTTAACTCATCAAGCAAGTTAAGTAATTCACCCACATCGTCATCCATTTCGGCCATACCATCAGCGTATAAACCATAGCCAGTCTTACCATCATACGCTTTATTTAAGTTAGTTTGATAATGCATACGTGTGGTGTTATGCCAAACAAAGAAAGGCTTATCTTGTTTGACTGCATCACGAATAAAACGCTTTGATTCGACAAGTACTTCTTGGTCTAAGTTGCGCTGACGCTCTTTACCAAACTGTCCTAGATCTTTAATTTCTTGCTTACCATTAGCAAGCGCTTTTGAGTGGATCACACCACGCATTTTTAAACCAAATTTCTCTTGTGTTTTAGCGTCTTGCGGATAATCTTGCTGCTCAACATATTCACCAGCATTGAGGTGATACAAAATACCAAAGAACTCATCAAAGCCATGATTAGTTGGTAAGTGCTCATCAAGGTCACCTAAATGGTTTTTACCAAATTGACCTGTTACATACCCTTTGGATTTAAGCATAGTTGCAAGTGTTGGATCTTTCTTTTGCAAGCCTTGCGGTGCACCAGGAAGGCCTACCGTACTAAGTCCTGTACGCATCGGGTACTGACCTGTGATAAATGCTGCACGCCCTGCGGTGCAAGAGGCTTGTGCGTAGTGATCCATAAATATCATGCCATCATTGGCAATGCTATCTATGTTAGGGGTACTGCCTCCCATCATACCGCGATGATAGGCACTGATATTCCACATACCAACATCATCCCCCCAAATAACGAGTATATTGGGCTTATCGGCGGCGTAGCTGGGTAGACTAAAAGCCAGTATGGTCATACAGACCACAAGATATTTAAACATCACTTTCTCCTTGAAAATAAACTGATTTTAATAACCAGTAATTATTTAAATCCTCGCTTGCAGCCACCTTATACTGCTACTTAAGTTGTTTCTACAAGTGATAAATTGTTCATATTTAATACTAAACAAGTAGTATTATATTTCAATGAAAAAAAGAAGAAAGTTTGATTTAGATACAAAAAAGCCGAGCGATGCTCGGCTTAAAATAGATTACCTAGTAAAACTATGCTTGCGGATAATCCCGATAAGCACGCTCAATATTTTTCGCTTGCTTTTTCGATACACCAATATGCGCCAATGCAACACGTAAGCGAGCACGAGATAGGTCAGAGCCTAAAATTTCCATCGCATCAAGTACTGATGTTGATGAAGTCTTCCCTGTGATAGCCACAAAGATTGGCTCAAGAAAGTCTTTAATCTTCAATTCATGGAAAGTTGCAACCGCTTTTGCAATCGCAAAAATCTCTGACTTCTCCCAGCTACGTAAGCCTTCTAGTTGCCAGATAAAGAACTGTAATGCTTGACGAGTTGCATCTTCACCCGCTTTACCCGCTGTTAATAGCGCAGGGTCATAGCTTGGAATACCACCCACAAAGTGACCCGCAAGGTCAACCATGTCAGAAAGCGTATTAATACGTGTTTTTGCTTCTGGTAATACTTTAGCGAATAGCTCAGTATTAAATTTCCAATCAACAAAACGTTGCATTAGTTCTTCGTCAGATAAGTTCTCACGGATCCACATACCGTTTAACCAGCTAAGCTTATCCACGTCGAAAATTGGGCCACCTAGCGACACACGTTTCATATCAAAGTGTTCAATCATCTCTGCTAAGGTGAACTTTTCACGCTCATCTGGCATTGACCAACCCATACGGCCTAGATAGTTTAATAGCGCCTCTGGTAGGTAACCCATTTCTTTATAGTAATTGATTGACGTTGGGTTTTTACGCTTCGATAATTTTGACTTATCAGGGTTACGAAGTAACGGTAAGTGGCCAAGTACAGGCGCTTCCCAACCGAAGTCTTCGTATAATTTTAAAAGCTTAGGCGCTGAGTTGATCCACTCTTCACCACGGAAGATGTGGCTAATTTGCATGTGGTGATCATCAACAACGTTAGCAAGGAAGTAAGTTGGGAAGCCATCTGCTTTAAGTAGCACTTGCATGTCTACATTTTCCCATGGGATCTCAATTTCACCACGTAAGTAGTCGTTAAACTTAAACGTGCCCTCACTTGGGATCTTCATACGTATAACGTAAGGCTTACCTGCTTCAAGATTCGCTTTGATTTCGTCTTCAGAAAGATTTAAACCACGACCATCGTATTTAGGGCGTAGGCCTTCGGCCATTTGCTCTTCACGCATTTGGTCTAGCTCTTCGCTGGTTGCAAAACAGTAAAATGCTTTACCCTGTTCAACTAACTGATGCGCAAATTTCTTATATAAATCGCTACGCTCAGATTGACGGTATGGACCAAACTCACCGCCCACATCTGGACCATGATCCCAGTTTAAGCCTAACCATTGTAAGCTATCCATAATAGCTTGCTCTGATTCTGGCGTACTACGAACTTGGTCTGTATCTTCAATACGTAACACAAACTCACCGCCTTGCTGCTTAGCAAAACAGTAGTTAAATAATGCGATGTATGCAGTACCTAGGTGCGGGTCACCTGTTGGCGACGGAGCAACACGGGTGCGAATTGTCATGGTTATATCTCTCAAAAGACAATTAAAAATTTGCCCAAATGCTAGCACAGCACGGGCTATAATCGAAGTGAAAAGCCGCTTTACGCAGCGACTTTATCTAAATAAGCAATGATATCGTTTGATTCGTACAACCACGTTACTTGGCCGTTTTCTTCAATACGTAAACAAGGTACTTTAATTTTTCCACCCTGCTCGTGTAACTCTTGACGAAATTGCTGGTTACCTTTCGCATCACGGGTTTCAATGGCTAGGCCTTGACGCTTAATAGCACGGCGTACTTTTACGCAAAAAGGACATGCTTTGAATTGGTATAATTTAAATTGCGATGTCACTGAATCAAGTGCAGCTTGCTCAGCCGCAGGACGTTTTTTACTGCGTGGTGTAAAAATAAAATCAAAGAATAAAATAATGCGACCGAGTAACCAACGAACAAACTTCATGTAAAATCTCATACTGATTAAAATTGATGGTGGGCAATTTTAACACAGCAATAATCGCGACAACAGATTCAAAAAAGCTCTATTGAGTCATCAGAGCGTTTGCTATCTTGAATCCCAAGCTCAGCGTACGATGTCACCTGATTACGACCATTATTTTTAGAATGATATAGTGCAACATCTGCTTTTTGAACAAGGCTTGCGACCATTTCAAACTCACAAATAGGTAAAAAACCGCAACTGACGGTTAGATTTCCAACTTGAGGAAAAGGATACTCTGCCACACAAGCACGAAAACGATTAAGTGCATTGCGCGCATCAGTTTCATCAGACGCTTGAAACAAAACAGTAAATTCCTCACCACCGTAACGAAAAACATAGTCTTCAATGCGAAAATTATTTTTAAGCAATTGGGCTACCAGTAAAATAACTTCATCACCAATAACATGACCAAAATTATCATTAACACGCTTAAAATGATCAATGTCCACCATCGCCAGATACCAGTGAGGATGGTATTGATGATCTTTTGGCTCAAGTGTCGCTTCTGCTGCGATATCAATCACCTTTTTATCAAAGGTTTGTCTATTTAATAACTCAGTAAGGGGATCTAATTTAGACTTGTGTAGCAATGACAATTGGTTAGCATAGATATTTAGCATATAAATGGCTAACATACTTGAACGCTCTGAAAGCTCTTTTTCAGACTCTATCACCAGCACCCCCATCACATTTCCTATATGGTAAATAGGCACATAGGTAGAAATAACCCCATAATTGCGGCTAATGCGAATTTTGTTGCGACTGACTTTCTCTATTAACTCACTTACTTCATGCTCATTTAACTCTTCAATAACTGAGTCTTTGTTAAGTAAACGAGCTGGTAGCCCTGGTTTGAATAACTTGTTCACATAAATAGCGAACCGTGAAAACTCTTCAAGCTCCGTCACCGCATTGATAAGCGCCTGATCAAGTTCAGGCTCTTCTTCTTGTTGCGTTATTGAGATTATCCAGTCATGTCCGCAAGCGTTTGCTGGCATTTAGAAAGCCCTCTAAACTAACTATAACTTTAGTCTAGTTAACTTTATAAAAATTACTAAAAAACTATAGTAAAATCATATCATCTCTGTGAATGACTTCGCTGCTAGGTGCAAATGCAAGCAACTGAGTAATTTGCGATGAATGGCAGCCTTTAATTTGATCAATTTCTTGGTGATTAAAATTAACAAGACCTTTAGCAATACACTGTCCTTGATTAGACACTACTTCTATCACATCACCGCGCTCAAACTGTCCTCGCACAGTCTTTACACCTTTTGCTAGTAAGCTCGCGCCACGCTCTTTAAGCGCAAGGCTTGCACCATCATCAATCACTAATTGCCCCGTACTTTTAGGCCCTGCAAGTAACCACTTTTTGCGGCCATCTTTTGGTGCAGTGAGCTTTAAAAAACGTGTACCAGGAAGCTTGTCGGCCATGCAATTTAAAATCACATTTTTACCAGCACCTTTGGCAATGATCACCTCAACACCCGCGCGACGTGCAATATCGGCAGCTTGCAGCTTGGTTGCCATACCTCCGGTACCAAGTGTTGTACCACTGCCACCAGCAAGCTCTCTGAGTTCATCATTAATATGCTCAACTTCGTTGATAAGTGTTGCATTGGCATCAGAGCGAGGATCGCCTGTAAATAGCCCTTCTTGGTCAGTTAACAGTAACAGCTTTTCTGCATTCGCTAAAATCGCGACTAAAGCAGATAAGTTATCGTTATCACCGACTTTAATTTCGGCGGTGGCCACGGCATCATTCTCGTTGATAATTGGCACCACATCATGCGCAAGTAGCGCATTTAAGGTATCGCGGGCATTTAAGTAACGTTCACGGTCTTCTACATCGGCGCGAGTCAGTAGCATTTGCCCAACATTCACACCATATAAAGCAAACAAGCTCTGCCAAATATGAATAAGCTGCCCTTGACCAATTGCGGCCAGCATTTGTTTTTCAATCAAAGAACGGCCACAGGGAGTAACTAGTTGCTCACGCCCAGCAGCAACCGCGCCACTTGATACTAAAACAACCTGATAATCCTGTTTTTTTAATTCGCAACATTGGCGAACAAGTTCAACCATGTGTGCTTTATCTAATTTGTCTGTACCGCCAGTCAATACACTCGTACCTAGCTTAACAACAACGACGTGTGGCCTTTGCATGTGCGTTTTAAAGTCTGTAATAAATAATAGGGAATTTATATATACCAGTTAACAGTTTTTGAACAAGTAAAAAAAATTCATGCTAGGATCACGCTCTCGTTTTTTACTCAATATCGACACCTATGCCAGCCAGTATATGCTTAATTATCGCGACCTTTTTATGGGGTAGCTCTTACATTGCGTTAAAGCACGCAATCAATATTTACGACCCTGTGTTAGTGATTTTTTTAAGAATGCTAACCACATTACTGATTTGCTTATGTTTATGGCGATATGTGATCCGCTTTGAGTTTAAACAAGGTGACTGGAAGTATTTAATTGGGATGTCACTGGCTGAGCCTTGCTTTTATTATTTATTTGAGGGGCATGCCCTAGAGTACACGTCAGCATCGCAAGCTGGGGTTATTGTCTCTTGTTTACCAATTATCGTTGCTATTTTGGCGTTCTTAATATTAAAAGAGTACATCAGTAAAGCCATTGTCGTTGGTTTTACCTTATGTATTGGTGGCAGTATTTTATTAACGCTATTATCACCAAGCACTGAGCAAGCCCCTAACCCTCTGCTTGGTAACTTTTTAGAATTGATGGCGATGGTGTGCGCGGCATTTTATACCGTGAGTGTAAAACACTTAGTCGCTCGTTACTCGCCGCTTACCTTAATTGCAATTCAAGGGTTTAGTGGTAGTTTGTTCTTTGCGCCTTTTTTATTTTTCATCGAACTACCGAGCGAAAATCAGCACGATTTAAGTGCCCTACTGAGCATTTTATATTTAGGCTCATGTGTCACGTTAGGTGGCTATGGCATGTACAATTACGCCATCAGTAAAGTGTCGGTGTTAACCGCTGCCGCCTACTCTAATCTTATTCCAATTTTTGCGTTAATTTTGTCAGCCATTCTACTAGGCGAGGTGCTGACTGTTTGGCAATGGGTGAGTATTGCAGTGGTATTTGCAGGTGTTATTGTTAGCCAACGTCATCAAGAGCTCAAAGTTGAAGTAGACGACGATAATTTATCAGCCGATACCAATAGCCTAAACTCAGTGCCTGACGCTAACGAGTCAAAAGGGTAACAGGTTAATAAATAAAGGCCTGATTGCGCTAAAAAGCCCTGTTCGCTTTGATGAATAACATCAATGCTGCGAACTTGATAGTGTTCAATCTGGCCATTTTGCAACTGCATAGAGAATTGTTCACCTACTGCGACATGTTTTAAAAATGCAAAGTGGGTGTCGTTATGGCCCGCAATCAACACCCCTTTTGTGCTGCCAAGCTCTCCACTTGGCAAAAAATGCCCAGGGGCAAACGCAAGGTTTCGCCCCGACGCACCAGCAAGTACTGTTAACTCTTGCTGCTGGCTTGGCCAATTTATCTGTGCGGTGACATAACCATCGGCGTAAAACCATGGCCTTACTTGCTCATTAGGACTTTGCAAAGCTTGCTGCCAAGCCGACTCAATTAGCGCCTGAGCAAGCCAAGCTTTCGCCTGCATATATCCACCATTCACAAACAATGCGATGCCAAGTAAGGCGCTGCATACTGGCAGCGCTTTTTTTAGCGTCGCCATTGCCATAACCACGAAAAAGCGAGTAATAGTAGCCCGACTAGCATAAACACGCGGCTTTGTCCGTCGGTTTGCGGTAGCGTCATACCGTTAGGTAGTTTGTTGTGTACTTGCATTGAACGCTCTGCAATCTCATTACCCGCATAGTTATCAACCGCAATAAAGGCAGTAAAAGGGCTAAGTAAATGGTGCAGAAGTGCTAATGTCTCAACTTCTGCGCGTACCGCATCCTTTTCATTATAAAGCAGTAGTGACTTAATTTTTTGTCTTGCCCAGAGCCTAGCGATACCTTCGCCGTTTGCGGCATTGGCCGTTGCTAAGTTAATGGTCATGGGTCCTGAGTTTGTTTGCCCTTTTAACGTTAAGTGCTGACTGCCATCAAGCTTTATGGCAACCAAAACCGGCTCTGAAAAATACAAGTCAGGTAATGGCGATGGCCAGTATTCAAGTGCAGCGTTGTTGCCTTCAAGAGCAAGCTCTGTAACAGCAGGATGTGCCAGCTTATCAAAAAGCAGCTGCATTTTTGGCTGTACTTGGCTGGTGCTACTAATAAAAGTGAAAGTACCACGGCCAATATCAGCCGCTCTTGTCATAAAAAAGCTATTAGGCGCACTGCCAATACCCACAGTAAAAAGCCTGCTATCACCTAAGTCAGATTGAATTTGCTTAAATAACTGCGTTTCGTTACCCACACTGCCATCGGTTAAAAATACCACTTGGCGTACAAAGCCATCATGCTGTTTACCATCAAGTACCTGCGTCAGTGCTTTTGCGATTTCGGTGCCACCATCGGCTTGTAAACCATAAATAAAGCGCTCAGCGCGGCGAATATTAAAATCATTAGCAATCATCGGCGTGTCACTTAATCGCGAGACTTCGTTATCAAAACCTATGATATTAAAGCTGTCGTTTTCATCCAGTAACGATAAGGCATAAAACAAGGCCTGCCTTGCCTGCTCCATAGATTGACCATGCATTGAACCTGAAGTATCAACAACAAACACCATTTCGCGAGGCAGCCGTGCTTGCGAGGTAAAGTGATCGCTTGGCGGCACTAGCATTAATAAGCCATACTCTTGCCCTGCGACTGTTTCGGTAAAAAATGCAGCCTGTGAGTGAGCTTTATCAAGGGGCTTAAATGTTAGCTCAAAGTCTCTATCCATCGGAATGTCACGATTAAGCGATAATTGATAACGGCCAAAACTCGGGTTATCGACTTGCATACCGTCTAAGTTGGCGTTGATGTAACTAAGCTCTAGGCCAATATCCATCGAAATAGCAAGGTTTAGGCTCGCATCAGACTCTTGGCTTTTAGCATGGTGAAAAACAGGTTTTAGCCACGCTGATGCCACTTGCGCTTTATTAGCCGCTGGTTCACTCTGTTGTTCTGTGTCTTTTTTTTCTAGATACGTTTTTTGCTGTAATTCTGCCGTTAAAGGTTCGTATCGCGGCGTAATAGTGGTCGGAAAACGCAACGAAAACACACCATCACGAAAGCCGATGATCTCTTGGTATTGCAAAGTAATTTCAATTTCTTCACCGGCTCCAAGATTTGCCACATCAGTAGAGAAAATATTAGCACGTTGCTGACGCACTAAAGCGGCGCGTTTACCCTGCTTTTGAGCTTGTACAAATTGCTGTTCAGCCTGCTGCTTAAGGGCAATATTGCCTGTGATAATGCGATCACCTATTTGCATTTGCATGGCATGCACAGCACTTTCATAAGGTAACGGAAACACATAGCGAGCATTGACAGCAAATGGATGCGGGTTTTGATAACGCTGTTTAACAAAAACATGATTAATCAGCCCCGTGAGTGTCATAGTGACATCGTTTTTCACTAATAAACCCGACGACACTTGGCTATTTGAGTCATCATAAAAACGCAGTTCGGCACTGGCATTAGCAGCGAACACAGGGTTAACAGCATAACCTAACAGCAGGATAAAAAGGCTCATATACATGAGCCTTTTGGTGCGTTTACTCAACATAATTAGTCACTCCATCGACCGATGAATTAGTGGTTACTTTGCGCTGTACGCAAACTACTTTGTGTCACAGGGCGCGTCGTCAATGTTACGCGGCGGTCAAAGATGTTGTCTTCGTAGTTATTTGAATCAGCAACACTTTGCTGCTCACCAAAGGCGGTTGCGGTTAAGCGGATATGCGGCACGCCTTGTTTAATTAAGTAGCTTTGCACAGCATTAACACGCTGTTTTGAAAGCATTAAATTAGCCAACTCATCACCACGCTGATCTGCAAAGCCATTTAAGTCGATAGCCAGATTTGGCTGGGCAATCAGTAACTGAGCTACTTTGTCGAGTTGATTAGCAAAGTGCGGGGCAATTTCACTAGAGCCAGTTTTAAACTGCACCGTCATGGCTAGTAAAGTATTAAGCTGGGCTTGCAATAACTGCTCTTTTTCATCCGCTAATAGTTCAAGCTGCTCACTTAGGGCGGCGTTATCAGCAATCACTTGTTGGTAATCAGCGGTTTGCTCTTTCATTACGACTAATGCGTGAGCTTGTTCATCAATGGTGTTTTCTGCCGCTTCTTTTTCACCAATTAAGCCGCCAGCAAATGCCCCCACAAACGCGCCAATTGGACCACCTACTAAGCCGCCAACAACGGCACCAGCACTAAGGCCTATCGCTGTTTCTTTTGGTGTATCTTGCTTTGTTTGATTTGCAGCAACCGCATACTGTGTTGTTGATAAAGCAGTGGTAATGACAGCGGCAATAATTAATTTTTTCATGGTTTAATCCTTTTTGTACTTAATTGCTTGGCAACATTGGTTGGTGTTGCGAACTTGGTATGGAGCTATTAAAACAAGTCGAAATGGCAATAAAGGGGATCAAAAAAGGCAAACTGCTGAGCAATTGTGGCAGAAAAATGGCAATCGCATTTTTGCCAGTACGCAAGGCAAAAAATTAGGTATAGTTCGCTGTAGAAAGAATTTAAGTAAGTATTAACAATGAAGAAAATAGCAATCGTTGAAGATGAAACAGCAATCCGCGAAAACTACACAGAAATGCTCAGCGCTCAGGGCTATCAGGTTGTAGGCTTTGCTGACAGAGCCAGTGCTGAACTGGCATTTAATCAATCTTTACCAGATTTAGCCATTGTTGATATTGGCCTTGGCCATGAAGTAGATGGTGGTTTTTTACTTTGCCAAACCCTACGCAGCCTTTCTAAAACCTTACCGATTATATTTTTAACCGCCCGCGATAGCGAAATTGATACCGTGTGTGGCCTGCGCATGGGTGCCGACGATTACTTAACCAAAGACATCAGCATGGCGCATCTTGCTGCTCGCATTGGCGCATTGTTTAGACGCCTTGATGCCTTTGATCAACCCGCTGATCAAACCGCTCTTTTACATCGCGGCCCGTTAAAGTTAGATACCCAGCGCATGCAGGTTTTTTGGCAAGAGCAACTGGTTGATTTAACTGTGACAGAATTTTGGATGGTACATTCACTTGCACAGCGTCCAGGCCATGTAAAAAGCCGCAACGAATTAATGAGTGATGCGAAAATTTATGTTGATGACAGTACTATTACCTCACACGTAAAACGCATTCGTAAAAAGTTTATTGCTTTAGATGATGCATTTGACTGCATTGATACCGTTTACGGTATGGGTTATCGCTGGGAGCAAGCTTAATGCTGCGTTTGGGGCTTAGAACTAAGTTTATTTTCTTATCCTGCTTTTTATTTTTATTGCCTTGGCTTGGCTATGAATATGTTTGGGAAATGGAAAAGTTCTTAAGGCAAGGACAAGAAAAAACCTTAGTGGGCACTACCCGTGCACTCGCCACCGCATTACATGAGCGCCCTGCTTTGTTTGACTCGCAAACCAACTTTTTAGATCAAGTGGTAAAAGGCCGAGACTTATATGCTTACAACCTAAATAACCCCATTCAACTTGATGGCAAACTGTCGGAGTGGCAGCCTTATCAAAGCTTATTTTGGCATTACGACAAGCGCTACTTACAGGGGTTAAATAATGATCATCAAGATAGTGATCTAAGTTTTGATCACATGGTAGGCAAATACGAAAACTACCTTTATGCGGTGTTTAAAGTCGCAGACAGTTCCCTTGTATATCGTGCTAAAAATGTGCTTAGCTTTACCCGCAATGATCACTTACAGATCATGTTAAAAACACCTGAAGGTGAATTTAAACGTTATGTGGTAGCTGCTCGTCAAGATGGTTGGGTCAATGCCTTTGATGCTATAACACAAGAGCCGGTTACTAAAATCCAAGGCTATTTTAAAAGCACCGACACGGGGTATAACATAGAGCTGCGTTTTCCGCTTTCGATGTTAGGTAACAAGCTCGGTTTTGCGATTGAAGATTGGGATGAAGGCAAAGCTGAGCCTCAGCTTATGTCGACCTCAAACCTACAAAACCCCAATGATATCGGCTCAGTTTTAGTGCCGTCACCAGAAATTAACCGTATTTTGAAAGGCATGGGTCACAGTGGTAGTCGAATATGGGTCGTAGATAACCATCATCGTGTACTTGCGCAATCAGGCTCAATTCATCATGCTGATGGCGTTTGGGCAGATGGCCTTAAAGATGCGCCTGCAACAACGTGGTGGCAACGCTTTGAGCAAGATTATTTGCATCCTCTTTACTATAAAATATTAACTCGCCCAGAAAATGAATTTATTGATACCTTACATGATGTCGCCGCGATGCAAGGCACTCACATAGCCAGTGCTTTAAATGGTAAACCCGCATCATCATGGCGTTTAACCCCAGATAACAAAGCCGTTATTTTATCTGCCGCCTACCCTATTTGGATCCAAGATAAAGTGATTGGTGCAGTAATCGCAGAAGAAACCACCAATGGCGTGCGCACTCTGCGTAATAAGTCGCTAGAGAAGCTCTTTAATGTCATTTTAGCGGTGATGCTTGTTGGCACTGTGACACTGTTCTTTTTTGCGTCACGAATTTCCAGCCGTATTCGCCGCCTGCGTGATAATGCCGAACAAGCCATTGATGCCCAAGGGCGGATCACCGGCAAAATAACCTATGCCGATTCGAATGATGAAATTGGTGACCTTTCTCGTAGCTTTGCCAATATTGTTAGTCGTTTAAGTGGTTATACTGATTACTTAGAAAATATGTCATCACGACTTTCCCATGAACTACGCACGCCTGTGGCTGTTGTTCGCTCATCACTTGAAAACTTACAAATGCAGCCACAATCTGAACTAAGTCAAAAATATCTCGACCGTGCCAGTGAAGGGGTTGAGCGGTTGGGTAAAATTATTACCACCATGAGCGAAGCAACGCGTCTTGAACAAAGTATTCAAAGCGCCGAAGCTGAAGAATTTGATCTGACCAAGGTGATCACCGGCTGCATGCAAGGCTATCAAATAACCTACGGTGAAAGTCTATTTACCTTGTCGCTTTGTAAAGAGCCGTTAAATGTCAGTGGCGCACCAGAGTTTATTGCCCAATTGCTTGATAAGCTCATCAACAATGCACTTGAGTTTAAAACTCCACAAAGCACAATTTCCGTTAGCTTAATCAAGCAAGAGCAACATGCATTATTAAAAATTAGCAACCAAGGACCTCTGCTACCTGACGGTTTAGTTGAACACATTTTCGACTCAATGGTCTCGGTGAGAAGTCAGCACCATCAACAGCAGCCTCACTTAGGCTTAGGTCTTTATATTGTAAGGCTTATTTGCGATTACCATCACGGTAAAGTAGCCGCTGAAAATTTAGATGATGGCACGGGTGTTGTGTTTACTGTGGAGCTGCCTATTAAATAAGCAAATTTGTGTTACATATGATTACAGTTTAATGACGCATTATTCACCGATAATTCAGCTTCAACTGCTTAGTATTTGTCGTATAAATGGCAAATTCGACATTGAGGGGGGTATCATGCAGTCTGGATTACAACGCGAGGAAATAGAGTTTATTATGGGACTGTATAATTGTAATGATACAGCCGACAAACCAGTAAAACCTAAAAAGCCAGTAAAAAAAGCGGCCAATAAAAAAATTGATGCAGCGCAATATAAGTCACCAAGTTATTTGACCTAATCAATCTTAGCTCATTACAATAGCGCACCTTTGCAATGTGACGCTTTGTTATGAAAAAACACTCTCCAAAAAAAGAACTGATCTTACTACCTGTTTTATTCGTCGCTATTCTACTTTGTGTCGTAGGACACTTCTTACTTCAGCCAAATTATCAAGACAATCATACAGTAGAGTATTTACTTGCGGCATTGCCTTTTGCTTTATTTGGCCTAGTGATTATCGCCTTTAAAATTGCTAGTAAAAGCGATAATCAGGATTAGTTTATAAAACGTGATAACCAAACCAATCCGGTTTCATTGCTTGTGATTGTCCGCTTGGGGTTAATTTGATTGATAAGTTACTATCGAGCAAGTCAATCGCGAAACAATCATCGACATCGTATAAATCATCCTTATGAAGGTGGCTTAACCCTGCAAGTAAAGACTCTTTTGCACGTTGTTTAGCTTCTTCACTGCTGCGTGCAACATAAAGTGCAAAATCATGCTGCTCTGCCAACCTATCAGCACGATAGGCACCTAGATTCACAAAATATAGTTTTTCAGGTTGTGAATGCGCTTCTTCAACAACCTCTACCTTGTATCCATCAATGTGCTGGATTTGCATGTAACTATCCATGTGCACATTGTTTTTATCACCGACCCACTGTGCTTTTAATTTTGAGTATGTTTGTTCAATCGTAGTTCCCACAACAAATCGCACATCATGCATTTCTATGTGGCAACCTTGAATACGTCCACCAAGGTAGACTAAAAAAAGCGACATGAATTTTCCTTATGCTAGCTCTACATTAAGTTTTCGACATTAATGTTGTGTTTTTTTATTAACTTATAAAAATCTGAACGGTTCCGTTTTGCAAGCTTAGCGGCCTCTGCGACATTGCCGGCTGCCATCTTTAAGGTATTGATTAGATAATCTCGTTCAAACTCTTTTTTCGCATCATTCAGCGAAAGTGGTTCCGCAATACTTACATTACTATTGAGTGCAGACTCCACCAGTTGAGCAGAAATAACTCCGCCTGGCGTCAAGGCTACAACTTGTTCAATCACGTTTTGTAGTTGGCGAATATTACCTGGCCAATCATACCTCACTAGCGCATGCATCGCATCGCTTGCAAAGCGTTTTTCGTCTTGATTCATGCGCCTTGCTATCTGCCCTGCAAAATGCTGTGCCAACAAGCTTATATCTTCACGGCGTTCACACAGAGGTGGTAGCTTTAAATTAACAACGTTCAATCGATAATAAAGATCTTCCCTAAATTGTTGGTTATTTATCGCTTCGGGAAGGTTTTTATGGGTGGCAGATACAACTCTGACATCAATTGGAATTTCTTCTTGGAAGCCAACAGGGCGAATCGTTTTCTCTTGTAATACGCGTAATAACTTCACTTGTAAGTTCAGTGGCATATCACCAATTTCATCTAAAAACAGTGTGCCGCCTTGTGCTTGCTGAAATAAACCTTGATGATCTTTCACAGCCCCTGTAAACGCGCCTTTTTTATGCCCGAATAATTCCGACTCTAGTAGCTCACCGGGTACTGCACCGCAGTTAATCGCCACGAATGGACCGTCACTAACGTGACTATGCTGATGGATCGCTTGCGCAAGTAGTTCTTTACCTGTGCCACTGGCACCAGATATGAGTACGTTAACCTGTGTCGGCCCTAGTAGCTTAACCTGTTCAAGTAAATGCAGCATCGCCCCGCTTCGCGTCACGATATTGGTTTGAGTTGGCGCTTCTTCGCCATGCACTCCATGGATCTCTATTGCTTTTGCTAAGCTGTCAAATAACTCATCTTTATCAACGGGCTTTGTGATAAATGCAAAAATTCCCTGCTTTGTCGCCTCGACTGCATCTGGAATCGAACCATGCGCTGTCATCATAATGACAGGCATAGATGGGTA
Source organism: Pseudoalteromonas sp. L1 (assembly GCF_021728095.1). Classification (NCBI taxonomy): domain Bacteria; kingdom Pseudomonadati; phylum Pseudomonadota; class Gammaproteobacteria; order Alteromonadales; family Pseudoalteromonadaceae; genus Pseudoalteromonas; species Pseudoalteromonas sp. L1. The sequence goes on along the minus strand of NZ_JAKKCT010000001.1, from coordinate 52,607 downwards.
GCGGCTTTGCAACTGACGATGCAGCGCCATTCCGTCCATTTCGTCCATTCTTAAATCGGTAATTACCGCGTCGTAGGTTTTATTTTTAAGCTCTTGAAGAGCCACAATGCCACTTTCAGCAGTACTCACTTGATAGCCTTTAGACTCGATTCTTATTGCTAACAGCTTTAATAAACTCGCGTCATCATCCACTAGTAACACGCGAGGTTTACTTACTTCATTCATACTTACTGCTCCTTAGTCTCTTCGCGAAGAAGAAGTTGCTGCTCAATCGTAGCCAGTGACGACAATGTTTTTTCCATTTTTTCGGTTAATGCTTGCTTTGCTTGTTTCGCTTTTAAATGCTGCTTAACACTTTGCTTTTGAAGCCAAAGGTACTGCTTTATATCATCTGGCCAATAGTAAGCTTGGTCTGTTTTGTCTAGTAAAGCCAACGTTTTTTCTGGATTTGCTTCGCTCTCTAAACACAGTGATTTAAACAACGCTTTGATTTCTTTTTCACCTACATAACTTACTTTTTTATGTGTGCTCTTATAGCCTCCACATTGCTGGGCATGCCAAGCAATAACAATATTTGCAGGTGGATACATCGGCTCACTTTTCGGACGCGGCTTGGGATTAGGCTCTCCCTCTTCGGGTGTTACATGTTTTTTATTAACTACTTGCTGCGCTTGCTCTGTTACGGGCTTAGTTTCTAGCAACGAACAGCCCGAGAGCATTAGTGCAGCAATCATCATAAAACTGGCTTTATTAGCTAAGCCCATATCAGTTAACTCCCTGGGTTAATTGAATTGGTAATATTACGGTAAAACAGCAGCCATGGGGGTCATTGTCTTCGAGCTTTAGCTCACCGTTTAGTTGTTCAACTGTTTCTTTCACAATAGTAAGTCCTAAGCCACTGCCCATCTCAGCTTGGCTTTTGGCATTTTTACCTTGATAAAATGCACCAAAAATAGACATTTTTTCGGATTCATCAACACCAATGCCAAGATCGCTCACCGACACCATAAGCTTACTGTGTTTAAATGTCACCTTAATGGTAACTGCTTCTTTTTCTGGTGAAAATTTTAATGCGTTGGAAATAAGCTGCACTAAAATCATTTCTAATAATTCCGTTGAAATATAAAGAGAGCGGCTAGGTAATTCATTTAACCAAAGCAACGATTGATCTCGCGCTATGAGGCGATGTTCAAAATGTCGCTCTATTTTGCCCATCATCACCGAAAAGTCTAATTCGGTGATGCTCTCCTTACTGGTGCGAATTGCATTATAATTTAAAAGGCTTTCAATCATAATGCGTAACCGCGCCATACTTTGTGTAATAAGCTCTAATACAGCTTGCTGCTCTGCATTGATAGGCCCCACAATTTCATCAGCGAGGAGATCTGTTCCTTCAACCATAGAAGCCAATGGGGTTTTTAATTCATGTGTAACATGGCGTAAGAATGTATCTTTTTGCTGCTCAAGCATATGAAGTTGTGCTTGTACCCATTGTAACTTATTGCCTAACTCAATAAGCTCAGAAGAACCTTTAACAGAAATATTTTGTTGCCAATGACCTTGTCCCAGTTTATCGATAACAGATGTCAATTCGCGTAAACGCCCACTGATCCGCCATAAAAACCCGCCACTCACCAGCAAAGTAATAGGGATCAATGCCAATAGCCAATTTATAAATGACGCTTGTAAGGTTTTTAAATGTTGTTGGTTTTTCGTGATGCGTAATTCATTCTGATCACGTAGCCACACCGTTTGCTCTGCAATCAGTTTACTGGCTGGTGCAAACAGCTCACCATCTTGTTTTTGTTCATGTACCAAGTGTTGCTGAGCAAAACTCAACACATCGGCTAGCTGCTGCCATTGGTTAACGTAATCAGGTGAGGGACTCAAAAAAATTAGTTCATCAATGCTTTGCAAAGATGACTGCCATTTATTTGCAATTAAGGTGTCAAGTGATTCACTTTTCAACACCCAGTTTTGCCTTGTTGCTCTCTCAAGGCTATTTAGGTCCTGCTTAAGACTATTAAATGTTTTGGTTACTAAGTAGTTATCGCTCACTATTTTTTGTGTGACAGCAAGCTGCTTGTTGAGCGCATTTAAAAATAGGATCACAACCAAAGATAAAGGCAATAATGATAAAAGAGTACTAAACACAAATTGCCCGATTAAATTGGGACGCCAATCGAGTAGATGTTTAAACTTATTGCTAGCTTGCCTTTGCATAGGTTTCCTTCAAGGTGTGACAGGTATAAATTATCTATGAGTTAAGTTATACACTGGCTGAATTTTATCTGAAATTCAGCACTATTTTCACTAAAAAATCAATATCGTTGCAATTTGGAGACAAACTAAACAACTGATTTTAAAAGGTTAAATTTAAAAATTTATTTTCCCGTTGCAAAAAAGACACAAAACCATGTAAGAATTTCTACCGACACACGCTAAAAAACACATAACAACATGATAATCAACAACTTTTAACTTTGGCATTGTTTTTGTATTAGAGTAAATAATTAATTTTCTTAGGAATTAAAATGAAGAAATTGGCCCTTACTATGCTGACGGTTGTGTGTTGTATTTCAACAACCACGTATGCCCTTAACTTAAATGATTCTTTTAAAGAACTGGACAAAGACAGTAACGGCACTTTAAGTGAATCAGAGGCATCGGAAGACGCGTTGTTACACGACAACTTTTCACAAATTGATACGAATCAAGATGGCCAAATTTCTTTTTCAGAATTTCAATTGTTTGTTCAATAGGAGATTGTAATGAAACAACTTATTGCCGCTTTCTCGCTGATGTTTTTAGTGATCAGCGCAACCGTTTTAGCATCACAAATGGACGTACGTTTCGCTAAATTTGATACGAATGCCGATGGTGAAATTTCGCTTACAGAAGCCACACAACATGATGACTTACTGAAGCAATTTGCTGATCTAGATAAAAATGACGATCAGGTTTTATCAGAGCAAGAGTTTGAGAAATTCAAACTTTAACGACTTAAAGTGTTTGCCATAATCCCTGAGGGAGTGTGTAAACGGATTTAATTTTGGGAATTAAATTATGGCAAGCACTTTCACTAACAAGGAGCGCAGTATGAAAATAGTCTCAGTTATTTCACTAATCCTTATGACTTTTAGCTTTAATAGCTTTGCATTAGATGTAAAACAACGTTTTAATCATCTCGACAAGAATAAAGATGGCTATTTAAGCCCTGACGAACTTACGCCTCAGCCTCATCTTAAAAAGCGTATAAGTCAGTGGGATACAGATAATGACAAGCGCATATCACTCCTTGAGTTTAAAAATTATTTAACAAGTAAGAGCTAACAAACAATGACAAGATTAACCATCACCAGCTTAGTTTCATGTTTTCTTTTTAGTACTATGAGCTTAGCCTCTGGCAGTATTGGTGAGAAGTTTAAACAACTTGATCGCAATGATGACGGCTACTTAAGTCGCTCTGAATCAGCACGAGACCCAGCACTTTGGTCTCGTTTTCAAAGTTACGATAAAGACAAAGATAACAAGTTATCACTCGCAGAGTTTGAAGTTTACGCTAGCAAATAAATTAAGGGTGTGCCAAGCACCCTTCCCCTGTCATTTTTGTTCAAGTAGTTGCAGTTTATTACAACTCTGATACTGTTTTTATAAATCAATAAAAACAAGACAATTATGAAATTCATCATCGGCTTACTCGCATCAGCATCACTATCCTGTTTTGCAAACACAACGGTTATCTATAACGTCAATGGCTACACACCGACCTATAAAGGGGATACCAAACAGTTTTCAACATTGGTCATCAAAGATGGCAAGGTGGTTAAAACAGGTAATGACTCCTTAAAAGCCAGCTATCCTGATGCAACAGCCTTTGATGGTGAGCAGGCGACTTTGCTACCCGGCCTTATTGATGCCCATGGCCATGTTATTGGCCTTGGTAACAACCTATCGCAACTGGATGTTAGAAATACCCGATCAGTTGATGAGGTCGGAAAGAAGCTCGCAGAATTTGCGAAAGATAAACAAGGCTGGATCATTGGTCGTGGCTGGAACCAAGAGCAATGGCCAGGCGCACAATTTCCTACGGCAGCAGACTTAGACCGCTATGTAAAAGATAAGCCTGTGATACTGTCTCGAGTTGATGGCCATGCAGTGTGGGTTAATTCGAAAGCCATGGCACTTGCTGGTATCGAAAAAGACACTCGCTCTCCTGCCGGTGGTGAAATATTAAAACTGGATTCAGGACTAGCTTCAGGTGTCTTCATTGATAAAGCCGAAACACTAATAACTCAGCATGTACCAAAAGCAAGCCACGCTAGCATTAATACTGCTTTAGATAATGCAGGTAAACATTTGCTTAGCTTAGGCATTACATCAACCCACGATGCGGGTATTGATTATGATACGTGGCAAGTTTACAAAGAACGTGCAGAGCAAGGCACTCTACCGCTGAGAATTGTTGCTATGTTAAGCGCAAGCGACCCGAAACTAGACACCATGTTAAAAGCGGGTCGCTATAAAGATATGCATGACTACATGTCAATTAGAAGCGTAAAAGTATACGCCGATGGTGCGCTAGGGAGCCGTGGTGCTGCATTAATTGATGAATATGCTGATCGTAAAAATTATCATGGCTTAATGCTTGAAACACAACAAAAACTCGAACAGCTTTTCACCTTAAGTTTTGAAAATGGTTTTAGTGCGAATACCCATGCTATTGGTGATAAAGCGAACCATATCGTATTAGATGCCTACGAAAAAGTGTTTAAAAAATCTGGGGGAATTTTATTACGTAACCGTATTGAGCATGCGCAGATTGTTACGCCCGACGATATTGTTCGCTTCAAATCACTAAAAATCATTCCCTCAATGCAACCTGTGCATGCCACGTCTGATATGCATATGGCTGAACAACGCTTGACCGATAAACAGCTTACCGGTGCGTATGCTTGGAAAACATTTTTAGATCAAGGCTCAATTGTGGCTGCGGGTTCTGACTTTCCTGTAGAACTAGCTGACCCATTCGATGGTTTATATTCAGCCATTACTCGCATGGATCACAACCAGTTACCAAAAGGTGGTTGGCGACCAAAAGAACTATTATCGAGAGATGAAGCTTTACGAGCGTTCACTTTAGGCGGCGCTTATGCTGCTCATCAAGAGTTTAAATTAGGCAGTTTAGAGCAAGGTAAATGGGCTGACTTTATTTTAATAAACAAAGACTACTTTACTGTTCCGGTATCACAGATTCATGACATCAAGGTAAAGCAAACATGGATTGGTGGCGAACTAAAATATCAACAAGAAAACTAAATGGTCACTATTTAGCGTCAGTCGATGACTGACGCTTTAATTTAATAATATGGTAGATATTTACAAACGTCAGAAGTCCATTTGTGAATGCAACAGGAATGGCATCAATCGCTATACCGTAACAAGTAAATGCAATACATCCAGCCAAATTAAACCAACGCAGCTTAACCACATCACTCATTGTTAAAGAAGCGACCAACAAGGCAGACGCTAAATAGCCTAAATATTCCCAACTCAATTGTTCTCTCCTAGGCTTTAGGTTAGCATTAGAGCTTGTCATTTTTTTTGACTTACTCATTGCTACTTTAACAATGAAAATAAAAAAGCTAACTTACTAAAAACCTTATTAAAGCACAGTAAATACTTTGCTTAAAATCATTAACACGGGAAATGAAGGTACAAGCAAGGCATGGCCTCGCTAGCAAGTTAGCGTGAATTCTTAGAATCTTAATGCTAGCGTCATTAAGGTGTAATAAATAGGACAATTGTCCGAAGAGCGGCGTTAATGTTTCAATATCATTTTTCAAGTTATCTAGTTGAGCAATTACTTACTTTTGCAGGAAGTCGATACCAACAAGCAAAAAAAGAAGTGCTGATCCATCAAGATCAACCACTGTCTAAACTCGTGTTAGTCAGAAGCGGAACGGTGTCGCTCAGTTATGACGTGGGTAATGGGCGTAGACTATTACTCGGCCAGCTTGATTGTAATAACACCTTAATTGGCGAGATCGAGGCACTAAATAACTTACCTTGTATTTACACCGTGACCTGCTTTAGCGATGTAAGTTATAACTTAATCGAGCTAAAACATTGGCGCTCACTGTTGCTAGAAAAGCCAGAACTCAGCTTGTACACAGCACAAACTATCGCCGCTAAGTTTCAAGAGAATCAGAAAATTAATCTCGATAAACTCCTATTGCCACTGAGTTACAACATAGCAAAAGACTGTTTATTAAGGGCTGAGAATAATAATCCAACACTGCTACGTGCCTACCCTACGGTTAATGCAGAGGCTGAACGCTTCGCAACCACTGAACGTGCTTATCGCCGCGTAGTGACAGAGCTGGTAGAAAAAGGATTGATAGTAAGAAGCAACCAAGGACTTAAGGTTGTTGATATAGAAAAGCTAAGCAACTATGTTGATAGCTTTTCACAATTGTGAGTATGTGCCTACATACTCACTTTATTTAAGTAGCAATTTACTTATTTAATAATAAGTCTTGGATATTTGCTAAGTCTGACTTGCCTTCAATAATTTCATCTGGCGTTAAACCTGATAGCTCATGAGGGAAAACTAACCACTCATCAGACTCATGAATATAATACTCAGGCACCATATCTACTTTTGAGTTTTTAGGCTTGTAATATGGGCAAGCAACACGAATATCGCGTGGCAGATTCAAGCGCATTAATTCAGAAAGTTTTTCTTTTAAAGCGAAAATACTACGTCCAGAGTCAAATACATCATCAACAATCAACAACGAATCATCTGCATTGGCATTTTCGATGATGTAATGCAAACCGTGTACTTTAATTTCTTTTGACTGCTGATTAATACCGTAATAAGACGATGTACGCACAGCAATATGATCTGTCTCTATGCCTTTGTAATCATAGTACTCTTGTACTGCGATACCGATAGGAGCACCACCACGCCAAATACCAATGATGAAATCAGGACGAAAACCATCTTCATAAACTTTTGCAGCAACGCGAAACGAATCTTCAAGTAACTGCTGCGCAGTGATATAGCACTTATCTGACATAAATAGAGACCCCAGTGTGAATTGATCATTCAAGTGTAGTTAATGAAATTTAAACTAACCACCTGATGAGAAAATGTGGGGCGAGATTTTATACTAAATGATGCCAAAAATCTTGTATCAGTTTGTAAATCACATTAAAAAACAAAAAAGCGCCTAATAAAGGCGCTTTTGGTAATTTACTATGCGTAGTACTCAATTAAGCTTTTTCAAGCAACGTTCTAGCAACCGTACGCATACCTTGCGTTGTAGCACCCGCGGCCCACTCACTCGTGCTGCCCATATTAAATGCTGCAGCAAGGTCAATGTGCACCCACCCTTTACCATCGTTAGGAACAAAGCGCGATAAGAAGCCAGCAGCATTTGACGCACCGCCATAACCGCCGCCTTTTTGTGGGCGACTATTTGCTGTATCAGCATAAGGCGATGGGCAGTTTTGTTGGTGCCACTTTTCAAGAGGAAGTGGCCATGCAGCTTCCATTTCTTGCTCTGCAAAATCTTGTACTTCACGCACAAAGTCTTTATCAAGGCCAAATAACGCATTGTACTCTTGACCAACAGCCACAAGTGCAGCCCCTGTTAACGTTGCCGCATCAATGATTAATGGTGCGCCAGTTTCACCCGCAGCCATTAAGCCATCAGCGAGTACTAAACGCCCCTCAGCATCTGTATTAACAATTTCAACTGTTGTGCCATTTTTATAAGTAAGAATATCACCTAATTTATAAGCATGACCTGAAATTAAGTTTTCAGCACAACATAAGAACAGCTTAATGCGTTTATTCACACCACGACTAATAGCAAGCGCTAAACCAGCAGTAACCGTCGCCGCACCGCCCATATCGCACTTCATACCAAGCATGCCCTCGCTTGCTTTAATTGAATAACCACCCGAATCGAATGTGATCCCTTTACCCACAAGAGCAGCATCAACAGGGGCATTGTCGTCGCCCGTTGGGTTGTAATCTAGCTCTAATAATACAGGTGGACGCTCACTACCACGACCTACAGCGTGAATACCTATCCATTGATGTTCTAAAAGTGCATCACCTTTAATGATTTGGTAACTAACGTGCTCAGGCGCTAATGACTGAATAAACTCAGCCGCTTTACCTGCCAAGCTTTCAGGAAAAATATCATCGGCAGTACCATTGATCATTTGGCGAGCCCATGTCGCTGATTTTGTTAATGCAGCCAGTTCATTGCTATCTGTTTTTGCGTTTTCGGCAAACTCAACTGCATCTAAATTTTTTGGCGATACAAAGCCTTGATAAAAAGCCCATTGTGTTTCAGTGCACCAAACATCACCCGTTAGAGCAACATTCTTTAAGCCTTGATTCGCTAACGTACGCGCTGCTTTTTGTACGTTTTTAAGTGTATCTTGCTCAGTTAAATGAACGGTTGCGCCTTGTTCAGTAAAAGAAAGAGAGGCTTTTTCACCCCAATGCGCGGCAGCACCCTGCTCGCTAAGTTGAACTAAAAATTTTTCCGACATGTTAGAATACTCTTTGCGCTGAAAATTGTTTATCGAGTTTACTACAGCGAACGCGACATCCCAACCGCTTGCGATAAATAACCTTTACTAAACAGACTAAGGGTGCATTCTATGTCGCTATTCATTTACAATGAACGAACGCGTTTAATCAAAACAAAATTATGCATTTTTTACCACCTTTACAATCTGCTAAATTGCTCAAACGCTATAAACGTTTTTTAGCGGATCTTGAGCTAGAAACTGGCGAGCAATTTACCGCTCACTGTGCCAATACAGGAAAGATGACTGGTTGTGCTGAGTCTGGGTTTAGCGCTTATTACTCAACCAGTGATAACAAAAAACGAAAATACCCACACTCTTTACAGCTTACTAAAAATCATTTCGGACAGTTAATTTGCGTTAATACCGCAATAGCCAATCAAGTGGTGCATGAAGCATTAACACATAATGTAATAAAAGAGCTTTGCGACTACAGCACAATTCAAGCTGAAGTAAAATATGGGCAAGAGAACAGTCGTATCGATTTTTTACTCACCGCTAATGACAAAGCAAATTGCTACGTTGAAGTAAAATCGGTGACATTACTAAGTGAAGATAACCCTCAATCAGGACAAGGCTATTTTCCCGATGCGCAAACAGTTCGTGGCCAAAAACATATCAGAGAACTTATCGAAATGGTGCAACAAGGGCATCGCGCCGTATTACTTTTTGCTGTGCTACACGAAGGAATTAGCCAAGTCAGTGGTGCCAAGCATATTGATGAAACGTATTGTTCGTTATTAACACAAGCCATTGATTGCGGTGTTGAGGTGTATGCTTATAAAGCTGATATCTCGGCCAGTGCTATTACACTGACCGAGCAAATTCCATTTATTGCTTAGTCATTGAAATATCTATTTCATCAATTAAGTTAAGTGCAATATCAGCCTCTTTGTAAAATAGAGGCCTCAACTTGGCCGTTTGTGAATAATAACGACTTTGATCATCAAAATGCTCTGAACGTGAGTCAGAACTTTGCGACATAGTCAGTAATCCTTTTGCAACCGGCCCATCTTCAGTAAAGTTCATCACAAACATCCAACTTGAACCATAGTTCACTGGGTAACCTTGTGATGATAAATTAGAAGCCAAAGGCTTACCCGTTATTGCATCAGGTAATGTTTGATAGTCTGCATAAGGAATTAATGTAGAACGAGTTAGATTACTTCTGTCAAACCGAAAGACATTGAACCCTCCTTCAACATGCATCGGCCCAGCCCATGGCAATTGTTCACCCGAAGCATGACCACCAGCCAATGATTTTTCGACGAACTGCAAATCCGCTAAAGTATCTGTTAATGAGATACCATTTGACTGTAAATTAAGCATCGCGTGCGCCAATACTTTTAATGCAACTTTGTCTTGGCGTAAAGTATGGGGAGTATTTGCAGGGTCTGTAACATCAAAATTAGTGTATAAATGAGCAGACGGATTAAACAAGTGAGCAAATTCACGAATTAATGCTGCCCCCTGAGTCTCTAAATTCATAGCCCCATTCCAGTTCGATAAAATATCGCAAGCAGGGCTTACATCAACCGCAACATCGCTTGTAATCTGTACAGGTACATCACCTTGTGCCTGACACTGCATAGCAAGATCTGCAAATACAAGTTCGCCTAAATAAATACGGTTGCCTATCAGTGCTTGCTCTAATTCATCAAGAGTGAACTTCGCATCTTCGCCACCTCCATCTTGCAATAGTTTTAGACCCATCCGCGTACGTAATGAGAGTGGTTTATGAACGTCACCATACTGAGCCGCAAAGCCAACAAGTGGCTCGTTTAGGTTTGTAACCCAATAACTATCATTTGAATTTTGTACATAGTCGGTGCGGGTAAGCTGAGGAGCTTCGGTAAATGGCACCTTACCCTGACTTTCAAATAGCTTCATATTTCCAGGCACTAAATCAAATCCAGTTGATTCTCTTAAGGCCACAAGTTCAGGTTGCAGACGGATGGCTAAATTGGCTGTGTCATCTAATTTGAGAACGGTACTGTCATCCACATAAAATACATTCCCTGCTTTATCTGCCGCCATGGTGTTGTTGAATGACACCCCATCAAACTTAGCGAACGACTCTTTCATATCATCAAGACTCACCGCCTGATTAAGCGCAGACCACTGAGCAACCACATCCATGTTAAATTCATTCGCATCTTTAATCGTAAATGCTTGGCTATCATTCCAGCCTAAACCATTAGCGGCGGGTGTTTCCAACATCAAACCATGGTGGCTGTAATAAAATGGTTTTTGAAGCTCAATGGTCGTGTTGGGGCCAATGGCAACCTCAACTGAAATTGTTTTACTGGTTATCGTATGCTGCTCATCTTCAACACGGTAACTCATACGATCATCTTCATTTAATGCCAGTTGATAAATTAAAAAGTGACGTGCTGTTGAGAAGGTATGTGTCCATGCAACATGTTCATTAAAACCGATATTAATCACCCCCGGCATACCCTGCAAACTCCCTCCCATCACATTCATTGCACCGGGTACGGTTAAATGTGACTGCCAAAAACGTAGATTTCCTTCATGGGGAAAGTGAGGGTTTGCTAATAATCCACCTTTGCCATTGGCCATCATCTCTTTACCCAAACCCCAACCATTAGAACCTAAATGCTTAAATTTTTTGTCTAATTTAAATTGCTTTGCTTGTTGATTGACATTTTTAACCAAACTGGAAACAGCACTTGGCGCATTGCTACTTGGCACAGGCAAATACTCATCACCGTCACCAGGATTTGCAAAAAATGCGAGCTCTAAAAAGTTTGCTGAACTTGCCAACTGCACAGTTGCCATTGAATATGCCAGCATATCTTGTGCGGTTAAGCTTATCACCCAAGGTGCTGACGCACATTCAGGCGCTAGATTCGCAGCCCCAGTGTCATTGACATATTTATTAAAGCCTTGCACAAATCCCTCAAAGTGAGCACGGCTGGTTTCATCCAGCTCACCATAATGCTGTAATGCGTATTCATTAACCCCTAATGCTTTGTAACCAAAATCAGAAATTAAGTGTTTAGAGTCGCCGCTACCTGCGACTTGGTCAGGGCCATAATATTTGGCACGTTCGCCGCGAGTTTTAATGATTTGATCCATCAATAAACAAGCATGATCTTTGGCATATGCATAGCCACTACCAAATGCCAAGCTCTCAAGGTTTGTTGCCGTAATATGCGGCACACCGTAACTTGTCCAACGGATATTGGCCTCAAGTACACTATTTTCGGCAAAGTTCGGAATAGCCACCTTTACAACCTCTTCAGGTTCTGGGGTTGTCGTGACAGGTGGTTCTGTAACATCATTATTGCTATCAGAATTGCAACCTACAGTGAGTAATGCTGCGGCAATACTGAATACTAAAGGGTGGAGTTTCATTGTGCATCCTTATTATGGTTATTGTATCCATTGACCAGCTTGCCTTAATTAATTCACTAAATCTTGACTCTCTACGCAATATATTGACTTTGCGCGCCAACTCATGCAGCTTAATATTTCTAATAATAAAAAATGAAATCCTATGTTTTATGTCAGTAGTCAAATAATTCGCTCGTTGTTCTATTTTCTTCAGCGTCAAGGACTTGAATCAGAAAAGCTAAACTCATTACTGGCAGGGCGAGCTCATTATTTAGATGATACTTGCTATCGGTTCCCTGTTTCTGACTATGAATCGTTAATGTGCTTTGCAGATACTCAGCTTAGTAAAGAGCATATTGGCCTGTTATTTGGCCAATCTCTGAAGGCACAAAATTGGGGATTACTTGGTCATGTTGCACTTGTCAGTCAAAACCTTGAAAAAGCACTACAGCACGCGCAAAAGCTAAATTCTTTAGTGAGAAATATTGGCCAAATTGAATTAGTACATAAAAACCAACAATGCCGACTTAGCTGGCATGCAAAAGAGACAATAAATCACTACATGGTTGATGAGTTATTCAGTAGCTGGTTATCCTTTGCTAAGCATTGCTGCCAGCAAAACGCAGAGCTTGCACTCGAAAAGGTACAGCTTACCAGAAAGCCTCCTTCACCTTTGTGTATGCAAACTTATCAACATACTTTTAATTGCCCTATCGAGTTTAATGCTGCCATAAACTGCCTGATTTTTGATGAGAAACTTCTTAGCAGCCCTTTACTGTCTCCTAACCCAGAGCTTGAGCAGATTTTACTCTCTCAAGCAGGTGACGTTACCCCGCATACTGATTACATTAACGAATTAAATGCATTTATCGCCAGCCAATTCCCCTATATTCCAACAGTTGAACAAGCAGCACATCAACTTGGCTTTAAAAAGCGCACCTTACAACGTTACTTAACTCACCAACAATTAAGCTTTTCAAAAATAATTGACATACAAAGGAAGCAGCACGCAAAACAAATGCTACTACAAGGTTTTTCAGTGCTTGAAGTCAGCAATAAGTTAGGGTTTTCAGAACAAAGCGCGCTACAAAGAGCATTTAAGCGCTGGTATCAAACAACACCAAAGAAGTTTTTAAACGAACATAGTTTTTAAGTTGTATTATTTTTTTTTGCCCATATTACTAGGCAAGTTTATAAAAAATTGACTAGCAGCAAGCGTTAATCAAACCAAGTAATTACTTTTTCATTCACTTCTTGGTTTAGGCACACAGGATTAATTAAAAATAAATTTGCCTCAACCTGTCGTTTCTGCTATTTATAGCCGCCGGCTAACGCTGGGCAATATATTAAGGATTTAGGAGAAAGTTATGCCAGACCAAAAAAGACTAGGGTTATTGGCTCAGGCCGGGTTAGAGCCGTATCAGGAACAGCCAGGTGAAGAGTATATGAATGATGCACAACGTGCTCATTTCAAAAAAATTTTAGAAGCTTGGCGTAACGATTTACGTAACGAAGTAGACCGTACTAAATCGCACATGCAAGATGAAGCTGCTAACTTTCCAGATCCAGTTGATCGCGCTGCACAAGAAGAAGAATTTTCATTAGAGCTTCGTACTCGTGACCGTGAGCGTAAACTGATCAAGAAAATTGAAAAAACAATTCAATTAATCAAAGAAGATGACTTTGGTTTCTGTGAATCATGTGGTATCGAGATTGGCATTCGTCGTTTAGAAGCACGTCCAACTGCTGATCTATGTGTTGACTGCAAAACACTTGCAGAAATAAAAGAAAAACAATCAGGCCGCGGTTAATTATTTTTAAATTAACCCATGTCTACCACAGCCGTTAATACGCAAGCGCGTATATATCGTGGCCGTTTTGCGCCATCCCCGTCTGGGCCCTTACACTTTGGCTCATTAATAGCGGCTGTGGGAAGTTTTCTTGATGCGAAAGTTAATCAGGGTAAATGGTTAGTTCGTATTGAAGATATTGACACAACACGTGTTGTCCCTGGCGCTAGTGATGATATTTTACGTACATTAGAAGCTTATGGTCTGCATTGGGATGAACGTGTCATCTACCAAACTAACCGCCTACAAGAATATCAATCCGTCTTGGAGCAACTTATTGCTCAAGGTTTAGTTTATGCTTGCCATTGTACCCGCAAACAAGTTAAAGCAATGGGTGGTATATACCAAGGCCAGTGTAAGTTAAAAGGTCATTCCTTCGTAAATTCGGCACTTCGATTATCCCAGCAATTTGCCACTAGCCACTACAGCGATCTCATTCAGGGAAAGGTAGAAGTTGACCAAGCTTTAGCCAAAGAAGATTACCTTATCAAGCGTAGTGACGGTTTATTTGCTTATCAACTAGTTGTTGTGGTCGATGATATTGCTCAAAATATTAGTCATGTTGTGCGTGGTGCCGACTTATTAGAACCCACGGCACGACAACTTAGTTTATTTAAACAACTTAACCAAACAGCACCACAATACGCTCACCTGCCCTTAGCAGTGGCAAAGCCGGGCTTTAAATTATCAAAACAAAATTATGCCCCTGCCATTTCAAAAACAGCACCTAAGCCTGCGCTTTTTGATGCCTTTCGCTTTTTAGGCTTAAACCCCGAAGCTGCGCTTTTGTCTGCAACGGTCGAAGAAATGCTAAAATGGGCTGTTGCGGCCTACCATCTTGAATGTGTTCCCAAAGTAAAAGAGATTCAAGTAAGTGAGGATCCACATTCATCTTTTAGTAAATTTCAATCCATCACAAAATAAATTGCCAATTTAAAAGGTCGAGTAACTTAATTTTTATGCCACGCTGGTATATGATAGCGACCCAAAGTGTGCGATTCATCAGCACCTTAATTTAGCGCCATTTTAAACACACTGATTACACGTCAATCTCACACCGACGAAGTGAAAAAACAAACGCTATACTTGATGAGTTGCAAAGACCATGTCGTAGGAGACAGATTATTATTTCCAAGCTTTTTCAATTTTGTCGGCAAATTATTGGCCCAAATGCCACTGACACACACAATGCCGTACAAGCCAGCGAATTGCCTTTGGTGATCGAACGTAGTGAACATGGGATTTCACGTAAACAATTTAGCCCAAATGCAATCAAAGTATTGTACCGCTTAAAAGAAGGTGGCTTTGATGCTTACCTTGTAGGTGGTTGTATTCGAGATATATTGTTAGGTCAACAACCAAAAGATTTTGACGTAGTAACCAATGCAACACCTGAGCAAATCAAAAAACTGTTTCGAAATTGCAGACTGATTGGCCGACGCTTCCGTTTGGCGCATATAGTATTTGGTCGTGAGATTATCGAAGTCGCGACCATGCGTGGACACCACGAAGCCGACGAAGTTAAAAATCAAATTAGTCAATCAAGCGAACATGGCCAACTGCTGCGTGATAATGTGTACGGGAGCATTGAAGAAGACGCCGAGCGCCGCGACTTTTCTATCAATGCCCTCTACTACTCAATTAATGATTTTTGTATTTATGATTACGCCAACGGCATTAGCGCAATTAAAGCGAAGCAAATTGAGTTAATTGGCGACCCAGAAACACGCTACAGAGAAGACCCTGTACGTATGCTGCGCGCTGTTCGCTTCGCCACTAAATTAGGGATGAGTATTGCGCCTGCAACCGAAAAACCTATTGCAGGACTGGCTAATTTATTAGACCACATTCCACCAGCGCGTTTATTTGAAGAGTCACTCAAGCTATTCTTAAATGGCAAAGCTGAAGAAAACTTCATTATGCTACGCCAATATGGTTTATTTAAAGCACTGTTTCCAGCACTTGATAAAATCTTAGATGCCAATCCTAATGGCCTTGAACATGCGTTTATCCTGCAAATGTTTAAAAACACCGATAAGCGTATTAATGCAGATAAAAAAGTCACGCCGGCCTTTATTTTTGCAGCTTTGCTGTGGTTCCCATTACTGAGCATTGCTAAAAAATTACAACAGCGCGATCAACTGTCAGAGTATGATGCATTTGCACAAGCGATGAACAAAGTACTGAGTGAAAACGCCCAGCATGTAGCTGTACCAAAACGCTTCACGCTCGGTGCTCGCGATATTTGGCATATTCAACAACGCCTTGATAAACGGGGTGGACAACGTGCTTACCGACTAACTCAACAACCACGTTTTAAAGCTGCATATGACTTTTTACTATTACGTGTTCAAGCAGGTGAAACTGAACTTCAAGAGCTTGCTAACTGGTGGACAAACTATTTAGGACAAGACATTAATGGCCAAAAAGAAATGGTCAAAGCGCTTGGTCATCAAGGTGGTCCAAAACGTCGCCGCCGTCCACGTAAGAAAAAAACAGAGCAATGATGAATCAAGTTTACTTAGGTTTAGGTGCTAACTTAAATGCACCACGAGAACAAATACACCGCGCTATCACTGAGTTAAAAGCACACTCAGATATCGAGTTTATAAGTGCCTCTCATGATTACGCGAGTAAACCTATGGGTCCACAAGACCAGCCTGATTATGTTAATGCTGTAGTATGCATAAAAACAAAGCTAGCCCCAGAACAACTACTCGATTTAACACAAAGTATAGAACTTAAGCACGGTCGTGTTCGAAAAGAGCAACGTTGGGGCCCGCGAACTCTTGATATTGATATTCTTTTATTTGGCGACCAAGTAATTGATACACCTCGTTTGACTGTGCCGCATTATGGCTTAACAGAGCGAGAATTTGTTGTGTATCCACTATTAGAAATAGCGCCAACATTGCTATTACCAAATAGCCAACCACTTGCTGATATAAAAAACACGTTGCCCTTAAACGATTTACAACAACTCCCTCAGCAGTAATTAACCAAGGCAAAGCCTCAGAGGAAATTATGTCTAAAATTACCGTTTCTACACTTAATAAAATGAAACAAGAACAACAAAAAATCACGGCATTGACAGCCTACGACGCCAGTTTTGCCAAATTGTTTCATGATAATGGCGTCGAGGTGATTTTAGTGGGTGATTCACTGGGTATGGTATTACAAGGTAACGACGACACCCTTGCCGTCACCAATACTGATATTGCCTACCATACCCGTTGTGTGCGTGCAGGCAGCCGCGAATTATTCGTTATTGCTGATTTACCGTTTATGACATATGCCAACCCAACAGACGCTTGTAACAACGCAGCTGAGCTAATGCGTGCGGGTGCAAATATGATTAAGCTTGAAGGTGGTGAATGGTTGCATGACAGCATTCGCGCCATGACTCAGCAAGGCATTCCTGTATGTGGTCACTTAGGCTTAACACCGCAATCAGTGCATGTGTTTGGCGGCTTTAAAATTCAAGGTCGTGAGCAATCTCAAGCAGATAAAATGGTTAGTGATGCAAAAGCGCTTGAAGCTGCGGGGGCGCAATTGCTCGTTTTAGAGTGTATTCCGAGTGAACTGGCTAAGCGTATTACTGATGAACTAAACATTCCAACCATCGGCATAGGTGCAGGCAATAAAACTGACGGGCAAATCTTAGTAATGCACGACTTAGTAGGCATTTCAGCCGGTTACATTCCTAAGTTTTCAAAAAACTTCTTATTAGAGACGGGCAATATGCCTGCAGCTGTTCAAAAGTATTGTGAAGATGTAAAAAGTGGTGCTTTCCCAAGTACCGAACATGAGTTTAAATAAATGCAGTCAATCACCGAAATTAAATCGTTACGTAGTCAGATCAAAGCTTGGCGTCAAGCGGGCCTGAGCATTGCGCTTGTGCCAACTATGGGCAACTTGCACCAAGGCCACTTTTCGCTAGTTGAAAAAGCAAAAACATTAGCTGATAAGGTTGTGGTCAGTATTTTTGTTAACCCAATGCAGTTTGGCGCTAACGAAGATCTTGATAACTACCCAAGAACACTAAGTGCGGATAAGCAGGGGTTAGCCGATTTAAATACTGATATCGTTTTCACCCCATCTGTGGAAACCATTTATCCTAATGGCTTAGGTGAACAAAGCTTTGTCGATGTGCCAGGCGTATCTATGGGCTATTGTGGAGGCTCTCGCCCTGGACACTTTAAAGGTGTTGCAACGGTTGTCACTAAATTATTTAACCTTGTTCAACCTGATTTTGCCTGCTTTGGTGAAAAAGACTTTCAACAACTGCAAGTCATAAAAACCATGACGCGTGATTTATCTATACCCGTTGAAATTATTGGCGTTCCTACATGCCGTGAAATTTCAGGCCTTGCCATGAGCTCTCGTAATGGTTATTTATCTGATGAGCAAAAAGACACTGCAAAAGTGCTGTTTGCCACGTTAAATAATACAGCAACGGCACTCAAACAAGGCAGCGTAGACATCGCAACACTTGAGGTAGAAGCAAAAGCACAGCTTGAAGCAGCAGGGTTAAAACCTGACTACTATGCAATTGCCGAGCGCTCAACGCTAAAAGCTGCAACAAGCGAGGATAAACAACTCGTTATTTTAGCAGCAGCCTATTTAGGTACAGTGCGTTTAATTGATAATTTGCAAGTTGAGCTGGATTAAATACGCTTAATCTGGGTAAGATGGATTTAAAAGAACACAATATACTAGGGATCAGCATGAAAAAACTACCTGCAATTACAGCATCATTGTTCGCTTTGACGCTATTATCAGCTTGCTCAAATAAAATCGAAAACCCAGAAATGCAACAATGCGCACAACAGAATTATCAATGTGAAAGCAGTTGTGAACAACAAAGTACCGCAGATGGACTAGTCCATAAAGTATGTAGTAATAAATGTATTGAAGCTTACAATCAGTGTAAAGCGAATGCAGAAAAGCTTGGTGATGTACAATAGCTCACCTTTTTAGACACTGATTACCTTTACAATCAGTGTCTTACTCTCAAAAACTTCCTCGGTTACAATTTTTTAACCCAAATTAAGCGTCTGCTAATTTTGTTCATATTTTTGCTCATCCTTTAAGCTATTCATATTAGAGCAAGCTTTCGTTCATTAAACTTATCCATATTAGTGACGAACTGGTTAGCTAACAGTGTAATTATTTCCCACTAATCCCAAAATTACTTCTTACATTAGCAGTACCAACAAAAAAATCATTGATAAACAAGTGTTTATTTTAGGTCCGCTTTTTGCTGAGAACATTAATGCAATTACAACAGCTCGACGTGATTATTTTAAGGCTAAAGGAAAACAGAATGAAACCAGAAACCCAGATTAAGCTCTTCAGTGCATTTAAAAAGAAGACCTACTTGGGCGTATTATTAGCCATCTGTGCAGGCAATGCATACGCTACTGAAGAACAAACTCAACCACAAGCAACCAAAGCAGAGGAAGCGGTTGTTGAGCAAAAGCCTGCGATGATTACTATCCCACAAGAAAAGCTATTTGAAGTTATCACTGCACGTGCGAAAAAATTAGCTTCAGAGCCTTATGTTGCACCTAAAGATTTAGAACTTGAAGCTTTAACAAGTATTGGTTATCAAGATTATCGCGCAATTCGTTTTCGTACTGAACAAGCTATTTGGAAAGATGAAAGCCTTTATGAAATCCAATTATTTCACCCAGGTTTTTTATATAAATCACCTGTTGCGATCAATACCCTAGAAAAAAATGCCGAAGTTAAAAGCTTGCCATTTAAAACGGATTATTACCGCTACGACGCAACGGCAGCCCCTTTAGAGCAAGAAATCAGTAAAGCCACAGAAAATGCGCAGTTAGGTCATGCCGGTTTTCGCCTACACTTTCCTTTGAATAACAATGAGTACAAAGATGAAGTCGCTGTTTTTCAAGGCGCATCTTACTTTCGTCTAGTTGGCCCACATCAGGTATACGGTATTTCAGCGCGAGGCTTAGCGATTGATACGGCCTTAAGTTCAGGCGAAGAGTTTCCTGTTTTTAAAGAGTTCTGGCTAGTTAAACCCGCGCCAGAGGACACGACTATCGTACTTTATGCGCTTTTGGATAGCCCTTCAGTTGCAGGAGCATATCGCTTTGAGCTTACTCCTTCAACCAATACTGAAGTAAAAACCGAGATGCAAATTTTTGCTCGTAAAGATATTAAAAAGTTAGGTATTGCACCGCTTACAAGTATGTTTTATCACGGTGAAAACAGTACCAAGTTCTTTGATGACTACCGCCCAGAAGTTCATGACTCAGATGGCTTATTAATGCAATCAGCACAAGGTCAATGGGTATGGCGTGCACTTAATAATCCGAAAAAACTGAGCGTAACCTCTTTTAGTTATGATAGCCCGAAAGGCTTTGGACTCGCGCAGCGTGACCGTGACTTTAACAATTACTTAGACACAGAGGCGCACTACCACAATCGCCCTAGCATGTGGATTGAACCTATCAATGATTGGGGCAAAGGACGTGTAGAGCTTGTTGAAATTCCGACAGACACCGAAACTAACGACAACATTGTTAGCTACTGGGTACCAGAGCAAGCTATGAAGGCTGGCGATAATTTAAGCTTCAGCTATAAGCTATCAACCTTCAATGCAACCCTTGCAACGCAAGATAAAGCGAGTGTGCTAAGAACCCGCATAGGTAGCGCGGCATTACCTGGTGAGAAGAATCCACCGCCTAAAAGTCATCGCCAATTCACCGTCGACTTTAGTGGCGAAAATATTAACCAATTGTCTGCAAACTTCGCTCTAATGGCTGATTTAAATATTTCAGCTGGCCAAATCAGCGATAAAACAGTGCAGCAATTACCAAATAATCAAGGATGGCGCGTAGCATTTAAGGTGGCGCCTGAGGGAGATAAGCCCGTTGATATGCGCTTATCGCTAAAACTACGTGACAAAGAAATTAGCGAGGTATGGAGCTATGTCTGGTATCCAAATGACGTCCAATAGTAAAAAACTAACTGCAACTGCAATGCCGTTTAAAAAGACACGTGCTTGGCTTTTTACGTGCCTAGCACTGGCCATAACAGCGTATGGCGTGTGGATCATGTTCGATATTTTAAATTCAAACGGCATGACATTACTTGAGTACGCATTATTAGCATTATTCTCTGTAACCTTTGCATGGATTGTTACTGCCTTTTGTAGCGGTTGTATGGGCTTTATTTTACAGCTTCTACGCATTGACCCATTAACATTGAAACGTCAAAAACCAATCGATGTAAATGCTGATGCTATTGCCCAAACGAAAACAGCCATCGTTATGCCTGTTTATAATGAAGATACAGAGCGTGTTATTGCAGGCTTTGAAGTGAGCCTTCGCTCGCTTGAAAAAACAGGTCAAATGCCACATTTCGATTTTTATTTACTCAGCGATACGCAAGATCCAGACATTGCCCGCAATGAGCTAAAAGCATGGAATGCATTTACAACGCGCTTGGGTGATTTAGCGAAACACACATTTTATCGTCGCCGTGAAGATAACAAGCATCGTAAAGTAGGTAACTTAACTGACTTTTGTGAGCGTTGGGGTAGCCAATACGAACATATGATAGTACTTGATGCTGACAGCATCATGACGGGTCAATGTATGCTTGAGCTAACATCAAGCATGATCAATAACCCTAACACAGGTCTTATCCAAACGATTCCGATTCCGGTTCGCCAAGATACTTTTTTCGGTCGCTTTTTACAGTTTGCATCAATCTTATATAGCCCAATGCTCGCGACGGGGTCTGCTTTTTGGCAAACAAATCAAGCTAATTACTGGGGACACAATGCGATTATTCGCGTAGAAGCCTTTACACAATGCTGTGGCCTTCCAGTGTTAAAAGGTAATGCGCCTTTTGGCGGTGAGATTTTAAGCCATGACTTTGTGGAGGCATCACTGTTACACCGCAGTGGCTGGGATGTGCTATTACTAAGCGACGTTGAAGGTAGTTACGAAGAAGTACCCAGTAATATCTTAGACTACGCAATTCGTGATAGACGCTGGGTACAAGGTAATATTCAACACTTAGGCCTGCTCCCTAAGTCGGGCTTGAAGCTGATGAGTAAAATGCACTTTTTATTTGGTGCTACGGCCTATATTTCATCATTAATTTGGCTATCAATGTTGGCATTAAGCACCTTAGATGCGGTAACACGTGCTGTAAACAGTGATGTGTATTTCAACCATGCGTACCAGCTTTTCCCAACATGGCAAATAGCAAAAACTGAATTAATTGACTCGTTATTATTCATCACAATTGGTTTGCTGTTACTGCCGAAGCTACTAGGTATCATTGTCACACTCGTACACCGCAATAAAGCATTTGGTGGCACAATGAAACTCGTTGCTGGCGCACTCATTGAAACTGTATTTGCCATTATCATCGCGCCACTTATGATGGTGTTTCATAGCTACTTTGTAGTGTGTGTATTTCTTGGCAAAAAAGTAAGCTGGGATGCACAACCACGTGAGGGACGTATGGTGCCGTGGAAAGAAGCAATTGGCTATACATTATTCTCTACGATTACTGCGTTTATTTGGGGCGGTGTTGCGTATTACTACACACCGACTTTCTTTTGGTGGTTATCGCCTATTTTAGTCGGTCTAATTTTAGCTGCACCAATTGTTCGATACTCAAGCAGTATAGGTCTTGGTGTTAAAATGCGCAAAATGGGGATTTTCCTTTGCCCTAGCGAGGTAATTGATGATGATACTCTCGCAGCACTGCGTGTTCATCAGCAAGAGATTGCCTTACCTGAGGACTCACAGGCAAGTTTTGATGTGCCAGCTTTACCTGACGAGTCACCAACGGTCATGCCTATTCAAAGCTTTAAGGCACCTTCAGGTAAAAAGCGTAAGCAAGTTCGCCGCGCACAACAGCGGCTAAAAGCAAAACTACTCGCTAAGCTCTAAACTGAAGACGAAAAAAAACCGCTCACTGAGCGGTTTTTTACTATGTCTGTTGGTTGTTACAGAAGGCCTAGCTTTTTAAGTTCAGCCATTGCCATTTTGCCTGAAAGTGGCACATAACCATCTTTCTCAACAATTTTTTGACCATCTACAGAAAGAACCATTTTTAAGAACTCTGCATCAATAGGTGCAAGTGGCTTGTTAGGGTGCTTGTTCACATAAACATACAAGAAACGAGATAATGGGTATTTACCAGTAGCAACGTTTTCTAGGGTTGCGTCAACAAAGTTAGACCCTTTTTTCGCCAAGGGTACTGTACGTACACCTGATGTTTTATAACCGATACCTGAATAACCAATCGCGTTTAGTGACGATGAAATTGATTGTACTACAGAGGCAGAACCTGGTTGCTCATTCACATTGTTACGGAAATCACCTTTACACAGTGCTTTCTTTTTGAAGTAACCGTAAGTACCTGATACTGAGTTACGACCATAAAGTTGGATGTCTTTAGCAGCCCAGTCACCCGTTAAACCTACATCACTCCAACGGTTTGCTTGTGCGTCAGCACCACATTTACGAGTAGAAGAGAAAATCGCATCAACTTGGTCAATTCGTAAACCTTCAATAGGGTTATCTTTGTGTACAAAAACAGCAAGGGCATCGATTGCTACGCGTACTTCAGTAGGCTTATAACCGTAACGCTTTTCGAATGCTTCAATTTCTTTTGACTTCATACGACGGCTCATTGGGCCAAAGTTTGCTGTACCTTCAGTCAGTGCTGGAGGCGCAGTTGAAGAACCCGCAGCCTGAATTTGAATGTTTACGTTTGGATAGAAGCGCTTGTACTCTTCAGCCCAGAACGTCATCATGTTTGCAAGTGTGTCAGAGCCTACAGATGAGAAGTTACCCGAAATACCACTTGTCTTAGTGTATTCAGGCATATCTTTATCAACTGCAGCTGCTTGAGCTGATACAAATGTTGTTACAGCCACACCCATTGCGGCAACGAGGTTTTTGAATTTCATAGGGGTTACTCCGATTTGTTCGTCCCATTTCCTAACTGCCACCTACTTTAATTACACAAGATGACAGTTAGATTACCCTAAAATGACACTTTTATGACTTTGAGTTATTTTCTGAAGAGCCTAGCAAACGAACAACTTTATCGCTGCCAAATGCAAACGAAAACGTTGAACCTTCACCGAGTTTACTTTTAATATCTAGGTGACTATCGTGACGTGTAAGCACGTGTTTTGTAATGGCTAAACCTAAGCCTGAGCCACCAGTCGTACGACTACGCGCCTTATCAACACGATAAAACCGTTCGGTTAAACGATTAATGTGTTCACTGGCAATACCATCACCATTATCCGTCACACTAAACGCAGCCAGATTATTTTTTAGCTGCCAATTAACCACTATTTTCCCACCAGGCTTGGTATAGTGAATAGCATTAAAAACTAAGTTTGAGAATGCGCTGCGTAGCTCATCCTCAGCACCTTTAATATCCAGAGTTTCATCCACATTAAATATGAGCTCATGGCCTTTGTCTTGATTAAGTGACTTAGCTTCGGTTTGAATATAGATAAGTAACTGCGGCACATTCACAGGCTTGTCGTTATCTTGACGACGCGCCCCTTCAATACGCGACAGTGAAAGTAATTGATTGACCAAACTATCCATACGCTTACATTGTTCAAGCATGGTTGTTTGTGCTTTTTCCCACATAGCCGGTGGCGGTAATGTGTCAGCATCAAGCATTTCCAAATAACCAGTCACAACAGTGAGTGGTGTACGCAATTCGTGAGACACATTAGCCACAAAATCTTTACGCATCTGCTCAAGTTGCTTTAAGCGGGTGACATCACGTACCACCATCATCAGCTGTGAACTTGCATAGGGCATAACACGAAACTCTAGCGTTTGATCATAGCTATGGCCACCATCCAGTTCGAGCGGTTCATCAAAACACGCTTTATGCATGTACTTTGCAAATTTAGGATCGCGAATAAGATTATCTAAACGTTGTCCGTGATCGGTTGGCCACTGCAAACCTAATACCTTAAGTGCCAATTGATTACACCAGATAATGCTAAGGTCTTTTTGTAACACCACCACTGCATCTGGAACGGCTTCTGCCCCGTCACGAAAACGACGAATTAAATCAGCCAGCTCATTACGTTTTTTACGATTACGATGTTGTAAATGGTAGATCCCTTCAAAGACCTGCTCCCACGCTCCCTCCCCTTCAGGTGGGTTAAAACTACGTTGATTTAGGAGCCAATCGCTAAGGCGATATAATTGATGATAGTGCCAAATTAGTAGTGCAAAAGAGCCTAAAAATAAAAGCAAAAAAGGCGCACCAACTAGTACGCCAACTAATAACAAGGGTAAGAAATACATAAACAGGCGTTTTGCTAACGCCTGTTTATTGACTACTCGATACATACACTCACTTAACCTTAAGTATGTAAATTAGCTAACTGTTGTCGGCTAAGGCACTATAATTTACTAGAAAAACGATAGCCTGCACCGCGAACGGTTTGCACCAAACGGTCATGTCCAAGTGGTGCAATCGCTTTGCGTAAACGACGAATGTGCACATCAACAGTACGGTCTTCTACATATACATTTGTTCCCCATACATGATCAAGTAATTGCTCACGGCTGTAAACACGTTCTGGATGAGTCATAAAAAAGTGAAGTAATCTAAACTCAGTCGGACCCATATCTAATTCACTCCCTTGTGATGTAACGCGGTGTGAAATTGGGTCGAGGCGTAAACCATGTACTTCAATGGCTTCTTCTAAAGAAGTAGGAGACACTCGGCGAATAACCGCTTTGATACGCGCCATGAGCTCTTTAGGAGAAAATGGTTTAGTTACATAATCGTCAGCACCCACTTCAAGACCACGCACTTTATCTTCTTCTTCTCCACGTGCTGTCAGCATAATAATGGGGATTTGACGCGTATATTCGTTTTGCTTGAATTTTTTAGCAATTTGAATACCACTCCCACCTGGTAACATCCAATCTAATAAAACCATATCAGGGTATGGCTCAACCATCGCTTCAATGGCAGAGTCGTAATCTTCTGCTTCAATTGCTTGAAAACCATTTTGCTCTAAAACAAAAACCAGCATCTCTCTGATAGGTGCTTCGTCATCGACGACTAGTACTTTACGTGACATTCCAATTTATCTCTTTCGTTAGCGAACTGGTTTCATTATTATGACTAAGTATGACATTTTTATGAAAGTCTAACGAGTAATTCAAAAAGTACCAAAAAATCAAAGTATAAATCTGTATTTTTTAACTTTAAATGAGCTTTAATAACTAAAAGTCATACCTCAATGTGACAGCTAGATGGTCTTGATCGGCGTTATTATCTAGTGAGAATTGCGTATACCACATGTACATCCTTGCCTGTTTTGACAAACTTCGTTCAATACCAATAGACGTACCGGTGCCTGAATCTTTTAACTTACCAAACTCACCTTCCGCATCTTGATATTGCGCTAGTAACTTATATTTATTTAGCTTATAGGAAGCGCTAAATAGAAAGCCATCTTCACTATCAGAGTCTGATATTTTTTCACTTTGTTGGTACATTCCACCTAACGTGAAATCACCTAACTTACCTTGTGCAGTAAACCGTGTGGTGTCATAACCTGCCACTTTGCTGTCGTGGGCTACACTAACGAAAAAAGGTGTCTTTTTAAATTTACTGTCGCCGTACATGAGTGCTGCAGATACGCCTGTTTCATCTTTTTGCTTTGAGTTATCTTCGGCAATATAGGTGACCACAAATTGCATATTTCCAACAACAGGCGAGTTGTAATGAAGTACATCTCCAAGGCGGTTTTCACCATTAAAAAGGGCTTTTACATCACCATTAAAATCATTCATTAAATCGATTTTTCCCTGTGATACTTTTAGCGCGGTATCGTGACGCCCTGCGACTATTTGTCCATAACGCCCTTGCAAGCCGACATACTGATTACGTGCTGTAATATTTTCTTCTGTTTTGCCATCACTATCTTGATCAGCGGCATTTACAGCAAACTCAAACTTATAGATAGCTTTAAAACCATCACTAATATCACCGCTTCCTTTAATTCCTATGCGAGAGCTGTAACTCTCAACGGAAGTGTCACTCCCCTCCCCTGTGTCACTATTTGCAATACCTAAATGGGCTCGGCCATAAATATCAATCGCCTCGGCTGCACTATCAAAAGAAAATAAGCATATAGCAAAGCTCGACAACATAATGACTGGTTTGTTCATAGGACGATCCTTAATTTAAGCAGTAACTTAAAAATCGAACATAAACTGTTATTGGTCAAGATATAAGCAAATATTTAATATAAATATTTCAGATCACTGATCTACTAACTGAAACAGATCAGGATCAGGTTTTTACTAAGTTGATCAGTTTCAGATCAATTTTATACTTACATATCAGGCTAACTTATTGATTTAATGTTAAGGCTCTTAGTATTTCGTTTAAAAGCTGAGCAGAGAACAGGCTGAGATCAGTATTGAACTAGTAAAATAATGATCTGTGTAGTTTAAGGTTAGTAAAACGCTGATCCTAACAAGCTTGAGTAAGTAAATCGCTGATCCAACTTGATCAAGACAATAAAAAGCCGGCATAGAAGCCGGCTTTATTCAATTAGTATCAATTACTTAATTTTTGGATCGAGCTCACCTGATAAATACTTAAGGTGCATATCATCTAAAGAAATAGCTTTGATCTTACTTGCTTGTCCAGCAGTACCGAATGACTCATAACGCGCTACACAGATCTCTGTCATAGCTTTGGTTGCTTCAGCTAAGTATTTACGTGGATCAAAGTTAGCAGGGTTTAAAGCTAAGTGACGACGAATCGCACCTGTTGATGCTAAACGAAGGTCGGTATCAATATTAACTTTACGAACACCGTATTTAATACCTTCGATGATCTGCTCTACTGGTACGCCATAGGTTTCAGGAATTTCGCCACCGTATTGGTTAATAACTTCTAACCACTCTTGTGGCACTGAAGACGATCCATGCATTACTAAGTGAGTATTTGGGATACGCGCGTGAATTTCTTTAATACGATCAATCGCTAAAATATCGTCTGTAGGCGGACGAGTAAATTTATACGCACCATGTGATGTACCACATGCAATAGCAAGTGCATCTACATGTGTTTTACGAACGAAGTCAGCCGCTTCTTCAGGATCAGTTAGCATTTGCTCTGTAGAAAGTTTACCTTCTGCACCTACGCCATCTTCTTCACCTGCTTCACCTGTTTCAAGCGAGCCTAAAACACCTAGCTCGCCTTCCACAGACACACCGCAAGCATGTGCCATTTCAACTGTTTGACGTGTTACATCAACGTTGTATTCGTAGCTTGAAGGTGTTTTACCATCAGACATTAATGAGCCATCCATCATCACTGATGAAAAACCTAACTGAATTGAGCGCTGACAAACACCTGGTGAAGTACCGTGATCTTGGTGCATTACAACTGGAATATGAGGCCATTCTTCAACGGCTGCTAAAATCATATGACGAATGAAAGGGGCACCGGCATAAGCACGTGCGCCAGCAGAACCTTGTACAATTACTGGGCTGTTTGTTTTATCAGCCGCTTCCATAATTGCACGCATTTGCTCTTGGTTGTTAACGTTAAACGCAGGAACGCCGTAACCATTTTCAGCTGCATGATCAAGAAGTTGTCGCATACTGATTAAAGCCATTTGGTATTCTCCAAATTGTATCGACAGTAGTTTCCTACTATCTAGTT
Source organism: Pseudoalteromonas sp. L1 (assembly GCF_021728095.1). Taxonomy (NCBI): domain Bacteria; kingdom Pseudomonadati; phylum Pseudomonadota; class Gammaproteobacteria; order Alteromonadales; family Pseudoalteromonadaceae; genus Pseudoalteromonas; species Pseudoalteromonas sp. L1. Next base: position 24,039 of record NZ_JAKKCT010000001.1, on the reverse strand, counting down.
TGAACGGATATGTTAGTTTTTGATGCATCACTGCATCACGGAAAGCCACAGCATTTACTATCGCTGACCGTTATAGCTGAAAATAAAATGAAGGTGAGAGGTATTTTATTAACAGCTAACCAGCATAACCAGACGACTGATTATGCTGGCTTCGCACTAATTACTTAGCACGTTCTTCAAGCATAGCAACCGCTGGCAGCTTTTTCCCTTCTAAAAACTCAAGGAATGCACCACCACCAGTTGAAATATAAGATACTTTATCGGCAATGCCGTATTTATCAATTGCTGCAAGCGTATCACCGCCACCCGCAATTGAGAACGCATTTGAATTTGCAATCGCATCAGCAATAGCACGAGTGCCGTTACCAAATTGGTCAAATTCAAATACACCAACAGGGCCATTCCACACAACAGTGCCAGCTTTAGCAATAATATCTGCAAGCTGCTTTGCTGTATCAGGACCAATATCGAAGATCATATCTTCGTCTGTTACTTCATTAACATCTTTTAATGTTGCAACCGCTGACTCTGAAAACTCATTACCAACAACAACATCAGTTGGTACCGGAATTTCACCGTTATTTGCTTTTGCCGCTGCACTTAATTTGTTTGCTTCATCAATTAAATCAGCTTCAAATAAAGATTTACCTACAGGATGTCCTGCTGCTGCGATGAAGGTATTAGCGATACCGCCACCCGTTACAAGCTGGTCAACGACTGTAGATAATGAATCAAGTACAGTTAACTTAGTCGATACTTTAGAACCACCTACAATCGCCACTAAAGGACGTGCTGGGTTATCAAGCGCTTTACCTAGTGCATCTAGCTCTGCCGCAAGTAGTGGACCTGCACATGCAACATCAGCAAATAAACCCACACCGTGAGTAGATGCTTGCGCACGGTGAGCCGTACCAAATGCATCCATTACGTATACATCACATAATGCAGCGAGCTTTTTAGACAGTGCTTCGTCATTTTTCTTTTCGCCCACGTTAAAACGCACGTTTTCGAAAACAACCACTTCATTATCAGCAACGTCTACGCCTTCTAAGTAGTCTTTTTCAAGACGCACAGTTTGCTCAAGGGCATCATTTAAATAATCGACCACTGGGGCAAGTGAAAATGCTTCATCATATTCCCCTTCCGTAGGGCGGCCAAGGTGTGACATCACCATTACTTTAGCGCCTTTTTCTAACGCTAATTTGATAGTAGGTAATGCTGCACGGATACGTGCATCAGAGGTCACTTTACCTTCTTTAACAGGCACATTTAAATCTTCACGAATTAACACGCGTTTGCCGTTTAAATCTAAATCTGCCATTTTAATGACCGACATGGACTTCTCCTTAGTTAACGATACTAATATTATATTTATAAATTATTGACTTATAGCCACCATCGCACGCGCAGTATCGAGCATACGATTTGCAAAACCCCACTCATTATCGCACCACACCAACAACTTTATCAGTCGTTTATGACTAACACGTGTCTGTGTGCCGTCTATGATACAAGAATGTGGGTCATGATTAAAATCTACCGACACCAAAGGCTCTTCAGTGTAACTTAAAATACCTTCAAGACGGTCTTTAGCTGCCAGTTTAAGTGCTTGATTAACAGCCGCTAAATCAACATCAGAATTAACGGTAACACTCAAATCCATAGCCGTCACATTGATTGTAGGCACACGCACTGCAATGGCTTCAAAGCGACTATGAAACTTAGGTAGTATACGCTCAATACCGCGAGCAAGTTTTGTATCTACCGGAATAATAGACTGGCTAGCTGCGCGTGTACGACGTAAATCATGATGATATGCATCAATCACTTGTTGGTCATGCATCGACGCATGAATGGTCGTAATTGCCCCAGATTCAATTGAAAATGCGTCATCTAATACTTTGATAACTGGCACAATACAGTTAGTCGTGCATGAGCCATTAGAAACGATAGTATGCTCTGCTTTTAATTCATCGTCATTAATGCCATATACTATGGTGGCATCAACATCGGCATCAGCTGGCTGCGAAAATAATACTTTTTTTGCACCGGCATTTATGTGTAGCTCAGCATGCTCTCGTGAGTGATATACTCCTGTGCATTCAAGCACTACATCAATATCAAGGGTTTGCCAAGGCAACTCAGCGGGGTTTTCTTCAGCAAACAGTGCTATAGAATCATTAGCGACTGTTAGCGTATCTTCACCTAGATTAACAGGAAATGAAAAACGACCATGAGATGTATCGTATTTAAGGAGATGGGCAATGCCCTTTGGGTCGGCTAGTTCATTTATAGCGACAATTTTAATCTGATCTTCAAGCCCTGATTCGTACAAAGCACGGACGATGTTGCGCCCAATCCGACCAAAACCGTTAATTGCAAGTTTGATTGCCATGAAGAAGAAAATCCACTCTAGTTGCTTGCAGATAAAGGCAGCTGCCTTTTAGATGGCGGTATTGTAATCGACCTTTGAAGTTTTTATAAGAGGTCAGCAAAAATAAAAATTGCTTAGCATGTTTTAGATGGCGCAGTTTTGGTAATCGACCTTTGAAGTTTTTATAAGAGGGCGAGGTAAATAAAACTACTTTAACAACCCTAGATGGCACAATTTTGGTAATCGACCTGAAGAGTTTATAAGAGGGCCAAGTAAAAAGAATTTCTTCGTTAGTAAATTACCACTCACCTTAACTCTAATTAAAAAGTAAGTTAGTTGCCCAACCCTCACTCTAGTGCTAACATTTGTACACACAAAAATCAGGAGTCTAGCATGGATACCAGAATTCAATTTCGAGTTGATGAAGAAACTAAACGACTTGCTCAGCAAATGGCACAAAGCCAAGGTAAAACACTTAGTGATGCTTGTAGAGAGCTCACAGAGCAATTAGCTGAACAGCAAAGAAAATCGCTGTCTCACGACGCTTGGTTAACAGAGCAAGTAAATCAAGCTTTCGATAAATATGAGGCTGGTGAAAGTACTTTTATCGACAACAAAACTGCTAAATCCCGCATGGCTGAGCGTAAAGAAAAAATACGCAATAGAGGCAATCTATGATCCTATGGGAAGATGAATCTTTAAATGATCGTGAAAAAATCTTCGACTATCTTTATCACTTTAACCCAAGTGCTGCAGACAAAACCGATGAGCTCATCGAAGCTAAGGTAGAAAATTTATTAGCTCAGCCTTTGATGGGCGTAGAGCGTACAGGCATCAAAGGGCGACTGCTCATTATCCTTGAAATCTCGATGATTATTTCCTATTGGGTCGAGGATGGCATAATACGTGTCATGCGTGTTCTACATAAAAAACAAAAATTCCCTCAAGATTAACCCTTTTCAAGTAACGCCTTCTAATCAAACCAACTCCCCTACTTTCAGTGCTTTGCCACGACTGATTTGATGGCACTGCGCTAAGAATAACTCGGCAGTCGCCATGGCATCCGTAAGGGCATGGTGCGAGCTGTAATGGGGTAAGTTGTAACGTTTGCGACATTCGCTAAGTGTTAAATCATCATGGCCAATTTCATGGCCTTGTTTATGGAGGCGCTTTTTTTCAATCACAAAGGTATCAAGAATCAGACGCGCTTTCGCCTTTAAACCAAACTTACGACACGCTTGCTTTAAAAACCCCCAATCCAACGCCGCATTATGAAATACTAAAATACAGTCATCAAAGTACTGATGTAAGTTAGTCACAATCACTTCTAGGCTTTCGCCTGTATCTATATCTTGCTTAGCAATACCGTGATAAATCGGGCTTTGCTCTAAACTTTGCACGTCTTTATTTATTAAGTGCTGAGCGCCGCTGAGTTTAATACATTGATCTTCTATCATCACCCACGCCACAGAGACGATTTCATGCTTGCGAGGGTCAAGACCTGTTAATTCCATATCGATCACAATGTAGCGTTCTTTATAGGCATTAGACGCCAATAATTGCTTGCGTGCTAAATACCGACTTAACCAGCGTTTTACCATTGTGATCTCCTATAAACTTCCGCGAGCAAATTTAAAGGCAGCAGCTTGCTGTGCTTGTTTAACCAAGTAAAACGCTTCTTTTAATTGGTGACGCTCTAGGGAGTTTAAGGCATTCGGGTTAATGCAGTTACTCGGTAGGCCTTCTTCATTTATTTGCGTGCCTAGGCGCAGCTGCGTTAAAAAACGCCAGCAATCTTTTAGGTTATACAAGTCATTTTTGTTGAGTAATGCAAACTTCATTAAGGCATCGATTCGCTCTTGCGTATTAGCCCGCTGAATACCTGCTTTGAGAGAATATAAACGCACTATGTCGTTGATGATCACCACACCACGTTTTTTTAAATCAAGGTATTTATGCTGCTTGTCATCTTTTTCTAGCTTAAATTGATTAAACAATCCGATTGGTACAGGTGTATTTTTAATATCACTGGCCATAGCCGCATAGAATAAGTCATTTTTAGAAATACGTTTTAATTGTTCACAGAAGCTTGCATATAAGGTTGTTGAGCCTTCAATAAACCGTAAATCAAAAAATATTTTGCAATTGAGCATGGCCTCTGGCGTGGGTGAGGTAATCCATTTATAGAATTTTTCAGTCCATGCACTTATACCCATTCTGCACTGTGGGTTACTCGCCATAATATTACCTGGGCAACGTTTAATACCGCACTCAGTCAACTGCTCACATACAAATTCGCCCATACGCCTGAAGTAATCTTGCTGCTGTTCAGTTAAACCATCAGGCAACAGTAAGCCATTGTCTTGATCTGAATGCAGGGTTTGTTCTTCGCGGGCCTGCGAGCCAAAACAAATAAAGCTAAAGCTGGTTGGCGCAGCACCATTATCTTCTTGAAACAAACGAATTAAGCGCGAGGTCAAGGCATCGGTTAAACCACTTAATAATTTACCAATCAGTGAAATATCATCGATATTATTCGAAAAACCTTTTAATAAGCTCGGAATTTCTTGCGAGTAGCGTTTTAAGTCAACCACACTATGCGCTTTATAAATACGACCAATCAGTTGCACAGGGTCACTTTTTTGCTGGCGCAATAAATCAGTGCTGGTTAGCATACCCAATGGTTTATGGTGCTCATCAAGCACAGGTAAATGATGGATATTGTATTTGAGCATCAAGTGTAACGCTGAAAACACCCGATTATTCTCAAAGATAAACTTTGGTTTAGCAGTCATAATACTGCTGACAGACTCTTGTGGGTCAACCTCATCGGCTAATACGCGATTACGCAAGTCTCTGTCTGTAACGACCCCCACTAAACGCTCATTTTCTGTGAGCATAATCGACGAGACACCCTGTTTTTTCATTTTCTTAGCGATTTGTCGAATGCTTGCATCAGGCGCTGAGATGACTGCTTTTCGATTCATCAACTCCGCTATTTTCTTTTCAGACCAACTCTCATTTTGACTCTTATAGTGAGATGAAAGCAGGCGATTCTTGTGAGCTCGCACAAAGTATTGCTCAAATACTTTGTATTCACGACGCAAATAGTCAAATGCCGCTTGGCCTAACATGTAGACAATGCCTTCCTTTTGCACAGAAATACTATTTTGAATGGCCTCGCCTGTTAGCAATGAGGGAAAGCCAAAGTAATCGCCAGCTGCCAACTTAGCAATCACATCGCCTTTTGCATCAACCAAATCGTAATCACCAGAGCGAATCAAAAACAACTTTGGATTTTCTGAGCTTAACCACTGATTTTGATTCTCACGGGTAAGGTAAATAATATCGAGATGGTTAACAAAGTACTCGCAGGCAGCCATATCAAGCTGATTAAAGGGGGTTTGCTGCATCACAAATTGGGCGACTTCCTGTTGCTCGGTATTCATGGTCATTCTCGCTATTTGATGGGGCAATATCTACACTACTCCCGTTTTAAATAAATAAAAAGCCCGACTTAAGTCGGGCTTTTAACCTTCAAGAGTGTGTTCTTATAAATGGCATTTTTAGTGCGCGTGTGCTGCGCTCGAACCTTTCGGGTTACGAATACCTTCAACCATTTCTTGGATTTCAACTGGCGTTTCAGCCGTTAGTTTAAGTACGATACCTGCCACTACAAAGTTAACAATCATACCAACTAGACCAATCCCCTCAGGAGAGATACCAAATAACCAGTGTGCAGGCGCATTTAACTCAGGGCTTACGAACTTGAAGTAGATAATATAAGCCGCAGTGAAAGTAATCCCTGTCACCATACCCGCAATTGCACCTTCTTTATTCATCTTCTTAGAGAAGATACCCATGATTATAGCTGGGAAGAAGCTCGCCGCTGCTAAGCCGAATGCAAAGGCAACAACCGAGGCCACAAATCCTGGCGGGTTAATACCAAAGTAAGCTGAGATCACAATCGCTATCATTGCCGCTAATCGCGCTGCAAGGAGCTCTTGTTTGTCACTAATATCTGGTTTTAAGGTACGTTTTAATAAGTCATGGGATACCGAGGTCGAGATTACCAATAGTAAGCCTGCAGTTGTTGATAGCGCTGCTGCGATACCACCCGCTGCAACTAATGCAATCACCCATGCCGGTAAGTCTGCAATTTCAGGGTTTGCAAGTACCATGATGTCGCGGTCAACATTCACTTCATTAGCGCTGTTTGGATCATCAATCTTACCTGCTGAGTAGAACATTTTGCCATCACCATTTTTATCATTAAAGGTAATAAGGCCTGTTCTTTCCCAGTTTTTAACCCACGCTGGCGCTTCAGCATACTCTGTACCGCTTCCATCTTTACCATTAATTGTATCGATCATGTTTACACGGGCAAACGATGCAACAGCAGGAGCCGTTGTATAAACAATAGCAATGAAAACAAGCGTCCATGCCGCTGAGATACGCGTGTCTTTCACACGAGGAACAGTAAAGAAACGAACAATTACGTGAGGTAGACCCGCAGTACCAACCATTAACGCACCTGTGATTGCGAATACATCAATCATGCTCTTCGAGCCTTCGGTATATTGCGCAAAGCCGAGTTCAGTACTGAGCCCATCAAGTTTATCAAGTACAAACTGTCCAGAGCCATCGCTAAGCGTTGCACCAAACCCTGTTTGTGGGAAGAAGTGACCCGTCATCATCATTGAAATGAAGATTGCTGGAACAAGGTAAGCAAATACCAGTACACAATACTGCGCTACTTGCGTATATGTAATGCCTTTCATCCCGCCTAATACAGCGTAGAAAAAAACAATCACCATGCCAATGTAAACACCGGTCTCAATATCAACTTCTAAAAAGCGAGAGAAAACCACACCTACACCACGCATTTGACCTGCAATGTATGTGAAGCAAATAAAGATAGCGCATAATATTGCCACAATACGTGCTGCTTGTGAGTAATAACGATCACCAATGAAATCTGGCACTGTAAACTTGCCAAACTTACGAAGGTAAGGCGCAAGACATAAAGCAAGAAGTACATAACCGCCTGTCCAACCCATTAGATATACACCACCATCATAACCCGCAAACGAGATGATACCCGCCATTGAGATAAACGATGCTGCACTCATCCAGTCAGCGGCCGTTGCCATACCATTGGCCAGTGGTGGAACACCGCCACCAGCAACATAGAATTCATTTGTTGACCCTGCACGGGCCCAGATTGCAATGCCGATGTAAAGCGCGAAGCTTAAACCGACAATAATAAACGTGAGTGTTTGAACATCCATTGCTTAGCTCCTATTCGTCTACGCCGTATTTTTTATCTAACGTATTCATTTTGAAAACGTAAACAAAAATCAAAGCAACAAAGGTGTAAATTGCGCCTTGCTGGGAGAACCAGAAGCCGAGTTTAAACCCAAAAAAACGTACTTCGTTCAGTACATCTACCAATAAAATGCCAAAACCAAATGAGACGACAAACCACACTGCTAACAGTTTAAATAGCAGTGAAATATTTTCCGCCCAATAAGCTTTTGCTTGTTCTTCATCTTTAAAAGCCATTTTTATCCCCTTATACATTACCAATGTAATGAGTGGTATTAGTTGTCATAAACTAAGTTAGCAAGGGTTCAGCAATATGGAATTGATACCATAGTCGTAACAACCAGTTTACGTTTACGTAAACTGCAAAATCGCATTTGTAAACAACCAGTAAAAAGCAATATTTAACAAAGAGTTAACCTGTAATTATAAATCTGCGAAATACTGAAAATAGCAAAAACGAATGATCTGCGACATTAGTCTAATAAAAATACAAAAAAACACTAAAGACAATATTTTTCAATAAGTTAAATATAAAACTTTGTATATAGAAAAAATCAACACATCGAAATTATTCATAATTCTGATAAGGTAGAGTTATTACAATAATTACTGAATTTAGACATGACAGCTGCGCTTATTTTTGTTGCACTCGCCTACATTGGCGTGTTGTTCTGGCTAGCTAACTGGGGGGATAAAACCACTCCATTAGCAAAACGTATTAGCCACCACCCCTTTGTATACTCATTCTCTTTAGGGATTTACTGTACATCTTGGACTTACTACGGCTCAGTGGGCACAGCTGCTACCAGTAGTTGGAACTACCTCCCTATTTTAATCGGTCCTGCGCTGCTGTTTTTCTTCGGTCAGGGCTTTTTACGTAAACTCGTTTTAGTCAGTAAAAAACAAAATATCACCACTATTGCCGACTTTATTTCAGCCCGCTATGGCAAACGTCAAACTACTGCAATTATGGTTACTATCATAGCCTTACTTGCGACTATTCCTTACATCGCTTTACAACTCAAAGCGCTTAGTAGCAGCTTTTTATTATTGCAAAATGACAGCCGTATTTCGGGTTCTATGCTGGCACTGTCGGCGACCTTAATCATGGCAATGTTTGCTATCTTTTTTGGCACACGAAAAGTGGATGTAACCGAATATCGCTCAGGGCTGATGCTCGCAGTTGCATTTGAATCTATGGTGAAATTACTGGCTTTAGTTGCCGTTGCGGGGCTTGCTTTATACACATTATTTAATTTAAGTACGTTGCAAGCCGAGCAATTAACAGGCTCTATTTGGCAGCATTGGCATAACTTTGATTTTCTGAGCTTCAATTTTATTGGCCAGTCTTTAATGGCCGCAGCCGCTATAATCTGTTTGCCAAGGCAATTTCATGTAACCGTCGTTGATAACCAAGACAAACGTCACCTTTATACGGCTCGTTGGGCGTTTCCACTTTACTTACTCTTAACGGCGGCAATGATTTTTCCGATTGCGACAGCGGCTATTCATCCAGGCATTGGTAGTGGCTTTTCACCCGATAGCTTTGTGTTAGCACTGCCTTTAATACATGAAAATGCGTTTTTAACCACCTTTGTGTTTATTGGCGGTTTATCTGCTGCAACAGCGATGATAGTGGTCGCTACACTGACCTTAAGTACCATGATCTCAAACGATGTGGTTTTACCTTTAATGTTGCGCCGTAAGTTTAAACGTAACCTCATAACAAGTAGTTATAAATCACAGATTTTACTTGTGAGACGCTTCACTATTGCTGGCATTTTGATCTTATCTTATTTCTACCAGCAATGGTTTGGCCATGGTAAAGCGCTAGCAAGTATGGGGTTGGTTGCCTTTTCACTGGTTTCACAATTACTGCCTGCTATCGTCGGCGGTCTATACTGGCGTAAAGGTCATGCTTATGGTGTTTATGCTGGTTTACTTGCAGGTGTTATTTGCTGGATTCTATTTTTAATGCTGCCTATTTTAGATGCGGGTAACAGCCTAGATGCCGAGTTACAGCAAACACTTATAACCCGAGGTACGCTAATCGCATTATTTGCGAATATCGGCTGCTACATTAGCTTTTCACTGGGTGCCGATGAGCGCTTAATAGATAAGATTCAAGCCGCTGCATTTGTAAACCCGAAAGAGCAAGCGGTATTTGCAAGACGCTTAAATAAGAACGTTAAAGCCACGGTGTACGACTTTAAAGTACTATTACAAACCTTCTTAGGTATTCAACGCAGTCAACAGGTACTTGCGCACTTTGCATTAAGCAATAAACTTGATGACAATAATGCTCACCCAGAGCCAGAGTTTATTGCCTATTGTGAGCGCGCTTTAACAGGCGTACTAGGCGCATCGTCTGCACAAGCACTTATTCATACTGTCGCCTCAGGGAAGCGCATGGCGTTTGAAGAGGTCGTCAATTTCTTTGACGAAACAACGCAAGCACTGCAATTTAATCAAAACCTGTTGTTCACCTCGCTTGAAAATCTCAGTCATGGCATTTCAGTTGTTGATAAAGAGCTCAACTTGGTTGCTTGGAATAAGCGCTACGCAGAAATGTTTCACTACCCCGAAGGCTTTTTGGAAGTAGGCCAAGCGATTGAAGAGGTGATCCGTTATAACGCAGAACGCGGAGAGTGCGGCCCTGGCGAAATAGAACGGCATGTAGAAAAACGTGTACAACACCTTAAAAATGGCAGCCCACATCACTTTATTCGTCATCGTCGTAATGGCCAAGTCTTTGAGATGATAGGTAACCCACTGCCTGATGGCGGGTTTGTGACCAGTTTTTCAGATATAACAGCGCATATTGAAACCCAAAACGCTCTTGAGGAAGTCAATATGGATCTTGAAAACCGTATCGAAGCACGAACGCAAGAAATTCGAACGATTAACAAAGATCTGCAAGCGCAAATTGACAGTCGTGTGCAAACTGAGCAAGCACTCACTTTGGCTAAAAAAGAAGCTGAGCAAGCTAATGATAGTAAAACTCGCTTTTTGGCACTGGCCAGTCACGATATTTTACAACCGCTTAATGCTGCTAGACTTTATTTAGCAGCCATTGATGATAAAACACTCTCGAGTAATAACTTAAATAATTTTGAAAAACTCGGTGCAAGTTTAGATTCAACCGTCCACCTAATGTCTGCATTACTTGAAATAGCTAAGTTAGAACAAGGTGCGATGACGCCAACTCCACGCCATTTTAGTATTGACGATATTCTTGCTCCGCTTAAAAATGAGTACGCAATTATGTCGAGCGAAAAAGGTTTGAAACTCACAGTACGCTCTACAGGGATCATTGTACATAGCGACATAACTTACCTACGCCGTATTATTCAAAACCTTGTTTCCAATGCAGTGAAGTACACCGATAAAGGAAGAGTATTAATTGCGTGCCGTAAACGAAAACATCATCTTCGTATTGAAGTATGGGATACAGGCCCTGGCATATCACAGTTGGAACAAGCAAAAATTTTCAAGGACTTTTATCGTATTGAAGCAGGTGACAATAAAGGGGTCGGTCTTGGCTTAGGCGTGGTAAAAAGAATGGCAGACTTACTGTCTTTACGCTTAGATGTAAGCTCAAACCTAGGTAAAGGAAGCCGCTTTAGTATTGAAGTCCCTTATGGAGAGAAACAATTTATACAACAAAAACAAACGCCGAAAAAAGGTATGGAAAGCCGCTCTGCTATGAATATTGTCGCGGTAGATGATGACCCTGAAAACCTTAATGCGATGGCAAGTCTTCTACAAAAGTGGCAAGCTAATTATCAATTATTCGATAACGTAAACGCGATAATGGCATATGCTAAAGATCATCGTGCCCCAGATGTAATCCTGATGGATTATCAGCTTGGTCACGACTGTGACGGCATTACGTTAATTAAAACATTACGTGAAATTTGGCAAAGCCCTGTTCCGGCAATCTTAATTACCGCTGTACGTGATGAAGCACTTAAACAACAAGCAAAAGCTGAGAACATCCACTATCTCAGCAAACCGGTAAAACCAGCGAAGTTAAAAGCACTGCTTAATCACAGTGCATAACCTACTCTCTATTTAAGGCAAAGCATGTGGCTTTGCCTTAAATTTTTGAAACAGCCAACTTAGTGCAACCAATGAAATACCTAAGCCAATAAATGACACCGCTCTTAGCAGCCCCGTTAGATTTGCCATGTCAATCAAGAACACCTTCAACACCACTAAAACCAGTAAACCTAGCCCAAGCTTTTGCAGATCAACTATAGAGCGCAAGTGCCCCGCAATCACCACTAATGCACCTATCAATAACCATATTAACGAATATGTGTATAGTTCGGCATCTGAGGTCGACTGCGCTAAATTAATAAGCTCACCTTGCCAGCTGTGACGTATTTCAGCATTAATATAAAGAGCAAGAAAAGCACCTGCGAGGCAAATTAATGGCTTAACCAATTTAGTATTAATAGGCTTTATTAACTTTGCAACCCATAAGGTTATTAATGCAGGCACAAACCAGAGCAGTAATAACCAGTTAATAATTGGCCACTGACCTATGTCTATAGGCTCAAAGAAAGGATTCAACGCAGTGAGTAGTTTTAATGCGAATAAACCAGCTAGTGTTAAAAGTACAATCGCACTAGCCTGATAAAGCCTTACCAAATGTTGAGTAAACCTCGAACGCAATAAATACACACAGCCTAACACGCCCCAGTTACAGGCAAGTAGAATGTGTTCATACACCGATAAATTATCAAAATCAGGATAACGTCCCACTAATTGATAACTTGTTTCAGTCGTTATAAACAAAGCGATACAATGTAAAGTGGCGCCTTCTAACCATACTCGAAGAGGCTGTTGATGCCAAAACCTTGCGGCCCAGTAAAACAAACATGCACTGACAGGGTAAACAATGAGACTCCAGTGAACACCAAACAGGTTTGTGTCATTATAATCCACTAACCAAGGGGCTACGCTCAAGCGCGCGAGTAAACCTGCAACTAATGCTTTTAATGGCCAACTTGGCATTGTGATGCTGTGCTTGTTCACATAAAAACTAATCAATAACACTTGCACCGTTAATGCGAGAGTTAAACTACTTCCTTCAAGTAGCATAGTTAGCGCTAAACTAATATTAGCATTAGCACCAAGCCAGTAGCAGAATACCTGTAAAGGATGGTTATTATTTACTGAGAGTTTAAATAACAGCGCACTGACCGCTAACAACACAACACACCATAACGGATAAGCGCTCATTAAAGCATGGTCTGGGGTAATTAAATATAAACTTGCTACAATTACAAAGGTTGATAGTGAAGCTATTAATGTAAACCCTAAACGTTTTGGATACTTGCTTGAAAAGTACCACCCATAACTTAAAAACAACGCACTGAAAAACAGCCCTGCCCCGTAGTTTTGCCTAAAGACAAAAAGCTGCTCTGAAAAATCAACGGTGTTATTTTGTGCAATCAATAGCATTACAACACATGCCAAAGCGAGTAGTAGCCAGTTATCCCATACACTATTTTTTAAAATCAAAAATAGTAATAAAACAACAAATAACAAAGTGCTAAGCTGCCAGACAAGCAATGCATTGGTAGTGCTCATTAATAAAAGCACAGGGGACATAATTGCCAGCAGTAAGGGAGTATCTGGCAGTTGCCCTAGCATTTTTGTAAAGCGATAAGGGCGGTGCTCTACCTGCCTGAGCTTTAACCCTAAACGCGGTATCGCAATCAATAGTAGAATACTCAAAGCTGCATACAGATTAATAAACCATAAAAATTGGCTTGATGCAGTGACAGCCGCTAACCAAAACCAACCTAAGTGGCCAGCCCATAGCAAATACCATAACCAATGGCGTTTCACATAATGAGCCACTAAAGAGGCTGATACAGTAACAAAACCAACATAGGTCAGTAAGGCAATAAAGTCGTTACTTCCTGTACTTACCCATACCGGTACACTATAGGCGCCAATTATGCCAATAACTGCGAGCAGTGGGCCAAACCTTAATGCCATCCAACTGGCAGCCAGAGATACAAAGGTCAAAATACCAAAAGCAGGTAAAGGCTGTAATAACCCGTAATGTGAATAAGCAAGTAAAGTTAAAGCAAAACAGCTTATAAAGCCGCCACTAGCAAGTGCCGCAGGTATATAGTTACTAAACCCTTCAAAAACAATCCCTTTTCGATGCAACACCTCGGCGACTGTAATTAAACTTACACCAAACACGGCCCCTAAAATAACCCGCATAGACTCTGATAATAAACCTGCTTCAAGTGAATAACGGGCAAGGAAAATCCCACCAAACGCCAGCGCTATAGCTCCTACCCAAGTTAACCAATTGGCTTTAAATTGAGCAATAATTGGCGAAAGATAATCTGGCTTGGGCTGTTTTGAAACGCTGAGTTTAACATTATGAGAATCAACTTTAGGCTGTTCAAGATTGGTTGAATCGGGCTCTGTGTTAGTGGGTGAAGGCTGTGCATGCTCTCTTAATTGCGATTCAACATGAGCTGATACTTTAGCTTCATCAGCAAGATGCGGCTGATACGACTTTGACGTGATCGTCTTCCTTAACGCTATCACTTCTTTTCTTAAATTTGAAAGCTGAAACAGGGCAACAATACCCGCCACTGATCCAAACAGAATTACTGCAACCAGTAACACTATTAACGCAATACCTTCATCCATACATCATCCTTGTTTCCATAAAGCAAACGCTCTAATTATTTATACAATAAACATTTGCCGTGAGTAAAGCAACGAAGGTACTGCGTCAAACCTGTTAAGATTGTTCGGTGACAGTTCGCTCTAATGTCATTTTAAAGCCTGAATCTGCGGCATCATCATGCTCTATAATCAAAATGTAATTGCCTTCTTTGGTAAAATCCATATCACTTTGTTGGAGTAAAACAATTTGTTGCCCATTATCTTCAAATACAACATAGGTGGTGTAAATCTCATTATCTACGACTTGTTCTTCTTGATCATATTGATCGATACCATCAATAACATTACTCGTGCCTTCAACTGTTTCCCCATTGAGCGTGAAATACACGTCAACCTCATCGATATTCTGCCCTGCGTAACTGTCAATCAAATTCACGACTGTCACAGCATGGCTGTAACTACTTGGAGTTAAGTTCTCTTCAAGTGTCATCATACGCGGGCCGTACTCTTTATCTTTATAAAATACGCCCACAGCACTTTGCTCGCGTTCCAGAGTCAGTAAAAAGTTATCAACGATTTTATCTCCGGCCTCATCTAGCATAGCGACACTGTAGCTATTAGGTGACATATTGATGTAGTTTGAATACTGATCACTTGCAACAACCTCTGTGTTGTTGGTTGTTGTTCCGCGCGTTATCTTAAATTGTGTTTGTGGGTAGTCATCAATTGTATTTATAAAACGCAGCTGACCTTCGGCGTCTTGGTGATTAAGCTGAGTAACAGAGTTACTTGCTGTTACAACATCAAGGGTTATACCATCCTCTTCAGTCGCATAACTTGGGCGTATCATCGCAACATAGCTGGCTTCATCATTAAAATACACTGTAGGCGAGGCAAAAATGACATCTGTACTGCCACTCAAGGTAACATAAAGTGTGTAGTAGCCCTCCTCTAGGGTCGAAAGTTCCGGTACTGTAAGATATGGCGAGGTACTAATGAGCTCAGCTGTATCGAATAGACCATCGTCCGTTGCAATATAAACATCGTATAAATTATCTTCACCCACAATATTGAAAAAGCCGAGATTAAAGTCGTCTTCATCGGCAGATGTTGGAATACTCAGTTCAGTAAAAGTTGGCTCTGCAAAATCACCATTCATAACAACTAACTGAGTATAGTCATTTTTAATATTAATCGTGTCTTCATTAATTGTGATGTAACTATCATTCGCATCAATATATTCAAAGCTCAACTCATATTCACCAGAGCTGTAATTATGACGGGTTGATACATCTCCAAAATTAGTCCCCGATCGCTCGGTATCATCTACAAATAAGCGAGTATAAGGGCTGTTATATGAGCCATTATAAAGTTGTACATAACCACTATCACTGCCACTACTATCGTCACTTGAGCATGCAGTAAGTACACAGATGAGACTAGAGGCCATTATTGTTTTAAGCAAAGTGCTTTTCATGAAGTTTTTCCTTATTATTTTAATGCTCCCTTTGGACTAGAAAAAATCAGGAAAATTTCATATTTTACAAACTATTACCTTGATTTACAGTTACTTACCAAACCGTTAAAAAACGTATAGAAAGATGTGCAAAGCTACGTATTTAATAAAAATTATGGACAAAAAATCACACTTATAAAATAACTACTTCACTTTTCCACAAATAACCAATAATCATTACACTTTGTAATACAGCAAAGAGAGTTCGGCTTTTCTTAAATTAATTATTAGATAGTTAAAATTGCGCTATGCAGCACTTAAAAATTAGCAAATAATAAAGGCCACACAAACGGGATTAGAATGAGGACTATGAACACGATTTTAACCACGCAATGCGATGATGATGTTGGCTTAATTGCCAAAATCACAGGCCTTTGTCATGAGCATAATTTAAACATCACACGTAATAATGAGTTTGTTGATAAAGACGCCAAGCGCTTTTTTATGCGTACTGAGTTAAGTGGCACTGTGTCAGATAACTTTTTACCTAGCCTTGCAACCTTACTTCCAGATGGTGCTGAGCTTGCACTGCATAGCAGCGAGAAAACCAAAGTTGTACTGCTTGCCACTAAAGAAGCACATTGTTTGGGTGGTGTTTTACTCAAACAATTTGAAAAAGCTTTGAATATTGAAGTATTGGCCGTTATCGCAAACTATCCAGACTTAGCCCCTTTGGCAGCCGGTTTTGATGTACCATTTCATGTTGTTTCTCATGAAGGGTTGAGCCGTGCAGAGCACGATCAGCAAGTGGGTGACCTAATTGCCAGCTACCAACCTGATATTATTGGCCTTGCTAAATATATGCGAATTTTAAGCCCTGAGTTTGTCGCTCGCTTTGAAGGGAAAATAATCAATATCCACCACTCATTTTTACCGGCATTTATCGGTGCAAAACCCTATCATCAGGCTTTTGAGCGTGGCGTAAAAATCATTGGTGCAACAGCTCACTTTGTTAATAATGAACTCGATGAAGGGCCAATTATTTTGCAAGATATAACCCATGTTAGTCATGCTGATACCGCAGAAATGATGGCAAAAATGGGGAAAGATGTAGAAAAAACTGTTTTTTGCAAAGCCTTACAGTTAGCCTCTGAGCACAAACTGTTTATTAACGGTAATCGCACCGTGGTATTTGCTTAAGTTATTTTAATGAAGAGGCTAACCGCCTCTTTATTATTTTTATTATCTAATTACGAGTTCGACTCAATAGGATCAAGTTGAAGTTTTGAGGCAATAAGGACCGCTTGAGTACGGTTATATACACCAAGTTTTCTGAAAATAGCGGTGATATGTGCTTTTACCGTGGCCTCAGAAATATGTAATTCATAAGCGATTTGTTTGTTTAATAAGCCTTCGTGTAAGTACTGCAACACTTTATATTGTTGTGGCGTTAACGATGCCACCTGAGCGGCTATTTCTTTGTCTTCGCCATCAACCGCGGCGACTTTATCTTTAAGCTCTGTGGGTAACCATACATCCCCTTCAAGAATATGGTTAATAGCTATTGCAATGTCATCTGATGACGATGATTTAGGTATAAACCCCATCGCACCATATCCCATCACTTTAGAAACAATATTAATGTCTTCACTACCTGATACCACAGCTATGGGTAAGCTTGGATAGTCTTCGCGAATACGAATAAGGCCGTATAAATCGCCATTACCTGGCATGTGAAGGTCTAGCAGTAGAATATCAAGATCTTCTTGTTCGCTAAGCACTTGCAATGTGGTATCAAAGTTTTCCGATTCAAACACTTCTAAATCAGCGAACTTAGCACTCAATGCCCCTTTCAGCGCTTCACGAAATAACGGATGATCGTCCGCTATTAAAAACTGACTCATGGTTCACTCCTAATAAATTCGGCTGACACCTATTTCTAAGTGACAGCCGATATACTACGTTTAGAATCAACTTCTAATCAAGTTTTTAACGCATTTTTAACGATTTAATCTGTTCTCGATTAACTCATCAACCACACTCGGATCGGCCAATGTTGAAGTATCACCTAATTGTTGATGCTCATTTGCCGCGATTTTACGTAGAATTCGACGCATGATTTTACCAGAACGTGTTTTCGGTAGGCCTGGCGACCATTGGATCATATCTGGTGATGCAATTGGGCTTAGTTCTTTACGAACCCAGTTACGCACCTCTGCTGTTAACTCATCACTGACAGTCACGCCTTCATTTGGTGTAATATACACGTAAATACCCTGACCTTTGATGTCATGTGGATAGCCAACAACAGCCGCTTCGGCAACTGCTTCGTGAGCAACTAATGCACTTTCGATTTCAGCTGTACCTAGACGGTGGCCTGATACGTTAAGCACGTCATCAACACGACCAGTGATCCAGTAGTAACCATCTTCGTCTCGACGACAACCATCACCTGTAAAATACACACCTGGGTATGCTGAGAAATAAGTTTGCTCAAAACGTTCATGATCGCCATAAACTGTTCGCGCTTGTGAAGGCCAGCTATCTAAAATAACTAAGTTACCATCAACTGCACCTTCAAGCGTATTACCTTCGGCATCATACAATGCAGGAGCAATTCCAAAGAATGGACGCGTCGCCGAACCTGGCTTCATATCTGTTGCACCCGGTAATGGTGTGATCATAATACCGCCAGTTTCGGTCTGCCACCACGTATCTACGATTGGGCAATTTTCATTACCAATATGCTCGTAGTACCACGCCCACGCTTCAGGGTTAATTGGCTCACCAACAGATCCCATAATACGTAAACTGGTACGTTTTGATGTGGCCGTTGGCTCGTCGCCTTTCGCCATCAGAGCACGAATAGCCGTTGGTGCAGTGTATAGAATAGTAACATTGTGTTTATCAATTACTTCACCCATACGGCCCGCTGTTGGGTAAGTCGGCACACCTTCAAAAACAACCTGTGTGCAACCGTTAACTAATGGACCATATGCAATGTAGCTATGACCTGTGATCCAGCCCACATCGGCACTACACCAAAAGATATCATCTTCTTTTAAGTCAAATACGTACTCGTGGGTCATTGATGCATACACAAGGTAACCGCCTGTGGTATGAACAACCCCTTTAGGTTGACCCGTTGAACCTGAAGTGTAAAGAATGAAAAGTGGATCTTCTGCATTCATTGGCTCAGGTTCACACTCTGGTGGTAAATCCGCTACTAGGTCATGCCACCAAACATCATGGCTATTCCACTCAACGTCGCCACCTGTTAATTGATGCACGATGACATGCTCAACACTGGTTACCGAATCTTGCGATACAGCTTCATCAACGTTTGCTTTAAGTGGTACACAATTACCTGCGCGACGACCTTCATCAGATGTAATTACAACCTTAGCGCCTGAGTCGTTAATTCGATCAGCTATTGCTGACGGAGAGAAACCACCAAATACAACAGAGTGAATGGCACCAATACGCGCACATGCTTGCATTGCATAAATAGCTTGTGGAGTCATTGGCATATAAATCGCGACGCGATCACCTTTAGAAACACCTAACTTTTTAAGGCCATTGGCGAGTTTTGCTACTTCATCATGCAGCTTTTGATAGCTAATGTTTTCGCTTTGTTCAGGGTTATCACCTTCCCAAATTAGGGCTGTTTTGTTTGCATTTTTAGCAAGGTGACGGTCGATACAGTTATAAGAGGCGTTCAATTGTCCGTCTTCATACCAACGAATATTAATGTGACCTTTATCAAATGACGTGTTCTTCACTTTATTATAAGGGGTCGACCAATCAAGACGTTTACCGTGCTCTCGCCAGAATCCTTCTGGGTCATCAATAGATTGCTTATACAGTGTATTATATTTATCGTTATCAACGAGTGCTGCATTCTTGATATGCGCTGGAACTGGATAGATACTTTGTGACATTGTTGTCGTCTCCATGTTAATTACTTGCCAAAGGCTTACTTCAAGGATCACTCAGCAAAGCGACTTAAAATATTAGACCTTAGTTGTATATCTCACCAATAAACAAAAAACTTCGTAATCACCTTCTATAATCAAGTCCAATGTACTAATACATCTGACTAACTACCTTAATTTAAACAAACTTTGTTGCTCACTTAGTATTAGTACCACCTTAGTCTAATAGACCAATAGATAATTGAGAGAAATCACTTCTTAAACAACAGTGATACAACAACATACAAGTAGCTTTGACAGGAATACACATTATGACAACAACAAAAGTAACAGCCCTGAAGACATTAACTGCATCAGCAGTACTTTGTGCGCTGACAGGCACAGCACACGCAGCCACCATAGGTAATACTGATATCACCTATGGCGGTTATGTAAAACTCGATGCAATGTGGAGTGATTACTCATCAGGTATCCCTGATGGTTCAAGCGTTGGTCGCGATTTTTACGTGCCAAGTACGACTCCTGTTGGACCTGATACAGACAATGATGCTGTCTTTGATATGCATGCTCGCCAATCTCGCTTCAACTTTGGTACCGCAACCAAATTAGATAACGGAAAAACGATAAATACAAAAATTGAGATCGACTTTTTAGCATCTGCACCAGGTGGTAATGAGCGCGTTACTAATTCATATGCACCACGTATCCGACAAGCCTATGTCACGTATGACGGTTGGTTATTCGGTCAAGCATGGTCGAACTTCCAAAACGTAGGAGCTCTTCCAGAAACCCTTGATTTTGTTGGCCCAGCAGAAGGTACTGTGTTTGCTCGCCAAGCTCAGGCAAGGTACACAACGGGTAGTTGGTCTTTTTCAATCGAAAACCCTGAAAGTACCATTACCACTCAAGGTGGTGCTCGCGTAGCAACCGATGATGCCGCAATGCCTGATTTTACAGCCCGTTATACTCACAAAGCGGACTGGGGTGAGTTAGTTGTGACAGGTCTTGCACGCCAATTAACCTATAAAAAGAATGGTATTGATGCCGATGAGTCTTCATTTGGTATTAGCGCGTCTGGTAAAGTAAACTTTGGTCAAAACAACCTTAAATTTATGCTTACACAGGGTTCAGGCTTAGGTCGCTACGTGGGGTTAAATGTTGCTCATGGTGCCGTGCTTGATGGTGATGATCTTGATGCCATTGATTCAACATCAGGCTTTATTGCCTATCAGCAACATTGGAATAGCCAATGGCGTTCAACATTCCTTTATTCATTCTTCTCTGCTGACAATAATAGTGACTTATTTGCAATCTCTGGCGACCCTACAGAAACGAGTCAAAGCTATAGTGCAAATATCTTATACTCACCTGTTAAAAAGCTTACGTTTGGTGTTGAATATAAACATGCTGAGCGTGAACTAGAAAGTGGCACAGATGGCGATATGGATCGTTTGCAGTTCTCTGCAAAATACGTTTTTTAATCCCTAATCAGTTTTACTTCCTGAAGCGGCTTCGGCCGCTTTTTTTGTTTATTTTAAGCCAACACCGACAAACCTAATTGCAAACCATTTTCATTTAGATTACATTACGCATTAATTTACAATCTGAATTGAACTATTTGGGAATTTGCATGTCATCAACTAAATTTTTGCGCCTTTCACAATTGAGCTTAGTGACTTCAGCACTATTAAGTGGTCACGCTTTCGCTGCACAAGAAAAAGAACAACCTATTGAAAAAATAGCTGTTTATGGTCAGCACCATAAAAACTACATCACTGAAGAAGCGCAATCTGCAACAAAACTTGGGCTAACAATAAAAGAAACTCCCCAGTCTATCTCTGTTGTATCTCGTGCATTAATGAATGACTTTTCACTTGATGATCTGAACTCAGTCCTTGAAAGTACACCAGGTGTCACTGTTGAGCAAATTGAAACTGACCGTACCTACTTTAAAGCACGTGGTTTTGAGATAACAAACTTTCAGGTTAACGGCATGGGTATGCCACAAGACAACGGCTCTATCCAGGGAACTTTAGATACTTCAATTTTCGATAGCGTTGAAATTGTCCGCGGCGCCAATGGTTTAATGACAGGTGCTGGTAACCCATCTGCAACTGTTAATATGGTTTTAAAACGCCCAACTTATCAAACACAAGTCAATGCATCTGTATCGTACGGCTCTTGGGATAGCAAACGCTTAGAGCTTGATGCATCAACTGCACTAAATGAAAATCACGCTGTGCGTGCTGTATTTACCAAACATAAAGCAGAGTCTTATCTTGACCGCTATGAGCAAGATAAAACAATTTACTACCTTGCTTACGAAGGCCAGTTAACGGATAGCACGGTAGTAACGGCTAACTACGTTAACCAGAAAAAAGATGCAGATAGCCCATTATGGGGGGCACTCCCTCTTTATTATAGCGATGGCTCGGCAACTAATTTTGATGAATCAACCAGTACAGCATCTGACTGGTCTTACTGGAACAACACAACAGAGCAGTTGTTCTTATCAATTGAACAAGCAATTACGAATACTTGGTTCTTAAAAGCAAGCTATGCGCACTTAGAAAATGAGCAAGATTCAGAGCTTTTTTATGTCTATAAAACACCTGATAGAGAAACAGGTTTAGGCTTAATTGGTTACGCAAGCGAGTATGACCATAAAGATAAGCACGATATTTTAGATATCTATGCAACAGGTAAGTTTAATTTATTTGGCATGGAGCACGACCTATCGTTTGGTGTAAATCAAGCGGATATGGATAACGATGATATGTCTCTTTATGATAATGAAAATGGCTTCCCTCGCATGCCTGAACTAGGTGGTTGGGATGGCACAGCACCCACACCGACATTTGATGATGGTTTAACAGGTGCTGATATTACAAGCCGTCAGCGTTCTGCTTATATTTCTACACGAATTCGTGCCACAGACTCACTGAGTTTCTTAGCGGGTGTTAGCCATGTAAACTGGGAAACTGAGGGCGAGTCATATGGAAAAGCGAAAGATAAAGACAGTGATCAAACTGTACCTTATTACGGTGTAGTGTATGACATTAACGAACGTTTCTCTACATATGCAAGCTACACAGAAACTTTTGTACCACAAACAGAGCGTGATATTAACGGAGATTACCTAGATCCAATCACAGGTAAAAGCAGCGAAATCGGCTTGAAAGCACAATTACTTGATGACAACTTATTCGTCACCTTTGCGTATTTCGATGCTAAGCAAGAAGGCCTAGCTATCGCTGTTCCTGGTTCTCAACCAGATGACACACGCTACTATGGTGCAGATGGCATCAATAGTGACGGTTTTGAAATAGAAATGAGTGGCCGACTCAACGACACGCTTAGTGCTAGCTTTAGCTATAGTAACGTAAATATCGATGGTGATGAATTAGTAAAAGATTACACACCAGAGAATCAAGTTAAACTTGCTTTAACCCAGAAAGTACCTCAAATAGATGGCCTAACTTTTGGTTTAAATTACCAATGGCAGGATGACACGCAACGTGTGCAACCGACACAACCTTCAGGTGTGGTACCGGTTACAAAACA
The DNA here is from genome assembly GCF_021728095.1 of Pseudoalteromonas sp. L1. Taxonomy (NCBI): domain Bacteria; kingdom Pseudomonadati; phylum Pseudomonadota; class Gammaproteobacteria; order Alteromonadales; family Pseudoalteromonadaceae; genus Pseudoalteromonas; species Pseudoalteromonas sp. L1. The sequence goes on along the minus strand of NZ_JAKKCT010000001.1, from coordinate 713 downwards.
AGATGCCTATGGCTTACTAAACCTGATGGCAACCTATGACATTAATGATAATGTGAGTGTTAACTTTAATATCAACAACGTAACCAATGAGAAATACCTTCACAGCTTGTTCTGGGAGCAAGGTTACTACGGTGCACCACGCGGTTATGCTATGTCATTAAACTGGCAGCTATAATCTAACTTTAGCGTTTTTAATAATCCTATTAAACGCGCTATAAAATCGCAGCTACGCCCCGTAGCTGCGGGTTTACCCCACGAGCATTCAAATCCCGAAACGCGATATAAAATCGTGACTACGCCATCTTGTAGCAGATGTATGGACTCCTCCCCATAAACGGGAGAGTGCGGTATAAAGAAATTGCAGAAAATCTTTTACCAATTAAGGAGCCCATACATGACACAGTCTAATTTAATTGCTATTGATTTAGCAAAAAATATTTTTCAAGTCGCGCAGTTTCAAGGTAATAAACTTAAATTTAATAAACAAACCAACCGCAAAGCATTGCTTGAGTTATTAGTTAAAACAAAACCGTCAGTTGTTGCTATGGAAGCATGCGCAAGCGCTCAATATTTTGCACGTACTGCACAATCCTTTGGTCATAAAGTCATGTTGCTTGACCCTTTATTTGTTAAAGCATTTAGACAAGGTCAAAAAACAGATGCAAACGATGCTATTGCGATAGCCATTGCTAGTAAAGTGCCTAATGTCCGCA